>NZ_CAXUPK020000001.1:0-1442457 GCF_964252865.1 Devosia sp. LjRoot3
ATGTCTCTTTACAATGCAAAATTACAAAAGGCCCTCGCTCTAGCGAGGGCCTTTTGTCGTTTAGAACCAGACTGAGTAGCTGGGCGCCGGAGCGTCGGCAGCAGATACGAAAAAGGCGGGCTCAAAGCCCGCCTTTTGCATTTCTACCAGACAATTGGATGCGTCTGGCCATTGGAAACATTGACGAAACCGTCCGGCACCAATGGCGATGGCGCCACCAGCACCCAGCGCCAGGGCGAACAGGTCAGCGTCGCAAAGGCCAGGCGTTCCGGAAAACCTGGCCACCAGCGCGGCGAGAAGGTTGGTTCATACATCCATTCAATGGTCTCGCCCTGGCGGTATAGTTCGACCATTTCCTTGTCGAGTTCTGGCGCCGGCCGGCAGGTCATCAACCCGCCAACCTCGTAGCGAACCGTCGCCAAGACCTTGCCGCCGCTGACCAGCGCCCAGCCGCCCTGGATCTCGTTGAGCGTGTTGACCGCCAGCGCCATGGCTTCGTCGGACGAGCCGACAACCCAGATATTGTGCTTGTCGTGGCCCATCGAGCAGGCGAGGGCCGTATCGGGCGTCTTCGGTCCCGTCCCCAGCCAGAACATCTTTGCCGTTCGTGCTTCGCCGGAAAAGCGATCGACGATGGCAAATTTCGTGATGTTGCGCTCGCTGTCGCGCTGCACCAAGCCATCGACTACGGGCAGTTCGGTCGTGATGAACTCATCATGCCAATGAAAGGGACGCAGCAGCGCCGCGTTGACGCTTTGACGATTCGCCGGAGCGGCAATCGCGAAATCCTCGGTGGTCAGCTGGCGCTGGACATTGACGGAAGACGTCGCCCATTCCGGCCAGTCGATTTTTGGCACATCGGCCGTATAGGTTTTTCCCGCAGAAACCTGCAGCCCGTCTGCCCAAACCTCGGCAATGCCGAGTGTTTGCTCGTCGTCGAGCAGCACCAGGTCGGCAAAGCGCCCCGGCGCGATCGCGCCAACCCAGGGCGTCAGCCGCATGTGGCGTGCCGGATTGATGGTTACGAGCTGCACGGCGATCTCGAGCGGCAATCCCGCTTCCATGGCGAGACGGACATTGTGGTCGGTCGCGCCAAGCTTCATCGTATCCGACGCGCTGCGATCGTCGGTGCAGAGCGCGAAATTCGACCAGTCCTGCTGGCCCTGTGCCAGGAGCCCCGCGATGATGTCTTTGAGCGAATGCGGCCGCAGCTCCATGAAGAGGCCGCGCCGCAACTTGTCGGCAACCTCTTCCGGCGTCCAGGCCTCATGGTCCGAAGCCATGCCGGCACCGGCGAAAGCGTTGATATCATTGATGGCGCGCATGCCGGCGGCATGGCCTTCCACCACGCCGCGCTGCGCAAAGGTGGCTTCGATCATGCCCCAGAGCCGCTCATGCGAGGGGTTTTCCGGGTTCCACACCGCCGGCCAATCCATCACCTCGTCGAGGCCAGCGACCAACAGGTGATCGCGCAGAAATTCGTTCTGTTCGGCAAAACCAAAATGCCCACCACCCCACTCATAGGCGGTCGGCGGCACTGCCGAACCGGGCAGCGGGAAGATCTTTGCGGGCGAGCCGGCGCGCCGCGCCGTCAGCCAGAATTCGAGATTTTTGGGGCCATTGACGTTGGAAAACTCATGGCTCGCCTCGCAGGTCCAGGTGCAGCCATGCGGCAGCACCAGCGCCGCCTCCCATTCGGGCGTCAGGTGGCTCGATTCGATGTGCTTATGCACCTCGCCAAAGCCGGGCACGGCGCTGAACTGCCGGCGGTCGATCCGTTCGCCGACCTCGCCGGGATAGGCGCCAGCCGGCCCGACCCAGGCGACGCGTCGACCCGAAATGATGATCTCCTGATCCTCATGCCAATTGCGCCCATAGGTATCGAGCAGTCGCCCGACCCGCACAGAACGATCCGCCGGTTTCTTGCCCAGAGCGACGAGGGCAAGATGCTTGCGGATCGCCACTTCGTCCTTGGCGTTGACAATAAGGTCGTCGGGAAGGGGAGTGCTCACGGAATATCCAGTCTCAAAATAGATAGGTCGGCGCCGTGGCGCCGACCTCTTGCATTGTCCCATAGGGCGGCTTGGCGGAGCAAGCCAGATCAGGCCTTGCCTGCAGCCCAATCGCAAAGCTGCGTCCAGAGCTTTTCGTAGCCGGCCCAATCGACGAAGGGCGGCGGCGCCCAATGCGGGCCGCAATCGGAAGCGAAGGCGACACTGCGACCCTTGCCGAAATTGCCGGCAACGATGAGCGGATCCTGGCCAACACTGGCGACCAGCGTCGCGTCCGGTTTGGCGGCGATACGGTTGTAGCCGAGGAGGATTGGCCAGGTCGCTTCAAGGCCGGCTACGATGGGGTGGCCAGCATCGGCAACCACCGGTTCAATACCCTGCGGTGCCTCGACGCGATCGTCACCCTTTTCGATGGTTACGGGCAGGGCCTCTTCGATAGGTGAGCCAGCATATTGCGCCTTGGCGTCGATGCCCTGGAAGGTCAGGTAGCCGCCGACCATGACGAGGCCGCCGCCTTTGACGACATAGTCGCGGATCGAGGCCAGGCGGTTGGGCAAGACCTTTGACTTCGTAAAAGTCTCGGGATGCAGCAACAGCGTATTGGCGCCGATATCGGAAAGCAGAACGACGTCATAGGCGGCGAGTTCTTCGGCGGTGAACGGGAACTCGCGGGCGGCGACATGCGAAGGCTGGAAGGTCACGTCCCAGCCGCCCTTTTCGAGCGCCGCCTTCAGCCAGCGCACGCCTTCGGCATATTCGGTGGTCGTAAAACTATCAAAGCCCTTCTGGTGGATCGAATGCACGGTCCAGGATTCACCGGCGATCAGGATGCGCTTTGTCATGGTCAGGCCTTATCTAGAGGGGGCGGCGACGGATTGGCGCGTCACCAATTCGACCGGCAGCCTTGTCTCGGCTGGCGGGGTTTGCCCTTCGAGAAGGGCGAGGAGATGCTTTACGGCCAGCTCGCCCATAGCGGCGACCGGCTGGCGGATAGTGGTCAGCGGCGGATCAACAAGGGCGGCAAAAGCCATGTCATCGAAGCCGACGAGGCTGATATCATTGGGAATGGATAGCCCGTGTTCTCGCACGACCTGCATGACGCCGATGGCGATGTAGTCGGAACAGGCGAGGATGGCGGTCGGCGGATCGACGGCGTCCAGCAGTACTGAAGCGGCCGCCACGCCATAGTCGCGCGTATAGTCGCCCAGCAGCACCCAGCCCGGACGCACCGGCAGGCCGGCCTCGTCCATGGCACGGGTAAAACCGGCGAGACGCTCGTTGACGCTCATCAGCCGGTGCGGTCCGCCGATCAACGCAATATCCCTGTGCCCCATGGCGATGAGATGCTGCGCGGCGAGATAGGTGCCTTCCGCATTGTCCACGAAAACCCGCGGCACGCTGACGCCATCGATATCTTCGTCGAGCAACACGACATTTTCCCTGCCCGCCAGGAGATTGGCGAGCGAGCCGTCATCCACCCGATTGGTGGTCATGATCAGCCCATCGACATGGCTGTCGGCCATGCGGCGGATCGCATTGATCTCAGCATCGGCATGGCCGCCCGTGGAGGTGATATAGACCGAATAGCCGCTGGCATGGGCCTGGCGCTCGACGGCAGCAGCCAATTCGGCAAAGAACGGGTTGGCAATGTCGGGCGTGACGAGCGCGAAGGCTTCGGACTTGCCGGTGGAGAGGCGGCGCGCCAGGAGATTGGGGCGATAGTCGAGTTTGGCTATGGCCGCATCGATCCGGTCGCGCGTTGCCTGGGGCAGGTCGATACGATTGTTGAGATAACGCGACACGGCCGTGGGCGACACCCCGGCCTCGGCAGCGACATCGCTCAGCGTGGCCATCTCTGCCCCCTAGATGCCATGACGCTCCCTCCAGGCCGCGACAATGTGCAGGCTCTCGCCCAGAATGCCCGCGATCAGCGCCTCGCCCTTGGCGGCAGTGGCCGGGCGCGGATCGCCGAAAACGCCGGAGGGATTAAAGTCGCGAAACTGCAAGGGTTCGGTGCCAAAGGTCGGCGGAAAGCTGGGATAGAAGGGGGCCGCCCGCTCCATATCGACGCCCTCGGGCGCGACCGCCAGCATGATCGCCGTTTCGACCTCATCGGCGTGATAAAAACCCGGTCCCGCCGGCTGGCTGTCGCAGATTTCGGCGGCGAACCGCTCGAGCCCGGGATAGTCGAGATGGCACACGGGCAGGCCGGCCGTCGTCAGCGTGCGGGCGGCAAGCAGCATTGGCTCGCGATTGCCAAAATGGCCATTGACGATCACGAGGCCCTGCACGCCCATGCGCAGCAGTTCGTGGCCGATATCCTCCATCATCGCCTGCAGCGTGCGCGGCGAGATGGAAATCGTGCCGGGATAGGCGCTGGCGGTCCAGGCATCGCCATAAGTGATCGGCGGCAGAAGCAGCGCGTCGAGTTCGTCCGCGAGGCGCTTGCCGACGCCATGGGCCATGTCGGTATCGGTGGTCAGCGGCAGGTGTGCACCATGCTGCTCGCAGGCGCCAAGAGCGAGTACGGCCAACGTGCCATCCTCGATACGCTTGGCAACATCGACCCAGGGGGTGCGGGAAAAATCCGAGCTGCTCATGGCGTCCATCCCAGGATCTGCAAGGGCGCGTCTGGCGCCACACGCGCCAGCAGTTCGCGCGTGCTCACCGAATAGTCGACAGCGCCGCCGCGCACCGTTCCGAGCGTTGCCGCTGAGATGTCAGCATAGCTGTAGCCATGGGCGAGCAGATCAACCACGGTCGCCTGAATGGGATGGATCGTGGGGTTGAAGGCGACGCTCTCGATGGCGAGACCCAACACCGCGTTTCCATCCTTCAGGTGCAACAGCACTGCGCCGGGGCATTTGCTATAGGGCGAGTGGCTGCGCCGTCCTTTGGCCAGCAGTGCGTCGGACTGGGGCGAGGCAGAGTCTCCGTCAAATTTCAGCGCCGGCCAGAGTTCGAGGCCCGGCACGGCGCCGCGCTCCCCGAGATAATTGGGATCGAACGGCCAAGGATAAAGCTGGGCCAGCGTCAGCGTGTGCCCCAGGGGATCGATCAATTCGAGTTTGTCGCTTGCTGCATATTCGGCGAGACACTGCCGGCAATGGGCGCAGGGATGCGCCTCGCCAATGGCAATCACCGAAATATTGGTGCCCCGGCTCATGGCGCGGATGAAGACAAAACCCTCGCCATGGAGGGTAAAACCAAGATGCGTGCCCGGAAATTCGACATTGCCGCCGAGGATGAGATTGCCCGTTTCCGCCTCGAGCCCGACCGCACCGACATGAAAATCGGAAATGCTGGGGCGCGCAATATTTTTGGCAACATCGAGCAGCAGACACATGAGATCGCGCACGGAAGCGAGGCCGAATTCGCTCACGAGTTCAGTGGCGACGCCGGCCGCAAGCACGCTGCCATCATTGCTCGCCGGCTGCCTGTTTCGCGGCGAAATCGCCGCCTTCACCCGCGCGGCTATAGCCGCACGAACCTCGGGTCCAATCGCCGCAAGGCGCGCAGGAACGGCTGAATCCGCGGCAAACGGATTGATACTCATAGGCAGGCTGCCAAAGAAATATGCAGAAATCTCGTGCGGTGAGCGCTTGTGCAAATCCAGCGTGATAGCATTTGACAACCCCCGCGAAACCGTCGTTAGATCAGCTATGTAAAGCGCTTTACTAGCGATAGGTCAAATGGGTTCTACACTCCTTCGCAATGCAACGGTTCTCACTGTGGATAGCGGCAATGCCGTCTTTCCCTCCGGCTGGGTGGCCTTTGTTGACGGACGGATAACCGGCGTAGGCCCCATGGAGACCTGCCCGCCGGACAGTGATTTCGACGACGTAAAGGCGCTCGATGGCCATGTGGTCATGCCGGGCCTCGTCAATGCCCACACTCATTCAGCCATGGTGCTTTTCCGTGGTCGGTCCGAAGGGCAAAGCCTTCTCACCATGGAAGGCTGGTACAATTCCATCCGCGAGCCGGAACTGTCGCTGGTCGCCTCAGATATTGGTCCCGCCGTCGCCCTCTCCTGCGCCGAAATGGTTCTTACGGGCACGACGACCTTCTGCGACCAGTATTTCTTCGCCGAAGAGATTGCCGAAGGGGTCAAGCAAGCCGGCCTTCGCGCCGTGATCGCCTATGGCATCGTGCAGCTCGGCGACAAGCAGCGCGGCGAAGAGGAGCTGGCTCTAGCCACGAACTTCCTGAAACAGCAGCGCTCCGCTGATGGTCGGGTTATCCCCTGGTTCGGTCCGCACGCGCCCTATGTCGACAATACCGAAGACCTGCTGCTGGCCGAGGTTGCGGTCGCCAATGAATATGGCGTGGGTCTGCACTTGCACATGGCCTGCGGTCCCGAGGACAATGAAGAAACCGAACGCCGCTATGGCACGACGGCTGCCGTCGCGCTCGAAAAGCTCGGCTTCTTCAATGGCCGCATCCACGCTGCGCACTGCCTCGATCTCAGTCCCGAAGACATCGAGGTTTTTGCTCGCGCCCCGCATGCATCCATTTCCCACAATGCCACGGCGGGCCTCCGCTCCGGCCGCGAAGGCATATGTCCAGTCGTGGATTTGAAAGCAGCCGGCGTCACCGTGGCGCTCGGCACCGACAATGTCGCCGCCAACAACGGCTATGACATGATCAACGAAATGCGCGTCGCCGGCCTCGTTGCTTCGCATCGCGAGGGCAGGGCGCAGCCCATTTCCAGCGCCGAACTGGTGCGCATGGCGACCATCGAGGGCGCCAAGGCTCTGGGCCTCGAAAACGAGATCGGCTCACTCGAAATAGGCAAATCCGCTGATATCATTGCCCTCGATATTTCCGGTGCGGGCTATTCTGAAACCCCTGACATCGAAACGCTTCTCGTCTATTCGGGAAGTGGACGGGATGTGCGCCATGTCTATGTCGCCGGCGAGCAGCTGGTGGCCGACAGGCAGCTCCTGCGTCGGCCCTTCTCCGAGATCCGGGCCGATTACTCAAACACCTACAAGGATTTCTGGGCGCGCGTCGAAGCGGCCCGGAAAGTGGCATAATGGCAAGAAAACTCATTCTCGATACTGATGGCGGCGTCGACGACGCACAGGCCCTTCTCATGCTGATCGCCAATGGCCGTACGCCGGACGCGATCACCACCGTCTTCGGCAATGTCGGCCTCGATGCGGCAACCCGCAATATTCTCACCGTGCTCGAAGTCGCCGGCAAAGGCTCAGTGCCGGTGCACAAGGGCGCCGATCGTCCGCTGACCCAGCCGGTCATCGACGCAAAGTATATCCACGGTGAAGACGGCCTCGGCGGCGCCCCGCGTCCGGCAAAGATTCCGGAAGTCGCTGGCACCAACGGCGTCGGCTATCTCGTCGACACCTTCCGCGCGGCCGCCAAGGCTGGTGAAAAGGTCGATATCCTGATGATCGGGCCGCTGACCAATCTGGCGCTCGCGCTGCGTCTGGCGCCCGATATCACCGCCGGCATCGGCCAGCTCACCATCATGGGCGCCACCGTCTATGGCCGCGGCAACACCACCCCGGCTGCCGAATTCAACATCTATGCCGACCCGGAAGCCGCTGCCATCGTTTTTGGCACCGAGATTGAAATGCTCATCGCCCCATGGGAACCCTGCGTTACCCATTTCATGACCGGCGACGAAGTCGAGGCCCTCTTGAAGGACATTCCGGAAAGCCCGGAAAAGACCTTTTCGGTCGCTCTTGTCGAACATGCCCGCCGCACCACGGTCGGCTATGGCGGCCCCGACCACTTCCGCTTCGTTGATCCCCTGGCCATTGCCGCGGTGATCGAGCCGGAACTCGTGACCAAGACCCTGCGTGCCTCGATGGATGTGGCGCTTTCGCCCGGCATCACCCGCGGCATGACGGTGGTTGATCCAACCGGCCGCCTGGGCACGCCCATGGTGACCATTATCGAGGAAGCCAGGGTTGATCGCCTCGTGGCGCTCTATCGCGCTTCCGTCGCCTACCGCGCCAATATCTGACAAAGCCAAGGGAGCTCCGTCAATGTCCATGCCTAAATTCTCGCGTCGCGCTTTTAGCGGCCTGCTTGCTGCAGGCCTCCTGGCCTCGGTTTCCGCCGGTGCCGTCATGGCGCAGGAATACACCAAGGAAAACCCGCTCAAGGTTGCCTTGGTCGTCCACGGCAATCTCGGCGACAAGAGCTTCTTTGACTCCGCCGCTGCCGGCCTCGACCGCGCCGAAGCCGAGCTTCCCGTTGATGTCACCGTCATCGAAGCCGGCCTCGATCGCGGCCGCTGGCAGCCGGCTCTGGCCGATGCCACCGACCAGGGTTATGATGTCGTCATCGGCGGCACCTGGGAAATGACCGGCTTCATGGCCGAGCTGTCCCCGGAATATCCCGATACAAAATTCATCATTTTCGATGATGCCCCCGATTTCACCGGCGGCGCCAATTCCAACATTCTCGCCATCAATTATCGCGTTTCGACCGCCGGCTACCTGGCCGGCTATGCGGCCGCGAAAATCTCCAAGACCGGCAAGCTCGGTGAAATCCTCGGCGTCGAAGGCGCGACCATTCTCGAATTCGCCCTCGGCTTCGAGCAGGGTGCCAAAGCTGCTAATCCCGATGTGGAAGTAACCCGCGCCGTCGCCGGTTCCTTCACCGATCCGGCCAAGGGCAAGGAACTGGCGCTGGCCCAGTTCGCTCAGGGCGTCGATATCGTCTTCCCGATTGCCGGCGGCACCGGCATCGGCGCGCTACAGGCCGCACGTGATGAAGGCAAGCTGGCTGTCGGGGTCGACAGCGATCAGGCGGCAATCTTCGCTCCGACCGATCCGGCCCAGGCCGATGTGATCTTCACCTCGGTCGAAAAGAAGGTCGGTGACTCGCTCTTCACCGCCCTGCAGCAGACCATCGAAGGCACTGCCCCCTATGGCACCAACCTGATCCTCGGCCTTGCCGATGGTGCCGTGGGCATTTCCAAGAACAGCTTTTATGAAAAGCTCGTTCCCGCCGAAGTGCGCGCCGAAGTCGATGCTCAGGAAGCCAAGATCATCGCCGGCGAAATCACCGTCGAAAGCGCCATGAACTAAGCCTTCAGACCCCGCCCTTTCCAAAGGGCGGGGTTTTTGTTTTTACGAGGATCCGCGATGGCGCCGCTGCTCGAAGCCATTTCCATCGGCAAGACCTATCCCGGCGGCACTGTCGCCAATGACGGGGTCAATCTCTCCGTTTCGGCGGGCGAGGTGCATGCCGTCGTCGGCGAAAACGGTGCCGGCAAATCCACGCTGATGAAGATCCTGTTCGGTATCGAACAGCCCGATCGCGGCGAAATCCGCCTCGATGGCAAAGTCGTCAGCTTCGCCAATCCGCGCGAAGCCATCGACCACGGCATCGGCATGGTTTTTCAGCACTTCTCGCTGGTCCCCTCCTTCTCGGTTTATGAAAACGTCGTGCTCGGCTCCGAGCCGCGCAACGGCATAACGTTCGACCGCCGCGAGGCGATCGAAAAAGTGCGCGCGCTCTCCGAAAAGTTCCGTCTTGCGGTCGATCCCCTGCCGCCGGTTGGCCAACTCCCTGTCGGCCAGCAGCAGCGGGTGGAAATCCTCAAGGCCCTTTATCGGGACGCGCGCATTCTCATTCTCGACGAGCCCACGGCCGTGCTCGCGCCGCAGGAGGTCGAAGAGCTTTTCGTCGCCGTCCGCGCGCTGGTCGCTCAGGGCCGCACCGTCATCTTCATCGCGCATAAGCTCCCCGAAGTTCTGGAAATTTCGGATCGCATCACCGTCATGCGCGGCGGCAAGACCGTCGGCTCCGTCAATGCCAGGGATGTCACCGAGGACAGCCTCGCCACCATGATGGTCGGTCGCGAAATCGCCCTGCGCGTCGATCGCGCCAAGACCCGCGGCGATGTGGCCTGCGAGGTCAAGGCGCTGAAACTGACCGCCGAGAGCGGCGTCACCATCGCCCAGGACCTCAACCTCAAGGTGCATTCGGGCGAAATTCTCGGCCTCGTCGGCGTCGAGGGCAATGGCCAGGCCGAACTGCTCGAAGCCATTGCCGGCCTCCGCCCCGTGGCCGATGGCGTCATTTATCTCAATGGCACGAGCCTTGGCCCCAAAAGCGTCCTCGAACGCCGCGAACAGGGCCTTGCCAGCATCCCCGAAGACCGCATCGCCCGCGGCCTCGCCACCGGCGCCACCATCGCCGAAAACCTCATCGCTACGCGCCTTGCCGACAAGCGTTTCGTGCGCAATGGCCTCCTTGATTTGAAGGCAATGAAGGCCAATGCCCTTTCGCTGATCGAGCGTTTTTCCATCCGCTCCGGCGGGCCCGGCTATGCCGTCGGCACGCTCTCGGGCGGCAATATGCAAAAGGTCGTGGTTGCCCGCGAACTCTCGGAACAGCCCAAACTGCTCCTCGTCAATCAGCCGACCCGCGGCGTCGATCTCGGCGCCACCCAGTTCATCTGGAGGTCCCTCACTGACGCCCGCGATGGTGGCGCCGCGGTGCTGCTGAGCTCTGCCGACCTCTCCGAACTCCTGGCGCTCTCCGATCGCCTCGTCGTCTTCTATCGCGGCAAGATCGTTGCCGCCTTCGTCAATTCCGATGACCTCACCGCCGAAACGCTGGGCACCTATATGCTTGGCCTCTCGAGCCAGGACCCCGAAACCATGCGGGCAGCCCTCCAATGAGCACCACCTCTCCCTCCCGCTGGAAAACCATTCGCAACGAAACCGGCCGCGCCCTGACCGCGCTGGTCATTGCCCTGGCCGTCGCCCTCGTCGTCATTCTTCTTACATCGGCCGATCCCGGCGCCGCCTTCCAGACCCTCCTCGCCGCGCCGCTCTCGTCCAACCGAACCATGGGCCTCTGGATCGACGACGTTGCCAAATTGACCCTCACCGGCCTTGCCTTCAGCCTCGTCTTTCAGGCGCGGCAATTCTCCATGGGTGTGCAGGGTCAGGTCTATATGGGCGGCCTTTTCGCCGCGCTTATCGCCATGTCGCCCATCGGCGCGACACACCTGGCGATCCCGATCGCCATGCTCGCCGCCATGTGCGCGGGTGCCGTCTATGGCTTCATTCCCGGCTATGCCAAGGCCCGTTTTGGTGCGAGCGAAATCGTCTCCTCGCTCATGCTCAACTACATCGCCATTCTGGTGGTGAACTACCTCATCCGCGCCCATCTCGCGCCCGCCGGCACCGGCCAGTTGATGACGGCAAAGTTCCCAGACACAGCGATCTTCCCCGCCATCCTTCCCGGCACGCGCTTCGATCTCGGCATCGTCATTGCCCTTGTCGCCACCTTCGCCGTCTGGTTCCTGCTCTATCGCACCAGTTGGGGCCTGAAACTTCGCCTTGTGGGCCACAATCCCAAATTTGCCGAATATGCCGGCATCCGCTCGAGCTTCATCATGGTCTCGGCCATGACCGTCGCCGGTGCCTTTGGCGGTCTTCTCGGCTCGGTCTTCGTGCAGGGCCGCGCCTTCGGCAATTTGGCGCAGAATTTTGACGGCAACCTCGCCTTTGAAGGCATTCTCATCGCCATCGTCGCCCGCTCCCGGCCACTCGCCGTGCCCATCGTTGCCCTGGCCTATGGCTATCTCCGCCAGGGCGCCCAGCTAATGGGCATCCGCACCGACGTGCCCACCGAAATGATCTCCGTGGTCCAGGCCATCATCATTCTGCTCGTCGCCTCGTCCTTCTCCCTGCCGGGCAAAAAGCTCTTCGCGCGCCTCATGGGCCAGAAATCAGCCAATGCCGCTACGCCGGAGGCCGCAAAATGATCGAACTCCTGCTCACGGTCTTTTCCGCCACCTTCTTCGTCACCGTCGTTCGCACCACCACGCCGCTACTCTTTGCAGCGCTCGGCGGCCTCATCTCCGACCTGTCGGGCGCCCTTAACGTCGCTCTCGAAGGCATGATGCTGATTGCGGCACTGACCGCCGTCATCGTTTCGGTCTATGCCCCCTGGTATGTCGCCGTGCTTTCGGGCGTCGCGGCCGGCGCCATGCTCGGCGCGCTGATGGCCTTCTTCCATCTCCGTTTGAAGGCCGACATCATCCTCGTCGGCTTTGCCGTCAACATCCTCGCCACGGGTGGCACCGTCTTCGCCCTCTCGCGCGCCACCGGCGGCGACAAGGGCACCTCCATCAACCTGCCCTCCAAAGCCGTACCGGCGGTGGACCTCTCTTTCCTCGAAGCCATCCCGGCCGTGGGACCGACGCTGAAGAGCCTCCTCTCCGGCCACTCGATCCTCTCCTGGCTCGGCGTCTTCATGGTCTTTGCGGTCTGGTACTTTTTGTTCCGCACGCCCTATGGCCTGTGGCTGCGTGGCGTCGGCGAATATCCGGCAGCGCCCGAAGCGGCCGGCATTCCCGTCGCAAAAGTCCGCGCGTGGAGTCTTGTGGCTTCAGGCGCTCTGGCCGGCATTGGCGGCGCCCAGCTCGCCATGTTCAACTATATCGGCTTTACCCGTGACATGACCGCCGGTCGTGGCTTCATCGCCCTTGGCGCCGTGCTGCTCGGCGCCCGTCATCCGGTCGGTGCCATGCTTGCAGCATTGCTCTTCGGCATCTTCGAAGCCCTCGCCATTGTCATGCCCAATCTCTTCAACTGGATCCCCGGTGAGATGATCCAGACCATCCCCTTCGTGGTGACGGTCCTCGCCCTCATCCTCTTTTCCTACCGTGCGCAGCGTGCCCGGCAGATGCGGACTCTTTCCAAGATATGACGCAACCTGACGATTTGATCCTTGATGCTGCCCAAGAGGTAACAGTCCGTCAGCATTTACTACTCGTTTCGCTCGGCAAAAAGCCCGCCGATCTCGCCATCGAGGTCGGCCGCCTCCTCGCCGTCCACGCCAATGAGTGGATGGAAAACCAGGAGATCATCGTCTCCGGCCGCCGCATCGCCTATGTCGGCCCCATCGGCTCCTATCGCGGCGAAGTCACCAAACGCGTCTCCTATCCCGACCTCTCGGCCGTCCCCGGCTTCGGCGAAGTGCACAAGCACATCGAATCCACCCACCTGACGCCCGATTTCGAAGCCGAATTGGTCCTGCCGCGCGGCAATACCTGGACCTGCGAGGCGAGCCACGAGTTCGCCAACGTCAACGGCCCGAAAAACATCGAGTTCTGGGAAAAAGCCCGCCGCGCCGGCTCGCCCCTAAAAGTGTTCATCCAGCCCGGCTCCGCCGTGCCGCCCACGCCGTGGGAGCAATCCGGCGGCTATTTTGGTTACGAGGAGCAAAAGCAGTTCCTCTCCGAACTCCTCTCGGTAACCAGTCTCGACGAAGTCATGGACTGGCCCTCGGTCTGGGACCCGACCAATCCGGGCTATCAGCGCATGTGGGGCATGATCCGCGCCACCTTTGAAATGCGCGGCGTCGTCGAAGGCCATGGCAACGGCCTCACCGACCTCCACGACATTTCCGCCTTCGCTGCCGCCGGCCTCTCCTCCGACCACGAAGTCTGGGCCCTTGAAGAAACCTGGGACCGCCTGCTGCGCGGCCTCTTCACCGAACTGCGTCCCTTCTCCTATGATGCCATAATTCCCGGCCTTCTCGCAAAGGGCCTGAAGGACTGGTCGAACATCGCCTTCACGACGGACGACCGCAGCGCCAGCGATACGTTGAAGGATGGCGCCACCGATCACAACGTTCGCCATGCGATCCACTACGGCCTCTCGCCCGAGATCGCCATCCAATGCGCCACCATTAATCCCGCGCGCCATATGCGCATCGACCAGTGGGTCGGCTCGATCACCCCAGGACGTTATGCCGACATAGTGCTTCTGCGCGATGTCCCCTCGATCGACATCGCTCATGTCTATTCCGACGGCCAGCTCGTTTCGAACGGCAAGACCTATGCCGGCCCAGACGTCCGCGTCGACTGGCCCGATTGGGCTTCTGGCTCCGTCAATATTGGCCGCACCCTGACCGCCGCTGACTTTGCCATCAAGGCCGACCCCGGCCGCTTGACCATGCAGGCCGCCATCTCCCGGCCCTTCGCCTGGAACGAGGATTTCGCCGTCGAAACCCTGCCGGTCGAAAACGGCGAAGTGCAGCGTGCCCCCCAAAAACTCATCACCAAATGGTCGATGATCGACCGCTATCGCGGCGATGGCGCAGTCGCCTCGATGTTCTGGAGCGGCGTCGGCCCCTCAGACCCCGACACGGCGCTCTGCTGCTCTGTCGCCCACGATAGTCACAATATCTGGTGCATCGGCTCCTCGGACGCGGCCATGGCCAAGGCCGTCAATCGCCTCGCCGAAAACGATGGCGGTTGGGTGCTTGTGCACAAAGGCGAAGTCGTCGCCGAAGTCCGCCTCGAAATCGCCGGCCTGATGACCGCGCGCCCCGCCGAAACGTTCGACGCTGACATGAAGGCATTCCTCGCCCGCGCCGAGCAGGTCGATTGGGTCTATGCGCCTGCCGCCATGAATCGGTGGAAGCCCGGTTTCCCCGAATTCCTGATCTTCGCCACGCTCACCTGTTCGCCCTGGCGCTGGGTGCTCGTCGCCCCCTCCGAGCTTTGCCCGGAAGGCTTCGTGAATGTACAAACGGGCGAAACGCACAAGATCGTCTGGTGAACATGAATATTTCCGGCGCAGGCATCATCGGCACCTTCTTCCACGCGCCCACTCGCGACCGGCTGGAGGTGCTGGAAAACGTCCTCATCCGCGTCGATGAGACCGGCACAATCACCGACATCCACCCCGCCGGCGATTCCATGCGGACATTGGTCGAAGCCGAACTCGGCGACCGTCTCCATCGCTTGCCCGAGGGGTACTACGGTCTCCCCGGCCTCGTCGATCTCCACATCCACGCGCCCCAATACCCCCAGCTCGGCCTCGCTCTCGATGAGCCGCTGGAAGTCTGGCTGAAAAAATACACTTTTCCGCTCGAAGCCCGCTATGCCGACCTCGATTTCGCCCGCGAGCGCTATACCGCCCTCGTCGATGACCTCCTCGCCACCGGCACCACCACGGCCCTCTATTTCGCCACCCAGCACGAAGCGGCGACAAAACTCCTCGCCGATATCTGCCTCGAAAAAGGCCAGCGCGCCCTCGTCGGCAAGGTCGTGATGGACGACCCTGCCGCCTGTCCCGAATACTATCGTGACGACAACGCCGAGACCGCAGTCGCCGAAACCCGTGCCGTCATCGACCACATCCGCAGCCACCCCGAAAACGGGGCAGGGCGCGTCCTTCCGGTCATCACCCCGCGCTTCATTCCGTCCTGCACCGCCGAAGCCCTCATCGGCCTCGGCGCCCTGGCGCAGGAATGCGGCTGCCACGTCCAGACTCATTGCTCGGAAAGCGACTGGGCCCATGGTCACGTGCTCTCCCGGTTCGGCATCACCGACGCCGCCGCACTCGACTCCTTTGGGCTACTGACGCGTAAAAGCGTCCTCGCCCACTCCAATTTTCTCACCGACGAGGACATGGACCGCCTCGCCTCCCGCGGCGCCGCGGTGGCCCATTGCGCCCTGTCCAATATCTATTTCGCCAATTCCGTCTTCCCGTTGCGCCATGCACTGGAAAAGGGCGTGCATGTCGGCCTCGGCACCGACATCTCCGGCGGCCCCTCCGCCTCAATGTTCGAAGCCGTCCGCACTACGGTCCAGTCCTCCCGCATGCTCGCCGAAGGCACTGACCCTGCCTTGCCGGCTGACAAACGCGGCCGCCCAAATTCTGCGGTCAACCTCGTCACAGCGTTCCATCTCGCGACATCGGGCGGTGGTGTCGCGCTCGATCTTCCCATTGGCATCATCGCGCCCGGTTATCGCTTCGACGTCCTCGCCGTGGACACAAATGCGCGAGCCGGCGCCATCCGCCTTTTCGACGAAACGAGCCCTGATGCTGTGTTCGAGAAGCTCATTTACGGCACGACACGCGCCAATATTGCCCATGTGTGGGTCGACGGGATCGATCGCACCCCTTGAAGGAATCCGCCCCTCGGGTCCATGATGGCTTCGGTCGGTTGGTGGACGAGGGCGATGTCGACGATGGAGTTCAAGGTCGTAGCAGCCAGTTATGACGCTGCCGCCCAATTGCTCTCCTATACGGCAACGGGGCTGCGCAATGGCCTCAAATTCACCGTGTCGTCCCGCGTCAAATGCCTCAAGGATCCCGGCTCGAAAGAGCGCCTGCACATGGTCGTGCTGATCGCCCTGACCGAACACTTCAAGCGCCCCAGCCCATCGGGCCTCAGGTGGTAGCGTCATTGCCCGGACGCGCCGGGCAATGACTGCATTTTGGGGCGGCACTAAAACTCCGACCAATCCTGCGCGATAGCCGCACTGCCTTGGCTCCGGTAGACCGGCGCAGGCTTCCGCGGAGCAGTCCGGCGATCCGGCGTAGCACTGCGTGAGCCGCTATCAGCCAGCCTGAACACATCGACCACACGATCAAGCTCGGTCGCCTGCGCCTCCGTCTGTTCGATGGAAGCGTTGATCTCCTCGACCAGCGCCGCATTGTGCTGGGTCATCTCGTCCATCTGCCGCACGGCGGTGGTCACTTCCTCGATGGCTGAAGCCTGCTCGCGGCTGCCGCGGGCTATGCTTCCGAGCAGTTCGTTGTTCTCGCGCACCGCCTCCAGCATGGTGAGCAGCCGATTGGCCGCATTGGCCACGAGCCGCGACCCTGCCGAAACCTCACCGCTGCTCTGCTCGATCAACTGCTTCACGTCAGAAGATGCCTGGGCCGCCGATTGCGCCAGCCGCCGCACTTCCACGGCAACCACGGCAAAGCCCTTGCCCGCCTCACCGGCCCGCGCTGCTTCGACCGAGGCGTTGAGAGCCAGCAGGTTGGTCTGGAAGGCAATGTCGTCGATCATGCCGATGATGTTGGAGATTTTGGCCGAAGACTGGGTGATCCGGTCCATGGCGCCATTGGCCTCTTCCATCAGGCTGCCGCCTTCTTCGGCCGAGCGGGAAACCTCGCCCGCTTTGCTGGAAGCCACTTCCGCCTGGCTGGCATTGTCGATCACGGTCCGCGCCAGTTGCTCCATCGCTGCCGAAGTCTCTTCGATCGTCGCCGCCTGCTTGGTCGTGCGATCACTGAGATCATTTGCGCCGGAGAGAATTTCCGCCGTAGCCGTCCGCAGCGCCCTTGAAGTGCCGCGCAACTGCCCAACGACATCCGCCAGGCGATCGGCCACGGCATTGGTGTCGGACTTGAGCTTGGCAAAGGCGCCGCGATAGTCGCCGCGAATTCGTTGCGTCAGGTCGGTATCAGCAAGGGCTGACAGAACCTGACCGGTTTCGTCGAGCCCGCCCTCCACCGTACCGACCAGCTTGTTGATCCCCGCCGCCAGCGAATTGAGCTCCGCATCGGGGAATTCCGTTTCCACCCGGCGCGAGAAATCGCCGTCGATGGCGGCGTCCACCACATTGCCGAAGGCCGATTGCAGCTCCGTCATCATCTGCGCCCGCGCATCGCGATCCCGAATGATCCGGGCTGCTTCCGCCTCGGTCATCTGCGCCACCTTGATGCCATTGTCGCGGAACACTTCCACCGAGCGCGACAGCGTGCCGATTTCGTCCTGCCGCATCATGAAGGGCACGGTCAGGTCGTAATTGCCATCAGCCATGGTTTCGACCGTGGCGCCCAGCTGGTTGAGCGGCCGGCCCACCAGCCACAGCATCAGCCCGAAGACGATGCCGACAGCGGCGATAACGCAGATCGCCGAAAGCCCGATAATGGTCCAGCGCGCTTCCGAGACTGCGGCGCCAAGGGTCGCCTGCGGCACCATGGAGACGACGCTCCAACGATCCTGCGTGCCGCCTGCGTCAAAACTCACCGCCATATAGCGCCAAGGCGCGCCGTCCGAGCCGGTGGCTTCTGCCTCGACATAGCTGTCGCTCTTGCTCGATGCCGTGGCGACTTGCGCCAGTTCTGAATCAGCTGCCAGCGTTGTGCCGACAAGGCTCGCATCAGGATGGGCGATGACAATGCCTGTTGCCGAAACCAGCGCCACATTGCCGGTTTCGAAAGGACGCATCGCCGCCAGTTCTTCATTGATGGCGCCGAGCGACAGGTCGATGCCCGCCGTGCCGACATAGGTGCCATTGACCTTGATCGGCACGCCGAACGAGGTGATCAGCACTTCCTGGCCGCTGACCACGTAAGGGTAGGGCTCGATGGCCACGGCCCGGTCGAGGTTTTTCGGCAAGAGCGCATAGTCGCCGACGCCGGGCTTGTCATAGTCGATCAGCATTTCCTGCACGATCGGCCCGCCGCCGCGCTGCCAGTAGGGCACGAAACGTCCGGTGGCGTCCCAGGGCGCCACGCCGGCAAATTCGGCATCCTTGCCATCAAGCGCGTTCGGCTCCCAGGCTGCCCAGGTCGCCAATAGTTCCGGATTTTCGGCGAGCACATTCTGAAGCACGCTGTCATAGCTGGCCCGGTCAAGCACACCAGCGCTCCGCATCGCCGCCGTGGCGCTGCCGATATCGGCTGCCGCCTGTTTGGCGAGGACCAGATCGCGCGAGACCTTTTCGGAAAGCGACCGCGTCGTTTCGGCCTGCAGTTCCGTTGTCTGCTGCTCGACCGAGCTTCCGATGCGCTGCACCAGGAAGGTCATTCCGAGACAAAATACCAATGCAATGACAAGTCCCGCGAACAGGGAAACCCTGACGGGTAGAGAATTAAGACGCACTTCTTCCTCCCAGACGCCGAAAGCAGCCCTGAAGGGCGCTGGCATTCACTGCCCAATATTTGAGCATGTCGGTCTATTTCTGGTTAACTTTAACAAGCTGCAAAAAAGAGTCCGATCACGGGACAGCCCGACCAGTCGCGCCCAGGAGCACGACACGGTTTTGCCGAGAGCGGCCGTAATGCGCTCTTTCATTGTCCGGCACGTGGTTCGCGGGGCACTGGCTTTCTCGCCTGAAGCACCTCGACCGGTTATGCTGGCCCATCATGCCTTTGCCCGACCAATCTTGGTCGCCCGTCATAGAAGAATTCCATGTCCAAGCTCACCCTGATCAGCTTCCCCACCTGTCCCTATGTGCAGCGCGCCGTCATTGCGCTGAAGGAAAAGGGCGTGCCCTTCGACGTCGTCTATATCGACCTCGCCAATAAGCCCGATTGGTTCCTGGCCCTCTCGCCCCTCGGCAAGGTTCCGGTGCTCAAGGTCGAGCGCGATGGCCACGAGCCTGCCATCGTCTTCGAAAGCGCTGTTATTCTTGAATATCTCGAAGATACCATCACCGAAAAGCGGCTCCACCCGAGCGATGCGCTCGAACGCGCGCAGCACCGCTCCTGGATCGAGTTCGGTTCGCAGGTCCTGGGCGATCTCTGGCGGTTGAGCGCGGCCAAGGACCAAAGCGAGCTCGATGGTGCCAGCCAGGCGCTAGCGGCAAAGCTCCGCCGGCTCGAAGACACAATCGCCGGACCGTTCTTTGCCGGCACCCAGTTCAGCCTCGTGGATGCCGTTTTCGCTCCGGCTTTCCGCCAGCTCGATGCGCTTGAAACGGTGGCGGTGACGGGCCTGACCGCAGACCTGCCCAAGGTCGCCGCCTGGCGGAAAAACCTTGCCGCCCGTCCCAGTGTCAAGGAGGCGGCCCCCGCAGATTTCGTCGATCTCTATCTGCGCCGCTTGCGAAACAACGACGCCCATGTTTTGAAAGCCGCTGCATAAGGCACGGCTGAAAGACTGGTTACGACATGACGAAACACTGGCTGCTGCTCGATATCGGCAATACCCACACAGTAGCGGGCCTGTTCAGCGAAGCCGGCAAGGTCGTGGGCGAATTGCGCTTTCGCACCGACCCGCTGGCAACAGCCGATGAATACCGGGTGCATCTGCACCAGCTTTTTGCTGAGCACCTTCAGGCCAGCATCTGGGAAGTTGCCGACCGCGCGATCCTGTCGACGGTCGTTCCGGTCCTCGAAAAGACCGTGCGGGGCGCCTGCCAGAGCGGCAAGCGCTCCATTGAGGTGATTTCAGTCTCCTCAAAACTCAAGCGCGACTTTGAGCTCGATCTGCCCTTTCCAGATCAGCTCGGCGCCGACCGTCTCGCCAATGTCGCCGGCGCCCTGACCATCGCCGAGCCGCCCTTCCTCTTGGTCGATGCGGGCACGGCTACCACCTTCTGCCTTATCGACGCGCGTCCGGCCTATGTCGGCGGTGCCATCGTGCCGGGCCTCGATACCAGCTGGCGGGCGCTGCAAAGCCGGGCGGCAAAGCTTTTCTCGGTGGAGCTGGTCCGGCCGCAAAGCGCCGTCGGCAACACCACCGAAACGCAGATCCAGAGCGGCGTTCTGCAGGGCTATGAAGCCTTGATCGAAGGCCTGGCCGACCGCCTCCTGCGCGATGCCAACCTCGAAGGCGCCAAGCTCATTGCCACTGGCGGCTGCACGCGGCTCATCACCCTTTCGCCCCGCTTCGATATCCAGCCAGACCTGACGCTGCTGGGGCTCTTCCGCTATGGGCAGCTCAATGGCTAGCAATATCCTGATCGGCATCACCGGCAGCATCGCCGCCTACAAGATGGCCGATGTCGTCTCGCAATTGACCAAGCAGGGCCATAAGGTGCGCTGCATCCTCACGGAAAGCGCCACCCAGTTCGTCACCCCGCTGGTGCTCGAAACCCTCAGCGGCAATCCTGTGCGTTCCGCCATTTTCGGCGCCGACATTTCTGGCACCGAGCATATCGATCTCGCACGCTGGGCCGATCTGTTCGTCATTGCCCCGGCCAGCGCCAACACGCTCGCCAGGCTTGCCCTGGGCCTTGCCGACGATCTCCTCACCACCGTGGCCCTCGCCACCGAAGCCCCGCTGCTCATCGCCCCGGCCATGAACACGGTAATGTGGAACAAGCCGATCACCCAGACGCACCTGCGCAGCCTTGCCGATACCGGCGCACGCTTCGTCGATCCCGCCTCCGGTATTTTGGCCTGTGGCGAAGTGGGCGTCGGCAAATTGGCCAGCGTCGACAGCATCGTCCAGGGGATCAACTCTCAACTCGACGAGACCACCAGCCAGGATCTGGCCGGCGTTCATGTCCTCATCACCTCCGGCCCGACGACCACGCCGATCGATGCGGTGCGCTACATCACCAATCATTCGACCGGCCGCATGGGCGCCGCCATGGCCGAGGCAGCGCTCCGCCGTGGCGCGCGCGTCAGCATGGTGCTTGGTGTCGACAAGGGCGTCATCCGTCCCGTGGCACCGACCGGCGCCAGTTCACGTCTCTCCGTCGTCGAAGTTCGCACGGCGGAGGAAATGGCCGCCGCCGCCCTCAAAATCCTGCCCGAAACCAGTGGCGTTATCGCCACGGCCGCCGTCATGGATTATCGCGTAGCGACGCCCTCCGCCAAAAAGCTCAAGCGCGCGAACGAAGCCACGACGCTCGATCTCGTGCCGTCCGTCGACGTGCTCGGCTCGCTCCGCGACGCCGCCAGTGGCCAGTGGTTCCTCGGCTTTGCCGCCGAAACCGATGACGTCGTTGAAAACGGCCAGCTCAAGCTCGAGCGCAAGGGGCTGGATTTCCTATTCGCCAACCCGGTGGCCCGCATCGGCGAGAGCAGCGAAACCGGCTTCCAGGTCGGCACCAATGGCGGCACGCTCCTAGCACGCGGTCAGACTCCACGCGATTTTGCCGTGACGAGCAAAGCCGCGCTGGCTGACGCCATCTGGAATGTTGTTGCCGAAACCAAGCTGGCACACACGCCAAACTAGGCCTCCCGCGAAAAATTCAACCGCGTGCCCAAAGGCATATAGTCTACAATTTCCATGTACATTATTGATCTGTTTGCGGCCCGGCGTATCGTGCCCTGACGTTTCTGCCGGGCACCGGCAGCAGCCAGGGACCAGCAATGACCGTATCCGACTTCGAGCCGCGCCGGGCGGTTTCCCAGCCTCGCTCGCGCGATGAGATTCTCTCAGGTCTCCCCGCCATTACCGAGAAAATCGCCGAAGGCGCCGCCGAGCGCGAACTTGCGGGCCGCTTGCCGCACGAACTCTTCGATCTCCTGCGCGCCAGCGGCCTCACCGCCCTGCGCATTCCCCAAAATCTCGGTGGTCCGGGCGGCAGCCTGTCCGATCAGGTGGAAGTCACCTGCGCTCTGGCTGCGGCGGATTCCGGCATCGCCCATGCCCTGCGCGGTCATTTCGGTTTTCTCGAAGCCATAGCGCTTGAGCCCGAAAGCGAAACCAGCCGCCGTTTCGCGCCCGAAGTGCTGGCTGGAAAACTCTTCGGCGGCGCCCATATGGAAGTGGGCACACCGCGGCCCAACATGATCCGCACCACCCTGCGCAAGGATGCGGACCACTATCGCCTCACGGGCCAGAAATATTACGCCACCGGCGCCATCTATGCCGACTACACCAGCTTCAGCGCGGTGGATGAAGACGGCAACCCGACCGGCGTCATGGTCCCCGCCAACCGCGATGGCGTCAGCATTCTCGATGATTGGGACGGCATGGGCCAGCGCCTCAGCGCCAGTGGTAGCGTCCACCTCGAAAACGTGCGCATCGAGCCGCACGAACTCAATCTCCTGCGCACCGGCGGTAGCCCCTATGCCCGCCGCCATAATGCGGCAAGGGCGCAATTGCATCTCATGGCGGTGGTCGCGGGCATCGTCCGCAATGTCCTCTCTGACGCCGTCCACTACGTTCAGGATCAAGCTCGCTCGGCCAAGCATTCGGCCTCCGAAACGGCGCGCGGCGATCATTTCGTGCAACTGGCCGTCGGCGAAATCGCCGCCACCTCGCACACCATCGATACCCTCATTGCTGAAACCGCCCGGAAGCTCGATGCCTCCGCCGCCGCCATCCTTGCCGGCGCACCCGATGTCGACGACCTCGTCCTTGCCGCCCAGCTCGCCAATTCAAAAGGCCAAGTTCTTATTGGCAAGCTGGCCCTTCAGGCCGCCCAGCAGCTGTTCGATACCGGCGGCGGCTCCGCCACCTCGCGAAAGCGCAATTTCGACCGGCATTGGCGCAATATCCGCACCCTGTGCAATCACAACCCCGCTGCCCTGCGCGGGCGCGTGCTGGGCGATTTCTACCTAAACGGCACCCGCGCCGATTTCGACGAAGGCCGCGTCTTCTAGGCGCGTCTGTCCAACGCTGCCCAGATTGTTTCACTGACGCTGGCAGCTCTCGACCACTAGCGTGTTCGCCGTCATACCGCTGGCCGTTCTGGGATCGAAATTGGCCCGCCCAAACCCTCGCCCCTGAGCAGCGGCAGCAGCTGCGTCCCCTGCCGCTGGATTTCAGCGAGATAGGGCGTATCCGAGAGCACAAACTGCGTCACTCCAAGCTCGCGATATTTTTGCAGGCTCCGTGCCACATCCTCCGCTGATCCTACCAGCCAGGTCGTCCCCGCGCCGCCACCCCCGAATTTTCCAGGCGCGGTATAGAGGTTCTCGTCCAGCACGTCGCCGCGTTCCTGCAGCGCAAAGAGTCTTTGCTGACCGACAGCCAATTTGCGGGCATTGTCATGCCACTGGCCCTGCGCCTTGGCCATCTCTTCCACTCGCGCTTCGGCATCTCGCCAGGCCTCCGCGCTGGTGTCGCGCACCAGCGTCGTGATCCTCAGCCCGAATTGCAGCGGCGGCAGGTCGCGATCAAGCGTCCGGCTCAAATGCCTGAGCCGATCGATACGCTCCGCAATCCCATCGAGCGGCTCGCCCCAGAAGAGCTGCACGTCCGCCTCCGTCGCCGCCACACGCTCCGCCGCCTCTGAGGCGCCACCGAAATAAAGCCGCGGATGCCTGCGCTCGCCACTCGTCACAGGCCGCGGCACCACGGTCGACTTGGTCACGCCAAAATGCTCGCCCGCGAAGGTAACATCCTCCTCGGTCCAAAGCCGGCGAACCAGCCGCATGAACTCTTTCGTGCGGCCATAGCGATGCGCCTGATCCCCCTCGCTGTCGCCATAGGCGGCAAGATTATCGGCGCCCGAGACGATATTGATGCGCACGCGCCCACCCGAGAGATGATCGAGCGTCGCCGCCGCCGACGCAAAATTGGCCGGCCGCCAATAGCCGGGCCGAGCGGCGATCAGCGGCTCGAACCTCGTCGTTCGCGCCGCCAGCGCCGTCGCAACGGTAAAGGTGTCCGGTCGTCCCCAGCCTGTGCCGAGCAAGGCACCCTTCCAGCCATTGTCCTCGAGCGCCTGCGCGTGGCTCCCCAGCGTATCAAGGCTATTGTGGTCAACAGCCGGCGCGTCGCCGCGATGGCCGGGCCGCACTTCATTGGGAATGTACCAGAGGAACTCGGAAGCGCCGGCATCCGTCACTGTGAATTCACCCCGATCTTCAGATTGGGCGAGAGATCCGCTGCAACCCCGATGCCGCCAAACGCCGTCGGGATCGTCCCATTGACCGAATAATCGCCAACGACGCGGTCGTGATAGATGCGCGGGTTATGCGAAGAAATCGTCCGCGCATTGCGCCAATGTCGGTCGAGCCCCGCACTCTTCTTCGCCGCCGAGGCCCCCAGCGCATCGAAAAGCACCGTCGTCGCATTCAGAGTGAGGTCGGTAACAACGGTCACTGACTGGCTGACCTCCAACTCCGCATGGAGATTGGCACTGGCCTTTGCCGTCTCGTCCTCGCCGAGATTGGCGAGATAAGACCGCTGCAGCGCCTCAGCGGCTTTCAGCGCAATGGCACCAGCCGAATAGGCGGCGCTACGCACCCGACCCACCACCTGCAACACCTGCGGATCGAGCGCCGTCCGCGCCGCATTGCCCCGCCCATAAACGCGCTTGCGCTCAAAAACCAGCCGCGACACATCGCCCGTCGCCGCCCTGCCGATACCGGCCAGCGTCGCCAGATGCACGAGCTGGAAAAACCCGCCCCCATAGGGAAAGCGCGCCGCCGTCGGCTTGATCAGGTCCGGCGTCAGTTCGACATTGGTAAACCGCGCCGTGCCGCTGGCGCTCAGCGCCTGCCCGAACCCGTCCCAATCGTCGAGAATTTCCACTCCCTTGGCTTTGGTCGGCACCAGCGCCCCGACAGGATCGCCATTGTCGTCCCCAGCCCCGAGATTGATCCAGTCGGCATAGAGCGAGCCCGTCGTGTAAAACTTCTCGCCATTGAGAATGTAGCGCCCATCACGCAGCGACAACCGCGTCGAATAAGTGCCGATCTTGCCTTCGCCCGTTTCCGAAAACCCACTGCCGATCAGCTCGCGCTTCCCGAGCTTTTCGAGCCAGGTTGCCCGCCAGGCACTCGGCGGGGAATTGAGCACATCCTCGGTAAAGCCGAGATGGCTGCGATAAGCATTGGTGATATTGGCATCGGCCTCTGAAAGCTCGATCAACAGCGCAAAAAGCTCGGGCAGGGTGAAACCCAACCCGCCCTGCGCTTCCGGCACGCGCAGCGTTGAAAATCCGGCATCGCGCAGCCAGCCGATCTCGGCATAGGGCAGGTCATGCTTGAGATCGCGCTCCACGGCGCGCTCGCGAATGGCAGCAAAAATCGGGCGGAACGGGGTGGCAAGAGCTTCGTAGCGTTCCGAGGGACCGGCGCCCCAGGCTTGAGCAATATTGGTCATGGAGCGTCGGCCTCTCGATCTCTTAGGAAACGAAATGCGCGTCGGCGAAATTGCCGGCGAGCCCGAGTGCGCCGGTCGTGTGGTCGACGACGCGCTTGTTGTAGACCGTGGCGGCCACCGTGCTGACGGTGTTGATGTCGGGCAGGTCCTCGATCACCTGGTTCTGGAAATCGGTGAAGAACTGGCGGCGCTTTGCCGGGTCCTGCTCGATTGCCGCTGCCTCAAGATACCCGTCGGCCGCCGCGCTTTCGTATTTGGAACCATTGGTGAAGGGGATGCCGGGCTTGAAATTCTTGCTCCAATAGAGCCGCTGCACGCCCACTGTCGGATCGAACAGATTGCTCATGCCGTGATAGGAGAATTCAAAGTCGCGGTCGGTATAGACGCGCTTGATATAGGTCGGGAAATCCTGGGTCCGCAGGCTCACCTCGACCCCGATCCCGGCCAGCGCCTGCTTGATATATTCCGAGCCGCGCTTGTGGTGATCCGACCCGCCGAGCGGGTCGAGCGTCAACCTGTGGCGAATGCCATCGGCACCCCGCGGAAAACCGGCGGCATCGAGCAGGGATTCCGCCTTGCCTGTATCGATCGCATAGGTTTTGAGGCCCGGCTCATAGAATTTCGTCAGCGTATCGGCGATCGGGCCGGGGATCACCGAGCCATAGCCAAAATTAACCGTCTGGTGGATCACCGACTTGTCGATCGTATGGGCAAAGGCCTGACGGACGCGCTGGTCCTGGAAGAACGGCACTTCGAGATTGAATTCGATGCGCTGCACGCCGTTGATATAGCCCTGTCCGCGGCGATCGAAGCCAATATGCTCGAGCGCCTCGAAGCGCGCGAGATCGCTCACCGGGATCGGCACATTGGCGCCCCCGCCGATATGCACTTCGCCGGTTTCAAAAGCGATGGACCGGGCCGCCGCGTCGGGAATGACCTGATAGATCAGCGCATCGAAATAGGGTTTTGGCGCGTCCCAATAGTCGGGATTGCGCTCATAGCGCACATGGCTGCCGCGCACCCATTCCTTGAACACCCAGGGCCCGGTTCCGACCGGCGCATTGTTGTGCGGGTTTTCCGCGACATTGGTGCCCTCATAAAGATGCTTGGGCACGATGGGCGTCTCGACTGCCGCAAAGGCCGTCAGCAGATAGGGCGCCACGCGCGAAAGTTTTAGCACCGCCGTATGCTCGTCCGGCGTCTGCACTTCGGTCAGCGGCGCAAAGGTCACGCGGCCGCGCGGATGCACCTCCTTGATGGCATTGAGCGAGAAGGCGACGTCAGCCGAGGTGAAGGGCTGTCCGTCATGCCACTTTACGCCGGGCCGCAGCTTGAACGTATAGGTCAGCCCATCCGCCGACACCGACCAGTCCGTCGCCAGTTGCGGCACCGGATTGAGATCGAAGTCATAGGAGAGCAGCCCTTCGAGCGCCTTGCTCGCCTCGCCGCTCACACCGGTATGGGCAATGCCCGAGAGTGCCACCGGGTCATTGCTCTGCGAGACCACCAGCGTGCCCCCATGCTGCGGCGTGGACTGGGCAAAGCTGGGGCGCGTGACGAGGCCAATGCCGAGCGCAGCTGCGGAATAGCCGAGGAAATGGCGCCGCGAAGGCGTCCAGAGTTTAGGCATGATGATGTGTCCGGGATTGGGGTGAAACGGCCGGCCGCGTCCACGGCCGGCCCGGAGGTCAGGCTACGGCGCCGAGCTCAGCCGCAGTAAAATCGTGGAGCAGGATGCCGATTTCATAGCCGCGTCGACGCAACCAGTGCGCCACGGTGCGCGCCCGCACACCAAGCAGGTCATCGACGAGAATGACGCGCGATCCGCGGACTGCAATGGTGCGATAGGCGACGCCCAGCAATTGCCCGCCTTCCGAGGAAATCGTGCCCGGCAGGTGGCTCACGGCAAATTCCTCGGGCGTGCGAACATCGAGATAGTAGGTCGTGCGGCTCTCATCCTTGGCCCAGGCTTCGGCCGTCGCGCGGTCGATGAACAGCAGGCTGTCATCCTTGGACAGCGCCTCGACATGCTTGGCCGCAAACGCCTTGGCCGCCTCGCTGGCGTCGCCATAGGCGCGGGTCTTGCCGGTTTCGAGCGTCAGTCCGGCATTGGTCCAGCCCTTGGTGCCATCATCGAGATAGGCGACGAAATTGGGCACGCCCGCATCGATCAACGTCTGTGCACCAAGAATGGCGCGCGGCAGACCGGCGCAGGAAACCAGCACCTTGGTATCTGCCGATGGCACCAGATCCTTGAAGCGCAGCAGCAGTTCCGCCCCCGGCACGCTCACCGCGTCAGGCACATGCTCCCTGGAGTATTCCGGCACCGTACGGCTATCGAGCACGATGACGTCTTCGCCCTTGTCCCGCAGCGCCTTGAGTTCGCTGGCGCTGACCACGGGCGTCCCCTTTTCGTCGCGCACCTTTGTGACAAAGGGCACACCGGGAATATCAAAGGTCGGCAGACTTTCGACGCCACCCTCGATCCAGGCCGGAATGCCGCCTCCGAGATAGAAGAGGCTTTGCCAACCCTTGCCGGCCAGCCGCTCCGCCGCAACCTTGGCCGCGCCCTTGCCGTCATCGACCAGCACAGTCCGCACCACCCGGCGCGGAATGAACCGGTCGATTTCAGCATCGAGCCGCGCAGCGGGCAGGTTGGTGGCAAAAAGCGGTGAGGCGTAGCCCACTTCTTCCGCCGTCCTGATATCGAGAACTGCCAGTTCGGCCTTGTCGCCGAGCCAGTCGATCAATGTCGCTTTGCTGATGGCTTGGGTGCTCATATGTGCCTCTCTCGGGAATGTGCTGCACCAAGCATCGCCCCGCTTTCTCCAAAGTTGAAGAATGATTTTCTGTCTGCTGCGAGAAGAATGCCTTTCGACGATATGTTTGTTCCAGAACTGTCTGGACCTTAGCCGCGGACCGGCAGCGCATCTTCGCTCGGCAAGGAGTCGTTTCAGTGGTCATTAATCTACTGAAATTATAGACATTAAGAATTTTTAGATTGCTATTCCAATCGCCAGGCGCTTCCGGCGAAGCAATTTGTCTCCGTACTGCCCCATTCGCAAAGCCCGGCCTCGTCATTGCGCAAGCCGCGTGCATGCTATTGGCCATGCAGAACAATGGACGCCATCGCAGCAGATCTGCCCCCACGACGCTGGCGCGTCTGCCGCCGCTGACATCGCTGCGCGCCTTCGTTGCCGCGGCGCGGCAATTGAGTTTCGTGAGGGCTGCCGAGGAACTGCATGTGACTTCGGCCGCCATCGGCCAGCAGGTGCGCCAGCTGGAAGATCATCTCGGCCAGCCGCTATTCCTGCGCCATCGGGGCCAACTCGTCTTGACCGAGGCCGGTCAAGCGCTGATGCCGGGCCTGACCGATGCCTTCGACCGCGTCCTCGATGCTGTCGCAAGACTTTCCGAGGACACCGAGACAGCGCCGATCCGCATTTCAGTCGCCCCATCCTTTGCCAGCAAGTGGCTGGTGCCACGACTTGCCGCCCTGCGCAAAACTCTGCCCGAGCTCGAAGTGCTCGTTGACGCCTCGGCCCGTCTCGTCGATTTGGCCAATGACGATTCCGACTGCGTCATCCGCTACGGCCTCGGCTCCTATCCGGGCCTCGCCGTCGATCGGCTGTTTGGCGAAGCCGTCGTGCCCGTCTGCAGCCCGGCTTTCGCCGTCCAGCACGGCCTGCGCGCCGGTCCCTCAGCACTGGCCGATGCGCCGCTCCTCCATGAAGACGGCCCGGAGCGTGACCCATCTTGCCCTGATTGGTCCGCCTGGCTTCGGGGCACCGGCAAGCCTCTCGCCAGTGCCGCGCCCGGTTTTCGCTTCAACCAGTCCTCGCTCATCATCGATGCGGCAATAGAAGGGCAGGGGGTCGGCCTCGCAAAACTCCGCCTCGCCGCCGCCGATATCGAGGCTGGCCGCCTCGTCGTGCCATTCGGCGAGCCCCGGCCGGTGGAATTTTCCTATTTCTTCGCCGCCACGCCGCACAAGGCCAACCTGCCGCGCATCGCTCGCTTCCGCCAATGGCTGGTGGCCGAGGCCGCCGCGTCGCGCGCCCCGGTCACGGCTCTAGGTCAGCCGGCAGCCCTGTCGTCAATATCCACCATCGCCGCCGAATAGCGCCTAGAGTTCAATACCCATCCAGATGGCCTCGTCGCGCCCGATCTCGCTGAGGCCGATATGCTTGTAAAAGCCATAGGCCCGATCATTGGTCAGGCTCAGCCCAAGATGCATCGCCTTGGCACCGGCCTTTCGCAGCGAGTCGAGTTCGGCCTCGATCATCCTGCGGCCCCAACCGCCCGATTGGGCCGGCGGCAGGAGATTGATGTGCAGATGCGCCGGATAGCGATCGGATAGCGACGCATTGCCGTGCTTGGGCTGGCGAATGCGATCGAGCACATTCTTGTCCAGTTTGCCGACAGCTTCGCGCCCGGCATATTTTTCGGCCAGCATGGGCCACCAATCGGCATCAAGTCGGCGTTCGAAAGCCTGCGAGTCGGTTGTTCCAACGACATAGCCAATGATGGCGCCGTCATCCTCCAGCACGAAAGCGTGCTCGGGGGCGAATTCGAGATAGGGCACAGACCAGACCAGTCCCGGATAGTCCGGGTCCGAATAAAGGGCGGAAGCATCGGCGCCCGCATCGGCAGTCAGGAGACAGATCGAAAACAGGGCAGACCTGTCTTCCGGGCGTGCCTGGCGTATCTGTGGCGACATCAAAAGTCCTTCGTTCCACCTTTGGAGCGTGCGGTCGCCGCAGGGAGCGCTGCACGAGGTGCGGCATCACACCTTTCCGCCACTGCTTTGGCTAGTCCTATTTGCGATTGTTTGGCAGGTTTTGGAGCGCCTCGTCAGCGCTGCCGCCCGATCCGTGATCCCGCCGCCGAAAACACCTCGATCCGCCCGGGATCGCAGGAGACCGTCAGAGAGGTGTCCCTGCCAATGTCGCTATTCTCACGATGCTCAATGATCAGGCTCTGTCCATCGGGCAGGGTGGCATAGAGATATTGCGTTCCCCCCAGATACTCGCTGAAGTCGACGCCGACCGAGAATGCCGCTTCGCCGCCACCGCCCACCTCGATATGCTCGGGCCGAATGCCGATGGTCACCGCAGTTCCGGGCTCGGCCGGTGTGTATCCCAGCCCGATGGTCCGCCCGGAAAACGCCACGCCGCCGTCCACCACGACGCCTTCGATGAAGTTCATCTTGGGCGAGCCGATGAAGCCGGCAACGAAGATGTTGTTCGGGTTTTCGTAGACTTCGCGCGGCGTGCCGACCTGCTCGATTTTGCCATCGCGCAACACCACGATTCTGTCGGCAAGCGTCATGGCCTCTGTCTGGTCGTGGGTCACGTAGATCATGGTATTGCCCAGCTCCTTGTGGAGCCGCGCGATCTCGATCCGCATCGATACACGCAGTTCGGCATCGAGATTGCTGAGCGGCTCGTCAAAGAGGAACACGTCCGGCTTGCGCACGATGGCGCGGCCGATGGCAACGCGCTGGCGCTGGCCGCCCGACAGCTGGCCCGGACGCCGCTCCAGCAGCGGCTCGATCTTGAGGATTTTTGCCGCAGCGGCGACCCGCGTCTCGACTTCCGCCTTGGGCGTATTGGCCATCTTGAGGCCAAAGCCGAGATTGTCCCGCACACTCATATGCGGATAGAGCGCGTAGGACTGAAACACCATGGCAATGCCGCGCTGCGAGGGATCAAGATCCGTCACATCGCGGCCGCCAATGCTGATTTCCCCGTCGGTGACCTCTTCGAGCCCGGCAATCATGCGCAGGAGTGTAGACTTGCCGCAGCCCGATGGGCCGACAAAGACGACGAACTCTCCGGCCTGCACATCAAGGTCGATGCCGTGAATAACGTCGGTCGAGCCAAAGCTCTTGCGGACCTGCCTCAGAGCCATGCCAGTTGCATTTGCCATGATCGCTCCTTCAGCGTTCGCGCAGCCAGACCAGCATTTCGCCGGGCTCGCGATTGTCCCACAGATGATAGGGCACGAGCCGCGCCTGCTCCGCCTCGGTCTGCGGCGCCTTGTCGGCATAAAGCGCGTCGCCCCAGTTCTCGGCGCTTTCGCGCAGCACCGGAATGTCGATGGCGATGGCACCGCGAAGGTTCGGAATGGTCGCAGTCTGCGCCTGTCCGAGCCCACGCTGCAACAGGATCGAATTGAGGCCCGCGCCATTGTCGGTGCCTTCGAGGCAATAGACCAGCGGTCCACGCATCACGGCAACGCGTCCGGCATCGTGCCGAACGGCAGGGTGCGCGCGCAAGGTCCGCGGCTCGAGCGGCAGGTCCAGGCTGACCGCATCGCCTTTTTGCCATTCGCGCTCGATGCGCACATAGCCATCGGCCGTCAGGGCCGCGATGTCCTCCTGCTTGCCGTTGACGGCCAGCTTGGCGCCATGCGCCCATGCCGGAATGCGCAGGGAGACGGCGAACCGGGCCGGAGCCTCGGGCTCGATATGGATGTCGATATTGCCCGACCAGGGATAATTGGTCTTCTGCGTCAGCGTGAATTTTGCGCCATTGGCCAGCTCAACCCGCGCCTGGCTCTCCGCATAAAGATGCACGGCAATTTCGTCGTCGGCGACGCCATAGATATAGGAGCCGAGCGAGGTGACGAGGCGCGCGATATTGGGCGGGCAGCAGGGGCAGGGGTGCCAGGTCCAGCGGTGGTGGCCGCCCGTGCTTTCGAGCGGGTTCTCGTAAAAGAACGTCTTGCCGTCCGTGGAAAGGCCCGAGATGGCGCCATTATAGAGCGCCTGCTCCATGATATCGGCATAGAGGCCGCTCGGGCGCCGCCCCAGCATGCGGCTGGCCCAGAAGACGAGGCCCACCGAGGCGCAGGTCTCGGCATAGGCGGTGTCATTGGGCAGGTCGTAATAGTCCGTAAAGCCCTCATTCGACGCCGCCGGCCCAATCCCGCCGGTGACATACATCTGCTTCTGCGTCAGGTCGGCCCAGAGTGTTTCGAGCGCCGTGGTCAGGCTGTCATCGTGATATTCGGTCGCGATATCGGCCATGCCCGAATAGAGATACATGGCCCGCACGGCGTGGCCGACCACCTTGGTCTGTTCACGCACTGGCAGATGCGACTGGCCATAGCCCAGCGTATCCTTCTGGTGGCCGCGCACGTCGCGCTTCTGGGCAATGGCCTCCTCGATGAAGAATTTGGGGTCCTGCCCGCGCTCGTCGACGAAGAATTTGGCGAGGTCCATATAGGCCTCTTTGCCTGTCGCGCGGGACAGCCGCACCAGAGCCAGCTCGATTTCCTCATGCCCGCAATAGCCGCGCACCTGTCCCGGCCCGCGGCCGAACATTTTGACGAGGTAGTCCGCCTTGCGGCACATGATGTCGAGGAACTTGCGTTTGCCCGTCGCCTGATAGTAGGCGACCGCGCCTTCCATCATGTGGCCGGCACAATAAAGCTCGTGAAAATCGCGCAGATTGGTCCACTTCCATTCCGGCTTGATGCGCTGGAAGAAGGAATTGAGGTACCCGTCCGGGTCCTGCAGTTTCTCATACATGTCGATGATGGCATCGGCCCGGGCTTCAAGCTCCGGGTTGGGCTTGCGGTAGAGCGAATAGGCGATGGTCTCGATCGATTTGCCGAGGTCGCTGTCCCAGAACATCTGCGACGTGCCGGTCCAGGTCGTGATGGGAATGACGATGCCGGGGCTCGGCACATCCACATTGATCTGGTTGAGCATGCCCGCTTCGACGCAACGATCGAGGAGGGCTGCAGCGGTGTGATCGCACACGGCTTCCTGCCAGTCGCCCCAATAGCCCTCGACGGTTACGGAAGGCACGGGCAGCGGGCGGAATTGGCGATTGGGCGAGAGCGTCATGGTGTGATCCATCGGGTTGGAAGTCATTTGACGGCGCCGGCCATCAGGCCGCGCATGTAGTAGCGTTGCAGCAGGAGGAAGATGACGAGGCAGGGGATGGTCATGACCATCACGCCAGCCTGCACAGCTCCCCAGTTGATGGCACCCAGCCGCCCGGCGCGAACGGCCGTCATCAGCACCGGCAGGGTGTATTTGTCATTGTCCGAGAGCAGGATCAGCGCCGCGAGGAACTCGTTCCAGGCATTGAGGAAGGCAAAGATCGCTACCGTCGCGACCCCGGGCATAACCAGCGGCAGCAGCACGCGCACCAGCAGTTTGAGATCGCGCGCCCCATCGATCCGGGCCGCCTCTTCGATTTCGCGCGGCACCGCATCGAAGGCATTGCGCATCATGAAGACCGAGAAGGGCAGCTGCAGCGTCACATAGACAAGGATCAGCCCGACGAGCGAATTGTTGAGCCCGAGCTTGGCGAGGATAATGAAGAGCGGCGTCAGGATCGACTGGAACGGGATCATCAGCGTGGCGATGATCAAGACGAAGAAGACGTTCTTGAACGGAAACCTGTAGCGGGAAAAACCATAGCCGGCGAGTAGCGACACGATCACCGTCAGCACGACCGTACTGAGCGACACCAGCAGCGAGTTGAACGTGTGCTGCCAGACGCCGGAGCCAAATGTGTCGAGCGTCGCATAGCTGTCAAAACTGATGCCATTGGTCGGCCACGGCGGCAGCGGTGGCGTCTGCGATTGGCTGCCCGGGCGGAGCGACGACAGCCCGGCCCAGAAGAATGGGGCGAGGAAGAAGAACGAGGCCAAAACCCCAAAGCCGTGAAAGCCCATGCCGCCCAGAAATTTGCGCCGGGCGCGCGCCTGTTTGATCGCCGCGCTCATTTCTCGTCTCCCACGCGCAGCAGCCAGAGCTGAACGACGCTGAGCGCCACCAGGATGCCGAGAAGCACGATCGACAGCGCCGAGCCATAACCGAGCTGAAAGGACACAAAGGACTGGTTGAAGATATAGTAGACGACCGAAATCATGCGGTTCTGCGGCCCCCCGCTGGTCATGATGTAGAACTGGTCGAAGGCCAGCACTGAGCCGGTGACCGACAGGATCAGCGCCAGCGCCAGCGTCCGGCGCATCAGCGGCAGGGTGAGGAAACGAAAACGCTGCCAGCGGCTGGCGCCATCGATGCGCGCTGCCTCGATCAGATCGCTCGGAATGGACTGCAGCCCGGTGAGCAGGATGATCATGGTGAAGCCTACGATCTTCCAGACGACCATGACGATGATGGTCGCAAACGCATTGTTGAACGTGGCGAGGAGGTTGGCGCTCCGCCCGGTGACGCCAAAGGCGCGCAGGATCGGGCTGAAGAGCCCGCTATCGACATTGGCGAGCCACACCCAAAGCAGCGAGGCCGTCGCAAGACCCACCACCACCGGCAGGAAGAAAATGGTACGATAGGCGCTGACCCCACGCCGCTCGTTCTGCACGAAAAGCGCCAGCGGAAAGGCCAGGGCAAAAATCGCGATGGTCGCAATGACCGTATAGTAGGCGGTAAAGCTCAGCGCCGCCGCAAACCGCGTATCGCTGAACATTCTGATATAATTGTCGAGCCCGATCCAGCTCGGCTGGCCCAGCAGCGGCCAGTTGTGAAAGCTCATCCAAACGGTGAACAGCACCGGAATGACGAAGAAGATTGTCACGAGGATTATGGCCGGCGCGATATAGAGCAGCCCCTGCCACTGCCGGCTTTTGCGCGCGCGGCGTCGCGGTTTGTCTGCAGCCGCAAGTGGTGTGGCGATAGTCATGGACATGGAAAGATCCGGTTGAAGATGCGGGAGGCTCTGGCGAGCCAAAACCTCCCGCTGTTCCCCATCAGGGCGCGTTGTCGATGATCGACTGCATTTCGGACTGGGCCGTGGCAAAGGCGCCGTCCACGTCGTCGCCATAGATGGCGGCATTGGTGAAGGTTGCCCAAGGGCCATTGGCGCTGTTGATCAGGTCGTTGAACAGCAGCGTATAGGGCGTCTTGGCCACGCCGATGGCGTCGACGGCAACCTGCAGGCGAGCGTCGAGCCCTTCCAGCGTTTGAGCCGCAATATCCGAGCGGGTCGGCAGCGAGCCGTTTTGTGCCAGGATCTTCTGGCCTTCAGGCGAGTAGGCGAACTCGATGAATTCCTGCACGGCAGCAAGGCGCGGCGTGTCCTTGGTGACGACGATATTGTCGCCGCCGGCAAAGGACGAAGTGCCCCCTTCGATGCCCGGGATCAGGGTCACGCCGAAGTCGATATCGGGATAGTCATTGACCAGCGTGCCGATGGCAAAGGCGCCCAGGCTCTGGTGCCCGATCTTGCCATTGGTGAAGCTCAGGAAATTGACGCCATTGTCGGTCGCCGAACCCTCTGGAACCAGATCCTTTTCGACCATGGACCGATACTTGTCGACCGCAGCACGCATCTGGGGCGTGTCGAGCGTCGCCGTCTGGCCATCCTCTGAGAGAATGTCGACACCCGAAGCCCAGACCAGCGGGGTAAAGGTGAAGATCATGCAGCCGCCGCAGGAGCCGCCGGAGAAATAGAAACCGTAATTGTCCCCACCGAGGGCGCGAATGGCTTCGGCATTGGCTTCGACTTCATCCCAATTGGCCGGTGCCTTTTCGGGGTCGAGTCCAGCCTGCTCGTAAAGGCCCTTGTTCCAGGCGAGCACCGAGGTTTCGACCAGCAGCGGCAGGCCATAGACCTTGTCTTCATAGGTGCCGAGGGCAACATGCGAGGGCGAGAGGCTCTCAAAGTAGTCGAGGCCCTTGGCCCAGTCGGTCAGGTCCTGCAACTGCCCAGCGGCTGCGAAGGCGGGCGTGTAGATCAGGTCCAGCGACAGCGCGTCGGGCGCCTGGCCGCCGGCAATGGCCGTCGCATATTTCTGCACCAGTTCGGCAAACGGCACTTCGGTCAGCGCGATCTGGTTTTCGTGGCTGGCATTGTAGGCGTCGGCCAGCGAGGTGAATGCGGTACCGATGCCGGTGCGCACCCACATATTGATGGTTTCCTGCGCCACTGCGTTCGACACAAGGCACAGCGAGGCAAGACTGGTTGCGACCAGTAGTTTGCGGATCATGATGTACTCCTCCCAAAGTGGGCCAGTGCGCCGGCCCCTGCGTTTCAGCTGCGGGGAACACCCCCGCAGGATTGTCTGATCACAAGCTGGCATGGCAGCTTGCGTATTCCCGGCTCGACAGTCTCTCCCGCTGCCAAAGCCAGAACCAGGCGACCGGCCTCCCGGCCGAGTTCCTTCAGATTCATGTCGATCGTCGTCAGTGGCGGCCGCGTCGCTGCGGCCACAATTTCCCAATTGTCGAAACCGACGACCGAGACGTCCCCCGGAACGGCTACGCCGCGCTCGCGCAGCGCGTCGACCACGCCGCGGGCGATCTGGTCATTGCCGCAGAAAATGGCGTCGGGTTTTTCGGCCGCTTCGCCCCAGAGCTGGGCGACGGCCTCGTGGCCCCATTGCTCGGACCAGGTGCCATATAGAACCCTGGCGCCCTCGCCGACCGAAGCGCGATAGGCGCCGGCGCGCTCTTCCACCGAGGCAAAGGTCTTGGGGCCGGTGACATGCACGATGCGCTGCCGGCCAAGGCTCTGGAGCCATTCGACCGCCTCGCGCGACCCTTCCGCATCGTCGGAAACGAGACTCACCGCATCGTCCGGCCCCTTGGTGAAGGCATAGACGACAGGCACGCTGAGGTTGGTCAGGTCGACCGGCAATTGCCGGTCAATGCGCTTGCCCGAGGCGATGATGCCATCGACCTGCTTGTCGAGCATCGCGTCGACATGGATTTTTGCGAGCGCGGGATCGTCCTCGATGGCGCAGAGGAAAACCGACACGCCCTGATCGACCAGCGCCTCGGAAACCCCCGCCATCAGGGGTAGGGTAAAACGCCCGTAGGTGTCGTTCGTAAGAAGGCCCACCGTAAAACTGCGGCGCTGAATAAGTCCACGCGCCATCGCATTGGGCCGAAACCCAAGGCTGCTTGCCGCTTCCTTGACGCGCGATCGGGTCTCGTCCGTCATGCGTCCGGTATCGTTCAGCGCTTTCGACGCGGTCGCAACACTGACGCCCGCCGCCTGCGCAACGTCATAAATTCGCACTCGCTTGGTCGGCAGCACTGACAATTGTCGATCCCGTGAAAAACCCTTTTCTCACAAAAGAAAAATCCTTTTCTCAAAGTTCTGTCAAGCCGAATTCTCGGTGCTTCCGCGAGTATCTAGGTTCGGGGGTGTAGCGCCCCCACGCGTGCAGCGGCTCAAACTGAGGCGCGTTGCTGTTCGCCCGCGTTACCAGGCCGGACAGTGGCCATCTCACGTGGGCCTCAACCTGGCGGGGTCGCATCATCTTTTTTGCAGGTTTTTGTCGACCGGGGCCTTCCAGGAACGTCGACGTCTAGCTTGGTCACGCACTCGCTTACCGCGCTTTCGCTCCAGGCGAACATCTCAGAATGGCCTGTTGGCTTGCCCGTACGGCATCGCCGCGCGCTGGAGGAGGAAACAAAATGAAGCTGACTACGACAACAATGATCTCTGTTGATGGGGTTATGCAGGGGCTGGGAACGCCGGACGAAGATCGCCGGGGCGACTTCGACCGCGGCGGATGGGTGCTGCCCCTTTTCGATGAAGATGCGGCGGCGGAATTGGGAAAAATCTATGCGCGCGCGGATGCGTTTCTCTTTGGACGGTGGACCTATGAGGTCTTCGCAGCATCCTGGGGGGCAATGGCGGAAATCCCTCCCGACAACCCAGTGGCAGTGGCGCTCAACACGCGCGCCCGATATGTCGTGTCCACCACCCTGAAGGACGCGAAATGGGCAAAGGAGGTGATCTCGGCAGACATCGAGACGGCCATCCGAAAGCTTAAGGCCGAACCGGGCGGCGAGCTTCAGGTTCATGGCAGCGGGCAACTGGTTCGCTGGCTGCTCGAACGCAACCTGATCGACGAAATCAACCTGATCACGTTCCCGCTAATCCTTGGCCAGGGAAAGCGCCTTTTTCCGGGGATTGGCTCTGACCGGGCCCTCGAGCTGGTTCAATCCCGTGTCAGCAATGGCGGTGCGATATTCAGCGTCTTTCGGCCCGCAGGGCGGCCGAGATATGAGGCCGCAACCTCGCAATCCACGACGGTAAAGTCGTGATTGGCTGCAAAGGGTGAGGTCCGGAACTGCCGTTCGGCTGGCAACGCCAGTTTGACGGCAGCGTCCGGCTATTCCACCGAAAGCGTCCAGCCGCCAGCGGCCGGGGCGAGAAGCTAGCCCTAAACGTCGGCCTTACCGAAAATGATTGCCCAATTGCCGGCAATCGCTGCGCCCGCTTCGAGACTCAGCTAGATCAAATTCGTGCGCATCCGGGCGAAGCGAGTTTGATGGTAGAGACGGACCTTTATCTGCCGCTGAAGGCCTTCATGGAGGGCGCCGGCTACTCGGTCAAAGGCGAAGTCAATGGCTGCGACCTGGTCGGCGTCAAAGACGGCGACCCGCAAGTGGTCGTGGTTTGCGAGATGAAGCTGACGTTCAATCTCGAACTCGTCATGCAGGGCGTCAATCGCGCGGCGATTTGCGACGAGGTCTGGCTCGCCGCCCGCACCTCCAAGACCGGCAAGGGGCGCGAGCATGACGCGCGCTTCCGCAATCTGTGCCGACGCCTGGGCTTCGGCCTTATCGCTGTCTCGGCTTCTGGCGTAGTTGATGTCATCGTCGCGCCATTTGCAGCGACACCGCGCCGGGACCCCAAAAGGCGCTCCCGGCTGCTTGATGAGCACAAGCGCCGCGTGGGCGACCCACAATTGGGCGGCGGCCGCGGCAAACCGATCATGACCGCCTACCGGCAGGACTGCATTGTCTGCGCCACCGCCTTGCTGGCCGGCCCCCAAAGCCCCAGGCAGCTAAAGGTTCTGGTCGCCAGAGCCCCGACAATTTTGCGTAGTAACGTCTATGGCTGGTTCGTCAGGGAAAGCCGTGGCGTCTACGGGCTGACGGAACTCGGCAGGGCCGCCGTTCTCCCGCCTCAAGCCTGATCGGCTCCGCGGCCGGGGCCGATGCAGCGACAAACCGAGCGCAAAATCGCTGGGTCTCGCCCTTCGGCAAGCCGGCTTAAGTCATTGAAAAAATTGATGGAGCGGGTGAAGGGAATCGAACCCTCGTCGTAAGCTTGGGAAGCTTCTGCTCTACCATTGAGCTACACCCGCGACGCGCCACTAGATGCGGGAAATCTGTGAAGCCGTCAAGCCGCCCTTACGGAAACGACTTGAAGTGCTTTGAGAGTTTCAGCGTCTGGGCCTGATAGTTCGATCCGAGTGCCGAGCCATAGAGACGGTCGGGCTTTTCAGCGAGCTTTTCGTAGATCAGCTTGCCGATGCTCTGCCCGTGGCCCAGGAGGAACGGCACTTCGCGGCTGCGCACTTCTAGCACCGCGCGGCTCCCCGTGCCGCCGGCCGAAGAGTGGCCAAAACCGGGATCGAAAAAGCCGGCATAATGCACGCGGAACTCGCCCACCAGCGGGTCGAAAGGCACCATTTCCGCCGCATGGCTTGGTGGCACATGCACGGCTTCGTGGCTGACAAGGATGTAAAATTCATCCGGGTCGAGCGTCAGCTCCAGATGCCCGCGATTGTAGAGCGGCTCCCAGAAATCGAGCACGTCGAGCGCATTCTTCTTGTCGACATCGACAACGCCGGTATGCCGCTTGGAGCGGAACCCGATCAGCCCGTTGCGGCCCTCCCCCTGAAGGTCGATGGAGAGCGCCACGCCTTCGCCAACCGGCTGGTCGCCGCCGATGACAAGCGTATCGCTGGCATGCAGCGCCTGATGCTCGGCCGAAGAAAGGCGCGTATCGCCGCAGCGGAAGCGCATCTGGCTCAGCCGCGACCCCGTCCGCACCAAGACCGGAAAGGTGCGCGGGCTGACTTCAAGATAGAGCGGCCCCTTATAGCCCGCCGGCATCTGGTCAAAGCCGCGCGCCCGATCGCCAATGACGCGGGTAAAGACGTCGAGCCGTCCGGTAGAGCTCTTGGGATTTGCCGAAGCGCTCACCTCGGTCGGCAAGTCGAGGCTTTCCTGCAGCGGTACGAGATAGACGCAGCCACGCTCCAGCACCGCCCCGCGCGTCAGGTCGATTTCATGCAGCTTGAGCGCTTCGATCCGATCGGCCATGGAATGGGCCGGCCCCGGCAAAAAGCTCGAGCGCACCCGATAGGCGACATCGCCGAGCCGGAGATCAAGGCTCGCCGGTTGCACCTGGTCGGCATCGAATGGCTGCGCCGTCGCAATAGCGCCCTGCGCATGCAGCTTTTCGATCAATCGTGCAGGAAAGACGCCTTGCGGCCAGGCCTCTGCCATGGTGCGGTGCTCCGGCAAATCAGGGGTCGCTCTCCCTAGCAAAGCCTGAACATTGACGCCACCGGCCAATTGCGGTTTAGTCATTTCCAGTGGTGATTTGGCCGGTCGCTTGCAGCCACTTAAAACAAATTGCTAAAGACCGTTGGTAACCGGCCGCCACTTGCGTGCCGGTTTTTTTGTTTGAAGGCGAAGCTATGTCTAAAGATAAAAATCCCCTCCTTGATCCCAAGCGGCGCTCGGCAGCGACGCAGATGGTCCACGGTGGAGGCAAGCGTTCGCCCTTCAACGAAACCAGCGAAGCGCTCTTTCTTAATTCGGGCTATTCCTACCCAAGTTCGCAGCACGCCGAGGACCTGTTCCTCAACAAGATCGCGGGCCACAATTATTCGCGCTTCGCCAATCCCACCGTCGACATGTTCCAGGAGCGCATGGCCCTGATCGAGGGCGCAGAAGCCGCCCGCGGCTTCGCCTCGGGCATGGCCGCCGTCACCAATGCAGTGATGAGCCAGGTCCGCGCCGGCGACCACATCGTCGCCGCCCAAGCACTGTTCGGCGGCTGCCGCTATGTGGTGGAAGACTATGCGCCGCGCTTTGGCGTTGAATCGACTCTGGTCGATGGCCGCGATCCCGAAAATTTCGCCCGCGCCATGCGCCCGAATACCAAGGTCGTCTTCATAGAGACCCCAACCAACCCGACGCTCGAACTGGTCGACATCAAGGCCGTCGCCGACATTGCCCACGCCCATGGCGCCAAGCTGATCGTCGACAACGTCTTCTCGACCGCGCTCTACCAAAAGCCGCTCGAACTCGGCGCCGATCTCGTCACCTATTCAGCCACAAAACATATCGACGGGCAGGGCAGGGTGCTCGGCGGCATCGTGCTGGGCTCGAAAGCCATTATCGAAGCCGACGTCCACACCTTCCTCCGCCAGACGGGCGCCACCCTCAGCGCCTTCAATGCCTGGGTGCTGCTGAAAGGTCTTGAAACCTACGCCCTGCGCATCCGCCAGATGACCGACAGCGCCGAAAAGATCGCCGAGGCCCTCGCTTCGCACCCCAAGGTCAACCGCGTCATCTATCCGCACCACAAGAGCCACCCGCAATACGATCTGGCCAAGCGCCAGATGAGCCGCGGCTCGACCCTCCTCGCCCTCGACCTCAAGGGCGGCCAGGAAGCGGCATTCACGCTCTCGGACTCGCTCGCGGTGGTGTTGATCTCCAACAATCTGGGCGATGCGAAATCGCTGATCACCCATCCGCGCACCACCACCCATGCGCGCCTCACCGAGGAAGTGCGCCTCGAAACCGGCGTCACCCCGGGCCTCCTGCGCCTCTCGGTCGGCCTCGAAGATGCCGATGATCTGATCGCGGACCTGATGTACGCGCTCGATCAGGTGTGAGCTTTTCGTGAGCCACTGGCTTCCCTTCTCCCCTTATGGGACTTTGAGGCGGCCCGCAGGGGCAAATCGCTCCAGTGGAGCGATTTGAGGTGAAAAGGCCACGAGAGCTGCGCTCGAGTGGCGGGGCCCGACCGGCCGTAGAGGGATATTTGATGCGTCGTAACTGGGCTGGCCTTTTTGGCGCCATGGCAGTCATTCTCGCCACCCCCGCGCTCGCCCAGCCGCTCCCTTATCATTCCGATCCCGACGCCCGCGAAATCCTGCCTTTGCAAGGTTCCGTCCCGGCCATCCGTTTCCTCACCACAGCCGATTTCCCGCCCTTCAATTTTCGTGACACCAATGGCGAGCTGATCGGCTTCAATGTCGATCTCGCCAAGCGCATCTGCGCCGAGGTCAACATTGCCTGCACGCTCCAGGCCTGGCCCTGGGATCAAGCCGCCAATGCTCTCGCCGATGCGCAGGGCGATGCCCTCATCGCCGGCCTCGCCGTCACGCCCGAAAACGGCGAAAAGTTCGATTTTTCCTCGACCTATCTCGCGCTGCCCGGTCGCTTCGTCACCCGCGCCGATGACGCCGCCAGCTTCTCGGTCGCAAACCTTTCGGGCAAAACCGTCGCCATCCGTGCCGGCAGCGCCCATGCCGATTACATGGCGCGCTACCTGCCCAACGTGACGGTGGAAACCTTCGCTTCCGAAATCGAAGCCCTAACGGCACTGCGCGATGGCAAAGTGGACGCTTATTTCGGCGATGCCATGCGCTCGGCCTTCTGGCTCAACGACAATCCGGCCTGCTGCTCCTTTGCCGGTGAACCCTATTTCCGCCCCGAACTTTTCGGCGAAGGCCTCACCATCGCCGTCCCCGCGGGCAATGACGCGGCCCGCCACGCCATTGATTGGGCCCTGGTGCGTCTCAAGGAAAACGGCGCGCTGGATGAACTCTACCTGCGCTGGTTCCCAGTGGGCTTTTACTGATCAGGCCGCTCGCAGCCGCAGTGATGTGCCCCGCCGCAAGACCAGCTCGGCCACAATGAGATTGGGCACCCAGCACAGCCAGGCTATTGCCGAATAGGCGGTGTCGAAAGGCAGGTCGAGCAGCAGGGTCGCAAACACCTGCAGTCGCAAGCTGACGGCCGCCAGCGTCAGGGCGATGGAGCGGATCATCCATCGCCGATGGGCCAGGCGGTCGCCCTGCATGGCCAGGCCAATACCGCGGATGGTCGTCGCCAGCCATGCAATGGCCAATAGACCAAAGCCCCAGGCCGCAACGGCGCCGGCCTCTGTCGTCAGGGCCAGCCAGAGCCCCGATAGCCCGGAAAGAACAATGGCAATGCCATAGGCGCGGCCGAGCAGGCGATGAAGGCCAGGCTTCGAAGCGCGCAATCCGTTCCAGAGCTGAAAGGGAACGAGCGCCAGTGCCGCCGGGGCGAGGACGACATGGGTGTAGAAGGCAATGGGTCGTAAATCGGCATGATAGGCCACATGGCCCATGGAGGACTCGACCCCCGCCCAGAGGAAGCGCCAAGAGGCGATCGCTATCCCAAGGCACAAAAACCAGATCAGTCCTGTTCTCAAAGTCGATGCCAGCATGTCGTCCTCCTCAAACTTGACACTGTAAAGATCAGTCAACTTGACAATGTCAAGTTTTAGTCGATAGAGTCGTGCATGGTCGAAATAGCTCCCCCTGCCAAGCACACGCATCACCACGGCAATCTGCGTGAGGCGCTGGTCAGTGCTGGGCTGTCGCTCCTGGCCAGCGAGGGCGCAGCCGGCCTCACCTTGCGCAAATGTGCCGCCATGGCGGGCGTTTCCCATGCCGCGCCTGCCCATCATTTTCAGGGCATTGCCGGTCTTCTGGATGCGATTGCCGCGCGCGGTTTCACGCTTTTCGCCGATGCCATGGAAGCGGAAGCGGCCAATGGGCCGGATGAGCCGCGCGCCCGGCTCGAAGCGATTTGCCTCGCCTATTTCGCCTTTGCCAAGGCCAATCCGGCCCTTTACGACCTGATGTTCCGGCAGATCTGGTCACTGGCAGGCAAGGAGCCGGAACTGGGCCGCGCCGGCGCCCGCGCCTATGGGGTGCTGGCCGCCGCCTGCGCCCCCTTCGTGGCCGACGGGGTCGAGCCGGCCACGATCGAAACCCAGGTCTGGAGCCTCATCCACGGCTATTCGGCACTGGTGCTGGTGGAAAGGATCGACAGCAACAGGCCGCTGGCGTCCGTAGAGGACCTTCTGGGCCTGCTCCGAAGGCTCGATCTCAAGACCGCATAGGTTTTTGCTAGCTCGGCATCCGTCGGTGCCGCGCCCGCGCCGCAACTTCGATCGCCGCCGTGGTCAACCGATCAAGCGACAACCGGTCACGCAGCATTTCGAGATAGCGCAGCTCTTCCTGCTCGAGATGAAGGTCTACCGAAGTCACCTCGACGGCCAGCGCATAGGCCGTATCCTCGAGCTTTTTCGGCAGCGCCGCCAGCGCATTGTCGATCACCCGGTCGAGCCCGTCCGGCCCGTTGAGCAGATCCGCGCATTCATTCGCCACTGCCGTCAGCCGCGCTTTGTCAAAGCCCTCGAACACCGGCAGCCGGTCGATCAGCGCCTGGATGCGAATGAGCTCGCGCTCGGTCATCGTGCTGTCCGAAGAGGCAGCCACCAGCATCAGGTGAATGAGAGCGTCGTGGGCAGAGATGGTCATGGCGCCTTCCAGCAATGAGCAGTGCTCCAAGAACTAGGCTGCCCGGCCGTGTTTCGCAACCACCTGCGACATTGACGTAAGCCGAAGGGAATGCGACACCGCCCTACTTCTATCCTCCTTGCACCACCCGAAAGGCCTCCGCCCAGTGTCGCCCGCTGTTTTGCCCGCCCTCGATCCCGATTTCTTTGAGCCTGCGCAGTCCGCTCGCGCCTGGCCGTTCGAAGAAGCCCGCAAGATCGTCAAACGGCTGGAAAAGTCGGGCAAGGGCGAGGCCCTGTTCGAGACCGGCTATGGACCCTCGGGCCTGCCCCATATCGGCACTTTTGGCGAAGTGGCGCGCACCACCATGGTCCGCACCGCCTTCCGCCTGCTCACGCGCGATGAAATTCCGACTCGGCTCCTCTGCTTCTCGGACGATCTCGATGGCATGCGCAAGATCCCGGATACCGTCCCCTCCAAGGAGGCCATGGAGCCGCATCTGCAAAAGCCGCTAACCTCGGTTCCCGATCCCTGGACCAACGAATACGAGAGCTTTGGCCACCACAACAACGCCATGCTCCGCCGGTTCCTTGACACTTTTGGGTTCGACTACGAATTCGCCAGCGCCACCGACTATTATCGCTCCGGCAAGTTCGACACCGTGCTGCGCCTCGCTGCCGAGCGCTACCAGGCCATCATGGATGTGATGCTGCCGACCCTCGGGGCCGAGCGCCAGGCGACCTATTCGCCCTTCCTGCCGATCTCCCCGATTTCCGGCCGCGTGCTCTATGTGCCGATGAAGGAAGTCAACGCCAAGGACGGCACCGTCACCTTCGCCGACGAAGACGGCCGCGATACCACCGTCCCGGTCACTGGCGGCCACGTCAAGCTGCAGTGGAAGCCAGACTTCGGCATGCGCTGGGCCGCGCTCGGCGTCGATTTCGAAATGTTCGGCAAGGACCACCAGACCAATCAGCACATCTACGACAAGATCTGCGCGATCCTCGGCGGCACCCCGCCCGAGCACTACGTGTATGAACTGTTCCTCGACGCCGAAGGCCAGAAGATTTCCAAGTCGAAGGGCAATGGCCTGACCATCGACGAATGGCTGACCTATGCTTCGACGGAAAGCCTGGGGCTCTACATGTTCCAGAAGCCGCGCGTCGCCAAGCGCCTGCACTTTGATGTCATTCCGCGCGCCGTCGACGAATACTTTGCCCACGTCGCAGCCTACGAAAAGCAGGATGCTGCCGCACGCCTCGAAAACCCGGCCTTCCATGTCCACTACGGCAATGTGCCCAAGGTCGACATGCCGGTCACCTTCGCGCTGCTGCTTAACCTCGCTACCGCATCCAACCCGGAAACCCCGGAAGTCATGTGGGGCTATATCTCGGCCTATGCGCCTGGTGTCTCCGCCAAGACGCATCCGCATCTCGACGCGCTCGTCGGCTATGCCATGCGCTATTTCCGCGATTTCGTTGAGAAGACCTATCGCGCGCCCGACGATGTCGAGCGCGCCGCGCTCGAAGCCGTCTCCGCTGCCTTCGCCGAACTCCCGGCCGATGCCAGCAACGAAACGATCCAGAATGCGGCCCTCGACGTCGCCCGCACCATCGAGCGCTATCAGGACCACACGAAGAAGGGCCCCACGGGCGGTCCCGGCGTCTCCGGCGATTTCTTCCAGATGCTCTACCAGGTTCTTATTGGCCAGGAACGCGGCCCCCGCTTCGGCTCCTTCGCCGCACTCTACGGCATCGACAACACCCGCAAGCTCATCGCCAAGGCGCTGGCTGAAGAGCTTCAAGCCGTCCCGCGGGGATAATCGCGCCAGTGGCGCGATTAGAGGCGCGAAGGCCATGAGAGCTATGCTCGAATGGCGATTGGACTTGAGGCACCGGGGACGTCACCCCCTCCCACCCTCCCCCATCAAGGGGGAGGTGCAGGGACTGTGGGTGGGCGCAGGATGGTGCCAAACACTCGATGCAGCACCTCCCCCTTGATGGGGGAGGATGGGAGGGGGTGGAGTCCCACGCACAAACCCCTGCTACAACAACACTTTCCTGAAAAACACCACCCGCTGGGTCTCCTCAAACCCCAGCGCGCGATGCATATCGAGGCTCGCAAAATTCTCCGGCGCGGCATCCGAAGCGAATTCCGTGCAGCCCTGCTCTCGCGCCCAGGCCTCGATCGCACCAACCAGTGCCCGCGCCACGCCCTGCCCACGTGCCTCGGGTGTTACAAAAATCCCTTCGAGAAACGCCACCGGCGATGTCTTGCAGCCATTCACATAATCACGCCGCAGCGCCGCCTCGGCAAAGCCCAAGGCCACCCCGTCCGCACCACGCGCGATCAGGTTGATCGTCTCTCCGGCATCATCAAGCAGTTCGGCAATATCGGCCGCATGTTCTTCATCGCGACCGCCCGGCCAAAGCGCCGTCCGCATGGCCAACCAGTCCGCGGCATCCGCCTTTGTTGCCGACGCAACCCTCACTGGCTGGCCCAGATGATCCGCGCGATCCATTCGATATCCCCGGTATTGAGCACCCGCGGTTCATAGGCGGGATTGAGCGAATGCAGCTCGATCTGCTTGGCGCTCTGCCGATAGAGGATCTTGGCCATCACCTCGCCTTCGCGCGTTTTCACCACCACCCGGTCACCGCGCCGCACCTGTTCGGTGGGCGAAACCACCACCCGGTCGCCCTCGCGATAAAGCGGCTCCATGCTGTCGCCCTGGATTTCGAGCGCATAAATGCCGGGATCGACCGGCGAGGGCAGGGTGACCTCGTCCCAGCCTTCCCCGGCCGGAAAACCGGCGCTGTCGAAAAAGCCGCCCGCACCCGCTTGGGCTAGGCCCAGCAGCGGCACGGTCTGCCCATAGGGCGTATTACTGGTCTGCATGAATGCTCCCGCTCCGGCGAGAAAACTGTCAAACCCTTCGCCCGTCGCTTCCAGAATTTTGGAAATGCTTTCGGTCGATGGCCAGCGCTCGCGCCCGTCCTTGCTGACGCGCTTGGAAACATTGAACGCGGTGGCATCGAGCCCGGCGAGCCGCGCCAGGGCCGAAACCGAATGGCCATGGCGCTGCGCCAGCGCGTCGATACCATCCCAGATGGCCCGGTGAGAAAGCATTGTCGAAGCCGTTAAAAGGACATTGATCAGGATTAAGGAAATTAATCCTAGATTAATACCCGCCCACTCCCCTGTAAAGCCCGCGCAATCACGCTTGCCCAGACTTGCTCACTTAACTAGGTTCGCGCCCATGTCGACACCCGAGCTGATCTACAAAATCACCACTGCCGTGGCCTACGCGCCGGCACGCGTTTCCGGCCATTTCGAAGGCATGCCCATCGACCACAAGGATGGCTACATGCACTTCTCGACGGCGGCGCAATTGTCCGAAACCCTGCGCCTGCATTTTGCCGGGCAGGCGGGCCTGCTGCTGCTTGCGGTCCCCACGGCCGATCTCGGAAACGACCTGGTCTGGGAGCCCTCGCGCGGCGGCGAACTTTTTCCGCACCTCTATGGCGGGGCCCTGAAACTCTCGACTATCGTCTGGGAAGAACCGATCAGCGTTGCTGCCGATGGGTCCTGCTCGCTGCCCGCAGGTGTCAAATGATCCTCTCTGCCTTCGCTCCGCTGCTGCGCAATGCCGGCCTTGCCAATCTGACGCGCGATACGCTGCTGCGCATGGATCCCGAAACCGCCCACGGCGCCACCATCACCGCCCTGCGCTTGGGTCTCGCGCCTCAGCAGGAGCACAAGGATCCGCCCGAACTCGCGACGACCGTTTGCGGTCTCGAACTGAAAAACCCCGTCGGCATGGCCGCGGGCTTTGACAAGAATGCCGAAGTGCCGCGCCCACTGGCGCTCATGGGTTTCGGCATGGTCGAAATCGGCACCGTCACCCCGCGCCCGCAGACCGGCAATCCAAAGCCGCGCCTCTTCCGCGTCGCCCCCGCCGATGGCGTCATCAATCGCATGGGCTTTAATAATGAAGGCCACGACGCCGCTTTTGCGCGCCTGAAGGGGCTGCGCGTCCCGGCTGCCCTCGGCGTCAATATCGGCGCCAACAAGGATAGCGAAGACTTCGTCGCCGACTATGTCCTGGGCGTAAAACGCTTCGCCGACCTCGCCGACTATCTCACGGTCAACATCTCCTCGCCCAACACACCGGGCCTCAGAAATCTCCAGGCCGACGAAGCCCTCACCCGGCTTCTTGACGCTGTGCTCTCCGCCCGCGCCAAAGCAAAAACCCGCGTGCCGGTCCTCCTCAAAATCGCGCCCGATCTCGACGAGACCGCGATGGACGCCATCGCCCGCGTCATCCTCGCGACCGATCTCGACGGCCTGATCGTCTCCAACACCACCGTTTCGCGCGATCCCGTCGCCGGCATGGAAAACGCCGGCGAAACCGGCGGCCTCTCGGGCAAGCCGCTCTTCCCGCTTTCGACCCAGCGCCTCGCCCAGATGCGCCAGCGCGTCGGCACTTTGCCGTTGGTTGGCGTCGGCGGCATCCATTCTCCGCAAACGGCTCTGACAAAAATCGAAGCCGGCGCCAACGCCATCCAGCTCTATTCGGCCATGGTCTTTGGCGGCCTTGACCTCCTCGACCGCATCAAGCGCGGCCTCGTCGCCGGCGTGCGCTCGGCCGGCAAGAAGAACATTTCCGAACTCGTCGGCATCAAGACCGACGCCTGGGCAAGGGGGGAGGGCGACGTTTCATAAGGGTAGCCACGCCTCAGTCCTCATGGTGCAGTGCGTCGCGTAAACGAAGCCTCAAACCACGAGGACGTGGCTACAATGCCGCCCCTGAGCAGACTTTTGCCGCCTCAACCTCGACATCGCGCGGATCAAGCGTCGCCGTCAGATTCTGCCGAAATATATCGGCCGAGATGATCCCAACGCATTCCCGAAACGGGCTCGGCCGCAACAGTATCGCGCCAGCAACGATTCCAGATCCGACCAAAATGGCCGCTGCGACGATCCAGGCGTTCACTGCTCGACATCCAGCGCGATGACCACATCGGCCCGATCCTGCGACAGCATCACGCGATCATAGTTCGGCAAATCATTGCGCTCGATATGCGCCCGATTGCGCTCCTCGGTGAAGAGCCCCTCTTCGCCATGCCGCTTCATCAGCCGCGCCCGCACCAGTTCGCGCGGCACAGTGATGAAAGCCGAAAAATCCAGCAGCGGCTTCACCTCGGCCCAGGGTGCATCGCCAAGCAACAGATAATTCCCCTCGACCACCAGCACCTTCACCTCGGGCGCCACTGTAAAAGCGTCCTCGACCGTATCCTCGATTTTTCGCGAATAACCCGGCCCACTCACCGCGTCCGTTGCCGCCTTCAGCCGCCCGAGAAATGCAACGAACTCCCCGCCCTCGAATGTATGCGGCGCACCCTTGAAGTCGGTCTGCCCCATGGCCTCGAGCTTGGCATGCTTCATATGGAAGCCATCCATCGGCACCAGCGCCGCCGAGCCCGGCGCCGACACATTCAGCGCCGCTACCAGTTCCGCCGCCAGCGTCGATTTGCCAACGCCCGGCCCACCAGCCAGCCCAATGGCAATCCGCCGCCCCTGCGCCTTCTCGGCCAGCTCCTGCGCCTTCCATGTTAATTCGGTCAGCGCATCGATCGGCGTCAGCTTCAGCCGTCCCTCAAGCATCAGCGCCTCAGCATCAGGCGCAGGATCAGCCAGACCGGCAAGACGATCGCCGCGCCCGTCAGCACATAGGTCCCCAACTGCCTGAACACTGCACCACCATCGCGCAGCATATCGCGCACGGCGTCCACGGCCCCACGCACGAGATCGGCAGCATCGAACCCGAACACCGACATGATGAAGCCGACAAACAGTGAAATCAGCACCAGCTTGATGGCGAGTGACCCCGGCCGATCGCCCAATAGGCGCTCGAGACCGGAACGAGATGCGGGTCGGCTGTCTTCTGTCATCGGTCGGCTCCGTTTGGCAGTGTTGAGACCATCATATAGGCTTGTGGGTGATTTGCAGTAGGTGCCTGTTGTCAACTTTCGCGGACTCCGCTCTTCCTCCAATCATCGCCAACTGGTTCGCGTCGCGCGGCTGGTCGCCCCGTCAGCACCAGCTCGACGTCCTCCGGAGCTACCAGTCCGGCGCCGGCCAACTCCTCATCGCCCCCACCGGCGCCGGCAAGACCATGGCCGGTTTCCTGCCCACGCTCTCCGAACTGGTCGACGGCAAGTTCCAGGGCCTCCACACCCTCTACATTTCGCCGCTGAAAGCCCTCGCGGTCGACGTGCACCGCAACCTCTCCAACCCCATCGACGACATGGGCCTGCCCATATCAGTGGAAGCCCGCACCGGCGACACCTCCGCCAGCAAGCGCACCCGCCAGCGCGTAAAGCCGCCCCATATCCTCCTCACCACCCCCGAGCAGCTCGCCCTCCTGATTTCCCATCCCCATGCCGAACTGATGTTCGGCACCCTCCGCCGCGTCGTCCTCGACGAACTCCATGCCCTCGTCACCTCAAAGCGCGGCGACCTCCTCTCCCTCGGCCTCGCACGCCTCGCCAAACTCGCGCCCGACATGCGGATCACTGCGCTCTCCGCCACCGTCGCCCGCCCCGACCTCCTCCGCGATTGGATCGCCCAGCCGCATCCCGACCGTCCCACCGATCTCCTTCGCATGATCGGCGGCGCTCCGCCCGACCTCGCCATTCTCGAAACCGAAGAGCGCCTCCCCTGGGCCGGCCACTCCGCCAACTATGCCCATCGCGAACTCTACGAAACGATCAAGCAGCACAAGACCACGCTCCTCTTCGTCAACACCCGCTCCCAAGCCGAAATGCTGTTCCAGGGCCTCTGGAATATCAACGAAGACATGCTCCCCATCGCCCTCCACCACGGCTCTCTGTCAGTGGAGCAACGGCGCAAGGTCGAAGCCGCCATGTCCGACGGCAAGCTGAAGGCCGTCGTCTGTACCTCCACCCTCGATCTCGGCATCGACTGGGGCGATGTCGATCTCGTCGTGCAGGTCGGCGCCCCAAAAGGCTCCTCGCGCATGCTGCAGCGCATCGGCCGCGCCAATCACCGGCTCGATGAACCCTCAAAGGCGCTTCTCGTCCCCTCCAACCGCTTCGAAGTTTTGGAATGCGAAGCGGCCGTCGAAGCGGTTTCGGAAAATCACCAGGATAGCGAAGACCCCCATCCCGGCGGCTATGACGTCCTCGCCCAGCACGTCCTGGGCATGGCCTCAGCCGAACCCTTCCTCGCCGACGACCTCTACGCCGAAATCACCCGCGCCTGGCCCTATCGCGACCTCACGCGCCCCAAATTCGACCGCGTCCTCGATTTCGTCGCCACCGGCGGCTATGCCCTCCGCGCCTATGAGCGCTATGCGCGCCTCAAGCAAAACCCCGATGGCACCTGGCGCCTCTCCCACCCTTCGGTCGCCCAGCAATACCGCTTGAACATCGGCACCATCATCGAAGAGCCCATGGTCCGCGTCCGGCTCATCCGCTCCAAGGAGCAGAAGCGCGGCCGCACCACCGGCCTCATCGGCGCCGGCGGCCGCGTCCTCGGCGAAATGGAAGAATACTTCTTCGGCACGCTTTCGGTTGGCGATACCTTCATGTTCGGCGGCGAAATCGTCGCCTTCGAAGGCATGAAGGACAACGAGGCTTTCGTCTCCCGCGCCGTCGCCCAAAACCCGAAAATCCCATCCTATATGGGCGGAAAATTCCCGCTCTCGACCTATCTCGCCGAACGCGTCCGCCGCATCATGGACACGCCCGGGGAGTGGAGAAAACTCCCCAACCAGGTCAGCGACTGGCTGCGCCTCCAGCGCGATTTTTCCGTCCTCCCCCGCCGCGATAGTCTGCTCGTCGAAACTTTTCCGCGTGGCACCAACCATTTTATGGTCTGCTACCCCTTCGAAGGGCGCCTCGCGCACCAGACCCTCGGCATGCTCCTCACCCGCCGCCTCGAACGCATGCGCGCCCGCCCGCTCGGCTTCGTCGCCAGCGAATATGCCCTAGCCGTCTGGGGCCTCGGCGATCTCTCGGCGCTGATCCGCACCGATCGCCTCTCGCTCGACGAACTCTTCGACGAAGACATGCTCGGCGATGATCTCGAGTCCTGGCTCGATGAGTCAGCCCTGATGAAGCGCACCTTCCGCAACTGCGCCATCATTTCCGGCCTGATCGAGCGCCGCCACCCCGGCAAGGAAAAGTCCGGCCGCCAGATCACCATGAGCAGCGACATCATCTACGACGTGCTCTACCAGCACGAGCCCGACCACATCCTCATCGAGGCTACCCGCCGCGACGCTGCCCGCGGCCTCCTCGACATCGAGCGCCTGGGCAACATGCTGGCCCGCGTCAAATCCCACATCGTCCACAAGCCCCTGCACCAGATTTCGCCCCTCGCCGTGCCGGTCATGCTCGACATCGGCAAGGAGCCGATTTTCGGCGAAGCCCGCGAATCGGCTATGGCTGATGCAGCCGATGAACTGCTCCGTGAAGCCATCGGCGAAATCTGAGGCCGCCTTTCATCACGGCGTCATTCCCGCGAAAGCGGGAATCTCCAGGTGACGAAGGCAGCACTATTGGGATTGGACAGAACAGCTACCAGATGAGCACTGTTGCCTTCGCTCCCGCTTTGGAGACCTCTTTGCTGCGCTTCGCCGGCCACAATTTCGAGCCCCTGCCGTCCGGCGCGCTCTTCTGGCACGCGCGCCAAACCCTGCTCGTCGCCGATCTCCATTTCGAGAAAATGGCGAGCTTTGCCCGCCGCGGCCAGATGCTGCCGCCCTATGATACGGGCATGACCCTCTCCCGCCTCGAGGCCGATCTCAGGCGCACCGGCGCGAAAAAACTCATCTCTCTCGGCGACACTTTTCATCGCGCCGATTCCAGCACGCTCCTCGGACAAACCGAACGCTTGCGCCTCGACGCCATCGTCGAAAGCGTTGACTGCACCTGGCTCTCCGGCAATCACGACCCCGCGCCCCACGTCATCGGCGGGCTCTGCTGCGCCGAACTCGAACTCGACGGCCTGACCCTCTCGCACGAGCCCATCAAAGGCAAAACCGGTCTCGTTGCCGGCCACCTCCACCCGGCCGCCCGCATCGCCATGGAAGGCCGCACCGCCCGCAGCGCCTGCTTCGTCCACGACAATCGCGTGCTGATCCTGCCTGCTTATGGCAGCTCCACCGGCGCCCTCAATATCCTGTCGCCCGCCTTCTTCGGCCTGCTGAACTGGCCCTCGGTGGAAGTGACCATGCTGGGCCGCGACCGAACCTATCCGGTGTCCACAAAGCGCCTGGTGCGCGGATAGCCTCGGGCTCCTTCGCCGTCGTCATTGCCGGGCTTGTCCCGGCAATCCATCCCGGTGGGGACGGCAAACACGGGTAGGGGACTACCGCCTAAACAGCACCCCGCCCAACCACCCGGTAAACAGCGCCAGCACCACGCAGGCAATGCCATAGAGCAGCGGATATTGCGTCGCCGACTGCGCCAGAAACCGCTCGAAGGCGATCTTGCGCACTGCAAACCCTTCGGACTTGCGCGCAATGATCTCGCCATTCTGGAACACATAGGTCTGGGCGATATAGGGCCCCGGCGGCGCGCTGCTTGGCAGCGTCAATTGCGCCGAATAGAACGTGTCGGAGTGAAACCGCACGCCATTTTCTTGCACCCCGAACAGACCCTGTTCCGACATCAGCCGGATCAGTTCTCGTCCGAAAACCAGCGTCTTCATGAACCCCGCAATATTGGGGATCATGGCGTGGGCTTCGGGCAGAATGAAATTCTGGTTGAGGAGGTTAATGTCGGCGATCTCGAGCAGTCGCCGGCTCGAGAGCACATGAAAATAGCTCGGAAAGCGCTTGAACTCGACCTGCTCGGTATTGAGCCAGATGCCGAAATTATGCGTCTTTTCGCGCGCCACCCGGTCCTGCGTTGGCCCGAGCACCACGATCACGACGTCGAAGGGTCCCTCGACATAGCGCTGCTCCGACCCCGCCTCCGGCGCGATCGTGCCAAAAAACGTCAAACGCTCGCCGTCAAAACTCGACGTGATCTGGATCGTGTCGTTGGAAACGCCCGAAACCAGCCGCGCCGCCGCACCCGCCGGCACTGCCGAAAACAGGACGATAAGCAAAAGCGCGAAAAGGCGGTTCATCGCACCGCACTCGTCACGGCCATGGAGAACACATCGTCCGGCGTCAGCACCAGTGACAGGCCGAAACGAATGGCAACCGCCAGCACCAGCAGCGCCAGGAGGCCCCGCAACTGCTCGCCGCGCAGATGCTGCCCCGCCGCCGCGCCAAACTGCGCCCCGGCCGTACCCCCCACCATCAGGCAGAAGGCGAGCAGAATATCGACGCTCTGGCTCTGCACCGCATGCATGATCGTCGTCGCCGCCATCATGGCCACGACCTGCGCCAGCGAAGTGCCGATCACCACATTGCCCGGCACGCGCAGCAGATAAACCAGCGCCGGCACCATGACGAATCCGCCGCCAATGCCGAGCAGCGAACCGACAAAGCCGATAAAAAGCCCGATCGCCAAGACGGGCAGCACGCTGATATAGAGCCGGCTCTTCTTGAAGCGCACCCGCCAGGGCAGGCCATGAATCCAGCTATGCTGGTTGGGCAGGCGTTCGCGCACCACCACGCCCTGCCGGCTCTTCAGCAGCGCCCGCACCGCTTCCTGGAGCATCAGAATACCGACAAAGCCGAGCAGAACCACAAAGCCCACGGCAATGACGAGATCGAGCTGTCCGTTGGCGCGCAGCACCGAGAAGGTGGCGACGCCACCAAAGGCGCCCAAAATGCCTGAGAGGATCAGGTACATTGCCAGGTGTAGGTCGATGCCGCCGCGTCGATAATGGCTGAGCGCACCCGAGGTCGACGCCGCCACCACCTGGCCCGTCACCGAGGAAACGGCCACCGAAGTCGGCACGCCGGAAAAGATCAGGAGCGGAGTAAGAAGGAACCCGCCGCCCACGCCGAACAGACCCGACAAAAAGCCGACCGCCCCTCCGATCCCCACGAGAAAGAAGAGGTTCACGGAAAGCTCGGCGATCGGCAGATAGATCTGCAAGACCCTGGGTCCCGTTTTGCGGTTGGCTGTTGAGCCAGAGGCTAACGGCTAGACCGTCAACAAGTGGTCAAGGTTCCAGAAAAACAGGACAAAATTGTATCGAATGGTTGGAATTTTTGTGCGGGAGGCCAGCCAGGCGTCGTCCTCCCACAGTGTCATTCTCGCGAAAGCGGGAATCTCTGTTTCGCGCACGGGATTCCCGCTTTCGCGGGAGTGACCGCGGAGGCAGACCTAATTCGCCGTCGGCGTCGCCATCAATTCCCAGACATTGCCCTCGGTGTCCTCGAAATAGGCCGAATAGCCCCATTCCGACTCTGTGCCCGGCGTGATGATCGAGCCCCCGGCAATCAGCACGCGCTCAAGGATCTCATCCACCTCTTCCGCACTATCGGCGCGGTGACTCAGCACAAAGCCCGGCGTACCTTCCAGCGTCTCGGGTTTTCCCGCCGTCTGCGCAATCTGCTCGCGCGGAAACAGCACGAAGGAAAAATCCTCGTCGAAGAAGAAGGCGACATGATCCTCGCCCGCGCCGATCTTGTCGTCCTCGATCTCGAATAGCGCGCGATAGAACACAAAGGCGCGTTCGAGCTCATCGACGCCGATGGTGATGATATTGATCTTGGGCTTCATCGCCTCGTCCTTCTCTATGTTGAGGAGGTGTCTAGGCTTTTTCTGCCCCAGTCGCAAACAGAGCCTCGAACTGGCCCTCCTCGATGCGCGCAGCAGCAATCACCGCTTGCGTGCGGCTATCGACATCGAGCTTCTGCAAAATGGCGGAAACATGCGCCTTCACCGTCGCTTCCGAAATGGATAGCTCATAGGCGATCTGCTTGTTCATCAGCCCGTCGCTGAGCATCATCAGCACGCGCACCTGCTGCGGCGTCAGGCTCGCCAGCCGCTTCATCAGCGCCGATTGCTCATCGTCTCCGGTGATCGTCGTCCCCTTGGGCACGAACACTTCGCCCGCCAGCACCGTCTCGATGGCTCGCCGAATTTCCGTCGGCCCCTCGGATTTATGCAGATATCCCGAAGCGCCCAGTTCAAAAGCGCGCCGCACCACGGTTGCGTCTTCGACGGCCGAAATGATCATCACCGGAATTTCCGGATATTGCGCCCGCACCAGCAGCAGCCCGGAAAACCCGCGTACGCCCGGCATATTGAGATCGAGCAGCACCAGATCGCAATCGCGATCGGCATCGAGCGATTTGCTGAGATTGGCGAGATCGCCTGCCTCTTCCACGCTGACCGTGGCATCGCCTCCCGCCAGCGTCTGGCGCAGCGCCGCCCGGAACAGGGGATGGTCATCCACGATGATGATGCGGCGACGAGTCATGGGCCAAAACTACTCCAAATCAGGGGGCGAAACCAGAAAACCACTCTTTTCCCGCCGGGGCATTTGCATATTGCAGCAATCCTTAACGGCTTCTTTACCATGTTTTCCCAAAAGTGACCGTTAGACCTTCGTGCTGCTTCGGCTTGGCACGCGCTCGCTTTGACAGGGACTGACCATGGCCCGCGCTTATCCGCAATCGGACTACGCCGATACCGCTTTCGACCCCGGCGCCGGGGATTGGCAGGCCCTGCGCGGCGAATTGGTCGCTCTCCTCGATCAGGTTGAAAGCCGTTTTGGCGCCGTGTCCGATGGGGCAGGGGTTTCCAATCGCGTCCGGCACCTGCGCGATCAGGTCAACACACCCGATCCTGCCAGCCGCCGCCGCAGCGAGGCCCTGCGCAGCGTCAAGCGCGCCGTCGATCGCTTCAATCCCCAGGACGATGAAGCGGGCGACCTCAACGCCGCCATTGCCGAAATCCGCAGCCGCCAGGGTGCATCGGTCATTTCCGCCATCGACCGCCGTCCCTCCGACATGCCCGAATTTCGCGAGCTGTCGAGCCTCGTCTCGGGCATGGGCGATCGCCTCGGGCGCCTGGAAGGCCAGCTCCGCACCGCCCGCAACAGCTCTTCTGACGTCCTCGAAGTCGCCTCCCAGGTCGAGCAGCTGACCCAGGTCGTCGAACTCCTCGCCGGCGCCGTCGGTGAAACCGGCCAGGTCAAGCGCCTGGAAACCCAGATCGCCGCGCTCGCCTCCATGATGAGCCAAGCACCCAAAGTCGATCTCTCCGCCGTCAATTCGCGCCTAGACGATGTCTCGGCCACGGTCGCAAAACTCGCCGAACTCCAGGCGCAGCAGATGGAACGCGAGATCATCCGCGAGGAGCGCGCCGAATTCGCCCCCAAGGGCAATTTTGAGCCGGCCATGGCTTCCATCGAAGCCAATGTGCGCAGCGTCTATGACCGCATCGACGCCATCGAGCGCAACATGAGCATTTCCTCGGGCGATTTCGAACGCCTGACGAGCGAAATGGCCGAGGTCACCCAGGCCCTGCGCGACAGTGCCGGCAATCCCGAAATCCTCGCTTCCCGTGTCGAAGTGCTGGTCCAGCGCCTGCAATCGGTCGATGGCGGCAGCGACGACGTTCTGGCGCTCAAGGACGACATCGCCGCCCTGCAGCAGTCCGTGCTCAAAAGCATGGAGCCACGCTTCCTACGCCTCGAAAGCCAGATCGAGGCTCTGTCGAGCAAGGTTGCCCCGGTCGATACATCTGCCGTCGAAGGCCATCTCAAGCGCCTGATGACCCGCATGGACGAAGCCGGCGCCCAGCTCGATGGCCTTGCCCGCCTCTATCACGATGCCGGCGACAAGCCCGATTTCGAATCCCTCGCGACCCTCGTCGCCGAGCGCACCAGCGATGCCATGAGTCGCAAGGCTCCGGCCCCCGTCGCCATGTTCGGCCCGGAAAGCCTGAAGACCATAGAGGATCGCATTTCGAGCCTCGTGCGCTCGGTCAGCAAGGGCGCGGGCGCCGACGCCGAAACCATCGCCAGCCTCGTTGCCGAAAAGACCTCGGCCGCCTTCGCCAAGTCCGGCGGCTCGGTCCCCGTGCTCAATCCCGAAGGTTTTGATGCGCTCGAAAAGCGCATGACCGCCGTCTTCAACACCGCCGGTAAGGACACCGCCGAACGCTTGGCCCGGCTCGAAGCTGCGCTTTCCGCGCGCACCCCCGCGCCAGCTTCTGCCGCTGCTCCCACGCGCGCCGAGCCCCCGGCACCGGCGCCCCAACCGCCAAAACCCCAGAGCCGCGCCTCCGAATTCGACGCCGCCGTCGAAGAGCCGAGCACGGCGCGCCTCGATTCCATCCTGTCGAGCCTCAACGGCAAGAAGCGCGCCGACACCATGCCGTCCAATCCGGCTGATGAGGCGCCGCTGGTCGATCGCGGCTTTGCCGATGTGCCGCGCGCCGCAGCGCAACCGCAGACTGTCGCCGCTGCCCCCGCGCCGCGTCCCGCCGCGCCCACGCCTCAGCCGGCCCGCCCGGCACAGGCCGAAGTGCAGCCCGCCTTCGATCCTGAAAAGGTCGATCGTCCGCCGCGCCCGCAGTCGAGCTTTGCCCAGTTCGACCGCGAGCCCTTCCCGGCCGCGCGCGCCGAAGCCTCTGCGCCCCCCGTCGAAGCCCCTATCTCCAATACCAGCACCTTCGTTGCCGCCGCACGCCGCGCCCAGCGCGCCCGGCAGGAGCAGCAGGTTTCTGAGCCCGCCAGCGGCAATTCGCTGATCGGCCGTGCTCTGGCGCGCGTTCGCCCACAGCCCAAGGCTGCGCTCGAAGAGACCGCGCCGGTCGCCACGCCCGAGCCCAAGGCGGAAAAGCGCCGTCCCCGCAAGCCGGCGCCGGAGGCCCCTGTCCTCGTCGATGGCGAGGAGGCCGCCGAGGCCCGTCCGAACTTCCTCGTGCGCAACCGCCGCACGCTGCTGCTTGCCGCCGCAGTGGTCGCGGTGTCCATGCTGACGCTCAATCTCGTCATGCAGCGCATGCGCACGGCCCCCGCCGCTGCCCCCGCGCAAACCTCCTCGATTGCGCCGAGCGCCATTCCCGTCGATCCGACCCCGGCCGCCGAAGTGTCCGAACTGGTGGCGCCGCGCGTCATCGACATGCTCGATGCAACATCGGTCGGCTCGATCAATCCGGGCGAGCGCATGAGCTTTGCCCGCGCCACCGAAACGCCGATGCCACCGGCCCTCGTGGCCAGCACCGGCCCCGCCAGGGCCGCCATCGAAACATTGACCGATGAAGCCGTCCCCACGACTGGTTCCATCGCCGCTGCCGCGCCCGAACAGTTCGAACTGCCGCCCGAAACTCTCGGCCCCCTGCCGCTGCGCCAGGCCGCTGCCGATGGCGACGCCAAGGCCCAGTTCGAAATCGCTGCGATCTACACCGAAGGCCGCGCCGTCGAAGCCAGCCCCGAAGAGGCTGCCAAGTGGTACGAGCGCTCGGCCGCCCAGGGCTTTGTGCCGGCACAATACCGCCTCGGCAATCTCTACGAGGCCGGCACGGGTGTCGAAAAAGACCTCGAAATGGCCCGCCTGTGGTACCAGCGCGCCGCTGAAGCGGGCAATCGCATGGGCATGCATAACCTTGCCGCGCTCTATGCCAGCGGCCAATTGGGTGAGCAGCAGTTCGAAGAAGCGGCCCAGTGGTTCACCCAGGCAGCCACCCTCGGCATGGTCGATAGCCAGTTCAACCTTGGCATGCTCTACGCCCGCGGCCTCGGCGTCGAACAGGATTTCGAGCAGTCCTACAAGTGGTTCTCGCTTGCCGCCAAGTCAGGGGATGCGGACGCGGGCAAGGCCCGCGACGATATCGCCAAATCCCTCTCGGCTGACGCCGTCAGCCGCATTGGCGGCGAAGTTGAGACCTGGGCCAGCGAACCCATTGCCCTCGACGTGAATTTTGCCCCGATCGGCACCTGGGCGGCTGATTTCGACCCCGGCGAAGCGATCGCCAACAAGGAAGTCGTTTCCCGCGTACAGCAGGCGCTCAACCGTCTCGGCTTTGACGTCGGCACACCCGACGGCGTCGCCGGCCCCAAAACGGCCGAGGCCATCCGCACTTTTGAGCGCGGCACGGGCATGAGCGAAAGCGGCAAGATCAATCCGCGCCTGCTCGCCGTGCTTGGCAGCCAGCCGGTCTAAGGCGCTCGTCCGCCTCTACCCCCGAACGTCATCCTCGGGCTTGACCCGAGGACACTTCACTTATGAAGGGCCCCTCGCTCCACGGTGAAAATTGCAAACGGCTCATCGGTCAGCGCCTCCCTCCCCCTTGTGGGGAGGGAACGAGGGTGGGGGTGTCCCCGCAACAGCGAGGCCCAAAAAACCTAAAACCCGCCGCCCGTCTTGAACCCCGTATGCTTCCGCGTACCGGCATCGCCCGTCCGCGGCCGCGAAAATCCGCCACCGCTATTGCCGCCGCCACCCCAGGCGCCACCAAATCCACCACTCGACGGCTTGGATTTCCCGCCGCTCGATGATCCGCCAAAGCTATTGTCCGGCCAGTGGAACCCGCCCTGATCACCCCAGGGCGAGGATTGGCCGCCGCTATTGCGGCGCGGTGGTGCGCTTCCCGCGCCCCATTCATTGCCCGGTGCCCAGTTCTGGCTTTTCCGCCACTGGTCCCAATAGCTCGCCGCCGAAATGCCGCCGCGCAGGAAATCGTTGAGCAGGTCCCCGACGAGCTTTTCTTCCCTGAAGCTCGAGCGCGGATCGTCAAAGCGCTGCTTCTTGAATTCCCACTGGATGTCTTCGAGTTCCCGCCGTCGCGCGGCCAGCGTCTTGCTGCGCTCGCGCAGGTCCCGGCTTTCCTCTTCTTCCTCGCGCATGCGAGTGCGCGATTCATCGATCTGGGCGACGATCGTATCGTCCTGCCCGGTACGGGTGCGGCGCGCCTCAGCGAGAAGGGTCTGGATATCCTCCTGGCCCAAGGCCGCGGCAAGTGCAGCAGCTGCCGAAGCCAAAGCCGGATCGCTTCCGCTCGTCAGCGATTGCAGGGCTTCGCCTGCCTCGTTGCGCTTGTCCTCGGCCTCGACGATGGCGGCATCGATGGCCTGCACATCGGCTTCGGCCTTGGCCTTGGCATCGCGCAGCGGCTTACCGCCCGCAGCATCCGCAGCCGTGTTGGCGAGCGTTGCAAGCCCGGCTTCTGCGGCCTGCGCATTGGCTTCCTGCCGCTCGGCATGTTCGCGCAGGCGCAGCGGAATATCGTTGAGCATGGCATAGTTGGGCCGGGCCTTGAGGAAGCCGACGAGACCTGCCACGAGCCCATCGAGATAGCGGATGAGGTTGTTGGCCTTGTAGGCCGATGTGCCGTAGCCGCTGTCCCACAGATACATGAAGAGCGGGTCGTCGCGATAAGGCTTGCCCTTCTCTTCCCGGTCCGTTTCGGCGAGCCGGGTCTTTTCCATCGACTGGTCGGCCACTTCGTCAAGCGCCTGCGCCGCAGCCCGCTTTTCGGCATAGGTCGGGTCGGTCTCAAGCTGGGTCGAAACCTGCTTGAGCAGCGCGTCGAGCGCCTTCTGCTTTTCTGCGAGGTCCGCAACGGCATTGCGCCGCCGCTCGACCAGCGAGGCCCGGGCCGCTTCCAGTTCCTCTATGGTCTTTTGCGCCTTGTCGACGGCCTTGCCATGCGACTTCAGCGATTCACGCGCCTTGCTCTCGGCGCTGGAGATACGCCCGTCGAGTTCGGATTGAATGGCCGGGTCGAGACGCAGCTGCGCCAGTTGGCGAAACAGCTCCGCTTCGCTTTCCTTGATCTTGGCGACAATTTCGGTCGAGCGCGCCAGCCGGCGGGAGATTTCGTCTTCCTCGCGGCGGATATCGCTCATTGCTTCTTCGAGGGAGGCGAGGGCCTGTGGACCGCCTATGCTCATGCCATCACCATTCGGTCACGGCGCCGTTCAGCACCGGCATCTGAAATTCGACATCGAGGAAGCCGTCCGATTTGCGGCCCACTTCATTGGCCTGGATGATGCCATCGTCGCGCTTGTCATTGGCCACGGCGTTGTAGACCGATTCCGGCACGCGCTGGCCCCATTGCGACACGACTTTGGTCTCGCCGGTTTCCTCGTTGAGGATAGGCAGGCTCAAAGCCCGGCCGTCCGGATCGATCGCCTCGACCACGAGATAATAGTTCGTGGCATCGGTATTGATCTCGGGAAAAGTCCAGAAGCCGGACTGCTCGTCGGCGCGGTTGACGACGCGCACCACATATTCCTGCCGCAGCTTGTCGCGCAGCCCGGTCAGGTCTTCGACAATACCCTCGGCGCCGGGCCGGTTGCCTTCCGCGGCAAAGGCCTTGCCCCGGCTGACCAGGGCGTCGGCCTGCACCACGGCCTGCTGCACCTTGGTCTCTTCGAAAATGGTGGTGTAGAGCGCATCCATCTGCGCCGGCAGACCCTCGGTCAGCTCGATCTGCTGCTGATGCGCCTGTCCAGCCTGGAAGGGCTGGTAGATGCCAAAATAACCCACGCCCACGACCAACAGGGCCCCGAGCGCCAGCAGCACCGGGCGGCCCCAGGTCTTGCGACTTACATAGAGGCGCGCCAGGCTCGTATTGAGGCCCGGTGCCGGCGGGTCATAAGCAAAACGGCTCTCGGCCAGCGCTTCGACGCCTTCCTTGAGAATATGGTCGGGGACCTCGATACCCTGCTGTCGGTAAATCTCGCGCAACCGCTCGATCAGCTGGCCCTCGCGCGCCGTGCCATCGAGTTCGCGCGTCACCAGGTCCTGGCGGTGGCGGAGTGTATCCACCACATCCATGGCCAGCATGACTTCATCGAGTGGGGCAGCCGGTTTGGCTGTCGCGTCGCTCATCCTCTTTTTTTAATCCCGTCGCCGCTATGCATAAATTCAGAGCATTCCATGTTCTTGCAGGTCTCGTTCCACTCTCGATTGTCACCCCGGCGAAGGCCGGGGCCCATCTTGAGATCTCAGGATGGATCCCGGCCTTCGCCGGGATGACAGTCGGAGAGCGTTGCCAAACGAGGGCAAGAGAAGAGGTTCAGTTCTTGGTTTCGAGCAGCAGGGCATTGCCCTCGGCAGCGAGTGTCGCCAGGCGCCGCTTGCCGTCTTCCACCGCGTCGCGGATTTCGGCCGAGTTCTTGGTCGAGGCAACCCGCATCTCGTTGATGATGGTGCGGCTCTTTTCCTGGAAGTTGACGACAGAGTCGACGAGCTTCTTGACGGCATCGGCGCGCACGGTCGGGCCATAGCCGGCCTTGACGGCCTCTTCCTGCACCTTGTCGCCGATCTCCGAGAGCGTTTCCAGGCTCTTGGACATGCCTTCCTTCATCGCATTCAGCGTCTGGGTCGATTCATGCAGGCCAAACATGCCGGTGAAGGACGCTGAGAGGGCCGTAAGAACGGTTTCATTGGTCGAGAAGAACGAGATCGACTGCTGATAGACGCGTTCCTTGGCATTGGTCGTCTGCATCAGGCGTGCCATCACCACTTCCGAGGTATTGTAGGAAATGGTCAGGTTGTCCGAGAGGTCCTTGGCGATCTGGTAGCGCTTTTCCTCGTTTTGCATGTCGCGCAGCTTTTCGTCGCGCGCCATTTCGAGACGGGCGCGATCGGCCGGCACATCGCCAGCATAGGCGGCCAGTTCATCGGCTGCCTTCTGCAGGATGTTCTTCTGGTCGCCAAGGCGCTTTTCCGCCGTCTGCAGCACTTCAAGCGCCATCACTTCGGACTGCTTCAGCGCGCCGCGGAAATCGCGATAGGCTTCCAGAATCGTCTGCTCGCGGTCGATCTGGTCCTTGGTGTCCTTGGTCACTTCCAGATACGTGTCGCGGATCTTGTTGAAGCGCGTGGCGATATCGCCGCGGCTCACCTTCATCCACACATTGGAAACGCGCTCGATCATGTCGAGCTTGTTGTCCTGGAGTTGGTCGACCATGCCCTTGGCATCGTCGCGGATCGAGTCAAAGCCCTTGGTGATGTCTTCGTAGCGTTCGCCGATTTTCATGGCGGCAACCTGCTCGCGCACCACTTCGTTGAAGGCGCTCGCCTGGCTCAGCGTGCGGCCGATCAGGATGACGCGGGTTTCGTCCAATTCGGTGATCTGGCTCAAAAGCCCAGTGATCGGCTGCTCGCCCTGCTGTTCGGGCCAGATGCCGAGGTCGCGGATGGCGTTGACCGCCTTGTCCAGGTACTGCAGCGGCTTTTCGGCAATGGCCGGCGCGCTGGTCTGCGGGGCGGTCGTCACTTGGTCGGTCATCATCTGCTCCCTGGCATAGTTTGGCTCGCGGGCCGGCTTGTGCCTTAGCCCTAGATTGCGCGTGAGGGCTCCGCTGACAATTGCATCCCCCCATCCCAGCAACTATTTAGTCCATATTGGTGCGAAAAAGCCGCACGTAAAGAGTAGGGTTCGTCACCATGGATAAGAACAGTCTTGCCCGCGCATTATGCCGCCTTTGCGACATCGCCAGCGTGTCGTCCTGCGACATCGCCGAGCAGATCTGATGGAGTTCGGCGGTCGCTACAAAATGAGTGCCCCGCGGGCCCGCATCTGGGACGCGCTCAACGATCCCGAAATGCTGAAAGCCGCCATTCCCGGCTGCCATCTCATCGCCTGGTCCGGCGCTGAGACGCTCGATCTCGAGATCAAGGTCAATCTCGGCGTCATGCAGCCCACCTTCAAAGGCGAGCTGATCCTCTCCAATATCGTCCCGGCCGTCAGCTACACCCTCTCCGGTCGCGGCAAGGGTGGCTTGCTCGGTCTCGCCGAAGGCAGCGCCGACGTATCGCTCGCTGATGAAGGCTCCGATACCATCCTCACCTTCACCGCCAATGGCGGTGCCTCGGGCCAGATCATGAAAATGGGCAAGGCCATTATCGGCAATTCCGCCCAGCGCATCATCGACGGTTTTTTCGAGCGCTTCGGCAGTGCCGCGGGCGTCGAGGTCGTGCCCTTGCCGCGCGAAAACCTGCAGCCTTCATAATCGGTTAACCCTATCCCAATCCGCCCCGAACCGGCCTTAATCCCGCCGCTGCATCCGATGTAGAGACAGGTTGTCCTTCATTACAATTTGTCTCAAATCGCACATGTCCAGCTCATCCCGCGACAGTCTCGCCCTCTACCTCATCGCCTTCGCCGCCATCCTTGCCGTGCTCTATGCCGATGTCGATCTGGGCGCCCTGTTCGCGGCCATTCTCGCCCGCTGGTAAGCGGGCGGGCGAGCAAATTAACGCCAATTTTTGACCAATCGGAAAAATTTGACATCGTCCCCCTTGCGAAGGGCGTGATTGCACGATTTTATCGCCCTTCAGCGCATGCGGATAAACGAGGGTGCATTTCTTGCGTCCGCTGCGAGACAGGGAGACTAATCAATGAAATTCTCGATCCTCACCAAGGCTATTGCCGGCGGCGTTGCTCTGAGCGCACTGATGGCTGGTGCAGCCTTCGCTGACGCCGCTCTCGTCTATGACGGCGGTGGCAAATTCGACAAATCCTTCAACGAAGCCGCCTATACCGGCGCCGAGCTCTTCAAGTCCGAAGGCGGCGCCTATCAGGATCTCGAAATCTCGGGCGACGCCATGCGCGAGCAGGCCATCCGCCAGTTCGCTTCGCGCGGCAACAACCCGATCGTGCTGCCCGGCTTCTCGTGGGAAACCGCTCTGAAGGTCGTGGCTCCGGAATTCCCCGATACCAAGTTCACCATCATCGACACCGTCGTTGACCTGCCCAACGTCCAGTCCGTCGTCTTCAAGGAACACGAGGGCTCCTACCTCGTCGGTATCCTGGCTGCCATGCAATCGCAGTCGGGCAAGATCGGCGTCGTTCCGGCCTTCAACTTCGACCTCCTCGAAGCCTTTGCCTGCGGCTATGCCCAGGGCGCCAAGTCCGTAAACCCGGATATCGAAGTGCTCGAAACCTATGTCGGCACCGGCTTTGAAGCCTTCAACGACCCCGGCAAGGCCACTGAAGTCGCCAAGTCGCAGCTCGATCAGGGCGTCGACGTGGTGTTCCAGGTTGCCGGTGGCGCCGGCGCCGGTGTGCTCCAGGCTGCCGCTGACGCCGGCAAGTTCTCGATCGGCGTTGATAGCAACCAGAACCACCTGCACCCCGGCTCGGTCCTGACCTCGATGCTCAAGCGCGTTGACGTTGCCACCTACAACGCCATGAAGGGCGTTGCCGATGGCACCTGGGCTCCCGGCGTGATCGTTCTGGGTCTGGCTGAAGATGGCGTTGGCGCTGCCTTCGACGACAACAATGCTTCGCTCATCACTGCAGACATGAAGGCCGCGGTCGAAAAGGCCACTGCCGACATCATCTCGGGCGCTGTGACCGTGCACGATTTCCGCACCGACAAGGCGTGCCCGTCTCTCTAAACGAACGAAGAAGGGGAGGACTTAGCCCATGACAAGTCTTCACCCGGCAAATGCGCAGCGGTCCGAAGGGACCGCTGCTGCCCCGCTCGCTATCGAGCTTGTCGGCATCAACAAGCATTTCGGCCCGGTCCACGCCAATCGTGACATCCACCTCGCGGTGCGCCGCGGCACGGTGCATGGCATTGTCGGCGAAAACGGCGCCGGCAAATCGACCCTGATGTCGATCCTTTACGGCTTCTACACCGCCGACAGCGGCGAAATCCGCGTCAATGGCGCGGTGCAGCACATCACCGATTCCCGCCACGCCCTCGCCCTCGGCATCGGCATGGTCCACCAGCACTTCATGCTGGTCGATAATTTCACCGTGCTTGAAAACGTGGTGCTCGGCGCAGAGGATTCTGCCCTGCTTGCCCCCACGCTCTCCAAGGCGCGCACTCAGCTCAAGGCTCTTGCGCGAGATTACGGCCTCGAAGTCGATCCCGACGCCATCATCGAGAACCTCTCAGTCGGCCAGCAGCAGCGCGTCGAAATTCTGAAAGCGCTCTATCGCGGCGCCGAAACCCTCATTCTCGACGAGCCCACCGGCGTCTTGACGCCCGACGAGGCAGATCACCTCTTCCGCATCCTTGGCAAACTGCGCGACGAAGGCAAAACCATCATCCTGATCACGCACAAGCTGCGTGAAATCATGGCCATCACCGATGAAGTCTCGGTCATGCGCCAGGGTGCCATGGTGAAAACCCTGACCACCAAGGACACTTCGCCCGGCGCATTGGCCGAACTCATGGTCGGCCGCCGCGTGCTCCTGCGCGTCGAAAAAGGCCCCGCCAGCCCCGGCAAGGTGCTGCTCGATGTCGAAAACCTCGTCGTCACCGACGATTTCAAGGTGCCCCGCGTCAAGGGTGTGAGCTTCCAGGTCCGCGCCGGCGAAATCGTCGGCATTGCCGGCGTGGCCGGCAATGGCCAATCCGAACTCCTCGAATCCATCGCCGGCATGCGCGACCAGCTCCTGGGCACCATCCGCCTCAATGGCGAAGTGCTGAGCCTTGAAGGCGATGATGGCGCCGCCCGCGCCCGCGCCGCCGGTCTCGCCCACGTGCCCGAAGACCGCCTCCGCATGGGTTTGGTGACCACCTTCTCCGAGTGGGAAAACTCCATCCTCGGCTATCAGCATTCCTACGGCACCGGCCCCGGCCTCGATATCGCCAAGGCCCGCGCGACCGCCGAGGAATACATCAAGAAATTCGACATCCGCCCGCCCAATCTGGACCTGAAGACAGCCAATTTCTCCGGCGGCAATCAGCAAAAGATCGTCTTGGCGCGCGAAATGGAGCGCAATCCCGACGTGCTCATCGTCGGCCAGCCGACGCGCGGCGTCGATATCGGCGCCATCGAATTCATCCACAACCAGATCATCAAGATGCGCGATGCCGGCAAGGCCATCCTGCTCGTCTCGGTGGAACTGGATGAAATCCGCTCGCTCGCCGATCGTATCCTCGTGATTTTCGACGGCCACATCGTGGGCGAAGCCGACCCGGCGACGGCAGACGAAACCGAACTTGGGCTGCTCATGACCGGCTCGCACGCTTCTTCGGGCAAGGAAACCAACTGATGACCGCATTGCCTCGCTGGGCCGACGTCGTCCTCCTGCCACTGCTCAATGTCGTGCTGGCCTTCATCGTCGGCGGCCTCATCGTTCTCGCCGTCGGCCAGAACCCGCTGCAGGCCGTGGGCATCATGCTCTATGGTGCCTTCGGCTATGGTTCGGGCTTCGGTTACACGCTCTACTATACGACCGACTTCATCTTTGCCGGGCTTGCCGTGTCGCTGGCCTATCACGCGGGCCTCTTCAATATCGGCCCCGAGGGCCAGGCCTATGTCGGCGGTCTCGGCGTCATCCTCATTGGCCTGGCGCTCAATGGCACGCATTGGGCCATCGTCTTCCCGCTGATGATCATCTGCGGCGGCGCTTTCGGCGCGCTCTGGGCCTTCGTTCCCGGCTATCTGCAAGCCAAGCGCGGCAGTCACGTCGTCATCACCACCATTCTCTTCAATTTCATCGCCGCCTCGATGATGGGCTTTCTCATCTCGCGCGTCCTGAAACCCGAAGGCGTCAATTCCGACGAAAGCGCCCCGCTCGAAGCCATTACCCGCGTGCCGCAGCTTCGCACCTTCATCGAGCTCTTCAAGAATTCGCCGGTCAACCTGACGTTCTTCCTGGCAATTGCCGCGCTGGTTTTCATCTACTGGCTGATCTGGCGCACCAAGTTTGGCTATGCCGTGCGCGCCCTGGGTAAGAATCCGGTGGCCGCCAATTATGCCGGCATTTCCAACCAGAAGATGATCATGATCGTCATGGCCATGTCCGGCGTCCTCGCCGCCATGGTCGCGGTCAACAATGTCGGCGGCGTCCAGGGCCGTCTCATTCTCAACTTCGTCAATGGTGCTGGTTTCGTCGGTATCGCCGTGGCCTTCATGGGTCGTGGCCACCCGGTCGGCGTCGGCCTCTCGGCCTTGCTCTTCGGCATCCTTTACCAAGGCGGGCAGGAACTGGCCTTCCAGATGCCGGGCATTACCCGCGAAATGATCGTCACCATTCAGGCCCTCGTCATCCTCTTTACCGGCGCCATGGGCGACATGCTGCGCGCGCCCTTGGCGCGGTTGCTTGTCCGGTCTGACGCGCCGACGGGAGCCAAGTGATGGAACAGTATTTCGTCGACATCACCCTGATCCTCGACTCCACCGTCCGCCTGGCGGTGCCGCTGATCCTTGCCTGTCTCGCTGGTCTCTATTCCGAGCGCGCCGGCATCGTCGATATCGGTCTTGAAGGCAAGCTCTTGGCTGGCGCCTTTGCCGCCGCCGCCACTTCCGCCGTCACCGGTTCAGCCTGGCTCGGCCTACTCGCCGGCATCGGCGCAGCCCTGATGTTCTCGGGCATTCATGGCCTTGCCTCGATAAATTTCAAAGGCAATCAGACCATTTCCGGCGTGGCGCTCAACTTCCTCGCCGCTGGCCTGACGACCTTCCTCGGCCAGTCCTGGTTCAAGCGCGGCGGCTACACGCCCCAGCTTTCCGGCGACCAGCGTTTCAACCCCATCACGCTGCCCTTTGCCGAGCAGCTGCGCGAAGTCCCGATCCTCGGCCAGATCTATTACGAGCTGATTTCGGGCCACAATATCATCACCTATGTCGCCTTCATCGCCGTGCCGGTGACGGCCTGGGTCCTGTTCCGCACCCGCTTCGGCCTCCGCCTGCGCGCCGTCGGCGAAAATCCCAAGGCCATCGACACCGCCGGCATTTCGGTGACGCGCCTGCGCTATCAGGCCCTGATCATCACCGCCGTCCTCGTCGGCATCGGCGGCGCCTATCTGTCGATCGCCCAGTCGGCTGGCTTCAACAACAACATGTCCGCCGGCCGTGGCTATATCGCGCTAGCCGCGCTGATCTTTGCCAAGTGGCGCCCGGGTCCGGCTTTGCTGGTCTGTCTGATGTTCGGCTTCCTCGATGCGGTCCAGTTCCGTATCCAGGGCCAGGTCTTCCCCATCATCGGCGAAGTCCCGGTCCAGGCCATCCAGGCTCTGCCCTATATCCTGACGGTCATCCTGCTCGCCGGCTTCATCGGCCGCGCCGTGGCGCCAAAGGCCTCGGGCATTCCGTACACGAAGGAGCGCTAGTTCCTTCGCACCATATGGGGCACTTCACCCGCCCCACCCACGATTGTCACCCCGGCGAAGGCCGGGGCCCATCCTGAGATCTCAAGATGGATCCCGGCTCAGGGCCGGGATGACATCAGGTGGTTTTGTATGAAGGTCTATCGGACGTAAGAGTTATGGCAATCACAGACACCGACGAGGCGCTGTTCGCGGCCGCCGAAGCCATTCGCGCAAAAGCCTATGCGCCCTATTCCAAATTCCACGTCGGCGCCGCCATCCTCGCCGATGACGGAAAGATCTATTCCGGCTGCAATATCGAAAACGCCGCCTACCCGCAGGGCAACTGCGCCGAAACCTCGGCCATCGCCGCGATGATCGCCGGCGGCGCCAAACGCATCAAGCGCATCTACGTCACCGGTCCTGGCCTCTCTCCCGTCACCCCCTGCGGCGGCTGCCGCCAGCGCATCCGCGAATTCGCCGATCTCGACGTGGAAGTCATCTCCCACGGCGTCGATGGCGAGCCGCTGGTGCAGACGCTTGGGCAATTGCTGCCCCACAGTTTCGGTCCGGAGTTTTTAGGCAAATGACGGACACCCCCCTCCCATCCTCCCCCACAAGGGGGGAGGTGCCGCATCCAGTTCCTGGCACAATCCAGTCCCAACCACTGTCCCTGCACCTCCCCCTTGATGGGGGAGGCTGGGAGGGGATGTCGGCAATCACGATTGCTTCGGAAATCACCCCATGACCAAAGCCGCCAAAACCATCCAGAAGATCGCCGGCAAGGAACCCATCGCCGCAGCGCTCGTCCTCGGCTCGGGCCTCTCCGCCATCGCCGATACGCTCGAAGACAAGGTGACCATTCCCTATTCCGAGCTGAAGGATTTTCCCGGTGCGGGCGTTTCCGGCCATGGCCGCGATCTCGTCCTCGGCATCATGGGCGGCAAGCGCATCGCCATCCTCACCGGCCGCGAGCACTATTATGAGCATGGCAATCCCGCCGCCATGCGCCCGGCGCTCGAAACCATGGCCGAGCTTGGCGCGCAAACGCTGCTGCTGACCAATTCGGCCGGTTCGCTCGACCAGCGCTTCGCCCCCGGCGACCTGATGCTGATCTCGGACCACATCAATTACAACGGCCTCAATCCTCTGATCGGCGAGCCGACCGACCGTCGTTTTGTCAACATGGTCGACTGCTACAACCCCGACTACCGCGCCAAGGCGAAGGCCGCTGCGGAGCGTCTGGGCATTGCGCTCGGAGAAGGCGTATACTTCTGGTACTCGGGCCCGAGTTTCGAAACGCCGGCCGAAATCCAGATGGCCATTCGCCTCGGCGCCAACGCCGTCGGCATGTCTACCGTCCCGGAAGTGATCGTCGGGCGGTTCCTTGGACTAAAGGTTTGGGCCTGCTCGTCCATCACCAATATGGGCGCAGGTCTTTCGAGCGAAAACATCAGCCATGAACATACCAAAACCATGGCGGTGCAAGGGGCGGCAAAGCTGCAAAAGCTGATCCCCGCCCTGGTGGAGGAGCTATGAGTCTCAAAGTCGTCGACAGCACCCAGAGCCACGAGCCCGCGCACAAGCGCAATCCCGGCTATCCGCTCGACCTCGATTGGGTCGAACGCGTCCGCATGAACCGCTCGGCCCTCGAGCGCCGCGCCGGCTCCATCGGCGCCCGCCGCACGGTCAAGAAGGACTACCAGCTCGCCTGGCTCCTCAAAGCCATCACCCTGATCGACCTGACCACCCTCAATGCCGACGACACCGTCGGCCGCGTCGAACGCCTCTGCGCCAAGGCCCGCAATCCCCTGCGCAGTGACATCGTCGAAAAGCTTGGTGTGCAGGACCTCCGTATCCTCCCCGGCGCCGTCTGCGTCTACCACACCTTCGTCAAAACCGCCGTTGATGCCCTCGAAGGCACCGGCATCCCGGTCGCTGCCGTCTCGACCGCCTTCCCGCATGGCCTCGCCCCCGTCGAAACCAAGATCGCCGAGATCGAAGCCTCCGTAAAAGACGGCGCCCAGGAAATCGACATCGTCATTGAGCGCGGCATGGTCCTTCGCGGCGACTGGCAAGCGCTTTACGATCAAGTAAGAGCCTTCCGCAAAGCCTGCGGCGACGCCCACATCAAGACCATCCTCGGCACCGGCGAACTCGCCACCCAGACCAACATCGCCAAAGCTTCGCTCGTCTGCATGTTGGCTGGCGCCGATTTCATCAAGACCTCGACCGGCAAGGAAAAGGTCAACGCCAATCTCGTGACCTCACTGACCATGATCCGCATGATCCGCTGGTTCGGCGAAGAGACCGGCATCGAAATCGGCTACAAACCAGCCGGCGGCATCGCCACGGCGGGCGACGCGCTAAAGTACATGGCGCTGATGAAGGAGGAGCTGGGCACGCGTTACCTCAATCCTCATTTGTTCCGCTTCGGTGCTAGCAGTCTGCTAACCGATATAGAGCGCCAGCTAGAGCACGGGTTAACCGGCCACTACGCTGCAGACTACCGTCAGCCGATGGTGTGACCCGGAGGTGTGTTTTGGAACAGACAGGTTGGATTTCAACCATATCCGATGTCATGGAGATCGTTGGCGCCATAGCCACCGTGGTTCTTGCCTATGTCGTCTACGCCTATACAAAAAAGCGCGAGGCTTTTGAGGCAACGAGCCAGGTTCAGACGGAATGGCAGCACGCCAACGAACTGGCGCTGACCAACCCTGAGATACTATCGATCGAGATTGCGGGGCATCCTCATGGGGAGCTTAGCGAGGCCGACGCGCGCAAGATGTACTGGTACTTCGTGAAGATGAACATAGCCTTCAACAGTTGGGTTGGGCGGCTCGCCTACATCGACCAGGCTACTGCACAATCGACGATCGATACGGTGATAAATTCGACCTTCCGCGACCGGGATTTCATCCGCACGCACGTCCTTCCCCGAGGCTATTCTAAGACCTTCGCCAGAGAAATCGAGGCAGGCTGGACCAAGATAGACCGGTCGGGCCAGATGATTGAGATGACATGATGAACAAGATCGCGCAAATTTTCGAAACCCTCGAATACGGCCCGGCTCCCGAAACGCCGGACCAGGCAAATGCTTGGCTCGACAGCCAAAATCGCAAGTTCGGCCACTTCATCAACGGCGCCTGGACCGAGCCCGGCAAGACCTTTGCCTCGACCAACCCGGCCAATGGCGAAAAACTCGCCGAAATCACCGACGGCACCTCCGCCGACGTCGATACCGCCGTCAAAGCCGCGCGTGCTGCCTTCCCGCTCTGGAGTGGGTTAAGTGGTTATGAACGCGGGAAATTTCTCTATTCCATCGCCCGCATGATCCAGAAGCACAGCCGTCTCTTCGCTGTGCTCGAAACCATGGACAACGGCAAACCGATCCGCGAAAGCCGCGACGCCGATATCCCCTTGGTAGCACGGCATTTTTACCACCACGCCGGCTGGGCCACGCACCTCGAACGCGAATTCCCCGACCACGTCCCCTATGGCGTCTGCGGCCAGATCATCCCCTGGAATTTCCCGTTGTTGATGCTGGCCTGGAAGATCGCCCCGGCTCTCGCCGCCGGCAATACCGTGGTCCTGAAACCCGCCGAGTTCACCTCGCTAACCGCGCTGCTTTTCGCTGAAATCTGCGAACGCGTCGGCCTCCCCAAGGGCGTCGTCAACATCGTTACGGGCGAAGGCGATACGGGCGCGGCGCTGGTAAACCATTCTGACGTCGACAAAATCGCTTTCACCGGCTCGACCGAAGTCGGCAAGATTATCCGTGCAGCCACGGCCGGATCGGGCAAGGGTCTCTCGCTCGAACTGGGCGGCAAGTCCCCTTACATCGTCTTCGAAGACGCCGATCTCGACAGCGCCGTTGAAGGCCTGGTGGAAGCCATCTGGTTCAACCAGGGCCAAGTCTGCTGCGCCGGCTCGCGCCTCCTCGTGCAGGAGTCGATCGAAGAGCGCTTCATCGCCAAGGTGAAGAAGCGCATGGCCAATCTCCGCGTTGGCGATCCCCTTGATAAATCAGTCGATATCGGCGCGCTGGTCGCTCCGGTGCAGGTCGAGCGCATCCGCGACCTGATGAAACGCGGCGTTGCCGAAGGCGCCGTAGTCTACGAGCCCGATGGCGCCGTTCCCGCCAATGGCTGCTTCCTGAAACCCGCTCTCGTCACCAACGTCTCTCCCGCTAACACCCTTGTTGCAGAAGAGATTTTTGGCCCCGTTCTGGTTGCCATGAGCTTCCGCACGCCCGAAGAAGCGGTGGCCCTTGCCAACAACACCCGCTATGGCCTCGCCGCGACGCTCTGGAGTGAGAACATCAACCTCGCCCTCGATATCGCGCCAAAACTGAAAGCCGGCGTCATCTGGATCAACGGCACCAACCAGTTCGATGCCGCCGTCGGCTTCGGCGGCTATAAGGAATCCGGCTATGGTCGCGAAGGTGGCCGCGAAGGCATGGGCGCCTACCTGAAACCCAAATGGGAAAAGGAACTTAAGCCCGCTCCCCTAGCCAAATCCGTCCCGGCCAAGGCCGCGAACCCGCTCGACGCCGGCCATCTCGACCAGACCGCCAAGATGTATATCGGCGGCAAGCAGGCGCGTCCGGATAGCGGCTACAATCGCCCGGTCCATGGCGCCAAGGGCGATCTCATCGGCGAAGTCGGCGACGGCAACCGCAAGGATATCCGCAACGCCGTCGAAGCCGCCCGCGCCGCGCTCGGTTGGGGTACGAGCGCGGCCCACTCCCGCGCGCAAGTGCTTTATTTCCTTGCCGAAAACCTCGACTACCGCCGCGACGAATTCGCCGCCCGCATCAAGGCGCAGACCGGCGAAGACGGCCAAAAGGAAGTTGCCCAATCCGTCGAACGCCTCTTCGCCTTTGCCGGCTGGGCCGACAAATATGACGGCGCCGTCCACAATCCGCCCATGCGCGCCGTCGCCGCCGCCATGGTCGAACCGCTTGGCGTCATTGGCGTCGTCGCGCCGCCCTCGCGCCCGCTGCTCGGCTCCGTGGCCCTCATCGCCCCGGCCCTCGCCATGGGCAATACAGTGGTGCTGGTCCCCTCAGACCGCTCGCCGCTCTCGATGACCGATTTCTACCAAGTGCTCGAAACCTCCGACATGCCCTCGGGCGTCGTCAATATCGTCACCGGTGAAAGCGTCAGTCTTGCTAAGACCTTGGCCGAGCATGACGGCGTCGATGGGCTCTGGTTTGCTGGTCCCGCCGACGGCTCCGCCATGGTCGAAAAGGCCTCGGTCGGCAATCTCAAGCAAACCTGGACCAGCCGCGGTCTCTACTACGACCTCGCTGATCCACGTTTTGCCGGGGACTATTTCCTCGGCAAGGCAACGCAGGTGAAGAACGTCTGGATTCCCTACGGGGCCTAATCCGTTCAATCGGCCGGTACGTCTCGGATAGCGAGCGTGCCGGCCGGAGCCCTGTAGACAAAACGAGCTGAAACTCGAAGCAACACCTGTCCCGCGTTAGGCGGTGGGGAGGGGTGGAGCAACAAGCGCGCAAATCGCAAAGGGCCGGAAAAATGGTCTTTCTCCCCCAGGAAGTGATCCTCAGGAAGCGCAATGGCGAAAAGCTTCCCAAGGAAGATATCGCCCGCTTCATCGCCGGCTTTGCCGAAGGCACCGTGTCCCACGCACAGGCCGCCGCCTTCGCCATGGCGGTCTATTTCCAGGACATGAGCATGGACGAGCGCGTGGTGCTCACCCTCGCCATGCGCGATAGCGGCACCGTGCTCGATTGGTCCGATCTCGATGGCCCGGTGGCCGACAAGCATTCAACCGGCGGCGTCGGCGACAATGTCAGCCTTATGCTCGCGCCGATCCTCGCTGCCGTCGGCATCTACGTCCCGATGATTTCCGGCCGTGGCCTCGGCCACACAGGCGGCACGCTCGACAAGTTCGATTCCATCCCCGGCTACCAGACCCAGCCGGACAATGCGCTGTTCCGCGCCGCGGTAAGAGAGGCCCGCTGCGCCATTATCGGTCAGACCGCCGACCTCGCTCCGGCCGACAAGACGCTCTACGCCATCCGGGACGTCACCGGCACGGTGGAATCCATTTCGTTGATCACCGCCTCGATCCTGTCGAAAAAGCTCGCAGCCGGCCTCGGCGCGCTGATCCTCGACGTAAAAACCGGTTCCGGCGCCTTCATGCCGACGCTTGAGGCGTCACGCGATCTGGCCAAAAGCCTCGTCAGCGTCGCCAATGGTGCCGGTCTCAAAACTGGCGCCCTGATCACCGACATGAACGAGCCCCTCGCCAGCGCGGCCGGCAATGGCCTCGAAATCCGCAATGCCGTCGATTTCCTGACCGGCGCCCACCAGGATGGCCGCCTCAAGGAAGTGACGCTCGCCCTCTGCGCCGAAATTGTCCTGATGACCGGGATGGCTGGAGATATCGAGGCGGCACGGACCAAGGTCGAAAAAGCCCTCGATAGCGGCCAGGCGCTCGAACAATTTTCCAAGATGGTAACGGTCCTCGGCGGACCCTTCGATTTCGCCGAGCGCATGGATGGCTATCTCAGCCCCGCGCCGATCGTCCGCGATGTCTTTGCAGAGGGGCAGGGGACCGTGGCTGAAATCGACACGCGCGGGGTCGGCATGGCGGTTGTCGCGCTTGGCGGTGGCCGCGCGACGCCGACCGACAGGATCGATCATCGTGTCGGTTTCGATCGCCTCCTCGGCCTTGGCGCCAAGGTAGACAGCCAGACACCAATCGCCCGCATCCACGCCCGTGACGAGGCTTCGGCAATCGACGCCGAGAACCGCGTTCGCGCCGCCTATCGCTTTGGTGGCACCGCACCGAACTTCCCCCTGATCGCCGACCGCATCGCCCCCACGGAGTAACGCCATGCCCCGCGCCATTGTCTGCCTTCTCGACAGCGTCGGTATCGGCGGTGCGCCCGATGCTGCCGCCTATGGCGATGTCGGCTCCAACACTGCCGGCCACATCGCCGAATGGGCAGCGGCCGGCAAGGCCGATAGCCCGGGCCTGCGCTCCGGTCCGCTCCATGTTCCGAATATGGATGCGATGGGCCTTGGGGCTGCCATCAAACTATCGACCGGCGTTCTGCCACCCGGCCTTTCCGACTCGCCCAAGGGCGGCCGTTTCGGTGTTGGTCGCGAAGTTTCCAAAGGCAAGGATACGCCCTCGGGCCATTGGGAGATTGCTGGTGTGCCGGTACCCTTCGACTGGGGCTACTTTCCGCAGACGGAGCCAACCTTTCCGCCCGAGCTCATCGAAGAGTTCATACGCCGCGCCAATCTGCCGGGCATTTTGGGCGACAAGCACGCCTCCGGCACGACTGTTATCGCCGAACTGGGCGAAGAGCACATCCGCACCGGCAAGCCGATCTGCTACACATCCATCGACTCTGTCTTCCAGATCGCCGCGCATGAAAGCCATTTTGGGCTCGAGCGCCTCTACGAGATCTGCAAGATCGCCTTCGAACTGACAGCGCCGCTCAATATCGGCCGCGTCATCGCCCGCCCCTTCGTCGGCGAAACCCCAGAAACCTTCAAGCGCACCGGCAATCGCCGTGATTTTGCAATTTCTCCGCCCGAACCGACCCTGCTCGATCGCAACGAAGCGGCTGGCAATCAGGTCTACGCAATTGGCAAAATTTCGGACATTTACGCTGGCTCTGGCGTGACCCATAAGCTGAAAGGCACGGGCATCCCGCAGCTCTTCGACAAGACGCTCGAAGCCATGGAAATGGCTGCCGACCGCGCCTTCATCATGACCAATTTCGTCGATTTCGACTCCGAATATGGTCATCGCCGCGACGTGCCCGGCTATGCCGCCGCACTGGAACTATTCGATTCCCGCCTGCCCGAACTCATCGCAAAAATGCGTCATGACGATCTTCTCATCCTGACAGCCGATCACGGCAATGATCCAACCTGGCCGGGCACCGATCATACCCGCGAACAGGTGCCGATCCTGGTCTTTTCCCCAGCCCTGCCCAAGGGGGAGATTGGCATTCGCCCAACCTTCGCAGATATTGGCGAAAGCATAGCCGCCTGGCTGGGCCTTGCGCCCGGCCGCCACGGCAAATCTTTCCTGTAATTGAGCGTTTCCAGCAAAAGTGGCAGCCGGTTTTGCGGTTCGGAAACGCGGCGAAAAAAACAAAGGTGGTCGATATGAGCAAGATGGTTGGCAATGTCACGGTCATCGATCACCCGCTGATCCAGCACAAGCTGACGATCATGCGCAACAAGGAGACCTCCATCGCCGGCTTCCGGCGGCTCTTGCGCGAAATCGCTCACCTGATGTGCTACGAAGTCACGCGCGATCTGGAACTGGAAATGATCCCGATCGAGACGCCGATGTCGGCGATGGACTCGCCGGCGATCAAGGGCAAGAAGCTGGTCTTCGCCTCGATCCTGCGCGCCGGCAATGGTCTCCTCGATGGCATGCTCGACCTCGTTCCCGCGGCGCGCGTCGCCCATATCGGCATCTATCGCGACCACGAGACGCTTGAGCCAGTCGAATACTATTTCAAGGCGCCGTCCAATCTCGAAGACCGCCTGATCATCGTGGTCGACCCCATGCTGGCAACCGGCAATTCGGCGACGGCAGCGATGGAAAAACTCAAGGAGCGCGGCGCCAACAATATCCGCTTCCTGTGCCTCCTGGCGGCGCCCGAAGGCATCAAGAACTTCTCGGCCGCGCATCCCGATGTGCCCATCTACACCGCATCGATCGACAGCCATCTCAACGAGAAGGGCTACATCATTCCCGGTCTCGGCGATGCCGGCGATCGCATGTACGGCACCAAGTAGCAGTCCTCGCGCACGAAAGGCGCGGGGCTCTCTCGTTGCTCGCCCAGCACAAACCAAGAGATCAAAATATGGCCAAGCTCGCCCATTCGATGATCCGCGTCATCGATGAAGACCGCTCCGTTGACTTCTATCGCCGCGCCTTCGGGCTCGAAATCGTCAATCGCATCGAATTTGCCGACTTTACGCTGGTCTATCTGGCCCAGGAGCTCGATGGCTTCGAGCTTGAACTGACCATCAATCATGGCCGTACCGAGCCCTACAATCTCGGCGATGGCTATGGGCACCTCGCGGTTGTCGTCGACAACCTCCAGGCCGAGTATGACCGCTTCGCCGCCGAGGGTTTTACCGTCGGCAAGATCGTGGATTTCAAGAACGGCAATGTGCCGGTGGCGCGCTTCTTCTTTGCCACGGACCCAGATGGCTACAAGATCGAAGTCATCCAGAAGGGCGGCCGTTTTCAGTAGCCGCTCCGCAGTCCCAAATGAAAAACCCCGGATCGCTCCGGGGTTCTTTTTTCATTTTGCCTTGAGCGGCAAGCCGAGGGCAATCAGTTCGGCGCGCAGCTGTGCCGGCTCCTTGAAGTGGATGCCATGCATGCCGAACTTGCGGGCGGCAACGATATTGGGCTCGTTGTCATCGATGAAGACACAGCTATCGGGCGCAAAGCCGTAGCGTTCGCAGAAGACGCGATAGATGCGCGGATCAGGTTTTACCAGGCCCTCAAGACCCGAAACGATGACGCCATCGAATTTTTCGAGGAAGGGCCATTCGCCGAGGCAGCTCACCCACTTCTCCCAGGAGAAGTTGGTAATGGCAAAGGTCGGAATATCCTGCTCGATCAATTCGTTGTGGATGTCCACCGTACCGTGGATGAAATCGCCGAGCGTTTCTTTCCAGCGTAGGTCAAAAGCCTGGATTTCGCGCCAGTACTTCGGGAAGCGCGTAATCAGCTTGGCAACGCCTTCGGCATAGATTTCGCCGGCGTCGAATTCGAGGTTCCAGTCGCCGGTGCAAATGTTCTGGTGGAACCAGAGCGCGTCCTCTTCGCTCTCGAAAAGCTTGCGGAACAGGTACATCGGGTTCCAGTCGACGAAAACGCCGCCCAGGTCGAAGACAGGGATGATGGTGTCGTTCATGCTCGTGATGGGGTCGGAGGAAGGAGCTTCGCTTGTGGCACGGCCGTGGCAGGGCGGCAAGCTTTGGCGGGGTGCGCTAGTTCACCGTAATGGTGCCGCCAAAGCGCGGCATGAACAGAGCTGAGCGATGCAGGTCGAGCTCGTTCTTGAAGACTACGCCCAGGAGAGGGCGGTAGCTATAGCGCGTTTCCGCGGCGATCACGGTCTGACCAGTGGCGATGGCGATCATTTCTTCAGGCAGGGCATACGGCGCGTCTTCGGAAGCGTCGGGCACCTCGATCGACAGCACGTTGTTTTCGAAGTGGGCCGACCAGGCAATCGTGGCTTCACCTTCATCGGAAACGGAAACGGCCGTTACCGTTTGAACGAGCTTTGACGCGTCATAGGGCGCCATGATGCTGGCCGCAGCATCGAAATAGTCGTCCAACTGGGCCCGAGGAAGTGTCTTGTTGGCGCGGGCGACGAGGTCGCCCAGTGCACCAGCTACAGATTGCACCTTGCGATCGGCGGTCAGCAGGGCGGCCGCCTCCGTACAGCCGAGATAGACGCTGAGCATGAGTGGCACCACCAGCGCGAATTCAACTGCCGCTACGCCAGTCTCCCGTCGCAAAAATGCTCGCACTGTGTCGAGGAAACCTTTTCCAGCCGGGCGCATCAGAAGGGCTCGTTTCGGAAAACGGTGGCAGCGCTCAGGAGCGCCCGTCCATCCGGAAGCCTGTTGGGAGTATAGGGGAACTGCAGGAGGGAAGGGTAGCGGTAGTGAACCTGCACAAGGACCACACTCGATGACCCGCCGGGGGTCCAGACTTCCGGATCCGTCCAGTCGCAATCTTTTTCGCAGGTAAGGTCGAGCGGGATGGAATAGTCGGCCGATTGGAAATCGTCGATCTGTCGCACGGTGACATGCATGTCGGCACAATCGCCGAACAGGCCATAAAGCCGGTCGCAAACGGTTTTCTTGTAGGTGTCAACTGTCCAGCGATCCTGCTGGGCCTGACCGACGCGAATGCTGCGGCTGGCGTCATAGACGCTGCTTTCCATCACCTGGGCGGCAAAAAACTGCAGGGAGGTTTCGAGGATGGCCGTCAGAATGGCAAAGAAGATCGGCGCCAGAATGGCAAATTCGATCATCGTCGCCCCGCGCGTATCGCGCGCCAGGGATTTGAGCCGCCAACGTGACATGCCTCGTTCCTGTCCGGGGAAAGCTGGTTGCCTTCCTTATGGCCTGGGAACTTGACGTTTCAACGCTAAGGCTTCGTTAGTATGCCGATACAAATGCAGCGGCTGGTTAAGCAAACCTTGCTTTAATTGGTGGCCGACTGAACCAGTTGCGACGATGCTAGCGCCTGGCTGGTGAAGCCATTGTCATCGCCCATCATGACAGTCGGCTGGCAGACGGGCGCGCAGGCAAGCGTGGTCCGCATTTGCCCCTGATAGACCGTCGTTACGCCAGCCTGCATCTGAACGACCTCGATAAGCGTGTCGGCAATGGGTTCGCCAAGGCTGTCGAGCACGATGAGATTGGTCTGGCCATAGCTCTTGCCCGTCAGGATCAGGGTCTGCGGATCCTGGATGGTGACATCGGCAATGCCCGGATTTCCGACGATCACAGTGGCAGCGGGGGCGCTGATGCGCAGCACGCGAGCCATGTTTACCTTCACATCGATGGGGGCATTGTCCTGGGCCACTGCCGTGACGGCGCCGAGAAGGACGAGGCCAAGGCCTGTAAGGAAAGAAAGGCGAAACATTGAACCCACCCGCACGGAAACTCGAATCCAAGGATCGCGCGGAATGGTAAACACTTGGCAAACGAGGGGGGTTGATGTGGATAAGAATAAAGCAAAGTGCACTCAAGTTGTTGAGTGGCAATTCGAAATAACGCCGGACGAGGTGTGGAGTGACGGCGTTGGTTAGAATGCAATCGATCTCGTTAATTCATTGAAAAGCATAGATTTTTTTAGAAGAAATCGGGTGGTCGGAAATACTTCGATTAACGCATTCGCAATCAGTGCTGGCTAGTCTGAGCCCATCTTCGCTGTGTGACTGGCCGTGAGGCGTCACTCGAGGACGTGTAAAAAAGGAGCCTGGGACATGAACATTTTCGCACGTTTCGCGCAGGACGAATCCGGCGCCACTGCAATCGAATACGGCCTTATCGCCGCTCTTATCTCCGTCGTGATCATCGGTGCGGTTGCCGCACTGGGTGGTTCGCTCACCAGCGTGTTCGGTGAAATCAGTGACTGTTTGGGCGACGCCACGGCTTGCGCCGAGGCATCCAATACGCCGGCGGCCCCGACCCCGTAAGGTCGATCGCCGATAGCACCGCTATCTCACAACGATAAGGAAGGCCCCCAATGGGGGCCTTCTTTTTTCTATTGCTTAACAATTGCTCCCTAATATTTGGCCCGGATAGCCTAGGTGGCCATGATGAAAATTGCGCTGACAAAGTTGAAGCGCTTCGCCGCTGACGAAGGTGGGGCAACGGCAATTGAGTACGCCCTTATCGGCTCCCTGCTTTCCATCGTGATTATCGGTGCGATTGGTGCCCTCAACGGCAGCATGACCGAAATTTACGAGGAAATTCGGAGCTACATTGTGCCTGCGCTGGAAGGCACCCCCATGCCGGACGAAGGATGATTCCATCATGAGCACCATTGCCCTCTTCTTCTTCCCCGTTGCCATGGCGATCGCCGCTTCGTCGGATCTCTTCACCATGCGCATTTCCAACAAGTTGGTCCTGCTCCTCACGGTCGGCTTCTTCATTGTCGCCATAGCGATCAATCTGCCGTTGCAGCAATTCGCAATGCACGTGCTCTGCGCGCTTATCGTGCTGGCAGTCGCCTTTGGCCTGTTCGCGTTGCGCCTTATCGGCGGCGGCGACGCCAAGCTCGCTGCGGCGACGACGCTTTGGCTGGGCTTTGGCATGACATTGCCTTACCTCGCCTATGCGGCTCTGTTCGGCGGTGTGCTGACCATCCTGATCCTGGTCGCACGCGGCATACCGCTCAATCCCGTCCTTGCCCGCTTCGGTTGGGTCGCGCGACTGCACAACAAGCGTTCCGGCATTCCCTATGGCATTGCTCTGGCCGTCGCCGGCATCACGGTCTATTCGAACTCGGCTATTTTCGAGCGCCTCGCGGCCTGATCCGTCTTTCGGCGAAATATCGAGGCTCCGGCGTTGGTCGCCGGGGCCTTCTTTTTTGTCCGCGCATCGCAAATCGCAAGTATTCATAATCCGTTAACCGCAAGCCTTAGTGCTCGATTAACCAAACCTTGACCCTTTGCTTTCATAGTTCACCCGTGGAATTGGGCGCGAGCGCCCGGTGTAACCGGAGTGGGTCATGAGACCAGCACGCATAATCCTGGTGGTAGTGGCCTTGGTCGCAGGCGGACTTGCCGCGTTTCTGGTTGTGCGTACGCGGACGCCGGCGCCGTCCACGGAAGTCGTTACGCAGGTCGTACAAGAGCAGAAGACGCAGGTTCTGGTCGCCAAGGCACCGATCGGCATGGGCGAACGGCTCAAGCCCGATACGCTGGAATGGCAGGATTGGCCCGAAGGCGCCGTGCGCCCGGAATATGTCACCGTCTCGGCCATGCCCGACGCGCCTGCCGAACTCACAGGCGCTGTTGCCCGCTTCGAGTTTTTCCCCGGCGAACCGATCCGCGAACAAAAGCTGGTACGATCCGACCAAGGCTACCTCTCGGCCGTGCTGGCCTCCGGCATGCGTGGTGTGGCGGTCGGCGTTAACGCCGTGTCGAGTGCCGGCGGTTTCGTCGTGCCTAACGACCATGTTGACGTCGTATTGACAACTTCGACCCCAACGGGCCAGCAGTCCGAAGTGGTGCTGTCCAATGTGCGCGTCCTCGCCATCGGCAAGCGCCTTGGCGAAATGGGCGTCAGCGGCGGCGACGAAAAAGCAGAAAACGATAGCCCGACACCGGAAACCTTCGACAAGAGCACCGTGGCAACGCTCGAACTGACGCCGGGACAGGCAGAAACGCTGATCAACGCTTCGATGCGGGGTCAGCTGAGCCTGACGCTTCGTTCCATCACCGATTTCGGCAAGGGCGCAGATGCGCAGCGTCCCGCCAGCACCAGTCAGGCCGTTCGCGTCATTCGCTTCGGTAAGGAGCAAAGCGTCATGGCCGGCGCGGTGGCCCAAGCTGCACCCGGCGGCGAGTTCTCGCCGGTCGGGGAGTTTGTCTCCGACGAGGGCTACTCCGAAGACGAAACTGAAATTCAGGTCGAAGCGGTCGAACCGCAGCTGATGCCGCAATAGGCGGGAGAGCAGAATGACAACAATGATGCAGACCGCACTTCACCCCCTCCGCTTGCTGGCCCTTGCTGGCACGCTATCGTTGTCTACACTCGGTTTGGCCCTGCCAGTCTATGCCCAGTCACAGATCACGGTGGCCTCGACCGCCTATGGCGCTCAGCGCAATCTCGATATCGAGCTCAACAAGTCGATCATCATCGACTTGCCCGCTGGGGTGGCCGAAGTCGTGGTTTCCCAGCCGAGCGTCGCCGCGGCCATCATGCGCACCCGCACTCGCGCCATCGTGCAGGGCATCGGCGGCGGCAATACCAATATCTTCTTCATCGACGACGCCGGTCGCACCATCCAGGTGTTGGATCTGCGCGTTATCAAGGAGCCTTCCCAGGTCGGCAATGCTCTTGAAGAAGCGCTGGCACGCGTTATTCCGGGCTCCAGGATTGCGGTTGAATCGGTCACGATCGGGGACTCGACCAATCGTGTGGTGCTGACCGGCACGGTTCTGTCTTCGGACGACAAGGACCGGGCCGGGCAGGTCGCTGTTCAATTTGCCGGTTCTCCGGAAAACGTCGCCAACATTCTCGACGTGGCAGGCGCGCAGCAGGTCATGCTGCAGGTCACGGTCTCGGAAGTGAAACGCGATATTGCCAAGCAGTTCGGCATCAATTTTGGCGCCATCGTCAATGTCGGCACCACGAACCTGTTGAGCTTTGCCAATGGCCTGCTTACCGACGCCTTCCCCACAGACGGTATCGATGCTTCTTTCGGTGCCAATGGCAACCAGGTGAGCGCCGCCATCCGCGCGCTTGAGGGGCGCGGCGCGCTGCGCGTCCTCGCTCAGCCGACCCTTACGGCGATCTCGGGCCAAGCGGCCAAGTTCCTCGCCGGCGGCGAATTGCCCTACTATACCTATGACGAAGACGACGACGGCAGCAAAACCCGGACGGTGCTGTTCAAGCCCTATGGCGTCGAGCTCGCCTTCACGCCGGTCGTAAAATCGAACGGCGCAATCGCCCTGACGGTCGATACCTCCGTGTCCGAACCGCAGGCCGATCTTTCGATCACCAAGCGCCAGGCCAACACCTCGGTCGAAGTCCCGAGCGGTATGACATTGGCGATCGGTGGTCTGCTGCAGGAGCGCTCCTCCCAGCAGATCAACCAGTTCCCCGGGCTCGGCGATATTCCGATCCTTGGTGCTCTCTTCCGGTCGCGTGACTTCCAGACCGAAGAGACCGAACTGGTCATTCTCGTCACGCCCTATCTCGTCAATCCCGTCCCCGCCGGCAGCATCGCCGTGCCGACAGACTATTCGACCCCGGCAAGCGACGCAGAAGCGATCTTTCTCGGCAAGCTCGAAAACCAATATGGCGTGGCCGGCAGCGGCGGCATGCGTGGCGGGTTCAGCGGGTCTGTCGGCTTCGTGCTCGACTGAGCGTTCGATGGTGCAAGGAGTAGTGCAATGAAGAGTTTCCTGACCTCGGATGAACCGGCAAAGCAGGAAGAACCGGCCGCGGAGATTGCGCCCGGCGCGCGCCTCGTGCCGCGCGTCACCATCCAGGCCTTTTGCGAGCATTCCCAAACCGCACAGCTTGTCGAAAGCGCGGTCCATGATCGCCGCATGTCCAAGGTGGCGCTGACAACGCATAATGGCGGCATCGATGGCGCGGTCGAAACCTACAAGACCAACCCGACGCCCAACCTCATTATCGTCGAGACTGCGCTGCCGCCCGAGGAAATCCCGGGAGCGCTGCAGCGCCTCGCCGAGGTTTGCGACGCGACGACACGCGTCATCGTGCTCGGCCACGTCAATGACGTGCTGCTCTATCGAGAACTGATCCGCTCGGGCATTTCCGAATATATCGTGCTGCCGTCCACGGCGCAGATCATCGTCACCGCCATTACCGAGCTTTTTGCCGGCGAAGGCGCCGCGCCCATCGGCCGGACCATCGGTTTTGTCTCCGCCAAGGGCGGGGCAGGGGGCTCGACGGTCGCCCACAATGTCGCCTGGGCCATCGCCACGGTTCTGCGCCAGGATTGCCTGATCATCGATATGGACCTTGCCTTCGGTACGGCTGGTCTCAATTTCAATCAGGACCCGCCGCACGGCGTGGCCGATGCACTTCTGGCCAATCAGAAGGTCGACCAGACCATGCTCGATCGCCTGATGAGCAAGGCGGCCAACCACATCAATCTCCTCACGGCTCCAGCCATGCTGGATCGGACCTGGGATTTTGAAGAGCGCGAATTCGAGCAGATCGTCGAGATCTGCCAGAAATCGGTGCCGGTGATCATCCTCGACATTCCGCATGCCTGGAATGCCTGGGTGCGGCACACGCTTTCGACCATCGATGAGGTGGTGATCGTGGCCGAACCCGACCTCGCCAATCTGCGCAATGCCAAGAACCTGGCGGACACGATCAAGGCCCTGCGCCCGACGGAAAAGGCCCCGAGCCTCGTGATCAATCGGCAGGGCATTGCCCGGCGACCCGAAATCGGCGCGGCCGAATTCGCCTCGTCGGTGGAGTGCAATCTCATCGGCCAGATCGGCTTTGACGCCGCGCTCTTTGGCACGGCAGCCAATAACGGGCAGATGGTTGCGGAGGTTTCGGCCAACAACAAGGTCAACGAGGTCTACCGCAATATCGGCATGCAGGTGACCGGACGCCAGCCGGCGCATGGCACAGGCAAATCGGCGGGACTGATGAAACTGCCGTCCTTCCTCAAGAAGCGGGCGTGATCCGCTTCTAGAGGCAAGCAAGGAAGACGAACGAGGCGAGCATGTTTGGTAAGCGGACGACATTCGGCGGCAATACGCCAGGCGTGGGCGAAGTCGCGCGACCGATTCCGAGCCCGGCCCGGCCCGAGCCCGCACAAGTGCAACCGGTTCAGCGTCGGGCCTCCGACGGTGACGGTATGGCCGCGCGCCAGCGCACCACCGACGAAGTGCTCGATGTGCGCAATCCCGTCGATGCGCAGCGCGACAAAGAATATTTCCAGACCAAGTCGGCCATTTTTAACGCCCTGATCGACTCCATCGATCTCAGCCAGTTGGCGACGATGGAGCAGCAGTCGGCGCGCGAGGAAATCCGCGACATCGTCGGGGAAATCATCGCGCTCAAGTCGATCGTCATGTCGATTTCCGAGCAGGAAGACCTGCTCGAGGACATCTGCAACGACGTCCTCGGGTATGGTCCGCTCGAGCCGCTGCTGGCCCGCGACGACATCGCCGATATCATGGTGAACGGCAGCCAGAAGTGCTACATCGAAGTTGGCGGCAAGGTGCGTCTGACCAATGTGCGTTTCCGCGACGACGCGCACCTGATGAACGTCTGCCAGCGCATCGTGTCCCAGGTCGGCCGCCGCGTCGATGAAGGTTCGCCCATCTGCGACGCCCGCCTTCCCGACGGTTCGCGCGTCAACGTCATCGCCCCGCCGCTCGCCATCGATGGCGCTGCGCTCACCATCCGTAAGTTCAAGAAGGACAAGCTGACCCTCGCGCAGCTGGTCAAATACGGTTCCATTTCGCCCGAAGGCGCCGAAGTGCTGCGCATTCTCGGCCGCGTCCGCGCCAATGTGCTGATCTCGGGCGGTACCGGCTCGGGCAAGACGACACTGCTCAACTGCCTCACCGCCTTCATCGAGAAGGACGAGCGCGTCATCACCTGCGAAGACTCTGCCGAACTCCAACTCCAGCAGCCGCATGTGGTGCGTCTTGAAACCCGCCCGCCGAACCTTGAAGGCGAAGGCGAGATCACCATGCGCGATCTCATCAAGAACTGTCTGCGTATGCGTCCCGAGCGCATCATCGTCGGCGAAGTCCGCGGCCCGGAGAGTTTCGACCTTCTCCAGGCCATGAACACGGGCCACGACGGCTCCATGGGTACGCTGCACGCCAATAGTCCGCGCGAAGCCCTGTCCCGTCTTGAATCCATGATCACCATGGGCGGCTATTCCCTGCCGAGCCGCACCATCCGCGAAATGATCGTCTCTTCCATCGACGTCATCGTGCAGGCCGCGCGCTTGCGCGATGGCTCGCGTCGCATCACCCACATTTCTGAAGTGCTGGGCATGGAGGGTGATGTCATCGTCACCCAAGATGTCTTCGTCTATGACATCATGGGCGAAGATGCCAATGGCATGCTGCTCGGCAAGCACCGCTCGACCGGCATCACCAAACCCAATTTCACCGAACGGGCGCGCTACTTCAACGAAGAGGCCAACCTGGTCGAAGCGTTGGAAAAGGCCAATACCGAACAGCACGAGCTGATGGGGCGCTAGGCATGCTCATCGCCATCCTGCTCGCAGTTCTGGCTATCATCGCCGTTGGCGCCGCTGGCTTTGCTCTGGTCCCTTCGGCTCTGGGCAGCAGCCGCGCCGATAAGCGTCTCAAAGCCTATCAGGGCGACATCCGCACGACCCGTCGGGAACTCGATGTCAACCGGACACGCGACGCGCGCCGCAAGACCGTTCAGCAGGCGCTCAAGGCCCAAACCGACGAGCTCAACGCCAAAAAACGCGTGACCCTGCCGGACCTCATCTTTCAGGCGGGCATGACGATTTCGCCCGGCGCCTTCATCCGCAATAGCTGCATTTTCGGCGCCGGTCTCTTCGTGGTCCTGCTCATCACCCAGGTGCCCTACTATTTTGCCGCCATCTTCGCTGTGGCCGGCGCCTATCTGCTGCCGCGCTTTTACGTCAAGCGACGGCGCAAGAAGTATCAGAACCAGTTCCTCGACGAGCTGCCCAATGCCGTCGAAGCCATCGTGCGCGGCGTCAAGACCGGCCTGCCGCTCAACGATTCCATGCGTGTCGTTGCCAAGGACACCAAGGAACCGGTGAAATCCGAATTCGGCCGTGTGCTCGATCAGCAGTCCTTCGGCTTTTCCATGACCGAGTCCGTGCAGATCCTGCTCGACCGCGTGCCTCTGCCCGAAGTCAACTTCTTCGTCGTCGTCATTTCGGTGCAGCAGCAGGCGGGTGGCAATCTTTCCGAGGCCCTCGGCAATCTCGCGCGCGTGCTGCGCAATCGCAAGAAGATGAAGCAGAAGGTCGCCGCCATGTCCTCGGAAGCCAAGGCCTCCGCCGGCATCATCGGCTCTCTGCCTGTTTTCGTCTCCATCATGGTGTCGGTGATCTCGCCCGAATATCTCTCGCCGCTGATCTCGACGCCCATCGGCAATATCTGGCTCGGTGTAGCCGCCCTGATGATGTGCATGGGCGCCTTCGTCATGAACCGCATGATTCAGTTCGAAATCTAACCCAGGGGAGCCTTTCACATGGTCGAGATGCTCACATCGCGCGAATTTCTCATCGCGCTCCTGGCGGCGATTTCTGCGGCAGCCGTGGTCTTCACCTTCGGCTCTTCGATGATCGTCAAGCAGGACATGCGCGTCCGCATCAAGCGGGTCGCGGTCGAGCGCGATCGTATGCGGGCCGAGGAAATGTCGCGTCTGCGCGGTGGCACCCCCACCGACGGACGCAGTTCGATCCGCCGCGGAACTGAAACCAAGACCTATATGAAGCGGGCGGTCGACCGCTTCGATCTCAAGAAGGCCTTTCAGGACGACAGCACCGTCGAAAAGCTGGCCATGGCCGGCTATCGCGGCCAGGGGCATTTGACCACATTCCTGTTCCAGCGCTTCGCGACACCTTTCGTCGTCTTTGCCATCGCCGCGGTCTATTTGGTCTTCCTTATTCCGGGCGATCGTCCGGTCTTTCTCAATCTCGTCTACGCCCTCGGCGCCGGGCTCATCGGTTCCTATTTCCCGGTCCTGATGCTCAGGAACGCAACGCAGAAGCGCCAGGCATCTATTCGCCGTTCCTGGTCCGATTGTCTCGATCTGCTGCTGCTCTGCGTGGAATCGGGCATGTCCATGGAACACGCCCTCAAGCGCGTCGGCAAAGAGATCGGCCAGCAAAGTGCGGAACTGGCCGAGGAGCTGACGTTGACGACGGCGGAATTGTCCTTCCTCGAAGACCGCACCCGTGCCTACGAAAATCTCGGTCGCCGCACTGGCCTCGACAATGTCAAGGCGGTGATGACGGCCCTAATCCAGGCCGATCGTTACGGTACGTCCGTCGGTCAGGCGCTGCGCGTCATGGCCGAGGAAGGCCGCGAGGCGCGCATGATGGAGGCCGAAAAGAAAGCTGCCGCCCTGCCGCCCAAGCTGACTGTGCCGCTGATCCTGTTCTTCCTGCCGGTGCTGTTCATCGTCATCATGGCGCCCGCCATCCTCAAGGTGATGAGCAACGGTATGATGGGCGGCGGCTAGGTGTGGGCAAAGTATCCGTGGCGCAAGCCTTACGGGGCCTGGCTATTCACCACGGGTGGATTACTTGTGGTCCTGCTTCCGGGCAGCGTTTGGCTCGAACGCAGCATCGGCTTCGCACTGCCGGCATGGGGCATCGAAACTATCTTCGTCCTGAGCAATTTTGTGGGTCTAGGCGCCGCAATCTGGACGTTCCATCATCAGCTGCCGCCTGAACCCGGCGATCTCGACGATCCCAGTTGGTAGGTCAGCCCTTGTCGATCATGTCCCAGCGGTTCTGCTGGGTGAGCAAGGCGCGTACATAGGCCATGTTGGCCTCGGCCTGCTCGGGCGGCAGTTCCGCCGCATAGATCGCGCGGGATTCGTCAAAGCGCCCCTGAAGCCCAACGACGAGCGCCAGGTTCTGTCGGGTCTGGGACGATGCGCCGCGCATCTGTACGGCGCGCCGCAGGTGCTGCTCGGCCAGGGGCAGCTCATTGGTCATTGCATAGGAGAGACCAAGATTGGTCTCGATCGCTGCTTCCCCAGGCGCGATGGTTGCCGCCTGGCCATAGAGCGCGCGCGCCTCGCCATGCCGTCCCATCTGGTCGAGGGAGGCGCCCTTGACGAGAAGTGCATTCCAGTCGGGCGCGTCGGGCCGGATAGCGCGGTCGAGCACGGCGATGGACTGTTCGAAACTGCCCATCGAGGCAAGCGCCTTGGCATAGGCGACCGATAGCTCGACATCATTGGGATAAGCGCCCATCGCCTGTTCCAGCGCTGCGGCGGCCTGCTGCGGCTGGCCAGCGGCTCTTAGGGCCGCGGCATAGTGAATGACCACATTGCGGTCGCGCGGATTGGCCTTGTACCGGCCGGTCAGTTCCGCAAGCGTCTGCTGACGCTGATCATTGGGAAGAGCGGCATAGTCGGTCGCCCCAAGCTGCCCGCGATTGGAAGCGCAGGCCGAAAGGCTGAGCACCGCCGCGCCGGCCAGAAGCAGGCAGCGCAGGGATCGGCTCATGGAAACGACACGCAACAAAGGCTAAACTCCCGCCTGGGACAGATGCCCCTCATTGCCTTCAGCAATAAATCATTAACCCTAACAGCCGGTTAAAGTCGGGATTTTGGTCGATTGCCGAAGCACGGCCAGAGGTCTAGTTATGAGGCAAAGCCAAGCTGGAGCCGCCTCATGACCACCCCATCCCCGATCCCCGTCATTTTCGTCGGTGAGGGAGGGCTCGATGGTGGTCACCTGACCGCGCGCCAGCGCGGTTGGGCTGAAGCCAATGGCTTTTCCGGCCAGCGGGGCAAGCTGCTGGCCCTGCCTGGCGAAGCCGATGGTCTTGCGGGCTATCTCTTTGGCGTCGGTGCCGCAGAGGGCCGTCCGGCATTTGTCGCCGGGCTCGCCGCCACAGCGCTGCCTGCCGCAGAATATCGCCTCGAAGGCGACCTCGGTGACCCAACCCTGGCGGCTATCGCCTTCCGCCTCGGCGCCTATCGTTTTGATCGCTACCGCGAAGTCAAGGCAGTGCCGACGCTCGTCCTGCCAGAGGGGGCCGATGCCGCAGAAGTTGATCGGCACGTCGCCGCCGCCACGCTGGCGCGCGACCTCGTCAATACGCCGTCGAGCGATCTCGGCCCCGACAACCTGCACAAGGAAGTCGAACGTTTTGCCTCAGAGCGCGGCATGACGTTCAAGGCCATCGTCGGCGACGATCTCCTTGTCGAAAATTTCCCGATGATCCACGCCGTCGGTCGCGCCAGCGCGCAGCCGCCGCGTCTCCTCGACCTCAACTGGGGCGATGAAAACCATCCCAAGGTGACCTTGGTGGGCAAGGGCGTCACCTTCGATACCGGCGGCCTCGACATCAAGACCGCCGCTGGCATGCTGATGATGAAGAAGGATATGGGCGGCGCCGCCAATATCCTGGGGCTTGCTCACGCTATCGTCTCCGCAAAACTGCCCGTGCGCCTGCGCGTTCTGCTGCCCGTCGTCGAAAACGCCATTTCCGGCAATGCTTTCCGGCCCGGCGACGTGCTCCATTCACGCCGCGGCCTCACTGTCGAGATCGGCAATACCGACGCCGAAGGCCGTCTGATCCTCGCCGATGCCCTGGCGCTGGCCGACGAGGAAAGCCCCGAACTCATCGTCGACATGGCGACGTTGACGGGGGCCGCCCGCGTGGCGCTGGGCCCCGAACTGCCGCCGCTTTATTCGACTGATGATGCCTTGGCCGCCGAAATCACCGCCGCCGGGCTCTCGGTAGAAGATCCCTTCTGGCACATGCCCCTCTGGTCCCCCTATGACGGGCAGCTGTCCTCAAAAATCGCCGACATGAATAATACTGGCGCTGGCGGTTATGCCGGCTCCGTCATCGCCGCGCTCTTCCTGCGTCGCTTCGTCAGCAAGGCCAAGGCCTGGGTGCATCTCGACATTCTCGCCTGGGCCCCGGAAGCCCGGCCGGGCCGTCCGGTCGGCGCCACCGATCAGGGCATTCGCGCTCTTTTCTCGGTTATCCGCAAGCGTTTCGGCGCCTAGTTTGAGATAGTTGACTTTGACAACTGAATGCTTGATTGAATCAAGCATTCAGGAGTTTCGTCATGGCCGAACCAGCCGACATTGCGCAAGTGCGCGCCTTCAATCGCTTCTACACGCGGATCATCGGGCTTCTCGAAGAGGGCATGCATCAGACCTTGCACACCCTCTCGGAAGCGCGGGTGATTTATGAGCTCGACAAGGCCGGCACGACCACGTCCGCCATGGTGGCCGAGACGCTCGGTATGGACCGGGCGCAGCTGAGCCGCTTGGTCGGCAAGCTGGTAAGCCAGGATATCGTCGCCGTTCTGCCTCGTGCTGGCGACAGGCGTTCGGTGCCGCTGGCGCTGACGCGTGAGGGCCGCGAAGTAGCAAAACACTTTAATGCCATGAGCGACGCCACGGCGGCAGAAACCCTGCTCGATCCCCTGACCCCGTTCGAACAGCGGGACCTTGTCGGCTCCATGCGCCGCATTTCAGCGCTACTCGCCGAGCCAGAGGAGACAACACTCGTTCTCCGTTCATCCCGCGTCGGCGAGATTGGCTGGCTCATTCATCGCCAGGCTGTGCTCTACCATCTTGAGCAGGGCTGGAACGGCGAGTTCGAAACACTCATCACCCGTATCTATGCCGACTTCGAAGCGGCACCCAGCACACCGGCCAAGCAGCTGTGGGTGGCAGAAATCGAGGGTGAAGTGGCTGGCTCGGTCTTCGTCCTGCCCGCCGAGGACGGAGAAGAAGGCACTGCGCAGCTGCGCATGCTCTATGCCGAGCCAATGTTCCGCGGACGCGGCGTCGGCGGGCGGCTCGTTGCCGAAGCCGTCTCCTTCGCCAAAATGTCAGGCTACAAGCGCATCATGCTCTGGACGCAGGATTGTCTCGCCTCGGCCCGCTCGATCTATCAGAAGGCCGGTTTTGTCCTCGCCAAGGAAGAACGGCACCACTCGTTCGGTGCCGATCTCAACGGTCAGTATTGGGTGCTCGAGCTTTAGCCCTCGGGATAGACGTCTTCGATCTCGGCATGATTGGGCGTCAGGTCCATGCTGGCATCGCCCTTGGGAAACAGCAGCGGCGCCATGGCGAAGCCGACGACGACCAGGGCCACCATGCCCCATCCGGCCCATTTCTTGTGCTTCTCGATGAATTCGCCGGCCAGCGGCCCGAAGAAGTAGAAAAGCCCGCAGGGGACGAAATAGCGTAGGCCACGCCCGATGATGCCATAAATGACAAAGGTCCAGATATCGAGCCCGGCAACGCCCGAGGTGATGGTGATCACCTTGTAGGGAATGGGCGAGAGCGCGCCGATCAGGATCATCAGGGGGCCGTTGTCATTAAAACTCTGGCGCAGCGATTCAAAGCCATTCGCGGCGCCATAGAATTCGATGATGCCCTTGCCGATGCTGTCGAAGAGGAAGTAGCCGATCGCGTAACCGGCTAGGCCCCCGGTGACCGAAGCTACCGTGCAGATCGCAGCAAGGCGCCAGGCCCGCATGCGGTCTGCAATGATCATCGGCGCCAGCATGATCTCCGGAAATACCGGGATGATCATGGCTTCGAGAAAGCACAGCAGTGCCAATATGGGTTCGGCCAGGCGATGCTTTGTGGCCAGCTTCAGACGATCATAGAAGCTGAGTTTGGCTGCCGGTGCAGTATCGGTCATGCAGTCCCCGTGACGAAATCGCTTGCGCGACAAGGTTTAGGGTGTTTTTCGACGCGGGCCAGTGAACTTTCCGTCAATAACCGCGCGCCCGGTCGACAACATTGATGAGGCCCCTGCCTTTCCGATGGTCTTCAACCACCTTCGTAAAGTAGCGCACGCCGCTCCTTTCGTCAGAAATGGCGGCGATGTGGGGGGTGATATAGCAGTTCTCAATATCCCAGAGGGGGCTGCTCTGCGGCAGGGGTTCGACCTCGAAAACATCGAGGCTGGCCGCGCCCAGCGTGCCATCGTTCAGCGCCTTGACGATATCGGCCTCGCGCTGGTGCCCGCCGCGCGCTGCATTGATGATCACCGGTCCACCCTCAAAACTGCCGCGCCGCAGTTTGGAAAAGGTGTCGGTGTTGAGAATGCCGGTCGTGTCCGGGGTCAGCGGCAGCAGGTTGACCAGAATATCGGTGCCGGCGAGGAACGGCTCAAACCCCTCGTCACCGGCAAAGCACTCAACGCCCTCGACCCGCTTGGGCGTACGGCTCCAGCTGCGCAGCGAAAACCCCAGTGGCACGAGGCGACGCGCAGCGTCCTGCCCCAAAACGCCCATGCCCATGATACCGACCGTGGTTTCGCTAGCCGCGGGCGGATAGTACTGGCTCCAGCGGCGCGCCTGCTGGTCCCGGTGGAAGCGCGTATATTGGCGGTGATGCATGGTGACATGGGCCACGACATAGTCGCTCATGCGCTGGCTGAGGTTTTCGTCGACAAAGCGCACGATTGGCACGTCAGGCAGTCGCGGATGCTGCATCAGGGCGTCGACACCGGCGCCGCGCGACAGGATGACCTCAAGCCCGGTCAGGCCATCAAAGGCATCCGGCTGCGGCTTCCAGACAAAGATATAGCGCACATCGGCGGGATCGAAATCGTCACCGCGCCGCACGACCGGATAGGGGGCCAAGGTCTTGCGGAAGGATTCGGCCCAGCTGGCCTCGTCGACATCGGTCACGTGCAGAAGCATCATGGTGGTGGGCCTTCTCAAGAAAAAAGCCGCGCTTTCGGCGCGGCTTGTGCTTTTGGGTCGAAACCGGAACCAGGCTCAGTGCGTGGTGGTCGCGGGCGCAGCGGCAGGAGCCTGGGTGGCCTCGCCGCTGGCAGCCGGCGTACCCTCGACATTGGTCTCAGTCTCGGTGGTCGTCGGCGTCTCGGTTGCGGCGGCCGGCGCAGCAGGCTCGGCGCCTTCCGCTGCCGGAGCGGCTTCGCCTTCAGCCGGTGATTCGGCCGGGGCGGCCTCGGCAGCCGGGAAGGGCACGGGTTCGGGCGACAGGGTCTGGAGATAGGCCAGGATGTCGGCGCGCTCTTCCGGCGAACGAACACCGGCAAAGGTCATCTTGGTGCCCGGGGCATAGGCCTTGGGATTGGTCAGGAACTCATTGAGGTTCTCATAGGTCCAGATATCACCGGCAGCCTTGTGCTCAAGCAGAGCGTCGGAATAGGCAAAGCCATCGGCATGCGCTTCGCTGGCGCCCACGATGTGGTAGAGGTTCGGGCCCTGCTTGTTGGGCTCGCCTTCACCAAAATTGTGGCAGGACTGGCACTTGCGCACGGCCGCGGCGCCGCGTTCGGCGCTGGCGCTGGCGAGGAGCACCCCGAGGGACACTTCGGGCGCAGCTTCTTCGCCGCCGCCGGCTTCGGCCACTTCCGGCTCCGGCAGGGCATAGCCCGGGCCGCGGTCTTCGATTGGGTGGTAGATGGCCTCAGCCAGGAAGCCCACGCCCATGACAAACATCAGTGTGCCAAGGACGGCGCCCATAATCTTGTTTAGCTCAAACGAATCCATTTGGTCTCTCTGCCGGTCCATCCCCGGGTGGACATTGAACGAACCGAACTCAACTACCGGCTTTCAAGAGAAAGCCTGCCTCAACAAGCCCGGTCCGACGCGCGCGGAAGATAGTATTACGCCTCGTGAGGCGCAACAGGGCAATCCCCAGATGCGACAATTCCCCCAATGTCATGCCAATTTAGCCTTGGCAACCTCCGATTGACACCCATAGTCGCCGGGACTAAAGCCCGCAGGGCCAGATGAACGGACATCCCATGAGCAAGAAAATAGCCTTTCAAGGTGAACCCGGCGCCTTCAGCCATGCCGCGGCCGCCAATGTGTTTCCCGGCGAAGAGTTCGTGGGCTGCGTGACCTTTGAGGAAACGCTCAATGCCGTGCAGTCCGGCAAGGCCGACTTCGCCGTGGTTCCGGTCGAAAATTCGCTCTATGGGCGCATCACCGACATTCACCATCTGCTGCCCGAAAGCGGCCTGTTCATCATCGGCGAGACCTATCTTCGCGTCGAAATGAACCTGCTCGGCGTGCCGGGCGCGACCCTCGAGGACATCAAGGCGGTTCAGTCGCTGTCGGTAGCTCTCGGCCAGTGCCGCCGCTTCATCTCCGAAAACGGCTTCCGCACCATCAATGCCGTCGATACTGCCGGCTCCGCCCGCGAGATCGCCCAGAAGGCCGATAAGTCGGTCGCCGCCATCGCCTCGCGCTTTGCCGGCGAAATCTATGGCCTCAACGTGCTCGCCAGCAATATCGAGGACGCCGACCACAATACGACGCGCTTCCTCGTGCTCTCGCCCAAGGAAAAGCTCGCGCCACAGCAGGGCAAGGTGAAGACCACCTTCATCTTCCGCGTGCGCAACGTACCGGCGGCGCTCTACAAGGCCATGGGCGGCTTCGCCACCAACGGCGTCAACATGACCAAGCTCGAAAGCTATATGGTCGGCGGCGCCTTCACGGCGACCCAGTTCTATGCCGACATCGAGGGCCACCCGGACGATGTCAGTGTGCAGCACGCCTTTGACGAGCTAAAATTCTTCACCGATCAGTTCAGCATCCTGGGTGTCTATCCGGCTTCCGAACAGGGCTGATAGAGCCTCGGCTCCGAAACGATTGGTAACACATCTGGGCTAGTGTGCCCCCTGCGCATATCTGCCAGCCCATCCCTGGGCTGGCGTGATCCGGTGCATTCGTGTTGTCATCTCTGCGGCTTAGTCTCTGCCGTCGGATCCAGGGGCCTTTTTTGGAACATTTCGATCTCATCGTCATCGGTTCGGGGCCGGCCGGCCGCCGCGCCGCCGTGCAGGCAGCCAAGCTGGGCAAATCGGTATTGGTGGTGGAGAATCGCCTTCGTCTGGGCGGCGTCTCCGTCCATACCGGCACCATTCCTTCAAAGACCCTGCGCGAGACCGTACTCAACCTCTCCGGTTGGCGTGAACGCGGCTTCTATGGTCTTTCCTATCGCGTCAAAAAGGACATCGAGGGCAAGGATCTCGGCGCCCGCCTGCGGATGACGCTCAACCACGAGATCGAGGTTCTCGAACACCAGTTCAACCGCAATGGGGTGCGCACGTTTGGTGGCATGGCCCGTTTCATCGATCAGAACCACATCGCGGTCGTGGCTCCGGATGGCGATGAGACCCGTTTCGGTTTCGATCATGCCGTGATCGCCGTGGGCACCGCGCCCTATCGCCCGGCCAATATCCCGTTCAACGACCATTCCGTGCTCGACAGCGATAGCTTGGTCTCCGAGCCCCGCGTACCGCGGAGCCTGACGGTGGTTGGTGCCGGTGTTATCGGCATTGAATATGCCACGATCTTTTCCGCGCTCGACGTGCCCGTCACTATCGTCGAGCCCAAGGACACCATTCTCGATTTCATCGATCGCGAAATCATCGAGGAATTCACCCACGATCTACGCCAGCGCGGCGTTACGCTGCGGCTCGGCACCAAGGTCGAAAAGGTCGAGATCGACGAGCAGGGTTGGGCGGTGTCGATCCTCGCCGACGGCCGCCGCATCCGCACCGACATGCTGCTCTACGCAGCCGGCCGCTCCGGCGCGACCGCCAATCTGGGTCTCGAAAATGCCGGTATCACGCCGGTCGATCGTGGTCGGCTGAAAGTCGATCCGGTGACCTTCCAGACCGAAGTGCGCAACATCTATGCGGCCGGCGACGTCATCGGCTGGCCATCGCTGGCCTCCACCTCGATGGAACAGGGGCGCATCGCCGCTCTGCACGCCTGCGGTGCTCCGATGCCGCCGGCGCCGGAATTTTTCCCCTATGGCATTTATGCCGTGCCGGAAATTTCCACGGTCGGCCTCACCGAGCAGCAGGTGCGGGCACAGAACATCCCGTACGAGGCCGGCATAGCCCGCTTCCGCGAGACCTCGCGCGGCCACATTATGGGCCTGCAGTCGGGCATGATGAAGATGATCTTCGCGCTCGATACCCGCAAGCTCCTCGGCGTCCATATCGTCGGGGAGGGCGCCACCGAACTGATCCATATCGGCCAGGCGGTGCTGAACTTGGGCGGTACGCTCGACTACTTCGTCGAGAATGCCTTCAACTATCCGACCCTTGCCGAGGCCTATAAGATCGCCGCGCTCGACGCCTGGAACCGCATGCCGCGGACCACGCCGATCGCCGAGGCCATGGAAGAGCCCGAAATCGAAGTGACGCCCCGCAAGGTGGCCGGCAAAGCGGGTGCCTGAGGCCTCCGCCTGAAGGCGCGACAGAACAATACCCTAGAGACTGTTCGCGTTTGTCAGGCTGCCGGTGGCAAAGGCCAGGGTCGCCGCGGCGACAAAAGCGTCGCTGCGGGCCTGCGCCTGCGCATATTGGGCCTTCAGCAACCCGGTTTGCGCCACGCTGATATCGGCCAGTGTCCCGAGCCCGTTCTTGTAATAGTCGAGCGCCGCTTCGTAATTGGTCTGCGCTGCGTTCACCAGTTCCGCCGCTGCCGCATTGGCCGACAGGCTCGTCCTCAGCACGTCATAGGCGACAACGATTTCCTGCGCTGCAACGCTCTGCAGCCGGGCAAAATCGTGCTGCGAGGCCGCCGCCGCCGACACGGCAGCATCCATGCGCGCCTCCCGCATGCCACCGTCGAAGATCGGCATGGTGACGCCGAGAAGAACGGCGGCATTGGGCTGATTGACATCCAGCGTCGCCGTCGAGCCGAACCGGCTGTCGCTGATCGAATAGCTGCCAAAAGTGCGGTTGACCGTGCCTGTTACCGCCACCTTGGGCAGGAACTCGGCCTGTGCCGCGGCAATCCCTTGTTCGCTTGCCTTCATCTGTGCCAGCGAGGCCTGCACATCGGGCCGGCGCTGCAGGGAAGCGACGATCAACTGGTCGAGATTGGTCGGTACCTGTCGCGGCAGGGATTTGCCGGCGAGGTCCTGCACCTTGATTGACGTCGTGGGCGAAATACCCATGGCGCCGAGCAGGATCGAATAGGTGCTGCGCTCACGACCACTGGCTCCGGTCAGGTCGAACTCGGCCTGGGCCACCTGCTGCTTGGCCTGGGCCACTTCCATCGTGGTCGCGACACCCTGGCCCAGCCGTGCCTCGGCGGCCTCCAACACCACCTTGGCATTGTTCAGCGCCTCGCGATCGATCCGCGTCTGCGATCGTGCGGCGCTAAATTGGAAGAAGGCGCTGCTGACATCATAGATCAGTTTTTGATGCGCCGCGTTGAACCCGACATTGGCGGCAAAGGAGAGCTGTTGGGCGCCAGCCAAAGCCGCGTCCCGCGCACCGAAATCGAACAGCAGCCATTTGACCGCCAGCGATGGCACCGCCTGTGCGCCAGATGTGGTGATCGTGCCATTCGGGACAGTGATGAGCAGCCCATCGATCCCGGGCGCTGTATTGGAGGTTACGGCGTAGCCGGCCAGCACGTCCGCGGTGATGAGTGGCAGATAGGAGGCTTCGGCTATGCCCGTCGCCGCCGCGGCCTCGCGCGCCCGCTGCCAGGCGGCTTGCGTGGCCGGATTGGCGAGCTGCGCGATATTGATGAGCTCGGGCAGGCTATAGCTGTGATTGGGGTCGAGCTTTGGCGCCGCAATCGCGATCGGCATATTTGGGTCGGGCGTGACGCCATAGTCGGCGACGCCCGGATCAGCCGCCGGCTGCCCGGCCGTGCCCCGATAGGGCGTCGTTGCACTTTTTGAGGCCAGATTGAGCGCTGAGCTGGAACAGGCCGCCAGCACAATGACCAGCAGCACTGCGGCGAGACGGGTCATGAGGTGAACGCCTGGCATCAGAGCGCTCCAACCGTGAGGGAAAATCCTTCGAGGAGGTCGCGATAGGACCGGGCCGTCGCTTCGAGATCTCGGCGCCAGGATGCCCGGCGCGGCGCATGTGCAAGCTGACGCTCAAGCCGCGCAAGAGTATCGAATGATCGGGACAGCGACTGGTCGAGCATGGTCATTGCCTCAGGTTCGGGCGCCAGAATAGCCCAGGCGGCATCGTCCAGAAACCGGGCGGCGGACGCTTCCTGTGCAAGCGTTGCTGCTTTCACACAGCGCGGCGCGCCAAAAAGGTAGCGCGGACGATCGCGAAGAAGGCGTAGCCGGGCTATGCCCGATGTTGCTTCCTCACTCGCAGCCATGATGGTTTTTGCATGTGGCAGCAGCGGCGAGCGGACGCGCAGCCGCGAGGCCTCGAAGGCGGAAAGGCGCGCTAGGCGCCGCGCCGCATCGAGTTCGGGGAGGATGCTGGCAAGATTGCCGCCGGCCCGGCGCAGCGCATCGGCGAGCCCTCGCACCGCACGACCGAGATGGAGCGCCGTTCCGGCGCTGACGCTGACCGGCCAGAGCCAGAGGAAAACCACGGTGACCACAACATTGCCGATCAGAATGCCGAGAATGCGATTGGTCGCCACGTCGATATCAAAGGCCGGACCAAAACCCTGCAGCACGCAGAGGAAGAAGGCCAGGGCCATCTGCCAGCCCATATATTGGACCAGGCTCGACCCGTTCGCGACCCAGGCCGCGATAAAGCTACCCGCAGCCACCAGCAGCAGCAAATGGCCGATATCGGTCATGTGCGGCATGAGGAAGACGATGCTGGCAATGCCCATTGCCGCCCCGATGATACATCCGGCAATGCGCAGGGCCGCCTTGTGCAGCGTTTCCCCAGTGCTTCCGAGCGCTACATAGAAGCACGTGATCATGGCGGTGTGGATTTCGAACCAGTTGCGCGCCGTATAGATGCCGTAGGTGATGAACACCGCCAGCATGGTTTTGAGCGCAAACTGCATATAGGCCGGGTTGGTAAATGTATCGGCCGGCTCCGCCGCCACCTTTTCCGGCGGGGGCAGGGGGACGCGACCCGACCAAAGGCCTGCGAGATTTTCGGCCCGCTTCGCCAAGGGTGCCGTGCCCCCTGACGCTGCCGAAAGACGCCAACCGGGGTCGACATCACGCCGCTCTTCGATAGTCCGGGCAAGTCGATCCAGCCCCTGGGCCAGCGTCCGATCCTCTCCTGCCGCCAGTGCTTCGACCAGCAGTGCCTGCACCTCGGGCATCATGGCACCCAGCCGCTGGGCTTCCGCCTTGGAATGAAAGCCGAAGAGCGCACCGAGACGCGCCGGGGAGGCGAGTTCGCTGGCTGGCTCTTCCAGCAGTTCCTGCGCCTCTGCGTCAGCGCCAGCCTCACCCCGGAGCAGCGCCGCGCTCGCACGTAGGCGCTTGCCGATCGACTTTCTGACGAGCGTTGCAGGATTGGGGCCAATCAGCGCATTGACCAGAATGAGCACCGCCATGGGGAAGAACACCACGACCCACATCCAGCTCAATCCGCGCGACAGCAGTTCGGGAATGGGCACGAAATCGTAGAGCGTCATCACGAAAGCGAAGACAAAACCGACCGTCGCCGCAATCGGACCGGCGCGAGTGGCCACGGAAAAATACATGCCGCCAAAAGTGAAGGCGGCCATGAGGCCGAGCCGCAGCATCGGCTCGTCAGCGGCAAATTGCAGGAAGACCAGCCCCAGGAGTATCCCCACCGAAGCGGCAATGATCAGGGCAATGGCGATCAGAATGCCGCTCGCCGCATTGTCGCGGCTGGCAAAGAAGATGAGATAGCAGGAGAGCGCGGCCTCAGGCACCTGCTGGCTCATCGCCAGAACCACCACGAGCACACAGCACAGTGCCATGCGCAGCGAGGCACCCAGCCGGCCCTCATAGGGGCGCAGCTCGTCAAGGAGCAGCGCGGTAAGGCCGTATCTAGTGCGCGTTGCCGTCATCATCTGCGTCCGCCGCGCCCTGAATCACAACGACTGCGGAGGCACCCACGCGCATCAGGTCGGTCGGTGGCTCGTGCAGTTCCACATAGACCGGGAAGCGCTTGGCCACTTTCACCCAGTTGAGCGAGTTCGAAACGATCGGCAGGCCCAGAATGGTGGCGGCATCGGCCGAGCGCACGCCCCAGCCGATGGCGGACACGGTGCCCCGCACCGGCACGCGCGTATTGGCCATGACGAAGACTTCGGCCGCATCGCCCACGGCAATATTGGGCAATTCGGTTTCGCGGAAAAACGCGACGGCCTCCCATTGTGACGTGTCGATCATGGCAAAGACCGTCTGCCCGGTGATGACATATTGTCCCGCCGGCATGGTGAGGCCGGTGACGATGCCGTCAAACGGCGCCCGTACCGTGGTATTGTCGAGATCGCGCTGGGCCAAGGCCACCGTTGCGGTCGCGGTATCGACCTGGGCCTGTCGCGTATCGAGCGTACCGATCACCTGGCTCGCGCCCTGCGATTGCTGCAGCGCCTGGTCGAGGCTGACGAGGGAGTCGTTATAGGTCGTGCGGGCTTGGTCCACCTGTTGCGCCGTCACAAAACCCCGGTCGAGCAGCGGCTCCAACCGTTCCAGGGTTTGCCGCGCGAGGTCGGCATTGAACTGAGCGCGCTCGATCTGCTTTTGCGCGACGTCGGCATTGGACTGTTCGGTGGCGATATTGCGCTCGCCCTGCGCCAGTTCCGACTGGGTGGCGCGCAGTTCTGCCTGCGCCTGTTCGAGCCGCAGGCGATAGGGCTCGGGGTCGATCTGGAAAAGAATGTCACCGGCTTTGACCGCGTCATTGTTGGTGACAGCGATGGAAATGATCCGGCCTGGCACGGTCGAGGAAATCTGGATGACCGGCGCTTCGATCTCCGCCACGTCCGAGCGCGGGCTGGCAAGGCCGGCGCTCCAGGCGAGGTAGATCATCACAGCGGTGCCGATGAAAACAGCATAGCCAATGGCTTTTCCCAAGATCGCGCGCATCACGCCACTCCCGACCAGATCATCCAGAAACCAATGCCGCCGCTGATGGCGAGGCATAGGTAAACCAATGGCGGTGCTGGCAAATGTTCGTCGATCCTGAGGGCGATCAGCAGCGCCCGGATGATCACGGCCACGACAATTCCGCCGACGGCGCAGATGATCCAGGCGGGAAAGAAGGAGCCGAAGATGGGAATGGAGGGCGGGCCGCCGGCGGCGCTGCAACCGGCGAGAGTCAGGGCGCCCGCGATGGCAGCGGCAGGGCGGATTGCGCGTGGCAGCATCGGGGTGGCCTCCCGTTGGTTCCTGCTGATTTACCCGCGCGAAAACGCAACCGGCAAGAGCGGAAGGGCTAGAACGTTGAGAGACAATGAAGATTGGGAGGTGGTGCCCGAGACCGGAATCGAACCAGTGACACGCGGATTTTCAATCCGCTGCTCTACCAACTGAGCTACTCGGGCATCTATTTCGCGAGCCATCGGCTGCGAGCCACGGGCCTTATAGGAGATCGTTTTTGTGCGCGCAAGCGCGAAAACGTCATGTGGATAAAGAGGCTAGTTCGTTAGCAGACTGTTACCCGCGAGCCCGGCCAAAGTGCCTATTCGTCGTCGTTTTCGATGGGCGGCTCGTCATCCCGCGCGGGGATGACATAGGAGCCGGTGAGCCAGCGATTGAGATCGACATCGGCACAGCGTTTTGAGCAGAAGGGCTTGAACTTGTCGACTGCTGGCTTGCCGCAGATCGGGCATTTCTTTTGCGGGTCCATCAGACGCCCGTCAGGCTCGACTGATTGAGCCAGTTGAAATGCACCGGGTAGCCCTCGCCGGCGAGGAGCTGGGTAACCTCATGGAGCGGCAGGCCGACGACGCCGGAATAGGAGCCGGAGAGTTTTACGACGAAGGACCCGGCAATGCCCTGAATGGCATAGCCACCCGCCTTGTCGCGCCATTCGGCACTAGCGAGATAGGCTTCCATTTCGCGGGTGGAGAGGCGCTTGAAGCGCAGGCGTGTTTCAACGATGCGCTGCCGCTTGGCCCCGGAGGGGGTCAGGAGCGTGACGCCGGTATAGACGCGATGCGCGCGGCCCGAGAGCAGGCGGAGGCAATCGGATGCCTCTTCCATGGTCTCGGCCTTGGGCAGGATGCGCCGGCCGACCGCCACCACCGTATCGGCAGCAAGGACGAGAGCGTCGGAGCCGAAACCGGCGACGCGGGCCTTGTGCTGGGCGGTGAGAGCTTTCAGTTCAGCCAGGCGGCCGGCAAGCTTGCGCGGCAATTCGCCTTTTTCGGGCGTCTCGTCGACATGGGCCGGAACCAGATGCTCAGGCTCGATGCCGATCTGGTTGAGCAGTGCAAGCCGGCGCGGCGAGGCGGAGGCCAGGATTAATTCGGGCCTTGAGGCCATGATGACGTCGAGCTCCGCTGAAACAGGACGGCCCTTCGCATGGCTCAGGGCGTTCGTCGCTCAAAACGCTCCACCGAAGCGTTTTGACCACCCGCCGGGTGGTCGCGCCAAACCTTACTTGAAACGATAGGTGATGCGACCCTTGGTGAGGTCGTAAGGAGTCATTTCACACAGCACCTTGTCGCCGGCGAGAACGCGGATACGGTTCTTGCGCATGCGGCCCGCGGTGTGAGCGATGATCTCGTGTTCGTTTTCCAGCTTGACCCGGAAGGTCGCGTTGGGAAGCAATTCGGTGACCACGCCCGGGAATTCGAGCACTTCTTCTTTGGCCATACTTTCTCCTGGGAAGACCCCCGCGAGCGAAACTGCTCGGCGGCGGCCGCAAATTTGGGCGGAACCTACTGCAAATCAGTGGCTTTGTGAACTACCGGAAACCAGTGGTTCCAAACGAGTGCGAACGCGGCGTCTGAGACCGTCGCGAAGTTCGCGATAGGCCGACAGAACTACCTCGCGGCTGCCTTCGACGAGCGAAGGGTCCGGCACCGTCCATTGTTCGATTTCGCCGGCCTCGAGACCCTTGCGGGCCACTGCATCGGGGGCGTCATCGGACAGGGTGATGACGAGATCGAAGCGGTTGGCAACGAGCTCATCGAGAATATGGGGCGTATGGATCGACATATCAATGCCGATTTCTTCCATGACCTCATGCACGAACTGATCGGCCTTGCCACCATTGACGCCAACCGAGCGCGCGATGATGCGGCCGGGGAAGGATTGGCGGGCGAGCGCCGCGGCGATGGGCGAGCGTACCGAGTTCATCGAGCACACGAAAAGCACCGAGGGCAGTTCGCTCGTCGCCTCGTCGATGCGGCTGGCATAGGGCTGCACGGCGCAAATCAAGGTGAAAAGCCGCCGCGCCGTATTGAGATCGATGATGATCTTGTTGTGGAGTCGCGTGCGCAGCAGCTCGGCTGCCTCGTTGTGCATGCCGCGCCGCGCCATGTCGACGGTTTCGATCTGGAACGGCTGCGCGGAGCGGATCGCCTCGTAATAGGCGTCGCGAATGCGGAAATAATCTCGGATCAGCCGGCGGAACGGGGTCAGCGAAATGTAGTGCGCGGCGATCGGCTGAAAAGTTTCGGGGTGACGCACATCGAGCACGATGGAATTGCCGATGATCGAGACGTGGAGGGCATAGGGGCCCTCGGCGGCAACGCGGGCCGGACGAAAACTGTTGGATTCGAGGAGGTCATAAATGGCGATGCGCCATTCATGCACCTCGTCGGGATTTATGGACGTGATCGTATTGGGGTCGAGCGTGACGGTGACCAGACGATTGGTGCTGGAGGCCGCCTCGCTTGTGCCCATCGAAATGCTCAACGGTTGAGCCGAATCGAAATGGAGCGCCCGTGGCCATCGAGCGCTTCGACTTCGGCGATGGTGACCGCCGCTTCGGCAAGGGCCGAGAGCGATGACGGCGTGCAGCCCAGGATCGAGGTGCGCTTGACGAAATCAAGCACGCCGAGGCCCGAGGCAAAGCGCGCCGAGCGGGCAGTGGGCAAGACGTGGTTGGAGCCGCCGACATAATCGCCAATGGCTTCAGGCGTGTGGTGACCCAGAAAGATCGCGCCGGCATGGCGAATGGCAGGGACCAGCGATTGCGGATCGTCGATGGCGAGTTCCACATGCTCGGAAGCGATGCGATTGGCTAGGTTGGTCGCCGTTTCGAGCGAATCGACGGTGATGATGGCGCCGAATTCGTCCCAGCCTTCCCGGGCGATGGATTCCTTGGGGAGGAGGCTTAGCTGCCGGTCGACTTCAGCTTCCACGGCGTCGGCCAGTTTTTCATCCGTCGTGACGAGGATCGACTGGGCGCCCCCGCCATGTTCGGCCTGGGCGATGAGATCGGCGGCGACCCAGGCGGGATTGGCCGAGTGGTCGGCAATGACGAGGACTTCGGAGGGGCCGGCGATGAGGTCGATGCCGACCTGGCCGAACACCTGGCGTTTTGCAGCAGCGACGAAAGCATTGCCGGGGCCCATGATCTTGTCGACGCGGGCAATGGCACTGGTGCCATAGGCGAGGGCGGCTACGGCCTGGGCGCCGCCGACGCGGTAAATCTCGGTGACGCCGGCAATCTGAGCGGCGCAGAGAATAGCCGAAGCCAGTTGCCCATTGGGCGTGGGCACGACCATGGCGATGCGCGAAACGCCGGCGACTTTGGCCGGCACGGCGTTCATCAGCACCGAAGAGGGGTAGGAGGCGAGGCCGCCTGGGACATAGATGCCGACGGCATCGATGGCGGTCCAGCGCGAGCCGAGCGTGACGCCGAGGGCGTCGGTGTAGATGTCATCCTTGGGCATCTGCCGCTCGTGATGCGACTTGATGCGATCATGCGCGGTCTGCAGCGCTTCGCGGACATCTGGGGTGACGCGGGCAGCGGCTTCGGCGATTTCTTCGGCCGAAAAGCGCAGGGTTTGCGGGGTAACGCCGGCCTTGTCGAATTTGTTGGTCAGCTCGGCCACGGCTTCGTCGCCACGGGCGCGCACATCGGCAATGATCCCGGCGACGATATCGCCCACTTCCTGGGAGGCTTCGCGCTTGCTGGCAAGCAGCTCGACAAAGCGGGACTCGAAATCATCAGCGGCGCTGTCGAGGCGTAGAGGCATTGGCGGTCCGGGATAGCGGCGAAGTGGAGTGATGCGATCTATCCCGATGGGGAGTTTGATCGCAAGGGGGGAATGGGTTTGGTCGGGGAGATCGGGGCTCTCGTCACCCCCTCCCTGCCTCCCCCATCAAGGGGGGGCGGTCTGGCGGTTGGGACGAGAGCCAGTCTCAAACTCGATGCAACACCTCCCCCTTGATGGGGGAGGACGGGTGGGGGTGGGGCCCCGCGCGCCGGAGCGCCGCTATCAATCGAGCTTATGTGCCGGCTTTGCCGCCGCGGCCCAGGCTGCCCCAAGATCGGCCAGTCGTGCCTCAAGCACCTCAACCGTCAACCGCACCGTGCCGCCGCCGGCAAAGGTGATTTCTACCACGCCGGAAACGCCATCGGGGGCCGGCGTGAAGGTCAGCGCCAGGAGATTGAGCACACCTTCGGGCGAAGCCGGATCGAAGCCGGCATAGGCGACATTCTCGACGCGGTCGAAATGCAGCCCGGAGCGCTTGCGGAGGCCCTTGCTGCGCGGCTTGTCTTCGGTCCAGTCGTAGCGGTTCATCAACAGGGCAAAGCGCCGGTCGCCGCGGGCATAGCCCATGTCGACGGTGCGCACGACGGCATCCTGCACATGGGCGGAAAGCACGGCGAGATCTTCAGTATCAAGCGCCAGTAGCTTGAGATCGGTCATAGGGTCAGCTCGCGAAATTGGTTCTGCCACATTTGGTCATGCAGGGGCTGATCTACAAGCTTGAGGGGGCGGGGGCAATTGGGGTGGGCGTTTGTCTCACGCACCAGCTTTCCTTCTCCCCTTGCGGGAGAAGGTGCCCGAAGGGCGGATGAGGGGTACGGGGTCTTAGCACTCGCTCCTCTGCGGAGGAGAGAATACCCCTCTCCCTGATTTTCTGCTGAACGCAGAAAATCTGTCCCTCTCCCGCAAGGGGCGAGGGAAGAGTCGGTGATTGGTGCAATTTACTTGATAACTGACCAGTCAGTCAGTTATAATCATCCTCATGAACACCACCGACAAGAAATTCCGCCGGCGGGCCGAGGCGCGGCCGGATGAAATGCTGGATGCGGCTTTGGCTGTGTTCGCGGAGAAGGGCTTTGCTGCGACCAAGGTGGACGAGGTGGCGCGACGCGCGGGCGTCTCCAAGGGTACGGTCTATCTCTACTTTCCCTCCAAGGAAGCGCTGATGGAAGGCATTGTGCGGCGCGCGGTGGCCCCGATTGCAGAGCGGGCGGTGCCGGATATGGCCCAGTTCGAAGGCGATCCGCGCCTGCCCATCGCCATGCTGGTGCATACGCTGCAAAATCTGCTTTCTGATCCCAATAATCTCGCGGTGCCGCGGCTGATCCTGCGCGAGATCATGAATTTTCCGGCCATTGCCGAACTCTATCGCCGCGAGGTGCTGGGCAAGGTGATCCCGGCGCTGACGGCGCTGGTGGCGCGCGGCGTCGCTTCGGGGCAGTTGCGAAAAATCGATCCGGAAATGACCGTGCGCTCCATTGTCGGGCCCATCGTGGCCCATGTGGCGCTGAGCGAAGTTTTCGGCATGCGGCCGGAAGAAGGGCTGGCGCTCGACCGGCTGGTGGAAAACCACCTCGATATCCTGTTTCACGGCATTTCGCCTGCGGGCGGAGAGGAGACGCCATGAGCGACTTTTTCGGCGGTCTGTTGGCGGCCGTTCTCGCCTTCTTCGCGCACGATGCCGGGCCCACTGGCTTCACCGGCTATATCGAGGCCGACTATGTCTATGTCGCGCCGGTGAGCGCGGGACGGATCACGGAAATCGCGGTGGCCGAAGGCCAGTCGGTGAGCGCAGGCGACCTCTTGCTCGTGCTCGATCAGAGCCAGCAGCAGGCCCTGCTGTCGGCGGCCGAGGCGCGCGTGGCGGCGGCGCGGGCGACGCTCGAAAATCTCGAGACCGGCAGCCGCAGCGAAGAACTCGATGTCATCCGCGCTTCGCTGAGCAAGGCCGAGGCGGATCTGGGGCTGGCGCGGACAAATCTCACGCGCAGCGAGCAGCTTGAAAAAGCGGGCACGGTTTCGGCGGCCAAGGTCGAGGTGGACAGCAATGCGGTGGCGTCGGCCGAGGCGCAGGTGAGCCAATTGAAGGCGCAACTGGCGGTGGCCGAACTGCCGGCGCGCTCGGGTCAGCAGGTGGCGGCGGAGGCCAATCTCGCCGCGGCAGAGGCCGATGCTCAAGGGGCGCGGATAAATCTCTCCGAACGGCAAGTGCATGCGCCGGCCGCAGGCGTCATTGAAAAACTCTATTATGCCGTGGGCGAAGTGGCGGCCGTGGGGACCCCGATTGCCTCCATTCTGCCGGACAAGGCGCTTGAGGCGCGGTTCTTCGTACCAGAGACGGCGCGGTCGAGCCTTTCCGTCGGGCAGGCAGTGACCGTCACCTGCGATGGCTGCGCCGATATGGCAGCGACCGTGGTGCATATCGCGAGCGAGGCGCAGACGACGCCACCGGTGATCTATTCGACCGAGGAGCGCAGCCGGCTCGTCTATCTCGTCGAAGCGCGGCTTGATGATGCGGCAAAGCTGCAGCCGGGCCAGCCGGTCACCGTGCTGCCATGAACGAAGAACGCGTCATCGACGTGCGCGGGCTGACCAAGCGTTTTGGCGACAAGACGGTGGTCGATCATTTCGACATCGCCGTGCCCAAGGGCGCCATTTATGGGTTTTTGGGGCCCAATGGGTCGGGCAAGACCACGACCATCCGCATGCTTTGCGGCCTGCTGCTGCCCGACGAGGGCGAGGGGCAGTGTCTTGGTTTTGACGTTCGGCGCGAGGCGGGGAGGATCAAGGCTGAGGTGGGCTACATGACCCAGAAATTCAGCCTCTATGAAGACCTGACCATCCGCGAGAACCTCGATTTCGTGGCGCGAATGTATGGGGTGAAGAACCGGAAGAGCCGTGTCGATGGCGCATTGGCTGATCTGGGACTGGTCGACCGGGCAGGGCAATTGGCCGGCACGCTCTCGGGCGGCTGGAAGCAGCGGCTGGCGCTGGCGGCTTGTCTCATCCACGATCCCAAACTGCTGCTGCTCGACGAGCCGACGGCCGGCGTCGATCCCAAGGCACGGCGCGATTTCTGGGATGAGATCCGGCGGCTGTCCAAGGCTGGCGTGACGGTGCTGGTGTCGACGCACTACATGGACGAGGCCATCCAGTGCGATTTTATCACCTATATCGCCTATGGCAAAAAGCTGATCGACGGGCGGGCGACCGAAATCCCGACCATGGTGGGGCTGACCACCTGGCGGGCCGAAGGGCCGGAACTGGTGGCGCTGGAAGAGCAGTTGAAAGACCAGCCGGGCGTCGACCAGGTAGCCCGCTTCGGCTCGGCGCTGCATGTCTCCGGCACGGACGCTGCGGCTTTGGCGGCCACGGTGAAAAAATTCCAAAGTGACAAAAGACAGCGATGGAGCGAGGTGCCGGCGGGGCTGGAAGAGGCCTTCATCTATCTCATGGCGGGGGCGCGGGATAATTTCTCGCGTGACGCGGCATGAACCTGCGCTTCTCATTGAGCCGCTTCGTCGCCGTGCTCTGGAAAGAGTTCATCCAGATGCGGCGCGACCGCGTCACCTTCGGCATGATGATCGGGCTGCCCATCATCCAGCTTATGCTTTTCGGCTTTGCCATCAATGCCGACCCCCGACACCTGCCGACGCTGGTGGAGGTCAATGATGACGGGCCCCTGACCCGGGCGCTGCTCGCGGGCATGGATACCTCGGGCTATTTCGACTTCATCGGCCAGGTGCGCGGGCCCGATGCCGGCGAAGAAGCGCTGCGGCGGGGCGAGGCGAATTTCGTCGTCGTCATCCCAGCCGATTTCGAGCGCGACGTCGTGCGCGGTCTCCGGCCAAATCTTCTGATCGCCGCCGATGCTTCCGACCCTTCGGCCGTCAGCGGCGCTGCGGCGGCCATGAGCGGCATCGTCAATGGCGCCATTGCCCAGACGCTCACTGGGCCCCTGTCGCCCGCAGCCGGCGCGCCGCTGCCCTTTGAAGTGATCGTCCACCGGCAATACAATCCCGAGGGCAAGACATCGACCAATATCGTGCCGGGTCTGCTCGCCATCATCCTCTCCATGACCATGGTGATGATCACCGCCGTCGCCATCGTGAAGGAGCGCGAGCGTGGCACGATGGAAATGCTGATCTCCACCCCGGTGACGCCGCTGGAGGTAATGCTGGGCAAAATCCTGCCCTATGTTTTCGTTGGCTATGTGCAGACCGCGGTCTTCCTCGTCGCCGCCTTCGCCGTGTTCCAGGTGCCGTTCACCGGCACGTTCACGGCCTTCTTCTTCGGCTTCAATCTTTTCGTCTTGGGCAATCTGGCGCTGGGATTTCTCATTTCCACCGTGGCGAAAAACCAGATGCAGGCCATGCAGCTGAGCTTTTTCACCATCCTGCCCTCGATCCTGCTCTCGGGTTTCATGTTCCCCTTCGCCGGCATGCCCGGCTGGGCGCAGGCTATCGGCACCGGCGTGCCGGCGACGCATTTCATCCGGCTCATTCGCAAGGTGATGCTGAAGGGCGCCGGGACATTCGATGTGACCGCTGAGCTGACCGCGCTCGGCGTGATCGTGCTGGTGATCACGGTTGTCGCCATGCTGCGCTATCGGCAGACACTCGACTAAAACAAAAAGGCCCGGCGCAAGCACCGGGCCTCTTTTGCCATTTTGTTGGATTAACCAGCCAGCCGCTCAATCTCCGCGCCGCAGCGCGAGAGCTTGTCTTCGAGCCGCTCAAAGCCGCGGTCGAGGTGATAGATGCGGTTGACGATGGTTTCGCCCTTGGCGGCAAGGCCGGCAATCACCAGCGATACCGAAGCGCGAAGATCCGTCGCCATCACCTGCGCGCCCTTGAGCTGCGACTTGCCCTGGATCGTCGCCACCTGGCCGTCGACGGCAATGTCGGCACCAAAGCGGGCGAGCTCGGCTACGTGCATGTAGCGGTTTTCAAAGATGGTCTCGCGCACATGGCTCGTGCCCTGGCTCATGGTCATCAGCGCCATGAACTGGGCCTGCAAGTCGGTCGGGAAGCCCGGGAACGGATGGGTTTCGATATCGACGGGCTGAATGCCATTGCCATTGCGCTTGACGCGGATGCCGTCGGCTTCCGTGGTCAGATCAACGCCAGTGCGGGCCAAAATATCGAGCGCCGATTGCAGATGCTCGGCCCGGGCGCCGCGCAGCAGCACATCGCCGCCGGTCATGGCCGCAGCCATGGCAAAGGTGCCGGTCTCGATGCGGTCGGGAATGACTTCCACGCTAGCGCCATGCAGCTTTTCGACGCCTTCAATGGTCAGCGTCCTGGTGCCAATGCCCGAAATCTTGGCGCCCATGGCGACCAGGCATTCGGCGACATTGGTGATTTCCGGCTCCTGCGCCGCGTTCTCAATGACGGTCGTGCCCTTGGCGAGGGTCGCCGCCATCAGCAACGTGTGGGTCGCGCCCACCGAAACTTTTGGGAACACGATACGACTGCCAATGAGACCGCCCTTGGGCGCGCGGGCCACCACATAGCCCTCGTCGATATCGATCTCGGCGCCGAGTTCTTTGAGGCCAAAGAGAAAGAGATCGACCGGACGCGTGCCGATGGCGCAACCACCGGGCAGAGACACGCGGGCCTCATGGCAGCGGGCGAGCAGCGGCCCGATGACCCAGAAGCTGGCGCGCATTTTTGAGACAAGATCATAGGGCGCGGTGGTATCGACGATATCGGCGGCATGAAAGGTCATGCGCTGGCCGACGCCATCCGATTCGCCGCGACGGCGGCCGTGCACGGCGATATCGACGCCGTGATTCTCGAGAATGCGCTCGAGCTGCTTGACGTCGGCAAGACGGGGAACATTGGTGAGCACCAGTGGCTCATCGGTGAGCAGCGAAGCGATCATCAGGGGCAGGGCGGCATTCTTGGCGCCCGAAATGACGATATCCCCGTTGAGCGGATTGCCGCCGACCAAACGAATACGATCCATGAAATGGTTCCTCTGAACCGGCCCAATTGGGCCTTCTACCTGTGGAGGAGGTAGGCGAGGTCTTCGTTGCCACGTAAGCCAGACCAGCCGCGCTCATGCGAATATGTGACGTTCCTGAATACGCCCGAAAATGATTTACGGTTTCTTGACCGCGATCGTTTCGGGTGCCGGAGCATCATCCCGGGCAGCGCGAGCCCTGGCCTGATCCTTTCGACGCTTGAGGTTCTCGCGAAGCTTTGCGGCTAATCTTTGCTCGCGGGCAGTAGCTTCGTTCGACTTACTCATCGCCTTCCTGGCTATCGGTGATTCACAGGAGGAGTTGATAGGCGGTTTTTGCGCTTGCGTCGAGAGAATCCCTATGGCAGTAGAGCGCCCGTCGCCGCGGAAACCTGCAGGCGCCCTTTACGATGCTGCCGTAGCTCAGTGGTAGAGCACTCCCTTGGTAAGGGAGAGGCCGACAGTTCAATCCTGTCCGGCAGCACCAGTCCATCTCGTTGATTTGCCAGAAGTATCTGGTTTTGCTAGGGCTTCAGAAGCCGCCAGTGATACACACAGGTGGTCCTCATGGTCCTTTCTATGCCTCGTCCCTACAAGCACCCCAAGACCGGCGTCTACTGGTATCGCCAGCGTGTCCCGAGTTCGCTCGGCAGCAGAGCGAAAGGAAAAGTCGTTTCAGTGACGATCGAGGGCAGAACCTCTCGCCCAAAGATCGGCTCGCACCTCACCGTCTCGCTCGACACCAAAGAGGTGTCGAAGGCGAAGATCAGGAGCGGAGACGTTCAGTTCCAGTTCGATCTCATCTGGCAAAGTCTGATTGACGGCCAGACGCGGCTGACCCAGCGGCAGGTCGTGGCATTGGCCGGTGAGGTCTATGGGATGTTCAAGGGGGCAGAGGACGAACCGGGCGACGCTGCCATCTGGTCGAAGGTCACCCAGGAAAACGCTCGGACGATGGCGGGGAAAACCCTCTACATCGGTCGCGAGCATGGGATGGAGAAACGCTTTGGCCCGTTTGTCGATCTCGCACTGGCCAACCATCACCTCCAGATTGATGATGATAGCCGCAGAAGACTGCTCGAGCAGACCGCGATTGCTATGCAGGAAGCTGCCGCGCTTCTTTTGCGCCGTGCGAACGGCGACTACGGCCCTGACACCGTAGAGCAGCGGTTCCCTCCAGTTGAAGTCATGAAACCTCTGGGAGCGAAAGCCAAGGTCGCGCTGAGCAGTAGCGACGACCCTAATACCCTTACCGGTCTGTTGGCTCACAAGCAGCGGACGCAAACCAAGAAGGACGACACCTTCGACAAGTACCGTGGCTGCCTGAAGGACTTCATCGCTTTCATTGGGCACGAGGACGTCAGACGCATCACCAAGGACGACGCACGGCGCTGGCGTGATGCGCTGATAGGGCGAGGCCTGGCTAAAAAGACTATCAACGATCAGTACCTCACTAGCCTCAAGGTCGCGCTGAACCACGGCGTCAAGGAATTTGATCTCGCGCTGAACGTCGCGGCCAACATACGAGACGAACGCGATGCCCCTGCGCCGTCTGGCTCAAAGGGTTACAGCGCGGAACAAGCCCAGACCATCCTGATGGCGACGTTCCGTGGTTCCTCGAAAGACCTCGCCATCCCATACCAACGAGCCATCTTCTGGGTGCCGTGGATTTGCGCGTACACAGGCCTTCGAGTGACCGAGGTCACGCAGTTTCAGGGCAGGCACCTGCGTGAAGAGAACGGCATTCCCTACTTGTTGATCACGCCTGACGACGGCAGCACCAAGGGCAAGAATGCCTGGACCACCGGCATCCACTCGCATCTCATTGAGTTGGGCTTGCTCGACATGTTTCGGGCCATCGGCGATGGGCCAGCCTTCTACACGCCGTACCCCGAGGGAACCGACCTCAAGTCCCTGTCTGACCACCGGGCAAAGAGCGCGGGCGACAAGATAGCCGAATGGGTCAGGGATGAAGTAGGCATAGCTGCCCCAGGGAACAGACCTAGCCATGCCTGGCGGCATTCTTTCACGACCCTGAGCCGTACCCACCGGATGGATAAGGAAGCCCGCGACTACATGATGGGCAGCCGGTCCCAAACCGATGCCCGAGAGGGCTACGGCGACTGGTCGCCCGAGGTATTGGACGCAGAGATCAACAAGCTCCCCCGCTTCGACGTGAAGGCAAGTGACTGGAGGCCAACCCTCGAACCGGTTCGTCCTCAGGCGCTCAAGAGCGCACTGCCGCCCCGTCCACCTGTCCGGCTACGGAAGCCAAGAGCCAAGTGAGCCTAGAGGGCACATTGGCGGTCGCATGCTCGTGCCCGGCGTGGCTCATCAAGGTGGCTGTTGGTTAGGTGCGGCTTGGCTGGGAATGGTTCGACATGCTGAGCTGAGCCAAGCCAAGCCATCAATCACCACCCACCCTAGGAGAACCTAGTCGATCACCACCCACTATAGGAGACTGTGATCGATCTTCCCTCACCCTAGGAGAGCCTGGCCGATCACCCCTCACTATAGGAGCCACGGAACGGCTCAATTGCCACCCACAGTAGAGGGCAGGCGATTACCCCTCACAGTAAGGGCAGAAGGCTCCAATCATCATCCACCCACCGCAACGGCTTCCGGCACACCACCGGGAGCCTTTTGCATTGCGGCATCCGCAGGAACATCATGACCGAAATTATCGACACGACTATCGCCCTCACCAACATCGCCCCCGCTCGCCGCTATGTGGTGGCGACTGACGGGGCCTGCCGTGGCAATCCTGGTCCAGGAGGCTGGGGTGCCATCCTCACGTCCTTCGACGTGGACAGGCTTCCCCGGACGAAGACCGTGTCAGGTGCGAAGCCGCACACCACCAACAATGAGATGGAACTGACAGCCGCCATCAAGGCGCTGGCCTGTCTTCCGGCGAATGATGTGCCCGCATTGGTCCAGTCGGACAGCCAATACGTCATCAACGGCATGAACGAGTGGCGGCACGGCTGGGTGGCCAAGAACTGGCGCAAGCCCGATGGCAAGCCGGTGAAGAACCGCGAGCTATGGGAAGTCCTGATCGCTGCCATGGGTGACCGTGCGGTGACCTGGGAGTGGGTCCGGGGCCATGCAGGCCACCAAGGTAATGAGACCGCCGACCAGCTCGCCAACAAGGCAATCGACCGGATGCTTAAGGGCAGCCGGGCCTGACCATCCATCACGACGACACCAGCGAAGGCTTCGGGTTCATCCCGAGGCCCATTCGCATGCAACAACCGCAGGACACGACCATGAACGACATCATCATTTCCACCGCCGACGACACCCCACAGCAGAGTGAACTTGCCGAGGCGCTGCAGCAGCTCACCATTCAGCATGAAGCCTCAGGCGATGCTGGTGATCTGCCAAAGACCCTGCCCCGTGCTTCGATCAAAGTGATACCCGAAGTCTTCTACACGAGAGGGAAGGACTGGTCCGAGTACCAGGTCGGGGTCATGTGCAAGGCCCTACAGGCTGGCTTTGACCTGGAGCCGATCTTGGTCATCCAGATCGCGGACGCGACCATCGTTGTTGACGGGCACCACCGGCTTGAAGCCTACGGGCGGGTTAAGGGCGCTCCTCCAGTGCCGGTTCGGTATTTCCCCGGGACGCCTCCCGAGGCGCTACTGGAGGCCGTCCGGTGCAATGCGCAGGCTTCAATCCAGATGGATGGTCCGCAACGGCAGACCTGCGCCTGGCGACTGGTCCTCACCCGGCTCTATTCCAAGCGCGACATCGCTCAGGCATCGGGGGTGTCTCTCGGCCAAATCGGCAACATGCGTGTGGCAGTGCGTGAGCTGGGGGATGCCGCGATGGACCAACCCACATGGTTCCTGGCTCAGAAGGCATGGAAGGGGACATCCCGCCCGGCGATGAACGACGACGAGCGCGATCTATGGGTTCAGCAGCAGGCCGAACGAGGTGCCGAGGGTCTGCGGAGCAAGTTCGGCATGTGGCTCGCAAAGCACCCCGAGATAGCTGCTCAGGCATTTGCCATCTACTTCGGTCGAAAGCTGCCCGAGGTCTATCGGGAGCTGCGAGGGCACCTTGCCGAGGAGGACTGCATTTTCGGTGAACAGGATGATTTCGGCATGGAGGACATGGATGGCGTGGACTTCTGACCCTGCCCATATGTCCAATCACTAGGCTGTCCATTTTGGATAGGCCGACCGGCCCTGGGATGTTTTTGCCGCAAAAATCCGAGGCGGCAGGATCAACAAGGCTGCGGGGGATTTACCCCCGTGGCCCTCCTCAGTCCCCCTCGGTCTCCTGCCTCCTCGAATTGTTGCGGGGGTAGTCCGATGGTAGCAGTCCGAGCCAATGCTTGCCCTTCGGCACGCCTTGCTCATCCATGTTTAGGGCAGCGCACACGCATTCCTTGATGGTGGTGGTGAACCGGAGGACACTAGCTGGTGAGATGTCCGACTTCTCCTCGACCACCACGTACCGCACCCGGACGTAGTCGTTTTTCCGCTTCATCTTGTTGGCCTGCGCGATGATCTGCGGCGGCACCTCAAGGCCGAGTTCTCCAGCGCGTGTGAGCATGCTGTGCAGATCATGGCCGTGGGCACGAAGGCTGTCGATGGTCTCCCCTGCCGACCGCATGTAGGTTTTCAGGAACAGCTCGGCAGCATGGTAGCTCAGGAGGCGGGTGGGACCTTGTGAGTACAGCCGTGGTTCGTTCGCGGCGAGGCTCGCAGCGTCGAGATAGGCATCCGCCAGCAGGAAGATGCCATAGGGGGTTGCCCCTGCCGCTTCTGGTATCATCGGGTCGTCTTTCTCGCTGTCCGTTCACCTATACCGAAAACCCCTCCAGAAATGGTCACCAGAAAGCCAGCAAATGCAGGGGGCATCCTCGCGACTTGACAGCATACCGAAATCACTTGTATTCGGTATGCCCTTGAGCACTGGAGCCTTACCATGACCAAGCGGGTAGCCATCTACCTTCGCGTCTCCACCAAGGAGCAGACCACTGAGAACCAGCGCCGCGAGCTTGAAGTGGTCGCGCAACGGGCTGGCTGGGACGTGGTGCAGGTGTTCGAGGATGCAGGGGTCTCTGGCGCCAAGGGCCGCGAGAAGCGCCCGGCCTATGATGCTCTCCTCAAAGCCGTGGCGAGGCGAGAGGTGGACCTGGTCGCCGCATGGTCAGTGGACCGCCTCGGCAGGTCGATGCAGGACCTGGTGAGCTTCCTTGAGGACCTCAAGGGCCATGGCGCTGACCTCTACCTGCACCAGCAAGCTCTCGACACCACTACGCCCTCTGGTCGTGCCCTGTTCGGAATGATGGCGGTCTTCGCGGAGTTCGAGCGGGCGATGATCCAAGAGCGGGTCAATGCAGGCCTCTCGCGAGCCAAATCTCAAGGCAAGAAGCTGGGCAGGCCAACGCTCTCGGGTGAGATTGAGGCCAAGGTCCGGGCTCTTCGTGCCGAGGGGATAGGCGTGGTCAAGGTTGCGAAGTCGCTGGGCATCGGGGTTTCCGCTGTTCAACGCATCGACGCACATCGAACAAGTGCGCCTGCCTGAGGAGGGGTGTCTGTTGTTTTTGCGGCATCTACCAACTCGGGTCTGCATCTTGGCAAGCGGGCGTAACCAACCTAAAGCATTCATATGATTGAGACATCGACCACAAACCCAAAAGAACTTCAGCAACTTGCAGACCGTGTAGTCGGGGGGCTAGAGCCACCCGGCTGGTACTACACGCTCCACCACAACGTGTATGAGAACTGCATCAGTCCGTCGCGCAACCTCGGCTACATCCTCGACAAAAAGGACTGGCTCGTGGAGCGGCCAAGGCTCCGCCTTTGCACTTGGAGAAACCAACTCGGGAACCTGAAAGTGGCGTGGGAGCCGACCATTGATCACTCCTGGCTTCGGCCTGGGTTCTCACCCGAGTTCTCGGATGCGTTACTCACCGACTGTTTTCACGGCCGCAACGAGCTGATGTGGATCAAGCAGCCTCGACTTTTCAGCGTCAAGGATGAGCGTGTTGGTCATGCGGCGACCTTGCTCTGCCTCGCACTGCTGCGAGGTTATGAGCAGTTGGTCGAACGCCTCAGGGTTCACTTCGAGCTTGAGCAGGCGGGCGCGCTGATCATGAAGACCGATCAAAAGGGATTTGCGTCAAGCATCGAAGCCGTCAAGGAGCCACAGGTCTCGTAAACCTGTAGGCGATAGAATGGCGTGGGCATTGGGCAAAAAGGGAAAACGGCGTGAACCAGCAGGCACTATCATCGCTCATTTGGTCGGTTGCTGACCTGCTACGGGGGGATTTCAGGCAGTCAGACTACGGCAAGGTCATCCTGCCCTTCACCGTGCTGCGTCGCCTCGACTGTGTGCTGGAGCCGACCAAGCAGGCTGTGCTGGACGAGTTCGCGGCGCGGGACGGCAAGGGCATCAACGTCGAGCCGTTTCTGCTGCGCAAGGCCGGGCAGACCTTCTACAACAGCGCCAAGCTCGACCTGCCCACGCTGATCGGTGACCAGGACAACATTGCCCAGAACCTCTACACCTACATCCAGGCCTTCTCCCTGGAGGTGCGGGACATCTTCGAGCGGTTCGAGTTCGCCTCTCAGGTGGACCGGCTGGCCAAGGCCGGGCTGCTCTACCAAGTGACGGAGAAGTTCGCTCGCGTCGACCTCCACCCTAAGAAGGTGGACAACCACCAGATGGGCCTGATCTTCGAGGAGCTCATCCGCAAGTTCGCCGAACTCAGCAACGAGACGGCTGGCGAGCACTTCACCCCGCGTGAGGTGATCAGCCTGATGGTCAACCTGCTGTTCGTGGAAGACGACGATGTCCTGACCAAGCCCGGCGTGGTGCGCTCCATCTACGACCCCACGGCGGGCACAGGCGGCATGCTGTCGGTCGCTGGTGAGTACCTCATCGATCACAACGACCAGGCGCGGCTGGTCATGCACGGGCAGGAACTGAACGCCGAGAGTTACGCCATCTGCAAGGCGGACATGCTGATCAAGGGGCAGGATGTGTCCAACATCACCTTCGGCAACACGCTGTCGGACGATGGGCATGCGGACAAGAAGTTCGACTACATGCTGTCCAACCCACCGTTCGGTGTGGAGTGGAAGAAGGTCGAGAAAGAGGTCCGGCGCGAAGCCGAGCAGCAGGGCTACAACGGTCGGTTCGGGCCGGGGCTGCCCAGGGTGTCCGATGGCTCGCTGCTGTTCCTGATGCACCTCATCTCGAAGATGCGACCGGCCAAGGACGGCGGCAGCCGCTTCGGCATCGTGCTCAATGGCTCGCCGCTGTTCACGGGCGGGGCGGGTAGCGGGGAGAGCGAAATCAGGCGCTACGTGCTGGAGAACGACCTGGTGGAGGCGATCATCGCCCTGCCCACCGACATGTTCTACAACACCGGCATCTCCACCTACGTCTGGGTCCTGACTAACCGCAAGCCAACCCACCGCAAGGGCAAGGTCCAGCTCATCGATGCGTCAGGCTTCTGGCAGAAAATGCGCAAGAGCCTAGGTTCCAAGCGCAAGGAGATGGGGCAGGCCGATATCGAGACGGTGACGAGGCTTTTCGGGGACTTTGCCGAGGCCCAGGTCGCCACTGTGTTGGACGAGGCTGGCAAGGGTGTTGAACGGGTTGTCGTTCGCGCGGGTGAACAGCCTCCAGCGGCACCAGAGGGCGGCAAAGTCAGGCTGGCGCCGCTGTCGCGCATCTTACCCAACGAGGCCTTTGGCTACCGCACCATCACCGTCGAGCGACCCTTGCGGGACGAGAACGGCAAGGTGGTCTTGGGTGAACGCGGAAAGGCCAAAGGCAAGCCCCAGGCCGACAGCGCGTTGAGGGACACCGAGAACGTACCGCTACGGGAGGAGGTGGAAGCACATTTTAAGCGTGAGGTGCTACCGCATGCGCCCGATGCCTGGATTGATCACGACAAGACCAACGTGGGGTACGAAATCCCCTTTAACCGGCACTTCTATGTGTTTGAACCACCCAGGGCGCTAGAGGAAATCGACGCGGAGTTGAAGCAGGTCACGGGCCGCATCCTCGGCATGATAGAGGAGTTGTCGGCATGAGCGCCTTCTTAGGTTCTCTGCCCTATGGCTGGAAATACACTAAGCTCAAGAGGGTGGTTCAGAGCGCACGACCCGTGACTTATGGCATCGTCCAGGCAGGTCCGATGATTGATGGCGGGGTGCCCTACATTCGGCCAGCGGACATGACCGACGAGAAAGGCGTAGCGGACATCAACAGCGTGCTGCGCACCTCAACAGAGATAGCTGCCGCCTACCGTCGCTCTACAATCCAAACCAACGATCTAGTTTGCTCGATAGGCCCGAGCTTTGGAAAAGTGATGGTGGTTCCGGAAGAGCTGTCTGGGGCTAACTTAACGCAGGGAACGGCACGCATTGCGATCGAAGCTAGCCACTCTGCCCGATTCTATTTCTGGGTGCTGCGTAGCACTGACTCGTATGCGCAATGGGAGAGTTCGGTAGGTGGCGCGACCTTTAGGGCGTTGAACCTTGCGCCTCTCGCAGAAACCACCGTCCCAGAACCTCCCCTCGCGGAACAAGTCGCCATTGCCGCCTTCCTCGACCGAGAGACGGGCAAGATCGACGCTCTGGTGGAGGAGCAGCGGCGGCTGATCGAACTGCTCAAGGAGAAGCGACAGGCCGTCATCTCCCACGCGGTTATCAAAGGCCTCGACCCGGACGCCCGCATGAAGCCATCAGGCTTGGAGTGGCTGGGCGATGTGCCGGAGCATTGGGTGGTGACCCCTATTCGCATGGTAGCAAGACTTGAGAGCGGGCACACTCCAAGCCGTTCACGCCCCGAATGGTGGGAGGACTGCACAGTGCCTTGGTTCAGTCTGGCCGACATCTGGCAAGTCCGGAAAGAGGGGCGAACAGTCATCACGGAAACCAGCGAGCAGGTGAGCGAGATCGGTCTGGCCAACTCATCGGCCCGAGTACTCCCTGCTGGTACCGTAATGCTCTCCCGTACTGCATCTGTGGGCTTCGCAGCGATCATGGGGGTCGACATGGCCACCACACAGGACTTCGCGAACTGGGTCTGCGGTCCGAAACTGAATAACCATTTCCTATTGTGGACTTTCAGAGCAATGCGCCCGGAGTTTTCGCGGCTCATGATGGGCTCAACCCACAATACCATCTACATGCCGGACCTAGCCGCCTTTCGGATGCCGTTGCCGCCGATGAACGAACAACTCGAAGTGGTGGCTTTCTTGCAATCCGCAACTGGCAAGATCGATCGCCTGCTGGACCAGGCAACGGCCGCTACCGCGCTCCTCTCTGAACGCCGCGCTGCCCTCATATCCGCTGCCGTCACTGGCAAGATCGACGTGCGACAAGTCAACCTTGGTGAGGTAGCTGCATGACACGGCTCTGGCTCGTTCGGCTCGGCAAGAATGGCGAGTATGAGGCTGCAACCCTGCAGGACAACATGCTCCGCATCGGCTTTGGATTGAGCGAGGACATCTCGCACCTCAAGGACCGCGAGGCCCTCATCGCGAAAATGGCCGAGCTCTTCCCAAACGACAAGCCGAACCGTCACCGCAACTTCGCTGCCCAGATCAACCAGTTCATCAATGTGGCTGAAACAGGCGACTTGGTCGTGACGCCCTTCAAGACCACCGGCACCATCGCCATTGGTCGTCTCTCTGGACCGTATGCGACAGGACCGGACGGCGAGCCGACAAGACCAGTACAGTGGCTCAAAACCGATTTGCCCCGTGACAGCTTCAAGCAAGACCTGCTCTACAGCTTCGGCGCGTTCATGACCGTGTGCGAGATCAGCCGCAATGATGCCCTGCGTCGTATCCAGGCCGTGCTGGAGACCGGACAAGACCCCGGGGATGGGGCGATGCCCTCGTCAACGAAGAGCCCCGTGGCCAACGACGAGAGCACCGAAGCTGCGGACCAGCCAATCAATTTGGTGCTACTGGCGCGGGACCAGATCGAGCGCCGGATTGCTTCGGTTTTCACCGGTCACGACTTCACTCGACTGGTCGCAGCCATCCTTGAAGCACACGGTTATCAATCTCGAGTGTCCCCGCCCGGTGCAGATGGCGGTGCCGACATCGTGGCAGGCAGCGGTCCGTTGGGACTGGCCAGCCCAAGCGTCGTGGTTCAAGTAAAGTCCGGCAACATCGTAGTTGACGACCCCACGCTACAGTCGCTCCGGGGCAACGTCGCGGAGTTGAAGGCAGATCACGGCCTGATCGTTAGCTGGGGTGGTTTCAAGAGCTCGGTACGGACCCGGACCAACTTGAGGTCACTGCAGATCAGGTTTTGGGGACGACGGGAGCTGATCGACAACCTCCTCACCGTGTACGATCGCCTGCCAGAGGACATCCGCGCTGAACTGCCATTGCGCCGGACCTGGACGCTGGTGCTGGACGATGATGGCGAGGTTGACGTATGACCCTCCACCGCGAGATCAGCTTCGAGGCCGAGGTCTGTAGCCATCTTGCTGCCAAGGGCTGGCTCTATGCCGAGGGTGATGCGTCAGGCTATGACCGCGCCCGCGCTCTCTACCCAGCTGATCTGGCAACCTGGGTGCAGGCAACCCAGCCGCAGGCCTGGACAACGCTCGCCAAGAACCATGGCACGGCTGCCGAGATGATGCTGCTCGACCGGGTTCGCAAGCAGCTCGATGAACGGGGGACGCTGGATGTGCTGCGCCATGGCGTCGAGCTGATCGGCCTTCGCGCACCCCTGAGCCTCGCGCAGTTCAAGCCTGCGCTGGGCATGAACGGCGACATCCTGGCCCGCTATGGCGCCAACCGCTTGCGCGTGGTGCGCCAGGTCCGCTACTCGTTGGCCAACGAGAACAGCATCGATCTAGTCCTGTTCCTCAATGGCTTGCCCATGGCCACGGTCGAGCTCAAGACCGACTTCACCCAGTCCGTTCAGGACGCCGTGGACCAGTATCGCTTCGACAGGCACCCAACCCCCAAGGGGCAGGTTCCGGAGCCGCTGCTGGCCTTCCCTGGGGGCGCGTTGGTACACTTCGCCGCGAGCAATGCCGAGGTGATGATGACGACCAAGCTCATCGGTCCACTCACCACCTTCCTGCCCTTCAACAAGGGCAATGCAGGAGGCAAGGGCAACCCGCCGAACCCAGCTGGTCACCCCACGGCGTACCTCTGGGAAGAGGTGTGGCAGCGCGATAGCTGGCTGGAAATCCTCGGGCGCTACACCGTTGGCGTGCGTGATGCCAAGAAGGCCCTGAGCGGCTACATCTTCCCGCGCTATCACCAGCTCGATGCCACCCGAAAGCTCCGGGCAGCCGTGCTCGCAGAAGGCGCTGGGGGCAAGTACCTCATCCAGCACTCGGCAGGCTCAGGCAAAACCAACTCCATCGCCTGGTCTGCCCACTTCCTGGCTGATCTGCATGACGACCAGGACCGCAAGGTCTTCGACAGCGTGCTTGTCGTGTCCGACCGCAACGTCATCGACAGCCAGCTCCAAGAGGCCATCTTCAGCTTCGAGCGCAACGCCGGGGTGGTGGCCACCATCAAAAGCGATACGGGTGCCAAAAGCGGGCAGCTCGCCCAGGCGCTAGCTGACGGCAAGAAGATCGTGGTCTGCACTATCCAGACCTTCCCCTTCGCGCTGGAGGAGGTCCGCAGCCTCACAGCAACCCATGGGAAGCGCTTCGCGGTCATCGCAGACGAGGCGCACTCCAGCCAGACCGGCGCCACCGCAGCCCAGCTCAAGGCAGTGCTCTCCCCGGAAGAACTGGCAACCCTGGGGGATGGTGGCGAGGTCGGTGCCGAAGACATCATGGCTGCCCAGATGGCGGCTCGTGCTGCCGACACCGGGGTGACCTACGTCGCTTTCACGGCAACGCCCAAGGGAAAGACACTGGAGCTGTTCGGGCGGCGACCAGACCCAAGCCAGCCCGCCAGCGCCAAGAACCTGCCCACGGCCTTCCACGTCTATTCGATGCGACAGGCCATCGAAGAGGGCTTCATCTTGGATGTGCTGCGGAACTACACGCCCTATGGCCTTGCCTTCAAGCTGGCCAATGATGGCGTGGAGCTGGACGACACCGAGGTTGAGCGTTCCGAGGCCGTCAAGACGCTGATGCGCTGGGTCCGGCTGCATCCCTACAACATTGCCCAGAAGGTCCAGGTCGTCGTTGAGCACTACCGCGCCAACGTACAGTCGCTGCTCGACGGAAGGGCTAAGGCAATGGTCGTGGTCGGCAGCCGTGTCGAGGCCGTCCGCTGGCAGCTGGCCATCCAGAAGTACATCGACGAGCAGGGCTACAAGCTTGGGACACTGGTGGCCTTCTCAGGCGACGTTACCGACCCCGAGAGCGGAGAGGAGCCATTCTCGGAGGCCAGCAAGGAGCTGAACCCGGACCTGAAGGGGCGGGACATCCGCGAGGCCTTCAAGCTGCCCGACTACCACATCCTGCTGGTGGCCAATAAGTTCCAGACCGGCTTCGACCAGCCGTTGCTTTGCGGCATGTACGTGGACAAGCGTCTCGCGGGCATCCAGGCCGTCCAGACCCTTTCCCGGCTCAACCGGGCGCACCCCGGCAAGGACACCACCTTCGTGCTCGACTTCGTCAATAGCGGCGAAGACATCCTCGCGGCCTTCAAGACGTACCACGAGACCGCCGAGCTGGAGAACGTCACGGACCCGAACCTGGTCTTCAACCTCAGGGCCAAGCTCGATGCCCTGGGCTACTACGACGAACATGAGGTCAACCGGGTGGTGACCGCCGAGCTCAGCCCGAATGCCAAGCAGAGCGAGCTGGTGGCTGCCATCATGCCGGTGGCAGACCGCCTGCTGCGAAGCTATCGGGATGCCCAGAAGCGCCTTGCCGATGCCAAGACACGCGAAGACAAGAAGGGTGCCAAGGACGCTCAGGACGAGCTGGACGCCCTCCTGCTGTTCCGCGCCGACATGGGGGCCTATGTCCGGCTCTACACTTTCCTGTCCCAGATTTTCGACTACGGCAACACCGACATCGAGGCCCGGTCGATCTTCTTCCGCCGCCTCATCCCCCTGCTGGAGTTTGGTCGGCAACGCGAGACAGTGGATACCTCCAAGATCGTGCTGACCCACCACAAGCTCTCCAGCCTGGGTAAGACGCCGCTGGTCCTGGGCGGCATGGGGGAGAAGCTGCAGGCCATCTACGAGGCAGGCTCAGGCAGCATCCAGGAGAAGGAAAAGGCGCTGCTGGCGGAGATCATCGCCAAGGTCAACGACCTCTTCCAGGGCACGACAGACGACGACCAGCTCATCTACGTCAACAACGTTCTCAAGGGGAAGCTGCTGCAGTCTGAGACCTTGACGCAACAGGCGGCGAACAACACCAAGCAGCAGTTCTCCAACTCGCCGGACCTCGCCAAGGCCATCGTGGACGCTGTGATCGACGCCATGGACGCCCACCAGGCCATGAGCCAGCAGGCGCTGGGGTCGAAGCGGGTGCGGGAGGGGCTGAGGGATGTTCTCCTCGGTCCAGGGCAGCTCTATGAGGCGTTGCGGGCCCGGCAGGCCCCTGTTGATGAACCGCAGCGAGGGTGACCCGAGACCGGCGCGGCCCCACTCTCGCCGCATCTTCTCATTGCTGCTCAGGAGTGATACACAAGCAGCCAATTCGGCCTTCTCATGTCCCAGCAAAACCGGGCTTTTCTGGCTACCGTGACGAAATTCAATCCTGTCCGGCAGCACCAGTTCTCCCAGAAAAATCATCGAAGTCCAGCCTTGCGGCCTTATTCCGTCTGGCCGTCCTGGCTTGTGCTGGAAGCACACCTCCTAGGCGAGGATCAGGGCGGTTACGGTGGCGAGGAGGATGAGGGCTACGATGGAAAGAGCTCCCGCGGCCAGCACGCGGCCGCCTGAGGCGATGACCGAGCGCAAGTCGACCGAGAGGCCGAGAGCGGCCATCGAGATCAGGGTGAACGTGGCCGAGGCGCGGTGTAGCGTGGGCAGGATGGCGTCGGGGAGGACGCCGGTCGATCTCGCGCCCATCATGGCGAGGAAGCCCAGGATGAACCAGGGCAGCAGCGTCGAGAGCGGCAGCGTGCTGTGCGACCGGTTTTTCTGCATCAGGCCGAGGGCGAGTACGACCGGGCCGAGCATCAGCACGCGGATCAGTTTTACCAGGGTGCCGACCTGGGTGCTCATCACCCCGACCGGCACGGTGGCGGCAAGGACCTGTGGCACGGCATAGACGCTGAGGCCGGCAATGACGCCATATTGCCATTCGCTGACCCCGAGGAGCGTAAAGCCGAGCGGCAGCAGCAGGACGACCAGCACGCCGAGCGCTGCGGTGAAGGCGATGGCGGCGGCAACATCGTCTGCCGGTGCCTTGATGACGGGGGCCGTCGCCATGATGGCGGAATTGCCGCAAATGGAATTGCCGCAGGCAACGAGCGTCGCAAGACGCGCATCAAGGCCCAGGGCGCGGCCTATGCCATAGCTCAGTGCCAAAGCGAGCACGACGACCAGCATGATGGCCGCGACCACCATCGGCCCGATCTGCAGCACGGCCCCGGCGCTGATCGTGCCGCCAAGAAGGACAATGGCCACTTCGAGTACGGTCTTGGCCGCAAAATGAACGCCAGCACGAAAGCGTGTCGCAAGCCCGAAGAGGCTGTGCACGGCGATGCCGGCCATGATGGCGATAACCAACCCGTCGAGCACGACCCAGCCCAGCGCCTGCTGTTGAAGGCGCTCTGCCAGAAGGGCAAGCAAGGTGATGCCTATGGATAGGGTCAGGCCAGGAATGAGTTGCCGAAATTGCGGCAGCAGTAGCATGATTTGCTCCAATGCGGATGCAGTGGAGGATGAAGCTTGCATTCATTAGAATCCATCGCATAATCATGCATGTTTCATGCAGTTTTTCCGTATAAGCCGTGACCATAGAACAATTGGCCATCTTCATCGCCGTGGCGGAGCGTCAGCACCTGACCCAGGGTGCGGCGGCGGTCGGGTTGACGCCGTCGGCCGCCAGCGCGGCGATCAAGGCGCTTGAAGCCGTGCACGCCGTCCGGCTGTTTGATCGCGTCGGGCGGCGGATCGAGCTGACCCGCGATGGCATGGCCTTTCTTGAGGAGGCGCGGCAGACCTTGGCCCGTGTTCGGCAGGCCGAACAGGCGCTCAACGATCTCGGTGGCCTCAAGCGTGGTACGCTTGACGTCATGGCGAGCCAGACGGTGGCGAACTATTGGCTGCCCGCGCGCCTCCTTGCCTTTGCATCAAGCTATCCGGGGATCGCGGTCAATTTTTCTGCGGCCAACACCAATGACGTGGCTGAAGCGGTCATTTCGGGCGCGGCCGAACTGGGCATTGTTGAAGGCCATGTCGATGTGCCCGTGCTCGCCACCCGCCCGATTGGGCGAGATCGGCTGGTCGCCGTTTCCGTGCCGTCAGTAGCCCTCGCGCGACCGCGCTTTTCCGACTACCGCTGGATCATGCGGGAGCCCGGTTCTGGAACGCGAGCGGAGTTCGAGGCGGGCGTGGCAAAACTCGGTGTCGATCCGGCAACGCTGGATGTCGCCCTGGCGCTGCCGACCAATGAGGCCGTCCTCAACGCCGTTCTCAACAGCGATTGCGCGGCCGCCCTGTCCGAAATGGTCGTGGCGCCCTTTGTTGCCGCGGGGCGCCTGTCGATCCTGCCCTTTGAATTGCCACAGCGCAATTTTAGCCTGCTCTACCATCGCGAACGCCGGCCCTCGGCGGCGGTGAAGGCGTTTCGCGATCTCTGTCTTGAAGGGAGCTAGGCCATGGAGGAGGTTGCTGGCGGGTGTCTTTGCGGTGCTGTGCGGTTCGTGGCCACGGGACGCCCCTTTCGGGTCGGCATTTGCCACTGCATGGATTGCCGCAAGCACCATGGCGCGCTGTTTCATGCCTCGGCCATCTTCCCCGAAGCGGCCGTGACGATTTCGGGAGAGGTGGGCGACTATCTTGGGCGCTGCTTCTGCCCGCGCTGCGGTTCGTCGGTCTTTTCGCTGAGCGGCGACGAGGTGGAAATCAATCTCGGCTCGCTCGATGCGCCCGATCAGTTCCGGCCCACTTATGAACTCTGGACCATTCGCCGCGAAGCCTGGTTGCCGCCCTTGCCGCTCGACCGGCATTTTGAGCGTGATCGCACCAGCGCGAGCCGGACCGAAGACTAGGCCAGTGCGAGAAAATAGCTAAAAGTTGACCTTTTGGCTCAAATCCAGTTCCATGCGGGCCATGGAGGGGAGGGGCCAAAGAAATGCTGAGTTTTTCGACCGATGACGTGGCCCCCGGGGACCGCTTCGAGCAGTGGCGCGAGGTTCGCAGCAGGGACCTTTTCGGCGTCACGATCGAATTGCCGGCAGAACGGCGTGCTGCCTTTGCAGGGTCGTTTCGCGCTGAAAAATTCGGCGCGGCGATTGTCTCGGAGATAGCGGCGTCCGCCTACACCATTCGCCGCACCGAGGCCGATATTGCGCGTGTCGCCGGCAACAGTCTTTGTCTTGGGCTGCAGGTGCGCGGGCCTGGGCGGCTCGATACCGGTTCGGGGTGCAGCGAGATGATCGCCAATGGCGATATGATCATCAACCATTCCGACCTGCCCTATGGCGCAACGCCGGGAACGAATGGCGGCTTTCATTTCCGCATGCTCAAGATCCCGGTCAGCGACGAGCTGACGCTGGGCCGCTCCATCGCCGATCTCTCTGCGGCAAGGCCCCTGGAGGGGACGAGGGCGCTGCGTCCATTGCGGGCCCTTTTGGACGTGCTGACCACGCACAAGCGCGCCTCGGCAGATGCAGAGCGCGATATCGTCCACATTGCCCGGCTTGGGCTCGCGGCGCGCGGGCGCCTTGCGGAAAACCTGCCCGAAGTGCGCAGCGCCATCCGCGCCGGGCTGCGCTATCTCGCCCTCGACATCATGGCCGAGCAATATCACCAGATCGACCTGACCCCGGCCCTGGTCGCCCGCAGCCTTGGTCTGTCGGTGCGACATCTGCACCTGCTGTTCGAAGATGCGGAAAACACTTTTGGCCGCACGCTCGTGCTCATGCGGGCGAGGGAAGCGCAGAGGCTTCTCGTCGGGCAGCCGGAACTGACCGTGGCGCAGGTGGCCTATGCCTGCGGCTTTGAAAGCCTTGCGACCTTCTATCGCGTTTTCCGCAGCGTCTACGGCATGGCGCCGGGCGATGCACGTCAGGCCAACTAGGTCTTTCATACTCCACGACTTTCAGCTTTTCCGGGACTGGCTTTGCTGCGGGCTGGTGGTTAGCTTGCGAGGCGTGCAGTACGTCTGGGGGACGACATGGCCATACCTTCTACGCCGGCGAAAAACCTTGCCTGGGGCGAGCGCCTGAAATTGCGTGTCTCGACCATTCTCTGGTTTCTTCTCGCGCTCGGCTTCCTGCTCGGCCTGCCGGTGCTGCTCGATGTGCATGTCCTGCTAGTTGTCGCGGTGGTGGTGCTGGCGCTGCTTCTCGCCTTTCCCGCGGCCTGGCTGGTGCGGCGTATCTTTGCCGGGCAGCGTCGTCAGCGCCGGCTTTGGAGCTATATCAAGGCGTTCCTGGCGCTGGTCTTTGCCATCACGGCGCTGATTGCTGCGCCACTCTATTATCTCGCCTTCCGCACCGAGCTGACCCCGCTCACCGTGCCGCAGGCGACCCTGTCGAACGGCAAGAAGACGGTGGTGTTTCAGGGCATGATGCACATCGGTTCGGAAGGCTTTTACAAGAGCGTCGTCTATGACCTCGAAAAGGCGCTGAGCGATGGCTATGCCATCTATTATGAAGGCGTGCGCGGCGACCCGGCGGGCGACAAATGGTTCTCCGAAACGCTGGCCGGCGGCGGCGATCTCAACACCAATTACCAGACCTTTGGCGATGCCTGCGGCCTGCAATTCCAGGGGCCATATTTCCAGCTGCTTGCCGCCGATATGAAGGCCCGCCCCGAGCACCATGTCGAAGCCGACGTGTCGACGGCCGACATGATGAACGAATATCAGCGGCTGATGGAGACCGACCCCGAATTTGCGGCGACCGCCGGACAATCGAAACTGGCGGCGCCGGAGGACGGCGAGGCCGACCAGACGACGCAATTGTTCGATTGGCTCGCCAATGCCACGCCCGGCCAGCGAAAGATTCTTGGCCTCGCCTGCCGCGGCTGGATGACCATGCTCCTGGGCAACAAGACCGCGCCATCGCCGCTTGATCCCGTCATTCTCGATTTCCGCAACGAAAAGCTGGCCGAACGCATCGAGACGAGCACGGACGACAAGATTTTTGTCACCTATGGGGCCGGGCACCTGCCGGGCCTGCTCGATGATCTGCAAAAATCCGACCCCGCCTGGGAAATCAAATCGCTCAAATGGATGCGGACCATCGAGACGCCCGAGGATCTCGAAGGGCAGATTTAGGGCTCTCGCTTTTCATCGGAATCCCCCAAAAGGGCGCGGCTAAAACCGCGCCCTTTTGCTTGCCATGCCCGCTTGCCAGCGGTTTCGATGACAAATATCTTTATGATCAAGATTCTTTGTCGTGGGGATAATGATGGACGGGCGGACGGAACTGGAAGACCGGGTTGGTACGGCGCTTATTCACATGATCCGCCGGGCCGAAGAAGCGCAGGAGCGGGCGGCGCGCTGGCAGGGGATGCACCCCACCGATTTTCGCTGCCTGGGTTATCTCTATCTCAAGGGCGAGCCCGTCAGCCCCGGCGACATCATCAGCCATCTCGGCCTGACCTCCGGAGCGGGCACGGCGTTGCTCGATCGGCTGGAAAGCGCGGGCTACATCATGCGCAGCCGCCACCCGGAAGATCGGCGCAGCGTTCTTATTGTGCTCGATACCGAGGCCGCAGCCGAGCCGCTAGCGCTGCATGAACGCATCCGTGCCGAATACCATGTCGGGACGGCCGAATTTTCGGACACCGACCTCAAGGCCATCGCCAAATTTCTCAACCGCATTGAGGCGCTCTCGGCCGAACTCAACGAGGCGCTCTACGAGCCGAAGGCCCCCGTCAAGGCGGCCTCGTAACCAATAACGATACGATCAATCCTCTGGAGGAAAGACTATGAGTAGTGATGGTGGGGCGAGGGCGCCTCACATCGTCGAACGCGGCCTGATGGGCCTGTTCGCCGTTGTTCTGGGCGTGATGGCCCTGATTTTTGTGGGCGGCGGCGGCTATCTCGCGATCCTTGGCGGTTCGCTTTACTACGTGGTTTCGGGCCTGCTGTTCCTCGTTGCCGCCGTGCTGTTGTTCCGCGGCCAGCGCCTCGGTGCCTGGGTCTTTGGCTTCACGCTGGCGCTCACCATCATCTGGGCCATCTGGGAAGTCGGTTTCGATGGCTGGGCGCTTCTGCCGCGCCTGATGATCCCTGTGGCCTTCGGCATCTGGCTGCTGCTGCCCTGGAGCCAGCATGCCCTTTCCGGCACGCTTGATCTTGCGAAGCGCGTGCCGTTTGGCGCAACGGGTCTGATCACTTCGGCTGCCGTGGTTTCGGTTGCGCTTGGTGCCGGGCTCTATGCCATCAGCGCCCCGAGCCTGCCGCAGGATCCGCGCTTCCAGACCGGTTTTGGCGCATTTCCGGCCGAGGCCAACGGCGCTGCGGCGTTGGGGCAGACCGGTGCCGACTGGCCCTATTTCGGTGGTGACCAGGGCGGCCAAAAGTACACCCCGCTCGAAGAAATCACCCTCGACAACGTCAAAAATCTGGAAGTCGCCTGGTCGGTGGATGTGGGTCGCATTCCCGCCAACAATTCGACCCCGCTCAAGATCGATGACAGCATCTATATGTGCAACGGTTTTAGCCAGGCCTTTGCCCTCGATGCGGCAACCGGCGCCGAGCGCTGGATGTATGACGGCTCGGAAGGCCATGGCGGCACCTGCCGTGGCGTGAGCTACTACAAGGTTCCGGGCATGACCGGCGCCTGCGCCGAGCGCGTGCTCTATGGCACGGCCACTGCCAAGCTCATTGCACTCGACGCGCGGACCGGCGAACTCTGCGCCGATTTCGGCGAGGGCGGCCGCGTCGACCTCCTCGTCGGCATGCACGACTATGAAGGCAAGATCATCGGCGGCTACTATTCGATCACCTCGGCGCCCACTTTCGTGCGCGGCAAGGTCGTGGTCGGTGGCTGGGTCACCGACGGTCAATATTGGGGCGAAGCCTCGGGTGTCATCCGCGCCTTCGACGCCGTAACCGGCAAAATGTCCTGGGCCTGGGACCTCGGTCGCCAAGACCGCACTGGCCTGCCGCCCAATGGCGAAAGCTACACCGTGGCAACGCCCAATAGCTGGGCGCCGGCCGTGGCCGACGAAGAACTGGGTCTGGTCTATCTGCCCACGGGCAATGCGACCCCCGACTTCTTCGGTGGCCAGCGCCGCGAATTCGACGACCAGTTCAATTCCTCGGTCGTTGCGCTCGATGCTGAAACGGGGCGCCTCCGCTGGTCCTTCCAGACCAAGCACCACGACATCTGGGACCATGACGTCGCTTCCCCCGCTTCGCTCATCGACCTGCCCGATGCTTCGGGCACGATGCGCAAGGCACTGGTGCAGCCCACCAAGGCCGGCGAAGTGTTCGTGCTCGACCGCACGACCGGCGAGCCGATCTTCCCGGTCACCGAAACGCCGATGCCGCAGGATGGCGTCGTGCCCGAAGAGCGCAATTCGCCCACTCAACCGTTCTCGAACAGCCTGCCGTCCTTCCGCATGGCAACGCTGACCGAGGCCGACATGTGGGGCGTGTCGCCCTTCGACCAGCTCTATTGCCGCGTAAAATTCAAGGAAGCGCGCTACGAAGGCACCAATACCCCGCCGGGCCTGACGCCCTCGATCCAGACCCCCAGCACCTTTGGGGCGATGAACTGGGGCGGCGTTTCCGTCGATCCCCTGCGCGGCATCATGGTGGTCAATTCCAACCGTTTTGCCAGCTACGTGCAGCTGCTCTCCCGCGAGGATGCGGACGCGCGTGGCGCCAAGCCGCAGGGCGAATGGGGTGATCGCCGTGAGGTCGGTGGGCTCGTGGCCCAGGCCAATGTGCCCTATGCCGCGGCGCCCTATTTCTGGCTCACCGCGCTCAACGTGCCCTGCATCGATCCGCCCTATAGCTATCTGAGCGCGGTGGATCTCAATACCGGCAAGATGCTCTGGACCCAGCCCTTCGGCACCTCCAAGGGCAGCGGTGCACTCGGCATCAACCTGCCGTTCGAACTGACCCTCGGCACGCCGACGCATGGCGGCTCGATGATTACCGCCAGCGGTCTGGTGTTCATCGCCGCCGCCAAGGACAACATGCTGCGAGCCTATGAACTGGCGAGCGGCAAGGAAGTCTGGAAGACCGAACTGCCGGCCGCCGGTGGCGCGCCGATCAGCTACACGCTCGATGGCAAGCAATATATCGCCGTCGTTGCCGGCGGTCAGGGCGCCATCCAGTCGCGCTTCTCGACCAAGGTCGTGGCGTTCAAGCTGCCCGACTAAAGCAAAAGGCGGCGCTCAGGCGCCGCCTTATTCTTGGTGTTGTGGCTCCCGTACCCCCACCCTCATTCCCTCCCCACAAGGGAGAGGGAGGCGCTTGCCTCGATCTCACGGCTCTTTCGTCTCCCTCCCCCTTGTGGGGAGGGATTAAGGGTGGGGGGAAGCGATGCCGCCAAAATTGCGGAAGTAGCGTCCTACTCCATCCGCCCAAGCGCATCCTCGAGCTTGCCAAAGTAGTCCTGCCAGCCCATCCGCGCGCCGTGATAGGCTTGGTTCTGGTCGGGCCGGAAGCCGGTCTGCTCCATGCGCAATTGCGTGCCCGAGGCGATCGGTGTCAGCGTCCAGGTGACCGTGCTTTCAAGCCCATAAGCGTCCCAGGAATAGGCCAGCGTACGATTGGGCTCGATCTCCTTGACCTCACAGTCAATGGCGCCCCAATCGGCGGTGAACTTGAACTTGTGGCCAAGGTCAGGCGCAAAGTCGCTGCTCATCAGCCATTCCTTGATCAGGTGCGGCTGGGTCAGTGCCCGCCAGAGCTTTTCCGGCCTATGGGAAAAATCGCGTTCAATAACGACAGTGCGGATTTCAGGCGTGGCTTCGGCCATGGACAAACCTACTTTGAATGATTTTGGACAATGGCGGCGTGGATCAGCGCCTTGAAACCTGCTTCGTCGATCTCGTCGCCTTCCTTGAAATCGATTGCCCGGCGTGTGCCGCCGGTCAGGCTCGAATTGAAGATGCCGGAGGGGTCGGCAAGGGCGGCGCCCTTTGGGAAGGTGGTCTTTATCGCCGCCTTGTAGGCCTCGCCGGTGCAGATAATGCCACCATGCGACCAGACCGGATTTTCCCATTTCCACTCTTCGACGACCTCGGGATCGGCCTCCTTGATCAGCCTGCGGATACGCGCCAGCATTTCGCCGCGCCAACCGCTGAGTTCAGCAATGCGGGCATCGATTTTTTCGGCAGCACTCTTTTCGGTCATTTCACCCTCACATCTTTTCGCCTGGCAGCAGCACGGCCTGCTTCACCCAGGCGACGAACTGTTTCTCGTCGATCCCCGCCTCTTCGGTGACGTCATAATAACGCACGCCGGCAACTTTGGAGTCTTTGGCCGGCATGGGTTTGAGTTCCGTGCCTTTGAAGAAGGTCAGGCGCACATAGGTTTTGAAGCAATGCATGCTCAAAAACCACGTCTCGCCGTCGAGGCCATAAAGCGGCGTGTTCCATTTGACCGCCTTTTTCACCCCTGGCACGGTTTTCACCACCAGCGCATCCACCTCGCGGCAGATCGCCTGCTTCCAGCCCGGCACGGCGGCGATATAGGCCGCGACCGGTTCATCACCAAACCCTTTGGCGATCTGCGGATTGTCGCCCGACAGCAGCACGACGCCGTCCTTGTTGGGCTTGAGCGGTTTTCTCTCCGCCATCAGGCTGCGTCCTTGCCGCGCCGGTGCCACTTGGCAAAATAGGGCAGGGCGAAGAGATAGGTGCCGGTCAAAAACAGCAGCAGCAGCGGAAAGAGCGGCACATAGGACATCCACATGATCGGCTCGGCCTGTGCCAGCGCGATCGACGTCGCAATCACGCTCAGGACGAAGGCAACCGAAATCCAGCGATGCGACTGCCTGACCCAGCGCGGCCAGGCGGAACGGGGTGGTGTAGTGGTGATTTCGCTCATTGGTCCATTCTCCTCAACAGATCTTCCAGGGCATCAAATCGGTCCTCCCAAAACCCCGCCATTTCCTTGGTCCAGTCGACCAGAGGTCCAAGCGCGGCCAGTTGGGCGCTATAGTGGGTTTGCCGTCCATCGATCCGTCCGCGCACCAGTCCCGCATCCTTCAAGACGCCGAGATGCTTAGAGACCACCGGCTGGGACACGCCGGCGCCAGCGGTCAGCGCGGCCACCGTATGCTCGCCTTCGCGGCAAAGGCGTTCGAACAGGGCCCGTCGTGTCGGGTCGGCCAGCGCCTTGAATACCGTGTCTGGTCCCGGTTGCATTGGATCAATACCTCGTTGGCTATGAGTTAATTCATAGCTCCATGGCTATTTGAGAGTCAAGCGCGATTTGGCGAGCGGCAATGCGCTGGCATGAAGCCGACGATTTTATGCAATTGCTTGGGGTCGCAGAACGCTCCCTTTACTCGGCTCGCGCATTTTGTTCGGGAATCCCGGGGAGACGGTGATGACCGGCGGCGAGACAGAGCAGCTTCTGCGGTTGCAGACCGAAGTGTTGGAAGCCGTGGCCCAGGGAGAGGCCTTGCCGGCCATTGGACGCCTTTTGTGCCAGCGCGCCGAAGAGCTCGCGCCCGAGGCCGTTTGCTCCATCCTGCTGGTCGACGAATACGGCTCCGTGCGCGCGCTGGCCGCTCCCGGCCTGCCAAAATTCTATTCTGCTGCTATCAATGGTTTGAAGATCGGACCCCAGGCCGGCTCCTGCGGCACCGCCGCCTATCGCCGGGAAGAGGTGGTGGTCACCGATATTGCCAGTGATCCGCTCTGGGACGATTTTCGCGCCATGATCGCGCCGCTGGGCCTGAAAGCCTGCTGGTCGACGCCCATCAAAAATCCTGCCGGGCAGGTGATCGCGACCTTTGCTTTCTATTTCCGCTCGACCCGCGGCCCCAGCGCCACCGAGCGCAATATCGTCGAGACCTGCGCCCATCTTTGCGCGCTCGCCATTGAGCACGAACGCATCCGCGACCGCAATTTCCGCCTCGCTTATTACGATGTGCTGACGGGCCTGCCCAATCGCGGGCGCTATAATGAGCTGCTGGGCGAACATATCGGCATGGACCAGCCCTTTGGACTGATCCTGCTCGATATCGACCATCTGAAATCGGTCAATGACACGATCGGCCATGCCGCTGGCGATCGGTTGATCGCCACTGTCGGAGCGCGTCTCAGCGCTGTCCATCCCACCCTCATTCCCTGCCGCCTCGGCGGCGATGAATTCGCCATTATCGCCCGCGGCTGCTCCAGCCATGACATGCTCGAACACTGGGCCAGCTTGGTGAGCGACGCGACCACCGGCATGGTCGAAATGTCCGGCCAATCCTTTGAAGCCCATGTGACCATGGGCGGCGCGGTTTTCGGCATGGATGGCAAGGATGCCGATACGCTGTCGCAAAATGCCGACTTTGCGCTCTACCACGCCAAGGAAGCGCGCCGGGGCGGCTATATGGCCTTTCAGGCGGACCTGCGCACCGAGATGACGCATCGCATCGCCCAGGTGCGCCAGCTCGATCAGGCCCTCGCCGAAAACCGCGTCGAGCCCTATTACCAGCCCATCGTCAATCTCGAGACCAACGAGATCGTGGGGCTCGAAGCCCTGGCGCGGCTGCGCATGGGCAGCGAGGTGGTGTCGGTGGGGGAGTTCCAGGCGGCCCTGACCGATCCGCGGCTCGCCTGTGAACTGACCGGCAAAATGCTCGAACAGGTAGCGCAGGACATGCGCGGCTGGCTTGATGCGGGCATCGATTTCCAGCATGTCGGGGTCAATGTAACGACAGGCGATTTCCAGCGTGGAGATCTGGCCGAACGCATCATCGACATCTTTGGCTGGGCCAATGTGCCGCTCAGCCATATCGTGCTCGAAGTCAATGAAGCCGTATTCGTCGGCGGCAGCGACAGAAGCGTGCCCCATGCGGTCGAAGCGCTGCGCAGCCGCGGCATTCTCGTGGCCCTCGACGATTTCGGCACCGGCTTTGCGTCCCTGACGCATCTCCTGTCCTTCCCGGTAGATATCATCAAGATCGACCGGTCTTTCGTTACGAAACTCGGTGTCGATGGGCCGAGCGAGACGGTGGTGTCCGGCCTCGTCGATATCGTCAAAAAACTCGGCATGCGCATCGTTGCCGAAGGCGTGGAATACGAGGAGCAGGCCACGGCTCTTCGCCGTTTCGGTTGCCGTTTGGGGCAGGGCTATCTCTATTCCAAGCCCGTTTCGGCCGCGCAATGCACGCGCCTGCTTGAGGCCTATGCGCAACGCCGCTCGATCGCAGCCGAAGGCGAAAACCGCCGCAGCGCCTAGGTTTTCTGGTCCAGAACAGCCCAAAAGTCCCGTGACAGGACGATGACAGGGAGCGTCCCTACAGTAAGGGCACGAACGCAACGACGTTCGCCTTTGTTCTGGGAGGATCTTTTGAACAAGCTGCTACTCGCGGCGCTGGTTTCCGGCGCCCTCTCCATGCCCGCATTCGCTGCCGACTACACCATTCTGGCGCCCGCTGCGCCCGGCGGTGGCTGGGACCAGACCGCCCGCACCATGCAGGAAGCGTTCACCGCCGAAGGCATTTCGGGCAATGTGCAGGTCACCAACGTTCCCGGCGCCGGTGGCACCATTGGCCTCGCCCAGTTCGCCACCCAGGATGCCGGCAACCCCAATTCCCTGATCGTCGGCGGCTATGTGATGGTTGGCGCCATCCTGACCAATATGTCGCCCGTGACCCTCGCCGACGTGACCCCGATTGCGCGCCTCACCGGTGAGGCCGTGGCCATCGTCGTGCCGGCCGCTTCCGACATCCAGACGCTCGACGACCTTGTGGCAAAACTCAAGGAAAACACCGGCGCCGTCTCCTGGGCCGGTGGCTCCGCTGGTGGTGTTGACCACATCACGGCTGGCCTTCTCGCCAAGACCATTGGCGTCGACCCGACACAGGTCAATTACATCGCCTATTCCGGCGGTGGCGAAGCCCTCGCTGCCATTCTCGGCGGCCAGGTGACTGTCGGTATTTCCGGCATCAGCGAATTCTCCGCCCAGATCGCGGCCGGCGAACTGCGTCTCCTCGCTGTTTCCTCCGAAGAGCGCGTGCCGGGTGTCGATGGTCCGACCCTCAAGGAAGCCGGCGTTGATCTGGCCGTCCAGAACTGGCGCATGGTTGCTGCCGCTCCCGGCATCACCGACGAGCAGAAGGCCGCCATCACCGCCGACGTGAAGGCCCTGGCAACTTCGGCCTCGTGGAAGGCTGCGCTCGAAACCAAGGGCTGGGTCGACACCTATCTCGACGGCGAAGCCTTCGATACGCAGCTTGCTGCCGATATCGCCGCGACCGAAACCATCCTGAAAGACATCGGCCTCGTTCAATGAGCGCTGGTCAATCCAACAGCACGCGCCGCCCCGATGGGGCGGCGCTCGTCATAGCGGTCATTCTCGCCGCCATTTCGATCATCATCTTCTGGCAGACGAGCCAGATGCGCGTGCCGCCCATCCAGCAGCGCGTCGGCCCGACCGTCTTCCCCTATATCGTCGCGACCGGTCTCGGACTTTTGGCCATCGGCACGCTGATCTCCGCCCTGCGCAATGGCTTTCCGGCCCGCAGCAAGGACGATTACGGCCCCATCGCCTGGATCGTCGGCGGCCTCGTGGCGCAGATCCTGCTGCTCTCGACCGCAGGCTTTTCCATCGCGACCGGTGTGCTCTTCGCGCTGACCGCCAGGGGATTTGGCCGCGGTCCGCTCTGGCAGACCATTCCCATCGGGATCGTCTTTTCCTTCATCGTCTGGTTCATTTTTGCGCGCGGGCTGCAACTCTCGCTGCCGCAGGGACCGATCGAACGCTTTCTGACGACGGGAGCCTTCTGAGATGGACACTTTTGATCTTCTCGCCCAGGGCCTCGTCGCCGCTCTGCAGGTGCAGAACCTGCTTTACGCGCTGATCGGCGTTACCCTCGGCACCGCCGTCGGCGTACTGCCCGGCATCGGCCCGGCGCTCACCGTGGCGCTGTTGCTGCCCGTCACCTACAAGCTCGACCCCGCCGGTTCGCTCATCATGTTCGCCGGCATCTATTACGGCGGCATGTATGGCGGCTCGACCACGTCGATCCTGCTCAACACCCCCGGCGAAAGCGCCTCGATCGTCACCGCGCTTGAAGGCAACAAGATGGCTCGGCAGGGCAGGGGCGGCCCCGCCCTCGCAACCGCCGCCATCGGCTCTTTCATCGCCGGCTTGATCGCCACGCTTGGCCTCGCCTTCGTCGCGCCTTTTGTGGTGAAATTCGCGCTGTCTTTCGGCCCCGCCGACTATTTTGCGCTGATGGTCCTGGCCTTCATCACCGTCTCCGCCGCCTTTGGCGATAGCCCGCTGCGCGGCCTCACCGCGCTCTTCATCGGCCTTGGTCTTGGCATCATTGGCATCGACCAGCAGACCGGCCAGACCCGCATGGCCTTTGGTATTCTCGATCTGCTCGACGGTATCGAAGTCACGACGCTGGCCGTCGCGCTCTTTGCCATCGGCGAAACGCTGAAGACCGCCGCCGACCGTGAACAGGTTGAGTCTTCGGTCATGGCCATCAAGGGCTCGGTCTGGATGACCATCGAAGACTGGAAGCGCTCGTGGGCCTCCTGGCTGCGCGGCACCTTTATCGGCTTCCCCATCGGCGCCATGCCGGCCGGCGGCGCCGATATTGCGAGCTTCTTGTCCTACAGCGCCGAAAAGAGCTTTGCCAAGAAGCCCGAGGAATTCGGCCACGGCGCCATCGAAGGCGTTGCGGGTCCCGAAGCGGCCAACAATGCCTCTGCCGCCGGCACGCTGGTGCCGCTGCTCACCCTCGGCCTGCCGACCACGGCGACCGCCGCCATCATGCTCGCCGGCTTCCAGCAATTTGGCCTGCAGCCGGGCCCCCTGTTGTTCGCCAACAACTCGACGCTGGTCTGGTCGCTGATCGCGAGCCTGCTCGTCGCCAATTTCATGCTGCTGGTGCTCAACCTGCCGCTGATCGGCCTCTGGGTAAAACTGCTCACCATTCCAAAACCCTGGCTCTATGCCGGCATCCTGACCTTTGCGACGCTCGGCACTTTGGGCGCCAATGGGGCCATGTCCATGGGCTTTGGTTCCGTGCGTATCTCGTTCGAACTGGTGCTGCTGCTGACTTTTGGCGTGCTCGGCTACCTCCTCCGCCGCTTCGGCTATCCGATCGCGCCGGTGGTGGTGGGGCTGATCCTCGGCCCCATGGCCGAACAGCAACTCCGCCGCGCTCTATCGATCAGCCAGGGCGACCCAGCCGTGCTGTTCCACTCGCCGATCTCACTGGTGCTTTATGCCGTGGCGATCATTGCGGTGGTGCTGCCTGTTATCATGCGCATGCGCGGCAAGGGCGCCGTGCTCGGACAATTGGCGAGCGACGAGGACTGAGGCTTTAGCCTGGTCATCCCGTCCACCGTCACCACCGGGCTTGTCCCGGTGGTCCATGCCTCCCCGAGAGTGGATTGCCGGGACAAGCCCGGCAATGACGACGATCGAGGGAACTCGGCCATGCAGCCCTCGCATGACCAAAAGCCCAAAAATAGAAAAAGCCCGGAGGCCAGGGAGGGAAACTGGCATCCGGGCTTTTGTGTCGGCTTCTAGCGCATCAGGCCGCTTGGCGTCTTGGGAGGCAGAACGCCGGGGAGGGAGCAGCAGCCCGCGCGGCTGTTATCGGCCGATCGAGCGGAAGGCGGTGGGTTCGATCCCGAGGGCCGTCAGGTGCTTGGCCTTGGGCGCCCGGCCGGCCTCAACTGCTGCCGAAACCGCTGCGGCACTGCCGAAAACGGTGACGAAGGTGTCGAGGGTCGCAAAGAACTTGTTCTTGCGCGGGGTGCTCATGGTTTTCTCCACTGTCGGACCCGGGACAATCCCGGTTCGCTTCCATGACCCCTAAATGATCCTTCCTTGGCTCAAGCGGTAGTGCGGCTCTCGTTATTCCAGCCATGCGCTGGGCGAATGGGAGTGGCAGGCGCGAGTTGGCGCGTCATGTAGAGCGTCGTGCCCCCCATGAAGGCTTCGCTCTGTTCCACCACATAGCCGAGCTTCTGGTAGAGCGCGACATTGCTGGCAAAGGCTGCATTGGTGAGAAGGCGCAGGGCGCCGAGCCCGGCATGGCGCGCGAGCTGTTCGGCAAGGACGAGCAATGCCTGGCCGTGGCCGCGCCGCTGGTGGTGCGGGTGCACGGCGACGTTCTCGATCCAGAGATGATCGGCGCAAAGGCAGGTCTGCAGCACCCCGGCCACCTGTCCGTCGACCGTCAGCAGGTCGAAGCGGAAGTCATGGATCGCCTCGGCATAGTCGGTGAGCATGGGGCGCGGCTCGCGCCCGATGATGGGGATCCACTTGGCATAGGCGGTACGTACGAGGGCACGAATGGCGGGGACGTCTGCCGCGGTGGCCGTACTGAAGGCAACGAACTGAGGAGGCATCACTAATCCGAAAACAAAAAACCTGCCAACCGGGCGGAGGCAGGTATGCGTTGAGTCGATGACGGCGTGATAAAACTCAGCCTCGTCGTCGCCCAAGCGCCATGCCCCCGTCCACATGGGACTGGAAGCCACAACGTCGGAGTTTGGGCGCGGGATGCATCATGACAAATAATTGTCGTGCCGCGGGATTTTGGTCAAGGGGGGCGGTGTGTGGTGCTCCACCCCCCCTCCCATCCTCCCCCATCAAGGGGGAGGTGAAGGGACGGCGGATTGGGCGAGATAGTGCCAAACACTCGATAGGCACCTCCCCCTTGATGGGGGAGGATGGGAGGGGGTGACGGCAAGCGCGTCGCTCACAGATCGTCACCCTCGGGCTTGACCCGAGGGCTCTGCACGTCTTGAACGGAAAAAGTGAAGTGTCCTCGGGTCAAGCCCGAGGATGACGTCCGGTGGGTGTGGGCGCGCTTGCCCACAAACAGAGATCCCCGCTTTCGCGGGGATGACACCGTGGTGGTGGATGCGTCAAAAGACCGAAAATCAGCCGCCCAGACTCGGCAACGTCAGATCGCCCGAGGTCAGCTTGCTCGCCGTAATCGCCGCATCGGCCTTTTCGCGCGGCAGTTCGAGGCTCGTCCAGACGCTGACCAGCGCATGGCGCAGTTCGAACACCATTTCGTCGGTGTGGAGCGGGGTCGGGGTAATCCGCAGCCGCTCCGTCCCCTTGGGCACGGTCGGGTAATTGATCGGCTGGATATAGATATTGTGCTTGTCGAGCAGCATGTCGCTGGCGGCCTTTACGGCGCGCGCATCGCCCACGATCAGTGGCACGATATGGGTGGCCGTTTCCATCACTGGCAGGCCGGCATCGGCGAGGATTGCCTTGGTGAGGCGTGCCTGGCGCTGATGCATCATGCGCTCCTGGCCGTTGCCCTTGAGGTGCTCGATCGAGGCCCGCGCCGCGGCGCAAAGGGCCGGGGGCAGGGCGGTGGTGAAAATGAACTCCGGCGCATAGGAGCGCACGGCGTCGATGATGGCCTTGTTGGCGGCGATATAGCCACCCATGACGCCAAAACCCTTGGCGAGCGTGCCTTCGATGACGTCGATGCGGTCCATGAGGCCTTCGCGCTCGGCAATGCCGCCGCCGCGCGGGCCATACATGCCCACGGCATGGACTTCGTCGATATAGGTCAGCGCGCCGAACTCTTCGGCGAGGTCGCAGATTTCCTTGATCGGGGCGATATCGCCATCCATCGAATAGACGGATTCAAACGCGATCAGTTTCGGCCGCTTGCGATCCACCTGGCTCAGGAGTTCGCGTAAGTGCGCGACGTCATTGTGCCTAAAAATCTTCTTTTCCATGCCGGATTGGCGCACGCCCTGGATCATCGAGGCGTGGTTGAGCTGGTCGGAAAAAATGATGCAATCGGGGAGGAGCCGGGCAATGGTCGAGATCGCGGCCTCGTTGGACACGAAGCCCGAGGTGAAGACGAGAGCGGCTTCCTTGCGATGGAGGTCCGCGAGCGAACGCTCAAGCTCGACCAGCGGGCGATTGGTGCCCGAAATATTGCGCGTGCCACCAGCGCCGACACCCATGGCGCCAGCGGTTTCCTGCATCGCCGTCACGACCTTTTCGTGCTGGCCCATGCCGAGATAATCGTTGGAGCACCAGATGGTGATTTCGCGGGCATTATCCGCGTCGTCGCGATAGATGGCCTTGGGAAAGCGCCCGGCGACCCGCTCGAGATCGGCAAATACGCGATAGCGCTTTTCCGCCCGCAGCGTGTCCACTGCATCCTCGAAGATACCACGATAGTCCATGGGGCCGTTCCTTTGCGCCTGCCGAAGCATTGGCAGGAATGCCAATGTGGCTGCATCGCACCCTACTTATGAGCGCGGGAGCCGCATTGATATATGTCAATTCGACGCGCAGCCGCAGAGTTTCCGGCGGCGCTTTCAAGAACCATTCTAAAGTCTCGCCGCCGCTCTGCCAACTACCGATGTGGCCTCGCATCATTGGATTTCGGCGCTGCTGCCCCCGGAAATTTTTCCCGCGTGGCTTTCGCTGCGGGCATCGGGTGCACATCTAGGAAATTCCGACGAGGGGGCGAGGGGCGTGTCGATGACCTTTTTCGAGCGAGACTGGGACATTGAGCGCGCCGGATTGACCCTCAAGGGCAGTCTTTGTCTGCCGGCTCCGGAAGGCCAATTTCCGCTCGTCCTGCTGCTTGGCGGCAGTGGCCGGGTCGATCGCGACGGCAATCCGGGCGGACGCGGCGCCGGTATCTACGCCAAACTAGCGCGGGCGCTCGCCGAATTTGGCATTGCCAGCTACCGCTATGACAAGCGCGGTGCCGGCGCCAGCGGCGGCGATTTTCTGGCCACCGGCTATCACGATCTTGTCGAAGACGCGCAGGCCACCTGGGAGGCGCTTGCCGGGACGCCTTTCGTTGATCACAGCCGCATGTATGTGCTGGGCCATAGCGAAGGGACGGCCATATCAGCCCAATTGGCGCCTCGGCTTGCACCGTCCCCCCGTGCGCTCATTCAGCTTTGTCCGTTCGAGACAAGTGCCGAGGCGATGTTGATCCATCAGGCCGAAGGCATAGAGCGGGAGCTTCCTGGTCTCTCCGGCCTCCTCGGCACCATGCTGCGCCTCATGCGCCGCTTTACCGGCCCCTATGATCAGCATATGCGCAGGAAACTGCTCCATGTCCGTACGCTCGAGGGCGGCACCATTCGGCTCGGGCCGGCGCGGGTCAGCGCCCGCTGGCTGCGCGAACTGATCGCGGTCGATATCGACGCGCTCTACCGCGCCGTGCCCTGTCCCATGCTGCTGATCGCGGGGGAAAAGGATTTGCAATGCACCCCCGAGAGCGCCGGGCGCCTGGCCCGGCTGTCCCGGGCACCGGCGCAGTCCCATGTCGTGCCCAATATGATCCATCATCTGTCCGAATCTGAAGGACCGCCGGCGCTTTTCGATCTGCGCGATATCGATGCGCTGCCGCTCGCACCACGATTGCTGGCGCTCCTTGAGGATTGGTTCGCCCGTGAAAATGGAAGAAAAAATATCACGCCGGCATAAATTGCGTGTTTTGTGCCGCCGCGCATTAACCGGCAAGGCCGCAAGTCATTGCCGGTTAAGAAAGAGTACGCTTAGATTATCGGGCCGGGGGGATACGGCATGAGGGGGTAATCAAGTGAAGAGTTTTTCTTCGTCTTCTTTTGCAGGCCAGCACGCCGATGCGATGGCCTTGGCCAGCGCGGCTGTAAAGCAAGATCCGCAGGCCCTGTTCACCGATTTCCAGTGGTTCCTTTATCAAGGCCAGGACACGGTCTTCTTTACCGCCTTTTCGACCCAGAGCTACGACAAGGAGAGCCTGGGCAATGTGGTGGCCGAAATGGTCGCGCTCGCGCCACAGCTCACCCATGGCTTTGTCGGCGCGCAGCCGGGCCAGCCTTTCCCAAAACATCTGCTCGATGCCATCACCTCGGTGGAAATTGTCGACGAGTTCGACGGCTATCCCGACAAGTGGCTGAGCACGTCCGACGATATTTTTGAGCGCAAGGACCTGCCGCTCTTTCGCCTGATGGCGGCGGTGCGCCGGGGTGGTCCGGATGCAGAGGGTCGCGCCGCCGTGCTGCAGGTGCGATCGAGTCACGCTTTGCTCGAAGGCTCGGATTCCGCGCTCCTGACGCGCTCGGCCTCGGCCGGCCATGGCGTCCAGTCCGACAAGGGCAACAAGCTGCCGCTTTTTGATCGGATCAAGAGCGCATTTCGCGGCGGCATGACCGCGCTGATCTATCTCGCCCTTGCCAATGTCTTCGCGCCCAAGGAGCAACCCTGGGGTTTCAAGACGCTCGCCATCGAGCGGCATCGCCTGCGCCAGCTCGCCAACAAGCTCGGCGTGCGCCAGCGCTCGCTGATGTTCGCGCTCGTCACCCATGCGCTCAATGGTGAGGGCGCAGAAAAGCTGATGAGCAAGAAGGTGATCGGGGCGGCCTATACCATGCTCGACACCAAGCGGAACAATACCGATGACGACTTCTTCCGCGTCCGGGCGCTGGAAGCCAAGTTCAAGGTCATGGACGATTTTGTCGCCTATGTCCGCGCCGTCGACGATACCGTGGCCGGCATCGAGCAGAAGGACATCACCTCGTTCCAGGTGATGATCATGGCCATGTTCCGGGCCATGCGCGCTCTCAATCGCGTCTTTCCGGGCCTCCCCAACAAGCGCTTCTGGCGCTTCAATGGCGGCATGCACATTGTTCTTACGCTTGTGCCGCCGCACCGCACCTATGGGCCCATGACCCATGGCATGGTCGAGCCGCTCTATTGCGGCGCCTGGCACGCGGCGGTGAACATCTGCACCTTCTGCCCCGGAAGAGACTATGTGACGCTGAATTTCTCCATGGAGCAGCGCCACATCGCCAATGTCGACAAGATCCTGCGCCTGCTCGACGAAGTGGAAGCCCGCGATGTCGCGCCGCACAAGATGATGCCCTCGGTGGAGCGTCTGCACTGAGGTCGGGCAATGCAGGGCATAGACCTCTCGCGCCGCTTCTACGGTGACATCGTCGCGCCCTGGCTTTTCCGCGTGGCGCCCGACCTGCCGCATTCCGCCGCGCTCATCGGCTATGGCTCGGAACTGCTGGGTTTTGACGATGAGACCTCGAAGGACCACAATTGGGGTCCGCGGGTCCATATCTATCTCGGTGAGGACGATTTCAAAGCGCATGCATCGCGTCTGCTCGCCGACTTCGGAGAGGTCGTGCCCGAAACCTTCCTCGGTGAACCTGCCGGCTGGCGCAGCCGCCCGCATCCGGCGGCCAGTGGGCCCGATGCCGTTGGCGCCATGGAGCATGGGCTGGAATTTCACACTTTTGAGGGGCGTTTGCAGGCCCATACCGGGCTGCGCTCGCTCGAAGACCTGACCACGCTCGATTGGCTGGGCCTGCCCGAGCAAAGCCTCCTCGCCCTCACTGCCGGTGCCGTTTTTCGCGACGATCGCGGCCGGCTCGAAGCCCTGCGCAAAACCCTTGCCTATTTCCCCCGCGATGTCTGGCTCTACAAGATCGCCTGCCAATGGTGCCGCATTGCCGAGGAGCAGGCCTTTGTTGGCCGCGCCGGACAGGCCGGAGACGATCTCGGCTCCCGCGTCATTGCCGCCCGCTTGTGCCGGGACGTGATGGGCATGGGGTTCCTGCTTGAGCGCCGCTACGCGCCCTATCCCAAATGGTTCGGCAGCGGTTTTTCGCGCCTCCCCATCGCCATCGTTCTAACCCCACATCTCGAAGCCGCCTTGCGCGCCGGGGCGTGGCAGGAGCGGGGAGAAGCGCTCGCTGCTGCCTATCTGGCATTGGCGCAATGGCAGAAAGCTCGCGACATCGCGCCCTTCGAGCCCGTTATCGGGCCCTATTTCGACCGGCCCTTCACCACCATCAATACCGACGACGCTGTCGCCAGCGCCATGGCTGCGATTGTCGATCCGGCCATTGCCGCGCTTCCGGTCGTTGGGGCCGTGGATCAGGTCAGCGACCTGACCCCGCTTCTGACCAATCCTGGAAAGACGCGCGCCATTATTCGCCAGCTCTTCACCGAGTGAGACAGCTGGCTGCCTTCTCGCAATATTCGTGTCTATATTCATCCATCGTTCAGCATCTTTCCCTCATCACGCTCCTGCCGTAATGAAGGGTCAATCAAAGGCCACTGTTCAGATTCCTTCGGGGGAAAACATGAAGACCAAGGTTCTCGTCGCACTTGCCGCCGCTCTGGCGCTTTCTGCCTGCACCACCACCAATCCCTTTACCGGCCAGTCCCAGGTTTCCAACACTGCCGGCGGTACCCTGATCGGCGCCGGCGGCGGTGCCCTGGCCGGTGCCATCGTGGGCGCCGCCGTGGGCGGCGACCCGCGCATCGGCGCACTGATCGGCGCTGGTGTTGGCGGCCTCAGCGGCGCAGCCATCGGTTCCTATATGGACCAGCAGGAAGCCGAACTCCGCGCCCAGCTCCAGGGCACCGGCGTTTCGGTGACCCGTGTCGGCGACCAGGTCATTCTCAATATGCCCTCCAACATCACCTTCGCCACCGATTCCGCGACTGTGCAGCCGCAGTTCAACCAGACCCTGGTCTCGGTTGGCCTCGTCTTGCGCAAGTTCGACAAGACCATTGTCGACGTCTATGGCCACACCGACTCCACCGGCAGCGCTGCGCACAATCTCGAGCTTAGCCAGCGCCGCGCCGTTTCGGTCGCCACCATTCTGGCCAATCAGGGCGTCGATCAGCGCCGCTTCTTCATCGAAGGCAAGGGTGCTTCGAGCCCGATCGCTTCGAACGCCACCGAAGCCGGCCGCGCGCAGAACCGCCGCGTCGAAATCCAGCTTTCGCCCATCCGCGGCTAAGCTTGATCTTTGCCTGATCAGAAAGCGGCCCTCCGGGCCGCTTTTTTATTGCGTGGTGGTTTCGGTCACCGGGGCCGCCGTGGGCGTGCCAGGCTGCACATCGGTGCCCGGTGCGCCCGAAAAGATCTGCATGGCGAGGACGATGGCTGCGACAACGGCAATCGCCACCACCCCATAGAGCCACCACTGGCCGGGACTTGTGCCGCCCATCGCCGCTTCGATATCGCCCGTGGGGCGCAGATCCGAGCCATCAGGCACGTCGATCTTCGAGCCCTTTTCGTCGATCAGAAAGTCCACCTTGGCGACGCTGGGCGCCGGCCCTTCAGTGTTATTGGCCATCAGTAATCTCCCTTGAACACGGTTTTGGTCCCCACCCCGTCCTGTACGCCGCGATGCACATGGGCGATGGCCTCGTCGATTTCGCCCGAGGTAAAGCCGAATCCCCGTCCCTCCGCCTCGGCGCCGGACGCATCGGCCCGGAGCTGGTGCAGCAGGTCGAGCTTTTCGCGCGCGGTGAAGAGGCTGTGCTGGGCAATCTGCATCGGGGTCAGGCTATCCCGGCTCATGATCTCTCGTTCAAGATTGCCGAAAACCATTTTTCCCTCCTCGTCTCATGCGCTTAAGGCCACAAGGAAAAATGCTTGTCGCGGGCGACAAGTTCCATTTGTGCGCAATTGGCAAAGGGTCGGATTAACGCGGCCTTGAGAGGTCCCTGCGCATCCTCATGCACGGCGAGGGGATGCCGATGAATTCAGTTGTATCGTTTCTGATAGCGACAAAGCACCAGAACAAGGTGCAATTCGGCCTTTGGCTGCTCTGCTTCCTGGCGCTGTTGGCGGCCAGCTCCTGGTTCATGCTGCGCGAACTCAATGCCAGCATGAATACCGACGTCTCCCGTGCGCTCGAAACCTATACCAAGGTACGCAGCGCCGTGGTCGAGACGCTCGACATCATGGATCGCCAGCTCACCGCCGATCCCTGCTCGGCCGACTATGCCGCCCAGCAGCGCCGCGTTGCCTTCCTGCCCGATGGCATGAACGAGCTTTTCTTCTTTGAAAGCGGCAAGATCATCTGCACGGCCAATAACGGTCTCCTGCCCACGCCGATTGACCTGGGCGAGCCCGATATCGTTCCCTCCAATCCCTTCACAGTCACCCTCTGGGTCAATCGCAATCTCGACGCCCTGGGATTGACGGGTCTGAGGGGTAGTTTTGCCGTGCGCGGCAATCACGGCATGGTGGTTCCGGCAACGCCCATTCCCACCGGCATTTCCAAATGGCTCGAATTCGAGGTGGTCCTGCGCGCCCCCGATGGCCGCTGGTGGCACACCTCCGGCGCGTCCGGCCTCTATGTGCAGGGACTGGCCGAAAGCAATGGCCCCTTCGGCCTGCGCAATGGCGCCCTGACCACTATCCAGTGCGACGTGGCCGGGCTGCATTGCCTTGCCGCCCGCGCCACGCTCGGCCAATTGCTGGTCGTGGGCGGGGCAGTTTTCGGCTTGAGCCTTGTGGTCTGCGGCATCCTGGCGGCGTGGCTCTCAAGCAAGATCTACGCGCAGCTGGCGCGCCGCTGGTCCTTCGAATCCCGTTTCCTGCGCCGCTTCCAGTCCCAGGGCGTGACCTGCGCCTATCAGCCCCTGCTCAATCTCGAAAAGGACCTGGTCACCGGCTGCGAGGTCCTGGCGCGCTGGCGCGATGTCGATGGCACGCTGATCTATCCCGATCGCTTCATCCCCATCGTCGAAAAACACGGCCTGACCCAGCCCTTCACCCGCCTCATCGTTGCGTGTGCCCATGCCGAGCTGCTGCCGCTCGTGCCCATGGGTAAGCGCATGCAGGTCAATTTCAATATTTTCCCGCAAGATCTCGATGCTGCCGTGCTGCTCGACATCTTTGCGCCCTTCCTCAGCTCGGCCTCGCGCTTTGATCTCACCATCGAAATCGTCGAGACCGGCGCGCTCGAACTGGATACCGCTCAGGGCGAAATCGAGCGCCTGCGCGATGCGGGCGTCCACATCTATATCGACGATTTCGGCGCCGGTTATTCGTCCATGCATACGCTTGCCGGCCTCTCGGTCGACGGGGTCAAGCTCGACCGCAGTTTTGCCATGGCGCCCGACGAGTCGGTCATGGCCCGCATGCTCGATCACGCCATCGACATGGTGCAGGATTCGGGCCGCAGGGTCGTGGTCGAAGGCGTCGAGACGGCTGCGCGCCTTGCCGCGCTCAAGGCCTGCGGCAAGGTCCATTTCGCGCAGGGCTACTATATTTCCCGCCCGCTCGACCGCGATGCCTTTGCCCGTTTCCTCGCCGATCGTGGTCCCCGCCCCAGCGCAAGGCCGCGATTGGTTGCCTGATCACATTTGCCTCAAGCCGGGCAACCGCTTCCGGTGACACTGCGTTGGTCGGCCATGGATAAACCCAGGAGGACCGACATGGCCTATGATGACATCAGCAAAGCTGACGCCAATATCAAGGAAACTCACGATCTGATTGCTTCCGACAAGGTCGAAGGCACCAAGGTCTATGATCCCATGGGCGAGCATATCGGCTCGATCGAACGCATTCTCGTCGAAAAGCGCTCCGGCAAGGTGTCTTACGCCGTGCTGAGCTTTGGCGGCTTCCTCGGCATGGGGCACGAGCATTACCCGCTGCCCTGGTCGAAGCTGAACTATGACGAAAGCCTCGGCGGCTATCGCGTCGATGTGACCAAGGCCCAGCTCGAAGGCGCCCCGCGTTATGAACGCGAAGAGGACGAATACTGGACCGAAGAAAACGGTCGCCGCGTCTACGACTATTATGGCGTGACGCCCTACTGGATCTGACCCTTTCCGGCGCTCGGGAACTCCCGGGCGTCAACGGCTTTCAGCACCAGCGACTTTTCAGGCAGACATTTTCAATCAAGTGATGCTGCATCGGGTCGGCCCCATTCGGGTGCCGGCCTTTTTTGTTTTTTGGATTTTTACCTGACATCTATCCCATCCACCGCGTCATTCCCGCGAAAGCGGGAATCTCCTCTCACAGAGGCAGGATTCCCGCTTTCGCGGGAATGACGCAGTGAAGGAGGTCAGCTTTACCCCGCCCGGCTTCCCCGTCCCGATTGATTGGCAAGCCCGCTGATCGTCGCCCGCAAGGCGGCTGGCTTCACCGGCTTGGTCACCACCAGAATGCCGCGATCCTCCGCCAGCGCCCGCACCGCCGGGCTGCGATCCGCCGTCACCAGTGCTGCCGGCAAATGCCCGCCCAGATTATGCCGCAGCCATTCGATGGCATCGAGGCCCGACGTCTGGTCGAGGTGATAGTCCATCAGCACCAGATCGGGATACCAGCCCTCGAGCAGGCGCTCCCTGTCGATCTGCTTGAGCGACAGGGCCACGCGCACGTCGCAGCCCCAATGCTCCAAGAGGCCCTGCATGGCTTCGAGAATGGCCTTCTCATTGTCGACACACAGCACCTTCAAATTCAGCGTGCCGACATTGCTTTCCACCATTGGCCAGGCTTCGCCCTGCGCAGGCCGCGCATTGCGCACCACGGGCAGATACAGCGAGAAGCGCGAGCCGCGGCCCTCCTTGCTGTCGAGTTCCAGCGTCAGGTCCATGGCCGTCACGAGACGCTGCACGATGGACAGCCCGAGCCCCAGCCCCTGCGCCATGCGCGCCGCCCGGTCGAGCCGCGAAAATTCGGCAAAGACCAGCCGGTGCTGGTCCCGATTGAACCCGATGCCCGTATCGATCACATCGAGCCGCAGGCGATTGCCGCGGCGCCGCAGCCCCACCAGCACCTTGCCGCCCGCAGGGGTATATTTGATGGCGTTGGAAACAAGGTTCTGCACGATGCGGCCGACCAGCGAGCGGTCCGCCATCACCGAGGCGGCCGTCTTGACGATGCGCAGCGTCACATCGTGCTCGCGGGCGAGGGGGGCGAATTCCACCTCGGCCTTTCGCAACAGGTCCTGAGCCGCCACCGGGGCCGGCGCGGGCTTGAGCGCGCCGCTGTCGATGCGGGAAATATCGAGCAGCGCCGACATGATCTCTTCCACGGCCGTCAGCGAGGCCTCGATGGAGGTCGCCAATTCGGCAAAGGCGGTGGATTTGGCCCGCTCGATCAATGTGGACGTATAGAGCCGCGCCGCATTGAGCGGCTGCAGGAGGTCGTGGCTGGCCGCGGCGAGAAAGCGCGTCTTGTCGTGATTGGCCGCATCCGCCTTGGCACGCGCGATCTCAAGCTCGGCATTGACGCGTGTCAGGTCCGCCGTGCGCTCCTCGACGCGGCCTTCGAGCGAAAAATTGACGCGTTCGAGTTCGCGCTCCGCCTTCACCCGAGCCGTTACGTCGGAAAAGCTGATGACGAGGCCACCATCGGAAAGGCGGCTGGAATGAAATTCCAGCGATTGCCCGGCATTGCCGAGCCGCTGGGTCACCGTTATCGGGGCTTCGGTGAGAAGCTTGATGCGCTCGATGGCGAGCCGCGCTGCATCGCCGGGGCCGAGGTCGCCGCGTTCGGCAAGGAACAGCGCAATGTCGAACAGGGCTGCCCCTTCGCGGATCAAATCCTCAGGCAGAGCAAGCAGCAGATTGTAGCGCCGGTTTGACACGACGAGCCGCAGCCCCGCATCGAAGACCGCGATGCCCTGGGGCAGATAGTCGATGGCCAGCCGGAGACTGGCCGCACTGTCAGCAGAGGAAAGCGCCATGGATTTCAGACAAACTCGAATTGTTGAGAGCCGTTATCTGCCCCCTCGCGCAGGGGCGCAAGTTCGACTGAGGGACCATTGCAAATTGCCGCGAGGTCGGAAATGTTGGTTATCCCTCCGTTAACGTCCTGACCGGAGGCCGCTTTCCAGTTTGAAGAGGGTCGAACCTATGAGCTTTGTTAAGGAATTCCGTGATTTCGCCGTCAAGGGCAACATGATCGATCTCGCCATCGGCGTGATCATCGGTGCGGCCTTCGGTGCCATCGTCTCTTCCATTGTCGACGATATCTTCATGCCGCTGCTCGGCATCATCATCGGCGGCGTCGACTTCTCGGGCATTGTGCTGACCGTCGGCGAGGCACGGGTCAATATCGGCCTCTTCATCAATGCCGTGGTGAAATTCGCCATCATCGCCTTCGTGCTCTTCCTCGTGGTCAAGGCCATCAACAGCCTCAAGCGCGAAGCGGCCCAGGAACCGGTCGAAACCACGCCCGCTCCGAGCAAGGAAGAAGTCCTGCTCACCGAAATCCGCGACGCCCTGCGCGCCAATCCCCGCGTTTGACTCGAACAAAAGCCGGCTTGCAGAAGCCGGCTTTTTTGTGCCCATGATCTAGGAATAATATCTGTTGACGATTTTGATATAGGCAAATATACCTAACAAGTGCGTAGTGACACTTAAGCATTCTCTCTATCGGACGGCATGACCACTTAGAGCAAACTACCGGGGTGAGTGGGACGGAGGGTGGCGGAGCGTTTGCTTCGCTGCCATGCGGCTCCGGCCCAAAGGTAATGCGAACCTTGCCAAAGGGGCTTTGGGCACGATGAGCGACGACACCTATTATCATTCATTTCTCAACCGGGACCGTGTGATCCACATCGTGGACGACGATCCCGCCATCTGCGAGGGGCTGAGCGTGCTGTTCCGCCTCGAAGGCTTTCAGACCATGTTTTCGCTCGAGGCCGGGCATTTCCTCGCCTCGCTCGAGCGGCGACGGGTCGATGTGGCGGTGGTCAATCTGACGCTGGGCCAGGAAAGCGGCCTGCCACTGCTGCGGCGCGTCAAGACGCTGCATACCGGCACGCCGGTGGTTATGCTGGCCAATTCCCCCCAGCTCGAGGCGGCTGTCACCGCCATGAAACTCGGTGCCACCGATGTGGTGCCGAAACCGATCGACAGCGAGCACCTGCTCGGCATCATCCGCGACGCCCTGCGCCGCGATGTGCATCTGGGCGCCATGCAGGGTGGTCGGCGACCCGTGGAAGTGCGGGGTTTTTCTCAATTGACCCCGCGCGAACGCGAAGTGCTCCAGCTCATCACCAATGGGCAATCCAACAAGGAAGCGGGCCGAAAACTGGGTATCTCGCCCCGCACCATCGAAGTGCACCGCGCCCGCGTCATGGAAAAGCTCGGCGCCAAGAACACGGCCGACCTCATGCGGATCGTGCTGACGAGCTGAGTGTATAAGAAAAAATTCCTTGATCATCCCCACTCGTCACCCTCGGGCTCGACCCGAGGGTTCTACACTTGCGGCGACTTCGTTGAAGTGTCCTCGGGTCAGGCCCGAGGATGACGTTGGGTGGCTGGGGTGAGATGCGGCAAACGCACTAACAGCGGTGGCGAAAAAACTAAATCTGCGTCCGCGCCCGCAGCGCCTGGCTCAGCGTGCCTTCGTCGAGATAATCGAGCTCCCCGCCGATCGGCACGCCATGGGCGAGCCTCGTCACCTTTGTGCCCGGCCCCAGGCGGTCGGTAATGTAATGCGCCGTCGTTTGCCCATCGACCGTGGCATTCATCGCCAGCACGATCTCGGAATAATCCGGCGCGCGGGAAATCAGCATGTCGAGATTGAGATCATCGGGACCGACGCCGTCGAGCGGCGAAAGCACACCGCCCAGCACGTGATAGCGCACCTGGCCGGGGCTTGCCCGTTCAAGCGCCCAGAGGTCGGCCACATCTTCAACCACGATGAGAATGCCGCTATCGCCGCGGCGCGGGTCCGAGCAGATCGAGCAGGGGCTGACGGTGTCGATATTGCCGCAGACCTCGCAGCTTTTCACCGCCACCACGGCGCGATCGAGCGCCGCCGAAAGGGGCAGCATCAGCTGCTCCTTCTTCTTGATCAGATGCAGCACAGCCCGCCGCGCCGAACGCGGCCCCAGGCCCGGCAGGCGGGCCAGAAGCTGGATCAATTGCTCGATTTCAGGTCCGCCGGATGGCATGTTTTGGGCCCCTATGCCCTCTCACCCACGATGTCATCCCCGCGAAAGCGGGGATCTCTGTTTGAGAGGGGATTCTCGCTTTCGCGGGAATGACACCGAGATATCAGAACGGGAACTTCATGCCCGGCGGGATCGGCAGGCCGGCGGTCACTTCCGCCATCTTGCGCTGCACTTCGCTTTCGCTCTTGCCCTTGGCGTCGTTGAACGCGGCGACGATCAGGTCTTCCAGCACTTCAATTTCGGCCGGGTTGGCGAGCGTCGGATCGATCTTCAACCCGCGCAAATCGCCCTTGCCCGAGAGCGCGACGGTGACGAGACCGCCACCGGAACGGCCTTCAACGACCATGTCGGCAAGCTCGGCCTGCATGGCCTCCATCTTGCCTTTCATCTCGCTGGCGGCCTTCATCATGCCCATGATGTCTTTCATTCGTCGTCCTCTTCAATTGGTGCGGGGGCGATTTCGGGTGTAGCGGCCTCATCGTCCTTAACGGAGACGTTAACGACCTTGGCCCCCGGAAAGGTTTCAAGAATGGCTTTGACCAGCGGGTCCTCATGGGCCGCCGCGGTCGCCGCTTCCTTGCGCTGCTCGCGCTCCTGCCGGATGGTTAGGCCCTCGGGCGGCTTGGTCGAAACCATGACCAGCCAGCGCTGACCGGTCCAGGTCTGCAGCCGCGCCGAAAGCGTCGCAATCATGCCGGGATCAGCGCCATCGGCTAGTGCCACTTCGATGCGGCCCTGCTCGAAGGAAATCGGCCGCATCTGCGATTCGAGCGCCAGTTTCACCAACACGTCACGTTTGGCGGTCGCGAGCGCAATGAGGTCCTTGTAGGTCGCCACGGTCGCCAGCGCCGGCTGAACGACAGCCTGCGGCCGCGTGGCGGACACCGGCTCAGCGACAGCCTGTGGCTGCGCTGAGGCGATAGCCTGTGTCGCGACAGGCATCGGCGCTTCGACGCGCAACGCCGTTGCGCTGCCGCCACCGCCACCGCCATTGGGCGGCAGGCGCGGGGCAGGCGAGGGCAGCGGCGCATTGGCCAGCACCTGGCCGGAAAGCTTTGAAATCACCTCATCCGGGCTCGGCAGATCGGCAGCATAGGCGAGCCGGATCAGCGTCATTTCCGCCGCCTGCAACGCATTGCCGGCGCGGCCCGTTTCCTCATTGCCCTTGAAGAGAATCTGCCAGGCCCGCGTCAGCGCCCGCATCGGCAGGCGTTGCGCCAGATCGCGGCCACGGCTCTTTTCATCGGGCGTCAGCGACGCATCGTCAGCCGCGGCCGGCACGACCTTTATGCGCGTCACGAGATGGGTGAATTCAGCCAAGTCGGCGAGCAGTGTCTGCGGATCGGCACCGAGATCATAAAGCTCGCGCAAGGCTGTCAGCGCCTCGGCGACACGGCCACCCATCACATCTTCGAAGAGATCGATAATCCTGGCGCGGTCGCCGAGGCCCAGCATGGTCTTCACCGTCGCCGCCGAAACCGAACCGCCACCATGGGCAATGGCCTGATCGAGCAGCGAAAGACTATCGCGTGCCGAGCCTTCGCCGGCCCGGACGATCATCGCCAGGGCATCGGGTTCAAAGCCGATACCTTCCTGGCCCAGGATCTTTTCGAGATAGGCGGTCATGATATCAGCGGGGATACGCCTGAGATCAAACCGCTGGCAGCGCGACAGGATGGTGACCGGCACCTTGCGGATTTCGGTCGTCGCGAAGATGAATTTTACGTATGGCGGCGGCTCTTCCAGCGTCTTCAGCAAGCCATTAAAGGCCGCTGTGGACAGCATGTGAACTTCGTCGATGACATAGACCTTGTAGGGCGCCGAAGCCGGGCCATACTTCACCGAGTCGATGATCTCGCGGATATCGTTGATGCCGGTATTGCTCGCGGCGTCCATTTCGATGACGTCGACATGCCGCCCCTCGATGATGGCGCGGCAATGCATGCCTTCTTTTTCGAGATCGAGCGTCGGGCGGCGGCCGTTTTCGTCTTCATAGTTGAAGGCACGGGCCAGAATGCGCGCCGTCGTGGTTTTACCCACACCGCGCACGCCGGTCATGATGAAGGCGTGGTGGATGCGGTTCTGCGCAAAGGCATTGCCCAGCGTCTGCACCATGGCGTCCTGCCCGACAAGCGTCGAGAAGTCGCGCGGGCGATATTTGCGGGCCAGCACCAGATAGGGCGTGGTCTGAGCGTCAGCCATCGGTCCCTTTCCTGCCTCGGTCTTGAGGGAATCTGCCATGGGTCATGAAGTGACCATAGGGCAATGACGTTCGTCCCGCAAAAGCCTGCGGCTCAAATTGCCAGATACGAACAGAGAATTGAGTAGGAGGCTGGCATCGACCCGTGAGGATCTCGTTGGGGCTGCTTCCTTCCGGACCTGACCCGGTTGGCGAGGAACACGTCCGCGCCAACCTCCCGATTGGCTATATGCGAACAAATGGTGTCGAAAGCAAGGGGTCAGGGCGCGAAGAGTTCCTGAAGCCCCGCAAGCGCATCGTGCAAGGTCTGATCGGTTGCCGTGCCCATCTTCTTTTTGAGCTGCCGCTTGTCGATAGCTCGCGTTTGATCGAGGAGCAGCAGGCCGTCTTTAGCCGCAAAGTGGATCGGGATACGGAATCCCGCCGGATGACTTCCCGATGTCAGCGGTACGATGATGACGGTACGGAGATGGTCATTCATGCTGTCAGGCGACACCACAAGGACGGGCCGGGTCTTCTGAATCTCGCTCCCCACGGTGGGGTCTAGAGTCGCGAGCCAGATGTCACCGCGCGCTACCAAACCCAATCCACGTCGTCATTGTCGTTTGGAAAATCGCCAAGCACGAGCTTGTCGTCGCCAGCAGCGGCAATGCGTGCCGCGTCTTCAGCCCAACCTTCGCGCGGGTGCTTGGCAAGGCGCTCAATAACGATCAGACCATCCTTGATCCGGATATCGATCTTGTCCCCCGCCTGTGCTCCGAACTCGGCGAGCAGGGGCTTGGGAATGACGACACCAGCGGAATTTCCGAATTTTTTGACAGCGCTTTCCATACGCATACGCGTAGCACAAAGCTGTTTTCGTTACAACAAAGTTATAACGAACTGCTCTCGTGTCGCCGCGGCGGATGCACCAGGGTCACCAAAACCACCGAGATCAGCATCAGCAGATACCAGGAGCCGAGTTTTTCAAGGCTCACCATGTTCCAACCGTTTTCCTGGCTCGGATAGATCCAGGCGCGGCTCCAGGTGCCGATGTTTTCGGCGATCCAGATGAAGAGCGCAACGAGCAGGAAAGCGAGCAACATCGGCATGGAATGGCGGAAACGGAAGACGCGATAGTGCATGAAGCTGCGGCCATAGAGCAGCACGACCCCGCCAAAAAGCCACCAGCGAAAATCGTAGAAGTAGTGGTGGGTGAAGAAGTTGATATAGATGCCCAAGGCCAGCAGCACCGTCAGCCGGATCGGCGGATAGCGGGTAAAGGTAATGTCGAAAATGCGCTGGATGCGGGCCATATAGGAGCCCACGCAGGCATACATGAAGCCTGAAAACAGCGGCACGCCGGCAATGCGGAAAAGCGCATCGTCGGGATAGACCCAGGAGCCGACCGAGGTCTTGAACACTTCCATGACGGTGCCGACGACATGGAAGATCAGGATGACGCGCGCTTCGTCGAGCGTTTCCAGGCGAAAGAGGATCATGCCTGCCTGAATGACCAGCGCAGCAATGAACCAGAAATCGTAGCGGTTGAGCCCGATATCGGGCCACCAGAGGCGCGTGACGATGATCATGCCCAGCATGAGTCCGCCGAAAAGGCAGGCCCAGGCCTGCTTGAGGCCGAACACCAGGAACTCGACAAGACCGTCCGCCACGCGGCCGCGCGGCAATCGCGCGAGGACCAGATGCGCCGCCGCATCGATCCTGGCTTCCACACTCGTGAAGTGAATGGATTCCTCCCGCCCTTGCCCCGGCTCACCGCACTGGTTATGCCCAGTGCAAAGCGCCGAATTGTGGCGCGCCGGTCAAGACCGGATTCGGAACGGAGAAGCCATTTGGCCAGACGCCACCCGACCTCGCTGCGCACGTCCAAGCAGGACGTTGCCGCCGCCAAGAAAGCGCCGCAGACCGCCCAGACCGAGAACCCGGCCTATCGGCTCGCCTTTGCCGATGACGACTTCATGACCTCGGAAGACACCCGCGGCGTCCGTTTCCAGCTCGAATATCTCAAGACCGAGTTTCGCCTGCGCGAGCGCGGCATTGTCTCGACCGTCGTGCTGTTCGGCGGTGCGCGCATTCCGGAGCCGGGAAAGCCGGCCTGGGCTGCCAAAAACGAAGTGCAGAAGCGCAATCTCGAAGCCGCCTCGCGCTACTATGAAGAAGCGCGGCGCTTCGCCCAATTGGCGAGCCAGACCTCGGCCGCCAGCAATTTTACCGAATATGTGGTGGTAACCGGCGGCGGGCCGGGCGTGATGGAAGCGGGCAATCGCGGCGCCGCCGATATGGGCGCGCCCTCGATTGGACTCAACATCGTGCTGCCGCACGAGCAGGCGCCCAATGTCTATGTGACGCCCGACCTCTCCTTCAACTTCCACTATTTCGCCACGCGCAAGATTCACTTCCTACTGCGCGCCAAGGCAGTGGCGGTGTTCCCCGGCGGTTTCGGTACGCTGGACGAATTTTTCGAAACGCTGACCCTGATCCAGACCGGCCGCATGGACCGCATTCCCGTCGTGCTCTTCGGCAAGGAGTTCTGGGACAAGGTCATCAACCTGCAGGCCCTGGCCGAAGCCGGCACCATTTCGCCGACCGATCCGGAGCTGTTCTCCATCGTCGACACCGCCGAGGAAGGCTGGGCCGTCGTCCGCGATTTTTATGATCTGCCGGAGACGGATGAGCCAGACTGGCTCGGGGGCTAAGGCCTTCAAGACTCACGTAAGGCATCTGAAAATCAGCCATTCACCGGCTGTCATCCCGGCCTTGAGCCGGGATCCATCTTGAGATCTCAGGTTGGGCCCCGGCCGTCGCCGGGGTGACAATGGAGGGTGTGGTTGCTTAAACTCACCCCCGCGGCAAACTAGCTCCCCGGCACAGCCAGCACCGCGCGCACGCCCGGGCCATTGTCCTCGATGCTAAAGCTGCCGCCATGGAGCCGCGCCACGGCATTGACCAGCGCGAGCCCCAGGCCCGATCCCGGCTCGGACCGGCTCTTTTCGAGCCGCACGAAGCGCTCCAGCACCCGGCTCCGGTCGGCTTCGGCAATGCCCGGGCCATTGTCCGCAACCACGATCACGACGCTGCCGCCCTCGCGCTTGAGGCTCACCGAAATCTTCCCCGCGCGGCCATCCTCGGGCTTGGCATATTTCATGGCATTTTCGAGCAGGTTCACCATGGCCTGCCCAATCAGCTCGCGATTGGCCCTGAGGGTCACACCCCCAGCAATATCGGTCGTCACCTCGATGCCCTCGTCTTCGGCCACCGGCGTATAGAGTTCCGCCACGTCCGAAACGATGGAACTGACATCGATCTCCGACAGCGCCCCTGAAGGCGCGCCGGCTTCGACGCGGGCAATCATCAAGAGCGCATTGAAAGTCTGGATCAGCTTGTCGCTCTCGGCGATTACCGTCTCCAGCGCCTTTTCCTTGGTTTCCAGGCTCGCCGTATCGCGCAGCGCACCCTCGGCCTGGTTGCGCAGCCGGGTCAGCGGCGTCTTCAGGTCATGCGCCACATTGTCGGTGACTTCCTTGAGACCCTGCAAGAGCTGCTCGATCCGGTCGAGCATGGCGTTGAGATTGCGCGCCAGCCCGTCGAATTCGTCATTGCGCTTGGTGATCGGCACGCGCTCGGACAGGTTGCCCGACATGATCTTGGTGGATGTATCGCGAATGGTGTCGATGCGTTTGAGCACGCGCCGCGCCGTCACCCCGCCTGCCACGACCGAGAACAAAATAATGCCGACGACGCCGACGAGAAAACTTTGCAGGATAATGGCCGAATAGCCGCGCCGCTCGACGACGTCGCGCCCCACGACCAGCCGCATGCCATTGCCCAGTTCGATCGAGCGCACGACGGCAACCCCGGACCGTTTCGGCCGGTCCGGCATGCCCACAGCGTCTTCGCCCAGGGGGTCGGGCCGGTCATAGTCGAAACTGTAAACACCCGGATCGATCAGCACATCGGGCGGCACGTCGCTCATATTGCCCAGCAGATATTGGCCCGCAGCATCGCCGAGGTAATAGACGCCCGGCCCCGGTTGGCCTGAGAGGCGATTGAGCGCAAAGGCCAGCGCACGAATGCCCTGCGTCGCCTCGATGCGCTGAAACAGCCTGATCTCGCGGTCGATATCGTCCGATTGCTGGCGCTGGATCGTGACGCTCGACTGCCAGCCGATAAAGGCCATGAGCAGGATGGCGAAGACGACGAAGATGGCGATGAAAGTGGCTGTGAGGCGGACCGTGGACGTCCGCCAGACCTGGGCGAAGCGGCTCACTTTAATCCCGGATCATATAGCCGGCGCCGCGCACCGTATGGAGCAGGGGCGTATCGTGCCCCTTGTCGATCTTCGAGCGCAGGCGCGACATGTGGACGTCGATGACATTGGTCTGGGGGTCGAAATGATAGTCCCAGACATTTTCAAGCAGCATGGTGCGCGTCACCACCTTGCCCGCGTGCTTCATCAGATATTCGAGCAGGCGAAATTCGCGCGGCTGCAGCAGAATGGCTTCGCCATCGCGCTCGACCTTGCGGCTGAGCCGATCGAGCGACAGCCCGCCAACGCTGTAATTGGTCGCCGCCTCAGCCGGGCTCGACCGTCGCGCCAGGACTTCGATGCGCGCCAGGAGTTCGGTAAAGGCGTAGGGTTTTGTCAAATAATCGTCGCCACCGGCGCGCAGACCGGTCACGCGGTCATCCACTTCGCCAAGCGCGGAGAGAATGAGCACGGGCGTATTGTCGCCCTCGGCGCGCAGGCTTTCGATGATGGAAAGACCGTCGCGGCGCGGCAGCATGCGATCAACGATCAGCACGTCATAGTCCATGCCGGAGGCCATGGCATAGCCGGTTTCGCCATCGCTGGCGTGGTGGGTCACATGCCCCGCTTCATCCAGCGCCTGGATGAGATAGCTCGCGGCTTCCCGGTCATCTTCGATCAACAAAATCTTCACGCCGACGCTCCGCATATTTGAAAAGGTTCCGGGGAATTTCCCCGGAACCGGATTGGTCTCATTCGCTTCTGCTGCCTCATCACCCCGGCCTAATGCCGGGATGACAGGCGATGGGCGAACGAGCACGGTTTCATCACCTGGTGAAACCTTAGCCTTCTTCGCCGAGCGGCAGGCCGATGAAGCGGGCTTCGCCATTGCGGGCCACCTTCACCAGGGCCGTATCAAGGCCCTTGCTCTCCACGCCCGAGATGGCGGATTCGAAGTCAGCGATCGAGGTGATCGGCTTGTTGTCGACTTCGAGCAGCACGTCACCCACGGCAAGACCGCGCTGGGCAGCGGCGCTGTCAGCATCGACTTCCTGAACCAGCAGGCCACCCGAACCGTCACCATTGGGTACCAGCGTCATGCCCAGGCTCGACGTGCTTTCCGGAATGTCGGCCGGCGGCACCGGAGCATCCGGGGCAGGGGCGGCTTCGGCGGTCAGCTCGGTCAGCGTCACGCTGAGCTTGGTTTCCGCGCCATCGCGCCAGATGGTCAGCTCGACGGTCGAACCGGGAGCCTTGCCGGCCACGGTGCGGCTGAGATCAAGCGCGTCATCGATCTGCTCGCCATCGACGGCAGTGATGATGTCGCCCGACTTGACGCCGGCGTCACCTGCAGGGCCATCGGAGGCCGGCTCGCGGACAATGGCGCCGCGGGCATTGGCAAGGCCAACGCTATCGGCGATGTCCTTGGTCACGTCCTGGATGGAGACGCCGAGATAGCCACGGGTCACCGAGCCGGTATCGATCAGCTGGTCGACGATCTGCTTGACCGTGTGGGCTGGGATGGCAAAGGCGATACCGACATTGCCGCCATTGGGGGAGTAGATGGCGGTGTTGACGCCGACCACTTCGCCATTGGTGTTGAAGGCCGGGCCGCCGGAGTTACCGGTGTTCACGGCTGCGTCGATCTGCAGGAAGTCGCCATAGCTCGAGCCGCCGATATTGCGGCCGGCGCCCGAAATGACACCCACGGTCACGGTACCACCGAGGCCGAACGGATTGCCAACGGCAACCACCCAGTCGCCAACGCGGCTCGGGGTTTCTTCAAAGCTCACGAAGGGCAGGTCCTTGCCTTCGATCTTGAGCACGGCAAGGTCGGTGCGTTCGTCGGTGCCGACGACTGTGGCAACCTGTTCGGAACCGTCTTCGAAGATCACGGTGACCTTGGTGGCGTCGGAAACGACGTGGTTATTGGTCACCACATAGCCGTCTTCGGAAATGATGAAGCCCGAACCGGCCGCCATGAACTGGCGGGGGCGAGCATCTTCGCCGCCCTGTCCGCGCGGGCCACCAGGGCCGCCGAACTGGTCGAAGAAGTCACGGAAGGGATGGCCTTCGGGAAGGTCGGGGAAGTTGAATTCGAACTCGCCACCGCGCTGCACCGTGCGGGCCGGTTCTTCGGCTTCAACCAGAATGGAAACGACTGCCGGCTTTACGGCATCCACGAGATCGGCAAAGCCCTGCTGCTGGTTCACCTGCGGCACGACGATCTGTGCCGCATTGCGCACCTGAGCATTGGCCGCCTGACCCGTCAGCACAAAGGCCGTGGATACGCCGCCGATACCCACCAGAAGCGCCAGGGCCGAAGCTCCAAGCCAACGGCGCGTACGCGAAAGAAGAGTGGGACGCATAAGGAATAGTCTCCTTCGAAAAAGCTCTCAACAGCTTGTGGCACTAGATATGGAACGGTCCGCCTTTCTGAGAAGTTGCGCCAGCATTAATGTTTCGCAATGTTGCTGGCTTCATTGCGGCAGCGTTTATCTCCCCGCCACAATCCCAGCAAAATTCGACATTTTGCAGCCGCCGAGGGGCAGCGCGGCGGCCCACGAGGCGGCAATCTCGTTGCCGTTCGGAAAGGTTGGGCGCGCGTTCCCAACATCTATCGTCACCACCGGGCTTGTCCCGGTGGTCCATGCTCCCGGAGATGGATTGTCGGGACAAGCCCGGCAATGACGACAAGAGGGAAAGCACCGCAACACAACGCGTCACCCTCGGGCTTGACCCGAGGGCCCTGCACTTGTCGCGTCATCGTTAAGTGAAGTGTCCTAGGGTCAAGCCCGAGGATGACGCACAGTGAGAACCCTAATTCCGGTCCCCCGGGTCCTCACCCACCAGGCGCAATGTCGGCTGCTCATCCACGCCGCCATCCCAACCAGGTGGCAAAGACTTCCCCGATTTCGCGCCCAGCTCGCGCAGCATTTCCACCTGCCGCACCACATTGCCGCGTCCGGTGGAAAGCTGGTCCTTGGCCTTGGCAAAATCCTGCTGCGCCCGATCGAGGCTGCTGCCCACCTTGTCCATGGTCCCCAAAAACCCGGCGACTTTTTCATAGAGCGCACCCGCCCGCTCGGCGATTTCTTCCGCGTTCCGGTGGCGCTTCTCGATGTCCCAGACGTTCCGCACCGTGCGCAACACCGTCATCAGCGTCGTCGGCGTCGTCAGCATCACGCCCTGGCTCATGCCGAATTCGAAAAGATTGGGATCGGCCTTGATCGCCGCCGACAGCGCCCCTTCGATCGGCACGAACATCATCACATAGTCCAGGCTCGACTTCGCATGACGATGATAGCTCTTGTCCCCGAGCGTTTTCACATGGGTGCGGATCGAGATCACATGCGCCTGCAAAAACTGCTCGCGCACATCATCCTCGGCATTGGTATAGGCCTCAAACGCCGTCAGCGAGACTTTCGAGTCGATCACCAGCCGATCGTCATTGGGCATCAGCACTTCGACGTCCGTCCTGAGCCGCGCCCCGTCCTCGCCCGAATGACTCGTCTGCGTCAGATACTGTTCTCCCTCGCGCAGTCCCGAGCGTTCGAGAATAGTGGCAAGGATCATCTCGCCCCAGGCGCCCTGCGTCTGCGACGAGCCTTTTAGCGCCCGTGTCAGGTTCTGCGCCTCGGTGGTAATGGTCAGATTGCTTTCCGCCAGCGCCCGGATCTGTTCGCCCATCGTCGCCCGGTCGCGCAACATGCCGCCCTGAAACTCGACGATTTTCTCGTGCAGCGGCTTTAGGAGCATGTCGACCTGCTCCCGGTTCTGCTTGGAAAACGTCTCGCCGTGACTCTTGAGCACGTCCCCGGCAATGGCCTTGAACTCGTCGGTCATCTGCTGCCGCGCTTCAAGAAAACGCTTCATATTGGCTTCGTTCTGCCGCGCCTGTTCGTCGAGCCGCGTCCGCATCGCGGCCAGTTCCGCCGTCAGCTCGCTGTTCTTTTCCCGCTCATTGTCGATCAGTTCGCCCGCCCGCTCGCGCTCGCGCAAGAGGCCGAGATCGAGGTCGCGAATGCGCATGTCGCGCTGGGCGATCTGTTCGAAAAAGCTCGCCTTGAGACCTTCGCTGGCTTCCCGCGCGACCTCGTCGGCCCGCTGCGCATTGGCGCGCGCCGAGCCGACGAGTAGAAAAACGCCTGTTGCCAGCAGCACCACGATGCCGACAACAAGCGCAAGCCCCAGGGTCACCGGCAGGTCGCCGATCACAAACAGAATAGTGTCGAGTTCACTCATGGGTGCACTCTACCCGATTCTTCTGTTCTTAAAATGTTCTATTCTGCGCAGTGCGCAGACGAGCTCCGCAGTTGACCGCAGGGCGACAAAACTCCATATCACTGGCAAATCCAGATATTGCCGGACCTTTGCCATGGCCATCCGCCCTATTCTCATCATTCCCGACGCGCGCCTGCGTGCAGTTGCCGATCACATCGTCGAGGTCGACGAGGAGATCAAGACGCTGGCCAAGGACATGCTCGACACCATGTACGACGCCCCGGGCATTGGCCTTGCTGCGCCCCAGATCGGGGTGATGAAGCGCATTGTCGTCATGGATCTGGCCGGCGAGAACGAGCCGGCGGCCCCGCTCGTCATGATCAATCCCGAAATCACCAAATTCGGCGACGAGATCCAGGTGACCGAAGAAGGGTGCCTGTCGATTCCCGAGCTCTATTACGAGGTCGAGCGCCCTTCCACGGTCACGGTGAAGTACACCGATCTCGACGGCCAGGAAGTCACCAAGGATGCCGACGGCAAGCTCGCCGTCTGCATCCAGCACGAATTGGATCACCTCGATGGCGTGCTCTACATCGACTATCTCAGCCGCCTGAAGCGCGACCGCGTTATCAAGAAGTTCGACAAGCAAGCCAAATTGGCTGCGCGCTAAGAGCCCAAGCCCCGCGCCCGCGCGGGGCATCTGCCCAGGAGTAAAGCCAATGCGCGTCGTCTTCATGGGCACGCCCGAATTTTCCGTGCCGACGCTGACCGAGATCGTCGCCTCCGGCCACGAAGTCCTCGCTGTCTATACCCGCGCGCCAAAACCGGCCGGTCGCGGCCAGGCCGAGCGCAAGAGCCCTGTGCATGAAGCGGCCGAAAATTTCGGCATTCCCGTCTTCACGCCCAAAAGCCTGCGCAACGAAGCCGAACAGCTTCAGTTCGCCTCCCTCGGCGCTGACGTGGCTGTGGTCGTCGCCTATGGCCTGATCCTGCCCAAGCCGATCCTTGAAGCACCCACCGAAGGCTGCCTCAATCTTCACGGTTCGCTGCTCCCCCGCTGGCGCGGCGCTGCGCCCATGCAGCGTGCCATCATGGCCGGCGACAAGCAGACGGGCATCGTCGTCATGAACATGGACGAGGGCCTCGATACCGGCGCCATGGGCCCAACGGAAATCATCCCCATCGGCCCCGACATGACCGCGGGCGAATTGCACGACCAGATGATGCGCCTCGGCGCCGATCTGATGGGCCGCGCCCTTGCCGCCCTCGAACGCGGTAGCCTCGATTTCACGCCCCAGCCCGAAGAGGGCGTCACCTATGCGGCAAAAATCGAAAAGGCCGAAGCCAAACTCGATTTCTCTAAATCCGCCGAAGATGTCCACAACACCATCCGCGGCCTCTCGCCTTTCCCAGGCGCCTGGTTCGAACTCGACCTCGCCGGCAAGCCGACCCGCATCAAGGCCCTCCGCTCGACGCTCGCCAGCGGCAACGCCGCCCCCGGCACGCTGATCGGCCCCGACCTCACCATTGCTTGTGGGAGTGGCGCCGTCCGCCTCACCCAGGTGCAGCGCGAAGGCAAGGGCGCCATGGATGCCGCAACCTTCCTCCGCGGGGCAGGGGTCTTGCCCACCACCGTCGTCGGCTGATGCCACGCTATCGCATCACCCTCGAATATGACGGCACGCCCTTCTGCGGCTGGCAGCGCCAGGCTGATCGGATGAGCGTGCAGCAAGCCCTCGAAGAGGCGATCTTCCGCTTCTCGGGCGAGACGGTGTCTACCCAAGCCTCCGGCCGCACCGATGCCGGCGTCCATGCGCTCGGCCAGGTCGCCCATTTCGACCTCTCCACCGACCGCGACCCGTTTCGCGTGCGCGAGGCGCTCAACTACCACCTGCGCCCGAACCCCGCCGCGGTCATCGACTGCGAAATCGTCCCCGAGACCTTCGAAGCCCGCTTCTCGGCCCTCGCGCGCCACTACGAATATCGCATCCTCAATCGTCGCGCCCCGGCCGCACTGGAACGCCATCAGGTCTGGCACGTCCCCATGCCGCTCGATGCCGAAGTGATGCACGTAGCCGCGCAAAAGATTCTCGGCCGCCACGATTTCACGACGTTTCGCTCGTCCGAGTGCCAGGCCAATTCGCCCATCCGCACCCTCGACCATTTTGCCGTGCGCCGCGAACTCGACCATGTGATCGTCACCGCCAGCGCCCGAAGCTTCCTGCACCATCAGGTGCGCTCCATGGTCGGTTCGCTCAAGCTCGTCGGCGAAGGCAAATGGAGCCCGGCCGATTTCCGCGCCGCGCTCGACGCAGCCGACCGCAGCCGTTGCGGCGCCATGGCGCCATCAGCGGGCCTGTACTTCGTAAAAGTCGACTATTAGGTCAGCGGCGGGGCCGGCAGGAACAGGGCAACAATGCCCAGCGCCAGGAACACGCCCACTGCCTGCGATACGAACAAGAGTCCGATCTGCAGCGGCGCCAGCGTCACGATGAAGCGGCCGATATTGATAAAGGTCAGCAGCGCCACAATGGCAATGCCGAGCAGCAGCACGATGCCCACTTCCCCGAACAGGGTCGAGACCAGCAACAGCACCGCCGAAACCAGCGTCACCCAATTGCTGGCAACGAGATAGGGAATAAAACCATCCTGCCGGCCCATTTGCCGCAGCACGATGGCTGCCATGCCCGCCTGCGCCACGAAGAGCACGGCGTTGACGATGACCGACTGCGTTGCTGTGCCCGGTGGCAGGTTAATGCCGAACAGCACCGGCCCGAAGCCGGCCAGCATCACGGCGACAACCGCCGCGATCAGGCTGCCGACCAGGCCGCGCTGGGAAAAATCGAAATAGGCCGAAGCATCGCGCTTGCCGGTGATCAGGGCAACGCAGCCTCGGATGGCGCTCGCGGCTTCTTCGAAAAAGGGAGAATTAGGCTGGGCCAAGGGCGTGGGTCTCGTCTCAAGGTGTGGGCGCGGCCACGGGGCCAAGCACCATGTAGAGCGTCACTGGCATACCGACAAGCAGCACCATGGTCAAAACCGCAAATGCCGCACTGACGCCGATATTCCAGCCGCCAGCCCGCCAACCCAGTTGAAACAGTAAAAAGGCAAGGCCAACCCAGAGCAGGATCAGCACCGGCCCCGCGATCAACGACAGAACAGTGCCCATGACGAGATAGGCGATCAGCGCATAAATCCCCGGCATAAGCAGGGTCATCACCCGCACCTCGCCCGGCACCATTTTTCTGGTGACATGGATACCAATCAGCAGCGCCACGATGGAAAGGCTCTGCACCAGAATGGCGATGATGAGACCCATCAGGCTCGGCATGCCGACATTGGCCGAAGCCAACGCAATCGAGAGCAGCGCAAAAAACAGAAACAGCACCAGCGCCGTCGTCAGCCCGGCCGCCGAAATCGAAAAGTGCCTGATCCAGTCAGCCTCGCCGCGAACCAGGGCGATCCATCCGGCCAGCGCTTCCTTGAGGGCTGCCCAGATCTTCATTCGCCGCCGTCCGCGAAGAACCGGCCCATGAAGCTTTCATAGATCGCCGTCAGTCCGACGAGATCGGTAATGGCGATATGCTCATCGGCCTTGTGCATGGAGGGGCCGACGAGTCCGCACTCCACCACCGGCCCATACTGCGCGATAAAGCGCGCATCCGACGTGCCGCCGCCGGTCGAATATTCAGGCCGCCGCCCCGTCACGTCCTCGATGGCATCGGACAGCGTGTCGATATCCCCGCTGAGCGGCGACAGGAACGAGCGCGACGGCACACCGGCAATCTCGAAAATCACCTCAGTGCCACGGGCATCAACCGATGCAATCCGCGCTTTCACCCACTCCGCCAAAGTGTCCGGCGTCCAGGTGTCATTGTAGCGGATATTGAATTTCAGCACCCCGGCGCCGGGAATGACATTGCTGGTCGGATTGCCGACATCCACCGTCGTCACTTCGAGATTGCTGGCCGGAAAATGCTCCGTGCCATCGTCGAGCCGCGTCGTGCTCAGCGCCGTCAGAACAGCCGCCAGCACCGGCAGCGGATTATTGGCCTTGTGCGGATAAGCGACATGCCCCTGCACGCCCTTCACCGTCACCACGCCCGAAAACGACCCGCGCCGCCCGATCTTGATGCTGTCGCCCAAAAACTCGGCCGAACTCGGCTCGCCCACCAGGGCAAAGTCGAACTGGTGGCCATTGGCCTCCATCCAGCGCACGAGCTTTCCCGTGCCATTGATGGCATCTGCCTCTTCGTCATTGGTAATGGCCAGCTGGATCGTGCCCGCCTCGGTCGGGATGGCCGAACAGGCCGCGACAAATGCCGCCACGCCCGACTTCATATCGGCCGCACCGCGTCCAAAAAGCTTGTCGCCTTCAACCCGTGGCACGAATGGATCGCTCGTCCACTGCGCGCGATCGCCGGGCGGCACCACATCCGTATGGCCAGCAAACAGCAGTTTCTTGCCTGATGTACCGCGCGTCGCAAAGAGATTGTCGACGGGATAGGACCCGTCACCATCGAACCGCAGATGCGTCACGGCAAAGCCGATCGCTTCCAGCTCCTTGGCCAAAAGGTCCAGCGCCCCGGCCGCCTCCGGCGTCACCGAGGGGCAAGCAATGAGGCGTTCGAGCAGGTTCTGCGGGTCGATGGTCAACGGAATAGTCCCAAAAGTTCAGGCAGCGGCGCCGACGGGGTCGGAACCATAGGAGTTGGAGCCCGTGGTGCCCTTGAGAAAACCGAGCTGCACGAGCATGTAGATGGCGAAAACGCCGAAGATAAGATTGAGAATGCTCAGCCAGAACGCCGGCTGCGGCACCAATACGCCGCCCCCGATATCGGTCCAGGTGAGGCCGATGCCGGTTGCGGTAAGCAGGTTGAGCAGCACGCTGCCCCCGAGCAGGATTTTCAGGTCCATGCCCTCATTGTCCCGATCATGGCGACGCTTGAGCCCGAGATTGTAGCTCGGCCAGAGCAGCGCCAGATTGAGCAGCACGGCGAGCCAGCCAAAGACGACCGGATTGCCGAAGCTGATGATGCTGAAGACCAGCGTAGCAACGAGCGATATGACGATCAGTGCCACGATGCCGATCCACCATTGCTGGCGGCCGATCCGGCCTTCAGACGTGGTCAATAGTGCAATGATTTTATCCATGACTTCCCCCACAGAGAGCCGGAATCATTCCGGCGCAGAGCGAAGATTAGGATGCCGGCGCGGCGAGAGCCAGCGCCGGTTATTATGCGGCATAGTCCTCTCATCCCATCGTCACCACCGGGCTTGTCCCGGTGGTCCATGCGGAGGCGAGATGGATTGCCGGGACAGGCCCGGCAATGACGACGAATGAGGGATTTAGTCGCGCAGCAATTCGTTGATGCCGGTCTTTGAGCGCGTCTGTGCGTCGACGGTTTTCACGATCACAGCGCAATAGAGGTTCGGGCCCGGCGTGCCATCCGGCAGCGGCTTGCCCGGCAGCGAACCGGAAACGACGACCGAATAGGGCGGCACCTTGCCCATATGCACTTCGCCCGTAGCGCGGTTGATGATTTTCGTCGACGACCCGATGAACACACCCATCGAAATCACCGAGCCTTCGCCCACGATGACGCCTTCAACCACTTCCGAACGCGCGCCGACAAAGCAATTGTCTTCGATGATGGTCGGATTGGCCTGCAGCGGCTCGAGCACGCCGCCAATGCCGACGCCACCCGAAAGGTGCACGTTCTTGCCGATCTGGGCACACGAACCAACGGTCGCCCAGGTGTCGACCATGGTGTTTTCATCAACATAGGCGCCAAGATTCACAAAGCTCGGCATCAGGATAACGCCCTTGCCGATAAACGCCGACTGGCGCACCACAGCGCCCGGCACCGAACGGAAACCGGCAGCGCGATACTGGTTCTCGCTCCAGCCCTGGAACTTGCTCGGCACCTTGTCGAACCAGTTTGCCCCGCCCGGCGCGCCTTCGATGAGCACATTGTCATTGAGACGGAAGGACAGCAGCACGGCCTTCTTCAGCCACTGATTGACCTGCCAGTCGCCATTCACCTTCTCGGCTACGCGCGCCTGCCCGCTATCGAGCAGGTTCAGCGCCGTTTCCACTGCATCGCGCACTTCGCCTTTGGTCGAGAAGTTGATCTCGGCCCGGTTTTCAAAGGCGGTTTCGATGATGGTGGAAAGCTGGGCGTTCGACATGACGGCTCCTACGGAAATGCTGGCGCGGACCATAGCGGGGACAAGCGGAGTGTCAACGAAATCTCTGCCGATCAGCCGCTCTCTCTCCCCCCACCCCCACCGTGTCATTCCCGCGAAAGCGGGAATCTCTGTTGTGCACGAAGATGAGATTCCCGCTTTCGCGGGAATGACGTCGTGAGGGCTAAAGTTTTGGCGACACGATCTCTTTCCACGTATCCAAAAACCGCTGCCGCCGTAGCGTATCGAGCGCCACCAGCAGGCTCGGCCCCAGCGGAATAGCCTGGATCACCCCGCGCCCGCGCGCCGCAATCGCTTCGCTCGTCCAATCCCCAGTCGATCCCGGCACCACCGACCCCAGCGCCGTACCCCCTGCGGCAATCGCCTGCCCCTCAGGCGAAAGCGCAAAATCCACAAAAGCCCGCGCCAGGTCGACCTCTTTCGCCTCCCGCGGAATGAGCATCGAGCGCGTCAGCACCAGCACATAGTCGTCCGGCACCACGATCTCGATATTGGCCCCCTCCGCCTGCCGCGCAAAGGCATAGGAGCCCAGCACATTGTACCCGAGCGCCAGCGACCCATCGGCCACGCCATTCAAAATCGCCGGGCTCGACCCCGAAAACTGCGCCCCGACGCGCCCGAACGCCGTCGCCAACCGCCAGAACGTGGACGAAATCGTCTGGTCCTGCGCCGCCAGCAGATACCCAACCCCCGACAGCGCAATGTCATAGGTCGCAATCTGCCCGCGGAATTTTTCCGTTTCCGTCTCCAGCAGTTCCGCCAGTTTCAGGTGCGTGCGCGGCACATCCTCAAGCGCAATCCGGTCGGGATTATAAATGATCACCGCCGGCTCGAAGGTGAAGCCAAACACCTCATTGCGCCAATGCGCCCAATCCGGCAGGGCGCCGAGATAGGGACTGTCATAGGCCAGCGCATGCCCGTCATTGGCGAGCTTCAATTGCAGGTCCGAAGCCGACGAAATCAGCAGGTCCGGCGCCACCGGCAAAGTGCCATCCAGAAACTGCCGAAACAGCGGCAGCGAATCCATTTCCTCGTAGACAACCGTCACCTCCGGCCGTTCCGCCTGAAAGCCCGCGACGAAAGCCCCGAACACTTTTGTGTCCGTCACCCCCACAATGGTGAGCGTCGTCCCGCTCGATCCATCCGGGGCCGGATACAGCGTCGATTGTGCCTTGGCCTCTCCCGGCACCAGCAACAGCGCAGCCAGCGCCACGCCGGCAATGGCCACCAGCCCCGCCCGCCGCGACACCCGCGTCAACGGCAGCGCCACTTCCACAACCAATCCGCCCCCATCGCGATCGCCAAACCGCAGCTTTCCGCCATGCGCCTCGGCCACCCGCGCCACAATGGAAAGGCCCAGCCCCGAGCCAACCGTGCCCGCGCTCGCCTTGCCGCGCTTGAACCGTTCGAGCACGCTCGCCTTCTCCTCGTCATCCATCCCCGGCCCGCGATCGCTCACCGTCACGACAAGCGCGTCCGCTGATATCGCCGCCCCGATCTCCACCGGCCCCTCGGAATAGACCAGGCCATTGTCGATCAGGTTGCGCATCATCTCGCGCAAAGCCACGCGATCCCCACGCACCTGCACCGCCCGCGCCGCGTCCGAAGCATCGAGCGAAACCCGTTCCAATTGCTCGCCATCGAGCCTTTGGCACACTTCCTCAATGATCCCCCACAGCGCCACCATCTCGCTGTCCTGGGCCTCAAGGCGATGGGAAATCGTTGCGTCCATAAGAAGCTGGCTCACCAACTGGCTCGCCTGCACCGCGCCTGTATGGATGCGCCCGACCCGTAGCCGCATGGCTTCGAGGTCCTGCTCATCCATCGCCACTTCCGCCTGTGCCCGCAGCGAAGCCAGCGGCGTCCGCACCTCATGCGCCGCCTCGGCCACAAGCCCGCTCACCCGCTCCATGGTCTTTTGCAGCCGCTCCATAAACCCATTGAGCGCCGCCACCAGATGCCCGACTTCCACCGGCACCGGCACGCTCACCGGCGACAGATCATCCGGCGGCCGCGCCGCCAGTTCGTGCTCCAGCTCCGTCAATGGCGCAAACATGCGCGAAATCCCGAACCACACGAGCCCCACGGCAAGCAGGGTCAGCGCAATCACCGGCACGATGGCATTGGAGAGAATTTCATTGGAGAGCGCCTCGCGCTGGTTCTGCGTTTCGGCGACATGAATGGTCACCCATCCCGTATCGCTCGCCGTCGAAATCAGCCGCCCGATCGACGCCACGCGCACCACTTCGTCGTGGTACAAAATATCGGCAAAGCGCGGCTCGGCCGAACTGGTCTCGTCCATCTGTGCGGCAAGGTCTTCATAGCCCGTCACCGTCCGCCCATCCGGCCCTTCGACTGCATAGAAAACGCGGTCTTGTCCCGAAAACATGGCAAAGGCGGCGAAGGGCAATTCGACGATGACCGTCTCATCCTCGACCTGCACCGCTCCGCCAATGGTCAGCGCGGAAGCCGCCAGCAACCGGTCAAAAGCCCGATCCGCCGCCCGCTCCGCATAGTCGCGAATGAAGACAATGAGAACCACGGAGGCCGCCAGCAGCAGCACAGTGGCCAGTGCCAGGATGCGCCGGCGGATGGAGAAGGATTTAGTGGGCACGCCGACGCCTCTCTGTTTTCGGCACCCACGACTGCCCTTGTTCTCCCGGTGTCATCCCCGCGAAAGCGGGGATCCCCGTTTCAAAACAGAGATTCCCGCTTTCGCGGGAATGACACAGTGGATTTGTGAGGGGCAGGCTATCCAAAGTCCAAAAACTACCCATCCACCGCCCGCGCCACATAACCAACCCCTCGCACGGTCCCGATCTCCACCCGCGCCGGCTCCAGCTTCTTCCTCAATCTCGAAATATGCAGCTCCAGCGCATTGATCGACACGGTCTCATCGAAATTGAAGAGCTGGTTCATCAACCGCTCCTTGGCCACCACCTTGCCCGCATGGGTGAGCAAAATCTCGAGCAGCCGAAATTCCCGCCGCCCCAGCTCCAGCGCCTTTCCGCCCACACTGGCATTGAGCCCGGCGAGGTCCAGCTCCAGATCCCCCAGCGCCAGCACACTGCTCGTCTTCCCACCCGTCCGCCGGATCAGCGCCCGCAACCGCGCCTCAAGCTCGCGCAGGTCGAACGGCTTTACGAGATAATCATCCGCCCCCAGATCGAGCAGGCTCACCTTGTCGTCGATTTCCGAGCGGGCGGTAATGACCAGAATAGGCGCCGAGAACTTTTCCCGCCGCAGCTCGGCAATCAGCCCGATGCCATCGCGATTGGGCAGCATCAGGTCGAGCGCGACCGCGTCAAAATCCTCGCCCTTGGCTGCGGACACCACATCGGCGCCGTCGCGCACCCAATCGACCGAGTGACCAGCCGTGCGCAGCCGTCTTTCGATGGCCTCGCCCAGGTCCTCATTGTCTTCGACAAGCAAAATTCGCATGCGCGGTCGGTCTCCCCGCGCGGGATATTATCGAAGGCGGGCGCCGCGCGAAACCGGCTTACATCACCTGCGCCAAAAGCGCGCCGGCAACGCCCACCACACAGAGCGCCGCAAGCCCCGCGGCCAGCAACATCTGCTGGGCCCGCTGCACATGCGCTCCGCGCCGCATATCGGTCCGCACCTGCTTTAGTCCCTGTGACTCGAAATCGAGATTGGCCATGCTCATCCCTCATGTGGCGCCGGCCTTTTGAGGCCAGGTGTCGACATTGGGCAGCCGCCTTGGAAAGGGCTGTTTCTCACCCGCCACAACACGATAGCCTCGCTTGGCTTCATGACGAATTGCAGTTTGCGAGCGCAGTTAATTTGTCTTAAATCTTCACAACTCGCGTCTTGTATGGAAGATGTTGAAAGCCTCTCCCGAACATGGCACAAGTCTGCCATGACCCAGCCAGCACACCTTCACCCCGATCGTCTCTTCCCCGCTTCCGAGCCCGCGCAGTCCATTGCTAGGGATCTCTACCCGGCGGTAAAAGACCTCCCCATCGTCAGCCCCCACGGCCATACCGACCCGTCCTGGTTCGCCCAGAATGGGCGCTTCGCCAGCCCCACGGCCCTGTTTCTGACGCCCGATCACTATGTGCTGCGCATGCTCAAAAGCCGGGGCATCAGCTACGACGCCTTGGGCATTCCCCGTAAGGATGGAAAACCGGTCGAAACCGACGGCCGCAAGGCTTGGCGCCTCTTTGCGGATAACTATTATCTCTTCGCCGGCACGCCCTCGAAAACCTGGGTCGATCACTCGCTCCACGCCGTCTTCGGCATCACCGAGGAGCTCTCGGGCAAAACCGCCGACAGCATTTTTGACGCCATCGATGCAAAGCTCGGCGCGCCCGAACTGCTGCCGCGCGCCATTCTCGAACGCTTCAACGTGGAAGTCATCGCCACCACCGAATTTGCGCTTGATCCGCTGACCCACCACCAGTCGATGGAAGGGCAGGGCCTCATCGGCCAGGTCCGCACCACCTATCGCCCCGATGACGTCACCGATCCAAGCCGCCCCGCCATCGTCGAAAATCTCAAGAAATTCGGCGAATTGACCGGCGAAGACATTTCCAAGTGGGATGGCCTCATCAACGCCCACCGCAAGCGCCGCGAATACTTTCGTCGTTTTGGGGCCGTTGCCACCGACCACGGCGTGCCGACGGCCAACACGGCTGATCTCCCCCTGGTGGAGAAGCAGGCCCTGTTGGAAAAAATCCTCGCCGGCAAGCACGACGCCAATGATGCGGAACTCTTCCGCGCCCAGATGATGACCGAAATGGCGCTGCTTTCGGTCGAAGACGGCATGGTCATGCAGATACACGCCGGCTCGCGCCGCAATACCGATCCGCTGCTCTTTGGAGAACGCGGCCCCGATCTCGGCGCCGATATTCCCGGCCCCACCGATTATGTCAGCGGCCTCCGCGCGCTCCTCTCGCGCTGCGGCAACGAGCCCAACCTGCGGCTCATCATGTTCGTCCTCGACGAAACCACCTATGCTAGGGAACTCGCCCCCATGGCCGGCTATTGGCCCGCCCTGATGATTGGCCCGCCCTGGTGGTTCCACGATTCCCCGCAGGGCATCCGCCGCTATCTCGACCAGGTCGTCGAAACGGCCGGTTTTTACAATCTCGCCGGCTTCAACGACGACACCCGCGCGCTCCTCTCGATCCCCGCCCGCCACGACGTCTGGCGCCGCGAAGTCTGCGGCTTCTTGGGACGTTGGGTTGGCGAGAACCGGCTGACGAAATCGTCAGCCGAAGAGATCGCAAAACACCTGAGCTATCAGGCCGCCAAGGACGCCTACAAGATCAAGTAGGCGCCGCTACGCTCTGCTCTCATTTCCAACCACAGTGTCATCCCCGCGAAAGTGGGGATCTCCGTTTCAGGCGCCGAGATTCCCGCTTTCGCGGGAATGACGCCGCGATTGAAGGTGGCTTCCACCACACTTTCATCACCTTCTCACGCCAAAGGCGCAACATCAGTCGAATCGTTCGCCGCCTTCTGCTCTAATGGCGCCATGATGAATCAGTCTCCTGCAGAAACCGCGCTCAGCCGCGCCATGATCCGTTGGTCCCTGACGAAATCCACGCCCGTGGCCGAAACGCCGCGCAGCTGGCTCTTTCGCGTCGAGCAGAACGGCCGCAATTTCGCGGCACTGAAAATCATCAAACCTGAAGCCTCCAGGGAAGAGGGCAGGGGCGTCCGCCTCCTCCAGTGGTACGAAGGCGACGGCGCTGCCACGGTCTTTGATACCCATGGCGATACAATCTTCATGGAATGGCTGGATGGCGGCACGCTGGGCGAACCCGTCCGCGCCGGCAAAGACGACGAAGGCACCATCGCTATCGCCACTGTTGTCGCCAGCCTCCACAAGCCGCGCCCCGACGCCCCCGAAGGTCTCGAACCCCTGCGCGACCGCTTCCAGACCCTCTTTGATACCGATGTCCGCGCTTGGCCCCGCACGGCCCGCGATCTCTACGCCCGCTCCGCCGGCATCGCCCTAAAACTCTTTGACAAGCCCAGCGCCATCGTGCCGCTCCATGGCGATCTCCACCATGACAATATCATGAGCTCCGATCGCGGCTGGCTGGCTGTAGATCCCAAGGGCCTTCTCGGCGACCCCGCCTACGAAACCGCCAATGTTTTCATCAATCCCGAGCGTGGCGTAGAGATCGCCTCCGATCCGCGCCGCATCGCCGCCCGCGCCGATATTCTGTCCCAGCGCCTCGGCTACAATCGCAAGCGCATCCTCGGCTGGGCCGCCGCCCACGCTGCGCTCTCCGCCTGTTGGGATCTCGAAGACGGCAATGCCATCACCGGGCAACTCGCCTGCCTGCCCAATCTCCTCAGCGCCTATGACCTTGCCTGATCGCTCCGGAATTTTCTCATGACGCACTTGTCCCGCCGCGCCGTTCTCGTTTTTGGCGCCGCCAGCCTGCTTTCCGCCTGCTCGGCCACCATCCCGCCGCTGCCTGCCGCCACTTCGAACCGGCCCGAAAGCCTGACGCGCGACGAAATCCTCTCGGCCATCAATACGACGCGAAAAGCCAACGGCGCCCCGCCCTGGACCTACAATCCGCGCCTCGAAACCGCAGCCCTGTCGCAAGCCCGCCTCATGGCCCGCCAGGATAAGCTCAGCCACGACCTCGGCGTGACCCTCCGCCAGCGCGTCACCGAGGCCGGCTATCTCGGCGCAGTCGGCGAAAACGTCGCCAAGGGCTACAAGACCCTGCCCGACGTCATCGGCGGCTGGCTCGAAAGCCAGGGCCACCGCAACACGCTGCTCTCGCCAAAGTTCACCGAATTCGGCCTCGCCGTGGCGCGCACCAATTCCGGCAAACTCTATTGGGCCATGATCGCCGGCGGCAGCTTTGACGCCTGGCGCGTCTACGGGTAGCCCCGGCCAAAAACCAAAACCGTCTCGAGATTCCCGTCTCCGCCGGCAATCGGCGAGGCCACGCTTAGCCGGTGCGCAAATCCCTGCGCCTCGACAAAGGCGATCACCTCGCCCATCGCCCGCGCAACGGCTTCCGCGTCCGTAACAATTCCGCCCTTGCCGACAAAATCGCGCCCGACTTCAAACTGCGGCTTGAACAGGATCGCCGCGTCCGCCCGCGGCGCGCAAAGCCCCAGCGGCGCCTCCAGGACTTTTGTGACGGACACAAAGCTCAGGTCCGACACCAGCAGGTCCACCGGCTCGGGGATTTCCTCGCGCGAAATCTCGCGCGCATTGAAACCCTCAATGCTGACGACACGCGGATGCCCCTTGAGCCGCCGATGCAACTGGTCATGCCCCACGTCGACGGCAAAAACCTTGGCCGCCCCGCGCTCAACCAAAACCTGCGTGAAGCCCCCGGTCGATGACCCGACATCGAGGCACACCTTCCCCTCGACACTGATCCCGCCCGCATCGAGCCCCGCCACCAGTTTCAGCGCTGCCCGCGATACAAAGCCCGAGGCCGGATCATCGAGCGCGATGACATCATCCGCCCCCACCATCTGGTTGGGCTTCCTGGCCGGCTCGCCATTGACGCTCACCGTCCCGCGCAGGATCGCATCGCGCGCCCGCGCGCGGCTCGGAAGCAGCCTTCGCTGCTCAATCGCCAGATCGAGGCGAATGCGGGTGCTCACTGCCCGACGAGCCGCTTGACCTTGGCCAGCGCCGTATCCTGCGCCTCTTCATAGGCGACGGTCCCTTGGAATGAGCCGTTCTTGTCGATCAGGAACGTCAGCGCCGTGTGATTGACGAGATAGAACTCGCTCTCGACATCGCCCGCCTTTTCCGAAAACACGCCAAACGCGGCCTTCACCTGGTCGGTCGCTGCCTGATCCCCTACCAGCCCGATCACACTGGGATCAAATCCTTCGACATAGCTTTTCACCATATCGAGCGTATCGCGCTCGGGGTCGACGGTGACGAAGACAATACGAAGATCGTCCGGCGTCAGCCCCAGTTCCGTGCGCCAGGCCATGGTTTCGGCCAGCGTCGTCGGGCACACATCGGGGCAGAACGTATAGCCGAAGAACAGCAGCGTCGGCGTGCCCACCAGATCCTTCTCGGTGAACGTCCCGCCCTGCGACGAATTCAGCGCAAAGCTCTGTCCATTGAGCCCCAGCGGCCGCTGCGGCGGCCGAAACACATAAAGAAACGTCGCCCCAATAGCCGCCACGGCCACCAGCACCCAAAGCACAATACGGAAATTGCGCAGCGTCTTGTTCGTCGTCATTCTTTTGGGCTTTTCTGCATCAGGGGCATCGGTCGACCAATGTGCCTACCGTCCCGCCACGTCATTCCCGCGAAAGCGGGAATCTCACTCTGCCGGTCAGGGATTCCCGCTTTCGTGGGAATGACGCTGCCGACATCAGGCAAATCTCAATTCGCGTCGAGCGGCTCAGTGCCGACCGCCTTGCCTTCGCGGCTCAGCGTAATCTTCTCGATCCGCGCTTCCGCCGTCTTCAGCAGCATTTCGCAATGCGCCTTCAGCGCTTCGCCGCGCTCATAAATCGCAATGGATTCGGCCAGCGGCGCGCGGCCACTTTCGAGTTTCTGCACGATCTGTTCGAGCTGCTCCAAAGCCGCTTCGAAGCTCAGGGTTTTCACATCCTCGGCAATCTCGGCCATGGCGCCATCCTAAAAGTTGAGAGAACTCGTCGCCCCGTCCATCAGCATGGCCACGTGCTGGCGCACGCCTCCGGCAAGGCCCTTGAGGTCATAGCCACCTTCGAGCAGCGACACAATCCGATTGCCACAGCGGCGTTCGGCCACATCCATCAACTTTCCGGTGACCCAGGCAAAGTCCTGGTCTTCCCATTCAAGCTGCGCCAGGGGGTCGCGCTTATGCGCATCGAACCCGGCCGAGATCAGGATCAGGTCGGGGGCAAAATTATCGAGCGCCGGCAGGATGATCTCATTATAGGCCGCCCGCATCTCCGAGCCATCCGTATGCGCCTTCAGCGCCGTATTGACGATATTGCCGACGCCATGCTCGCTCGGATGCCCCGTGCCCGGAAACAGCGGCATCTGGTGGCTCGAAGCGTAGAACACGCTCGCATCGTCATAAAAAATGTCCTGCGTGCCATTGCCGTGATGCACGTCGAAATCAATGATCGCGACCCGCTCAGCCCCATATTTGCGCTGCGCCTCGCGCGCCACGATGGCCACGGTATTGATGAGGCAAAACCCCATCGGCCGGTCGATTTCGGCATGATGCCCCGGTGGCCGAATGGCGCAAAAGGCATTGTTCACCTCGCCCATGATGACGGCATCAAGCCCCGCCATGGCCCCACCGAGGCCGGTCGCCGCGGCCGAAAGCGATTGATCCGAAATATAGGTATCAGGATCGAGCTGCCCGATGCCCTCGGCCGGCCGCGCCATGCGCAGCCGCGCCATATAGCGCTCGTCATGCACGAGTTCGGCCAGCGTAATGTCGCCATAAGGCGCCTCGCGCCGCACCAGCCGGTTGAACTCCTCCGTCGCCAGTGCCTCCTCGACCGCAATGATGCGATCGGCCCGCTCGGGATGGCCGGGCGGCGTCCGGTGGTCGGCAAAATTGGTCTGGCTGACAAGGAGCGTGGTCACAGTGGCCTTCGGAGCGTTTGCAAGAAAAGGGCATACCACTTTTCCGCTGCGAAAACGCGACAAACGTTCGCCCGCGCCCCGCCGACTTGACGCGCGCCCCGCCTGTTGTCAAACACCGCCCATGAGCACATTCCCCGACGATCAGGCCATTGCCGAAGCCGCCGCGTCCCTCCGCGCCGGCAATCTCGTCGCCTTTCCCACCGAGACGGTCTACGGCCTCGGCGCCGATGCGACCAATCCCGATGCCGTGCTCTCGATTTATGAAACCAAGGGCCGCCCCCGCTTCAATCCGCTGATCGCCCATGTGGCCGATCTCGAAATGGCCGAAAAGCTCGCGATCTTTTCGCCGCTCGCGCGGGCCCTCGCCGAAAAATTCTGGCCCGGTCCCCTCAGCATCGTTGTCCCCCTGCGCCCCGGCCACGGCCTTGCCGATGTCGCCACCGCCGGCCTCGACACCGTTGCCCTGCGCATGCCCGACCACCCGGTCGCCCTGGCACTCCTCCGCGCCACCGGCCGCCCGCTCTCCGCGCCCTCGGCCAATCCCTCCGGAAAACTCTCGCCGACAACGGCCGAGCAAGTCCGCCGTGGTTTTGGTGGCAAGGTCCCAGTGCTCGATGGCGGCGCCTGCAAGGCCGGCGTTGAATCGACCATCGTGGCGGTGGATGGCGAAAACATCATCCAGCTCCGCGCTGGCGCTCTGGCCCGCGAAGACATCGAAAAAGCCTTTGGCCGCAAGGTCTCCCGCGCCGCCAAAGGCGCCAAGATCTCCGCCCCCGGCATGCTCCTGAGCCACTACGCCCCCAACGCGTCCATGCGGCTCGACACGACTCCTCAGCCCGGGGAAGCTTTTTTGGCCTTTGGCCCGGAGGCTGGCTTTGCAGGGGGGGTTCGGAATTTGTCGCCGTCAGCCGACCTCCATGAAGCCGCGCGAAACCTTTTCTCGATGCTGCACGAGTTGGACGCGACGGGAGCGCAAGTAATTGCCGTAGCGCCCATCCCGCAGGAAGGACTCGGCGAAGCGATCAACGACAGATTGCAGAGAGCCGCGGCGCCAAGGGAGTAGGTGAGCGGTCCGCACCCTACCGCCGTCGTTTTGCGCCGACGCACCCCCATCCACCACACGTCATCCTCGGGCTTGACCCGAGGACACTTCACTTAACTTGTGTGTGGCAAGTGTAGAGCCATCGGGTCAAGCCCGAGGGTGACGATCTGCAAAGGGTAGAAATTTGGGAAGGTGTCGCGCAAGCGCCACCGCAAAAACCCTAAAAACTCAACCCCACCACAACCGCCAGCGCCCAGAGATAAACCCCGCCAACGACCCACGCCGCCGCCTCGATCCACCCGGCGACCGGCCGCAGCCACCCCACGAGCCACACCGCCAGTGGCAGTGCCGGTGGCACCGCCAGCGTCATCACGATCGCCAGCGGCCAGGCCCGATCGCCACCGAGCAGGCTCCCGGCCGGCAGTCCGCGCAAAAGCTCGGCAACCGGCGCCGTCACCACAGCATAGATCGCGCCGGGGATGCCGAGCACCACCAGCCCGCCCACCATCAGCACGGCCGCCACGATCAGCGCAACGACGACGCTTCCCGGCAAGGCTTAGCTCTCCCGCACCTTGTACGGCTTCTGGTCGCGCATAAACCGCGCCAGCGCTTCAAGATCGGGATCGCCACCCGGCGGCAGCACCACCCGGATGTTCACATAGAGATCGCCATCGCCATAAAGGCCCTTGCCCTTGAGGCGCAGCGCCTTGCCCGTGTCCACACCCGGCGGCAGGTTCAGTTCTACCGAACCATCGAGCGTTGGCACGCGCACTTTCGCGCCCAACACGGCTTCATAAAGCGTCACCGAAACATCGGTGCGCACATCATGCCCATCGCGCCGAAACACTTTTGATTTTTCAAAGCGCACCGTCACCAGCGCATCGCCCGGCTCGCCAAAGGCATTGGCCGTGCCCTGGCCCTTGAGCCGGATCTGCTGACCTTCTTCCACCTTCTCGGGCAGTTTCACATTCAGCATTTTGCCTGAAGGCATGCGCACCGGCACGGAAGCTGCCTTATGCGCATCTTCGAGCGACACGGTCGCATTCACAACCACATCATCGCCCTTCATGCGCGCACCGGCCCCTGCGCCAGCGCCGCCCGTTGCGCCACCGGCAAAGGGGTCCCACTGCGCGCCACCGGCGCCGCCACCCGGGCGTGCACCGCCGCGCGGCTGGCCGCCAAAGCCGCTCATGAACTCTTTCAAAATATCTTCGGCCGAAAACCCGCCGGCGCCGCCACCGGCACCCGGCCGCGCGCCACGGCCGGCGCCGCCGCCAAAGCCGCCATTGCCAAAGCCGGCAAAGCGCGGATTGCCCTCGGCGTCGATTTCGCCGCGGTCGAACTGGCCGCGCTTTTCCGCGTCATTGAGCAGGTCATAGGCATGCGTTGCCTCGGCAAATTTTCCATGTGCCGAAGGGTCGTCGGGATTCTGATCGGGGTGATACTTCTTGGCCAGCTTGCGATAGGCGGACTTGATGTCCTTCTCGCTTGCGGACCGCGGCACCCCGAGCACGGTGTAAGGATCGCGCATTTGGTCCAATCTGTTTGGGTCGGGCGTTGCTTCGCCCACAATTCGAGTCCTATATGGCCACGCCCCCTCGGCTTGTCCAGTTTGAGAGGGCCAAAAGCCCGGGAAATATGACGATGCTGCAGACACTCACCGAACGCCTTTTCGATGACGGGAACCGTTCCGACCTCGATCCCTTTGCCGTATTCGAGGAGTGGTTTGCCCTCGCGCAGGAAGCCGAGACCAACGATCCCAACGCCATGGCCATTGCCAGCGCCGACGAGACCGGCATGCCCGATGTCCGCATGGTCCTGCTCAATGCCCGCGACAAGAGAGGCTTCTGCTTCTTCACCAATTTCGAGAGCGACAAGGGCCGCCAGCTCCTCGCCAATCCGCAGGCAGCTGCGGTCTTCCACTGGAAGTCGCTGCGCCGCCAGGTACGCCTGCGTGGCCCGGTGGAAGTCGTCAGTACCACCGAATCCGACACCTATTTCGCCTCACGCCATCGCGGCAGCCAGATCGCCTCGTCTGCCTCGCTGCAGTCGCGCCCGCTCGAAAATCGCGAAACCCTCATCGCCCGCGTCGAAGCCCTCACCGCCGAGATCGGTACTGCCGATGTCGTGCGCCCCGCCCACTGGGCCGGCTTCCGGATTCTGCCCACGATGATGGAATTCTGGAAGGATGGCGAATACCGCCTCCATGACCGCGTCCGCTTCACCCGTGAAACGCCCGATGCCGGCTGGCATAACGCGCGCCTTTACCCCTAAGTCAGCGTTTCGCTCGGCGAAATCGCGACAAGTTTAAACAATCCCAAGACCTTTGACGTAAAACAGGCGCCAGCAAGGGAAAAGCCTCTTCGTGCGCATACTGATCAGAACGTCGAAAACGGCCATCTGGGCCCGCCGGATTGGCAGAATTGCCATTCCGCTCGTCATTCTGCCCGTCGGCATGCACCATCTGGGGCTGATCGACTCGCCCAGCTTCTTCACCGTCGCCATTCTGGCGCTGATCGTCTCGGCGCTCGCCGCGCTCGTGGGCCTCTTGGCGCTCATCCGGCTCTGGTTTTCCGGCGACCAGGGCTGGGGCAAGGCCCTCTCGGGCCTCTTCCTCGGCCTCATCTGCCTCGCGCCCTTCGCCTATTATGGCTACTACGCCTGGCGCTACCCTCCGGTCACCGACATCGCCACCGTCCCGCGCGGCGAACTGCCGCTACTCTTCCTGCCCGACACGGCCAAAATGCCGCCGCCAAAGCTCATCACCCCAGACGAGCAGACGCGCATCTTCCCCAATGCGACGACGCGCACCTATCCGCTCGATGTCGTGTCTCTCTTCGGCGTGGTCGAGCGGCTCGCGCAGAATGAAGGCTGGGATATCCGCCTGACCCGCGCCCCCGGCCTTGATGGCACGCCCGGCCGCATCAATGCCCGCATCGCCACCATTCCCGGCTGGCGCGAAGAAGCCGTCCTCCGCATCGCCCCCACGCCCACCGGCGCCAAGGTCGACATGCGCTCGGCCTCGATCAACGCGCCCCACGACTTCGGCTCCAACGGCACCCGCATCGAGCGCTTCATGGTCACACTCGACAATGAAGTGACGACGCTTCTGCGCGACAATCCCAACGTCAACCAGCCGAGCCCCGCCGAAGACGACGAACCCGCCCCAACCGTTGAGGGCGAGGAAGGCTAGGTTCCCCCTCATGCTCGATCTGACACCCTCCCCTTGACGGGGAGGGAAGGGGAGGGGTGTTCACACACTCGGAAATCGTGGCTGTCGCCCCCACCCTTAATCCCTCCCCACAAGGGGGAGGGAGACGATGGAACTGCGGACTCTCAGCCTGCGCCTCCCTCCCCCTTGTGGGGAGGGAATGAGGGTGGGGGTATCGGCAGGCGCTAAGCCGTCAGCACCCGCCGCACCGCATCATCCCAGCCCGCGACCTTCGCCTTGCGCTCATCCGCATCCATCGCCGGCTCAAACCGCCGATCCCGTGCCCAGCCAGCGGCAAACTCGTCCATATCAGGCCACACCCCGGCCTTCATGCCCGCGAGCCACGCCACCCCAAGCGCCGTCGTCTCCAGAATCGTCGGCCGGTCCACCGGCGCATCGAGCACGTCGGCCAGAAACTGCATGGTCCAGTCCGAAGCGACCATTCCGCCATCGACGCGCAGCACCGTATCGCCACTCGGCGCCCAGTCCCGGTGCATGGCCTCCAGCAGGTCCCGCGTCTGGTAGCAAACCGCCTCCAGCGCCGCCCGGGCAATTTCCGCCGGGCCGGTATTGCGGGTAATGCCAAAAATCGCCCCGCGCGCTTCGGCATCCCACCACGGCGCCCCCAGCCCCACAAAGGCCGGCACCATGTATACGTTCTGGCTCGGATCCGCAGTCCGCGCCAGCGGCCCGGTCTCGCTCGCGTGCTTTACCAGCTTCAGCCCATCACGAATCCACTGCACCGCCGCGCCCGCAATGAAGATCGAACCTTCAAGCGCATAAGTCGTCTCGCCATTCAGCCGATAGGCAATGGTGGTGAGCAGCCGGTTCTGCGAGCGCACCATATCCCGTCCGGTATTGAGCACCGCAAAGCAGCCCGTGCCATAGGTCGATTTCAGCATCCCCGGCGCAAAGCAAGCCTGCCCGATCGTCGCCGCATGTTGGTCGCCAGCCACCCCAAGAATGGGGATCGGCGCGCCGAACAATTCGGTCACCCCAAAATCATCCGCGCAATCTTTCACAACTGGCAGCAGCTTTGCCGGTACTCCAAGGATACCCAGCAGCTCCTCGTCCCACTGATTGCGCCCGATATCGAACATCAACGTCCGCGCCGCATTGGTCGCGTCCGTGGCGTGCACCTTGCCGCCCGTCAGCCGCCAGATGAGGAACGTATCAATCGTCCCAAAGGCCAGCTCGCCCGCTTCAGCGCGAGCCCGCGCCCCCTCGACATTGTCGAGCAACCATTTGACCTTCGTGCCCGAAAAATAGGGATCGAGCAGCAGTCCCGTCCGCTCGGTAAACAGCGCCTCATGCCCCGCGCGCTTCAGCTCCGCGCAAGTCGCCGAAGTCCGCCGATCCTGCCAGACAATCGCATTGTAGATCGGCTTCCCCGTCGCCCGATCCCAGACAACAACCGTCTCGCGCTGATTGGTAATTCCGATCGCGGCAATCTGCTCCGCACCAACCTTGGCCTCACCCAGAGCGGTCCTAATGGTCGCGACGACACTCTCCCAGATTTCCTCGGGATCGTGCTCCACCCAGCCATCCTGCGGAAAGATCTGAGAAAATTCCTTCTGCCCGACCCCGACCACTTTCCGGTCGCCATCGAACACAATCGCCCGGCTCGACGTCGTGCCCTGATCGATCGCCAGCACAAAATTTGTCAACGCATTCTCCTCTCGCGAAGCTCTCTTGGCTCCTTCGTCTCCCTCCCCATCAAGGGGAGGGAACAGCGCGGTGCGCGCCGGGCCTACGCGGCCAAATGCCCCTCAAGCCGCGCCACATCTTCGGCGCCAACCCGTAGCCCCAATTTCGTGCGCCGCCACAGCACATCTTGTGCCGTCCGTGCCCACTCATGTTCAACCTGATAATCGACCTCGGCCGCATAAAGGTCCGCGCCAAAATGCTGCCCCAGTGCGTCCACGGTCTTCCGATCGCCCAACAACACCCGCGCCTTGCTGCCATAAAGCCGCATCAGCCGCTTCAGCAGCGTCCCCGGCAATTCCGGATAGTCGAGCCCCAGCCGCCGCACTTCCGCGTCAAAGCTGAGCGGCCCGAAATCGCCGCCGGGCAGGGTGCTGACCTTCGTCCAGGCCGGGCGCTTCTTCCCCAAGACCTCTTCGATCTTCTCAAGCACCGATTCAGCCAGGCGTCGCGACGTCGTCAACTTGCCGCCAAACACATTGACGACGGCTCCGGTCGCCTTGTCGCCCTCGACCTTGAGCACATAATCCCGCGTCGCCTCCTGCGCCGCGCTGGCCCCATCGTCAAACAGCGGCCTTACGCCCGAATATGCCCAGACGATCTCGTCCCTGGTGACGGGCTTCGCAAAATACTCGCTCGCCGCACTCAGCAGGTAATCCGTCTCCTCGGCAGAAATTTTGACATCCTTCGGATCGCCCTTGTAGTCGCGGTCCGTGGTGCCAATCAGCGTAAAATCATCCTGGTAGGGAATGGCAAAAATGATCCGCCCATCGCCGTTCTGGAAAATGTAGCAGCGGTCGTGGTCATAGAGCTTTTTCACCACGATATGGCTGCCCTGAACCAGTCGCACATTATGCGCCCCGTTCTTGCCCATCACGCCATTGATAACATTGTCGACCCACGGCCCCGCCGCATTGACGATCATCTTGGCGCGCACCGTCTGCGTGCCGCCTTCGCCCTCAAGCGAAATCGTCCAGGCGCCGTTTTCCTTTCGCGCCGAAGTCACCTTCGTCCGCGGATAGATTTTCGCGCCCTTGTTGGCCGCATCGCGCAGATTGAGCACGACGAAGCGCGCATCATCGACCCAGCAATCCGAATATTCGAACCCGAGCCTGAAACCCGGCTTCAGCGGCTTTCCGGTGACATCCCGTGTCAGATCAAGCGTTTTGGTCGGCGGCAGCAGCTTTCGTCCGCCCATATAGTCATACATGGCGAGGCCCGTGCGCAGCACCATTGCTGGCCGCAGTCCCTTGTGATGCGGCAGCACGAAGCGCAGCGGCCGAATGATATGCGGCGCCGCCGCCCAAAGAATCTCGCGCTCCGCCAGCGCCTCATGCACCAGCCGGAATTCGTAGTGTTCCAAATAGCGCAACCCGCCATGGATCAGCTTGGTCGCCGCCGAGCTCGTGCCCGAAGCAAAATCGTTCATCTCGGCAAGGCCAACCGAAAACCCGCGCCCCACCGCATCGCGCGCCACGCTGGCCCCATTAATGCCGCCGCCGATGACGAACAGATCCAGCACTGACTCACTCATATCGCTTCGCTCCAAGAATGGTTCGTATGTAAGTCATTTGCTTTCGTTTTGGAACAGGATTTGTTTCGTTTGGTGGCGTGACGCTAGCCCACGGCCGAAGCACGAAGCCTTCCTACAAAACCACTGCGTCATTCCCGCGAAAGCGGGAATCTCACCCCCGAAACAGGGATTCCCGCTTTCGGGGGAATGCCATGGTGTGTGAGGCAATTCTTCCATACAAGATCAAGGTTGACCAAGCCACGCCAAGGGTCTAGGCCTCCTTTGCCTTCCCGGCCCGGATCCTCGGCCAATGCTCGACATTATCTTCGTCATCCTGCCCATTTTCGCCCTCATGGGCCTGGGCTATGTCGCCGTGCTCAAGCGGCTCTATCCGGCCGAAGGCGTCAAAAGCCTCATCGCTTTCGTGAACAATTTCGCGACGCCCTGCCTCCTCTTCTACTCTATTTCGACGAGTGATTTCAGGTCGGCCTTCAATCTGTCGATCATCGGCCCCTTCTACCTGGGCGCCTTCGTCTGTTTCGCCGTGGGCATTTTCATTGCGCGCCGCGGCTTCGGCAATCGCCCGGGCGAAAGCGTCGCCGCCGGCTTTTCCGGCACTTTTACCAATACCGTGCTTGTGGGCCTGCCCATCCTCACCCGTGCCTATGGCGATGGCGCCCTCCCGGTCACCCTCTCCATCATCGGCCTCCATGGCGCCATCCTGCTCACTGTCGGCATGGTCACCATGGAACTGGTCAAGCGCGACGGCCAGCCGCTGGGCAAGACTCTCGTCGTCGCCTTCCGCCGCGTCGTTTCCAATCCGCTGATCTGGGGCATCGCCGCAGGCATCATCGGCTCACTGCTCGAAATCCAGCTGATCGAACCGGCCGAAGCCTTCTTCGTCATGATGAGCCAGGCCGTCGTCCCCGCCGCCCTTTTCGGCATCGGCGGCGCCCTGGTCGAATTCAAGCTCTCGGAAAACTGGAAGCAGGCGCTCGTCGCCTCCCTCATAAAACTGATCCTGCACCCCGCCATCGCCTATGTGCTGATGGTCTGGGTCCTGCACGTCCCACTCGAAATCGCCCGCTACGGCATTTTGCTCTCGGCCATGCCGGCGGGCGTCAATATCTATGTTTTCGCGACGTACTACGATCGCGGGGTGAGCGTCGCGACAAACACCATCCTCATCGCCACGGTGCTCTCAGCCGTGACGATTTCGGGATGGCTGTATATCTTGAGTTTGTAGCACCGGGGCGCTCACCCCGAACCCACCAAAAACACGGCGTCATTCCCGCGAAAGCGGGAATCTCTGTTTCCGTGCGTTGAGATTCCCGCTTTCGCGGGAATGACGCGGCGGCAGGGACCGGCACTTATCCCAACCCCGGTTGTCACCCCGGCGAAGGCCGGGGCCCATCTTGAGATATCAGGTACATGCAGTGGGAGTGGAGGTTACGAAACCTTCAGCGCCGTCTCCGCCAGCCTCACCCAATAGCTCGTCCCCACCGGAATAGCCTCGTCATTGAAATCATACGTATCCGTATGCAGCTCCGACGAATTCCCATTGCCGATGAAAATATAAGCCCCCGGCCGCTCATTGAGCATGAAGGAGAAATCCTCCCCGCCCATGGACGGCGGCGTATTCCGGTCCACCCGCTCCGCGCCGGCAACTTCGCTCGCCACAGCCGCCGCAAAGTCCGCTTCCCGCGCCGAGTTGACCGTCACCGGATAACCCCGCGCATAGCGGATCACCGCGCTCGCGCCAAAACTCTGCGCAAACTGCGGCACGATCTCCCCGAGCCGCGCCTCGATAAAATCCTGCACACCGCCATCAAGCGTGCGCACCGTGCCGGTAATCTTCGCTGTCTGCGAAATCACATTGTCGGCTTCACCCGCCTCGATCATCGTCACGCTCAGCACCGCCGATTCCAGCGGATCGAGGTTGCGCGAGACGATCGTCTGCAGCGCCGTCACCATCTGCGCGGCGACGATGATCGGGTCGACCGTCTGCTGCGGCCGCGCCGCGTGCCCACCCTGGCCGGTAATGGTGATGTAGAACCGATCCGTCGCAGCCATGATCCCACCATGGCGAATGCCGAAATGCCCCACTGGCATGCCCGGCCAATTGTGCATCCCGTAAAATTCGGAAATGTCGAATTTTTCGATGAGGCCGTCGTCAAGCATCACCTTGCCGCCGCCGCCACCCTCTTCGGCCGGCTGGAAGATCAGCGCAATGCGCCCATCAAAATTCCGCGTCTCGGCCAGATATTTTGCCGCACCCAGCAGCATCGCCGTATGCCCGTCGTGCCCACAGGCATGCATCTTGCCCTGATTGGTCGAGGCATAGGCGGCCCCGGTCTTCTCCGTCACCGTCAGCGCATCCATATCGGCGCGCAGGCCAATGGTCTTGCCGCTGGTATTGGTCCGCCCATTGATGATGCCGACAACGCCCGTGCGCCCGAGCCCGGTCACCACCTCATCGACGCCAAACGCCTTGAGCTTTTCCGCCACGATCCCGGCCGTCCGATGCACCTCGAACAGCACTTCCGGATGCTGATGCAAATCCCGTCGCCAGGCGGTGATTTCATCATGAAATTCGGCAATGCGGTTGAGGATAGGCATAACAAGTCCAAAGCAGATGGGGATGAGACAGTGTCTCTGCCCCAACGTGTGGCGTCAATGCTTGCACGCAGATTTTGGCCGGAGGGCCACCGGGTCATCTGTCCCCCAACCCCAAAGTTACCGTCATTGCCGGGCTTGTCCCGGCAATCCATCTCGCCTCTGCATGGACTACCGGGACAAGCCCGGTAGTGACGACGGATTGGAGTTCAGGCACCCCTTTCTAACATTCCCCTCGCGACCGAACCGAAATTCCCCTCCCGCGCCTTGCCCGTCCCGGCTCAACCTGCCATTGAACCCCCAAATTCGGAGCCGCCCATGAAAATCCTCGTCGCCGTCAAGCGCGTCGTCGACCACAATGTCCGCATCCGCGTCCGTCCCGATGGAGCCGGCGTAGAGACCACTGGCGTACGCATGTCGATGAATCCCTTCTGCAAGCACGCGGTGGAAGCCGCCGTGCAACTGGCCGAAAAAGGTCAGGCGAGCGAAGTGGTCATCGTCTCCGTCGGCCCCAAGCAGAGCAATGACGTCATTCTTACGGCCCTCGCTATGGGTGCCCATCGCGGCATTCTCGTCGAAACCGACGCAGCCCTCGAAACCCTCACCATCGCCAAGCTTCTGGCAAAAGTGGCCGAGGAAGAACAACCCGACCTGATCCTCTTGGGCAAACAGGCCGTGGACGACGATTCCAACCACGTCGGCCAGATGCTCGCCGCCCTCACCAATCGCCCCCAGGCCACCTTCGCCTCGGAAATCGTGGTGAAAGGCAATGAGCTCGAAGTCACCCGCGAAGTCGACTACGGCCGCGAAACCATCGCTCTGCCGCTCCCCGCCGTCGTCACCGCCGACCTCCGCCTCAACACCCCGCGCAACGCCGCCCTTCCGATGGTGATGAAGGCACGCTCGAAGCCGCTCGCCGTGCGCCCGGCCGACACCTTCGGCGTCGATCTCGCCCCGCGCCTCACGATCGAAAAGATATCCCCGCCCGCCGAACGTGTCCCCGGCAAGACCGTAGGCTCGGTTTCCGACCTTGCCGCCGCCATCGCTTCCGAAGTCAACGAGATGGAGGCGCTCTGATGTCGGTTCTCCTGCTTGCCGATCACGACAAGGGTGAACTCTCGCCCGCCACCGCCCGCTTGGTTGCGGCCGCGAGCCAACTTGGGCCCGTCGACGTTCTCGTCGTCGCCGAAAACCCCGGCAACATCGCTGCATCAGCCGCTCAAATCGCCGGTGTTCGGATAGTCCAAGTGGTGAAGGCGGCCGAAACGGCCGAATCCATCGCCAATTCCCTCGAAAGCCTCGCTCAACGCTACCAGTCTGTTAGCGCCAGTGCCTCCTCGGTGGGCAAGGACGTCATCCCGCGCCTCGCCGCCAAGCTTGATATTCAGCCGGTCACCGACATTGTCGAAATCCTCGGTACCAACCGCTTCACGCGCCCGATTTACGCCGGCAACGCGCTTGAGACGGTCACCGACCCACAGCCCCAGCACCTCCTCACTTTCCGCGCCTCGGCTTTCCGCCCAGCCGCCTCGGGCAACGCTGCCCCGGTCGAAAACCTAGACCTAACAGTGACTTCCGCCGCCCGCTTCCTCGCTGCCCACCGTACTGAAAGCGACACGCCCGATCTCGCTACGGCCCAGATCGTCATCGGCGGCGGCGTCTCCGTCGGCTCCGCCGAAGGTTTTCAACTCATTGAAAAGCTTGGCAAAACCCTCGGCGCCGCAGTCGGTGCCACCCGCGCTGCGGTCGACGCCGGCTACGCCCCCAATGATTGGCAGATCGGCCAGACCGGCAAGATCATCGCCCCGGACCTTTACATCGCCATCGGCATTTCCGGCGCCCTCCAACACCTCGCCGGCATCCAGGGTGCCAAGAAGATTTTCGCCATCAATACCGATCCCGAAGCGCCCCTAGTGAAAATCGCCGATGTAGCGCTGATTGGCGATCTCTTTGAAATCGTTCCGCAATTGATCGCTGAACTGGAAAAATCGGGCATCCGAAAACCCCAGTAGAAACCTCATGGTGAGCTTGTCGAACCACGAGGTTTCGTGTCGCCGACAAGGTCCCAAAAGATTGCAAAAATCCCCCAGCCGCCTATAAAGACGGCGCCTTCTCACCGGACTTCCGAAAAAATGTTCGAAACCCTCTCCAAGGCCCCTGGCGACAAGATTCTTGCGCTCATGGGCGAGTTTGCTGCTGACCAGCGTTCCACCAAGATCGACCTCGGCGTCGGCGTCTACAAAGACGAAAAGGGCGTGACCCCGGTCATGACCTCGGTGCGCAAAGCCGAAGAGAAAATCCTTTCGAACGAAAAAACAAAGACTTACCTCGGCATCGCCGGCAATAAGGGTTTTGGCACCTCGGTGCTCGACCTGGTTCTGGCCGGTAGCGTCGATCGCTCCCGCGTCCGCATCGCGCAGGCGCCGGGCGGCACTGGCTCGCTCTGGGTCTTGATGCAGCTCATCAACCGTGCCCGCCCCGGCGCCACGGTTTATGTGTCGGACCCGACCTGGGCCAACCACAACCCGATCGCCATCAATTCCGGCCTCAAGGTCGCGACTTACCCCTATTTCGATACGGAAACGCGCGGCGTAAAGTTCGCCGAAATGCTGGCAACGCTTGATAAATTGGGCGCTGGCGACGTCGTGCTGTTGCACGGTTGCTGCCACAACCCGACTGGCGCGAACCTTTCCAACGAACAGTGGGACCAGGTCGCCGCCAGCCTCGCTTGCACCGGCGCGCTGCCCTTCGTCGATCTCGCCTATCTCGGCTTTGGCGATGGCATCGAAGCCGACGCCTATGGCACGCGCAAGATTCTATCCACGGTGCCCGAAGCTCTGGTAGCATTCTCCGGCTCGAAGAATTTCGGGCTCTATCGTGAGCGCGTCGGCGCCGCCATTCTCATCGCTCGCGATGAAAAAGAAGCGGATATTACAAATTCGCAGCTCTTGAACATCATCCGCGGCGCCTATTCCCAGCCCCCCGATCACGGTGCCGAGATCATCCGCACCATTCTCGAGGACAAAGCGCTTCGCGCCGAGTGGGAAGAAGAACTGGCGATCATGCGTAACCGCATGATTTCATTGCGGAAAAAGCTCGCAGATGCGATCCGCGAACGCTCCAATTCCACCGATTTCGACTTCGTCGCCGACCATCGCGGCATGTTCTCGCTGCTCGGCCTCAGCAACGACGCCGTCGAACATCTTAAAGCCGAAAACGGGGTCTATATGACCGGGGATAGCCGCATCAACGTTGCCGGCATTCCGGAAGATCGCGTGGGAGACCTCGCGGCCGCTTTCCTCGGGGCATCCCGATAAATTGGGTGGGGACCGGAAAGCAGCATTGGTTTTCAAGTCCCTGCACTTGTCTTCGCTTGCGGCACGCTGCCGCCATGCTACACCTTGGCCAAAGGCCACTTGGCAGAGATTTTAGGAGGGAACGATGAAGTTCTTCGTCGATACTGCAGACACCGCCGCCATCAAGGAACTCTATGAAACCGGTCTCCTCGACGGCGTCACCACCAACCCGTCGCTGATCGCAAAGTCCGGCCGCGACTTCAAGGAAGTCATTGCCGAAATCTGCGCCATCGTTCCCGGCCCGGTTTCCGCTGAAGTCGCCAGCCTCGAATTCGACGGCATGGTTGCCGAAGGCGAACACCTCGCCAAGATCGCGTCCAACGTCGTCATCAAGCTGCCGCTCACCCTTAACGGCTTGAAGGCAACCAAGTATTTCAAGGACAAGGGCGTCAAGACCAACGTCACGCTCTGCTTCTCGGCCAACCAGGCCCTGCTCGCTGCCAAGGCCGGCGCGACCTATATCTCGCCCTTCCTCGGCCGCCTGGATGACATCAACCTCGATGGCGTGCAGCTGATCGAAGACATCCGCACGATCTACGACAACTACCAGTTCGAGACCCAGATCCTGGCCGCCTCGATCCGTTCGCCCAACCACGTGACCCAGGTTGCCCTTGCCGGCGCCGACGTCGCCACCATCCCGCCCGACGTGATCAAGAAGCTCGCGAACCACCCGCTGACCAATGCGGGCATCGAGGGCTTCCTCAAGGACTGGAAGGCCACGGGCCAGTCGATCCTCTAGGGATCGTCGCAATCCATTGATTGGCTTCGGATAATTTTCGAAGCCATGCCTTTGAAGGCCTCGCCCTCGTAATGCGCCTGGGTGAGGTCTTTCTCTTTTTTCGAGACCCAAATGGCCGATACCGAACTCGCAGCCCGCATCAAAGCCGCCCTGAACGCCGTGGAAATCCCCGGCGGCGGTGACCTCGCGAGTTTTTCCGGCCTTTCAGAAATCATCGTCACCCCCAGCGCCGTCGCCTTTGCCGTCGGCGTGCCGCAGGGCATGGAAGCCGCCTTCGGCCCCGCTCGCGAAGCCGCCATCGAAGCGGTGAAAACCCTCTCCGGCACCCGCAAGGTGATGGTCTCCATCACCTCGGAAAAGCAGGCCGGCCCTAAATTCTCCCACGGCTCCCCCCAGCCGCAGGGCAAGACCCGGGTGAAGGGCGTCCGCCGCATCATCGCCGTCGGCTCGGGCAAGGGCGGCGTCGGCAAGTCCACCACCTCGGTCAATCTCGCCCTGTCCCTCGCCGCCGAAGGCCTGAAAGTCGGCATGCTCGACGCCGATCTCTACGGCCCCTCCATTCCCAAACTGCTGGGTATCGAAGGCCGAACCGCCCTGCGCGACGACGGCATTTTTGCGCCGCACGAGGCCTTTGGCCTGAAGGTCATGTCGATCGGCTCGATGCTCGTCCCCGGCCAGGCCGTCGTCTGGCGCGGTCCCATGGCCACCTCCGGCCTCCGCCAACTCCTGCGCGAAACCGATTGGGGCGATCTCGACGTCCTCGTCATCGACCTGCCGCCCGGCACCGGCGACATCCATATCGGCCTTTTCCAGCAGACCATCGTCGATGGCGTCGTCATCGTCTCGACTCCACAGGACCTGGCGCTCATAGACGCCCAAAAGGCCATCGACATGCTCCGCCGCATGTCTGTGCCCATCCTGGGGCTCATTGAAAACATGAGCTATTTCATCGCCCCAGATACCGGTAACCGTTACGATATTTTTGGCACCGGCGGCGCCGAAAAGGCGGCTGCGCGTCTGGAGGTACCCTTCCTCGGCGCCATCCCGCTGGTTATGTCGATCCGCGAAAACTCCGACGCCGGCGTGCCGCCCGTGTCGGCGGACCCAACCGGTGCCGAGGCTTCCGCGTATCGTCTGATCGCGCAAAGGCTGGTTGCTGGCATGCCAGTCAGCAAGGCGCAGTTCTAGGCGGATTCTCGCACCGAAATCGATTGCTGAAATCGATTGCATGACTTTTCCGAACAGGCTATCCGGCTAGTCCAACAAGGGCGCAGCGCCCGGCGGAGGGCTTATGTTTTCGATAGATCGTAAGGATTTTGGTCCGGACTTCACCTTTGGCGTCGCTACGGCCGCCTATCAGATCGAAGGCGGTCAGCGCGATGGTCGCGGCACCTCGATCTGGGACACGTTCTCGGCGACCCCGGGCAATGTCCACAATGGCGATACGGGCCTCAACGCCTGCAATCACTACGAACTCTGGCCGCAGGACCTCGATCTCATTCGCGATGGCGGCTTTGACGCCTATCGCTTTTCGCTTTCCTGGCCGCGCCTGATCCCCGAAGGCACCGGCGCCATCAACCAGGCCGGCCTCGACTTCTACGATCGCCTGATCGACGGCATGCTCGAGCGGGGCCTCAAGCCATACGCGACGCTCTACCACTGGGACCTGCCCTCGGCCCTGCAGGACCGCGGCGGCTGGATGAACCGCGACATCGCCAACTGGTTCGGCGACTACGCGACGCTGGTCGGCGAAAAGTTCGGCGACCGCCTTGCCGCCACGGCAACTATCAACGAGCCCTGGTGCGTCGCCTTCCTTAGCCATTTCCTCGGCATTCACGCCCCCGGCTATCGCGACATGCGCGCCGCCGCGCGCGCCATGCACCACGTGCTCTTTGCCCACGGCACCGCCATCGACGCCCTGCGCGCCACCGGTACGAAGAATCTCGGCATCGTGCTCAACCTCGAAAAGTCCGAGCCGGCAACCGACAGCGAAGAAGACAAGGCCGCCTGCAATATCGGCGATGCGCTGTTCAATCGCTGGTATCTCGGCGGCGTCCTCAAGGGTCAGTATCCCACTGAACTGACCGAATGGCTCGCGCCCTATCTGCCGGCCAATTATCAGGCCGACATGTCCGTCGTGTCGCGCCCGCTCGATTGGCTGGGGATCAACTACTATACCCGCGGCCTCTACAAGGCCTCCACCGAACCCGGCCGTCCCTTCGCCCAGATCAAGGGCCAACTCGAACAGACCGATATCGGCTGGGAAATCTACCCCAAGGGCCTGTCGGACCTCTTGGTGCGCGTCTCAAACGAATACACCAAGATCCCGCTCTACGTGACCGAGAACGGCATGGCCGAGGTCGAGGGCGACGACGATCCGCGCCGCGTAAAATACTACGATGAGCACCTCAAGGCCGTGCTCGCTGCCCGCGAAGCCGGTGCCGATGTGCGCGGCTATTTCGCCTGGTCGCTGCTCGACAATTACGAATGGGCCGAAGGCTATAACAAGCGCTTTGGTCTCGTGCATGTCGATTATGAGACGCAGCAGCGCACGCCCAAGGCAAGCTATCGTTCTTTCCAGGGCATGCTGCACAACACGCGCTAGACGTGTATAGGTCCGCATCTCTTCAATGCGATGCGGACCGTAAACTGCCATGACCTCTGAACTCACCGACCTGCCGGAATCCCTGGTTCGCCTCGAAGACCTCCTGGCCGAGGCCGGCGATGAGGCCATGCTGCTTTCCGAGCTTGATGGTTTCCTGTGCTGTCTGGCTGTCGGCCCTGAGCCGATTGCCCGCGAAGAATGGTGGCCGTTCGAATGGCTGGCTGACGAGCGCGATGGCGCCAAGCCCGGCACCGGGGAGCTGGAAGCATTGATCGTGGCACGTCTTGCCGAGATCGAGGGCGAACTCAGCGCCGGCGAATATGCGCCGCTCTACGAGGTGGACGAAGAGACCGACGAGGTCGTCTGGCAGGTCTGGATGGCGGGCTTCCAGCAAGCCATGCTGCTGCGCTTCGACTACTGGGACGAGTTTTTGCGCGAAACCAGCGACGACGCCCGCGGCGAGGCCGCCATGCTGCTCGCTTCAGGCCTGATGTTGTCTTCGCCCGATACCAAGCCTGACGATACGGCGGGCGAGGAGGAATGGGCCGAGTATGACGAAGTAATCGAGGCAATGCCCGAAAACCTCGCCGTGGCAGCCGTTCTGCTCCATCAGCTGCACAAGGCCGACTAGGCTGCGACGTCCGGCAGGCGAGCCTGCATCAGGGCCCTGGTCAGCCGGTGCTGTGGCGCTGCGAACAGGGCTGCGGGCTTGCCCTCTTCGACGATTTTTCCGGCCTCCATCACCAGCACACGATCTGCCATGGCGGCGACCATGTCGAGGTCGTGGCTGATGATTATGTAGGTGAGGCCAAACTGGTTCTGCAGCTGCGCCAAGAGATCAAGCACATCGCCGCGCACCGAAACATCGAGCGCCGAAACCGGCTCATCGAGCACGACGAGACTGGGCCTTGTGACGAGCGCACGGGCTATGGCGAGGCGCTGCCGCTGGCCGCCGGAAAATTCATGTGGGAAGCGGGCGAGCATGCCCCGTTCGAGGCCGACAGATTCTATCGCATCGACAAGCCGCTGTTCGTGTTCGCCATGGTCGAGGCCCGGTACGAGTCGCAAGGGCTCGCCAAGCGATTGGGCAATGCTCAACCGCGGATTGAAACTGCCGAATGGGTCCTGGAACACCAGCGAGAGATCGGCGCGGCGAGCCGGCGGTAAGTCGCTGCCGCGATAGGACGTGCCTTCAAAGCGCATCTGGCCCGAAGTGGCGCTGTCGAGGCCGACGATCATGCGGGCGAGCGTGGTCTTGCCGCAGCCGGATGGGCCAACCAGCGCGAGGCATTCGCCGGCAGAAACGCTGAAGCTGACATTGTTCACCGCCAGCAAGGGCTGCTGCCCCCAGCGCCAAAAGCCGCCTTGCGAGAAGGCCCGCGTCAGATGGTTGACCTTCAGCAAGGCCTTGTCGGCCACGTGCGGTTCGCCCTGGCGCGGCGCCATGCGCGTCGCCGCAACCAGTTTTTGCGTATAGGCTTCAGCCGGCCGTGACAGCACCTCTTTTACCGAACCGCTTTCGACAAGCTTGCCACCGCGCAACACGGCAATCCGATCGCAGAGAGCGGCGACGGCCCGCATATCGTGACTGATGAAGATCAGCGTCATCTGCCGCCGGTCGCAGATTTCCCTGATGAGATCGAGCACCATGCGCTGTGTGATGACGTCGAGGGCCGAGGTGGGTTCATCGGCAATCATCAGGTCTGGTGCGCTCGCCAGCGCCATGGCGATCATCACGCGCTGGCGCTGCCCGCCCGAAAGCTGATGCGGAAAACGCTCGGCATGGCGTGCTTCAAGCCCCACTTCATCAAGGAGTGAGGCGATGGCGCTATCGCCATCATGGCCGGTCAGCTTGAGCGCTTCCTCGATCTGGTCGCCAACCCGCATCAGCGGATTGAGCGCCGTCATCGGTTCCTGGAAAACCATGCCGATGCGCTGGCCGCGCAGCCGCGCCATGGCCTTTTCGTCTTGGGGCAGGGGAGCACCATCGAAGCGAATGCTGCCGGAAACCTCGGCGTTTTCGGGCAGGAGACCAGTGATGGCCAAGGCCGTCAGCGACTTGCCCGAACCGCTCTCGCCGATGACACCGAAACGGTCGCCCTTGTTGATGGTCAGGGATAGGTCCGAGACCGCCGGCTTGCCGCCAAAACTGATCGTGAGTCCTGTGATTTCAACCAGCGACATTGGCCAACCCTCGATTGCGTAGGCGCGGGTCAAGCGCATCGCGAAGGCCGTCGCCAGCAATGTTGAGCGCGATCACGATGACGACGATGGCAAGGCCCGGGGCGAGGCTGAGCCAGGGATGGATCAGGAACAGGCTCTGCGCGTCCCGCAACATCAGCCCCAGACTCGTGGCGGGAGGCTGCGTGCCGAGGCCGATATAGGAGAGGCCGGCTTCAGCGAGAATGCCGAGGGAGAGCTGGATCGTGCCCTGCACGATAATGAGGCTGGCAATATTGGGCAGGAGATGCCGCAGGGCGATCATCGGCTTGCTGAGGCCTGCCAGACGCGCGGCGGCCACGAAATCGAGCGTCGAAATGGCCAATGCGCCGCCGCGCGCCACCTGCGCAAAAACCGGCACATTGAAAATGCCGATGGCAATCACCGCATTGCTGGCGCCGGGTCCCATCAGCGTGGCGATGAGAATGGCGATGACCACGGCCGGGAAGGCAAAGGCGAGATCGGAGAAGCGCAGCACCACCCATTCGACCGGCCCGCCATAAATGGCGGCAGCGAGCCCCAGCGGCACGCCGATACCAGCGCCGATGAGGACGGCCATGGCGCCGACGGTAAAACTCGTCAGTGTGCCCGACATGATCAGCGAAAGCATGTCGCGGCCCAGTTGGTCCGTGCCCAGCCAATGCTCCGGTCCCGGCGTCGCAAAGCGCCGAGCGATAGAGATGTCGGCGATAGGGTAGGGCGTCCAGACGAGCGAGAGCAGCGCGAGAAGCGCGAAAAGCACTGTGGCGGTGAGCCCAATGGCAAGGCCGGGATGTTTCAGGATGTTGCGCCAGATCATATCCGCCGCTCCCGCAAACGCGGATCGACAAGGCCATAGGCGAGGTCGACAACGAGCATGGTGAAGCTGACGACGAGCACGAGAATGATCGTGGCGCTGCGCACCAGCACGAGATCACGCTCGGAAATCGCGGTGAAGATCAGCCTGCCGAGGCCCGGCAGGTAGAACACGTTTTCGACGATGATCGTACCGGCGATGAGGAAGGCGAATTGCAGCCCGAGAATGGTCAGGACGGGCAGTAGCGCATTGCGCACGCCATGGCGCCACAGCGCCTCGCCAAAGGTCATGCCCTTGGCGCGGGCAGTGCGGATGAAATCCTGCGTCGAAACATCGACCAGTGCCGTACGCATGACGCGCGCCAGAATGGCAGCCTGGGGCAGGGCGAGCGCGAGGCTGGGCAGCACGAGGCCGCGCAGCGAGGCCCAGGCGTCTTCGTTCCATGGCGTAAACCCGCCTGGCGGCAGCCAGCGCAGGGTGACAGCGAAGAGCAGTGTGAGCAGCATGCCGAACCAGAAATTGGGTATAGCGACGCCGGTCTGCGCGAGCACCATGAGCGCGGTATCGATGAGCTTGCCGCGATGGCGCGCGGCCAGAATGCCGAGCGGCAAGCCGATGGCGACGGAAATCACCATGGCGAAGAGCGTCAGCGGCAGGGTGACGGACATACGCTCGGCGATCAGACCGGCGACGGGCAGCTTCTGCGTCTGCGAAAGACCAAAGTCGCCGCGCAGCATGCCGAAGAGCCAATTGCCGAAGCGCACTAAGGCTGGGTCATCGAGCCCCATCTGCAGGCGCAGCGCTGCGACCGCTTCGGGCGTGGCATTGATGCCGAGGACGAAGCGCGCGGGATCGCCGGGAAGGAGATCGAGCAGCAGGAAGATGACGGCAGCGGCGATCAGCAGTGTGACGAGGAAACCGAAAATGCGGCGGAGGATGTAGAGGGTCATGGGGTGCGAGCCCCGCATGCCGTGGCTCCGCCCGCCCTCCCCAGCCCTCCCCGCAAGGGGGAGGGTGACGGGCCGGTGGCCTTGATCAGATAGTGCCAAAAACTGGAAGCGGCACCTCCCCCTTGACGGGGGAGGTTGGGAGGGGGTGCTGACAGGCTGGAAATGTCCAGTATGCCCTCGGCGTCGAAGTTTCTATTCAACCCAATGGACGTCGCGCAGGACCACGCCTTCGACGGGCGCGTTTTGCCACATGCCTTCGAGCTTGGCGTTCCAGACGCCCGTCTGGGCGAGTTCGAAGAGGAAGCCGTTGACCGCATCCTGGGCGATGATGGTCTGCATCTGTTGTGCCAGCTCCTTGCGCTTGGCCTCGTCGGTCGTGGCATTGAGCGTCTCGTTGAGGGCCTGCACTTCAGGATTGTTGTAGCCAAAATAGTAGTCGGGATTGGCATAGATGCCAATGTCGAAGGGTTCGACATGGCTGATGATGGTCAGGTCGAAGTCCTTGTTGGCAAAGACGTCTTCCAGCCATTGCGCCCACTCCATGTTGATCAGCTCGAGCTTGATGCCTACCTTGGCGAACTCGCTGGCAATGATCTGGCCGGAAACGCGAGCATAGTTCACTGGTGGCAGTTTCAGGGTGGCCGAGAAACCATCGGGATAACCGGCCTCAGCAAGCAGTTCCCGCGCCTTGTCGAGGTCATAGGGATAGGTGTTGGTCAGGTCGACATAATAGGGGTGGTGCGGGGCGAAATGGCTGCCGATCGGCACGCCATAGCCGTAGGTCGCTCCATCGATGATTTCCTGGCGATTGAGGGCATGCGCCATGGCCTGGCGCACTTCGAGCTTGTCGAAGGGCGACTTGGCGTTGTTGGTCGAAAGGATCGTCTCGCCCTCGGTCGAACCAACCAGCACCTTGAACTGCGGATTGCCGTCAAACACCGGCAGGGCCTCGGCGGCAAAGTTATAGGTGCCGTCGACATCGCCGGCGAGCAGCGCATTGGTCATCGTGGCGGTATCGCCGATGAACACATAGGTCGCCTTGGTCAGGGCCGGCTTCTCACCCCAATAGGGGCCGTACTGTTCGAGAATGACGCGGCTGCCGCGATCCCACTGCACGAAGGCGAAGGGGCCGGTGCCGATCGGGTCGGTCGCGTTGTTGGCTGCGCTTTCCGGCGCCACGATGACGGCATCGCCGCGGCCGATATTGAAAAGGAAGAGGCCGTCGGGGCGCGACAGGGTGAATTCCACGGTCAGCGGATCGACAACGGTGACGGCCGAAATGGCTTCATAGAGCGCCTTCTGCGCATTGACGCTGTCTTCGGCAAGAATGCGTTCAAAAGTGAATTTCACGTCTTCCGCGTCGAACGCGGTGCCATCGTGGAACGTGACGCCGTCATTGAGCGTGAAGCGATAGGTGAGCCCGTCCTCGCTGACGGTCCACGCCGAAGCCAGACCCGGCTGCACCGCGCCGGTTTGGTCGATACGGGTCAACCCCTCGAAGACATTTTGATAGACGACGACGTCGATGGCCTCGGCAGCGCCGGCCGTCGGGTCGAGCGCTGGCGGCTCAAGCGGTGCGCCGACGCGGATTTCGGTCGATTGCGCGAACGCAAGGCTGGTGGCCAAAAGCAAACCGGCACTGGCCAGCGCGAAAGACTTGGTCACTCTCATATCTGTCTCCCAGAGGTCGGCGCGGCTCGGCGCCTTTCGCTAGGTATAGGCAAAGTTGCGCGCTGGTGCACCCGCATTGGGCGCTAAACTTTTCGCCTAAGCGTCTATCCGGTGGGAAGAAAGACCTTCCGCTAGTCGGTCGGCAGGTTGTCCACGAGATCGGCGGGAATTCGGAGCGAGAAGAGCACACCATTTTGGCCGGCCGGATCGACCGAAAGCGAGACTGCATTGACCGCCAGCAGCGAGCGAGTGAGCGCGAGACCAACGCTCGAGCGAACCGGTGCCAGCGCCTGGCCGGTCTTGCTCAGACCATCACGGAACACCACGAAGCGTTCGGCCATATCAACGGCGTGATTGGAGCTGTCGCGCACATGGATGGCGATGCCGCCATCGTCGAGCAGCTGCGCCGAAATCACCACTGTACTGCCCACCGGGCTTTGGTCGATGGCGCTGGCGAGCAGGTTAAGCACCGCCTGCGCCAGCGAGGCGCGATCAGCCGTCACGCGCGGCAGGGTTTCGGAAATGGCATTGCGCACGATGATCCGCCCGGCATTGGCCTGGTTACGGATGCGCAGCACGCAGGTTTCGAGCAGTTCGGTCAGGTCGAGGCTGGCGCGTTCGGCGAGGTATTTTCCTTCACGCAAGCGCGCATAGTCTTCGAGCTCGTCCACCAGCGCCGCAATGTCATTGCCGGCGGCGGCAATGTCCTCGGCATAGGCCTCATAGCGCTCGTCGCCCAGTTCGCCAAAGGCCTTGCTGCGCAGCAGTTCGGCAAAGCCGATAATGGTGTTGAGCGGTCGCCTGACGCCGCGGCCGATGCGGGCGAGTAGCGCCGGGTCGGCATCCGGCGCGCCAAGGGCACGGCGCGGCGCGAGATTGCGCGGTCGCACCATGGCGAAATAACCGCTGACGATTCCGGCCTGTCCCTGGGCGAAAAGCACGATCTCGGACTTGTTGTCGAGCGAGCGCAGGATGATGGCGGGGCGCTCCGTCTCGGCAAAGCGACCGGGACGTTCGAGGAAGCCGCGAAGCGCAAAACCATCCTCGGACGAAATCAGTGCCGAGAGCGGTTTGCCAAGAATGGTGTTGCCGCCGCCGAGTGCCGCCGAGGCCGAAGAATCGGCCAGCCGGACCACCCCGGTGCGGCTCAATTCGACAAAGCCGTCGCCACGCAGTTCGGCGAAGGCCTGGGCAAAGGCGCGTACCGCATCTTCGTGACCGGTGCGGACTTCGGTCGTGCTGGCCGAAAGCATCAGCGCCGGCCGGCCCTGCCAGGAGGTCGATTGCAGGCGGGCCGTTACCGGCACGAGCGTACCATCGCGCTGCACCAGATGATTGACCGGGCCAGCATCCTGTTCGCCGTTGCTGGCCGGGAAAATGGCAGTAAGCCCGGCCTGCCGCAGGGATTCCACGGACTCATAGCCAACCATTTCGGTAATGGCGCGATTGGCAAAGAGGATCTGCTGGTCGCGGAAGACCAGAATGCCGAGCGGCAGGCGGTTGAGTACCAGGGTCTCGCCGCCGAGACTGACCAGCGACCCGCCCGCCTTTTCGGGGCTGGCTTCTACAGTGGCCGGTATTGTGGACGAAGTTGCACCCTGTAGGCCAACGCGGTCGTTGAGAATGCGCGACAGCTCGTCGAAATTGTAGCGCGAGACGCGCTCCACCAGATCGTGGCTGACTTCCGGCTCGCTTCCGGCCTGGAAGAGCGAATCGTCCTCCGGACGCTCTTCGACCACTTCGGGCAGCACGGTTGCGCGGAAACCTCGGCCGGTGATCTTGAAAAGCCTCGGCGTGATTTCGTCCGGCTGTGCAGGTTCTTCGGCAGCCGCCGACTGCGGGACTTCGTCATCCGCTTCATTGAGAGGCGTATAAAGGTCTTCGTCGGCCGCGAGACGATCCACCAGTGCGCTGAGGCTGCGGTAGAGCGGGCGTTCGTCGTTCTCCTCCGCCGCCACAGGGGGGGGCTCGTCTTCTTCGTCGAGGTCCGAAGCGTCCACCTCGTCGGTGAACACGGTCGGCTCCGCGGCGGGGGCATAGACCGTTTCGGGATCCGCATCCTGCCAATCGTGCAGTTCGCGGCTGTACGAGTCATCGGGCGCGATGGTGGCTTGAGGCGCACCGGCAATTTCGTCTTCGGGCTCGCTTTCGCTCTCGGAAAGCACATCAACTGCCGCAGTCTCTTCAGGAGCCGGAGCGCTTGGCTCTTCGATGACCTGATCAATCGCCGCCGCTACGTCATCCTGCGGTGGTGCAGGCTCATTCGGTGCAACTTCTGGGGTGGCTGGGTCTGCCGACGATGACTCGGGGGCCCCGCTATCCTGCGACGAGCTGGCGGCGGCAAGAATTTCGGGATCGATGGGATCGACCGAAACGATGAGGAGATAGGCTTCCTCGCCTTCGAGCAGCAATGGCGTCGTCGCGCAGGTCGCCGAGGCCGGTTTGTCACCAGCATTGAACTGGAAGCGCGCGAGGCTCGTGCGGCCGGGCGAACCGAGGCGGATGGTGCGCGCCACCTGTCCCTTGAGCGGCACCGCAAGCGGGGCAAGCTTCAATCCGCTTTTCTTGAGCTTGGCCAGAAACAGGTCTGCGGCCGGGTTCGACCAGATCAGCCTTTGCCCATCCTGCGACCATAGCCAAGCCGGCCGCGCGTCTTGCGCGTGCTGCAGCACCCGGCGGGCATTCGGCGATGTGGTCCACTCGGCATTCATAGACAGCGTGTTGAGGCCATTTGTGTTTGTGCCAGAACGACACAAATTTCGGAAAGTTCTTTAAGTGTTCTTCATTATCGTGCCGCTGAAAACGAATCCAGCCCGCGGCACACATCCCGCCCATTCAATCGTCGCCATGGTTAAATGCGAGGTCCTAAGGAATGGTCACAAGCTCAGCTGCAATTGGTTGAAGGCGCGCTTCGCGGCGTCTGTCCACAGGGTCAAAATCGGTGCTTGTCATTATGACAATCTCGACCTATGTTCCGCCCGCTTTCGGCAGCCACCCTTGGCGCCGTCGCGGTATGCCGCCTTAGCTCAGTTGGTTAGAGCGCTAGATTGTGGATCTAGAGGTCCCCCGTTCGATCCGGGGAGGCGGTACCACCTTCCCCCAGAAAAGTTTGAACCTCGTACGTGACCCAGGAACAGTCTGCGTCCGACTCAGCGCGCCAGAACCTGGGGCGGGCGTCATAAGCTGCGCCCCTCGGCGCCGTGCCATAGGCTGAATCGACGTCGACTTCGCCTGTCAGTGTTCATTTTTCGCTTTCTGCGGTGGCGGGTCGTCTCGGTGGCTCCCAACCCGTCTGGCGACCTGCTCATTTTGACAGGGGAGGACGCGTTTACAGGGTGAGGCGGAGCGTCTGGATGCTTTCTGCAATGTCAATAAACGCCTGCCTGAGAGCAGCGCCATTCTCAGCAAGATAGGCATGCTCGGAGCTGGTCGCGCAGCTGGACATGAAGTTGCGGGCGGCAGCGCTGTCGATGATCTGAAAGCCCACAGTGTAGACGGTTATGCCGGCGGCCTTCATCGACGCGCAATACTGATTTGCCTGATAATAGGGGTTGCCGTTGGGTGCGTTGCAATTGATATGATCGGAGGCATTGCCGCTGCCCGACGTCGAGTCCTGGCTGATGACTCCGTCGCAGTACACGCTGTTGTATTCGCCATCGGTCATGATGATGGCCATCTTGGCCACCTGCGGGTCGCCGTAGGACCCCGGGCGGTTGTCGGCGGACGGCCAGATATCACCGAAATTCGGTGACAGCATGTACCAGGTCCAGGCGACGCCCAGATGGCCGCCTGTGGATCCGCCTGCCGCGAGCGCGTTGATGCGTGTCTCCAGCAGCCCGCCGTCGTCGGTAAGCGGCGTGACGGACTGGAGTGAGCACGGGTTGCCGGAAGCAGCATAGTTGCGGCCGAGATAGGCCGTGCTGGGCGCCGCATCGGTGAAAGGCATGGCAGTACGCTCGCTGACACAAGTGCTTACCTCGAAAAAGCGCATGTTTCCTTGCATATTGCGGAAGTAATAGTAACGGCAGCCCGAGAGAACGCAGTAGGCTTCGCCGCCCGAGGTATAGTTGCTGTAGTTGGGGCCGAAGGTCCCCGAAAGCGCGAAGCTGGCCCCCGTTACGGAACTGAGTTGGTAAATCCTGTTGCTGATCTGGCTCATGCCGCCAACGTCCTTAAGGTAGACGTTTTGGCCTGTGGTGAAGTTGTGCCCGCTTGCGGTAACGACAACTTCGCATCCCGAGGCCGCGCAGGGGCGGACGGTTCCGCCGCTCGAATAGGTACCATAGGAGCGTCCGTCTACGCCTTGCAGGGTAAAGCGGTTGGTTGAGACGCTCGTAACCGTGAAGGCCTTGCCGTTAAGCTGCGTCATCCCCGCAACACCGCTGATATAGACGGAGCTGCCATTGGTCAGTCCGTGGGCCGGCGCCGTTACCACCACGGGCTGGGCCTTCGTGGCTCCCGTTATCGGCACCCCTGCACGGCTCGCCCAATAGGCGGCCGACATGGGATGTGCCGGTTCAATCGGCCCACGCGCCTGTACAGCCTGGGCGCCGAGATTGACACCGACGGAATAGGGCACCAGCGCGATACGACTCCGGCTTCCCGGCTCCACATCGGCCATAATGATGTCCACGAGTTCGTTGGCGGCCACCTTGAGGTCGGCCACCCGCTGGCCTGCCATGGAACCGGTGACATCGAGCGCCACGGCGATCTCGATATCGGTGTTGCCGCGTGCTGCCTCGGAATTGATCGCGGCCCCGAGTTGATGCACGCCGAGGAGGGCGACGAAGATAGTCGGCACCTCGGCCTGTGCGGTCAAGGTAATCGAGCCCCGCGCAAGGTCGAGCGTGGCAGACAACACGTCTACTGTAGCGGACCCGCTGACCTGACGCCTTACCAGGGCCTCGGCCTGCTGCCTTAGAGTTTTTTCATCAGGAAGGGGATCGGCATAGACGCTTGGCTGCAACGCCAGCGCGGCCGCGTCCAGTGCGACCTGCGCTTGCGAACGGGTACGCTCCAGTTCCACGAAATCAACAACCGCCCCTCCGAAGGCGACGAGTACGATCGCCATGACGCCGAACATGACGGCGAAGGCGCCGCGCTCATCGGCCAGAAAACGCCGGAACGGCGAGCGAAGAGTCAGTTTTGGCGCCATGCTGCAGCTCCCTCAAACGGGTGCACGGAGTTTTGCCGCCAAATCCTTGCTAAAGAACCACCACTTTTGTGTTCAATTGCACACGACCGTAAAGATCGATCACGTCTTCGTTGGTCATGCGGATGCAGCCGGACGAAACGTTCTGGCCAATGCTCCAGGGCTCATTGGTGCCGTGGATGCGATAAAGGGTCGAACCGAGATAAAGCGCGCGGGCGCCCAGCGGATTGTTCGGGCCGCCTTCCATGTGGGCGGGCAGGCCCGGCTGGCGCTTGCGCATTTCGGCCGGCGGGGTCCAGCCCGGCCATTCGGCCTTTCGTGAAACGCGATGCGTACCGCTCCATTCAAAGCCGTTGCGGGCGACGCCGATGCCGTAGCGCAGCGCTCGGCCGTCGCCGAGAACGAAGTAGAGAAAATGCGCGCCGGAATCGACCACGATCGTGCCGGAGCGTTCGCCGGTCGGGTAGGGAACGACCTGCCGCAGATAGACCGGCTGGACCTGGCCGCTGGCCTGCAGCGCCAGGGCATGGCGTGGGCGCTGGTTGGTGAGGGTCACGCCGGGCGGCGGCGCGAAGCGCCAGCCTGGCTGGAAACGGGAATCCGCAAAGCCAGGCGCGACCTGGGACAGCACCATTGCAGCCACCGCAAAGCCCAAACCAACCAACCGCATTGTCTTGACCATGATCATCGAGCCCCCTTTGGCACCGGGCGCAATTGTGCCTCGCAAGCCCCAAGGACCGGTCAACCGGCATGGTAAAGGAAGCGATAGAAGTGAGGGTTAGCAGGCGGTTAAGTCGCCAGCCGCCCTGTTGCGCCGAAGCAACACGAACGCGGCCTGCGACAGACTGTCTCACTTTGCCCTTGCCGATCACGGAGCCGCGATCTAGAAGCGCAACGTCCGCATCTGCCAACCGAGGGAGGCACTTTACATGAAAGCCATGTTTGTCCGCCGTTCGGGGAATTGGCATCATCTTACCCGTACCAACCGACATCCGGTACAGGGCTAACAAGCCTTCGGTAAGTCTTTCGGGTTCTTTGCCCGCGGATCGTCCAACTCCTGCTGAAGCGTAGACCGACTCGTACTGCGTCCGCTCTCCGCTTTTTCCTTCCTTCATAACCAATGAGGCCGGCAGGGTTGCCCTTGCCGGAGCAAAAAATGTCTTCAAACGCGCTTTCCGAGCGCAGCGTCGTGCTGCGTCTTGAATTCTCCATCGCCGATGCCGTGCACCAGCGCGGTCTCGTCCCTGTCCTTGCCGCTGCACTTGCTGCCTGGTGGAACCGGCCCCGCGTGCCGTCCGAACTGCCCGCTTACCTGCGGGAAGATGTCGGCCTGCCGCCGGTCGCAGAACCCGTCCAGTGGCACACTCTTCCTACGGCCTCTCTGATTCCGCATCGCAAAGGCCGGAGGGTGACGTGAGGCCCCTTGGCGGCCGGGGTCCTCCCCGGCCGCCGCCCGCACCAATAGCTGCCCAACCTGTTGTTTCCCCAAAACCGATGGGCTAGAGCAGGGGTCCCGAAGGGGGAAAGGTTTTGGCGCGCTTTGCGTGCGCAAAATCTTAGCCTGCGCCCGCCTCCCAGAGTTGTTCCGATGACCGAAAAGACCAAGCTGATAAATCCCCGCCTGCCGCGCGGTTTTGAAGACCGCACCCCCGGCGATATCGCTGCCGTCGGCCAGATGATCGAGACGATCCGCAAGGTGTATGAGCGCTATGGCTTCGACCCCGTCGAAACCCCGCTCTTCGAATTCACCGAAACGCTTGGCAAATTCCTGCCTGATACCGACCGGCCCAATGCCGGCGTCTTTTCGCTGCAGGACGATGACGAGCAGTGGATGAGCCTGCGCTACGATCTCACCGCCCCGCTCGCCCGCTATTTTGCCGAGAATTTCGAGACGCTGCCAAAGCCCTACCGCTCCTATCGGCAGGGCTATGTGTTCCGCAACGAAAAGCCGGGCCCGGGTCGATTCCGCCAGTTCATGCAGTTCGACGCCGACACGGTCGGTGCGCCGGGCGCCGAAGCCGACGCCGAAATGTGCATGATGATGGCCGACGTCATGGATGCACTGGGCCTTGGCGGCAAATACATTGTTCGCGTCAACAATCGCAAAGTGCTCGACGGCGTGCTTGAGGCCGCTGGCGTCACCTCGGACGAGCAGAAGCTGGCCGTGCTCCGTGCGGTCGACAAGCTCGACAAATTCGGCCCCGAAGGCGTCAAATTGCTCCTCGGCGCGGGCCGCAAGGATGAAAGCGGCGATTTCACCAAGGGCGCCGGCCTTGCCGATGCCCAGTCCGCCGTGGTGCTCGACTATGTCGCCGGCGAGCCGCCGGCCGACAATGACGGCGTTGCAGAGCTCAATACCATGCAGGCGCTGTTCGACGCTGCCGGCTATGGCGCTGACAAGATCAAGATCGACCCCTCCGTCGTTCGCGGCCTTGAATATTACACCGGCCCGGTCTTCGAGATCGAACTCACCTTCAAGGTGCAGAACGAAAAGGGCCAGGACGTTGTCTTCGGCTCCGTCGGTGGTGGTGGCCGTTATGACGGACTCGTTTCCCGCTTCCGCCGCGAGCCCGTTCCGGCGACCGGCTTTTCCATCGGCGTTTCGCGTCTTGCCAATGCGCTGAAGCTTACTGGTAATCTTGGCTCGAAGGAGCCGGTCGGTCCCGTTGTTGTCCTCGTCATGGATAAGGACCAGACGGCTCGTTACCAGGCCATGGTCTCCGAATTGCGAAAAGCCGGCATCCGCGCCGAAATGTTCCTCGGCTCGACCAAAAACTTCGGCAAGCAGGTCTCCTACGCCGACAAGCGTAACGCGCCGGCCGTCGTCATCGAAGGCAGCCAGGAGCGCGAGCAGGGGATCCTGCAGATCAAGGATCTGGTTGCCGGCAAACAGGCCGCCGAGGGCATTACCGACAATGCCGAATGGAAAGCCGCGCGCCCCGGCCAGTTCGAGGTCAAGCGCGAAGACCTGGTTTCGGCCATCCAGAAACTCTTGAGCGAGCAGTGATGCTTTTTCGGCAGGGGCAAGAGCCATGACTAACGCCGCGATGCGACGGGCCCAGCTCGAAGCCCTTGTCGAAGCCCAGGGTGGCTGCCGCGCCACCCCGCCACTCTTGCTGCCGGCCGATCCCTATTTTGACCTCGCCGGCGAGGAATTCGGCCGCCGCCTGCTGCTCACCGCCGATCTGACCGGCGCCGAACATTGTCTGAGGCCTGAATTCACCCTGCCGATCGTGCGTGATTACATCGCCGATGGCACGCGCCAACCAGCCGCTTTCACCTATCTCGGCCCCATTTTCCGCCAGCGTGAAACCGGTCCAGCAGAATTCGATCAGGCCGGCATCGAACTGCTCGCGCAGCCCGATGGCGAAGTGGCGCTCGACCAGGTCTTTACCTTCGCTCGTGCTGCCCTCTCCATCTATGGCCTGCCGGCCCGCATTCGTCTTGGCGGTGTTGGTCTCTTCGAAGCGCTCCTGGTGCAGGCCGATATGCCGGCCGCCTGGCGCCCACGCATTCGCCACCGTTTTGGCCACACCGAAGCCATGGAACGCCTCCTGGCACGCCTTGAGGCGGCGCCCGACGCGCCCCGGCAGGAGCAGCCCTCGCGCGATGTGCTGATCGAGGATGTCACCGCACGCATGGTGTCATCAGGCCTCAGCCTCTCCGAAGGCCGCACGCCCGAGGAAATCGCTGATCGCTATCTCGAGCAGCAAGCGCTCGATGCCGCGCATGTTCCGGCCAAGACGCTGAAATTGCTGCGTGATTATCTCGCCATATCAGGCGATGTACTCTCGGCCCTGCGTCAGGTCGAGGCTTTGGCGGACAGCCACAAGCTCATGCTCGGCGCTCCCATCCGCGCCATTCGCCGTCACCTCGACAAGCTCGGCGAGGCGCGTGTGGACTTCGACGCCGGTTTCTCGCCGCGGCTCGACTACTATACCGGTATCGTCTTTGAAATGACCGGCCGCAACGGCGACGTCCTGGCTTCCGGCGGACAATATGACCGCCTGCTGGAGCGCCTCGGAGCCACGGCGCCCATCGCCGCCTCGGGTTGCGCGCTCTGGGTGGATCGCCTCGAAGCGGAGATCTCGGCATGACCGGCATCACTCTCGCCGTGCCCTCCAAGGGGCGCCTGGAAGAACTGACGCGCGAATGGTTTGCCGCCCGCGGCCTCACCATTTCCCGTCCCGGCGGTGCGCGCTCCTATCTCGGCGTCATGGAAGGCGAGCCCGAGGTGACGGTGCGCTTCTTCCCCGCTTCGGAAATTGCCCGCGAACTGATCCGCGGCACGATCGATATCGGCGTCACTGGCCGCGATCTCATCCACGAGACCAGCGAAACCGGCCCGGACAGCGTGCACTTTGCGCGTTCGCTCGAATTCGGCCATGCCGATGTGGTCATTGCCGTCCCCGAAGCCTGGATCGATGTCACGCATCTGCATGACCTGGCCGATGTCGCTTCGGACTTCCGCAGCCGCCACAAGCGCTGGCTGCGGATCGCGACGAAGTACATCACCATCACCCGCCAGCATTTTGCCCGCGCCGGTATTGCGGAGTACCGGATCGTCGAAAGCCTCGGGGCGACGGAAGCCGCGCCGGCATCCGGCGTGGCCGATATCGTCGTGGACATTACCTCGACCGGCTCGACCCTCGCGGCCAATGGCCTGCGTGTGCTCGACGATGGCATCATGCTCAAGAGCGAAGCCAATCTCATTGTGTCGCGCACCGCTGATTGGCCGGACGAGAAAAAGCGCAAGCTCAATTCTCTGCTCGCCCAGCTTGCCGCCGATCCGCTCTAGCCCGGCCCGATAGATGCTCGATCCCTTGACCCTAGTCGCCCTTGGGGGCGTCGGCCTTCTTGCTGGCTTCGTCGATGCCGTTGCTGGCGGCGGCGGCATGCTGACCATTCCGGCCCTGCTCTCGGCTGGCCTGCCGCCCATTGCCGCACTCGCCACCAACAAGATGCAGTCGGTCATCGGCACCGCCATGGCGACCTACACCTATTGGCGCAAAGGCTTCGTCTCGTTCAAGCTTCTGATACCATCGATTGCCGTGACCTACGCGGGCAGCTTTCTCGGCGCCCTCACTGTCAAGCAGATCGATACGTCATTGCTCAACCTGGCCGTGCCCTTCGCACTCATCGGCGTCGCGCTCTACTTCCTCTTTGCGCCCAATCTCTCAGACGCCGATCGGGCCGCGCGCCTCGATTTTCCCAAATGGGTGCCGCTTCTCGGCTTTGCCGTCGGCTTTTATGACGGCCTTTTTGGTCCGGGCACCGGCTCGTTCTTCACCATCGGCTTCGTGCTGCTTTTCGGCCTCGGTGTGACCCGCGCCGCAGGCAATACCAAGCTGCTCAACCTGACCTCGAATCTCGCGGCCCTGACCATCTTCATTCCGAGCGGCGACGTCGTCTGGCCGGCCGTGATGTGCATGGCTGTCGGGCAGATCATCGGCGGCTATGTCGGCGCGCATGCCGGCATTCGCTTCGGCGCCAAGCTGATCCGCCCATTGGTCGTGGTGATTTCCATCGCCATGGCGATCAAGCTGATCTTCTGGCCCTGAGGGCAGCGGTCTAGAGCTCGCTGCCGAAGGCAGCTTCTACTGCACGCATGGTCTGTGGCCCGAAACTGCCGTCGATCGTGCCCTTGTAAAAGCCGTCGCTCTTGAGATGTTCCTGGATGCGGCGGCGGAAATTGGGCGAGGTTTCGGCCGAGCCGATTTCCTTGAGTTCATCGAGGGCAAGATCGAGCCCATTGACGAGCGCCAGATAGGCGAGGTCGCCCGCCTTGCGCGAATCCATGGCAACGCCATCCCCATAGAGATAGCGCAGGGCCAGGGCCCAATGGCCGTTGGGCTCGCCGGCGTCTGAAGCACGCTGGTACCAGGCGGCGGCTTCCGTCGCATCCTTGGCCACCCCATGACCGCCGAGATAAAGCTCGCCAATGGCGTAGAGCGCGTAGGAATAGTCGTTGTCCGCTGCCTTGCGGAACCAGTTCATGGCCTCGTCATAGTCCTGGCCGACGCCTTCGCCGAGCCGGTACATGCTGGCGACATTGCTCATGGCGGCGGGAAGGCCGGCCTCTGCCGCCTTCATATACCAATCGAAAGCCTCGAAGAAATCCTGCTCGACATGCTCGCCGCGGTCGTACATCAGCGCCAGCCGGTTCATCGAATAGGCATCGCCCGCATTGGCGGCCAGCGAATACATCTCGAAGGCATAGGCATAGTCCGGATCGCCGCCATTGTCGGCGAAATAGGCTTCATCCGCCTCGGCGACGATTTCGGCGAGATCATCGGGATCGTTGGGGTCGAGATTGGTCGTCTGGGTCTGCTCGGTCGTGGACTTGGTTTTCGTCTTCTGCGCCAGGGCCGCAGAACTGCCGCCAAAGACCAGCGCCAGCAGTGTGATTGCCATGACCAGAAAACGCATCGGAACCTCCCAAGCCCTAGATGCCTGAGAATGAAACGGCGCGGGCTTTTCTGTCAAACCACTCGGCGGTGAAAATACGCCTCGCGGCCTGACGGCAAAAGAAAAAGGCGCGGTATTGCCACCGCGCCTTTCCACGAAGTTCGTGACTGGGAAGAAACGAGCTTCGAAGCTACTTGGGTCGGACTTCTTAGAAGTCCATGCCGCCCATGCCGCCCATGCCGCCGCCGCCCGGCATTGCCGGTGCTGCGTCCTTGGGGGCTTCGACGATGGTGGCTTCGGTGGTGATCAGGAGCGATGCAACCGAGGCAGCGTCTTCGAGAGCGGTGCGAACGACCTTGACCGGGTCGATGACGCCCAGGGCAACGAGGTCACCATATTCGCCGGTCGCGGCGTTGTAGCCGAACGAAGCCGAGGAGTTCTCGAGGATCTTGCCAACGACGACGGAGCCTTCGGCACCGGCATTGTTTGCAATGGTGCGGACCGGTTCCTGGAGAGCGCGGCGCACGATGGCGATACCGGCTTCCTGGTCGGCGTTTGCGCCCTTGACGGTGATGGCAGCAGCGGCGCGGAGGAGGGCAACGCCACCACCCGGCACGATGCCTTCTTCAACGGCAGCGCGGGTTGCGTTGAGCGCGTCGTCGACGCGGTCCTTGCGTTCCTTGACTTCCACTTCGGTCGAACCACCGACCTTGATCACGGCAACGCCACCGGCGAGCTTGGCAAGACGTTCCTGCAGCTTCTCGCGGTCGTAGTCCGAGGTGGTTTCCTCGATCTGTGCCTTGATCTGGCCAACGCGGCCCTGGATGTCGTCGGCCGAACCGGCGCCGTCGACGATCGTGGTGTTTTCCTTGGTGATTTCAACGCGCTTGGCAGTGCCGAGCATGTCGAGCGTCACGTTCTCGAGCTTGATGCCGAGATCTTCGGAGATCACCTGGCCACCGGTCAGGATGGCGATGTCTTCAAGCATGGCCTTGCGGCGGTCGCCAAAGCCCGGGGCCTTGACGGCAGCAACCTTGAGGCCACCGCGGAGGCGGTTGACGACGAGGGTGGCGAGAGCTTCGCCTTCGATGTCTTCAGCAATGATCAGCAGCGGGCGCTGCGACTGAACGACGGCTTCGAGGATCGGCAGGATGGCCTGCAGGTTCGAGAGCTTCTTTTCGTGCAGCAGGATGATCGGGTCCTCGAGGACGGCGGTCATCTTTTCAGCATTGGTGACGAAATAGGGCGAGAGGTAGCCACGGTCGAACTGCATGCCTTCAACGACATCGAGTTCGGTCTCGGCGGTCTTGGCTTCTTCGACGGTGATGACACCCTCGTTGCCGACCTTCTGCATGGCTTCGGAGATCATTTCGCCGATGGCAGTTTCGCCATTGGCAGAGATCGTACCGACCTGAGAGATTTCCGAGGTAGAGGTGATCTTCTTGGCCGAAGCCTTGAGCGAGCCGACAACTTCGGCAACGGCGAGGTCGATACCGCGCTTCAGATCCATCGGGTTGAAGCCGGCCGCGACGGCCTTGACGCCTTCGACGACGATGGCCTGGCCCAGAACGGTCGCAGTGGTGGTGCCGTCACCGGCAATGTCGTTGGTCTTGGAAGCGACCGAGCGCAGCAGCTGTGCGCCGAGGTTTTCGAACTTGTCTTCGAGTTCGATTTCCTTGGCAACTGAGACGCCGTCCTTGGTGATGCGCGGAGCGCCGAAGGACTTTTCGATAACGACGTTACGACCCTTGGGGCCGAGGGTAACCTTCACCGCATTGGCGAGGATATTGACGCCGCGCAGCATCTTTTCGCGGGCGTCGGTCGAGAACTTTACTTCTTTAGCGGCCATGTGAGGCGCTCCTTAGAATGGGTTAAACGACTGGGGAAGCGAAGCTATTAGGCTTCGACGATACCCATGATGTCGCTTTCCTTCATGATGATCAGGTCTTCGCCGTTGAGCTTCACCTCGGTGCCGCTCCACTTGCCGAAGAGCACGCGATCACCGGCCTTGACGTCGAGGGCATTGATCTTGCCATTCTCGTCGCGGGCGCCGGGGCCAACGGAAACGATGATGCCCTCGGAGGGCTTTTCCTTGGCGGTATCGGGGATGATGATCCCGCCCTTGGTCTTTTCTTCACTGTCGACGCGACGGACGACCACGCGGTCATGCAGGGGACGGAAGCCCATGATTTTTTCCTCTTGGCATCATTTCTGAATGCAATTTCGGGCCTGTTAGCACTCGAAGTGGCTGAGTGCTAGCAGGGTGCCCGGATATAGGGATGCGGCGGCGAGAGAGTCAAGGTTGGGTGAACGGAGATTTTGCTCATGCGTTAACACCGTCAGATGAACCTCATGCAAAGGAGGCTGCTGTGGCCGCCGACGAGACGACTTCCATTGTGAGCCCGATTGCCGGACGGGTGCATATCTTTTTCGACGATGGCGAAATCGCCAGCACGCTCAAGGCTTTGCGCTTGGAGGAGCCGGGCCGGAAACCACAGATTTTCGTGCCGCTCGATGCTGTGCATCCCGGGATTCTGGAGCTCTCGGAAACGCGGCGCAAGGAGCCGGGAAAGGGCGAGGCACATTACTATACGATCAAGACCCTGACCGCCGACGGGCCCGACGAGGCCTGGTATTATCCCTATGCCGACGGCGCCTATGGGCCGATCCGCGACCTCATCACCTTTGGTGGCAAGCGCGTCAAAGTCAGTGTTTCGGATGTCTAGGTGTTAGCAGACTGTTAGCATCGAGACTGACGTGGGGGCGGATAAGGGCAACGGGACGCCATTTCCGCCCCACTTTCCGCTTTCTTCCGCGGCACAGGTGCTGCATAAGGCGAGACATGAGCGAACAATCTTCCTACCAGATCAAGCTGCGCCTCAAGGGCGGCAGCGGTCCCAATGCCAACTGGCACTGGGAAATCCATGATGCCGACGGCAAGGTCGTAAAGACCGGCAGCGCCGTGGGCCCCGAGCACAAGGCCTTCGCCACGGCGCGGATCGCCAAAGAGAAGCTGGAAAAAACCCAGTCCAAATAGGCCGGTCGTCCGGCCCGGATAGCGTCCCATGTCCGCCCCCGACAAAATTCCTGCCCAAGCTCCGCCCGCGCGTGCGACCAATCCCATGCGCGGCATCATGCTCAAGGTGGTGTCGGTCTTTTTCTTCGTGGGCATGGCCACCATGCTCAAGGCGACCCAGACGGTACCATCGGGACAGATGGTATTCTTCCGCTCCTTCTTCGCGCTTTTGCCGGTTCTGGCCTATCTTGGCTGGAAGGGACGGCTGGGCAATGCCTTTGCCACCAAGCGGCCCTTTGGGCATATCCTGCGTGGGCTCGTTGGCGTTGCGTCGATGAGCCTGGGGTTTTTCGCCCTGACGCGCCTGCCGCTGCCCGAGGCGACGGCGATTTCCTATGCCACCCCGCTTTTGATCGTCATCTTCTCGGCCGTACTGCTCAATGAGCGCGTGCATTTCTTTCGCTGGACGGCTGTTGTTGTCGGCCTCGTTGGTGTCGTCATCATCCTCTGGCCGCGCCTTACGGTATTTTCGGGCGGTGCGGCACTCGGTGATGCCGAGGCGGTGGGCGCGCTCGCGGCTCTATTGGCGGCGGTGCTCTCCGCCTTTGCGATGATGGCGGTGCGCAATCTTGTCCATACCGAGCGCACCGAAACGATCGTCACCTATTTCTTTGTCAGCGCCAGCGTGCTCTCGCTGCTGACGCTGCCCTTTGGCTGGATCTGGCCGACGCCCGAGCAGACCGCTCTGCTGATTGGCGCCGGGTTCTTTGGCGGCATCGGGCAATTGCTGATGACCTCCTCCTATCGCCATGCCGACATGTCGGTGATCGCGCCCTTCGAATATGTGTCGCTGATCCTGACCATCGTGCTGGGCTATTTCATCTTCGCCGATGTGCCGACGCTGACCATGATTATTGGGGCGTTGATCATCATCGGTTCGGGCATCGCGGTGATCCTGCGCGAACATCGGCTGGGGCTTGATCGGGTCAAGTCCAAGGAGGCCAACACGCCTTGATCGCGCCACCCGCAGACCTACCTTAGGGCGACACGGCGCAGGGGGTATTAGTGGCAGCAACGGCAGCCGTCATCTTTTCAGGATCGATCATCGGGCTAGCGCTGTTTCAGGCCAATCTCGCCGCCGGCGCACCCTGGGGGCGTCTCGCCTGGGGCGGGCAGTATCAGCGTTTGCCTTTGGGCCTGCGCATAGGCAGCGCGGTCTCGATCCTGATCTATGCAGGCTTTGCCGCGATTGTGCTGGGGAAGGCCGGGCTCGTGGCCGTGAGCGGCGACTGGCTTGGGCCGGCGACCTGGGGGATTGCAGCGTTCCTGGCGCTGGGGACGGTCATGAATGCCATTTCGCGCAGCATGCCTGAGCGGCTGGTGATGACGCCGGTGGCGGCGGTGCTGTGTGGGGCTGCGGTGATTGTGGCGCTGGGGTAGTAGGTCCGCCCACTCCCCCAACTGTCGTCACCACCGGGCTTGTCCCGGTGGTCCATGCTTGAGGCGAAATGGATTGCCGGGACGAGCCCGGCAATGACGATGGAGAAGTGATTGGGCGTGGAGCCGCTCTAGCGCTTTACCCGATAGTGCGACTGGACGAGGCCGGAGGGGAAGGACTTGGTCTCGATGTGTTCGAGCGCAATGTCCTCTACCAGTGGACCGAAGAGGGGAATGCCTTCACCTAGGAGGATGGGGATGCGGCTGACGATCATGTCTTCGATGAAACCGGCGCGCAGGAAGGATTGGATGAGCTGGCCGCCATCGGCATAGATGCGTTGCCAGCCGCGAGAAGCCGCAAGGTCCATGGCCTCTGCGGGCGTCGCGGCCAGTATCTCGACCTTGTCCTTGAGATGGTCGGGAACGGAGGCCGGGTCGAGGCTGCGGCTCAGCACCAGAACCGGTTTTTCATAGTACCACTGATCGAAGGTCAGCACTTTTTCATAGGTGCCGCGGCCCATGATGATGCCGTCCATCCTGGCGATATGGGTGTTGTAACCGTGGTCTTCGCCAAGGCTGGAAAAGCGGGTCAGCCAGTCGATGTCGTCATTCTTGCGAGCGATATAGCCGTCGAGACTGGTGGCGATGAAGACATGGGCTGATGACATCGGGCGCTCCTGTGAATGCACGAGACTTAGGGGCGCGACGTGTCAGGGGGTGGCAGGAGCGGGCGGATAAGTGGGGTGGTGTTGGTTCGGCCCTAGGCGCCGAATCCGCAGCTATGCAATAAGGGACTTCCTTAATAGTGCCGATAAGTGGAGAGGGCGGTGACTGGAGAGACATGTCATCCAATTGTTCAGAAAGTCTCGAGCCAAGTCGCTGAGAAGCTGGGGGCGCAGGTCGCCGAGACCGTCGAGCGCTGCCTCATGGATATGCTGACGAGAACAGTCACTTATCTGCCCGATGGAACGGCATTCGTCATAACGGGCGACATTCCAGCAATGTGGCTCCGTGACTCGACTGCACAGCTAGCGCCGTTCCTGCACCTTGCGCATCAGGATTCCGGGTTGGCCGATCTGATTGCGGCGGTATCGAAACGCCAGCTCGATTATGTGCTGCTCGATCCCTATGCCAATGCCTTCAACGCCAGCGGCAATGCTGCAGGGCATAAGGACGTATTTCCGCAGTCGGCCTGGGTGTGGGAGCGCAAATACGAGATCGACTCGCTCGCCTATACGATCCAGCTGGCCTATGACCTGTGGACGACAACGCGCCGAACCGACCATCTGCAACGTTTTGTGGACGTGGCCAAGGTCGTCATCCGAACATGGCGGGCCGAGCAGGACCATGAGCGCAATTCGACTTATCGTTTTGGGCGTCTCGACTGTCCTCCGAGCGACACGCTGACGCGCGAGGGGCTGGGGCCGATCACTGGCCATACCGGCATGACGTGGGCGGGGTTCAGGCCCAGCGATGATGCGTGTGTCTATGGCTACAACATTCCCGGCAATGCCTTTGCTGCGGTGGCGCTAAAATACATCGCAGAACTGGCCGTCGAGGCTTTTGGCGACCATGCTCTCGCTGAGGACGCCGATCGCCTGCGCGAGGACATCGAACAGGGTATCGAGCGCTTCGGGCTGCTGGATGTCGATGGCCAAGACCCGGTCTACGCCTATGAGGTCGATGGGCTTGGCAACAGCCTGTTCGCCGACGACGCCAATGTGCCGAGCCTTCTTTCGCTGCCTATGCTGGGTTGGTGCACGATAGCGGACCCGATCTACCAGGCGACGCGTTCGCGCATTCTGAGCAAGGCAAATCCCTATTTCTACGTTGGGACGGCTGCGTCGGGTGTCGGTAGTCCACACACGCCGCCGGACCATGTCTGGCCGATTGCCCTGGCAGTGCAGGGGCTGACCAGCGATGATCCCGCCGAAAAGCGTGCCTTGCTGGACCTGTTGCTGGCCACTGACGGTGGAACCGGGCTCATGCACGAGTCCTTCCACGTCGATGATCCCGCAAGGTTCACCCGGCCATGGTTCTCCTGGGCCAATGCCATGTTTTGCGAGCTGGCGCTTGATGTTGCAGGCTTGCGCAGTTACCGCCGCGCCGCGGTCCGCAGTTAGGTAGCGGGAAGCCCATTGCGCCGAAACGGAGATTCCCGCTTTCGCGGGAATGACACCGTGGGTGTGGAGAATGCGGAGGGGGCCTCAGCCCGCCTTCTGCATCTCCGCCCAGCTTTGGCGCTTGCGGTAGATGGTGGATGGGCTGATTTCGAGCGCTGCGGCGGCCATGGAAATGTTGCCGGCGAAGGCGGCGATGGCGTCTTCGATGATTTTTTGTTCCTGCTGCCACATGGGCAGGATGGCGCGTCGGGTTTCGGCGCGCGGGGCAGGGGCCTCGACCGGCGCAAAGGCCTGGGATTCGATGTCGGCGGCGTTGAGCATGCCGATATCGATATCCCCACCGTCGAACATGACGACGATGCGGCGCACGAGGTTCTGCAATTGCCGGACATTGCCGGGCCAATCGGCGGCGGTCAGTTGCTGGGAGGCTTCGTTGGAGAAGCCGCCAAAGACCTTGTGCTCTTCGCGCGCATAGCGCTCGAGGAAGTGGCGGGCCAGGACCATGATATCAGTCGGGCGCTGGCGCAGCGGCGGCAGATGGATCGGCAGGACGTGCAGGCGATAGAACAGGTCCTCGCGAAATTTCCGCTCGGTGATCATCTGCAGGGGATTGCGATTGGTGGCGCAGATGACGCGCACATCGACTTTTCGCATATTTGCTTCGCCGACGCGGGAAATCGTGCCGGTCTGCAGGAAGCGCAGCAGTTTTGACTGCAGGGAAAGATCCATTTCCCCGATTTCGTCGAGGAAGAGCGTGCCGCCATCGGCCAGTTCTGCCGCGCCCTTGCGGTCTTCATGCGCGCCGGTAAAGGCGCCGCGGGCGACGCCAAAAAGCTCGCTTTCCATCAGGTCGCGCGGAATCGCGGCGCAATTGATGGCGACGAACCGCTTGCCCGAACGCGGGCCCTGGCTATGGAGGGCTTCGGCACAGACATCCTTGCCAGTGCCGCTCTCGCCGGTGATGAAGACCGGGGCGGACGAGGTCGCGACGCGCCCGATCTGTTCATAGATGAACTGCATCGCGTTCGACGCACCGACAAAGCCGGCAAAATCGGGGACGGCCTGCGGCAGGCTGGTGTCGAGGCCGAGCGAGCGCGGGCGGCCATGGCGTTGGGCCAGTTCGCCGATGCGGGTGGCAAGGGTCGGGCCGGCAATGGGCTTGGTGACATAATCATGGGCACCGGCGCGCATGGCGCCAACGGCGGCCGTCACCGAGGCGCCGCCAGCCATGGCGACAACGAGCGCGCCTTCGGCATGGCGCACGACGCGGCCCATGCCTTCATCGTCGCGCTCGGCAATGTCATTCAGGCTCGGCATATCGGCCAGAATGATGTCGAATCGGTTGGCGCGCAGCATGTCGAGGGCCTCACGGCCGGACTTTGCGAGGGTAACGGAGGGCGTGCAGAGCAGGGCCTGGCTCAACGATTCGCCAATCTGAGAGGCCGCTTCCGCGTCGCTGTCGATCAGCAGAAGCCGTCCGCTCAGCGCGTTGTCGAGGCCGGAAATCATTGCCATTACGCCCAAATCCTAGTGTTTCGCCATGCGTCCGACCGGTGCCGGACAGCCATGACGTTTGCGGGGATTGTTGACGAACAGGGTAAATAATCCGTTCTTTACCTGTAGGATCGCGTCTCAGCGCTTTTTCCATAGCAGAGGCAATGATATGACTTGCATGTCGAATCTAGCCACAATCTGAACCTGGGACGCTATGCAGGCTCTGGTCTATCTCTTTATCGCGCTTGCTGGTTTTGCGATTGGCGCAATGACCTATTTCGCCTTGTCGTTCACGCTTGCCGAAGCGATCCTGGTTGCGCTGGTCGTTGCTTGCATTGCCACCCTGGTTACCGAACGCCGTTTGCGGCTGCGTGCGGAAAAACGCCTCGAACGCGGTATCGAGGATCTCTCCAGACTTCTGGCAACCGACGCGCAGGCCGGCTCCGTGCTCGGCCGTCGCATCAATGCCCTCTCCGAACTCAATCCCGGCCAGCGCCTCGAAACCATCGAGGCCGATATTTCCGTGCTGGGCACGGTGATCCGCCAGGTGGCTGAGGCCGTTGCTGAAATCGAGGAAAAGGGGGCCGCGCCGGCTGCCGTTCCCGCCAGCGATCGATTTGTCAGCGAAGCGCCGCGGCCCGTTGCTGCGCCGCCGCGGCAAGACGAGATCGAGCCGATCATCCCCCTCGAAATGGTCCGTCAGGCGCTGGGCAACCAGCGCCTTGTCTATCATATCCAGCCCGTCGCGCGCCTGCCGCAGCGTCGTCCGGCCGGCTATGACCTCATTCCGCGCCTGATGCTGGAAGATGGCGACCTGGCCGAGCCGGTCGATTTCCTGCCGCGCCATGGCGGGGAGGACGTGCTGCAGCGGATCGATGGCACTGCGCTCAACGAGGCCGTGGCTATCGCCCGCCGCGCCCGTACCGGCGGTCAGGCGATTTCGCTCTACATTCCGCTCTCCAGTGCGACTTTGCGCGATAGCGCCGCGGTCGAGCAGTTGCTGGCCATTCTCGATGCCAACCGCGTCATTGCCACCGGCCTGATCTTCACCATTGCCGAAGTCGAATTTCAGGAACTGATGCAGACGGCGCGCACGGCGCTGCAGGCGATCCAGCGGCGCGGGGCAGGCTTCTCGCTCTCCGACACTTCCTCGCTGCGGCTCAATTTTGCCGATTTGTCTGAACTCGGCGTGCGCACGATCCGGGTCGGCGCCGGCCGGCTGATCAATTCGTCCGAGACCTATACCGACTTCCACCTCTCCGACATTGCCAGCTATGTGGGGCGCTTCGACATCACCCTGCTCGCCACCGGGGTGACCGACGAGCGCCAGATCGTCGAGCTCCTGGACAATGAGATTACGCTGGTGCAGGGCAATCACGTTGCTCCGGCCGGCCCTGTGCGTCCTGACCTGCTGCTCGAGCCGACCCGCACTGTGGCGCCGCCGGCCCCGCAGCGCCCGGAGGCCGCGCGCCGTCGCGCCGAGCTCTGAAATCAGCAGTTCCATCGGTTTCGGGCTTGATCGCCCGGACCGAACTGCCACATAGCAGCCTGAGACATTTTTAGACGGGAACTGACCCATGTCCGCAGCCGCGCCTCTGCCCATCATTTCCGGCCTTGCCGATCTCGCGGGGCGCTATGATGCGGTGCTGAGCGACGTCTGGGGCGTCATCCACAATGGCGTCTCGGCCTTTCCCGAGGCCGTCGAAGCGCTGGTGAACTATCGCCGTGCCGGTGGCAAGGTGGTGCTGATTACCAATGCGCCGCGGCCGTCCCCGCCCATCGTTGCCATGCTCGATCGGCTCAACGTGCCGCGCGAGGCCTATGATGCCATCGTCTCCTCCGGGGACGCGACGCGGACGATGATTTCGAAATATCGGGGACGAGCTATTCACCACGTCGGCCCGGCAACCGAGGACGATGCGCTTTACGACGGGTTCGACCTCAAGCGCACCGGGCCTGAAGAGGCCGAAGTGGTGGTGGTGACGGATCTCGACACCGACGACGACACCCCCGAAATGTATCGCGAACGCGCCAAGTTCTGGCTTTCGCGAAAACTGCCGATGATTTGCGCCAATCCTGACCGGGTGGTCGAGCATGGCGACCAGATCATTTATTGCGGCGGCGCGCTGGGCGATCTTTATGCCGCCATGGGCGGCATGGTGCTGATGGCAGGAAAGCCCTATCAGCCGATCTATGAAGAGGCGTTCCGCCTTGGCGAACTGGCCGCGGGCAAGACTCTCGACAAGAGCCGGGTGCTCGCCATTGGCGACAGCGTGCGCACCGATGCGACGGGCGCAGCGCAGTTTGGCATCGATCTTCTGTTCATCACCGGTTCGATCCATGCGGCTGAGCTCGACGCTTTCGGCAAGCCCGATCCGCAGGCGATTGCCGACCTGATCGCGCCGAGCCGGGCGCATGTCGCCGGTTTCCTGCCGCGTCTTGCCTGGGCGTCCTGAATTGAGCGATTTCGTGCGTCTTTCCGGTTTTTCGGAGCTCCCCGCGGCGCTCAGGGGGGCCTATATCGCCATCGGCAATTTCGACGGTATGCATCGGGGCCACCAGCGCGTCATTGCTGAACTGCGCGAACGGGCGCATGCCGCGGGCGTACCGGCGCTGGTCCTGACTTTCGAGCCGCATCCGCGCGACGTCTTTGCGCCGACGCCCTTCATCTTCCGTCTGACGCTGGGCGATGCCAAGGCGACCATGGCCGAGGCTCTGGGGCTTGATGGGATCATTATCCTGCCTTTTGATACGGCGTTTTCGCAGATCGAGGCGGAACGGTTTGTCGCCGATTTCCTCGTCGGGGCGCTCGGGGTAAAGGGCGTTATCATCGGCTCCGATTTCCATTTCGGCCGGCAGCGGCGCGGCACGCCGAGCTTTCTGCGCGAAAAAGGCGCCGAGCTTGGCTTTGCGGTGGAAACGCTGGATCTGGTGGATGAGGGCGACGAGGTCATTTCGTCCTCGCGTATTCGCGCGGCGCTGTCCGAAGGCGCGGTGACGGCGGCAAATCGGCTCCTAGGCTATCACTGGTTTTTTGAAGGCTGCGTGGTCAAGGGCGATCAGCGCGGGCGCGAACTGGGCTATCCCACGGCCAATACGATGACCCAGACGGGCTTTCAGCTCGCGCAGGGTGTCTATGCCGTGCGGGCCAAGGTCGGCGGAAAGCTGCTCGACGGGGTGGCTGCCTATGGCAAGCCCATGTTCGACAATCAGCGCCCGCCCTTTGAGACGCATCTCTTCGATTTCGACGCGGATATTTATGGGCAGACCATTTCGGTGGCGCTGATCGGCCATATCCGCGGGCAGGAAGTGTTCAAGGGGCTTGATGATCTCATTGCGGCCATGGATCGCGATAGTCGCAAGGCGCGCGCCATGATCGCCGAAGCGCGGCCGATTGGGGCGCTGGACGAGAAGCTGGGCTTTTTCGGCTAGCGCATTTCGCGCTTCATTCGGCACACTCACCCACTCGATTGCCAGCTATCGAGATCTCAGGATGGGCCCCGGCCTTCGCCGGGGTGACAGCCAGCGGGTGCGGGGCTCTAGTCCTCGGCCAGGAGCAGGCGCATGAGGTCGGTCTGCTTGCGGACGCCGGTTTTGTCGAAAATGCTGGTCAATTGGGCACGCGCGGTGGCGTCGGAGACGCCGCGCTGGTCGGCGGCGGCTTTGCGGCTGCCGGTTTCGACCAGGGCCAGCGCCAGTGCCATCTCGGCCGCGGTCAGTCCGTAGCGCTGCTGCAATCGCGCGAACCGGCGACGCAGGCGGCTCTGCGGGTCGGAAATAATGATGATGACCGCGGGCCGACGCCCGGCGGGATAGAGCAGACCGCCGGGATAGGGCGCGCAATGGACGCCCAATGTGCCCTCGGGTGTCGCGATCTGCATGCGACCGCCGGAGGTGTGGTCGGGCGCTTGCAGGCAGACCGCGATGAGGCGCGCCAGTTGCCGGTTTGTCACCGGGTCGTCGCAGGAGATACGGCCGTGGCGCTGGCGCAGCCGGCCGTCCTCGAAGAGCTGTCTGGCGCTCTCATTGCAGTCGAGCAGGATGCCGCGGGCATCGAGCAGAATGGCGCCTTGTCCGGCTAGTTCGAGCACATCGAGGCTGGAGCGCGCCATGCCGCTGAACTGGCCGACGAGCTTGTTGATCTCGAGTGCGCGGGTCAGCGTTGGGAGAATGGCCTCGAAGCGGGCGATCTGGTCGGATTCGATGGCGCGCGACGCATTGACCATGAGAGCGCCATGCCAGCCGGTGCTGGTGGCAAGCCGCACTCCGAAGGCGCGGTTGTAGCGCTGGGGCACGCACCATTCGTTGTAGAAGGCATCGCGCTGAAAATCGGCAAACTGGGACAGGGACTCGTCGACCACGATTGCGCCGGGGGCATGCCCCATCATGTCGCGCATCAGCGCATTGCGGTCGTGGAACGTAGTGAAATAGCGCTCGATTTCGGTGGGGCTGGTTCTAGGCGACAGCATCTGTGGGAGCGAACCGGGGGCGCCGCCGCCAAGGGTTGCCTCGACGCTGCCCAGGTAGTCGGCGAGGCGCATCAACATATCCGGCCAGGACGTGTCGTCCTCTGCCGCCTGCCGGATCGTACCGAGGATATCCTCGAAGCGTCCCATCGCCTGGCCCACATCGCGCACCGGGCGCGTGTCCCCATCGAACATGTGTTCGATGCTGGCCCCAGCATGAGCCAGTAAAAAATCTCGGTCAATCCAGAGGGTTGGTGCCATCTCGATCACTTTTTCTTTGGCACTGTCCCGATCAGGGGAATTTCGTATGCCCGTTTGCTTCGTTGCCCTGTCCCATCGCCGACGATGGACCCTGACGATCGGCCTGTTCCGCGACGCCTGCCATGCCGGTTGAGACCAATCGGCAGCGTGTTCTTCTGGCCTGGGAAGGTGGGGCCGGGCGGGGGCACGTGATGACCCTCAGGGACATTGCCGAGGCCCTTGGGGCCGATGCCATCTGTGACGCTGCGCTCTGCCGCATGGAGCATGCAAAGGAGCTGGAGCCCCATTGCGACACCGTATTTCAGGGCGCCCGGCTTTCGACCAATCGCGCGCGGCGCGAGGCGGCGGGCAATCCGCATGTTGCGACCTGGGGGGATTTTCTCGGCGATCTCAATTTCTGGAATCCGCAATTCCTGATCGCCCAGATCAAATGGTGGTTGGAGACCATCAAGGCGCGAAAGAGCCGGCTGCTCATCGCCGACTTCGCGCCCTGTGCGCAATTGGCGGCGCAGATCGCCGGAATTCCATCTGTTGCGGTGGGCACGGGCTATTCGGTGCCGCCTGCCGGGCTCGACAGCTTTCCCATTCTCCTGCCCGAATATTCCGAGCGGGTTTTTGCCGAGGACGAACTGCTGCGGGCGGTCAACATGGCACTGGCCTATTTTGGCGGCCGGCCGCTGGCGAGACTGTCCGACATCTATGCCCAAAGCACGGCAATGCCGCGCACCATTGCCGGCCTCGACCCCTATCGGGACTGGCGCCAGGCGCCGCTGCTGCCGCCGCTCAATGAAAGGCTGCCCCGTCCCGATGGCAGCGGCGACGAGATCTTCTTTTACTTCTCGACCAGCGAGACCGAAAATCACGCGCTCGTCGACGCGCTCATCGGCCTCGACCTGCCCATGCGCGCCTTCATACCCGGGGCCACGGCCAATATCAGGGAGCTTTTTGTCGAAGCCGGCGTGACCGTGGAGACGCGGCCGGTTCCCTTTGCAGAGATCAACCGGCGGTCGCGCCTGCTGCTCCATTCCGGCCAGCACGGCACGCTTTGCATGGGGCTGGGCATGGGGATCGGGCAGGTCGCCTTTCCCCAGCATCTCGAACATCTCTTCCACGCGCGGCGCGCGGCCGAGCTGGCACCCGTGCGGATCGTCAATTCCGGAACGAGGGACGCGGACGAAATCAGCGCCACGATCATGGAAGCCTATGAAATCGGCGGGGGCGACGCGGCGGCGGCGGAAAAACTGCGTCCGGACCTTTTCGGCGATGCCGGCGCCATTGCGCGCGGACGGATCCTGCCGCTCATTCAATAGGCTGCAATGCGCGGTGCGGCGTTGCCGATGGCCCTCGCCGTGGATGGCGTGGCAAAATCAACCTTTGCCCCCTTTGCCCTCACTTGCTAAAAGGCGGCCCAATCTTCCAAAACCGATTGCCGTTCCATGACCGATACCGCTGCAAGCGCGACCGAAAAAGACTATTCGGCCACGCTCTTCCTGCCCGAAACCGAGTTTCCGATGCGCGCGGGCCTGCCCGATCGCGAGCCGATCTGGCTCAAGCGCTGGCAGGACATGGATATTTACGAGCGTCAGCGCGAGCAGGCCAAGGATCGGCCGCTGTTTACGCTGCATGACGGCCCGCCCTATGCCAATGGCAATATCCATATCGGCCATGCGCTGAACAAGACGCTGAAGGACCTGGTCTCCCGGTCCATGCAGATGCTTGGCCACAACGCTGCCTATATCCCCGGCTGGGATTGTCACGGCCTGCCCATCGAATGGAAGATCGAAGAGCAGTACCGCGCCAAGGGCAAGGACAAGAACGAGGTTCCGGTGGTCGAATTCCGCCAGGAATGCCGCGCCTTTGCCGAAAGCTGGGTCGATATCCAGCGCGAGGAATTCAAGCGCCTGGGCATCCTTGGTGAATGGGACAATCCCTATCTCACCATGAGCTTTGACGCCGAAGCGCAGATCGCGCGCGAGCTGATGAAGGTGTCCATGAGTGGGCAGCTTTATCGTGGGTCCAAGCCCGTGATGTGGTCGGTGGTTGAGCGCACGGCGCTGGCCGAGGCTGAAATCGAATATGCCGATTATGAGAGCGACACGATCTGGGTGAAGTTCCCGGTGACCAAGGGGCCGCATCTCGGCGCCTCAGTGGTCATCTGGACCACGACCCCGTGGACGATCCCAGCCAACCGCGCCATCAGCTTTTCGAACCGCGTCGACTATGGCGTCTACGAGGTGACTGACGCGCCGGCTGAGAACTGGGCCAAGGTTGGCGAGAAGTACATCATCGCCGACAAGCTGGCCGCTGAGGTTTTCGCCAAGGCCAAGGTTGCCGGCTTTGAAAAGCGCGCCGTGGTTTCGGCCGATGACCTCAACGCCATCACTGCGGCCCATCCGCTGCGCGGTCTTGCCGATGGCTACAATTTTGATGTGCCGCTGCTCGATGGTGAACATGTTACCGACGATGCCGGTACCGGCTTTGTGCATACCGCGCCGGGCCATGGTCTCGATGACTTTGGGATCTGGATGGATTCGACGCGCCTGCTGCAGGATCGCGGCATCGATCCGTCCATCCCCTATGTCGTGGGCGACGACGGCTTCTACACCTCCGAAGCACCGGGTTTTGATGGCGCGCGCGTCATCGACGATAATGGCAAGAAGGGCGATGCGAACAATCGCGTCATCGCGGCGCTGGCCGAGCACGGCAATATCATCGCTCGCGGCCGCGTGAAGCATCAATATCCGCATTCCTGGCGCTCCAAGAAGCCGGTGATCTATCGCAACACGCCGCAATGGTTTGTCTATATGGACAAGGCCATTGAGGGTGTGGAGGGCGATACGCTGCGTCACCGGGCGCTCAACGCGATCGATGCGACAAAGTTCTACCCTGCTGCCGGGCAGAACCGGTTGCGCGCCATGATCGCTGATCGTCCCGACTGGGTGTTGAGCCGCCAGCGCGCCTGGGGCGTGCCGATCACGGTTTTCGTGCACAAGGAAAGCGGCGAAATCCTTCGCGATGAACTGGTCAATCACCGCATTGCCCAGAGCTTTGAGGAAGAGGGCGCCGACGCCTGGTACAAGCCGGGTGCTGCCGAGCGCTATCTTGGCGAGGGCTACAAGGCCGGTGACTACGAGATGGTATCAGACGTTCTCGACGTCTGGTTCGATTCCGGCTCGACCCATGCCTTCGTGCTGCGCAACAAGCAGAAGTGGCCGCATCTGAAATTCCCGGCCTCGATGTATCTCGAAGGCTCGGATCAGCATCGCGGCTGGTTCCATTCGTCGCTGCTCGAAAGCTGCGCGACCAATGGCTATGCGCCCTATGACAGCGTTCTCACCCATGGTTTCACCATGGATGGCGAAGGCAAGAAGATGAGCAAGTCCCTGGGCAATACCGTTGCCCCGCAGGACATCATCAAGCAGTACGGCGCCGATATCCTGCGCCTGTGGGTGGCGTCGTCCGACTATTCGGAAGACCTGCGGCTGGGCAAGGAGATCATCCAGACGACCGTCGACGCCTATCGCAAGCTGCGTAACACGCTGCGTTGGCTCCTCGGCAATCTTGCCCACTTCAAGGCTGACGATGTCGTAGATTTCCGCGATATGCCTGAGCTGGAACGCCTGATGCTGCACCGCCTGGCGCAGCTCGATGCCGGCGTGCGCTCGGCCTATAAGGAATATGACTACCGCAAGGTCGTCTCGCTCTTGTCGAATTTCATGAACATCGAGCTTTCGGCGTTCTATTTCGACATCCGCAAGGACACGCTCTATTGCGATCCGATCTCGTCGGCAAAACGCCGCTCGGCGCTGACCGTGCTCGACCACCTGTTCAACGCCTTGACCGCCTGGCTGGCGCCGATCCTGGTTTTCACCATGGAAGAGTGCTGGCTGGAACGGCATCCGGGCGAGAACGAGTCTGTGCACCTGCGGCTCTTCCCGGATATTCCGGCGGAGTGGCTTGATGACGATCTCGCCGACAAGTGGCAGCTCATCCGCGGCGTGCGGCGCGTCGTGACCGGGGCGCTCGAAATCGAGCGTCGTGAGAAGCGCATCGGCTCGTCGCTGGAAGCGGCGCCGAAGGTTTTTGTCTCGGACGCGCGCTATATCGAGGCGCTCGAAGGGCAGGACCTTGCCGAGATCGCCATCACCTCGGCGATTGCCGTGTCGCAGGGCGAAGGCCCGGCCGAAGCGTTCAAGCTTGACGATGTGCCGGGTGTTTCCGTGGAGCCGGCTCTGGCCGAAGGCAGCCGCTGCGCCCGTTCGTGGAAGGTGCTGCCCGAAGTCGGATCCGATCCCGAATATCCTGACGTGACCTTGCGCGACGCCCAGGCGCTGCGTGAGCGTGCGGCGGCCGGGCTCTAACCCGGTGGCCGTCACGAGGGCAGCTTCGCCCGCCATTTACACCTCGCTTGTCGCGGCCGTGCTCGCCTTTGGGCTCGACCGCGCGCAAAAGGGTTATCATATCGCGGCCGAATGCTATGGCATCGGGCAGGCGAACTGCGTCGAGATCTTCACCAACTACGTCCCGTTTTCGATGACCGGGTGGCGGGGTGGCGAAATCGTGCCGGTGACCTCGTTCTTCGACTATGTGCTCGTTTGGAATACCGGGATTTCGTACGGCCTGCTCGATGGCCTGCCGGTGTGGACCTTGGGCGCGATCATGATGGTGGCGATCATCGGGCTTTCGCTCTGGTGGTGGCGAGCCGATGCGCCGCTGGTGCGGCTGGGTCTGGCCTTTGCCATCGGCGGAGCACTCTCCAATGCTCTCGACCGGCTGATTTTTGGCGCAGTCGCCGACTTCTTCCATTTTCATTGGGGAAGCTGGTCATTCTACATCTTCAATATCGCCGATATGGCGATCACGCTGGGGGTGATCCTGTTGCTGATCGATCTTGTTGGCTTCGGGAAAAGCAAGGCAAAGCCGGCCGATTGAGGCTCGCGCACCATTGTGCTGCCCAAATCTGGCCTTAGGGCCTCAAATGCGCTATAAGCGCCGCCATTATCGTAAGGGACGTTTCATGCGTATTGGATTGACCGGCCACAATGGCCGTATTTCGGCCGCGGCGCGTGCAGTGCTGGCAGGGCTGGCCTTGGCGGCGACTTTGGCCCTGGGCGCCTGCACCACGGTCGAAGGCACCAATGCGCTGACCGATTTCGGCACCTTTGAACGCGACGTGTTGAACACGACCGCGCGCGGTGTCGGTCTTATCCCTGGCGAAGCGCCGAAGGAAGATTTGACCGCAGCACGCGCGCCGCTGGTGCTGCCGCGATCGGGCAACAATCTGCCGGCACCGAGCACGCAGGTCGCTGCGGCGCAGCTGCCGGCTGACAGCAATACCGTGCAGATCGATACCTCCAATCTTAGCGAGGCCGATATCCAGCGCCTGCGCAATGCCAAGGTTGTCGACCTGCGTTCGCTCTCTGGCCGTCCTTTGACGCCCGAAGAAGCCCGCGCGCTGACCGCTCGCATGAGCGCCGCCGGCATGCAGGTGACGGGAACCGCCGGTCGCCCGCTCTATCTGCCACCAGATGAATATTTTACCCGCGTGGGTAGTGCTGATCTCGTTTGCCGGGCCGCCAGCGGCGAGCTCGTTCCGCTCAGCGATGCGCGTTGCCCCGAGGAAGTGCGCCGTGCGCTGCGAGCGCAAGGCCCGAGCAGCACGATGCTGAGCGGTGGCGCCAGCGCCAAGCTGACCACGAACGAAGTTACCAACCAGTAGTACCAGATCTACTGGAGCTGACCCTGTTTGGCGGCCGGATGATCCGGCCGCCTTTCGCTTTCTCCGCGCCGCCCAAAATGGGTCCCGCATGACATGGAAGTCCTGTTCGCATGAGCGACACACCAAAACCCGAAACCGCTGATCGTCTCGCCAAGGTCATGGCCCGCGCCGGCCTCTGCTCCCGCCGCGATGCCGAAGGCTGGATTGCCGCCGGCCGCGTCATGGTCAATGGCAAGAAGGTCATTACCCCGGCCTTCAACGTCACGAGCCGCGACAAGATCACGGTAGACGGACAGCCGCTGGCCGAGCGCCAGGGCACCCGCATCTGGCTCTACCACAAGCCCGCCGGGTTGGTGGTGACCGAGAAGGACCCGGAGGGTCGCCCGACCATCTTTGAAGCTCTCGAAGAGCAGGGTCTGCCGCGCGTCGTTACCGTGGGCCGTCTCGATATCAATACCGAGGGCCTGCTGCTCCTCACCAATGATGGCGGGCTCAAGCGCGTGCTTGAATTGCCCTCCACCGGCTGGCTGCGCCGCTATCGCGTGCGTGCCTATGGCTTTGTGACCCAGGCGCAGCTCGACGCGCTCAAGGACGGCATCACCGTCGAGGGGATCAATTATGGCCCCATCGAAGCCACGCTCGAACGCGAGCAGGGGCACAATGTCTGGATCGTTGTGGGTCTGCGCGAAGGCAAGAACCGCGAAGTCAAGAATGTGCTCGGGGCGCTGGGTCTTGAAGTGAACCGCCTGATCCGCGTTTCCTATGGTCCGTTCCAGCTCGGCGACCTCAAGGAAGGTCAGATCGAGGTGGTGAAGGCCAAGATGCTCAAGGACCAGCTTGGCAAGAAGCTGGCCGAGGCGGCCAATGTCGATTTCGACAGCGATATGCCCGAAGGTCTGTTCCCGCCCCCACGGCCCAGCAGCGAATCGCCGCGTGGCCGCTCGCCTCGCGGCGCCGCGGCCGGTGGCGGGCGCTTTGATTCTCGCGGTGGGTCCGATGACCGCCGCTCGTTCCGCGACGATGATCGCCCGGTGCGGCCGCGCCGCATTCATTTTGACGACGATGGCCGCGCGCCGGAAGAATATGAACCCAAGGGTCCGGGCCGTCCGGCGCGTGCGCGCGTTGACGCTGACGACCAGCCGGCGAGCAACTATGGCCGTCCGCCGATCCGGGCGCCGCGGCCGGATCGTGCCGATCGCCCGGCGGGTGACCGCAAATCGTTTGGTGACAAGAAGCCCTACGGGGACAAGAAGCCGTATGGCGACAAGAAGCCTTACGGCGAGCGCCCGTCTTTTGGCGACAAGAAGCCCTATGGCGATCGCAAGCCCTATGGTGACAAATCGTTCGGTGAACGGCCGCAGCGCAGCCGTCGTCCGGATGGCGATGAGCGTCCAGCCCGCAGCTTTAACGATCGTCCGCCGCGTCGCGATGATGACCGTCGTGGTGGTGGCGAGCGCCCGCAGCGCGGCTTTGGTGACAAGCCAGCGCGTAGCTTCGGCGATCGTCCGGCGCGCGGTGGTGATCGTCCATTCGGCGACAAGCCCGGTCGTGGTTTTGGTGACCGTCCATCTCGTGGTGGTGGTGAGCGTCCCGCACGCCCGTTTGGCGACAAGCCGGGCCGCAGCTTCGGCGATCGTCCGGCCCGTGGCGGCGAGCGCCCGGCACGTTCGTTTGGCGACAAGCCCGGCCGTAGCTTCGGTGATCGCCCGGACCGCGGCGACCGTCCCTCGCGTCCGTTCGGTGACAAGCCCGCGCGTGGGCCCCGTTCGGATCGTCCGCAGCGTGCTTTTGACGATAGCCGGCCACAGCGCCGCGATGATCGCCCGGGTCAGGGCCGCCCGCAGGGCGGTCGCCCCGGTGGCCGACCTGAAGCTGGCCGCCCCGGCGGTCGGCCCGAAGGCGGACGTCCCGGTGGTGCGCGCCCGACGGGTGGACGTCCCGGCGGACGCCCAGAGGGCGGCAAGCCATTTGGTGGCAAGCCGAGCGGCGGCGGTCGTCCTTCCGGCCCGCGCAAGCCGCGCGGCTAAGCCATGCGGATTGTCGCCGGTAAGTTTCGCGGCAAGCAGCTCAATTCGCCGTCGGACGATTCCATTCGCCCGACGGCAGACCGCGTGCGCGAAAGCATGTTCAATATATTGGGGTCACGGCTCGGGCCGGTGCTGGAGGGCAAGCGCGTGCTTGACCTTTTTGCCGGCACCGGGGCGCTGGGGCTCGAAGCCCTGTCGCGCGGCGCGTCCCATGTCACCTTTGTCGATGTCGGTGCGGAATCGCGCGGGCTGATCCGTGATCACATCCAGGCTTTTGGCGTGGCGGGCATTACCAAGCTGCTGCGTCGTGATGCGACGGGGCTGGGGACGCCGGGCACGTTCGGGCAGTTCGATCTTGTTTTTCTCGATCCGCCCTATGGGCAGGGTCTTGGCGAGAAGGCGCTGGCTGAACTGGCCGGCAATGGCTGGCTGAAACCCGGCGCAACGCTGGTCTGGGAAGAGAGCGTCGATGTGCCGGTGACGGTGCCAGAAGGCTTTACGCTCGATGACGAGCGCGAATATGGCGCTGCCGCCGTGCGGTTTCTGACGTTTGGAGAGGCGGCCTAACTCAGGCCGCCTTTTTGAGGCAATCCGCGCAGCGGCCGCGGATTTCCATGGTGGTGCGTTCCACCTTGAAGCCGCCATTGCGGGCCCAGGTGCCCAGCCGCTCTTCGATCACTTCATCGGCGAATTCATCGACCTTGCCGCAGCTTTCGCAGATGGCGAAGGCGATGAGGCCCTTGCGATGGCAATGCATGTCGGCGCAGGCGACGAAGGCGTTGAGCGATTCAAGCCGATGGGCGAGGCCCCGGTCCACGAGCTTGTCGAGCGCGCGATAGACCTGCAGTGGGGCGCGCAGGCCATCGCCACGCAGCTTGTCCAAAATGTCATAGGCGCTGAGTGGGCCCATCGAGGCCGTCAGCGTGCCCAGCACCAGTTCCTGATTGCGGGTGAGGTCCGTCGGAATGTCGTGACTATGCGCCATGGCTTTCTCTCCTGCCGAACAATCTTGCGGTCGGTACCGTGAGCGAGACGAGGAAGATCAGCAGCGCCGCGACGACAATGGACGGTCCTGAAGCGGTATCCCAGGTGAGCGAACCGTACAAGCCGGCGACAACCGATGCTGCACCGAGAACTGCTGCGACGAGCGCCATGATTTCAGGCGTGGCGCTGAGGCGGCGGGCGGTGGCGGCGGGAATGATCAGGAGCGAGGTGATCAGGAGGACGCCGACGAGTTTCATGGCAATGGCGATGACCGAGGCCATGAGCAGCATGAGGAGGATACGGCTGACTTCGGGTTTCAGGCCCTCGGCCTCGGCGAGTTCGGGGCTGACCGTGGCGGCGAGGAGCGGGCGCCAGTTGAGCGCGAGGATGGCCAGGATGGCAATACCGCCGCCATAGATGATGTAAATGTCCTCCATCGAGACGGCGAGGATGTCGCCGAAGAGGAAGCCCATGAGGTCGATGCGGACCTGCGTGAGAAAGCCCACAAGCACGAGGCCGACGGCGAGGGAGGAGTGGCTGAGGATGCCGAGGAGGGCGTCGGTGGAGAGCGTGTTCTGGCGTTGTAGGAGGAGCAGCGCACCGGCGACGAGGGCGGCGACGGCGAAGACGCCAAGGGTCATGTTGATCGAGAGCAGAATCGAAATGGCGACGCCGAGCAGAGCCGAATGGGCCATCGTGTCGCCAAAATAGGCCATGCGGCGCCAGACGACGAAACAGCCGAGCGGGCCGGTGACGGCGGCAAGGCCGATGCCGGCAACGAGCGCGCGGGAGAAGAAATCACCGAGCATGGTCGTGCTCCGAGTGATCGTGATGCACATGCCCGTGGGGGTGCTCGTGCTCGCCATGTTGGCCGACCACGCACCCGTCGTCGTGGTGTTCGTGGTCGTGATGGTGTTCGTAGATCGCCAGTGTTTCGGCGGCGCGGGCGCCGAACAGGGCGAGATATTCCGGGCTGCGCTTGACGGCGGCGGGGGTGCCGCGGCAGCAGACGTGGCCGTTGAGGCAGATGACGGTGTCGGTTTCGGCCATGACAACGTGAAGGTCGTGGCTGATCATCAAGATGCCGGCCTGGGTCGTGTCGCGGATGCTGCGAACCAGTTCGTAAAGCGCCACTTCGCCGGAGAAATCGACGCCCTGTACCGGCTCGTCGAGGACGAGGAGATCGGGTTTGCGGATCATGGCGCGGGCGAAGAGCACGCGCTGGAATTCGCCACCAGAAAGCTCCTGCACGGCGGCGTGCAGCAGGCGGCCGGCGCCGACGGCGGCGAGGGCAGATTCGATTTCGGGGCGGGAGAAACGGCCAGTCAGGGTCATCAGGCGCTCGACCGTTAGCGGGAGCGTCCAGTCGATGCTGAGCTTTTGCGGCACATAGCCGATCTTGAGGCCGGGTTTTCTCGATACCGTACCGGTCGAGGGCTTCAGGACACCCGTCGCCATTTTGGCGGTGGTCGATTTTCCCGAGCCATTGGGGCCGATGAGCGTGACGATTTCGCCGCGCGCGATGGAGAGGTCTACGCCCTCGACGAGGACGCGGCCGCCACTGCGAACCCCGGCATTGGTGAGCGTGATGAGCGTTTCGCCCTTCATGCGCATGTCCATGAATGTTTCCACAAGTGCACTTGACGCTGTCATTTACGTTATAGCATAACACTGCCGCAAGCGTAATAACATAACATATCGTTCGCGATATGGAGCAGACAAGAGGTGCCTTACATGAACCGGCTGATCCCCTTTGCCACACTCGCAGGCCTTTTGCTGACTGGTACGGCCATGGCGGCGCCCAATGTGGTGGCCTCGACAAAGCCTGTGCATTCATTGGTTGCCGCTGTGATGGCCGGGGTGGGTGAACCCAGCCTGATCGTCAAGGGCGCGGCCTCCCCACACACCTATTCGCTGCGGCCTTCGGATGCCTCGGCGCTCGAAAATGCCGATATCGTGTTCTGGACCGGGCATGGCATGGAACTGTTCCTTGCCGATGCGCTGGAGACGCTGTCGACCAAGGCGCAGACGGTGGAGCTGGCGGAATCGGAGGGGATTGAGCTGCTGCCCATGCGCGAGGGCGGGGCATTCGAGGCGCATTCGCATGGCGATGAGGACCATGCTCACGAAGGGCACAGCCATGATGATCATGGTGGCGACCACGCGCATGAACACGAAGAAGGCGACATGCATTTCTGGCTCGATCCGGAAAATGCCAAGCTGATGGTGGCGAACATTGCCCAGGTGTTGAGCAAGGCCGATCCAGAGAACGAGGCGACCTATCAGGCCAATGCCGAGGTCGAAATCGAAGCGCTGGGTGCGCTCGAAAATGAGATTTCGAGGACGCTGGACGGGGTCAAGGACAAGCCTTTCATCGTCTTCCACGATGCCTACCAGTACTTCGAGAGCCGCTTTGGGCTTGAAGTGGCGGGGACGATCACCGTTTCGCCTGAGGCCATGCCGGGCGCGGCGCGGGTCGATGAACTGCGCAAGAAGGTGAGCGAACTGGGCGCCACCTGCGTGTTTGCCGAGCCCAATTTCGAGCCTGCTATTGTCAGCACCATCGTGGAGGGCACCGAGGCCAAGGCCGGGGTGCTTGATCCCGAGGGAAGTGCGCTGACCGAAGGGCCGGGGCTTTATGGCGATCTGCTGCGTGGCATCGCGGTGGGGCTGGTGGACTGCCTGGGGTAGGACGGTTCCCGCGAAAGCGGGAAGCTCCCAACGCCAAAACAGAGATTCCCGCTTTCGCGGGAATGACGCGGTGGGTTTGAAGGCCTCTTAGCGACCCGGAATGGACGCTGCCCTTTGACGGGGAGTGCCTTTGCTCGCCCGAATTTTCGCCTTTCAACGTAACGTTCTAACATATCGGAGTAACTATGCGTCATATCCTTACGTCTCTTCTTCTTGCCACGGCGCTGACCGTGCCGGCCCTGGCCGATGATGTCACCGCGTGGCGGCTGTTCGTCAGTGATCATGCGCAGGGCAAGGTGACGGCCCTCGATGCCGTCAGCGGCGATGTTCTGGGCAGCTTTGCCCTGAAAAGTCCCGCTTCGCTCGTTGCCAGTGAATCGGGCGAGGCGGTGTTTGCCGTGCAGGGCGCGGGCAATCAGGTTTCGGCCATTCGCTCGGGTATTGCCGTGGATGATCATGGTGATCACGGCGATATCGAGGTCTCCGAACCGACCCTGGTCGACGCCATAGTCGAAGGCCAAAAGCCGGCGCATTTCGTCGAGCATGATGGCAAGGTCGCGCTGTTCTTTGATGGCTCGGGCAAGGTCGATCTCTTCAGCCCGCATGAATGGGCGGATGAGGGCAAGGTCACTGCCACCCAGCTCAACAGCGGCACGCCGCATCACGGGCTTGCCGTGCCGTGGGGTGATTTCACGCTGGTTTCGACCGCCAATGCCGAAGACGAGAAGAAGCCGCGTATCGGGCTCAATGTGATCGACGCTGCAGGCAATCTGGTGGGCGAGACCCATGCCTGCCCCGATCTTCATGGCGAGGCTGCCTCGGGTAATCTGCTCATCGTTGGTTGCGGCGATGGCGTGCTGATTGTTTCAGGCTCTGGCGAACCGCAGGTGACCAAGCTCGACTATACCGGTCTGCCGGAGGGCAAGACCACGACGCTCATCGGCGGCAAGGGGATGCAGTATTTCCTCGGCAATTATGGAGCCGACAAGGTGGTGATCATCGATCCCGCCGAGGCCGCGCCCTATCGTCTCGTCGACCTGCCGACGCGGCGCGTGCATTTCGTCGCCGATTCCGTGCGGCCGAAGTTTGCCTACATTTTCACCGAGGACGGTTTTTTGCGGCAACTCGATGTGGTGAGTGGGGAACTGGTGCAGTCGGTCAAGGTGACCGAGCCTTATTCCATGGATGGCGAATGGAGCCTGCCGCGGCCGCGCATTGCGGTGGCGGGCGACAAGGTTGCCGTGACCGATCCGCTGAAGGGTGTGGTGCATATCGTGGACGTGGCTGATTTTGCCCTCGCGGGTGAAATCGCGGTCGATGGCGCACCCTACAATATCGTCGCCGTTGGTGGCTCGGGCAGCCAGCACTGATCCCAGGCAGGAGGGGCCGCTACTTTAGCGGCCCCTTGAAGATGAAGAAGGCGCCGAGTGCGATGAGCGCAAAGCCGATGCCATGGTTCCAGGTGAACTTTTCGCCCAAATAGAAGACGGCAAAGAGCACGAAGACCGAGAGGGAAATGACCTCCTGAATGGTCTTGAGCTCGGCGCCCGAATAGACGCCATAGCCGATGCGATTGGCGGGGACGGCGAGCCAGTATTCGAAGAAGGCAATGCCCCAGCTGATGAGCACGACGGTCCAGAGCGTGGCGCTCGGGAACTTGAGATGCCCATACCAGGCAAAGGTCATGAAGACATTGGACGCGATCAGCAGGCCGATTGGTGCCAGCGTGGCAAAGTTGAAGCCCAAGGCTTCCTCCAGCAAGAGCAGATGATTCCGGGGCTCCTCATAGCATTGCCGCGGCGTGCCAAGCCCCAAGAATTTCGCTGAGCTACCAGGCGAAATAGAACATGGATTTGGCGAGTATCACGATCAGCACCATGTGGATGAAGACGCTGATATGGGTGAGCCGGAACCGCTCGGAGGTCATGCAGCCGGTTGAGGCTGCGCGCATGGCAGTGATGAAGTGGACGAGGACGCTGAGGGCCAGCGCAATCTTGATGGCCAGGAGCACCGAAAAGGAATTGTTCCAGTGAAGGCCCGAGGACGAAAACTGCTCGTAGCCTAGGTAGAAGCCGCTGAGGAACAGCGTCCCCACCACCCATGGCATGATCTGGCGGGCGCGGCGCACGAGGCTGGTTTCGACCGCCTCCATTGTGGCATGGCCCAGATGGGGGCGCATGCCCTCGAGAATAAATACCTCGAAGAACACCACGCCGATAAAGGCGGTGGCACATAGAAGGTGGATGATGACGGCATAGGGATAGAGCATGGCCGGCCCCAGATAAGCTGATTATCTGAGTAGGGTTTGCCCGGCCACGTCGTCAAGCACGCCCCTAGCGCAGATGCTTGGTGGGTTGCTCCAGCGCAAAGATCTCGTCGGAGAGGCTTTCCACCTGCTTGCGGATCAACGCCTGCGCGTCATAAAGGCCGCGATTGTAGTAATAGGCGCCCATCTTGTCGGCGAAGAACTGCATCAGCATTTCGGCCGGAATGGCGCCAATGGACTGATCCAGCTCCAGGCGAAAATAGTCCTGAATCTCGCCGACAATGGCCTTGGTCTCTTCACGGTCGAACTTGATCGGTTTCATGGAAAAACTCCTTCAGCCCCGGTTCATAGCGCGAGTCGCCAATTGTCGGCACGCGCAAGCTCGGCCAGAATGCCGCAGCTTGAGGAGGACGTTTCATGATCGCCCGCATTTCGCTGCTTGCCCTGAGCCTTGCGCTTGTTGCCGTGCCCGCCGTGGCCAAGGACAAGGCGAAAACAGCGCCGGCCGCGCCAGTGGCTGTGACCTGCGATGGTGTTTTTGGGCCGAAGAGTTCGGATGCGCTGGTGCGGGAAACCTTTGGCGAAGACAATGTCGAGACGGGCATGGTCTATGGTGTCGAAGGCATCGAGTTCATGGCGACGACTGTCTTTCCCGACGAACCCGACCGCGTAATGCAGTTCAGCTGGTGGGACGAGGAAAAGCTCGAATATCTCAGTTCTCTCGAATTGGCGCCGAGCCAGGAAACCCCGACCGGCATCAAGATCGGCATGAGCGTCAAGGAAGTGGAGGCCATCAATGGCGAGCCTTTCACCATTGGCGGCTTCTGGTGGGACTATGGCGGCGGCGCCGTGTTCGAAACGGGCGCGCTGGCCAATCCCGAGGCCGGCTGCGGCTTCTGGATCCGCTTTGCGCCGACGGACGACTATTCTGAGGACGTGGATGTGACCCCCGTCTCCGGCGAAGTGACAGTACCGTCGTCAGAGCCGCTGCTGGAAACGCTCGATGTGCGCGTGCAATCGATCAACTTGGGCTATCCATGGCCTGAGGAACTGCCGCAACCGGACTATTGAGGCGGGAACGGCATGCACAACACGATCATCTATCTCATCGGCCACTATGGCGTGGGCAAGCTCACGGTCGCCAGGCGGATTGCCGCGACGACCGGCGCGCGGCTGTTCGACAATCACCTGGCCAATAACGTCATCTTCTCGCTGATCCGCGAGGACGGAAGGACAAAGATTCCTGACGGCGCCTGGGACCTGATCATGACCATCCGGCGCCAGGCGCTGACGGCAATGGCCGAGATCGCTTCGGCCGATGCGAGTTTTGTGCTCACCAATGCCCTGATGGAGGACGATCCGCTGGATCGTCTGATTTATGACGAGGTGGTAGCGACCTCGGCGCGGCGGGGCAGTGTTTTCGTGCCGGTGTTTCTGTCGGCCTCGGCGGCCGCCCATGCCGTCCGCATCCCTTCGGCCGAGCGCGAAGAGCGGCTGAAAATGACCGATGCGGCGGGCGCCGCCCATGTGCGCAAGATGCGGCCGCTATTGGCTGTAGACCATCCTCACCGGATCGATCTTGAAACCACCGACCTGCCGCCGGAGGAAGTCGCACGGCGCATCGTCGCCCATGCAGAGCATTGTGCTCAGCAGATCGCAACCAGCGAGGCGGTCAGCTGATCGACCAGAGGATCGAGTTTTGGCCGGTCTGACTGAGCATAGTCGAGCCGGAGCGCGGCGTAGCTCTGGCCATCGCAAAGCGCAATCATGCGCTGGTGCAGCACACGGCCAGATCTGGTCGCCGACCAGATGGCCCAGGTGGGTGTGGTTGACTGCGCGGTGAGGCCCCAGCCGGCGCCGGTATCTTCGGCAAGGCGGGCATGGGCCTCGGATTCAAAATCCGGCTCGGTGACGAAATAGCCGCCCCAGACCGTCAGGCGAGCAACGCGGCCATCGAAGAGAAAAACCTGGCCATCGCCATTGGTGCTTTCGCCCTGGCCTTCGAAACCGGGCGGGATGTCGATGCCATAGGCGTAGCGTGCGTTTTCATAATAGCCCCAGATGGCCTGGGCCATGGCTGGCATGGCGAGGGCAAGGGCGGCGATAGCGGCGAGAACGAAGCGCATGGCGCGATTCTGACTGCGTCGCGGTCGGGCGGCAAGGGGCAACGACCCAATCGTTTGCCGCCGCTTCCCCAAAACGCGATTGTCACCCGGGACTAGAAACCGAGCAAGGCGAGCGGCGCTAAACCACCACGATCCCGGCATGCTTGGCCTTGTTCTCCGGCTCGACATGGATGGTGATCTGCACGTCCTTCACTGCCTCGCGCAGTTTCGCTTCGATGCAATCGCAGATGGTGTGGGCGGCTTCGACGGTCATGGCGCCAGGAACGACGAGGTGAAAGTCGATAAAGGTCAGCTTGCCGGCCTGGCGGGTGCGAATGTCGTGCGCCTCGATGGCGCCGTCGGCATTCTGTGAAATCACCTCGCGGATGGTTTTTTGCGTTTCGGGCGGCAGGGCGACGTCCATCAGGCCGCCGACGCTCTCGCGGATCACAGCCCAACCGGACCAGAGGATGTTGAGCGCGACGAGCGCCGCGAGCACCGAGTCGAGAATGGCAAGGCCGGTGGCGTAGACAAGCGCAAGGCCGACGAGAACGCCAAACGTTGAAACCACGTCGGTCATCAGGTGCTTGGCGTCGGCCTCAAGGGCGGGCGAGCGGACGCGGTGGCCATGGCGCCGCAGGACAATGGCCCAGACCAGATTGATGATGGTTGCGACGACGCTGACGGCAATACCCTGGACGCCGGCCTCGGGCAGTTCGGGGGCAATGAAGCCGAAATAGGCTTCGCGCAGGATGAGGATGGCGGCGACGATGATCATGACGCCGACAAGCACGGCCGAGAAATATTCGGCCTTGTGATAGCCATATTGCAGCGCGGCATCGGCAGGGCGCTGCGCCAGCCGCACGGCGATCAGCGCGGCGATGGAGGTCACCACATTGACGATCGATTCGAGCGCATCGGAATAAAGCGCGATCGAACCGGTCAGATACCAGGCGAGAAATTTCAGGCCCAGCACGGCAAGGCCTATGCCCAGACTGGCCACGGCAATGGCGAGTGTGCGATCGGTGATGGCCATGGGGAGCTCCGGAATGGATTGTCACCCGCCATAGCGGTAATGGTGGAGTCTCGCAAGTTGTTGTATTTGCGAGTGATTTTCAGAAGCATTTGTATCTGAGCGGCGCCCGGGCAAGCCCTTGATTGCGCAGACTCTTCCGCCAGGTGCCTTAAGTCGGCGCCGCGCCCTTCATGGTCAGCGGCAGGCCGGCGGCGACGAAATAGACGTCGTCGCACACTTCGGCCAGGCGCTGGTGGGCGGAGCCGGCAAGATCGCGAAATGTGCGGGTCATGGCATTTTCGGGCTCGATGCCGAGGCCGACCTCGTGGCTGATGAGGATCACCTTGGCCTCGTGGAATTCCATCAGCGTGGCACAAAGCTCGCCGACCGCGGTGGCGACGTCTTCGTTGGCCATCAAGAGGTTGGTGATCCAGAGCGACAGGCAATCGACGAGTACGGCATCGTGTTCCTGACCGGCTTCGATAAGCGCGCGGGAGAGCAGAAGCGGCTCTTCACGGGTGGCAAAACGGCCGGTCCGGCCGGTGCGGTGGCTTTCGACGCGCTCGCGCATATCCCCGTCCAGGGCCTTGGTCATGGCCAGATAAAGGGGTCTCTTGCCCGAATGGAGGGCGAGCCGTTCGCCAAAGGCGGTCTTGCCTGAGCGCGCGCCGCCCAGAACCAGTGCGTGGCGCATGGATTTTCATCCTCCGAAAGCCGTCGCTGTGGCGATAAAACCCATCGGCGGGCCAAGGCGTTCCAGCCTCAAGCGCATTTGCGTGAACCTGCCATGCGAAACCTGGCCTTGGCTGGTCGATTTTGTCCGATATGCTACTTTCGTCTTAGCTTCTTTCGCATTATGGTCCGCGCCGAAACGACACCTTAGGGTGTGGCTCTGCGTCGGGTAGGGCAAGGTCCAATCCGGCGATTCCCGTAGCCCATCCCCCTTATGGAGAGACTGCGTGCCCCGATATTATCTTGGCGTCGACGGCGGTGGCACCAATTGCCGCGTGCGTTTGGCCGACGAGAATCTGGTGACGCTGGCCGAAGTGAAGAACGGCCGTTCCAATCTGCAGATCGATGCCGGCGATCCCGCCTATAAGGCGATCAGCGACGGCACCCGCGATGTGTTTAAGGCGGCCGGCGTCGATTTCGCCGAAACCGCCAATACCTATGCCTGCTTCGGCATGGCGGGCGGTCGCATGGATACGGCCCGCGCCGAGTTTGCCGCGCGGCCCTGGCCCTTTGCGGGCGTAAAAGTCTATGACGACATCGACATTGCCCATGCCGGTGCCCTGGGTGGGGGCGAGGGTGGTGTGGTCATCATCGGCACCGGTTCGGCGGCCATGTCGATCGTTGGTGGCACGCGCTATCAGGCCGGCGGCTGGGGCTTTCACATCGGCGACCAGATGTCGGGCGCCATCCTCGGTCGTGAACTGGCTCGCTACACCGTCGAGGCCGAAGATGGCCTTGCCGAAGGCTCGCCGCTGACCAAGGCGGTGGCAAATGCGCTCGGTGGCGACAATCAGGGCATCATGACCTGGTCGTTTGCGACGGCCATGGACCTGAAGCTCTTGAGCGACGATGGCTCGGAAGGGTGCGACGACGCGCTGATCGGCCGGGCGCCGGGCGAGTATGGCAAGCTGATGCCGCTCTGGTTCGACTATCTCGAGCAGAACGACCCGGTGGCGCTCAAACTGCTCGACGTGCAGATGGGCTATATCGACACCTATGTGCGCTGGTTCAAAAGCCACGGCGCCGAGGTGATGGCCATTGTCGGCGGTCTCGGCCAGCGGCTGTTCCCGCGGCTGACCGAGCGCTACGGCAATTTTGTCGCCCTGCCGCAATTCGAACCCCTGCATGGCGCTGTTATTCTCGCCAAGCAAAACTTCGCCTCAAACTAGGGACTACGCCTCGTGTCCAGCCGCATCATTCCTGTCCCCGCTTTCGACTATGTGGTGTTCGGCGCCACCGGCGACCTGACCAAGCGCAAGCTCATTCCGGCGCTCTACCACCGTTTCAAGGACGGCCAGTTCGACGAGAACAGCCGCATCATCGGCGCGTCGCGCTCGAAACTCACCGAGGCCGATTTCCAGAAGACGGCGCGCGAGGCCATCCAGCAGTTCGTCGAGAAGGAATATCAGGATCAGGCGGTGATCGACCGCTTCATCAAGATATTCACCTATGTGCCGGTCGATGCCAGCAAGCCTGAGGAATCGGGTGATCTGGGCGCAGCGCTGCGCGATGATCCCGCGATTGTCCGCGCTTTCTACCTTGCAGTGGCGCCCGACCTCTTCGAGCCCATCGCCGAATATCTCGACGCCAAGAAGCTTTATCGCCGTGATGCCCGCGTCGTGATCGAAAAGCCGCTGGGCCACGATCTTGAATCGTCCATCGCGATCAATGATGGCGTGTCGAAAATTTTCCAGGAAGATCAGGTCTACCGCATCGACCACTATCTCGGCAAAGAGACGGTGCAGAACCTGCTCGCGCTGCGCTTTGCCAATACGCTCTTCGAGCCAGTCTGGAACTCGGCCCATATCGACCACGTGCAGCTGACCGTCGCTGAAAGCGTCGGCGCCGGTACGCGCGGCTACTATGACGAATCCGGCGCTCTGCGCGACATGATCCAGAACCACATGCTGCAGCTGCTGTGCCTTGTGGCCATGGAGCCGCCCGCCAGCGACGACGCCAATGCGCTGCGCGACGAAAAGCTCAAGGTCCTGCGTGCTCTGCGCCGCATCACCAATGGCGACGTGGCCAAAAACACGGTGCGCGGCCAGTATCGCGGCGTGAAGTCGGAAACCGTGTCGGTCGCCGGCTATCAGGACGAACTGCCCGAGGAAAAGAAGGGCAGCCGCACCGAAACCTTTGTGGCGCTGAAGGCTGAAATCGAAAACTGGCGCTGGTCCGGCGTGCCGTTCTACCTGCGTACGGGCAAGCGCATGGCCGAGCGCGTCTCGGAAATCTGCATCCAGTTCAAGCCCATTCCGCACTCGATCTTCGACCATGCCGAAGGCGCGCCGCGGCCGAACAAGCTCATCATCCGCCTGCAGCCCGACGAGGGCGTCAAGCTCATGCTGATGAACAAGGATCCGGGTCCGGGCGGCATGCGCCTGCGCGAAGTGGCGCTGAACCTCTCCTTTGCCCAGGCTTTCAACGAGCGTACGCCGGAAGCCTATGAGCGCCTGCTGATGGACGTGGTGCGCGGCAGCCAGACGCTGTTCATGCGTCGCGACGAGCTGGAAGCGGCCTGGATGTGGGTCGACCCGATCCGTGAAGCCTGGGACCGTTCGAGCGAACCGCCGCAGAGCTATACCGCCGGCACCTGGGGCCCGAGCGGCGCCGTGGCCCTGATCGAGCGAGATGGCCGCTCCTGGTATGAGGGTCCCCTCTCGTGAGCATCGACCGCCGCAGCTTTGCCGACAAGCCGACCCTCGCCAAGGAATTGGCCGAGGCCATTGCCGACCGTATCCGCAATGCCATTGCGGAGCGCGGCGAGGCTGCCATTGCGGTAAGCGGCGGTTCGACGCCCGGCAAGTTCTTCATGGCGCTCGGCAAGATGCGGGATATCGACTGGACTAAGGTCGTTGTCACCCTCGTCGACGAGCGCTGGGTCGACGAGACCAGCGATCGCTCCAATGCGCTGCTGGTCAACGAGAAGATGCTGCAGGGTCCCGCGGCCGTGGCCCGCTTCTTCCCGCTCTATTCGGGTGGCGACGAACCCACCGCGGAACAGGTGGCCAAGACCAATGCGCTGGTCTCGACGCTGCCAAAACCCTTTGCGGCGGTGATCCTCGGCATGGGCAATGACGGGCATACGGCGAGCTTTTTTCCGGGCGGCGATACGCTCAATGAGGCGCTGAAATCGCAGGGCCCGACCCTTGCCATTCGCGCCCCAGGCGCGGGCGAGCCACGCATTACCTTTACGCTGCCGCGTCTGATCGAGACCGACGGCCTCTATCTCCACATCGAAGGCGACGAAAAGGCCGCGGTGCTGGACAAGGCGCTGGGCGATGGTCCCGTCGAGGACATGCCCATTCGCGCCGTGCTGCGCTCGGATGCGCCGCTAGCTGTTTACTGGTGTCCGTAAAACCCCTGGGGCGGTCCCCAATCGACCGCCCTGGCCGTTGAACGCACCAGTCATCGTTGCAAGGAATACCGCGCCAGCGGCCCCCCTTTGGCGCGCCCTTGCCCTATAGGAGCGTAGAACCATGACCGTCCGCCAGGCAATCCAGGACGTGACCGACCGCATTGCGGCCCGCAGCCGCGACACGCGCCGCGACTATCTCAATCGCCTCGACGCCGCGCGCGAAGCCGGCGTTTATCGATCGACGCTCTCCTGTGGCAATCTCGCCCATGGCTTTGCCGCCTGCACGCCTTCGGAAAAGGCGGCGCTCGCCGGCAACAAGACGCTCAATCTCGGCATCGTCACCAGCTACAACGACATGCTGAGCGCCCATCAGCCCTATCAGTTCTATCCTGACATCATCAAACAGGCGGCGCGCGAGATCGGCGCGACGGCACAGGTGGCGGGTGGCGTTCCGGCCATGTGCGATGGCGTGACCCAGGGCATGCCGGGCATGGACCTGAGCCTGTTTTCGCGCGATGTGATCGCCATGGCGACGGCCATTGCGCTCTCGCACAACATGTTCGATGCGGCCGTTTATCTTGGTATCTGCGACAAGATCGTGCCTGGTCTGGTCATCGGTGCGCTGAGCTTTGGCCACCTGCCGGCCGTGTTCATCCCCGCCGGGCCCATGCCCTCGGGCCTGCCGAACGACGAAAAGAGCAAGATCCGCCAGCTCTATGCCGAGGGCAAGGTTGGTCGCGCCGAACTCCTCGAAGCCGAAAGCAAGTCCTATCACTCGGCCGGTACGTGCACGTTCTACGGCACGGCCAATTCGAACCAGATGCTCATGGAAATCATGGGCCTGCACCTGCCGGGCGCCAGCTTCGTCAATCCCGGTACCCCGCTGCGCGACGCACTGACCCGCGAGGCAACCAAGCGCGCGCTGTCGCTGACTGCGCAGGGCAACGACTATACGCCCATCGGCCACATCATGGACGAGAAGGCCTTTGTGAATGGTCTCGTCGGCCTTCATGCCACGGGCGGCTCGACCAACCACACCATGCACCTGATCGCCATGGCGGCCGCGGCCGGCCTGCAGGTGACCTGGGACGACATGAGCGACCTCAGCGATGCGACCCCGCTCCTCGCCCGCGTCTATCCCAATGGCGTAGCCGACGTGAACCATTTCCACGCGGCCGGCGGCATGGGCTTTTTGATGCGCGAACTGCTCGATGACGGTTATCTGCATGATGATGTGAAAACGGTCTGGGGCAATGGGCTGCATAATTACACGGTTGAAGCCAAGCTGATCGAAGACAAGTTGGCGTTTGAACCGGCCCCCGCCGAAAGCGCGCTGCCGAAAGTGCTGACCAGCACCAAGACGCCGTTCCAGACGACGGGCGGGCTAAAGCTGCTCACCGGCAATCTCGGCCGCTCCGTGATCAAAGTGTCGGCGGTGAAGCCTGAGCATCGCGTAGTGGAAGCGCCGGCGCGCGTTTTCCATAGCCAGGATGGGTTGCAGGCGGCGTTCAAGGCGGGTGAACTGACCGGCGATTTCATTGCCGTGGTGCGTTTCTCCGGTCCCAAGGCCATCGGCATGCCGGAACTGCACAAGCTGACGCCGTCGCTCGGCATCATGCAGGATCGCGGTTTCAAGGTGGCGCTTCTCACCGATGGCCGCATGTCGGGTGCTTCCGGAAAGGTGCCGGCGGCGATCCACATGACGCCGGAAGCCAACGATGGCGGCCCCATCAGCAAGATCCGCGATGGCGACATGATCCGGCTCGATGCCAATGAAGGCACGTTGACCTTCCTTGGCGACGAGAAGGAATTCTTCTCGCGTACTCCGGCCAGCGAAGACCTGCGCCCCTCGCACTATGGTATGGGCCGCGAACTCTTTGCCGGGTTCCGGAGCCTGGTGGGTGTCGCTGATCGCGGCGCGAGCGTTTTCAACTAGGCAAGTCGCCGACATAGCGGGCGCGCGGCCTGATCAGCGCGCCCGTTTCAATTTGCTCCAGCGCATGGGCGAGCCAGCCGACGCAGCGCGCCAGGGCAAAAATCTGCAGCGGCGCATCGTCGGGCAGGTCATGCGCAGCGACGAGGGCGGAGAGGGCGAAGTCGATATTCGGCTTTTCGCCGCTGAGCCTTTCGCCGGTTTCGGCCAATTCTGCAAAAAGCGCGGGAACGGCGAAGGTCGCCATCAGGGCCGGCGCGCGTACGTCGTGGTCGGGATAGAGCCGGTGTCCGAAACAGGGCAGGGGGCGGCCCTGTCGCAATAGGCTGGAGATGGCGGTTTCGACACCGTAGCGCTTTGCGTCGCGCACGAGGGCGCCCATGCTGAGGCTGGCTGTGCCGTGCAGGGGCCCGGAAAGGGCGGCAAGGCCAGCGAGCACGGAGGCGGCCAGCGGGGCGCCGGTGGAAGCGGTGACGCGGGCTGCAAATGTGGAAGCATTCAGTTCATGCTCGGCCAAGAGGACGAGGGCGCAGCGCAGGGCGTTGGCAGCTTCGGGGCGTTGCCATTGGGCGGCTAAGCGTTCGTGGACGGGGCCGGTGCGAGCGCCGGTAATGGCGGAGGCGACGAGGGACACGACAAGCGTAGAATCCTTGATGAGGACACTGCGCGCCCGGCCCGAGGGCGGCATCTGGGTGGCAGCGAGTTCCGCCACTTGCCGATAGGCGGCGATGAGGCCGGTATCGGCGCCTGTTGTCGTCATGGTGCCGAAATCGACCGGAGCGGATGTGCTCCAAAGCAGTTTTGCCATGTCTTCGAGCGTCGCCGTCTTGGCAAGCTCCGCCGCGTCCTGCCCCCGGATGTAAAAGTGGCCATTGGCAACAGTAGAAATAGCGGTGGAGAGAACCGGTTCACCCCAGGCGATGCTTTCCGCGGCCACTGTCGTCGCCGGGCGGCGGCCCTTCTGGCGGGCGGCGAGGCGTTCGACATCGTCCTGCCGATAGAGGCTGCGGCGCGGGTCTTCCGGATCGGGACGGGCGGCAATGCGACCGCGGCTGACATTGGCATAGAGCGTCTGCGGCTTGGTGCCGAGAAGGGCAAGGGCGGCTTCCGCGGATATCCAGCTCATGGCGTCTCACATTGATCAATTGCATCAAGATTGACGTCAATCTTGATGTGGCCAATCTAGCGGTAAAGACGAAGGAGACGCAACATGTCTGGACTGGATGATGTCATTGCCGCTGAAACCACGCTGTCGGAAGTCGATGGCGCCAATGGCCGGCTGGTGATCTGCGGATACAGGCTCGACGAACTGGCCGGGTCCAAATCCTATGAGGAGGTTCTGGCGCTGCTTGCGGGCGAAGTGCTGCCGCGTGGCGCGGCGCTCAAAACCCGGCTGGGCATGGCGCGACTGCGTGCCTTTGCCGAGGTCGCCTGGCTCGACGAGGCCATTCTGGCGCTCTCGATCACCGAGGGGCTGCGGGCGCTGATGGCGCGGCTGCCCGATAGGGAAGACGCCGATACAGCGCTGTTGCTCGTGGCGGCTCCGGCCGTGTTCGTGCCGGCTTTGGTACGGCGCAAGGCGGGGCAGGCGGCGATTGCGCCCGATCCGGCGCTGGGTCATGCCGCGGATATGCTGGCCATGCTCAAGGGCAAGGCGGTGAGCAAGGCGGAGGTCGATGCGCTCGATACCTATCTCGTGACCGTGAGCGATCATGGGCTCAATGCGTCCACCTTTGCCGCGCGGGTCGTGGCTTCGACACGGGCCGGCTATACTTCGGCCGTGCTCGCGGCGCTGGGGGCGCTGAAGGGACCGCTGCATGGCGGAGCGCCGGGGCCGGTGCTCGATATGCTCGATGCTGTGGGGACGCCGGAGCGGGCGCAGTCCTGGCTGACGGGCGAACTGGCACGCGGCGAACGGCTAATGGGCTTTGGCCACCGCATCTATCGCGTGCGCGATCCGCGGGCCGATGCGCTGAAGGGCGCGCTGACGCGATTGGGCGCGGCAGGCGATATGGATGCGGAGCGGGTGAAACTCGCCGAGGCGGTGGAGCGCGAGGCACTGGCGCTGCTGCGGCTCAAGAAGCCGGACCGGGCGCTCGATACCAATGTGGAATTCTTCACCGCCTTGCTGCTGGAAGCGCTGGGCTTTCCGCGCGATGCCTTTACCGGCGTTTTTGCCGCGGGCCGCGTCGGCGGCTGGCTGGCCCATGCGCATGAGCAGGTGGCGAACGGGCGGCTGATCCGCCCGCAATCGCGCTATGTGGGGCCCAAGGCCGCCTGATCCCGGAGCCATTCGGCAATGGCAGGCGCATCCTCTGCGCCGAGCCCGTGGCCGGCAGCGAGCACGCGGACAGTCACCGTTGCGCCATTGGCGCGCATGGCTTCGGCGAGCTTTTCGCCCTGACCGCGGAAGGCGTCGGTTTCGCCGAGGAGGATGAGGACGCTGGTGCCGGAAAGGTCGGTTTGCGGGACTTCGTCGAGCACCATGGCCGGGCGGATGAGCACGGCGCGGCGGACGAAGCCGGGATGCAGGAGCAAGGCGGCGGCGAGGAGATTGGCGCCGTTGGAATAGCCCAGAGCGACGAGCTTTTCCGGCTCTAGCTGATAGGCGGTGCGAATCTCGCCGAAAAAGGCTTCGAGGGCGCCGGATTCGAAACGGATGTCCTTCTGGTCGAAGATCGACGGCCCAAAACTGCGGAACCAGCGCTGCACGCCGCTTTCGGTGCTGCGGCCGCGCATGCCGAGCAGCGTCGCGTTTGGCGCGGCGCGGTGGGCAAGCGGCATCAGGTCGGTTTCATTGCCGCCGGTGCCGTGGAGGAGGGCAATGGTGGTGCCGTCCGGGCTTTCGGGCGTGAAGAAGCGGTGCTTGTAGATGAGGTCGCGATAGACGACGCGCTCTTCGCCGGGCAGGCCGAACTGGGGCAGCATGACCTTTACTGCCTCGGGATCGGGCGTGTCGGGCGGCATGAACAGCGTGTGGCCGAGCTTTTCGAGCGTCTCGTCGAGCGTGAAGCCGGGGCCGTCGCTGGCCATTTCGATCAACACATTGCCGGGCTCGCGCACATAGAGCGAGGTGAAATATTGCCGGTCGTGGAGATTGGTCATGCTCGAATTGAGCTTGCGCAATTCACGCTCGACGGCTTCGACTTCGGCCTCATCCTTGGCGCGGACGGCGACGTGGTCGGCTGTGCCGGTGCCGGGGACACCGGGCCAGAAGCCGGCGGCGTCGCGGATGTCGAGGACATCGCCGACATCGGAAACCAAGCGCTGGATCGGGCCTTCGACGGGGCCAGCGCGGAAGCCAAAGTTGCGGGTGAGGAAGGCGGTGGTTTCTTCCTGCACTTCCGAAAGCAGGGTGACGCCGCGAATGCGACGGATCGCGTGTTCGGCGGGAATGTCGGTTTCAGGCATGGTCAGCGTGGGCAGGTTGGCGCTGACGAGTTTTATCACCACGCCATCGGGATCGCGGAGGCGGAGGACGGTTTCGCCGAATTCCTGCGCTGTGCCCTCGACCTTGACCTGATGGGTCAGGGCGCGTTCTAGCCAATAGCCGATGGAGCCTTGGGGGATGGCGAGGGAGAGTTCGCTGACCTGGCCGGCACCGGCCTGGCCCGATGAGCCGCCCTGCCAGACGAGGAAGGTGATGAGCGAGCCGGGAGAAGCTGCGTAGTCGCCGTAGAAGAGGTGCAGCTGGCGCGCGTCTTCATAGCCGCCGGTGCGCTTGACGAGGCGGAGGCCGAGAAAGCCGACATAGAAATCGACATTGGCCTGCACGTCACCGGTTATGAGGGTGACGTGGTGGATGCCGGAGGTCATCGGCTTCTCCCGAAGAGGCGCTCGATGTCGCCCTTTTTCAGTTCGACATAGGTCGGGCGGCCGTGGATGCACTGGCCGGAATGGGGCGTCGCTTCCATGTCGCGGAGGAGGGCGTTCATTTCGTCGACGCGCAGGCGTCGGCCGGAGCGGACGGAGCCGTGGCAGGCCATGCGGCCGATAATGGCTTCCATGCGATCGGTCAGCGCCGCGGCGCTTTCCCATTCGGCGAGCCCATCGGCGAGATCGCGAATGAGGCTGTCCACGTCGCTATTGCCCAGGATCGCCGGGGTTTCGCGCACGGCAATGGCGCGGGGGCCGAAGCGGTCGAGATAGAGCCCGAATTTTTCAAGTTCCGGCGCCGCTTCTTCGAGGAGCGTGCAGTCTTCCTCGGGCAGCTCGACAATGATCGGGATGAGCTGGGCCTGGCTCGCGACGGGGCCGGAGGTGAGCTGGGCCTTGAAGCGCTCATAGACGAGACGCTCATGGGCAGCGTGCTGATCGACCAGCAGCAGGCCCTTGTCGCTCTGGGCGATGATGTAATTGTCGAACATCTGGGCGCGGGCGGTGCCGAGGGGATAGTCGACGATCTCGGGTGTTTCCGGAACGGCTTCGACGCGGGCGCTGGGCTCGGTGAAGCCGCTGAACCGGCCGGGAGAGCGGTCGAGATTGAGCGGGGCAGTGCTTGGCGCGTAGCCGTAGCTCGTCGGGCGCGGCGGGGCCAAAGTGGGCGTATAGCCGATGGGCTCGGAAGCCGGGGCCATTTCGGGGGCGGTGAAGGCGCCGAGGATATCTTCGGCGACGCTGTTGGAGGCCTTGAAGCCGGCGGCGGCGAGGGCGACGCCAATGGCGCGGATGACGGCACCGCGAATGGCGCCCTGGTCCTGGAAGCGCAGTTCGGCCTTGGCCGGGTGCACGTTTACGTCGACTTCGGCGGGATCGATGGCGACGTAGAGGGCGACGACCGGGAAGCGGTCGCGGAAGACATAGTCGGCATAGGCTGCGCGGATGGCGCCGACCAGCACCTTGTCGCGGACCGAGCGGCCGTTGACGAAGTAGAACTGCGACAGAGAATTGGCGCGGGTATAGGTCGGAAGACCCGCCATGCCGGCGACGACGACGCCGTGGCGCGCCATGGCGAGGGGCACGGCATTATCGACGAAATCGGCGCCCATGACCTGGCCGAGGCGGGCAGCGAGCGCGCCTTCGCCCGTGATCGCCGGCCAATTCGACATCATCCGGTCCGAGCCTTCGAGGATGAAGTGGATTTCGGGATTGGCCATGGCGAGGCGCTTGACCACATCGGTGATCGCGGCTGTTTCCGAGCGGGCGCTTTTGAGGAATTTGCGGCGGGCGGGGACCTGCGCGAAGAGATCGCGCATCTCGATTGTTGTGCCGCGGTTCATTGCCTGCGGCATGGGGCCGGTGCGGCGGCCATTGTCGACGACGACGGCAAGGCCGGTTTCGGCATCGGCCGGGCGGGAGGCGACGGAGAGGCGGGAGACCGAGCCGATGGAGGCCAAGGCTTCGCCGCGGAAGCCGAGGGTGCGGATATCGTCGAGATCGTCTTCGCTGAGTTTGGAGGTGGCGTGGCGCTCGACCGAAAGCATCAGGTCGTTCTGGTCCATGCCGTGGCCGTCATCGGTGATGCGGATGAGATCCATGCCGCCATTGGCCGTGGCGATGGTGATGCGACGGGCGCCGGCATCGATGGAATTCTCGACCAGTTCCTTGACGACGCTGGCGGGGCGCTCGACCACTTCGCCGGCGGCGATGCGGTTGATCAGGTCTTCGGGCAGCTGGCGAATGGGCAAGGCGATTCTCCTTGCCCACAATATAGGGGAGGCCGCGCCGCTTTCCGACCCGGAATGGCATTTGTGCCCAGACGGGTCGACCTAATCGAGCACGACCACCGCCTCGACCTCGAACAGCATGGGGTCGATGGCCAGTTTCGGCACGGGCACCAGGGTCTGCGCCGGCAGGTTGGCACCGAACATTTCCATGACGTTCTGGGTCAGCACGCCGAGCTTGGACATATCGTGGTCGACGACATAGACGGTGAGCTTGGCGACCTGATCGGGGCTGGCGCCGATCCCCTCAAGCGCGGCGCCGAGATTGGCATAGGCCTGTTTGACCTGGGTGGCGAAATCGGGCGAGAGGCCGCCAGTGCTGTCCTGGCCGCCCTGGCCGGAAATATAGGCGATGCGGGCATTGGGCGCCACGATCACTGCCGTGCTGTAGCCATTGGGCGAGGGGTCGCCGAGATTGGGCGGGTTGACGATGGTCAGCTTGTTCTCGGCCGCGTTGGCCGGTGCGGCAAATGCTGCAGTCATGATGATGGTTCCTCCGATGATGAGACGCGTGATGGCGTTTGGCATGATGTCCTCGTGGCCTTGCGGATCGCGGCGCGCGGCCGGTTTCCGACACGATTGAACTTTGCTGCGAATGTCTCTAGGCAAGACTCGTACGGTGTACGAATTTATTGCATCGTACGTTGTACGAGTCAATCGCCGGCAATGGACAAGGCTTGTCCTGGTGGTCAGAATTGAGCGGAAACGGGGACGTGGATGGCAGACAAGGCAAGCGGTCGGCGCGGCAAGCGCGCGCAGGGGCAGGGGGCGGAAGCGCAGGGGAATGAACCGGGGCTGACGCGTGAGCGGATCGCTGCGACGGCCGTGGGCATGCTGGATGCGAACGGCCTCAATGGCCTGACCATGCGGGGACTGGCCGAGGCGTTGGGGTCAGGCGTCATGAGTCTTTACTGGCACGTCCAGAACAAGGAGGACGTGTTCGACCTGGCGCTCGATAGTGTGCTCGAATATCGCGGTCCGACGGCGCTGCAGGATTGGCGGGGCGATGTCGTGCATGTGCTGGAGGACTGGCGCGCCACCATGCTGCGTCACCCCTGGTCGGCATCGTTGCTGCCGCGCCGGGCGCTTGGTCCGAACATTCTTGTGCGCCTTGAGCGGCTGAGCAAATGCCTCTCGGCTGGTGGCGTATCGGATGCTGACGTAAATGCCGCCATCTGGTCGCTGTGGAACTATGTGATGGGGGCGACGGTGACGCGGGCCGGCTTTGGGCCTTCGGACGAGGATCGGGCTGCCTCCCAGCAGCGTTTGGCGGAACTGGGTGCTCTCTACCCCTCGATCGAGCACTCGCGTCTACTGCTCGATGACGATTGGGACGGCACGTTCCGTAGGGGTCTCGACTTCCTGCTCGACGGCATCGCGCCGAAGCGATGAGGCGTTGCGGTTTATCGCCTATCCTGAGGTAGAGGATATCCATGCGCATCATCATGCTGACAGTTCTGGCTCTGGTGGCCTTTGCGGCCAATTCCGTATTGGCGCGCCTGGCGCTCGCCTCGCCGGCCATTGACGCGGCGGGTTTTACCGGCGTGAGGCTGGCATCTGGGGCCATGGTTCTTGGCGTGCTGCTCTGGTTCAGAAATGGCTCGCCGCGAGTGTTGGTGCAGTTGACCGGTACTTGGACACAATCGGCTGCGCTCTTTGGCTACGCCATCTGCTTTTCCTTCGCCTACAACCTGCTCGGGGCCAGCATGGGGGCACTGATCCTGTTTGCCAGCGTACAGATCGGCATGGTGGCGCGGGCCGTCTCGGCCGGCGATCGGCCTGCGCCTCTTGAATGGATCGGCCTACTGGCGGCAGCGGGTGCCTTTGTCTATCTGGTGTCGCCGGGCCTTGCCGCGCCGCACCCGCTGGGCGCTGCGCTCATGATCCTGGCGGGATTGTGCTGGGCCGGTTATTCGCTCCTGGGGCGCGGTTCGAGCCAGCCGCTCTCCGATACAGCGGGCAACTTTATCCGCTGCCTGCCGCTGGCCGTGCTGTTGATCATTGTGGGCGTGTGGACCGGGGCGCCGCGCCTTGAGGGGGTAATCCTGGCTGTGGCCTCGGGCGCCCTCGCTTCCGGCCTCGGCTATGCCATCTGGTACGCGGCCCTGCCGCACCTGAGCCGGACCCGCGCCGCGGTGGTGCAATTGAGCGTTCCGGTCATTGCCGGTTTTGGCGCGGTGGTCTTTATCGGCGAGGCTCTGACGCCGCGTTTGCTCATCGCCTCGGCGGTCATTCTTGGCGGCATTGCTGTTGCTATCGTTCTGGCCGGACGGCGTCGCAGTGCCTGACCTCTTGCCGCTCACGCATTGCCCGTTTAGGACACGGCAATGACCCAATCCCTCGCCCCCATGGATCTCGCGCTGCGCCTTGCCCAAGAGGCGGCGGCGCTTGGCGAGGCACCTGTTGGCGCGGTGGTGATGGAGGGTGAGCGCGTGCTTGCCGCGACGCGCAATCAGATGCAGGCCCTGGGTGACCCGACGGCTCATGCGGAAATGCTGGCCATTCGCGAGGCGTTGAAAGTGCGCGGCACCGGACGGCTTGATGGCTGCGATCTCTATGTGACGCTCGAACCCTGCGCCATGTGCGCGGGGGCCATAGCCCATACCCGCCTGCGCCGGGTCTATTTCGCGGCCGAGGATATCAAAGCCGGGGCGGTGGAGAACGGGGTCCGGCTGTTCGACCAGCCGACCTGCCACCACAAGCCCGAGGTGATCGGCGGGGTTTCGGCCTCGCGCGCCGAGGCCATGCTGGTGGACTTCTTCCGCAAGCTGCGAAGCTAGCCTAGCGCTGATTGCTCTGGATCGGCTCGACCTTGTTCTGGATATAGTCTTCGATCTTGCGCGTCAGCATATGCTTGAAGCGGTCTTTTTCCGATTCCACATGGGTGATGATTTCGCGCACCCGCCAGAATTCCATGGCGCCGAAATTGGCGACATGGGGCCGGATATAGATATCGGGCGGATAGGCGGCCATGGAATGGGCGATCAGCGAATGCATCATGATCTGCGCCGAGCCGAACCAGATGTCGAGCGGGCGATGGTCAGTCTTGTTGATGCCCACAGATGGGTCGCCATTGACGTCGATGCCGATGAGGAAGTCCGTGCCGATATCGGCCTGGTCAAGGGGCAGCGGATTGACCACGGCACCATCGACCAGGATGTGGCCGTTGTGGACGATCGGCTTGAAAATGCTCGGCATAGAGATGGAGCCGGCAATGGCGGGGCGGAGGGGGCCCGAATTGAAGACGACCTGGTGCCAGGACTGGAAGTCGGTTGCCACGACATAGAGCGGAATCTTGAGATCGCTGAAGTCGTTGGGGAAGTTCGGCGGCGTGAAGGCATCGACGATATGGGTAGCGTCGAGCTGCATGGAGATGCCGTTGCGCAGCAATCCGCCGAGGCCCTTGATCTGGGTCGACCAGAGTTTGGTCGCGATGGTGCGCAGGGTGCCCAGCACTTCAAAGGAATGTTCGCGCAGTTCCTTGCCGGTCATGCCGGCGGCCCAGCCGGAACCGATCAGCGCGCCGATGGACGTGCCTGAGATGACCGAGGGCCTGATGCCGAGCTCGTCCATCGCCTCGATATAGGGGATATGGGTGAGGCCACGGGCGGACCCGCCGCCCAGGGCAACGCCGATCTTGGGGCCAGATGCAATGCTCATTCCGCTTCGCTCCCTTCCCTTGGAGCGCAGCCGGTCCACCAGCACCTTGCCTCGCATTTGCAGCGGGGTCAGCTTGCGATCCGGCGGCGTCTCGTCGAAGACGGTCCGACGGGAGTGTAGGCCCGCAAGATTGAGGAAAGGTTCAGGTCTGTTCCCTGGCGATTTCACGCCAGCCGATATCTCTTCGGGAGAAGCCTTCTGGCCAATCCACTGCGTCAACGCCTCGATAAGCACGGTTCTGTGCCTCTCTCACCGAATTACCGAGCGCCGTGATATTGAGCACGCGCCCACCATTGGCGAGTAAACGGCCCCCGTCGCGCTTCGTTCCGGCGTGGAACACGGTCAAATCATCCGTATCGAGGCCGTCGGCGCCGTTGATCTCGCTGCCTTTGCCATAGTCACCCGGATAACCCTTGGTCGCCATGATAACCGTCAACGCATAGGCGTCTTTCCAGATCACATCATGACCCCCAAGGGTGCCGGTCGCGGTGGCATGGAGGAGGGGCAGCAGGTCGCTTTCCATGCGCATCATCATCACCTGCGTCTCGGGATCGCCGAAGCGCGCATTGTATTCGACGAGTTTTGGACCATCCTCGGTGAGCATGAGGCCGGCATAGAGAACGCCCTGATAGGGCGTGCCGCGTTTGGCAAGGCCCCGGGCGGTGGGTTCGACGATGTACTGCATCGCGAACTCGTACTGTTCGCGGGTCATGACGGGGGCGGGGGAATAGGCGCCCATGCCGCCGGTATTGGGGCCGGTATCGCCGTCGAAGGCGCGCTTGTGGTCCTGGGCGGTGGTGAGGGGAAGCAGGGTTTCGCCATCGCAGAGGACGAAGAGGCTGACTTCTTCGCCTTCCATGAATTCCTCGATGACGACAGCGGCGCCGGAAGCGCCAAAGGCGCCGGAGAAGCAGTCGATGATGGCCTCTTCGGCCTCTTCGACGCTCATGGCGACGGTGACGCCCTTGCCGGCGGCAAGGCCATCGGCCTTGATCACGATCGGCGCGCCCTGGGTGTAGATATAGCCAAGGGCCGAGGCTTCATCCTCGAAGCGCGCGTAGCCGGCGGTGGGGATATCGAATTCGTCGCAGAGGGCCTTGGTGAAGCTCTTTGAGCCTTCGAGCTGGCCGGCGGCCTTCGACGGGCAGAAGCAGGTGAATCCGGCAGCTCTGAGATCATCGCCGAGACCGGCAACGACCTGCGCATCGGGGCCGACGACGACGAAGTCGATGTTTTGGGCCTTGGCGGCAGAGATGACGGCGGCGTGGTCGGTGATGTCGACCGGCAGGTTCTCGGCAATGGCTTCAGTGCCGCCATTGCCGGGCATGACGAAGAGCTTGGTCAGCTGCGGCGACTGGGCGATTTTCCATGCGAGGGCATGCTCGCGCCCACCCGAACCGATGACCAGAACCCGCATCTCGTGCCTCCATGCCGTGTTGCGGGCGTGATGCACGAGAGTGACGGGAAGGGCAAGAAAAAGCTGGTAGGCGAGACCTACATCTCGGCTTCTTTGAAGATCGGCGTCACATCGCCGTTCCACTCGTTGCGGAATTTGTCGAGCCAGCGACCGGCCTGGGATTTTCCGGTGCGCACCGTCTCTTCGAGGCAGGCGAGGTGGATGGTCTCGTCCTGGCCCTTGGCATTAAGGCGATTGCGGCGCACGAGGCCGGCTTCGGCAATGCCGACGGCCTGGGCGGCAGCATCAAAGATGCTCGAGCGGTCGAAGGGCGTCGTGAGGCCGAGGCGCGGGACTTCGCGGCGGAGATAATCGCGATCTTCCTGCGTCCAGTTGCGCGTCAGTTCCCAGGCAGCTTCAAGCGAGACTTCATCATAGAGAAGGCCGGTCCAGAAGGCGGAAAGGGCAGTGACATGGGCTTCATCGCCCATATCGGCGCCGCGCATTTCGAGGAACTGTTTTAGGCGCACTTCAGGGAACAGGGTGGAGAGATGGTCCTCCCAATCTTTCACCGTGGGCTTTTCACCGGGCAGTTGGGGAAGCTCACCCTTCAAAAAGGCGCGGAAGCTTTCGCCGGCGACGTTCACGTACTGGCCGTTGCGAATGACAAAATACATCGGCACGTCGAGGGCGTGGTCGGCATATTGCTCGAAGCCAAAGCCTTCTTCGAAGGCAAAGGGCAGCATGCCGGTGCGGGCATTGTCGGTGTTGAGCCAGATATGGCTGCGGAAGCTGAGATAGCCGGTGTCGCGGCCATCGGCGAAGGGCGAATTGGCAAAGAGCGCGGTGGCGATGGGCTGCAGCGCCAGGCTGACGCGCAGTTTCTTGACCATGTCGGCTTCGTCGGAGAAATCAAGATTGGTCTGGACGGTGCAGGAACGGTACATCATCGAGGTACCGAGCGTGCCGACCTTGTCCATATAGGGCGTCATGATGCCATAGCGCGACTTGGGCATGACTTCGATTTCATTGACCGCCCAGAGCGGGGTTACCCCGAGGCCAAGGAAATGAATATCGAGCGGGGCGGCGACCTTTTTGGCGACGCGCATGTGCTCGGCCATTTCATCGGCCGTGCCATGGAGCGTTTCCATCGGCGCGCCGGAAAGTTCAAACTGGCCGCCGGGTTCGAGCGAAATGCCGCCGGCAACTTCATTGTTGCGAAGGCCGATGGGGTTTTCGCCATCGTAGAAAGGATGCCAGCCGGTTTCCTTCTCGATCCCGTTGAGGAGGGCACGAATGCCGTTTTCGCCCTCATAGGCGACGGGGCGCAGGGGATCGGTGTGGAAGACGTGTTTTTCGTGCTCGGTGCCGATTCGCCATTCGGAAGCGGGTTTGCTACCGCGTTCCATCGCTTCGATCAGGTCTGCGCGCGATTCAATCAGAGGCGAAGCAGTGTCGGCGCCGGCCATGTGATCCTCGTCTAAAGGGTGAGGTCTAAATTGGGCCGGCACCATAACGAGCGCAAGCCGGAATGCAATCGGCTTTTATCGCCAATCACCGATGATAGCTTGAATGACGGCCATTGCAGCAACCGCGGCGGTGTCGGCGCGCAGGATACGCGGGCCGAGGCTGATGGGGACGACGAAGGGAAGCGAGCGGAGTTTTTCGCGCTCCGCATCGGAAAATCCGCCTTCGGGGCCGATGAGGAGGCCGATTTTTTGGCCTTTGAGGGCGGAGAGCGCTTCGACCGGCGAAGATGAGGCTTCGCCTTCGTCAGCAAAAATCAGCTTTCGGTTTTCGTGGGTCGTGGGCCAATCGGAGAGCAGGCGCTCAAGGGTGATTTCATCGGCAATCGTGGGAACGGAGAGCACTTCGCACTGCTCGGCGGCTTCCACGGCATTGGCGTGGAGGCGCTCGGTCTTGAGGCGATGGACCTGAGTATATTGGGTCATCACTGGTTGGATCGTGCCGGCGCCCATTTCGACGGCCTTCTGGATCACATAGTCGAGACGTTCGTTCTTGAGCGGGGCAAAACCATACCAGAGGTCGGGTTTTTCGGTCTGGGGCGCGACTTCTGCGACGACGGTGAGCGTGACGGATTTTTTCGAATCGCTGGTCAGCCGGCAGAGCCAGGCGCCATCGCGGCCGTTGAAGAGCACCACTTCATCGCCGACGCTCTTGCGCAGCACGGCGGCGAGATAGAGCGATTGGTCCTTGTTGAGTGCGACTTCGCCGCCCTTGGCGAGATCGGCATCAACGAAAAGGCGGGGCAGGCTGGCGTGGCTACGAGGCATTTTTCTTGGGACGCGGCAGCGTGCCGCGCCCTCCTCTTTGGATGGGCTTGGCATCAGGTCTACTTTGTCTCAAGCGATTGGAGTAGACCTCTGGTGAGTCGAACCGCGAGGTCATGGCACCATGTCCGATATTCATTCCGCACCCGTTGCTGACGCCCAAAGGGACAATTGGGTCGATCGCCATGCGCCCGATTGGCTGAAACCCTATGCGCGACTGGCGCGCTGGGATCGGCCGATCGGCTTCTGGCTGCTGTTCTGGCCCTGTGCCTGGGGTCTGGCGCTGGCGGCGGTGGAAATTCCGGAACGCGGCTTTGGCTGGGTCTCGGTCATTCTCATGTTCATCGGCGCCGTGCTGATGCGGGGCGCGGGGTGTACCTTTAACGACATCGTTGACCGCGACATCGACATGAAGGTGGCGCGCACGCGGCTGCGGCCCATTCCCTCGGGGCAGGTGACTTCGCAACAGGCACTGGCTTTTTTGGTTGCCCAAGCGCTGCTTGGGGCGATCATTCTCTTCCAGTTCAATCGCTTTACGGTCTGGGCGGGCGTTGCTTCGCTGGTGCTGGTGGCGATCTATCCGTTCATGAAGCGGATCACCTGGTGGCCGCAGTTTTTCCTCGGCCTCGCCTTTTCCTATGGCGCGCTGATCGGCTGGACCAGCGAAACCGGTGGGCTCTCCTGGCCGCCGATCCTGCTCTATCTTGGCACCATCCTGTGGGTGATCGGCTATGACACGATCTATGCGCTGCAGGATGTCGAGGATGATGCGCTGGTTGGCGTCAAATCCACGGCGCGGCTGTTCGGTGCCAATGTGAAGCCGGCGGTCTCGGCGCTTTATGTCGGGGCGGTGATCTTGTGGCTGATGGCGGCGCTGTCGGCGGGAGGCGGATTTATCGCCGTCGCGCTGATGCTGGTGCCGGCGGCGCTGCTGGCCTGGCAGGTCTATACGCTTGACGCCGACGTGGTTGAGAACCCGCTCGTGCGGTTCAAGAACAATCACTATGTGGGGATTGCGCTGACGCTGGCTCTGCTTGCGGACTGGGCTTGGTAGCAGCGCAGGCGACCCATCCAGAAGATCGCCACCCTCGGGCTTGCCCCGAGGGCTCTGTACTTACCGCGGTCAAGTGAAGTGTCCTCGGGTCAAGCCCGAGGATGACGTTCAGTGGTTGCCCCAGAAAACGCCAAAGGGACCAGCCGCACCACCAGCTGATCCCATCGACGTTGCCCTTGGAGGGGGATTTCTTAGTTGTGCTCGACCTCGCCGGGCTTCCGGCGATTGAGGAAGCGCGGGCGGCGCGCTGCGTCGGCTGCAAGCTTGCGGCGGGGTGCGGTCTCGCCGACCATCACGCCATCGACCTGCTGGCTATAAGGGAGATAGGAGCCGTCGCCGGCCTTGATGAAGAGCGGCAGGCGGAGCTTCTTGCCCCAGTTCTGCCATTCGGCCACGACGTTGTGGTTCCCTTCTTCTTCGAAAACCTTGTAGGTCAGCTCGCCATCGGGATGGACGAGTTCGATCGCGCTTGTCAGCACGCCTTCTTCGGAAATTCGGGTGGCTACGGCCACGCCGATGAATTCAGTAACCGGCACCTTGATCTTGATGGCAACACCGCTCTGTTCGAGCTGCTTGCGCACTGTCACGGTCTTGACCGGATCGCGGGGCCCATTGTCGTTTGCCGCAACGAAGCGGCGTTCCGCCAGTACGGGCTTACCGAAAGCAAGGACGACTGACGATCCTTCCATCGCAACGCCATGAACCATTTTCTAGCCTTCCTGTAACTTCGAGAGCTGTTTTTTGCGCTCCGTTTGTGAGGGCAATCTACCGCGTCCCCTTACCCAGCGCCTTAATGGGTTCGGTTAAGTTTATCTTGTCTTGGGAGGGTGGTTAGCAGGGTGTTGCACAGTGCAACGAGCAGTTTACCCAATCGCGTTGGGTCTTGTTTACCCTGCCATATTTGGGGGTTTCTCCATCAGACAATGGGCCATCGCCGTGCGGGCCTTGTCCAAAAGTCGTACGAGGCATAAAAGCCGCCTATGCCGGCTTTCGCCCCACCTTATCAGGACGATCTCGAACTGCTTCGCGCCACTGCCGTGGCTGCGGGCATCATTGCCTCGGGCTATTTTCGCCGCGACATAAAGAGCTGGACCAAGGGCAATGCCTCCCCGGTGAGCGAAGCCGATATCATTGTCGACCGCTATCTTGCCGCGAGCCTTCTTACCGCGCGCCCGGCCTATGGCTGGCTCAGCGAGGAAACCGCTGACAATCCCAGCCGCCTTGATTGCGATCGCGTCTTTATTGTCGATCCCATCGACGGCACGCGCGCTTTTCTCCAAGGCGAGGATTGCTGGACGGTGTGCCTGGCGGTGGTCGAAAAGGGCGTGCCGGTGGCCGGCGTCGTTTATGCCCCGGCGCGCAATGAAATGTATGAGGCGTGCCTGGGTGGAGGTGCACGGCTCAACGGCGAGCCGCTGGTGCGCAACCGCCGGGCCGGAGCGCCGCCGCTGATCCCCGCGCCGGGCGCCGTGCATCAGGAATTGCAGGAAGGCGGGCTCAATTATACGCGCGGGCCCATGTACCCCTCGCTTGCCTATCGGCTGTTGCAGGTGGCGACGGGAAAACTCGACGCGGCCGTGGCGCGGCGCGGCAGTCAGGATTGGGATATTGCGGCGGCGGCCGTGATCCTGAGGGAAGCAGGGCTTGATCTTGCTGACGTGTGCAGCGGCTTCCCACAATTTAACAGACGAGATGTGCGCCATGGGGCGCTTGCGGCGCTTTCCGACATGAGCCTAAAACCTCTCGTCCATGCGGCGCTGATCAAGGTCTATGGCTGCCCGGCCGAGCCCTTGGCAGAGGCCGAGATTTCCTCCTCCTCCCAACTCAGTGGACCCTTGAGCGATGGCTGACAGCAAAGCGACTGACAAGCAACTTCTTCACCTGGTGATCGGCGGCGAACTTTCGAGCATCGAGCACGTCACTTTCGCCGATCTCGACAAGGTCGATATCGTCGGCCTTTATCCCAATTATGCTTCGGCACTGGTGGCCTGGCGGCAGAAGGCGCAGCTGACCGTGGACAGCGCGCAGACGCGCTATTTCATCGTTCACCTGCACCGCCTGCTCGATCCGGAAGCAACCGGCGTCTAATTTTCTACCGTGGCCGGGGTTGTGATCTCGGCCACGATCGCCTCCATCGCGCCGGGTCCGCCAATGCGAGACCGGCCGATTTCGGCAAGGCGCATGCGCTCGGACATATTGGTCAGAAGGCCATAGACGGCCGCTGACACATCGATGGCCTTGGCTTCGGTGACGATGCGCGCTTCCCCAAAAAGGTTCTGCTCGTCATTGAAGCGCGAGCGTCTATCGCGCGGATTGATGAACGTGATGGCAGGGCGGCCGAGGCCGAGCGACTGGATGGTCGCGGTGCCGGCCTGGCTGAGGACCACGTCCGAGGCTTCGACGAGATTGCCCATGGCAACGCCGCGGGCCATGTGGACGGTGAGATTGCCGTCGCTCAATTCACCGAGATCATCGGATTCTGTGCTGAGCAGCGAGGTTCGGCGCAGGCTTGCGGCCTTGGCCAGTTCCTCGACATTAACGCTGCCGGCGACAGCAAGAAAAACGTCGGGACGTTCTTCTTCCGGGATCAGGCGCAGGGCGCCGATCTGCAGGGCAAAACTTTCGGCCGTCAGGGCGCGGCTGCCGGGGAGGAGGGTGACGGCGAGCGGAGCGCGGCGGCGGGCCCTGGCGTCATAGTCGCCGTGGGGAATGGCATCCATCATGATATTGCCCACGCAGCGCGCGTCGACGCCAGCGGCGCGGAGCTTTTCGCTGAGGCGGTCGCTGCGGCAGAACACGGTGCGGCAGGTCTGCTTGATGGCCCAGACTTCGGCAGAGGAATAGAGACGGGCGGCGCCGGTCTTGTAGACGTCGAGATAGATGAGATCGCGCAGGCCCGTCGGCAACGCGGCGAGAATGCCGACCATGTCGCCGATGACGATGATCTTGTCATAGTGCCCGCGCACCGAGCGCAGGAATTTCAGCGCCGGCGGGACAGTAAGAAGGCCGCCGCTGACGACATCGCGGCGCAGCGAGCCCTTTACGTTGCGCCAACCTTCCGAGGCGAGCGTGGCACGGGGGCCGACAATGCGGCAGGCGCCCTCATAGGACTTGCCGCTGCCGATCATGGGATAGGCTTCGACGTGAGCTTGTCCGGTAAGGCGCCGGACCAGGGCCGCGCCGATGGCATCTTCTCCATGACCATTGGAAATGACGAGGTAGCGTTGACGCGTCGCTGCCTCCATCACGCTCAGTTGCCTCGGCCGTAGCGGACAAAGGCCTCGTGGGCGGTCGATGCATCGGCATAGGCCTCCTGCCGGTCGACGCTCCAATAGAAGAGTTCATCGAGGGGAATTGGCTTGCCGCTGATGGCACAACGCACGAACGTCCCCTGCTTGAGGACGACATAGTCCCCATCAAGGTAGCGCACCGTCGCTTCGGAGGGTGAAAACCCCTTGTCGAAGATATTCATCGTCCGTGTCCTTCCGAATTATTCCGATATAGAGCGGAAAGCGGACAATCAAAAGAGACTTTCCTGCGACCCGTCGTCCGATGGTGAACGCGGTGCCTTGCGCTTTTGCGCCGGAGCGCCGGCAACATTGGCGCCGACTTCGCCATCGGCGAAGGTCAGCTTGATCGGATCGCCGGGTTTGAGGCCCGAGGCGCTGCTGATCACGTCGCCTGTTTCGTCCTGCACCAAGGCATAGCCGCGGGCCAGAACGCTGCGATAGCTCAGGGTTTGCAGCAGTTTTTCCAGCTGTCCCAGCTTTTGCCGGCGCTCGACAGTGATGCGGTCTGGCGTTTGGGCGAGACGCTGCGTGAGTGGGCCAAGTTGGCCCTGCAACTGACGCAGTTCGGCGCGCAGCGGTTGCGGCGAGAGGCGCGGGGCCAGCCGGACGAACTGGGTGCGTTTGCGTTCGAGCGCCTGGCCGACCGAGCCCGTGAGACGCGCAGCTCGCGGATCGAACGTGAGGCGGGCGCGCTCGGTGGTCTTATGGAGACCGGCGAGGGCCCGGTGGTCGAGATTGTCGATGCGGCTCAGGAGTTCCGCGTGGCGCTGGCGTACGAGGCGCGGCTGGATGGCACCGGCAAGGCGCGAAAAGGCGAGACGCCGATCTTGCACGAAATGACGAAGGCCACCGGAGAGGCGGGTTCCCGCCATATCGAGGCTTTGACGCTGCGTGGCGATGAGATCGGCAGGGCGCGGCAGGCCGGCACTGGCGGCGCGCAGGCGATCCTTGAGGCTGAGAAGACTGCGGCGGGCGGCCTGGCGCTGGCGGCTTCCCTGATCATCGACATAGGCGATAAGTTCGGCGCGGACGGGGACGGCGGCTTCGGCGGCGGCAGTCGGGGTTGGAGCGCGCATGTCCGAGGCATAGTCGATCAGCGTCGTATCGGTTTCGTGGCCGACGGCGGAGATGACGGGAATGCCGGAGGCGGCGACGGCGCGCACCACGGCCTCTTCGTTAAAACCCCAAAGATCTTCGATGGAGCCGCCGCCTCGGGCGACAATGAGAATGTCGGGGCGCGGAATCGGACCATTGGGAAGAAAGGCATTAAAGCCTTCGATGGCGTTGACGACTTCGGGGGCGCAGGTTTCGCCCTGCACGCGCACCGGCCAGACGAGGACGTGGCTCGGGAAACGATCATCGAGGCGATGGAGAATGTCGCGGATGACGGCGCCGGTGGGCGAGGTGATGACGCCGATGACCCTGGGCAGATAGGGCAGAGGGCGCTTGCGTTCGCGGGCGAACAGGCCCTCGGCGAGGAGCTTCTTGCGACGCTCTTCAAGGAGCGCCATGAGTGCGCCGGCGCCGGCCGGTTCGATCTGCTCGATGACGATCTGGTATTTTGACGAGCGCGGGAAGGTCGTCAGCCGCCCGGTGGCAATGACTTCGAGACCTTCCGCGGGCTTGAAAGCGAGGCGGCCGTAGCTGCCCTTCCAGATGACGGCGTCTATGGAAGCAGCGTCATCCTTGAGGGTGAAATAGGCGTGGCCGGAGGAATGCTGGCCGCGAAAACCGGAGATTTCGCCGCGCACGCGGACGTGGCCGAACTCATCTTCGACCGTTCGCTTCACCGCCTGGGCGATTTCGGAAACGGTAAATTCGGCAGCGTTGGTCAGGACTTCTGGCATGGTGACTTGGTGCGGGAAATGCCGCGCCGGGTCAAGACCGGCGGTACTCGAAGTCGGTGAAGCCGTCTTCGTCTTCCTCACCTTCCACAAAGCCGCAGCGCAACATCAATGCGGCACTGGCGACATTGCCGCGCTCGATGCCGGCGAAGAAGCGGGTGATGTGAGAGTAGGCCGGCTCTGCCATGAAGGCGGATAGAATGGCACGCCCGATGCCGCGGTTGCGCAAGCCCGATGCGGTGACCACAGCGAAACTGGCGCTGTTGTCGGGATAGGTCTCGCAGTCGAGAAGGCCAACCGGGGTGGTTTCATCGAGAGCGAGATAAAGTTGGCGATCTGGGCCCTGTAAACCAAAACCCAGCGCGGGCCACTCGCGCCCGCCCAGCCAGCGCTGCGTTTCCGCGTCGTCGAACCAGGGCTCGACGAGCGGTAGATCGCTTGCATCTAGCGGCTTCAGGTGCAGCAAATCTACTCCGCAGCCTCCGCCTGATGCGGATGTTCCAGATTGCCCATGGACTGCACGATGTGGTTGGCGAGCGCATCATAGATGCCGCCATAGGCGTGGCTGGCGCGCATCAGTGCCATTTGCGCGTCGGGGAGATGGGGCAGGCCGTGTTCGTCGGAGACGACGCGCATGCCCGGCTGCAGGGCGCTTTCGGGCAGGAAGCCGATGGCGAGATCGGAGAGCACGGCCGAGGATATGGCCGTGGCATTGGAAGACGTATAGGCGATGCGATAATCGGTGCCAGTGCGGTCGAGCGCATCCATGGCGTCCTTGCGCCAGATGCAATATTGCGGCCCGCAGGCAATGGCGACCGGTTCGCTGGCGAGCGCGCGCCCGCCATGGCTCGCCACCCAGAACATCTTTTCGGTGCGGAACAGCTCGCCAAAATTCTGCTCGGTGCCCTGCGTGAAGACGATGAGATCGTAGCGGCCCGAACGCATGCCTTCGAGCAGATGCTCCGAGGCCATGCAGGACACGTCGACGACGATTTTGGGATGGGTGCGCTGGAAGCTCGACAGGATTACCGGCAAGAGACGCACGGCATAATCGTCCGGCACGCCGAAGCGGATCGAGCCGGCGAGATCGCCATCTGAAAAATGATCGAGGATTTCGGCATTGGTGCGCAGCATTTTTCGCGCGCGCTCATAAAGCACTTCGCCGTGGTGGGTGAGGGTGACGGTGCGGCCATCGCGCGAGAGCAGGGCGTGGCCCAACCGCTCTTCGAGGCGCTTGATCTGCATCGAGACGGCGGACTGCGTCTTGTTCACGCGGCGGGCGGCCTCGGTAAAACTGCCGCAATCGGCAATGGCGCAAAAACTCTGCAATTGGTCGAGATCGAGTGGAGCGGCCATGGCGGATCTCCCATCACTCATTTTGATTGAATGGATGAAATCTATTTGTTGGACGAATGGAAGTCCAGCGGGTTATCACATCATCATCGCCCGAAAAGGCGTCCCTCCCGCCGACCTCCCTTCGGCACAACAACATTTTGGAGATTTGAGATGGCTCTCTCGCTGCCCGGCGAGCGGTCAGTTTCGGCCGCCATGCCGACTACCCCCTTGCGCGCTTTTTTTGCTTTTGTCGCGAAGGTGAATGCTGATCGTCAACGCCGGACCGTGCTGAAAAGCCTGCTCGATCTCGACTCGGATCGCCTGCGCGATCTTGGCCTCTCCCATGCCGATATTCACAACGCCATGTCAGCGCAGTCTGCGCGTGCCTCCACCATGGTGCTTAACACAGCCCGAGCCCGCCAGGCTCTGCGCTAAACTATTCGTCTACGCTCTTCGGGCGTGGACGTATCCCTTGGACCGATCACGATGTGCTCGTTCCATCTCCCGGGCCAGTTTTGCCGCTGGTCCCGTTTCCTGAAAACTTAACCGGGCTTGTGCTTGCACTCGCCCGGCTTTTTTTATTTTGGGTGGCGGACTAGAGAAACCGCACGCCGAGTTCGGTTTCGGTATGCCAGATCGTTTCGCAATCGAAATTGCGGCCATCGATCATGGATAGCCGAAACCGGTGCGGCAGGCCGACAATGCTGGTCACGACCAGCTTGGCGCCCTCTTCGGAAAGATTTCGCACCGTGCAATCGAAGGTCGAGTGCCCGTCATTGGTCACGATTCGCCCGCCCTTGAGCGTGCGACTGCGATGCGATTTGCGGCGATCGTCTTCCATACTCTGTCCTGGGTCAGGGCAGGGCGGCAAAGCCTTCGGAAAATCCTTCGAGCGACACCGGAATGCCGACGCCTTCTTCGGGCGTCTTGAAGACGACGAAAATGGCGCTCGTGCCCTTGGACAGTACGTCGATCAGGCCGTCATCGAGCTCGACTTCGGCAACGCAGCCATTGGGGAGGCACCGCACGAAGGCGACGCGACCCATATCGGTGCCATCGACATTAAGGCCAAGACCATTGGGCAGCAGCACGCCGAGCGGCGCGAGGACGCGCAGGAGTCGGGCTTCACGATCGGCCGTGCGCAGCACGATGACCGAGAGGCCGACATTGGGCTGGTCTTCGGCCATGACATTCTGAATGATGGCGCATTGTTCGGAGCTGGCGCCGGGCGGGGTATCGCAGCTCATCTGCCAGTCGCCATATTCGCCACGGACAGTGCCCTGCGCCATGGCCGGCGCGGCGCCTGCAAATGCGGTTAGCGCCAGAGCCAGGCCCATCAGCCGCTTCGAAAATTCCATCACTCTTGTTCGTCTCCTGCCGATTTGCGGGCGCGGGGCGTTTGGGACCTGTTTGGGTTATCCGCAAAGGCCTGTCAACCAAAGGCGTGTTTGAAGCGATCTGGCAGCGAAACTGCGGCACGCTTGAGGCAAAGGCGTCCGATTTTGTCCAGTTTTAAACAGTCGGAAGTGTGCGATGCCCCGATAGACTCGGTCCGAGCAATGTGATTTAGGTCGAACCAGAGTTTTACGCTCCGAGGTTGAGTCGGGGCGGCGTGAGCTATGCCGCTGTTTTCCTCTCTCTTTCTCGGTGCACGCCACCAGAATTGGTTAACAGGGGGTTTATGGTGACCGGTCAGTTCGTGAGGAAGTTGGGTGCCGCCGCGACGGCCATGCTGGCGCTAATGCCCGCTTTCGCTTCCGCCCAGGAAATCGGTAAGGGCCATCCGGAGCCGGGCCAGTTCCACCTGCAGCAATCGGTTACGCCGATCATGGATTCGATCGTGGCATTCCACGACGGTCCGCTGATGTGGACGATTACGCTTATCGTGCTCTTCGTGCTTGCACTGCTTATTGTCATCGTGCTGCGCTTCAACGCCAAGGCCAATCCAGTGCCGGCGCGTTTCACGCACAATACGCTGATCGAAGTGATCTGGACGGTCTTGCCGATCGTCGTTCTGATCATCATCGCCATCCCGTCCTTCGGCGTGCTGTCCGACCAGCTCACCGTGCCCGATGGCGAGCGCAAATTCCTTGGCGCCAACATCTTCTCGTTCGGCGAAGTCGAGGTTCCGGCCGCATCTCTCACCATCAAGGCCTCGGGTGAGCAGTGGTACTGGAACTACGAATATGTCGACGACGGCGTTGCCTTCGACTCCAATATCCTTGGCGCTGCCGTTGACGGCTATGTCCAGACGGTCAAGCCGAACCAGCCGCGCCTCCTGGCTGTGGACAATGAACTCATCGTGCCGGTCGATACCACCGTGCGCATGCAGGTGACGGCGAGCCCCTCGGGCGTGATCCACGCCTTTGCCGTCCCGTCCTTCGGTATCAAGATCGACGCCGTGCCGGGCCGTCTCAATGAAACCTGGTTCAACTCGCGCGAAACCGGCATTTTCTATGGTCAGTGCTCGGAACTGTGCGGCAAGGACCACGCCTTCATGCCGATCGCCGTGCGCGTCGTCACCGCCGAAGAATATCAAGCCTTTATCACGGCCTTCAAGGAAAGCCGTGACTATGCCAGCGCCGTCGCCGTGCTGCCGGCTATTCAGTAATAGGGTCAGGGGAGACCACAATGTCAGAAGCAGCACACCTCGAGGCCCATGCCACCGGGCATGACCACGCCGCGCACGACCACCACACACCCACGGGTTGGCGTCGTTGGGTCCTGTCGACCAATCACAAGGACATCGGGATCATGTATCTCGTGTTCTCGATCGTCGCCGGTATCGTCGGCGGCCTGCTCTCGGGCTTCATGCGCATGGAGCTGCAGGAGCCGGGCATCCAGATTTTCCATGGCCTTGCCTCCATGGTCTATGGCATCTCCGACCCCTCCGGCTCGATCGACGCCGGCAAGCAGATGTTCAACGTCTTCACCACCGCCCACGCCCTGATCATGGTGTTCTTCATGGTCATGCCGGCGACCATGGGTGGCTTTGCCAACTATTTCGCCCCGCTGATGGTGGGTGCGCCGGATACCGCTTTCCCGCGCATCAACAATATCGCCTTCTGGCTGCTGCCGGTGGCGTTCATCCTCCTGCTGATGAGCCTTTTCTTTGAAGGCGCTTCGGGCTCGACCGGTTTTGGTGGCGGCTGGACCGTCTATCCGCCGCTCTCGACCGCAGGCCACCCTGGTCCCGCCATGGATTTCGCCATTCTCTCGCTGCACGTTGCCGGCGTGAGCTCGATCCTGGGCGCGATCAACCTGATCACCACGATCCTGAACATGCGCGCCCCGGGCATGACCATCCACAAGATGCCGCTCTTTGCCTGGTCGGTGCTTGTGACGGGCTTCCTGCTGCTGCTGGCCCTGCCGGTTCTGGCCGGCGCCATCACCATGCTGCTCACGGACCGCAATTTCGGCACCACCTTCTTCGCGCCTGAAGGCGGCGGTGACCCGGTTCTGTTCCAGCACCTGTTCTGGTTCTTCGGTCACCCCGAAGTGTACATCATGATCCTGCCGGGCTTCGGCATCGTGTCGCACATCGTCTCGACCTTCAGCCGCAAGCCGATCTTCGGCTACATGGCCATGGCCTATGCAATGGTCGCCATCGGCTTTGTCGGCTTCGTCGTGTGGGCCCACCACATGTACACCACCGGCATGAGCCTTGACGTGCAGCGCTACTTCGTTGCTGCGACCATGGTCATCGCCGTGCCGACCGGTGTGAAGATCTTCTCGTGGATCGCCACCATGTGGGGCGGTTCCATCACCTTCCGCCTGCCCATGCTCTGGGCCATTGGCTTCATCTTCCTGTTCACCGTTGGCGGTGTGACCGGTGTGGTGCTCGCCAATGCCGGTGCGGACCGTGCCCTGCACGACACCTATTATGTCGTGGCGCACTTCCACTACGTGCTCTCGCTCGGCGCCGTGTTCTCGATCTTCGCTGGCTGGTACTACTGGTACCCCAAGATGTTCGGCTACATGTACAACGAGTTCCTGGGCAAGCTGCACTTCTGGACCATGTTCGTCGGCGTGAACCTGATCTTCTTCCCGCAGCACTTCCTTGGCCTCGCCGGCATGCCGCGTCGTTACATCGACTATCCGGATGCCTTCACGCTGTGGAACCGCGTCTCGTCTGTCGGCTACTACGTGACCTTCGTTGCAATGATCATCTTCTTCTATGCAACCTGGGAAGCCAGCCGCAAGAAGCGCCCGGCCGGTGACAATCCGTGGGGCGATGGTGCAACGACGCTGGAATGGACGCTGAGCTCCCCGCCGCCGTTCCACCAGTTCTCGACGCTGCCCAAGATCGACTCGACCAACGCGCACTAAGTCGCGGCGACAAAGCAGGCGGATCGCGCTAGGTGCGGTCCGCGCAAGAAGGAAAAATCCAGTGACCTATATCGACGACAGCAAGGGGATGCCCGCCATGGCGGGCGAAGCGCGGGTGGAAGACTACCTCGCGCTCTTGAAACCCCGTGTCATGTCGCTGGTGGTGTTCACCGCGCTTGTCGGCATGCTGGTTGCGCCGGGTGGCATCAATCCGGTCATTGGTCTCATTGCCATCGTCTGCATCGCCATCGGCGGCGGCGCCTCGGGTGCGCTCAATATGTGGTACGATGCCGACATCGACGCCATCATGAGCCGCACGCAGAACCGGCCCATCCCGGCGGGTCGGATTTCGTCCGGTGAGGCACTGAGCTTTGGCCTGATCCTCTCCGGTTTCTCGGTGGCCCTGCTCGGTCTTGCGACCAATTGGGTCGCCGGCGGACTCCTGGCCTTTACGATCTTCTTCTACGCCGTGATCTACACGATCTGGCTGAAGCGCTCGACGCCGCAGAACATCGTCATCGGTGGCGCGGCCGGCGCTTTCCCCACCATGATCGGCTGGGCCGCTGTGACCGGTACGATCACCTGGGAAAGCCTCGCGCTCTTCCTCATCGTCTTCCTCTGGACCCCGCCGCATTTCTGGGCGCTGGCGCTCTATAAGCAGGGCGACTATGCCGCGGCCGGCATTCCGATGATGCCCAACGTGGCTGGCGAAGCCTCCACCAAGCGTCAGATCTTCGTCTATTCGGTCATTCTCGCCGTTTCCGCCTTCCTGCCGGTCTATCTCGGCACCGGCGGCTGGATTTATGGCGCGGTCGCTGCCATCACCGGCATCAGCTTTGTTTATCTGGCGGTGCGCCTGCTGCGTGCGCCGACCAATGTCGACATGCGCAAGGCCGCGCGTCGCCTCTTCACCTATTCGCTGAGCTATCTCTTCGTGCTGTTCCTTGGCCTTCTCACCGACAGCTTCATTGCGCGTCTGGGAGGGTTCTGGTCATGACCGCGAAAAACCAGGCGCTTGAAACCATGACCGCCGAAGACAAGGCCGCCGAAACGCTGAAGCGCGTTCGCCGCCGCCGCTCCATTGCGCTGGCCGGCGCCCTCGCGCTCTTTGCGCTGACCTTTTACGTGCTGACCATCGTCAAGATGGGCCCGGCGCTGTTCGACCGGGGGCTCTGATGACGCTCGCGGTCGAGACCAATGCCAATGCCGGAAAGCGCAATCGCCGCCTCGGCCTGACGCTGCTCGGTGTTGCTGCCGGCATGGTGGGTCTGGCTTTCGGGTCCGTGCCGCTCTACCAGCTTTTCTGCCAGGTGACCGGCTTTGGCGGCACCACGCAGGTGGCCGAGGCCAATCCGAAGGGCGTCATCGCCCGCGAGATGAAGGTGCGTTTCGACGTCAATGTCGATCACGCCCTCAACTGGACCGTGAAGCCTGCCGCTTCGATCACCGACCAGATCGGTCGCGTCGATACGGTCAACTACATCGCGACCAACAATTCCGACAAGCCGCTCACCGGGCAGGCGATCTTCAACGTCGTGCCCGAAAAGGCCGGCGTCTATTTCAACAAGATCGAATGCTTCTGCTTCACCGAGCAGACCCTTGCGCCGGGCGAAACGGTGGAAATGCCGATCGTCTTCTTTGTCGATCCCGATATCGACGAGAACCACGAACTGAAAACAATCAAAGAGATTACGCTCTCTTATACCTTCTACGCTTCAGACAATGAGGGAAGCTGAACATGGCCGCCATTGAAAAGAACCATGACTACCACATGGTAGAGCCGTCACCTTGGCCATTCGTGATGTCGGCCGCGGTGCTGGTCATGATGGTGGGCGCCGTCTTCTTCATGAAGCAGTGGACCCCCTGGCTGTTCTTCATCGGCCTCGCCGCGGTGATCTACTCGTTCTACGCCTGGTGGGCGGATGTGGTGAAGGAAGCCAATGACGGCGTCAGCCACACCCCGGTCGTGCAGATGCACCACCGCTATGGCATGATCCTGTTCATCGCCTCGGAAGTGATGTTCTTCGTCGCCTGGTTCTGGGCCTATTTCGATGGCTTCTTCCGCTTCGACGACGTCGAGCAATATGCCCGCGTGGCCTTCACCGGCGGTCACTGGCCCCCGGCCGGCATCGAGCTCTTCGACCCGTTCCACCTGCCGCTCTTTAACACGCTGATCCTGCTCACCTCGGGCACGACCGTGACCTGGGCGCACCATGCGCTGCTCGAAAACGATCGCCAGGGCCTGCGTTGGGGCCTCGCCCTCACAGTGGCGCTCGGCGTGCTGTTCTCCTATGTGCAGTTCCTCGAATACACCCATGCCGGCTTCTCGTTCTCGGGCAACCTCTATGGCGCCACCTTCTTCATGGCGACCGGCTTCCATGGTTTCCACGTCATCATCGGCACCATTTTCCTCGCCGTCTGCCTGATCCGCGCCGAACGTGGTGATTTCACCCCGCAGCGTCACCTGGGCTTCGAATTCGCCGCCTGGTACTGGCACTTCGTGGACGTGGTCTGGCTCTTCCTCTTTGCCTCGATCTATGTCTGGGGCAGCTGGGGCGTATCTCTGAGCCACTAGGCACAGGCATAGTGAATATGGGGCGCGGCATGGCTGCGCCCCTTTTTGCTTCTCGGGATCTTATGAGCCAGCCAAATCCTGTTCTTGCCGGTCTTTTCTGCCGCTGCCCGCGTTGCGGCGAGGGCAAGCTGTTTTCCGGCTATCTCAAGCTTGCGCAGCGCTGCGACAAGTGCGGGCTCGATCTCAAATTTGCCGATAGCGGCGATGGTCCGGCAGTTTTCGTGATCTTTCTCGTGGCGCCAGTCGTCGTCATTCTTGCCCTGGTCACCGGGGCCCTGGTGCCGATTGCGCCGTGGATGCATCTGGTTCTCTGGATTCCGACAACGCTGCTGCTGTCCCTGGCCCTCTTGCCGCCCTTCAAGGGCGTCCTGGTCAATCTCCAATATCGTCATGACGCTCATGAGGGGCATCAATGAACCCCTTTGCGAGGCTGCGCCTCAGCGACTGGATTTTTGCCGCTCTCATGCTGGCGCTGGCCGCGGTTTGCGTCTTTCTCGGCTCCTGGCAGATGCAGCGCCTCGCCGAAAAGGACGCGCTGGTCGCCGCTGTCGATGCCCGGCTCAACGCCGCACCCATCCCCGTTCCTGCGCCGGAAAGCTGGGGCACGCTCAATGTCGAGGACATGGTCTACCAGCCTGTCGAACTGACCGGGGCTTATCGCTACACCCAGACCGCGACCGTCTTCACCAGCCTCTCCGATCCCAAGGGACAGTATTCCGGCCCCGGCTATTGGGTCATGACCCCCTTTGAACTGCAGGGCGGCGGCACGGTTTTCGTCAATCGCGGTTTCGTGCCACAGCAATATCAGGAGACGGCAGCGCTCGGTGATCTCCATGGCGAAGACCCGGGCGTAGTGACCATTTCGGGCGTGTTGCGCACACCCGAAGCTGCGGGTTTCATGACCCCCGAAGCCGATATGTCCAATCGGATCGAGTGGGTGCGCGATCCCCTCCGGCTCGCGAAGATGGCCGATCCGGCATTGGCGCCGATCGCGCCATTCTACGTCGACCTGCCCGCCGGCCCTGCCGGTGAACTGCCGCAGGCCGGGGAGACGGTGGTCAGCTTCCCCAACAATCATTTCGGCTATGCCCTGACCTGGTACGGCTTTGCCATTGTCGCCGTGGTCATGCTCGGCTTCTGGCTCACCCGACATGCTCGGCGACCGGCCACCGGCCCCTGACGGCGGGCCGCGGCAAAACCTTGCGGTCAGCCGCCGCATTCACTAGGTTGCAACAATTCTAGAAGGGCCTTCCCCTCCGATGCAGTTTGTTTCGACGCGCGGCCAGGCGCCGGCGCTTGGCTTCTCCGATGCGGTCCTCGCGGGCCTGGCCTCCGATGGTGGCCTCTATGTTCCGCAGGTCTGGCCGCAGCTCAGCCACGATGAGATCGCCGCCCTTGCCGGCAAACCTTATGCCCATGTCGCCTATGAGATCATTTCGCGCTTTACCGGCGACGAAATCCCGGCGGCCAAGCTGCGCGCCATCATCGATGGCGCCTATCAGAGTTTCCGTCACCCCTCGGTGACCCCGCTCGTCGAGATCGAAACCAACCATTTCGTGCTCGAACTTTTCCATGGCCCGACGCTCGCCTTCAAGGATGTGGCGATGCAGTTCCTGAGCCGCACCATGGACCACATTCTTACGGAACGCGGTCTGCGTGCGACCATTGTCGGCGCGACCTCGGGCGATACGGGGTCGGCCGCTATCGAAGCCTTCCGCGGTCGCGACACCACGGACATCTTCATCCTGCATCCGCTCGGGCGCACCTCGGAAGTGCAGCGCCGGCAGATGACGACCGTGCTCGACGCCAATGTCCACAACATCGCGCTCGAAGGCACGTTCGACGATTGTCAGGACGCGGTGAAGGCCATGTTCAACAATCATGCCTTCCGCGATTCCGTGCGCCTGTCCGGCGTCAATTCGATCAACTGGGGCCGTATCGTCGCCCAGATCGTCTATTATTTCGTAGCCGCGGTCTCGCTCGGCGCCCCGCATCGCAAGGTGAGCTTCACGGTCCCCACTGGCAATTTTGGCGATATTTTTGCCGGCTACTGCGCCAAGCGCATGGGCCTACCGATCGAGAAGCTGGTGATCGCCACCAATGCCAACGACATTCTGCGGCGCACGCTCGATACGGGCCGCTACGAAATGTCCGGCGTGGCGCCGACCATCAGCCCGTCGATGGATATCCAGATTTCCTCCAATTTCGAACGCCTGCTGTTCGAAAGCGCCGGACGCGACGCGGCTGCCGTTTCCCGCATGATGGCCGCGCTGAAGCAGTCCCGCGGCTTCGACCTGCCGGAAAAATCAATTGCTGCCATTCGCGCCGAATTTGCCGCCGGCACCTCGGGCGAAGAGGCGACGAGTTCCACCATTGCGCAAACCTGGGCCAAGTCGGCCTATCTGCTCGATCCGCATACGGCGGTCGGCGTCAGCGTGGCGCGCAATCTCTCGCGCGGTTCCGAGCCGATGATTACATTGGCGACGGCGCATCCAGCCAAATTCCCGGCGGCCGTGAAGGCGGCATCGGGCATCGAACCGGCTCTGCCGAGCTGGCTCGAAGATCTTTATCAGCGGCCCGAACGGGTCGACGTGTTGGCCAATGACCAGCGCGTCCTGGAAAACTTCATCGGGTCGCGCAGCCGCGCGGCCTGAAGACGAAACGGGCCTGGGCGGAAGGGGTGAACAAACCCCGCCCTCGGTTCAGGAGGACGAGTGTGACGGTACAAACGACGACTCTTGAGAACGGCATGGTGGTGCTGACCGATGACATGCCGCATCTGGAGAGTGCCTCCATCGGTGTCTGGGTAAAGGCCGGCGCGCGTTCCGAGCGCAAGGCCGAGCACGGCATTTCTCACCTTCTCGAACACATGGCCTTCAAGGGCACCAAGACGCGCACCGCGCTTGAAATCGCCGAAGCCATCGAAAATGTCGGCGGCGATCTCAACGCGGCGACCTCCATCGAGCATACCGGCTACTTTGCCCGCGTGCTCAAGGACGACGTGGTTCTCGCAGCCGATATTCTCTCCGACATTTTGCAGAACTCGACCTTCGACGAAGGCGAGATGACGCGCGAAAAGCAGGTCATCGTGCAGGAGATCGGCGCGGCGCGGGACAATCCCGACGACCACGTCTTCGATCTTTTCCAGCAGGCCGCCTATCCGACCCAACCCATCGGCCGCACCATTCTGGGCACCGTCGATTCGGTCCGCGCTTTCTCGCCGGAAATGGTCGGCAAATATATGCGCCGCAACTATGTGGGCGACCACATGGTCATGGCCGCAGCGGGCAATGTCGATCACGATGGCCTGGTGCAGGTTGCACGGGAACGCTTTGCCGATCTCGCCCCGAGCGGCGCCCCGGCGCCGCAGCGCGCCGAATATCAGGGCGGGCAGGAGCGGCTGGTTTCTGATCACGAGCAGGCCCATATCGTCCTCGGCTTCGAGGGCCGTGCTTACAATTCCGACGGCTTTTACGCCGCGCAGGTGCTGGCTTCGGTTCTCGGCGGCGGCATGAGCTCGCGGCTGTTCCAGGAAGTGCGCGAGAAGCGCGGCCTCTGCTATTCGGTCTATGCCTTCCACTGGGCCTTTGCCGATAGCGGCGTGTTCGGCGTCGCGGCGGCGACCGGCGAGGACGAGGTGTCCGAACTGGTGCCCGTGGTGCTCGATGAGCTTCTGCGTGCTGCAGAAACCGTCACTGACGAAGAAGTGACCCGCGTGCGCAACCAGATCCGCGCCGGTCTCCTCATGTCGCTCGAAAGCCCATCTGCCCGCGCTGGCCAGCTGGCGCGCCAGCAGATCCTCTGGGGCCGCCCCATCCCCATGGCCGAGACGGTGGAGCGCATCAACCGCATCACCGCCCAGCGCGTGCGCGATGTGGCCGAGCAGATTTTTACCAATTCCAAGCCGACCCTGGCCGGTATCGGCCCGATCAGCCGGCTGGCCGATGTCGAAAGCATCGGCGAGACGCTGCAGCGTTAAACCATGCTCTGGCCCTGGTCGTCGCCAGAACAGTTGATCCATCTGCGGGGGCGCCGCATTTCCCTGCGCCTGCCGCAGATGCGCGACTACCCGGCCTGGTATCAGCTGCGCCGCCAGAGCCATGAGTTCCTAAAGCCCTTTGAGCCGCGCTGGACCGAGGCCGATCTTGGTCGCCGCGTCTTTTCCATGCGGGTGCGCCGCGCTCGGCAGGAGGCCGAGCAGGGCACGGACTATACGTTTTTCGTCTTCCTCAATGACGGCACGGAAACGCTGGTGGGTGGCATCACGCTGTCAAACATCCGGCGGCGGGCCGCGCAATTCGTCAATCTCGGCTATTGGATGGGCCAGCCCTATGCCGGGCAGGGGCTGATGACCGAGGCCGTTGAGATGGCCCTGCGCTTCATTTTCGAAACGCTGGACCTGCATCGCGCCCACGCCGCCTTCTTGCCGCACAACACGGCCTCGCGCCGCGTGCTCGAGAAGAACGGCTTTATCGAAGAAGGTTTTGCCGAACGCTATCTGCAGATCGACGGGCGTTGGGAAGACCATGTGCTCATGGGGCTGACGCGCGAACGCTGGGAGAGTTTTCGCCTTACCCGCCACAATCGGGTCGCCTGATTGGCCCTGCGGCCGGCACGATTATACATCGCACTGCACCGCCCGGCTTGCCGCAAGCGTCAATCTCCCTTACCAAGAGTGCGCCCCTTCGGAGGTTGCCAACGACGATTGGCTTGTCCGCCTGGCTTTTGAACAGGCTGACTGCCGCCACAATGAAGCCTTGTGTGGGAATTAGCTGCTCTTGATGCGTCCCTTTTTTGCTCTCGCAATCTTGCTTGCGCTCGCTTTTTTGCAGCCCGCCCAGGCGTTCGAAGTCATTTCCGTCCCCGAGGACGTGAATGCCGTCAATCTATCCGATGTCATCGAGATCGTGCCCGGCACCGAGGGCCGCGTGCAGCTCTCGACCGCGCCCGACGCTGACGGCATCATTCGCCGCATCGAAGTGCTGGCGAGCGAGCAGGGGACCAATCCCTCCTTCGCGCTCTTTGCCCTGCGCAACGATTCCGACCAGCAGATCGAGCGCCTGCTCGTCGCGCCCTTTTACCGCCTGCCGGCCTCCGGCGTGTTCCAGCCCGATCTTGGCGATGCGCGTATCACAGCGGTGACGCCCAGCGCCGGTATTCGCCCGGTCAAGCTGACCGACCCGGAAGCCGACGTTTTCGAGGTGACGCTGGACCCGGGCTCGACGGTGACGCTGATTGCCGAACTCTCGTCCGGTGCTCTGCCCGAGCTCTATCTTTGGCAGCCCAATGCCTATCGCGACTACGTCAACTCCTTCACGCTCTTCCGCGGCGTGGTGCTGGGCGTCGCTTCGCTGGCCGCCGTTTTCCTGACCATCATGTTCGTGGTGAAGGGGCGCGGGGTTTTTCCAGCGACGGCTGCGTTTGCCTGGGCGGTGCTGGCCTACCTGCTCATCGATTTCGGCATTCTGGGGCGCCTGTTCGGTCTTTCGGCCGGTGGCCTGCAACCTCTTCGCGCTGCCGCGGAGGCGGGCATAGCCACGACCCTTGCCGGCTTCCTGTTCATCTATTTGAACCTGCATCGCTGGCACCTGCGCTTTATCCATCTGGCACTGGGGCTTTCGGCACTGTTCCTCGCGCTCTTTGGCTTTGCCTTCTTCCAGCCCGAGATCGCCGCGACCATTTCGCGCCTCGTGCTGGCGCTGCTGGGGCTTTCCGGCTTCTTCCTGATCCTGCTGCTGGCCCTGCGCGGTTATGACCGTGCCGTGCTGCTGGTGCCGACCTGGATCATCTTCATTGCCTGGCTGTTCTATTCCTGGCTGGTGATTTCGGGTCAGGTCAGTAATGACGTGGCGCAGCCTGCTGTTGGTGGTGGCCTCGTGCTCGTCGTCATGCTGCTCGGCTTCACCGCGGTGCAACACGCCTTCTCCGAGGGGCAGGTGACCATCGGTACCCTCAGCGAAGTGGAACGACGCGCGCTGGCGCTGACCGGCTCGGGCGACTTCGTCTTCGACTGGAACATCGATCGCGACCGCGTCAGCGTTGGCGATGAACTGTCGACCCGTCTCGGGGAAAAGCGCGGGGCCCTGCGTGGCGCCATCAAGCGCTGGCTGGATCGCGTGCATCCCGATGATCGCGACCGTTTCCGCACCGCCTTTGATACGCTGGTGGAACTGCGCCGCGGCAAGGTTTCGGCCGACATGCGCATTGCCGGGCATGACGGCAATTACCGCACCTTCCGCATGCGCGTGAAACCCGTGCTGGGCGGCGATGGCCAGGTCAACCGCATCGTCGGTACCCTGCAGGACGTCACCGAGGACCGCGCTGCTCGCGAACGCCTGCTGCACGATGCCGTGCACGACAGCCTCACCGGCCTGCCGAATCGTCAGCTGCTGCTCGACCGGTTGAGCCGCGCCTTGGTGCGCGCCCGCCAGCCAGGTGGCGTCAAGCCGGCTGTGTTCCTCATCGATATCGACCGGTTCATGGAGCTTGAAGAGCGCATCGGTCATTCGGCGGCGGATTCGGTGTTGCTCGCCATTTCGCGCCGCATCGCCCGCGTCATGCGTCCGCTCGATACCGTGGCGCGCATTTCAGGCGATCAGTTCGCGGTGATCCTTGCCTCCGAACAGACGGCCGGCAAGATTGCCGAGAATGCCGAACAGATCCGCAAGGCGCTGAAGGCGCCGTTCAATTTCGGCGACCGCGACCTTACCATTTCCGCCTCTATCGGCGTCACCATCTATGATGGCAACCCGGCGGAAGCCGCCGACGTGCTGCGCGACGCGGAACTGGCCATGTATTACGCCAAGCGTCTTGGCGGCGACCGGATTGAGGCCTATCGCGCATCGGCCCGCTCCATCGCCAATTACAACCGCGCCAGCGAGGAAGACCTCGAGCGCGGCATGCGCCAGGGCGAACTGCATGTGCAGTATCAGCCGGTGATGAACATCACCTCGGGCCAGATCATCGGCGCCGAAGCGCTGATGCGCTGGAACCACCCGACGCGTGGCGTGGTCAATCCCGACGAATTCGTGCCGCTGGCCGAACGATCCGGCCAGATCGAAAAGCTTGGTCGCCTCGCCTTCGAACAAGCGGCGGCGCAGGCAAAGGATTGGATGACGACCATCGGCCTGCCCGAGGACTTCTTCATCTCGGTCAATCTCTCGCCCACCCAATTGGCGACCGAAACCCTGCTCAACGACATGCGCAATCTCGTTTCGCAGGACAAGACGCTGGCGGGGCATTTGAAGCTCGAAATCACCGAGGGCCAGGTGATGAGCAATCCCGAGCATTCCGCCTATATGCTCGAGGCCCTGCGTAGTCTCGGCCTTGGCCTAGCGCTCGATGATTTCGGCACGGGCAGTTCGTCGCTGAGCTACCTGCACCGCTTCCCCTTCGACACGATCAAGATTCCTGCAGCTTTCGTGAAGATGGGGACCGAGACCGGCATTCCGCACACGCAGACGCCGATTCTCCGCGCCATTGTCGGGCTTGCGGAAGATCTGGATCTGATGGTCGTGGCGGAGGGTGTCGAAACGCTCGACGAGATCGAACGGCTGCGTCAGCTCAATTGCCGCTTCGCCCAGGGCTTTGCTTTCGGCTCGGCTATGACTGGGCAGGAAATGGCGAAGAAGCTGCTGGCGCAGTTGGGGCGGTAGGCGCTCTTCACCTCTCCCTTGAGGGACAGGTGAAGTGGCCCTCAGGCGTGTCCGGCGTCGGAACTCAGCGTTGCGCGAGTGATGTGAAGGCTCTCGAGAGCCTTCTCATAGCGCTGTTCCACCGGCACATCGAACAGGAGCGCGCGGTCGAATGGCACGGTGAGCCAGCCGTTTTCGGCGATCTCCCGCTCAAGTTGGCCAGGGCTCCAGCCGCAACACCCGAGCGCGAAGAGCGATGCCTTGGGCGCCGGGCCAAAGGCCATGGCCTTGAGCACATCCAGCGTTGCCGTCAGCCCGATCTCTTCGGTTACCTTGTAGGTATTACCGCTACTGTAATCCGCCGTGTGGAGGACGAAGCCGCGGCTCTTTTCCACTGGCCCCCCGCGCAGCACCGAGCGGTCGCGGATGCGGTCAGGCAGGCGGATGACGGCGTCGGGATCGCCGAGGTCGAGTTCGTCGAGAATGTCGGCAAAGGTGAGATTGGCGAGCTCCTGATTGACCACGAGACCCATGGCGCCTTCGTCGCCATGGCCCACGAGCAGGATGACGCTTTCGGCGAAGCGCTCGTCCTCCATGCCCGGCATGGCCACCAGAAACTGTCCTTCAAGAGTGTTCATGCCAGTGATTTTAGGCTCATAGCGCCAACCTGCCAAGCACTTGCAGGGCGAGAGGCGGCACGCAGCCTTCACGAAGGCCTGAACTGGCGTCAGCTATTCCTTCATCCTCTCCTGCGCTAATGGCTTGCTCATGCGTAATCTTGCCCTCGCCACCATCGTCTCCTTGGCCCTTGTTTCCGCGCCCCTCGCAGGCGAAACGGAATGGCAGGAGGTTGTGCCCGGCGTAAAACTGCGGCTCGTGAGTTCGGGCCAGGTCAGGGCCGACGGGGCCACTCTGTTCGGCCTCGAAATCGAAATGCCGGAAAACACCAAAACCTATTGGCGTGTGCCCGGGGAGACCGGCTTTCCGGCCGAACTCGATTTTGCCGGCTCGGACGGGGTCAAGTCGGCAGAAATCGTCTGGCCGCATCCTCAGCTCGATACCAGTTCCGGCTATGTCGATTTCGCCTATTTTGGCGACACCATGCTGCCCATCGCCGTGAAGGCCGGCGATCCCACCGGCAATGTCATGGTTTCGGCCATGCTCGGCATCTGTTCCGACATCTGCCTGCCGGCCCAGGCCAATTTCACCCTGCCGCTGACCGACGCCGAGCCCGACCGGCCGAATGCGCTCAGGATCAAGCAGGCGCTGTCCGAAGCGCCCATTCCCTGGAACGAGGGTGAGGAGCCCATCGGCAAGATCGAATATCGCGCCGAGGACAAGGCCCTGGCCGTTTGGCTCAACGACGATACGGTCGATATCTCGACGCTGATCGTTGCCACCGAAACGGGTACGCCGCTCTTCGGCGTGCCGCAAAAAAGCCCGCAAGACGGCCTAGTCCTGCTTCCCATTCTGACGAAAACTGACAATAGTGACCTCGAAGGCGAGGACGTTCAGGTGTCGTTCATGACCGGTATGGGAGCGTTCGAGCTTTCGCGAACCATTAGTGCTGGTCCGACGAGCAATTAATCCCCAACAGGCCTTTGGGCTTGTAACGTGCGGCCAAGCCGCCTATCGCGGGATAGCGTTTTGGAGTATGGCGATCGCAAGTCGCCAATGGGCATGGGGCAAATCCTCTTATGATTGAGCGTGGCAATGCGATCCCTTCGGTTGGGATCAAGCTGGTGAATGCGTCCGGCGTAGCCGAAACCACCAGCGATGCCGTCCTTGGCTCGGGCACTGTGGTGCTTTTCTCTGTGCCGGGGGCCTTTACGCCCACCTGTCACGTCAACCATCTGCCGGGCTTTCTGGCCAATGCTGGCAAGCTCAAGGCCAAGGGTGTTGATCGCATCATCTGCGCCGCAGCCAATGATGCCCATGTCATGAAGGCCTGGGCCGAAGCCTCCGATGCGCTGGGCCAGGTGGAATTCATCGCCGATGGCAATGCCGACCTTGCCAAGGCTCTCGGCCTCGCCAAGGATTTTTCCGCCAGTGGCATGGGTACGCGTTATGCGCGCGCCGCCATGATTGTGCGGAACGGCGCGGTAAGCGATATTTTTGTGGAGGACGCCCCCGGCGTCAACGCCAGCGGTGCCCCTGCCATCCTGATGGCGCTAGAAACGGCCCAAGCATGATGAGCCGGGAGAAAACCATGACCAAGCCGACCTTTACCCGACTTGTCGCAATGGCCGGCCTTTCTGTCGCCCTTGCCGGCTGCTCCATGGGCAGCATGTTCGGCGGCGGCACCAGCAGCAATGCTAACCTCCAGAACGCGACCGCGACGCCTCAGGCCGTGGCGCAGGCACAGACCAATGCCCTGCCGGCTATTGCCACCGAATGCCCGCCGATCAAGGTGCGCGTCGGCGGCGAGGCCATGTATTATTATGGCGGCGGCCGCACCGGCGACGCCAAGGCCCTGCAGTATCAGGGTGTCATTGATGAAGTGACGCGCAACTGCGTCGTTTCGAACGGCCTCATCACCGTCAATATGGGCGCTTCCGGCCGCGTATTGCTCGGACCAGCCGGCAACCAGTCTTCGGTCAATGCCCCGATCCGCTTTGCCGTCGAGCGCGATGGCCAGGCCGTATTCTCGGAAAAGTACACCATTCCCGTGGCGATCGCCGCACCGGCGCAGTCGGCCGAGTTCGTCAAAGTGGTTGAGAATGTCGCCATCCCGTATCTGGGCGGCGAGAGCATCACTATCTGGGTTGGTTTCGATACCCGCGGCTAAAGCCTTGCGGTTCTGGAATTGAAAAGGGCGGCCTCTCGGCCGCCCTTTCTTTATTCGGCTGCCTGGGGCAGGTCCGCGGGCTTTTCCCACTTCAGCACCGGCTGGCGGGCCGCGCGGGTCTCGTCGAGACGACGGCGGGGCGCCTTGGTCGGAGCGGAGGTGAAGCGCTCCTTGTTGCCCGCAAGCGCGTCATTGGCGAGTTCGGCCATGACGTCGCAGAAGCGGTCGAGCGTCTGCTTGCTTTCGCTTTCGGTGGGTTCGATCAGCATGGCGCCATGCACGACCAGCGGGAAGTACATGGTCATGGGATGGAAGCCCTCGTCGATCAGTGCCTTGGCGAAGTCGAGCGTCGAGACGCCTGAATCCTTAAGGAAGCTGTCGTCGAAGAGTGCTTCATGCATGGTCGGATAGTCGGGGAAGGGCACAGAGAAAATGTGCTGCAGGCGAGCCTTGATGTAGTTCGCGTTGAGCACCGCATCCTGTGCTGCCTGGGCGAGGCCATCGCCGCCATGGCTGAGCATATAGGTCAGCGCGCGGACATACATGCCCATCTGGCCGTGGAAGGCCGTGACGCGGCCGAGAGCGGCGTCCTCGATGTGCTCGACCAGTTCAAGGCCATTGGCGCCCTTGCGCACGAAGGGAACGGGCGCGAAGGGCGCCAGCGCTTCGGAGAGCACAACCGGACCCGCACCCGGACCGCCGCCGCCATGCGGCGTCGAGAAGGTCTTATGCAGGTTGATGTGCATGGCGTCGATGCCGAGATCGCCCGGGCGGACGACGCCCATGATGGCGTTGAAATTGGCGCCATCGCAGTAAAAGAACGCGCCGGCATCGTGCACAGCCCGAGCAATCTCGATGACCTGAGGCTCGAAGAGGCCGCAGGTATTGGGATTGGTCAGCATGATCGCGGCGACTTCGGGCGACAGGGCGGCCTTGACTGCTTCGACGTCGACGGTGCCGTCGTCCTTGGCGGGCACGGGTTTCACCGTGTAGCCGAGGAAGGCGGCGGTTGCCGGGTTGGTGCCATGGGCGCTTTCGGGCACGAGCACGACCGTGCGGTGCGCTTCGCCCTTGGCTTCCTGCGCGGCCTTGATGGCCATCATGCCCAGCAGTTCGCCATGGGCGCCGGCCTTTGGCGACAGGGCCACGGCGGCGGTATTGGTGAGGGTAAGCAGCCAGTGGCTGAGCTGGTTCATCATTTCCAGCGCGCCCTGCACGGTCGAGACCGGCTGGAGCGGGTGGATGTCCGAGAAGCCCGGCAGGCGGGCGATCTTTTCGTTGAGGCGCGGATTGTGCTTCATCGTGCATGAACCGAGCGGATACATGCCGCTGTCGATGGAGTGGTTCATGCGGCTGAGGCGCACATAGTGGCGCATGGCTTCGGGCTCGGTGAGGCCGGCGAGGTCGAGCTTGGTCTTGCGACCGAAACCGCCGAGGCGGTCATTGCTGAACGTTACGTCGGGCAGGTCGACGCCGGAATGCTCGGTGTCGCCGATTTCGAACAGCAGCGGTTCATCGGGGATGAGCGCCGAGCCCGAAGCGCCGGTGCCGACAGTGCCCACGCCGGTGGGGCGGCCTTGCGTATTCATGCTCATGCCAGTTCCTCCGTCAGGGCGCCCGCGAGGGCGGCGATATCGGCGTCGGTCGTCAATTCCGTCGCCGCGAGGATGATGAGATTGTCGACGCTTCGGTCATTGGGCAGCAGGCGGCTCACCGGCACACCGGCGAGGATGCCGCGACGTGCGAGACGTTCGACGAGGCTTGCAGCCGGCTGGGTCGTGCGAATGGTCATCTCGTTGAAGAAGGTCTTGTTGAGCACTTCGACGCCCGGCACCCCGGCAAGGGCATCGGCCAGCTTGATGGCGTTGAAGTGGTTGAGACGGGCGAGGCGGACAAAGCCGGCTTCACCAAGCAGACCCATATGGATCGAGAAGGCGAGGGCGCAGAGGCCGGAATTGGTGCAGATATTGCTCGTCGCCTTTTCGCGGCGGATATGCTGCTCGCGGGTCGAGAGCGTCAGCACGAAGCCGCGGTTGCCGTCGGCATCGACGGTTTCGCCGCAGAGCCGGCCCGGCATCTGGCGGATGAATTCCTTCCGCGTCGCCATGAGGCCAAGATAGGGGCCGCCGAAATTGAGCGCATTGCCGATCGACTGGCCCTCGGCCACGACGATATCGGCGCCAAGGGCGCCAGGAGCCTCGAGGAGGCCGAGGGAGACGACCTCCGTGACCACGACGACTAGCAGTGCGCCCTGGGCGTGGGCGGCTTCGGCTGCGGATTTGAGATCGCGCAGGTGGCCGTAGAAATCGGGGGTCTGGATGACGATGGCGGCGGTGTTGGCGTCGATCTGCTGGAGAATGTCGCCCTGGCCCTCGGGGGAGGGGGAGAGACAGACGAGATCCGGATCGTCCTTGAGATAGGCTTTGACGACGTCGCGATAGTGCGGGTGGAGGCCGCCCGAGAGCACGATCTTGTTTTTTCGCGTCAGGCGGCGGGCCATCAGGACGGCTTCGGCGGTGCCGGTGGAGCCGTCATAAAGGCTGGCATTGGCGACGTCCATGCCCATGATCTTGGCGACCTGGGTCTGGAATTCGAACAGCATCTGCAGGGTGCCCTGCGAGATTTCCGGCTGATAGGGCGTATAGGCCGTAAGCCATTCGGAACGCTGGATCAAATGATCGACCGTCGCCGGCACGTGATGCCGATAGGCGCCGGCGCCGACGAAGAACGGGCCGTCGCCGGCCGCATGGTTCTTGTTGGCGAGGGCGCGCATATGCGCTTCGACGAGGAATTCCGGCTGATGCGCGGGAAGGCCGAGGTCGAACGATTTGAGGGCCGATTTGGGAACGGCAGAGAACAGCGCGTCGATATCGGCGGCGCCGATGACGCCGAGCATGTCGGCGCGTTCATGGGCAGAATGGGGAAGATAGCGCATGGTCAGAGGGTCAGTTCCGCATAGCCGTCGGCATCGAGGAGGGTGTCGAGTTCGCTCGCATCGGAGATGGCGATCTTGAACATCCAGCCGGCGCCCTCGGAATCCGAGTTCACCAACCCGGGCTCATTGGTTAGCAGACTGTTAACTTCGACGATGGTTCCGGTGACCGGCGCGTAGATCTCGGAAGCGGCCTTCACCGATTCGACGACGGCGGCTTCGTCGCCCTTCCTGAGTGCCTTGCCGACGGCGGGGAGTTCAACGAAGACGATGTCGCCGAGCTGCTCCTGCGCATAGGGCGTGATGCCGACAATGCCGGTCGAACCCTCGACGCGGATATATTCGTGGTCGGGCGTGAATTTCGTGGTCATGGCTGGGGCCTCAGACTGATTTGCGGAAATAGCGATGGGGAACGAAGGGTGTCGGCACGACTTCGGCCGGCTGTGAGCGGCCGCGAACCGAAACCTGGAGCTTTGTGCCAATGGCGGTGTGCTCGGGCGACACGAAGCCGAGGGCGATGGCCTTGCCGAGCGAGGGGGCGAAGCCGCCGCTCGTGACGACGCCGATGGGAGTGCCGGATGCATCGAGAATCTCGGCGCCTTCACGGGCCGGGGCGCCTTCGACGAGGAGGCCGACGCGCTTGCGGGTCAGCTTGCCGTCGCGCTCGGCGAGGATGCGCTGGGCGCCGGGGAAGTCGGCAGCCTCGCGGCGGCGTTTTGAGACGGCAAAGCCGAGATCGGCTTCGATGGGGGAGACGGTTTCGTCGAGGTCGTGCCCATAGAGCGGCAGGCCGGCTTCGAGGCGGAGGCTGTCGCGGGCGCCGAGGCCCATGGGTTTTACGCGCGGATCGACCAGCAGTTCGTCCCACAGGGCGACGGACATAGGGGCGGGGGCGAGAATTTCAAAACCGTCTTCGCCGGTATAGCCGGAGCGGGAGACGGTGACGGGGACGCCGTTCCAGTCGAATTCACCGAATTGCATGAAGCCGAGATCGGCGGCTTGCGGGATGAGCGCGGCCATGACGTTGACGGCTTCCGGGCCCTGAAGGGCGAGGAGGGCGCCATCGTCGGCGCGCTTCAAAGTGGCCTTGTCGCCGGCTGCGGCGGCGATGCGGGCAAAATCGCCTTCCTTGGTGCCGGCATTGACGACGATGAAGAGCGTGCCCGGCGTGGTCGAACGGGCGACCATCAGGTCGTCTATGGTGCCGCCCTGGTCATTGAGGAGCAGGGTGTAGCGGATCTGGCCGGTTTTCAGGTTCAGAATATCACCGCAGATGAGCGGTTCAATGATAGCCGCGATGGCGGCGTGATCGGCTTCGGCATCACCGGAAGGCGCATTGAGGACCAGGAAGCTGGGGCCCATATGGCTGACGTCGAAGAGGCCGGCATTTTCGCGCGTCCACTTGTGCTCGGTCATGATGCCGGTGGGATACTGCACGGGCAGGGCATAGCCGCCGAACGGGACGATACGGCCGCCGGCAGTGACGTGGCGCTCATAGAGCGGGGTGTGCTTGAGGTCTTCTGTGGGCGCTTCGGCCATGGGCACTCTCTGGTTCAAGGCGACACGACAAGGCTCCGCCTATGTGGCGGGAATGCGTGCCCCCTCTGTCCTTGCCCTGAGAGATTTCCCGGCTGAGCGCCGGTTGCTACCTTCGGGGAGGCTGCAAGCAGCCTGCTTTCCAGAGTTGTGACCTGACTGCGGTCCTTTTGCCTGAGAGTTTCCGGGGCGGTTGCTCCTTCGGCGCTGGCGTTTTCAGCCAGTCTCTCCCGCAGTCGAGCGCACCATGGGGAAAAATTGTGGTGGCGTCAACGCGGAGTGTGGGGATGTTCACGGGAGGAGGACGGCCGAGCCGTGCAGTAACCCTCATGGTGAGGTGCTTTGCACAGCAAAGCCTCGAACCAGGAGGGTTCGGGGCACGCCCATAGCCCGACGCGCATAGCGCTCTGGGCGTTCTTCCTTGCAATCGCTCCACCGGAGCGATTGCGGCCAGTCAGAACCCTTAGAGGCTTCGCTTCGCTCCGCACCTCAGGATGAGGTCTACTGGGGCGTTTGGGTTGGCCTAGCTTTCTCCTTGGTCGTCACCACCGGGCTTGTCCCGGTGGTCCCAAGCCATCCGCAGGATGGCGGCCCGGAGGCGAGATGGATTGCCGGGACAAGCCCGGCAATGACGACGGGAGGGAAGGGGCGGTGCGACGCCCTGCCAATCGTTCACAAGACAAAAAAGGGCGGGCCCGAGGACCCGCCTTTCAATTCTGCAAAATTACAAAAACTTAGTTCAGGCGACCGGCTACGTCGGCGATGGCCTTGTCGACGACCTGGTTGCCCTTCTTGTTCATTTCGTCGGTGAGGACGAGACGGGCAGCTTCCACGGCCAGATCGGCCGAGCGGGCGCGAACTTCGGCGACGGCCTGGGCTTCGGCCTGGGCGATCTTGTCTTCCACAGCCTTGGTGCGGCGGGTCACGAGATCGGCAAGCGATGCCTGGGCTTCGGAAGCAAGGCGGGTGGCTTCGTCCTGGGCAGCAGCGATGATGCCCTGGGCTTCGGCTTCGGCAGCGACGCGCTTCTGTTCGTATTCAACGAGCAGAGCGGCAGCTTCTTCGCGCAGCTTCTTGGCCTGGGCCAGTTCGTCGGCGATCTTCTGGATCTGGCCGTCGAGCATCTTGCCCACGATGCGGGGGATGCCGAAATACAGCGCCATCGCGATGAAGATGACGAGGGCGACAAGGGCGTAGAACGAGTTGTCGAGTTCCATTTGTCGCTTACTCCTTGCTGGCCTTGGCGACGGCAGCGCGGACGCTGTCGGCCGACACATCGCCGATGATCTGGCCAACGACGGTCTGGGCCGTTTCGGTGGCGATCTCGTCGACATGGGTCAGGGCATCGCGCTTGGTAGCGGCGATACGGGTCTCGGCTTCGGTAACCTTGGCGGTCAGATCGGTTTCGACAGCGCTGCGCTTGGAAGCGAGGTCGGACTGGATCTTTTCGCGGGTTTCGTTGGCAATACCCTGGGCCTTGGAGCGCGCGTCAGCCAGGGCCGTTTCGTAGGCGGCGATGGCAGCGTCGGTCTTCTGGCGGGAAGCATCGGCGGCAGCGAGGTCTGCGTCGACAATGCTCTTGCGATTTTCAAGAATGTTGCCGATGCGCGGCAGGGCAACCTTGCTCATCAGCACATAGAGCGCGCCAAAGGTGATGGCGAGCCAGAGCAGCTGGCTGGGGAAGGTCGCGGGGTCGAAGGGCGGGAAAACGCCTGAATCGTGCTCGCCACCATGAGCTTCGGTGGTGGCATGGGTGTCAGCGGTCGGATCGGCATGGGTATCGGTCGCGCCGTGCGCGGCGTCTTCCACATGCTCTTCGGCCGGTGCAGCCGCTTCCTGGGCGTAAACTTGCGTTACCATCAGGTGAGGTCCCGTAAAATCCGGTCAACCGGCCGTGGCCGGACAAGAACGCGCAGCCGGGAATAGCCCCGGCTGCGTATAATTCGGTCGCGCCAGAATTAGGCGACGAACAGCAGGATCAGGGCAACCAGGAACGAGAAGATGCCCAGAGCTTCGGTCACGGCGAAGCCGAAGATCAGGTTCGAGAACTGGCTCGGGGCAGCAGACGGGTTGCGCAGGGCGCCCGACAGGAAGTTGCCGAAGATGTTGGCCACGCCGATGGCGGCGCCAGCCATACCGAAACAAGCAATGCCGGCACCGATGAACTTTGCGGCTTCAGCTTCCATTTTTGTAGTCCTTTCAAGCGACTTTAGCGGGGGTTCTGGCGGAACAGCCCGCCGTGACTGGTAGTTAGTGAGACGGGTGGATCGCGTCGTTGAGATACATGCAGGTCAGGACGGCGAAGACATACGCCTGGACTGCACCGACGAGAAATTCGAGGCCAGTAAGAGCAATGGCCATGATCAGCGGCAGCGCCGAACCGAGAATGCCGAGGAAACCCAGCGAGCTCATGGTGACGATGAAGCCGGTGAAGACTTTGAGCGTGATGTGACCGGCCAGGATATTGCCGAACAGACGCACAGAGAGCGAAATCGGGCGGCTCATGAAGGAGATGAACTCGATCGGCGCCACGATGGGAAGGATATAGCCCGGCACGCCCGAGGGAACGAAGAGTTTCAGGAACTTCGGACCGTTCTTGACGAAGCCGTAGATGACGACGGTCAGGAAGACCAGCATCGAGAGGGCGAAGGTGACGATGATGTGGCTGGTGACGGTGAAGAAGTACGGCACCATGCCGAACATGTTGGCCACGAAGATGAAGGTGAAGAGCGAGAACACCAGCGGGAAGAACTTCATGCCCGCAGTGCCCGCGGCACTTTTCACCATATTGGCCACGAACCCATAAAGCAGCTCGCTGACGAGCTGGGCGCGGCCCGGAATGACACTTTTCGCCGAAGTGGTCAGGATCAGGTACAGCGAAATAACCGCGACCGTCGCCACCATGAACAGCGAAGAGTTGGTAAAGGAGAAATTCAGGCCACTGCCTGCAGTGCCATCACCACCAAGGTGAATGGGGAACATGTCCTGGATGACGAACTGGTGGATCGGATCAGTACCGGCCAAGATAGAGCCCTCTAAACGTCATCATTTTTCTGTTTCGTCTTTCCCGGCCTGTGCGGGCGGGAGAGGCGAAGCGGCGTTCATTTGCGCCACCACACGGGTGACATTGAGTATTCCAGCGGCAAAGCCCACCAAGAACATGATGAGCAAGCCCCAGGGGCTGGTTCCCAGGCCAAGATCGATGAGGTAGCCGAAGCCGGTCCCCACCAGAATCGCGGCGATGAACTCGGTACCGATGCGCATGCCGCGCGCCATCCCGCTCATCTGCCCAGGATCGGTCCCCGCGGATCTATTGTCCTCAAGGTGCCGTTCCTGCTTGGCTGAAGCAATACGCGATGCAAGATCACGCGTCGCCTCGTTGGCATTTTCAGACTGGCCCTGGATTTTGGGCGGTTTTTCCATCCGCTTACTCCCCCTTGGCCTGCCTTTTCCCGGATTGGTCCGGGTGCCTATTCAGGTCGGGCGCAACATAGTGGTGGCCCCAAATAGTGTCAAGGCGCGTAACGATCTGGTAAGTCTTTGATTTGCCGCGTGATTTTTACGAAATCCAAGGGTGCGGCATGCTGTCCACAGCTCAATTGTGGTGGAGTCGTGGCTGGGAAGGAGATTCCCTGGGCGCTTCTGGGGCGGGTCAGACGACTTCGCGGAAGCTTTCGGCCGTTTGCAGGTCGACGGAGACGAGCTGCGACACGCCGCGTTCGGCCATGGTGACGCCGAAGAGGCGGTCGACGCGGCTCATGGTGATCGGATTGTGGGTGATGACCATGAAGCGGGTATTGGTGCGCTGGCGCATGGAGTCGAGGAGATTGCAGAAGCGTTCGACATTGGCGTCGTCGAGCGGGGCGTCGACTTCGTCGAGGACGCAGATGGGCGCGGGATTGGTGAGGAAAACAGCAAAGATCAGGCTCATGGCGGTGAGCGCCTGTTCGCCGCCTGAGAGCAGGGTCATGGTCTGCGGCTTCTTGCCCGGTGGGCGGGCGATGATTTCCAGGCCAGCTTCGAGCGGGTCGTCACTTTCGACGAAGGTCAGTTCCGCGGTGCCGCCGCCGAAAAGGGTGGTGAAGAGCTCCTGGAAATAGGCGTTCACCTTGCCGAAGGCTTCGGAGAGGCGGGCGCGGCCTTCGCGGTTGAGCGCGGCAATGCCGCCGCGCAGCTTGGCGATGGCTTCGATCAGGTCGTCGCGGTCGGCGACCATGGTGTCGAGTTTTTCCTGAACCTCTTCGGCTTCCTTTTCGGCCGAGAGATTGACCCCGCCGAGGCGCTCGCGCTCGGATTTGAGGCGTTCGAGCTTTTGCTCGGTTGCGGTTTCCGGGGGCAGGGCCTCTTCGGGGCGAATGCCTGAAACTTCGAGGGTGCGGCTGGCGGGAATGCCGAGGCTTTCTTCGACCTGGCGCTCGATCTGCTGGCGCTGGGCCATCGAGCCTTTCAGGCGCTCTTCGATGCGGGTGAGGTCGATGCGGACTTCGGACAGCGCTTCGGCGGCGGCGCGCAGGGATTTTTCGTGATCGCGCCAGGCAGTCTGGGCGGCATTGAAACGGTCGCTGGCTTCCTGGTGGTCGAGATTGGCGTCTTCGATCTGGTCTTCGAGCTGGGCGCGGCGATCCGCAAAACCTTCGGGGGCGGCGTCGAGTTCGTCGAGCTGGGCTTTGACGGCCTCTGTGCGCTGGTCGAGTGTGGCGAGCTGAGCGGCGGCGCCATCGAAGCGGCGCTGCCAGGAGGCGCGGTCGCGGGCGAGTTGGTCGAGCCGAGACGCGCGCATGTGGGCGGCGCTTTCAAAGCTGCCGAGTTTGAGGCGGGCCTGATCGGCGCGTTCGCGGAGGGCGGCGAGGCGCTCGTGCTCTTCTTCGAGGCGTTCAACCAGGTCGTCTTCTTCGCCTGATACTTCGAGAATGATGGCGGCTTCTTCGCGGACGGCTTCGGCCTCGCTGAGATTCGCCTGGAGGCGGGTGTGGGCCTCTTCGAGAGCGGAGCGGCGGGAGGCCAGCTCGCCCTGAGCGCGGAGGGCACGATCGAGTTCGGTCTGGGCGAGGCTGATGGCGTGCTGGGCCTTGCGCCAGTCTTCGCGGCGGGCGCGTTCGGCCTGGCGGGCGAGGTCGAGAGTGGCGGTCTGGTTGTCGATATCGCGGCGGAAGGCGTTGCGCTCGGCCTTGGCGCGCATGACTTCCTCGTCGAGTTCGGCGAGGCGATTGCGCTGCGAGAGGCGGAGGGCAGCGGCGGTCGGGGCGTCGGCGGCGGCGACGAACCCGTCCCAGCGCCACATGGCGCCTTCGAGAGTGACCAACCGCTGGCCGGGCCAGAGGGCGGGCATGAGGCCGGGGCCGACCACATCGCTGACAAGGCCGATCTGGTCGAGGCGGCGCTTGAGGAGCGGCGTGCCGGTGACATAGCGCGAAAGCGGCTCGGCGCCCTGCGGCAGCGGCGGATCGTCATAGCCTTCGATGGCGATGGACCAATGGAGTGGGGCGCCGGCGTCGGACGAGGCATCGAGATCGTCGCCGAGGGCAGCGCCGAGGGCGGTTTCGTAGCCGGGTTCGACCTTCAATTCGTCGACGATGGCGGGCCAGAGGCTGGAGCCGACATTGAGCATTTTGCCCAAAGTGGAGGCTTCGGCTTCGAGGCCCGTCACCAGTGCGTCGAGTTCGGCGAGGCGGGGACGCATTTCGTCGAGTTTTTGCTGGGCGGCGGCGGCCTCTTCTTCGGCGCTGAGGGCGGCGCTTTCGGCGATCTCGGCTTCTTCGTGTGCGGTTTCGAGCGCGTCCTGATGGCGCATCAGGGTTTCGTCGCCGGCAATGGTTTCGGCGATTTTCGCCATATCGGCTTCGACACCGGCGATTTCACGGGTCAGGCGTTCGAGGCGGAGGTCGGCATCGGCGACTGCGCGCTGGGCCTGGCCGCGGCGCACGCGCATCTGGGCGAGGCGATCGCTGAGGAGGCGGGATTCGGTTTCGGCTGTTGCGGCGGCGGCGCGGGCTTCTTCGGCCTCGCGGCGGGCGGCTTCGAGGCCTTCTATGGCCTCTTCTTCTTCGGCCTCGATGCGTTCCTGCTCTTCGGCATAGGCGGCAAGGCTTGCTTCGCTTTCGCTGACCAGTTCGCGTTCGCGGCTGCCGTCCTGAGAAATCTGGCGGAGGCGTTCTTCGAGTTCGGTGCGGCGCTGCTGCAGGCGGCGCGATTCTTCGCTCAATTGCTCGAAGAGGATTTTGTAGCGCTGGAGGATCGCCGAGGTGACGGCCTCGCGTTCGCGGAGGGGCGCGAGGGCGGCTTCGGCTTCTTCGACGTTTTTCTGCGCCACGCGTTCGGCATGGGTGGCATCGGCGAGCTTGCGGATGAGGACGGCCTGCGCGGCTTCGCCTTCTTTCTCCGCGGCGCGGGTGGTGACCCAGCGGATGTGGAAAAGGGTGGCTTCGGCGCGGCGGATGTCGCCCGAGAGGCCACGATAACGGATGGCTAGGCGGGCCTGGCGCTTCAGCGTTTCGAGCTGGCTGCTGATCTGGCCGATGATGTCGTCGACGCGCTCGAGATTGCTCTCGGCAGCACGGAGGCGCAGTTCGGCCTCGTGGCGGCGGGAATGGAGGCCGGAAATGCCGGCGGCTTCTTCGAGAAGGGCGCGGCGGGCCGTGGGTTTGGCGGCGATGAGTTCGCCGATCTGGCCCTGGCGGACCATGGCGGGGGAATGGGCGCCCGTGGACGCATCGGCAAAGAGCAGTTGCACGTCGCGGGCGCGCACTTCCTTGCCGTTGACGCGATAGACCGAGCCGGCCTCGCGCTCGATGCGGCGGGTGACTTCAAGGATATCAGCGGTGTTGAGGGCGGCGGGGGCGGTGCGGTCGGCATTGTCGAGGACCAGCGTCACCTCGGCCGAATTGCGGCCGGGTCGATTGCCGGAGCCGGAAAAGATGACGTCGTCCATGCCGGAGGCGCGCATGGCCTTGTATGAGTTTTCACCCATGACCCAGCGCATGGCTTCGACAAGGTTGGACTTGCCGCAGCCATTGGGGCCGACAATGCCGGTCAGGCCCGGTTCCATGACGAGGGTGGTCTCGTCGGAGAAGCTTTTGAAGCCGTGGAGTTTGAGGCGGGAGAATTTCATCTGCCGCCCCGCGTGAAAAGGAAATGGGGTGTTGAGCTTGCCAACACCCCCTCCCAACCTCCCCCGTCACGGGGGAGGTGCCGATCGAGTGTGCTGGGCTTATTGCGCAGGAGCGGCCGGAGCCATTGCGTCAGCAGCCGGGGCCATCGCATCAGCGGCAGGAGCGGGCGTTTCAGCGGCGGGTGCTGCAGCAGCGCCGGCGGCAGGAGCGACGAAATCGGCGGGCACAAGGGGATCGATCTCGGCAGCGAGCTGCTCGAGCGTCTTGTCACCGGAAAGCGTCTTGCCATTGACATAGAAGGTCGGCGTGCCCTGGAGCCCGAATTCGTTCAGCGCCTGTTCGCGCATGGCTTCCATGCCAGTGAACAGGTCCTGATTCGTCAAGGCAGCATCGAAGCTTTCCTTGGTAAAACCGAGCTGGGTCGCGATCGTGTAGATCGCATCGCGCGGGGTTTCGGAAACGCCCCATTCGCCCTGGGTCTTGAAATAGGTCGAGATGACGTTGTGGTAATTGGTCTCGCCAGCGGCCTCGGCCAGCATGAAAATGGCGGCGTCGAGCACGTTGCGCACGAAGGGGCGCAGGATGAACTTTACCTTGCCGGTATCGACATATTCGGCCTTGAACGGCTCATAGACCGTGTTGTGGAAGGTGGCGCAGTGCGGGCAGGTCGGCGACGCATATTCGATGACCGTGACCGGAGCGTCGGCATTGCCCTGGATCTTGTCGGGGATATTGCCGGCGGGGGCGAGAAGCTTGGCCTGGTCGACAACGTCGCCTTCGGCGGCCTGGGCCGCGCCGAGGCCGCAAAGGCTGAGCGCCGACGCAGAGGCGGCAAGGATGAGGGTCTCGCGACGGTTGAACTTCACGTGTCAGGCTCCTGATTATTGTTCTGCGCGACACTACACATGGGCTTGGTGTCGGCAAGTGGGCATGATTATCACTTGGGGGTGAACGGACTATCTGCCCTTTGGCTCCGATCTGCCGGAGAGCGCCAGGCCCAATGCCCGCAACGCTTCCCGCAGATCCGTATCCTCGATCTTTTCGACCGTGGCGCCGACCTTTGCGATTTCGCTCTGGCTCGGTTGCCTGTTCTTTTGCGCCTTGGCGCCTGAACCGGGGGTGAATAGCTCGGCGGAGAGGCGGACCTCGTTGACGAGGAGGTAGCCAAAGTAGCGGTTTACCGCCATGGCGATATCGGGCGCGGCGTGTTGCACGAAGAGGGCCTGGCCGGGGCCGCAGCGCAGATAAAGCACCGCGCCTTCGTGGCTTTGGGCGGCGCTGCGCGGCCAGATCAGTTTGTCGGGAATGGTGGTCTGGTCATAGGGCGTCGGGGCGATGACGCGCCAATGGGTGATGATGTCCTTGGTCGCAAAGCCGCGCTTTTTCAGCACCGGATCGAGCGCGCCCGAGAGCACGTCAGCAACACTGAGTGTCTTGTTCCTGCGCTTGGGTTCGGGCGGTTCTTTTTCGGCCATGGGGTGGGAGTAGCGCTGGGCGGGAGCGGGGGCAAGGACGATCTCTTGCTGCAATCCCGCTTCTGTCACCGTGCCTCCCGTCCTTTCTACGGTGTCATTCCCGCGAAAGCGGGAATCCCTGTTTCGAAACGGAGATCCCCGCTTTCGCGGGGATGACACGGTGGAAATAGGAAAGATCGAGGCGGGCCGGGGCACTTGCTTCATAACCCTCGAAACTTATATCCATCCGCCATGCCCCTCATTGCCCCCCACGCAATCGACGCCGAAGCCGTGCTCGCCTGGTATGATCGCCATGCCCGCGATCTGCCATGGCGTGTTTCGCCGGGCGATCGGGCTAGGGGTGTGCACGCCGATCCCTATCGGGTCTGGCTCAGCGAGGTGATGCTGCAGCAGACGACGGTGGCGGCGGTCCAAAAGTACTTTCTGCGCTTTACCCATCTCTGGCCGACGGTGTTTGACCTTGCCGAAGCGCCGCTCGACGCGGTGCTGCGTGAATGGGCGGGGCTTGGCTATTATGCGCGGGCGCGAAACCTCTATGCTTGCGCCAAGGCGGTGGTGGACGAGCATGGCGGCGTCTTTCCAAAAACCTCGGAAGGCTTGCAGACCTTGCCGGGGATCGGCGCCTATACCAGTGCGGCTATTGCGGCGATCTGTTTTGATGAGCGGATTGCGGTGCTCGACGGCAATCTCGACCGCGTCCTCGCGCGCTACTATGCGCTTGATGTGCCGGTGCGCGAGGCCAAGGACGAATTGCGGGCTGCTTTGCAGCAAAATGTGCCGGAGCGATCAGGCGATTTTGCGCAGGCGATGATGGATCTTGGCGCGACGATCTGCGCGCCAAGGGCTGCCTCTTGCCTCATCTGTCCGCTACAGCCCGATTGCCGCGCGACGCGGGAGGGCGAGCCGACGATTTATCCCATCAAGCCGGTGAAAGCCGAGCGTCCGGTGCGGCGCGGCCATGCCTTTGTCATGACAGATGCCGGTGGCGATGTTTACCTGCAATCGCGGCCGGGCAAGGGGCTGCTGGGCGGCATGACAGAAGTACCGACCTCCGATTGGGTTTCAGACCTGTCGGAGGTTGCCTATCCGGTCGCCGGCCAGTGGCGCCATCGCGGGCAGGTGGTGCATGTCTTCACCCATTTCCGACTGGAGCTGGAAGTGTGGTCCTCGCTGGTGCCACCAGAGAGTCTCGAACATGGCTGGTGGAGCCCTCCATCGGCGCTGAAGGGCGAGGCGCTGCCGACGCTGTTCAGAAAAGTGCTGGCACAGGCGGGGCTGGAATAGGGACCACTCCCATTGAATTTTGTGGGGTCGTGTAATACCTATTTTGCAGCAGGTATTACCGAGGTGTGCCATGAGCGCGACCGTGACCATCAAGGGTCAGGTGACCATTCCAAAATCCGTAAGGGACCATTTGGGGATCGTGCCCGGTAGCCGGGTCGATTTTCGCCGCACTGCCGATGGTCAGATCGTGATCGAACCCGCGGAGGCAAAGCCAAGCAGCCGCTTCTCCCAGCTTAAGGGGCATGCGGGAGAAGGCATGGCGACCGAAGACATCATGGCGCTAACGCGGGGCGAGCCGTGACATTGGTCGATACCAATGTCCTGCTCGATCTTGTAACCGCGGACCCGAAATGGGCAGATTGGTCGATCGCTTCGCTTGAGGCGGCGAGCCTGCGTGGTCCACTTTTTATCAATGACGTCGTCTATGCCGAACTCAGCGTCCGTTACGAGCGGATTGAATTGCTGGATGAGTTCATCGGCAGGGCAGGACTGGAAATTGTTGACTTGCCACGACCGGCATTGTTCCTCGCCGGCAAGGCTTTTGCGCAATATCGCAGGGTCGGCGGGACCCGGAGCGGTGTCCTGCCGGATTTCTTCATTGGTGCTCACGCGGCGGTCGCTAGGCTTCCGCTGCTGACGCGCGACGAGGGGCGGTATCGGACCTATTTTCCGACGGTTGAGCTGATTTCGCCTTAGTTCAAAGCAAGTAAGGCCGCCGGCTATGTGGCGGCCTCTGTGCAGTCATTTCTCAGATACCATCGGCCGTCGCGTCATCGCCGATCAGGATGTCCCGCAGCGGCTTGGGGACCGGGAAGCCGTAACCTCTTCCTGGGCCTTCAAAGGCCAGCGATTGGTCGCGATGGTGCTGGTTCATGTAGAGCTCGGTTCCAACTTTTTGCATGGCCAAGCTTAGTGCCTGGACGCCGTCTACACCGAAGCCCGAACTGATCCGCGTTCCCTCAGGCCAGCCTATTTCATAGGAGCAGGCCCAATGGTCTGCCATCTTCTCGGGCAAATGAATGCGAACCGGCACCGTCGTTCCGGCATGCTCGCCTGATACCAATCTGAGTATACGTTCTGCTATGATCATCAGGTTTCAATAACTTAGTGGGCGGATTGTCTTGCCCGAGAGGCAGTCGCTGTACCGAAACATCGCTTGTTGATGGCAGGACGCGAGACCAACCATGTTACAATGGAACGTATCCCTCTTATACAGTTCTTCGCACTCGTCCTCAGTCAATCGCCTCACTCCCGCAAGTCGGATTCGTTGGTCACTTGGTTCGGTGTCCTGGACCCATTTGCCAACTGATCCGGTAACTTGGACCCACTGACCGCCCGTGGCGGTGCCGGCCGGGACCCTCGGCTGGTTTGGGTTAAAGCGTTTGAGCAAGAGGTCTGCTCTCATCATCGCAACCGTGATGCGAGCGTTCAATATTGCTAGTCGGGTATCTTTGGCAGAAACCAAGACAGTCGCTCCTAATGGTTTACTTTGCCGATTTTGATCGACGCCAATGGAGCGGGGATAACTTTCTCAAAACAAAAAGGCCGCCGGGGCAAACCGGCGGCCAGTTATAGAGCCTGAATAATGATTGGAGGTCAGGATCAGGCAGAAAGCAAATCAAGTTTTTGGCGAACGCTGGCCCGAAGGACGTCAATGGGCTCGGCGACGCCGAGATAGTCGTGGTGCCAGAAGGTCCACCCGTTGCATGCCTCGGCACCCTGAACCAAGGCGCCGACCTTGTGGATCGACCCCTGGTGCGGACCCGAGACGAGCGAGCCGTCTGCACGAACCATGGCGGAGTAACGTTTCGTTAAGTCGAAAAGTTGCGCGCCCGGTTCGATCAGCCCCTGTTCGACGAGCGACCCGAAGGGAATGCGTGTTTCCTTGCGCTTGGGCGTGACCGACTGCAGGGCATCGAACACTGCGGGGCGGATCGAGGCGATGCGGGTGCGGGCGGCTTCGACATAGGTTTCTTCGCGCTCGATGCCGATGAAATGGCGGCCGAGCTTTCGGGCGACGGCGCCGGTGGTGCCGGTGCCGAAGAAGGGGTCGAGCACGATATCGCCCGGCTTGGTCGTGGCATTGAGAATGCGGAACAGCAGTGCTTCCGGCTTTTGGGTCGGATGGACCTTGTCGTCGTCTTCGTTTTTCAGGCGTTCGGCGCCGGTGCAGATGGGGAAGAGCCAATCGCTCCGCATCTGCGTGTCGTCGTTGGCGAGCTTCATGGCCTCATAATTGAAGGTCACGCGGCTCTTCTGGCTTTTGGAGGCCCAGATCAGGGTTTCGTGCGCATTGGTGAACCGCGTGCCACGGAAATTCGGCATCGGGTTGGCCTTGCGCCAGATGACGTCGTTGAGCATCCAGAAATCGAGATCCTGGAGCGCCGTGCCGACGCGGAAAATATTGTGATAGGAGCCGATGACCCAGATGGCGCCATCGGGCTTCAGAATGCGCCGGGCAGCTTTCAGCCAGCCGCGGGTGAACGCGTCATAGTGGGCAAACGAGTCAAACTTGTCCCAATCGTCGTCGACCGCATCGACCTTCGACTGGTCGGGGCGGGTAAGGCCTTGTTCCAGCTGCAGGTTATAGGGCGGATCGGCGAAGATGAGATCGACGGAGCCGGCCGGCAAGGCATTCATGTGGTCGATGCAATCGCCCACGAGAATGGTGTCGATCGGAAGGCGGGAAGCCTCCTCCGCATCGGCCGACTGGGCCGTACGCGCGGTACGCAACATGCAACTATCCCTAACGCAGTACTAACCATGCCTTTGTACTTCGTCAGGGTTAATGGAGCGTTTGTAAGGGGTTAGCGAGGGGTTAACCCTCGATTGTGACGGTGGTCTTTTGCATGAGAAGTGCTGCCACCGGGGCGAAGGCCGAGCGGTGGTGGCGGCTGGGGCCGTGGAGGTTCAGGGCCTTCAAGTGTGCTGCCGTGCCATAGCCCTTGTGGCCGGCAAAGCCGAAATCGGGCGCGTCGCAATCCATGATGGCGCACATGCGGTCGCGCATGACTTTGGCGACGATGGAGGCGGCGGCGATGGAGACGCTGCGGCCATCGCCACCAATCAGCGCAATGCCGGGGCAGGGGAGGCCGGGGGGCACGTCCCGGCCATCGACCAGCACGCAATCGGCGGTGCAGGGCAAGGCGCGGACGGCGCGGGCCATGGCGGCGAGGGTGGCGCCGCGGATGTTGAGATTGAGAATGTCCGAAGGCGGGGCGCTGACGATGGCGACATCGGCGACGGCCGAAATTTCGTCGAAGAGTTCGGCGCGGCGCTCGGCGGTCAGCTTTTTGGAATCGTTGAGGCCTGCAGGGATGTGATTGGGATCGAGGCGGACGGCGGAGACGACGACGGGGCCGGCGAGCGGGCCGCGACCGGCTTCATCGACGCCGACGACGCAACGGGCGCCGCGGTCATAGGCCATTTGCTCATGGCTGAAATCGGGGAAGTCGGCTTCCGGTGCGAAGAGTTCGGCGGTGGATTCGATCGTGGCGGTGACTTTGCGCGGCATCAGCGGGCCCGGCCGAAGCCGGCCTCCATGGCTGCACGATCCGCGGCGAAGAAATGATGGCCGATGCGGTTGGTTTCGCCGACGAAATCGGTGAGGGCCTTGCTGTCCGACATGGCAGCAGAGATGTCGCCGAGGATGACGAGGCGCATGGAATAGTTCTGCAGCTTTTGGATGAAGTGGCCGGCCAGTTTGTTGCTGAGGACGAAAAAGTCGGGGTCAAGGCGCGACACGGGAATGGCGACGGCGTCGACTTCGAGCCCATAGGTGGCGCCGATGACGTCGAGCGCGTCCTGCTCGGAGGCGAGCAGCGGCCCGGTCTCGTCGAGCAGCATCACATTGAGGCCGTTTATCTTCTCGATGGCCACGCCTGTCGTCCTCTGGTCATTTTTCTGGGGTCACTGATATAAGAGTCTGGCCGGGGGGCAAAGACGAGAGTGTTTTGATGCGCGCTTGTGCACGCCTTGCCGCCCTGCTGCTGCTCACCGTGCCCGCAGTAGCCGAACCTTTTCATCATTCTTATGGCGAGTGGCGCGAATATTTTCGCGATTGGCTGGCGGCTTGCCCCGACGCCATCGTGGAAGATTCAGCCGATTATTATGGCTATTCGTGCTTTGCCAGCACCGGCAGCCAGATGCAGAACAGCGCCAGCCTGCCGGCCTATAAGCTGACGCTGATCCGCAATCGGCTTGATGGCGAGCTTGATCTTGCAATCACCGTGGCGGCGGATGAGGGCTCTTATGATGAGAGCCGGCCGATGCGGCTGCTGTTTGCCGGGGATGGGCCGGTGATGCTGGCCATGGGCGAGGAACTGGAGACGCGGTTCAACGTCACCAATCAGTATTTTGTGGCCGATGCCGATCTTGAGGCGCAGTTGATCGAGCGGATGAAGGAGCGGGCTTCGCTCAAGCTCATCGTGCCGATGACGGGCGCGGAGCAGCCGGCTGATATCTGGCTGTCGCTGCAGGGCGTCATGGCCTCGCTCGATTTCATGTCCACTTACGCGCGGAAAGTGGAACAGTACTAGGGGCGCATGCTGACCCAGGTGTGGGCGGCTTCGATCTTTTCGGCCGTGCCTTCGGCATTTTCATATTCCTCTGCAAGTTCCCAGAGGCGATGGATATCGGTGAGGAGGGTGATGCGGTCGCGGTCGAGCGTGCGACCGCTGTGGCGCTCGTAGCTGTCGATGATACGGCGGGTGAGGTCGGGCGAGGTCAGGTTGGAATAGATGAATTCCTGATGCAGCGGCCCAAAGCCGGAATCGCCGAAGTCGAAGATGCCGCCGAAGCGGTTTTGCGCGATGTCATGGGCCATATTCCAGCCATGGCCGTCAAAGAGCCCATAGGTGATGCCGTGGGGGTCGGGGCCGAGATTTTCCAGTTTTTCCAGTGCCTCTTCGGCCCAGGGCGCTAGGGCGGGGGGCAGATGGGGCGCAATGCGGTGGCGGATGGTTTCTGCATCGAGCCACTCCTGCACCGGGCCGGCGCCGGCATTGGCCAGCAGGTCCGGATTGATGGCGTGCAGGTGTGCATAAAACTGGCCGAGGCGTTCGCCGATTTCGGCGCGCATGCTTTCGGGCACCTTGTCATACGCGGCGGGGTCGAGGGCGCGGCCGGGCAGTTTGGCGTGGATCGTGTGAGTGACGGGGATGTCGTGGAGATCCATGCGCGGCACGGGCATCAGGACGCGCGGGCCGATGACCGAGAGCAGCAGCACTTCGCGGCGAAGGGACTGTTCGGCCACCTCGTGTCGCGGGAATTTTATGATGTAGCGATCGTCGATATCGAGGGCGACGCTATCCCAGCCATCGGCGAGAATCGTGAAACGGGCGCCGGCAAATTGGGGATGGCCGGCGACGGTCAGTTCGCGCAGGCGTTCGAGAGACATGTGGGCGGGAATTTCTGGCACAATTTGCCTCGTTGACGATGCAGAAATTTCGTGGCGGTCTCACCCCCGATTTATCGACGGAATGACCATGACTCTCAAGCCCGGCGCCGGACTACTTTTCGACATCGATGGAACGCTGGTCGAGAGCGATCCGCTGCATCTCGAAGCTTTTAATCGGGCCTTTGCGCCTTATGGGCACCATTTCGACCGCGAACGCTTTGGGCGCGAACTGCAGGGCCTCGCCAATGAGGCGATCGGCTCGCAGTTTCTGCCGCATGAGACGCCGGAGCGGCGGTGGGAAATCATGATGGAAAAGGAAGCCCTGTTCCGCTCGCTGGCGGCTGAGGGCGTCGAGCCGGTGCATGGGCTTTTTGCGCTGCTGGATTGGGCCGACGCCATTGGCCTGCCGGCGGTGGCGGTGACCAATGCGCCGCGGGACAATGCCGAGCAATTGCTGGATAGCATCGGGGCGCGGCACCGGTTCAAGGGGCTGGTGATTGGGGATGAACTGGAGTTTGGGAAGCCGCATCCGCTGCCTTATCTGGAGGGGCTGAAGATACTCGGGGCCGATGCCAAGAACTGCGTGGCTTTCGAGGATTCGCGGACCGGGTTGAAGTCGGCGACGTCGGCGGGGATTGCGACGGTTGGGATGGCGACGGGGCTGGAACTGGCGCAGTTGCTGGAAGCGGGCGCGACACTGGCGGCGCGGGATTACACCGATCGGCAGATGCTGCGGTTTATCGCCGAGCGCGTTGGGGCGAGCGAGGCGCTGAGCGCATAGTTGGTTTCATTGCCGGGCCTGGTCCGGAAGTCTCTCGCGGAGGCATGGACCACCGGGACAAGCCCGGTGGGGACGCAGGATGGGAGGTTGTACTCCTAGGCAAGCACCCTCACCCGTCTCGCGCTATGCGCGATCCACCCTCTCCCCGAGGGGGAGAGGAATAGAAGGGGTCACCGATACATCTATGGGAACCGTCCTGTTCTTCTCCCCCTCGGGGAGAAGGTGGCGCGTAGCGCCGGATGAGGGGGAGCTTCAGAACAAACTCATCTGCTTGCTCTCCAGCGTCGGCGGGACGAAGAGGTCGGTGCGGAGACCCGGTAGTTTCGTGTCGAGGCCGTAGCGTTCGCGGGCTTTGTCGAAACGCTGGCGGAGGAGGGTGGCGTAGGGGCCCTCGCCGGTCATTCTGGTGCCGAAGCGCGAGTCGTAGTCTTTGCCCCCGCGGGTGTCGCGGACGAGGGCTAGGACGTGGCGGACGCGGTCGGGGAAGTGGCGGAGGAGCCATTCGCGAAACACGTCGCGGACTTCGCCGGGGAGGCGGAGGAGGATCATCGAGGCGGCGAGGGCTCCCTGGGCCTTGCCGGCGTCGAGGATGCGTTCGAGTTCCATGTCGTTGATGGCCGGGATCATCGGCGAAGCGAAGATGGCGGTGGGGACGCCGGCTTCGCTGAGGGCGCGGATGGCTTCGAGGCGCCTTGCGGGCGAGGAGGCGCGGGGCTCCATCTTGCGGCTCAGTTTGTGATCCATGGAGGTCACTGAAATGGCGACCTTGGCGAGGCCGAGCTTTGCCAGTTCGGTGAGCAGGTCGAGATCCCTAAGGATCAGCGCCGACTTGGTGGTGATCATCACCGGGTGGCGGGTTTCGAGCATGACTTCGAGAATGCCGCGGGTCAGCTGGTGCTTGCGCTCGGAGGGCTGGTAGGGGTCGGTATTGGTGCCCATGGCAATGGGCTTTGGGCGATAGGATTTTGCGCCGAGTTCGTTGCGCAGAGCCTCGACGGCATTGGTCTTGACGTAGATCTCGCGCTCGAAATCGACGCCGGCCGAATGGCCGAGATAGGCGTGGGTGGGGCGGGCATAGCAATAGGAGCAGCCATGCTCGCAGCCGCGATAGGCATTGATCGAGCGCTCGAAGCCGATATCAGGGCTGTCATTGGTGGTGATGATGCTCTTGGCGCGCTCGGCATGTTCTACCGTCTCGGTCATGGGCAGGGCTTCAACGACACCCCAGCCATCATCGAAATTTTCGCGCGAATGCGTTTCGAAGCGGCCGGTATGGTTCGACTGGGCGCCGCGACCGCGGATGCGGTCGGAATTGAGCAGCTCACGCCGCGCCAGGTCGGCGTCGCGGCTCTGGCTGAGACGTTCGAGCGCTTCGAAGCTTGGGGCCTGATAAAGGGCCATGGCATATCTCCTGCTGCTTCCGCCGAGGTTGGAATCGACCTCGTCGGCGCGTTCCAAATCTAGCAATCGAATGAGAACACAACAAGAACGATGTTTAGTTTTTGTTCTCAATTTTTCGCGCCGCAATGCAGCCCTGCGCGAATTTGGGCTGGACGGAACAACCCCGCGGGAGTAGTGAAGGCGCCCCCGAAAATGGGGCGCATTAGTTAAGTCTAGAATTTAGCATTGACCGCCAATCCCTCTGGGGATTAGTTAAGCGCGGTCTAAACTGATGGCTGCTGACAGGCCTTGTCGCAGGAAAATTGGAAAGCGCTGTCGAACTCCGGCGATGCCATGCGTCGCGAGGGTGTCACGCGCTTTAGTGAGGGTATGGACATGACGACAGACACAGCAACATTCGACGCGCTTGAACAAAGCGCTCCCCATCATCCTGACAATGCGGCGCGCAACCGGTTGGTCATCGGGCTTCTGCTCGTGTCCACCTTTGTGGTGTTCCTCAACGAAACCATCATGAGCGTGGCTATCCCGCACCTGATGACCGATCTCGGCGTCACAGCGAGCCTGGCGCAGTGGCTGACCACCGCCTTTCTTCTGACCATGGCCGTGGTGATCCCGATCACCGGCTTCCTGTTGCAGCGCCTCAATACGCGGCCGATCTACATGATCGCCATGTCGGTCTTTACGGCCGGCACGCTGATCTGCGCCGTTTCGCCCGGAATTGAACTTCTTATTGTCGGCCGCGTGGTGCAGGCCGTTGGCACGGCCATCATGATGCCGCTGCTGATGACCACGGTGATGTCGCTGGTGCCGCCGGAAGGGCGGGGCAAGGTCATGGGCAACATTTCCATCGTCATGTCCGTGGCTCCGGCCATCGGCCCGACGATCGGCGGGTTTATCCTTGCCCATTTCGATTGGCGCTTCATGTTCTATTTCACCCTGCCCATTGCCATCCTGGCGCTGGTCATCGGTGCTAGCCGCATCCGCAATGTCTCGACGCCGCGTTATGCGCCGCTCGATGTGCTCTCGGTCATTCTTTCGGCCTTTGCCTTCGGCGGTCTCGTCTATGGTCTGTCGAGCCTGGGTGAAGGCGCGGAGCATGGTTCGGCCATTCCGGCCTGGGCGCCGATTGCCGTGGGTCTCGTTTCCATGGCCGCTTTCGTCTGGCGCCAGTTTGGCCTCCAGAACGAAGACAAGGCGCTGCTCGACCTGCGTACGCTGCAGCACAAGAACTATACCTTTGCCCTGATCACCATGGCCGTGGCCATGGTGGCGCTGCTGGGTAGCTCGATCCTCTTGCCGATCTATACCCAGAAGGTGCTCGGCCTTGATACCTTGCAGACCGGCATGCTGCTGCTGCCGGGTGGTCTGCTGATGGGCGTGCTTGGTCCGGTGGTTGGTCGTCTCTATGACCGTTTTGGTCCCAAGCCGCTGCTGGTGCCGGGTGTCATTGCGGTTTCGGCCGTGATGTGGGCGTTGACCCTCGTTAGCCAGCATACCCCGGTCTGGGCCGTGGTTGCCGGCCACATCGTGCTCAGCGTTGGCCTCGCCTTCACCTTCACCCCGCTCTTCACCTCGTCGATGAGCTCGGTGCCGCCAAAGTTCTACTCGCATGCCAGCGCCATTCTGGGCTCTGTGCAGCAGGTCGCCGGTGCGGCGGGTATCGCGCTCTTTGTGGCGGTGATGAGCCTGCAGACGGCGGCGGGCGCAGCGGCTGGGCTCGACGCGGTCGATGCCCTGGCGGCGGGTATTCGCGGCGGGTTCCTCTGCGGCGCCATCGTGTCGTTGCTGATGATCGTTGCGGCCTTCTTCGTGAAGCGGCCGGAAGGCGGTCACGGCGGCCCGGCGATGGGTCACTGATGACATGAGAAAAGGCCGGGCGATTGCCCGGCCTTTTTGTTTGGGGACCTATCAGGCGAACAGCTTGCCCAAAAACTTCGCGGCTTCGGCAACGCCTTCGGCGGAGACTGAATGGCCGAGGCCCGGCTGGATGAAGCGGCTGGTGGCTACGCCGAGCGGCGACAGTTTGGCCTCGGCATTGGCGACTTCGGCCACCGGCATCATGTGATCTTCGGTGCCGTGAACCAGCAGCAGTTTTGAGCCTTTTATCGGCTCCAGCGGCTCGGGCGAGGCGAGGCGGCCGGAGAAGGCGACGACGCCGGCGACCGGCCAGCGACCAGACGCTATGGCGTCGAGGGCCATGATCGAACCCTGCGAGAAGCCGACCAGCGCGACGCGGTCGAGGCGTCCGGCAAAGCCTTCTCGGCCGATGATATCGGAGAGGATGGCATCGAAGGACGGTCGCGCGGCGGCGACGCGGGCGGGGCGGTTTTCGGTGGTGACGCCGGTGACGCAAAACCACTGGTGGCCGGCATTGAACCGGCCCGGGCCGTCGGGGCTGACGAATTTTGTGTTCGGTAGGGCCGGGGCGAGGGCCGGAGCGAGGCCACCGATATCGGCACCAGAGCTGCCGACGCCGTGGAGGAGAATGACGAGACTGTCGCTCATAATGTCACCTCATGAAGGCCTGGAATGTTCGGGCCGCGGGGCACGATGCCATTGGGGTTGAGCGACTTGATGGAATAGTAGCCGCGCTTGATGTGGTCGATGTTGACCGTCTCACGGATGCCTGGGAGGTCGAGCACGCGGAGCATATAAGCCTGCAGGTTCGCGTAGTCGGCGATACGCCTATAATTGGTCTTGAAGAGGCCGTGATAGGCGGCGTCGAACCGGACGAGGGTCACAAAGGCGCGGATATCGGTTTCGGTCAGCGTGTCGCCGAAGAGGAAGCGCTTCCCTTCGAGGCGGGCTTCGAGCGTGTCGAGGGCCGCGAAAATGTCGGCATAGGCTTCGTCATAGGCGAGCTGGGTCGTGGCGAAACCGGCGCGATAGACGCCGTTGTTGAGCCGTGGATAGATGTAGTCGTTGAGCGCATCGATCTCGGCGCGGAGGGCGTCAGGGTAGAGGTCGTATTCGTCCGAGGCGAGGTCGCCAAAGCCGGAATTGAGCATGCGCAGGATGTCGGCGCTCTCATTGTTGACGATGGTGTTTTGCTTTTTGTCCCACAGCACAGGCACGGTGGCGCGGCCGCTGACTGTGGCATCGGCCTTGCTATAGATCTCGTGCATGTAGGTGGCGCCGCTGATCGCGTCGGGCGTTTCAAAGCGCCAGCCTTCGTCGGTCAGTTCGGGTTCGACGACGGACATGGATATGACCTCGTCGAGACCTTTTAGGCTGCGGCCGATGATGGTGCGCGAGGCCCAGGGGCAGATCAGCGCGACATAGAGATGGTAGCGGCCGGCTTCGGCCTTGAAGCCGGCCTCACCGGTCGGGCCGGCGCTGCCGTCGGGTGTGACCCAGTTGCGGAAGGACGAGGTCTGGCGCACGAAGCCGCCCTTGGCGTCGACGCCCTGCACCGGCTGCCAGTTTGCAGTCCACTTTCCGTTGACGAGCATGTTCAGGCCTCCTTGGTGCTGAGCGTGAGGGCGAGGCCCCACGGGTCGGTGAGCGTGTTGGTGGTGTTGGCGGCGCGGGCGGTGATGGCGTCGCGCTGGGCAGCGGTATCGAGGATGAGTTCGAAGCCGACGAGGCCGGTGGTTTTCGGATCAGTCGGACCAGCGCCGCGGCTCGACCAGGTATTGGTCGCGAGCTGATGGTGATAGCCGCCCGCGCCGTAGAAGGTGGCGCCGGGATAGTGGCAGGTGATGTCGGTGCCGAGGACGCCGGAATAAAAGGGCTCAGCCATCGGCAGATCACCCACCTGCAGATGCATGTGGCCGACGATCATGTCGGCAGGCGCGCCGGACCAGGTGGTGGTCTCGTCGAAATGCAGGAGATCGGCAATGTCGAGTGGATCGGACGCCATCTGGATGAGGCCATTGTCGTTCGGCCAATCGGCGCGCGGGCGATCGCCATAGACCTCGATGCCATTGCCTTCGGGGTCGTTGAGATAGAAGGCCTCGCTGACGAGGTGGTCCGAGGCGCCGCCGACGCCGATGCGTTCCTTGGCGACATAGCGCAGCCAGGCGGCGAGGTCGGTGCGGCTCGGCATCAGGAAAGCGGTGTGGAAAAGACCGGCCGAGCGCGGGTTGCGCTGCACGAAATCAGTGTTGCCGCGCAGTTCGAGCTGCGGGGTCTTGCCCACGCCGAGGCGGAGGGTGGAGCCGTCCCGGTCGATCACTTCGAGACCGAGGAGGTGGCGATAATAGTCGGAGACCGTGTCTACCTGGCGCACATTGAGCGTCACCAGGCCGATCTGCATGGGGGCCGTAGCGGACATGGGCAAAGATTCCTTGGCGCGGACTGTCCGCGCTCTCTGCCCATTCAAATGCGCTTTACGATCGGTTCCGTAAAGCGAACGATGCCGAACGTGTTGTTCGGGAAAACGGTAAGATCAGCGCTCGTCTAGGCGCGGCATCAGTTCCACCAGATTGCACGGCTTGTGCCGGTAATCGAGCTGCTGGGTCAGGATGCCCTCCCAGGCATCGCGGCAGGCGCCGCGCGAACCGGGGAGGGAAAAGACGAAGGTGGTGCCGATGAGGCCGGCCGTCGCACGTGACTGCATCGAACTCGTGCCGACCGTCGTGCCCGAATATTGATGGAAGAGGACGGAAAAGCCTTCCATGCGCTTGTCGAAGAGCGGTTCGACGGCTTCGGGTGTCACGTCGCGGCCGGAAAAGCCGGTGCCACCGGTGGTGAGAACAACGTCGACCTTGGGATTGGCGACATAGGCCTGAACGGCGGCGCGGATGAGCTGGATGTCGTCGCGAACGACCTGGCGCTCGAAGCAGGTGTGGCCATCGGCTTCGAGCAACGACTTCAGGAGCGCACCGCCGGTATCGGTTTCGAGCGTCCGCGTATCGGAAACGGCGATGACTGCGATGGAGAGAGGCCTAAATGCCCGATCCTCAAACCGTTCCGTCTTGAACATCGCGCTTGGGCTCCGTGGTTTCGATCAGCTCTTCGGGGACCGCCGGCTCGTGCCGCACGATCACCTCGTCCTCGGCATCACTATCAGCCCGCGGATCGAGCACAATAGATTCCGGCGTCACCTGCCGGTCCATGGGCTGGAACGGCGCGCGGTCAGCGGCATCAACGCTCTTGCGGACGCGCATGCGGAGGAAGGCGAAGCCGGCGACGGCGGCATGGAAAATGGCGGTGATGATGAAGAGCGCCATGGGCGCGATGGAACTCATCAGCACAGAGGCAATGGCTGGGCCGATGGCGAGGCCAACGCCGAGAATGAGCAGCATGCCGCCGGCGATCTTGGCGAAGTCGCCGTCCTTGGCGAAGTCGTTCGCATGGGCCACCGCGATTGGATAGAGCGGGTTGGCGGCAAGGCCATAAAGGCCGAAGAGCACATACATCAGCCAGCCGGCGCTGGGATTGATGACGACGATGAGGAGGCCAACGACGGCGGAGCCTGCGCCAAGACCGATCATCACCTGGCGACGGTCGATACGGTCGGACAGGCGGCCGAAGGGGATCTGCGCGACCGCGCCGGCGATGGCGGCGATGGAGAACAGGAGCGCAATGCCGGAGGCGTCGAGGCCTTGTTCATAGCCATAGACCGGGGCCAGCGTGCCGAAGGAGCCATTGGCCATGCCGCAGCAGAAGGCGGCGACGGCGGCGACGGGGGAGGTCTTGATCAGAAGCGGCAGGTCGAGTTTGGCCGAAGCCAGGGGGCGCGGCTGCGGGCTCGAGGTGAGGGCCGTGGGCAGCAGCGCGCAAATGAAGCTGATGGCGCCGATGACGAAGGGCAGGTAGCCGGCAGTGCCGGTGATCGACATGGCAATCTGGCCGACCGTCGAGGCCGCGAGATTGATGGTCACATAGATCGAAAAGATGGTGCCGCGGCTCTTGTTGTCGGCGACCTCATTGAGCCAGCTTTCGACGATCATGGCGGCGCCGGCAAAGCAGAACCCGGAGAGGGCACGCAGCACGATCCAGCCGATGTCGTTGATCCACAATAGGTTGAGCAGGATCGTGATAGTGCCGATGGCGGCCATGACCGAATAGGCGCGGATATGGCCGACTTTTCGCACGATCATGGGGACCATGATGGAGCCGGCGACGAAGCCGACGGACCAGCCGGTGCCGATCAAGCCGAGCGCGAGGAGGGAAAACTCTTCCTCGGCGCCACGCACCGAGAGCAGGAGGCCTTGCAGGCCACCTCCGAACATCAACAGGGCCGAGCCGAGGAACAGGGCATAGATTTTGATGACGGAAGCCATGGCGCTCTGAGAATAAAGGCTGCGAAACGTTGCAAATCACCGAAAGGTGACCATAGCGCGACATAGAATGAGCGATAGGGCGGAAATGGGGAGGCGGGGGAAAAAGTTGGGGTGGGAGGCTGAGGGTATAGGTCGGGGCAATGGTGCTTGCCGCTCCACCCCCTCCCAGCCTCCCCCATCAAGGGGGAGGTGTCAGATCGAGTTCGGGACGCGATCCCGCCCAACCCACCGAGTCATCCCCGCGAAAGCGGGGACCTCCGTTTCAAAACAGGGGTTCCCGCTTTCGCGGGAATGACACCGTGGACTTAACCCAGCCCCAGACTGTCGATCTTCATCTTGAGGCTCAAGAGATCCGCCCAGGCCTGCTGCTTGGCCGCAGGGTTGCGCAGGAGATAGGCCGGGTGGAGCGTTGGCAGCGCGTCGACCTGATGGTTGCCAATCGCAACATCCTGCCAGCGGCCGCGCATCTTGATGATGCCGGCTGATGTCTTGAATACGGTCTGCATGGCCGGGCCGCCCAGCGTCAGGACCAGCTTTGGCGCCACCAGCTCAACCTGGCGGTTGAGGAAGGGCAGGCACAATTCCATCTCTTCGGGCGTCGGCGTGCGATTGCCGGGCGGGCGCCAGGGGACAGTGTTGACGATGAAAACCTTGGTCCGGTCGAGCCCGATGGCGCCGAGCATGCGGTCGAGCAATTGGCCCGAGCGGCCGACGAATGGCTTACCTTGGCGATCCTCTTCGGCGCCCGGTGCTTCGCCGATCAGCATGATCTTGGCTTCGGGATTGCCGTCGGCAAAGACGAGTTGCGTGGCGCGGAATTTCAGGCTGCAGCCGTCATAGGCTTCGAGAATCTTTTGCAACTCGTCGAGCGTACCGGCCGATGCTGCGAGTTTTCGCGCTTCGGATGGGTCGCCGGTTATGGCCGCGGTGGCCGGCGGCGGAGGCTGGGCGGGTGCAGCAGCGGCCTGGCGCAAGGCCTGGGCCGGGGAGGGCGCGGGGGCTGGCTGGGCGAAGCGGTCGACCGGGTCCTCGCCGACGGCAAGATCCACGCCGGCGGCACGATACCAGTCCAGCACGGCAAGCAGTTCGGCCTTGTTGAGTTCTCGACCTTGAGACATGGGGCCCGTTATGTCACACCGCATTCGAGGCGACCAGTCGCCTGCCGACGTTGAGGGTTGGACTATGGCCGAAGCTGGCAATCGAGAGACAATTTCAACCGACATTCTGATCGTCGGTGCCGGTCCTTCGGGCCTTGCGGCGGCCATTCGGCTGAAACAGCGACATCCCGAACTGAGCGTGACAGTGGTGGAAAAGTCGGCAGAGATCGGCGGACACATTCTTTCGGGCGCGGTGATGGACCCGATCGGGCTCGATGCCCTGTTGCCGGACTGGCGCCTCAAGGGCGCGCCGGTCGGGCCCGATGTCACCCATGACACATTTCACTATCTGACGGCCAAGGGCGACTTCGCTTTGCCCGATATTCTAGTGCCGCCGCAGCTCAAGACGCCAGGCGCGGTGATCGTCAGCCTCGGACGACTGGTGCAGTGGCTGGGCGAGCAGGCTGCTGAACTGGGCGTCGATATTTTCCCGATGACGGCGGCGGTGGATGTGCTGCGCTCGGGTGATGGGCCGGTACGCGGGGTCATCACGGGTGATCTCGGCCGCGATGCCGAGGGCAATCCGAAATCGGGCTTTGCCGAGGGCATTGCACTCGAAGCGAAATATACGCTGATCGCTGAAGGCGCGCGCGGGTCGCTGGCCAAGCAGATCATCGGCGACTTCGACCTCGGTCGCGAGCCGCAGAAATATGGGCTTGGGATCAAGGAAGTCTGGGAGATTCCGGCCGAAAAGCATCATGCAGGGCGGGTGGATCACTATCTCGGTTTTCCGCTCGACAATTCGACGGCGGGCGGTGGCTTTGTCTATCACGCCGAGGACAGGAAGCTTTACGTCGGGCTTGTCACCTATCTCGACTATGCCGATCCGACGCTGTCGCCCTTTGACGAATTCCAGCGCTTCAAGTCGCATCCCTCAGTGGCCAAAATACTCGAAGGCGGTACGCGCGTGAGCTATGGCGCGCGCGCGGTGACGGCGGGGGGCTGGCAGTCGGTGCCTAGCCTCACGTTCCCCGGTGGGGGGCTGATCGGCTGTTCGGCGGGCTTCATGAATGCGCCGCGGCTGAAAGCTATCCACAATGCCATTCTCTCCGGCATTGGCGCGGCCGATGCGGTGGGAGCGGCGGTTGTCGCCGGGCGGCAGCATGACCTCGTGGAAGACTTTGCCCAGAGCGTGCTGCGCACGGGCATCGAGAAGGAATTGAAGGGTGTCGCCAATGCCAAGCCGCTGTGGTCGCGGCTTGGTACGATTGTCGGCTCGCTGGCCATTGGTGCCGATCTCTGGTTTTCGGCCATTTTCGGACGGTCGCTGCTCAATCTGCGTTCACATGGGGCGCCGGATTTCGCAAAGTTGAAGAAGCGGGCCGCGGTCCAGGGGCGCAACTATGCGCGCCCGGATGGCAAGCTGACCTTTGATCGCGCTTCCTCGGTTTTCCTCGCCAATCTGGCGCATGATGAGGACCAGCCGGTTCATCTCAGGCTGAAAGATCCGACCATCCCGGTGCGCGAAAACCTGCCGCTTTATGGCGAGCCGGCGCCGCTTTACTGCCCCGCCGGTGTCTATGAAATGGCCAGCGAGAACGGCGAGCCGGTGTTCCGCATCCACGCGGCCAACTGCGTCCATTGCAAGACCTGCGATATCAAGGACCCGGCCCAGAACATCACCTGGGTGCCGCCAGAGGGCGGTAGCGGGCCCAACTACAGCGGAATGTGACCGCGCATAAGCCGCGCGGCCTTGCGGCGCAGTCGCAAAACGGACAATCTTTACGGCCAAAGCGTGCCCTTGGCGGCATATGGAGAATTCTGCACGTGACCTTGCTTTCGAACCGACTGGCCCGGCCCATTCTGGCGACGATCCTCGCGCTGGCGCTGGTGCCTGCGGCCTCGGCCCAGAGCAGTTCTTCGAACCTGCTCGACATGCTGCAGCTGTTCCGCCCCAGCGCCACCGGCTCTTATCTTGCCGGCCGCCAGGCGCTCGAAGAATTGCGCACCAGTGAAGCCGCTCGCTATTTCAACGAAGCAGCGCAGAGCGACTGGGACAATCCGGTGCTGGTCGAGCGCTCTTTCATCGCCTTTGCCGCCAATGGACAGATCGGGCAATCGGCCCAGGTCGCCAAGCGCCTGAAGGAACTCGTCGGCCAGAACGAGCTTGCCGAACTGGTTATCGCCACCGAGGCGTTGAAGGAGCGCCGCTATGGCGCGGCCGGCAATGCGCTGGAGACAATTTCGCAGGACACTTTTACCGGGATCACGGCGGGGATTTTGCGTGCCTGGGCCCTGGTTGGCGAAAAGCGCTATGACGAGGCCGACGCGATCCTCGCCAAGCTTGGCGATACCGGGCTGGAAGATTTTCTGGTTTTCCACCGCGCCCTGATGGCGGAAGTTGCCGGCGAGAAGGCCAAGGCGCTGGAGCTTGCGGCTCAGGCGTTCGAGAACGAGCCCTATGTCGCGCGCATGGTGGAGGTCTATTCGCGTATGCTCGCCAATGAAGGTCGCTTCGATGAGGCGGCCGAGGTGATCGCGACCTTTGAGGACCAGGGGCTGACCCATCCTCTGGTGACCGTGGTCAAGGAAGCGGTGGACGCCAAGCGGCGGCCTGGCGTTTTTGCCACCAATGTGCAACTCGGCGCCGCCGAAATGTTCCATGGCATTGGCGTTGCGCTGTCGCGCGATGGCAGCAAGGACCTGGCGCTGGTCTTCCTGCGCCTCGGCCACTATCTCGATCCCAATGCTGACGTGATCGGCCTTGCCGCCGGCCTGTTGCTCGACTCCGAAGGCCAGCACGACGCGGCCAATGAGATTTATGACGCGGTGGGCTCGTCTTCGCCGATGAAGCCGACGGCTGTTGTGCGCATCGCACAAAACCTCGATGCCATGGGCGATCGCGCCGAAGCGCTGCGGCGTCTGCGCAATATCGTTGCGACCCGCCCCGGCGATCTCGATGCGGTTTCCGTGCTCGGCGATCTCCTGCGCTATGACGAGCAATATGAGGACGCGGCGGAGGCCTATACCAGGGCCCTGGAAATCACCGGGGGCGAAGCGCCGGCTGATTGGCGCTTCTACTATGTGCGCGGCATTGCCAACGAACGCGCCAAGCACTGGCCGCAGGCGGAAGCCGATTTCCTCAAGGCGCTGGAGCTCAATCCCGATCAGCCATCGGTGCTCAACTATCTCGGCTATTCCTGGATCGACATGGACATGAACCTCGATGAGGCTCTGGGCATGATCGAGAAGGCCGTCGAGGCGCAGCCCCAGGATGGCTATGTCGTTGATTCGCTCGGCTGGGCTTTTTACAAGCTTGGTCGTATCGATGAGGCCGTCGAGACGCTGGAACGCGCCGTGATGCTGCGGCCCAATGATGCTGAGATCAACGACCATCTGGGCGATGCCTATTGGAAAGCCGGGCGGCGTCTTGAAGCCCAGTTCCAGTGGAAGGTCGCCAAGTCGGTGGACGAGGTCGGCAATGTTGCCGAGCGCGTCGGGCCGAAGCTTGAGGATGGCCTGACCCCGGCGACCGCGACGGAATAGTCCGCCAGCATGACGGAAACCTTTGTTGAAGCAGCGCCGGCCAAGATCAATCTGGCGCTGCATGTCACGCGTCGGCGCGAGGACGGCTATCACGACCTCGAAAGCCTGATCGTCTTTGCTGATGTAGCGGACGAGCTGGAGGCGGTTGAGGCGGCGGCGGATAGCCTAGCAATCTCGGGGCCGTTTGCGGCGGCGCTCGGTACGGGCGGCACCAATCTTGTCATGCGGGCGCTTGGCGCCTTTCGGCAGCGCTGGCCGGGGATCGTACCCGACGGCCTTGCTATGCACCTCGTAAAGCACCTCCCGGTTGCGGCGGGCATTGGCGGCGGTTCGGCTGACGCCGCGGCGGCGCTGCGTATTCTGGTGCGCATGGCGCGCGAACCGGTGCCGCTTGCCGATCTGGCGGATCTTGCCGCGACACTCGGCGCCGATGTCCCGGCGTGCCTGCTGAGCCGGCCGCTGGTAGCGCGGGGCGTTGGTGAGATCCTTTCGCCCCTGTCCGCCTTTCCCACCACGCATATCGTGCTGGTCAATCCGCTGGTGCCGGTGGCGACGGCGGATGTGTTCAGGCGCCTGCGCGCCCACGACAATTATCCGCTGCCCGCCTTGCCCGAGCCGCTGACGCGGCCGGCCCAGCTCGGCCTGTGGCTCGCGGAAACGCGAAACGACTTGCAGCCGCCGGCGGTAAAGCTGGTGCCGGAGATCGGTTTTATCGTCGATGATCTGGCGCAGACGCAGGGCTGCATCCTGTCGCGCATGTCGGGGTCGGGCGCGACGGTCTTTGGGCTTTTTGGGTCCGAAGGGCAGGCGCATCAGGCCGCACAGGTGATGCGCGAGCGCAATCCCGATCACTGGGTCGCCGCAGCGCCGCTGATCGTTCCGTGATCAGGACGCGCGGCTGACGCTGTGCAGGACGACTTCGCCGAGGAGCGTCTTCATCTCGCTTTCGGGCAGGTCGGCGAGTGCTTCCACCGCGGCCGCAGCATGGGCGCGGGCCTTTTCGAGCGTGCGGGCCAGTGTGTTGTGGCGATTGAAGATCGCGACGACCTGGCTGACTTCGAGTTCCGAAGCATCGGCCTTGCCGAGGGCGCCGGCGATGATGGCGCGTTCGGCTTCGCTGCCTTCGGCGAGCGCCAGGATGACCGGCAGGGTCATCTTACCCTCGCGAAGGTCGTCGCCGACATTCTTGCCCAAGGCGCCGGACTGCCCACCATAATCGAGCGCATCGTCGACGAGCTGGAAGGCATTGCCCAATTCCAGGCCATATTGCGCGAGAGCCGCGCGGCCGGCTTCATCGGCGCCGCCCGAAATCGCGCCGACTTCGCAGGCGGCCTTGAAAAGCACGGCGGTCTTGGCGCGGATCACTTCGGCATAGTCGGCTTCAGTCGTCGTCAGATCGCCGGTCTTGGCGAGCTGGAACACTTCGCCTTCGGCCATCACGGCAGAGGCGGCCGAAAGGACGCCGAGCGAACCGATATCGCCGGTTTCGACCATCATCATAAAAGCCTGGCCGAGGAGGAAATCGCCGACGAGGATGGATGCCTTGTTGCCCCAGACCATGCGGGCGGCCGGCTTGCCGCGGCGCATGTCGCTCTCGTCGACGACATCGTCGTGGAGCAGGGTGGCGTTGTGCATGAATTCGACGGCGGCGGCGAAATTGACTTCGTTGCCTTTGCCCTTGCCGAACAGCAGGGCGGCGGCGACGGTCAGCATCGGACGCAGGCGTTTGCCGCCGCTCTCGATGAGATAGCGGGCAAGTTCGGGGACCATGTCGACATGCGATTCCGCACGGCTCAGGATCAATGTATTGACCTTGGCCATCTCATCGGCGGTCGCCACAAGCAGTTTGTCGACCGGATTGCCTGTCGGCACGTTTTTCTTCTGGGTCAGAACTGAGACCGCCATTACCGTCCTCGTTTGCCGCCGGCGGCAAATCGGTTGAGCCCGCCATATCAGCGCATGTAAACTCGCGCAGAACCAGCTTTCAGGGTGCGATGTCCCTAGACCAGCCGACTGACTTTGTAAAACACCAAACCACAACGCGCGATGCCTTTTTGGCAGGCCGGATCACTCTGTCGCAACCCAGCAACGGGTTTCGTGCCGGGTTCGACAGCGTGCTCCTGGGGGCTGCCGTGCGGGCGGGTACGGCAGACCTGCTCGACCTTGGCGCGGGCGTGGGCACGGCGGGGCTGGTGGCGCTGGCGCTGGAGCGCGCGCAGCATGCCGTTTTGGTGGAGCGGCACGCTGAGACCCTGGCCCTGGCGCGCGAAAATGTCGTGGCCAATGGCTTTGCCGAACGCGCCGAAGTGCTGGCGCTCGACATCCTGGCGCCGGGCTCGGTGCGAAATGCTACCGGGCTCAAGGCCAATCATTTCGAGACTGTGATCGCCAACCCGCCTTTTTTCGAGGCTGGGCAGGGGACGCTGGCGCCGGAGGCAAGCCGGGCCGATGCGCGTCATATGGCGCAGGGCGGGCTTGAGGCCTGGGTCCGGTGTGCTGCCGGCTGCGCTGCCGGGGGCGGCGAAGTGATCATCGTCTATCCTGCGCAGGGACTGACTTCGCTGCTGGCGGCACTGACTCCGCGATTCGGCGCCATTGCGCTATTGCCGATCTCGCCGCGGGCAGGGCAGCCGGCAACGCGCATTCTGGTGCGCGGCACCAAGGGCTCGCGCGCGCCGCTAACCCTGCTTGCCGGCAGGGCGCTGCATGGTGAAAGCGGGCGCGGTTTTGCGCCGGAATTCGACGCCATTTTTCGCGGGGAAGCGGCGCTCGACTGGTAATCCGGAGCGGCCATGCCTAAATCACTGAAAAATCATGGAGGGGACATGGCTGGAACACCTGCCCGCAAGCCGAACTGGTTCGTCCGTCTCATTCGCCGTCCTACCATCATTCCGGTCGTACGCCTCCACGGCGTGATCGCCGCCGAGCTGCGTCCGGGCCGGCTCAACATCGAATCCGTCGAGCCGCTGCTCAAACGTGCCTTTGACATGCGCTCGGCTCCGGTTGTGGCCATCGTCGTCAATTCGCCCGGCGGCTCGCCGGTGCAGAGCCGGCTGATTTCCAACCGCATAAGGCAACTGGCCGACGAAACGGGCAAGCCCGTGCTGGTCTTCGTGGAAGATGCGGCGGCTTCGGGCGGCTATTTCATTGCCGTGGCCGGCGACGAAATCATCGTCGATCCCTCGTCCATTGTCGGCTCCATCGGCGTGATCATGGCGACGTTCGGCTTTGTCGGTGCACTCGAAAAGCTCGGCGTCGAGCGGCGCGTGCACACGGCCGGCCGGAACAAGTCGACGCTCGATCCTTTCCTGCCGGAAAAGGCCGAGGACGTGGAGCGCATCAAGCGTTTTGAGCTCGATATCCATCAGGTGTTTATCGACCACGTGAAGCGCCATCGTACCGGCAGGCTCAAGGCTGAGGACGACGTGCTCTTTACCGGCGAATGGTGGCCGGGCATGCGCGGCGTCGAACTGGGGCTGGTGGACAGCATTGGCGAACTGCATTCGACCCTGCGCGAACGCTATGGGCGCGACATCGTGCTCAAACCCATTGCACCCAAGCGCCCCTTCTTTGCGCTGCCGCGTCTCGGCTTTTCAGCGGCGGGCGTGGTAGATGATGTGACGACCACTATTGATGATCGCGCGCTCTGGGCGCGCCTGGGCCTCTGAGACCGCCATGCTTTTGCGTATCCTGATATTCACCGTCTTGGCCCTGATGGTCTATTTCGGCATCCGCCGCATTTGGAAGGATTGGTCGCAAAAATTCGACAATGACGCCAAAGAGGAAAAACGCCTCCGCCACGAGCGCGACCTGGCAGAGCGCAAGCGACCCGATGTGATCGATCTCAAGCGCGGTGACGACGGCACTTTTCGGCCAAACGACAGGGATAACGGCCGCAGCAATTGAGATTGCGTGGGCTACGGCTGCGCTCTATCCTTCTTAAGACGGCGGTCTTGGGAGGGTCTCGCTGTGAGCGAGGAGGACGACCGTGCCGAGATATTGGCGCTGATCCACGCCAATCGCATCGGCATCTGGACCAAGAATTACGACCTCTGGTCATCCTGTTTCGTTCATGCCCCCTATATCACGCGCTGGGGCTACAACGTTCAGGGCGGACCATTTGTGCGCCGCTCCTGGGAGGAGTTGGCGCGTCGCGCCGTGTCGGTATTCTCCGGCGACGAGATGCCCTATGACGCAGACTTTGCCCACAAGACCACGGTCGAGAACCTGACCCTGCGCATCTATGGCGATATGGCCTGGGCGGCGTTCGACCAGCAATATCCACCGAGCGGCCATCCGGGCTTCAGGGGCTCAGGCTTGACCCATGAACTCCGCGTCTTCGAGCGCCACGAGGGGCGGTGGAAGATCGCTGTCCTCGGGCATATGGGCAATGACGGCTTCCACGATGGCGCGGCCATCCTTGAATTGAATGCCGAAGGCACGGTCCATTGGGCCAGCGCAGAGGCTGTGCGACGGCTCGAGGAGGACGACGATCTGGTCATCCGCAATGGCCGGCTCCGGGTGCGGGACACGGCCTGTCAGCGCCGCCTGACGGCGGCGCTTTCCTGGGCCAGCAATGTCGATAGCGGCTACAATTCTGGCCGGGGCAGCTTGCCGATCGTGCATGAGACCGGCGAGGGCCTGCCGACCCGGGTCTGGTGGGTGCAGGTCCAGGGTGGCACCATCTATTTCCTGATGGAAGGCCAGGGACTCACCGAAACCCGTCTTGATCTGGCAGCTGCCATCTATGGGCTGTCTGCGGGCCAGCGGCGTCTGGCTGGACTCATTGCCGATGGTCAGACGTTGCCCGACGCCGCCCGGGAGATGGATATTTCCGCCAACACGGCAAAAACGCACCTGCAGCGCATCTACGACAAGACGGGCGTGCACACCCAGCCCGCGCTGATGCGGGTTCTGCTGTCCGTCGGCATTCCCGGCTAGTCACCCGATCGGGCGACAGCGCCGTGTCGCACGATCCGGGCACAGCCTTTTTCCGGCCATGGACATAGCATCCCGGCGTTCGATTTGTCGGGAGGCTATCATGGCCGTTGAAACGCTCTTCGTATCCATCCCCACTCACCATCCCAGTGTTCGCCCACGCTGGCAAAAGCGCCTCATCGCGCACTATCGCCTCTGGCGAATGGGCGTCAGGCGTGAATGGCAGCTAAGCGGTCTCGATGCTCGGCAGCGGACCGATATCGGCCGGCCAGAGGGCAAAAACTATCGCTGGCTGGACGAGTTGATGCGCGGCTACCGTATGCGCTGAGTGCCAAGCGCCATTGACCGTGCAGAGAGGTCAAACTAGAGGTTTGTCCCGCAGATTTGCAGGACCGCTGACATGACCTCTCGCCCCGCTCACATGGACCCGAAGAATTCCTTCCAGGGTCTGATCCTGACGCTCCAGAATTTCTGGGCCGAGCAGGGTTGTGTCATTCTCCAGCCCTATGACATGCAGATGGGAGCCGGTACCTTCCATACCGCGACGACTTTGCGCGCGCTTGGGCCAAAACCCTGGAAGGCCGCCTATGTGCAGCCTTCGCGCCGCCCCAAGGATGGGCGCTATGGCGAGAACCCCAACCGCCTGCAGCACTATTATCAGTTCCAGGTCATCCTGAAGCCCTCGCCGGACAATATCCAGCAGCTCTATTTGGACTCGCTGGCCGCGATCGGGCTCGATGCCTCGCTGCACGACATTCGCTTCGTCGAAGACGATTGGGAGAGCCCGACGCTGGGCGCCTGGGGTCTGGGCTGGGAATGCTGGTGCGACGGCATGGAAGTTTCCCAGTTCACCTATTTCCAGCAGGTGGCCGGCTTTGAATGCTCGCCGGTGCCGGGCGAAATCACCTATGGGCTCGAACGCCTCGCCATGTATGTGCAGGGCGTCGAGAACGTCTACGACCTCAATTTCAACGGCCGTGACGGCGACGAGAAGGTCACCTATGGCGATGTGTTCCTGCAGAACGAGCAGGAGCAGTCGAAGTACAATTTCGAGGCTTCGGACACCGAGATCCTGTTCCGGCACTTCGAGGACGCGGAAAAGGAATGCCGCGCGATCCTCGCCAAGGGTGCAGAAGGCAATCGCCAGACCATGGCCATTCCGGCCTATGAGCAGGTCGTCAAGGCCTCGCACAATTTCAACATGCTCGATGCGCGCGGTGTGATCTCGGTCACCGAGCGCCAGAGCTATATCCTGCGCATTCGCGAGCTGGCCAAGGCCTGCGGCGAAGCCTGGCTTCAGACCGCAGGCGGCGGCGCGGAATAGGTCAGTTCGGACTTCCAGGTCGCTTCAAAACACACGATGCCATTCCCGCGAAAGTGGGAATCTCCGTTTCTGCGCAAGGAGATTCCCGCTTTCGCGGGAATGACGCGGTGGGAATATAGGGATGGCGTGCCCTGGCCTATGCCGGCTGCGGCGCCAGCACGGAAATCACCGTCAGCTTGTGACGCTTGTCGGCGCGGTCGCGCCAGGTGATGGACTGGCCGGCCTTGAGGCCGATCAATGCGGTGCCAATCGGCGTCATCACCGAAATGCGGCCGGCTTCGATGTCGGCGTCGGCTGGGTAAACCAGTGTGACCGTCTGTTCCTTGTCGGCATTGGTGACATAGGTGATCGACGAGCCCATGCGGACGACGCCTTCGGGCAGTTTTTCGTCGGCAATTACCTTGGCGCGTTCAAGCTCTTCGAGCAGGCGGTCGGCAAGATCGGGCATGCGCTCGAGGCCGGCCATGGCAAGCGCGTTGAGTTTGGCATGATCGGCCTGGCCAAGGGTAATGGCGGGCGCAAGATCTCTGCGAATATCGTTCATAGTAAGTGTCCTGATGGGCTCCGGCCGGCGTGAAGACGCGGCAGCCGAAGCGCTGTTCAATGTGGAGAAGAGGGAGCCGGGTGGCGAAAGTGCCTGAACCCTAAGCAGGCTCCGGCGCGCGCATGCCTAGGGTGTCTATTCTGCGAGAAGGATAGTGCAGCTATGGATGTGGCGCGATTTACTCATAACACAAAGCTAGGGATTGCGCCGGGGAAGTCAAGCCCGGCTTGTCCGCGCCCATTGCAAGGCTTTGAGCAAACTGCCAGTGTCCGGCCGGAACGCTTTGAGGGACGCGCCTATGGAATGGGTCATTCTTGCGCTGGTGGTTGGTGCCGCCGGCTATGCCATCGCTATCTATAACGGGCTGGTGAAGAACCGGCAGATGGTGGAAGAGGGTTGGTCGGGCATCGACGTGCAATTGAAGCGCCGCACCGACCTTATCCCCAATATGCTCGAGACCGTTAAGGGCTATATGACCCACGAGCGCGAGACGCTCGAGGCCGTCACCAACGCCCGCGCTGCGGCGACCGCCGCTGCCAATGGTACGCCAGAGCAGCGCGCCGCGGCCGAGGGCCAGCTGTCGTCCGCACTCGGTCGCCTGATCGCGACGGCCGAGGCCTATCCCGACCTCAAGGCGAACACGACGTTTCTTGAGTTTCAGGAAGCGCTGCAGACGGTGGAAGACGAAATCCAGATGTCGCGCCGCTACTACAATGGCGCGGTGCGGAACCTCAATATCCAGGTCGAATCCTTCCCCTCGAACTTCATCGCCAATGCCTTCAAGTTCATCAAGGCGCAGTACTTCGAGCTTGAGAACGAGGCCGACCGGCAGGTTCCGAACGTAAAGTTCTAAAAGCCATGAAGGCTCTCGGCAGACTGCTTCTCGCCCTTGCCTGCGTGCTCGCCCTGGCCTTGCCAGCGCTGGCGCGTGAGGAAATTCGTGCCTTTGCTTCGGACGTGACGCTGCGCACGGACGGCTCGGTGCGGGTGATCGAAACCGTGGATATTCGTGCCGAGGGCAACCAGATCCGGCGCGGGATTTACCGCGACATTCCCATCGTCATGCTGGGGCCTTCGGGCAACAAGATCAGGGTGGGGCTCGAGGTCGAGTCGGTGACGCGGCAGGGGGCGGCCGAGGATTTTCGCGTCGAGCGCATGGGCAATTTCCAGCGCATCTGGATCGGCAATTCCGAGCGGCTCATTGCCGTGGGCGAGCATCGCTATGTGATCACCTATGTGATGGAACGCATGGCGCGCAGCTTTGCCGATCATGACGAGCTCTATTGGAATGCCACCGGCAATTATTGGGACTTTCCGATCCTGAAATCGGTGGCGCGGGTGACCTTGCCCGACGGCGCGGTGATCTCTGATCTTTCCGCCTATACCGGTGTCGCCGGTTCCACCGAACAGGCGGTGACCATCACGCGCAATTCCGACACCGAAGCGACCTTCAGGACGCAGCGCGCGCTGGGGGCCGGGGAGGGCATGACCTTTGCGGTCTCGTTCCAGAAGGGCCTCATCGCCTATCCCGCCGGGTTTGATGCGCTGATGCAGTCGGCGTCGGACCTGCGCGAGGTCTGGCTGCCGGTTCTCTCGGTGCTGCTGCTGCTTGCCTACAATCTCTCGGCCTGGTGGCGTGTGGGGCGCGACCCGCCCAAGGGTACGATCATTCCGCTCTTCCACCCGCCCAAGGATTTTTCGCCGGGTCTGACGCACTATGTGCAGAACTGGGGTTTTTCCCAATCCGGCTGGCAGGCCTTTACCGCCGCGATCTTCAATCTGGGGGTGCGTGGCCTCGTCAAGATCAGCAATATTGCCGATACGCTGGCTGTGAGCGTGACGGGCAAGCCGGTCGAGGAAAAGCTGCCGGTCGGCGAGGAAGTGCTTTATCGTTATTTCGCAGAGAAGGGCAGGGTAACGGTCAACAAGTCGACCGGGCCGACGCTGGCGACCAAGCGTGGCGAATTCACCTCGGCTATCGAGCGGGAGAACCGAAAGGTCTGGTTCAACCACAATGCGGGCTATGTGATCCTGAGCTTTTTCCTGGCCTTTGCCATGATGGGCGCCATGGTGTTTTTCGACGTGCTCGAGCCGGTCTGGCTTTTTGGCGCCTTCATTGGGGGCATCGTCGTCGGCATCATCGGTTCGGTGGTCTTCAGCTTCCTGAACCAGGGCGGCATGCGGCTTTTCCTGGTGATATTGTGGGGCGGCATCATCGCCTTCAACATGGGCGGCGGGCTGATCGAGAGCTTTTCCTCGATCACCATCAACTCCGCCGCCGTCGCAGCGGGTTCGCTGATCCTGATCAGCCTGATCTTTGCCGCGCTGATGCGGGCGCCGACCATTCAGGGCCGGAAGGTCATGGACGAGATCGAAGGGTTCAAGCTCTATCTCGAAACGGCGGAGAAGAACCGGCTCAACATGTCGGGCGAACCGCCGATGACGGTGGAGCGCTTTGAGCGCATTCTGCCCTATGCCATTGCCATGGGCGTGGAAAAGCCCTGGACCGAGCACTTTGAGGGTGAGCTGGCGCGCAATGCCGTCAGCGATGTCGGCAGTGACTATCGTCCCAACTGGTATTCGGGCCGCAGTTTTTCGTCTGGTTCGCTGACTTCGGCCGTGGCCGCCGCCAGTTCCGGCATGGCCGCGGCCATGGTGGCAGCCCAGCCAGTGCAGGCCAGTTCCTCGGGCTCGTCGGGCGGCGGCTCATCGGGCGGTGGCGGCGGCGGGGGCGGTGGCGGCGGCTGGTAGTGCCGAAACTTCCGCTCCTCCGCCTCGTCCATGTGGACAGGCCCGCCGCGCCACGCTAATCACCCCTACGCCTTCGAAATCCGGTTGCCCCTCATGCCCGAACTCCTGCTCGAACTCTTCTCCGAGGAAATTCCCGCCCGCTTCCAGCGGCGCGCTGCCGAAGACCTCAAGAAAGCCGTGACCAATGCGCTGGTCGATGCGGGTCTCGTCTATGAGGGTGCGCGCGCCTTTGCGACGCCGCGCCGCCTGGCGCTGACCGTATCGGGCCTGCCGGTGCGCTCGCCCGATACGCGCGAGGAAAAGAAGGGCCCCAAGGTTGGTGCACCGCAACCGGCCATCGATGGCTTCCTGCGTTCGGCGGGGCTTTCTTCGCTCGAAGAGGCCAAGGTCGAGAGCGATGCCAAGAAGGGCGATTTCTACGTCGCCGTGATCAACAAGCCGGGTGCCGATGCGGTGGAACTGCTTTCGGCCATCCTGCCGAAAATTCTGACGGATTTCCCCTGGGCCAAGTCGATGCGCTGGGGTTCGGGCAATTTCAACTGGGTGCGCCCGCTGCGCGCCATCACCGCGACCTTTGGCACCGAAAATGACGAGCCGGTCGTCATCCCCTTCGCGTCCAACCAGATCGAAGCGGGCCAGACGACGTTCGGCCATCGCTTCCTGGCGCCCGCTGCCATCCGCGTAAAGCGCTTCGACGACTATGTGACTGCGCTTGAGCGAGCCAAGGTCGTGCTCGATATCGATCGCCGCAAGGACATCATCCGCGGCGATGCCGATCAGCTGGCTTTTGCGCAGGGGCTCACCGTCATTCATGACGAGGGTCTGCTGGAAGAGGTGGCTGGTCTTGTCGAGTGGCCCAATGTGATGATGGGGTCGTTCGATCCTGAATTCCTGAAGCTTCCGGAAGAAGTCATCATTGCCACCATTCGCGCCAACCAGAAGTGTTTCTGTCTGCGCGATGCCTCGGGGAAACTGGCGCCCAATTTCATCATCACGGCCAACACCATTCCGTCTGATGGCGGCGCGGTGGTTGTGGCCGGCAATGAGCGTGTCATTCGTGCGCGCCTGTCGGACGCCGCCTTCTTCTATCAGGGCGACCTCGCCATTCCGCTTGAGCATGGCCTGCCCAAGCTGGAAGACATGGTGTTCCACGCCAAGCTCGGCACGCAGTTCGCCATGGTCGAACGGCTGGTCAAGCTTGCAGCCGAAATCGCGCCGCTCGTGGGCGCCGATGTCGAAAAGACCAAGCGCGCCGCCATGCTCGCCAAGGCCGATCTCGTCACCGGCATGGTCGGCGAATTCCCGGAATTGCAGGGCCTGATGGGGCGCTACTATGCGACCGCGCAGGGCGAGCCGGCTGAAATCGCCAATGCGCTCGAAATGCACTACAAGCCCGTTGGTCCCTCGGACCGCGTGCCGACCGAGCCCGTTTCCATCGCCGTGGCGCTGGCCGACAAGCTCAACGTGCTGTCGAGTTTCTGGTCGATCGACGAAAAGCCGACCGGCTCGCGTGACCCGTTCGCGCTGCGTCGCGCGGCTTTGGGTGTCATCCGTATCGTCACCGAGAACGGGCTGAAATTCCCGCTCAAGGTCGATGCTGATCTCCTGGCTTTCTTCCATGATCGCCTGAAGGTGTCGCTGCGCGATGCTGGTGCGCGGCATGATCTGGTCGATGCGGTTATCTCCGCTGACAGCAATGACATCCTGCAGATCACCCAGCGCGCTGAGGCGCTTTCGAGCCTGCTCTCCAGCGACGATGGCAAGAACCTTCTCGCCGGCTATCGCCGTGCTGCCAATATTCTGGCGGCCGAAGAGAAGAAGGACGGAAAGTCCTATGCCGGTGCGGTCGATCAGGCGGCGCTGAAACTGCCGGAAGAAGAGGCTTTGGCCTTTGCCGTTGATGCTGTCCACGCGGCTGTCGCGAGCCATGTTGGCAGGGATGACTACAAGGGAGCCATGGCGGAACTCGCAACGCTGCGCGCGCCTGTGGACGCCTTCTTCACCGCCGTGCTCGTCAACGATGCCGATCCGGCCGTGCGCACCAATCGCCTGAACCTGCTCGCGCGGCTGCGCGACACCATGCATCTCGTAGCCGATTTCGGCAAAGTCGCGGGCTAAGGAAGTAGAAAATGAGTGTCGGCCTTCTTGCTCTGCTTGATGATGTGGCCGGCCTCGTGAAGGTCGCGGCCGCGTCGCTGGATGACGTGGCCGGACAGGCCGCCAAAGCCGGCGTCAAGGCGGCGGGTGCGGTCATCGACGATGCGGCGGTAACCCCGAACTATGTGCAGGGTTTTACCGCCGACCGCGAATTGCCCATCGTGGGCAAGATTGCCTGGGGCTCGGTCAAGAACAAGCTGCTGTTCCTGCTGCCGGCGGCGCTGCTGCTGAGCTTTTTTGCGCCCTGGCTGATCACGCCGCTCTTGATGATTGGCGGTGCCTATCTCTGCTACGAGGGCGCGGAAAAGATCTTCCACATGCTCGCTCCGCACGAGGCCGAGCATCATGAAGCCTCATTGGAGCCGGCTGCGCTCAACCCGCAGAGCCTTGAGGACAAGAAGGTCGCCGGCGCGATCCAGACCGATTTTATTCTCTCGGCCGAGATCATGACTATCATTCTCGCAGCCATTGAAGTGCCCGATTTCTGGACCCGCGCCGCTATTTTGGCGGTGGCCGGTGTCGGTATCACGGTCATCGTCTATGGGGCCGTGGCGTTGATCGTCAAAGGCGACGATTTTGGGGTGTTCATGGCCCGCAATGGCCGGACGCCGGTTGGTCGTGGCTTTGGCCGCGGACTTGTAGTCGGCATGCCCTATTTCATGCAGGTCTTGAGCATTGTCGGCACCGCGGCGATGACCTGGGTTGGTGGCTCCATCGTGGCGCATGGGCTTTATGAGTTCGGCTTTACCGGACCGGAAATCGTCATCGAAACTGCCGCCCATTGGGCTGAGCACACTTTCCCGGCCATTGCCGGGTTTGCCGGCTGGTTCGCCACGGCATTCGTCGATTTCTTTATTGGCCTGATCCTCGGCGCGCTGCTGATCCCAGTGGCGGGCTATGTCATTGCGCCGAGTTTGAAGGCGATCAAGGGTTTGCTGCCGAAGCGGGCTTAAGGCTTGGCCCTTTCTTCACCTCTCCCTTTGGGGGAGAGGTCGGCTTGCGTAGCAAGCCGGGTGAGGGGGCCTTTGTGAGGGTACATGTTTGCCGGAAGGCCCCCTCACCCGCCGCTTCGCGTCGACCTCTCCCCCAGAGGGAGAGGTGAAGAGGGTGCCCAAAACTTAGAACGGCGGCGCAAAGCTCTCGGGGGCCTTCTTCTGCTTGAAAGGCGCCATGCCTTCCCTGGCCAGTTCGTCGGCGCGCTCGTTGAGTTCGTCGCCAGCGTGGCCCTTGACCCAGTGCCAGGAAATCTGGTGGCGTTTGGTGGCTTCGTCGAGGGCCTGCCAGAGTTCGACGTTTTTCACCGGCTTCTTGTCGGCGGTCTTCCAGCCGTTCTTTTTCCAGCCGTGAATCCAGCTCTGGACGCCGTTCTTCACATATTGGCTGTCGGTGTGAAGTTCGACCGCGCAGGGGCGGGAGAGGGCGTTGAGCGCCTCAATGGCGGCGGTCAGCTCCATCTTGTTATTGGTGGTCAGCGCTTCGCCGCCCTTGAGCTCCTTGCGGTGCTGGCCGAACTGCAGGATGGCGCCCCAGCCGCCGGGGCCGGGATTGCCCGAACAGGCGCCGTCGGTGTGGATGATGACGGAAGTGCTCATGCGCTTGGCCCCCGGCGCAGGATGTAGAACTGATGCGGCATGTCGGCCACGTTTCCCTGATGTGTCTCGATCATGCCGATCTTTTCAAGCACGCGCCGTGAGGCAGCGTTCTGCATATGGGCAAAACCGATGAAATGGTTTTCGGGGCGGTTGGCGAAGAACCAGTTGCGGAGGCCCAGCGCGATCTCGCTGGCATAGCCCTGGTTCCAGTGCTCTGGGGCCAACGAATAGCCGATTTCCGGCTCGCCCTCGAAGGGAGAAAAACCGGCACGGCCGATAAAGGCGCCGTCGCTTTTGCGCTCGATGGCAAACTTGCCGATGCCGTGATCGGCATATTCGAGGCGCCAGCCGGCGATCCGCTCGATGGCCTTGGCTCGGTCGTAGACGCGGCCCTGCGCATCGAGATAGCGCGCGACCTCCGGATTGGCGTGCATGGCCCAGAGCGGATCGACAAGGTCGTCGCGCCAGGGCACGAGCCGCAGCCGGTCAGTCTCCAGCGCGTGGAGTGGGATCATCGCCCCGAGGCCACTTCGAGATTGCGCAGCACTTTGGGGATGTTGAAGGCGATGTTTTCTTCGGCCGTGGTCTTGGTCTCGACCGCAACCTCATAGCGCGCGGCAAAGGCGTCGATCACTTCTTCGACGAGGCTCTCCGGCGCCGAGGCACCGGCGCTGACGCCGAGCGACTTGATGTCGCCATAGAGCGACCAGTCGATTTCGCTGGCGCGATCAACCAGGGTCGCGATCTTGCAGCCGCTGCGGAGGGCCACTTCGACAAGGCGCTGCGAGTTGGACGAATGCGGCGAACCGACCACGATCATGGCATCAACCAGCGGCGCCACGGCCTTGATGGATTCCTGGCGATTGGTGGTCGCGTAGCAGATGTCTTCCTTGTGCGGTCCGTTGATGGACGGGAAGCGCGCACGCAGCGCCGCGACGATTTCGCGCGTGTCGTCGACACTGAGCGTTGTCTGCGTCACGAAGGCCAGGGTGTCCGGATTCTTCGGGGTGAAGACATTGGCGTCGGCCACGGTCTCGATGAGGGTGACCGCGCCTTCGGGCAATTGGCCCATCGTGCCGATCACTTCGGGGTGACCGGCATGACCAATAAGAACGATTTCGTGGCCTTCCTCGAAGTGGCGCGAGGCTTCCACATGCACCTTGCTCACGAGCGGGCAGGTGGCATCGAGGAAGAACATATTTCGCGATTTGGCATCGGCCGGCACGCTTTTGGGCACGCCATGGGCCGAAAACACCACCGGGGCTTCGGTCTCGGGGATCTCGTCGAGCTCTTCGACAAAGACCGCGCCCTTGGCCTTAAGCCCTTCCACCACATATTTATTATGCACGATGGCATGACGCACATAGACGGGAGCGCCGTATTTCTGCAGTGCCAGCTCCACGATCTGGATGGCGCGATCGACGCCTGCGCAGAATCCGCGCGGCGCGCATAACAGAATGTCGAGGTGTGGCCGTTTTTCCATGAGAGATCAGATGCTTTCCGCTTCGGGCCAAGTCAAGTGCTGTTGCAGCCGCACCGGAGCCTGAGGCAGTATGAGGTCACAATGATGTCAGGGACGGTTTTACGGTGAGTCTTGCGCAGGAAATGTTTGCGATTGCCCCTGCCGAGGGGAAGGCAAACCTCACCGCCGCCCAATTGAAGCTGCTGGCCGGCAAGGCCCGCTGGATTTTCCGCGTCGGCGAGGCCGGTTTTCCAACGGTTCCGACCATTGCGATCACGCGTGCCGCCTGGGAGGCCCTGCAGGCCGAACGGACCCGGCTCGATACGCGACTGCGCACCCATTGGATCGCTTGCCTCTTCAAGCTCGTGGCCAAGGATGGCAAGGCGCCCATGCTCGTCGTGCGCACCTCGGCCGCCAGCCACAATAGCGGGTTGCAGCCGGCGCGCACCGGCATAGCCGCGCCGACGGCGCCCGAGGATTCCGTCGACCCGACAAGGCCGCTGGCCAAGGCCATCAAGCAGGCCTTTGAAAGTTATGGGTTTTCGCAGGGTGGCTGGGCCAATTTCCGCGGCGAAGATGATCGCGCCCGGCAGATCGTGCTGATTCAGGCGACGGCCGAGGGCGAGCTTGAACAGTTTCTCACCCGCAATGCGGCGACGGGCGCGCTGGGGCCGGCGCCGCTCAACGGTGCTGCTTTGCCGCGCCTGCCCGAATCCATCGGCTCGCTGATTTCGCTGCTCGATGCCAAGGCTGGGCGGCACATGGCCTGCCTCGTCGCCATCCATCGCGGCAAGGTGCAGTTCCTTTCGGCCCGGCCGGTGCAGGCTTCGGCTGCGGCGGAGCTCGAGGCGGCTGTCGATCGCGTGCAGAACAAGATCTGGTCGCCGCACCACGCGGTCAGTCGCGTCGATCCCAATCGCCTGCCGCAATTGCTGCATCCGCGCATCAAGTCGACCGAGGATGTCACCCCGATCGCTACGGGTCTTGGGGTTTCGCCCGGCGCGGCGAGCGGCATTATTACCTTCTCTGCCGAGGATGCGGCGCGCCTGCGCGCTCGCGGCAAGCACTGCATTCTGGTGGTCAACGAGACCGGGCCGGCCGACATCGAGGGCATGAAGGCGGCGACGGGCATTCTTACCGCCCGCGGCGGCATGACCAGCCATGCCGGTGTGATTGCGCGTATCACGGGAAAACCCTGTGTGGCCGGGGTGCGCACGCTGTCGGTTGATACTGTGGAGATGGTTTGCCGCATCGGTTCGCGCGAATTGCGGCCGGGTGATCGGCTCACCATCGATGGCAGCGATGGCTCGGTCTATCTTGGCACGCTGCCATTGGCCCAGCCCCATATCGGCGGCAATATCGGCACGCTGCTCGGCTGGTCCGATGCCAGCCGGTCCATTGCCGTGCGCACCAATGTGGAAACGGTTGAGTCGGCTGCGACGGCGCTGAGCTTTGGTGCGGAGGGCATTGGCCTCGCGCGATCCGAGCACATGTTCTTCTCGCCCGAGCGCCTCGTGGCGCTGCGGCGCATGATCCTGTCCGAGGACGAAGAGGCGCGCAGCCTTGCTGTAAACGGTCTCGTCGATTTCCAGACGGGCGACTATTCGGCGCTGTTCTCGGTGATGGGCGGGTTGCCGGTGACGGTGCGGCTCTTTGATCCGCCGCTGCATGAATTTTTGCCGCGTAACGATGAAGAGATCGAGGAAACGGCGGCGTCGCTTGGCGTGGCGGTGCGGGCGCTGCGCCTGCGGCTTGAGCGCATTGCCGAGGTGAACCCGATGCTTGGGCATCGCGGGGTTCGCTTGGCCATCACCTATCCCGAAATTCTGCAGATGCAGATGCAGGCTGTCATCGCCGGGGCGCGGGAGGCCAGTGAGCGGCTGAATAAGCCGATCCCGGTGGAAGTGATGGTTCCCTTCGTCTCGACCGCCAGCGAGGTCGCCTGGGTGCGCGAACGCACCATGGCCATCGTCGCCAATTCGGGCCTGCTGAAATCGGAAAAGGTGAAATTCTCGTTCGGGACGATGATCGAACTGCCGCGTGCCTGTCTCAGGGCAGGCGATATTGCCGGCATGGTCGATTTCATTTCTTTCGGGACGAACGATCTGACGCAGACGACCTTTGGGATTTCGCGCGACGATGCGCCGACCTTCCTCACGGTCTATCAGCGCAAGGGCATTTATGAGCGCGACCCTTTCGTCACCATTGACGAGAAGGGCGTGGGCGAGATGATTTCCATTGCCATCCAGCGGGGCAGGGCGGCCAATCCGCGGCTCAAGATCGGCATTTGCGGGGAGCATGCAGGCGATCCGGTGTCGCTGAAATTCTTCTCGGGGCTTGGGGTCGACTATGTCAGCTGTGCGCCCTACCGCGTGCCGGTGGCGCGGCTGACGCTGGCGCAAGCGGCAACCTGACGCGCCACACTTTTCCATGAAGCCATTTTAATCGCGGGCATTGGTCACGATATAAGAACGTGACAAAAGACTAGCGAGACTAATGGGGGGATAATGCTGGTGATTGGGATCAGGGGTTTCGCGACGCTGACTATGCTTGGCGCCATGTTTGCGGCCCCGGCCTTTGCTCAGTCCGGGGCGCAATGCGCTGCCATCGGCGGCGATAGCGAGCGTCTTGCCTGCTATGACGCGATCTTTCGCGATGGCGCCGGGGCGACCGAGGCGCTGAGCGTGAGCTTTGAATCCGAACAGCTTATCCCGGCCCGGCCGAGCGGGCGGCAACCTGCGACGATGACCATTGCCTGCGAGGCGGGGAACCTCAGCGTGGCCTTTGCCTATGCGGGAAACACCATGTCTGCGCTGGGGCGAGATGCGGGGATTACCCTGCAGGTCGATCTGCAATCGCCGCGCAGCCGCACCCTGCTGGTCAATGCCAGCAATACGGCGCTCGTGATTGACAAGACCGCCGATACACTGGCCTTTCTCGATATGCTGGCAGGGGCGCAGAACCTGACGACGCGGGTGACACCAGTCAATTCCCGGTCCTTGTCCGTGCGCTTCAGTCTTGCCGGTGTGCTTGAACAGGTGGAGCCAGTGCGGGCCGCCTGTACATAGGTACTGCGACAAATCCGCCAATCACATTTCTGCCCTCTGATGGCCGCGCTTTGACCCTTTGCGCGCCCGTTTACCTATTTACTCGGCGCTAACCTTAATCAGAGATCATCACGATCGTCGGCATTTTAGCGTCACTTTTGCCGGTCTTGTTCGTGTTGCGTAGCGTTGAGTAGAGTTTATGGCCCATCCACACCGGCCGGTCGTGCGTCAGCACGCGGCTAGAGCGGTTCGCCGGGGATTGCCCGTCGCCAGGACGATGGCGTTGGGCGTTGTTGCGTCCCTTGCTTACGCAGGCCTTGCCGGCGGCGCCTTTGGCCCGTCCGCTGATCTGCCCCAGACACAAACTGCAAAGCCCAACCTTGCCCTTGCGAGCCTGAGCTATTCCGGCGCCGATCCGGTCATCACCGGTTCTGTCGACCATCTGTTTGATTCAATTAGCTTTACCGGCCCCAATCGGTCCGAAAAGACCGATCGCTACAAGCCGGTCGTCGATGTCGTTGCCTTCTCGAAGAATTTTGAGGAAGCCCGCGTCCGCATTGCTTCGTTGCGCGATCCGGCGGGCGATCCGAATGTGCTCGGCCAGTCGCGCATTGCAGAGCTTGAAGACGCGCCCGAAGAAGTGGGCCCGCGCATGTCGGTGGCGTCAATCGACCCGGCGACTGCCGCGGCGCTCGACGCCATTGCCGGTATCGCGCCGCAGACCGCCTCGCTGACGCCGACCGATCCGATCCCCGCCATGGCCTCGGAACAGCTGGCCTATGCCCGCGCCAATGCGCCGGTAACCGGGGCCTATTCGACGACGGCACCGGTTGAGGTTTCGGACCGCGAAAAATGGTGCCTGGCGACCGCTATCTATTTTGAGGCCCGTGGCGAGGCCTATCGCGGCCAGGTTGCCGTGGCGCAAGTGGTGATGAACCGGGTGAAGGATCATCGCTATCCCGATACCATTTGCGGCGTGGTGTTCCAGAACCAGAACAAGCGCAACGCTTGCCAGTTCTCCTTCGCTTGCGACGGTATTCCGGAAGTGATCAGCGAGCGTGAGCCCTGGGTCCAGGCCGAGGACATTGCCGACCGCTATCTCAATGGCGAACTCTATCTGACCGAAGTGGGCACTGCCACGCACTACCACGCGACCTATGTGCGCCCCACCTGGGCCCCGCGCATGGAAAAGGTGACCCAGATCGGGCTGCACGTCTTCTACAAGTTCAAGCGCGGTTGGCTATTTGGTTAGCAATACCAATAGCTTGCGGTCGAGATGCAGGTGCAAGTCCGCGTCTCGCCGCGATGCGTCTTGTAGCTGGAAATCGAGACGTAGGAATTGCCGCTAGAGGTCTTGAGGCGGGTCCACTGGCCGTTGTTCCAGCTTGAAAAGCTGAAATTATTCCGTGGGTTATCGGGTTCGATGACGCCGGGATACTGCACATGGGCCGAGTCGATCCCGTCACTCGAATAGGTGCCGGTGGACGTGCGCTTGATGGTGACATAGCTCACCCGCCCGGCCTCGATCTTCTTGATCATCTGCGTGTCGAGCGGGTCGGTGGACACCCAATCCTCGTAACGAACGCCATTCTCCTCGTCGAGGATGAGCAGCTTGCTCGGATCGAAGCCATCGGCGCTGGCCGGGGCGAGGGACAGCACGAGTGCGGCTGTGATCAGGCTCAAAAGCGAGGGCAGGGTCGGCAGGTTCATGGCAGGCGTCCCATTCTGATCCAGTGCGAGCGCACACTATTAACGGATCAGTAACCATGAACGCGCGACGAAGCGACCCTTTCCTTAAGCCTTGGTTAATTCTGACACGGGTTCAGGGGGCGGGGATAAGTTCTGCGATGGCCTCGAAAGTGGCGATGAAACGGTCATGCGCTTCACGCGTCGGCCAGGGCTGGATCAGGCGGTCGAACTGCTCGATTTCGAAGGCTGCAACCCCCGGTTCGCCAAAGAATTTTATGGCTTCCGCGGGTTCGAAGCCGGCAAGGCTGGTGGCCTCGAAATAGGCCGCTTCCTGGTCGGCTTTTTTCATCTGTTTTTTCAGGGGGACAGATTGGGTCGCGGGCAGCGAGAAGCGCAGGTAGATCGCTGAAAGCAGGCGGTTCTCGACGTCCTTGTAGTTCCCGCCCATGGCCGTTTTGAAGGGGGAAATGATGTCGCCCATGACATATTCGGGCGCGTCGTGGAGGAGCGTCTGGAGGAGGTGCGCGGGCGCGGCCTCGGGGTTCGAGGCGCGGAAGAGTTCGAGCACGAGGACGGAGTGCTGCGCGACGGAAAAGGGATAATCGCCAATGGTTTGGCCATTCCAGCGCGCAACGCGGGCGAGGCCGTGGGCGATGTCGGACAGCTCCACATCGACGGGCGAGGGGTCAAGAATATCGAGGCGGCGACCCGACAGCATGCGCTGCCAGGCACGTGAGCTTGTGCGGGCCATAGGGGTCGAGTTCGTTAGCAGACTGTTGGCGGTGACACTAACAGATGCGTCCGATTCGAGAAGGAATGGTGAAAGGCGAGTGGGGTGATTGCCGATACCCCCACCCTTGATCCCTCCCCACAAGGGGGAGGGAGACGAAGGAACCGAGACGGCTGAGCCCAGCGCCTCCCTCCCCCTTGTGGGGAGGGAATGAGGGCGGGGGTTATTCCGCGTCTTCGGTGACGGCTTCGCCGAACTGGTAGGTGGCCCAGGCGGGGAGGGCGAGGGTGACGGGGTTGCCATCGACGGTGGCGGCAGTGACGTCCGTGATGCGGTCGAGGCGGAGGATGGCGACGGCTTTGCCGTCGACGACCTGGCCGATCGTGCCGGCTTCGCGGCCGCCGGCGATGACGGGGGTGCCGGCGGGCGCGTCGATGCCGGAGACGATGACGGGGCGGCGGCGGGCGGTGCCGCGGTGTTTCATCCGGCTGACGACTTCCTGGCCGACATAGCAGCCTTTGACGAAGTCGATGCCATCGAGGATGTCCATGCCGATGTCATGGGCAAAGGTGTCGTTGGCGGGGAAGTCATTGCCCTGATGCAGGATGCCATTGGCAATGCGGGCAGTGTGATAGGCGGTGTCGTCGCTGGACCAGTCGGTCGTGGCTTCGACGGGCGCAATAATGCGAAAACCGAGGGCGAGGGGGCCGCGGCGGTCCTTGTGGGAGAGGTCGGAGGCTTCGGTCGCAAAACCCATGCGGTGGGTTTTTCTGAGATCGTCGATCTCGACCTTGGCGCGGAGGCGATACATGCGCATGCGCTTGAAGAAATCGTCGGCGACCGAGGTGTGGACGTCGAGCCAGAGCGCGTCTTCGGCCCAGCCGGCGAGGCCTTCGGCGAGAATCTTGCCCTGTGGGGAGAGGAGAGCCCAAAGGCTGGCCGGTTCTTCGGGGGAAGTGGGCATGACGCCGGTCACGACATCATTGATGAGGCGATGCGCTTCGGGACCGGAGAAGCGAAAAACAACGCGGTCGTTGCGCAGATGAATGGTCATGATGCCTTGCCTCACGGAGTTTTCCTCCGCTAAACCAGCCCTGAACCGGAACCAGCGGAGACCGCAGACATGGCGCAGTACGACACGATTTTCAAGAACGCCACGGTGGTCAATCACGATGGCGAAGGTCTCGCCGATATTGCGGTGAAGGGCGGCAAGATTGTTGCGCTCGGCACGATCGCGGGCGATGCGGCCGAGGTTGTCGATTGCAAGGGCCTGCATATCCTGCCCGGTGTGATCGATACGCAGGTGCATTTTCGCGAGCCGGGGCTGACGCATAAGGAAGACCTGGAGACGGGTTCGCTCGGCGCGGTCATGGGCGGGGTGACTGGCGTGTTCGAAATGCCCAATACCAATCCGCTGACGACGACCCGCGAAACGTTTGAAGCCAAGATCGCGGCGGGCACCAATCGCATGCATTGCGATTTTGCCTTTTACATCGGCGGCACGCACGAGAATGTCGGCGAGCTGGCTGTGCTCGAAAAGCTGCCGGGTTGTGCGGGCGTAAAAGTGTTCATGGGCTCTTCGACGGGCTCGTTGCTGGTACAGGACGATGCCGGGGTTGAGGCGATCCTGCGCGCGATTTCGCGCCGCGCCGCTTTCCACTCGGAAGACGAATACATGCTCGAAGAGCGCAAGCACCTGCGCGTGCCGGGCGATCCGTCGAGCCATCCGGTCTGGCGCTCGCCCGAAGTGGCGATGAGCTGCACGACGCGGCTGGTGAACCTGGCGCGCAAGACCGGAAAGCGCATCCATGTGCTGCATATCTCGACCAAGGAAGAGATCGTTTATCTCGCCGACCACAAGGACGTGGCTTCGGTGGAAGTGACGCCGCACCATCTGACGCTGGACGAGACGGCTTACACGCGGCTCGGGACCTATGCGCAGATGAACCCGCCGGTGCGCGACAAGATCCATCGGGAAGGCATCTGGAAGGGTGTCGAGAATGGGGTGGCCGATATTCTGGGGTCTGATCACGCGCCGCATACGCGCGAGGAAAAGGACCATGCATATCCCGCCAGCCATTCGGGCATGACCGGGGTGCAGACGCTGGTGCCGACCATGCTGGACCATGTGAATGCGGGGAAGCTCAGCCTGCAGCGGTTTGTCGATATGACGAGCCATGGGCCGAACCGGCTGTTTGGCATTGCCGGCAAGGGGCGGATTGCGGTGGGCTATGATGCCGATCTGACCATTGTCGACGTGAAGCGGCGCGAGACCATCACCAATGAGTGGATCAAGAGCCGCGCCGGCTGGACGCCCTATGATGGGGTTGAGGTGACCGGTTGGCCGGTGGGCACGATTGTGCGTGGGCACAAGGTGATGTGGCAGGGCGAGCTGACGACGCCGAGCAAGGGGCAGCCGATGCGGTTACTTGAGGCGCTGCCGGCCCAAGCGTGACAGGGACAGGCCGCCCAAGACCAGGGACGAGCTGGCGATCGAGCGGGCTCACGCTTGGGCAATAGCGTGTTCCACTGGATCAGCCCCATGCAGGAGGCGACACCCTTCGCTTGATGGAGAGGGGTATTCCCGCCCTCCCATCCCTCCCGGAGGGAAGTGTTCACTTTGGCTGCTTCGTGGCTCTCCTTCACCCCACCCTCATTCCCTCCCCATCAAGGGGAGGGAGGCGCTTGCCTCAATGACACGGCTCTTTCGTCTCCTCCCCCTTGTGGGGAGGGACTAAGGGTGGGGGTAGTGGCGTCACAAGGAACAGTTCCTCGTGACGGGGAGGCGCCGGACTTTTGGTTGCGGCCGGCTCAATCCCCCGCGACAAAAGCCGTCCATTCGCCCGTGTCGCTGATGAAGACGCGCCAATAGTACCAGGCCTGCAATTCCTGCAGTTCGGTGAGCTGGTCGGCATCGAGCAGGCGATAGGCGTCGACGGTTTGCTCGGGCGTCAGTGTCGCCAGGTCGAGTTCGGCGAGATAGGGCCAGACATAATAGGTCGTGCCTTCTCCATCGGGAAAATAGGCATAGGGCTGGTCGAGAAGGTCGAGCAGGAGGCCGAGGATCTGGTGGCCTTCCTCGTCGTCCGATGTGCTCTTGAGATAGGCGACGGCATCGTCGGGGCCGCCATAGCTGACCGTCGGCGGGTGCTCCTGGGCTTCCATGATCGGGCGCAGGGCTTCGATATCGCCGGAGCGGGCCGCCGCGATAAGGGCTTCGCGCTTGGCGCGGACGGGTTCGGGAAGCAGGGAGAGATCGGAACTGATCTCCGGCACCGGCCAGACTTCAGCGTTCTGGGCGAGAGCGGGCGTCGCAAAGAGGGCGACGGCGGCAAGGACGAAAAGACGGTGCATGGCAATCTCCTCGGCCCCATTGAGAGGGATCGGGAGATTTTAGGCAAGCGGTCTCGCTACTGGAGAATGCGCTCGAGATTGTATTCGCCGGTGCGGATACGGTCGGGCAACTGCGCGATGAGCTCGGCAGTGGCTTCATCGCCATGCATGCGCACGAAAGTGGCGAGCGCGGCAAAGAGCGAAGCATGGGCGAGGGCTGCGGTTTCGAGCCCGTCTTCCTCGGCTTCGTTCCAGGCTTCGGCCAGGTATTCGAGCGCAATCTGGCGCTCGGCCTGACCCTGTTCGAACGGGCCCTGGCCAGATGCCGACGAGAAAATTGACTTGGTGGTGCTCATGCATGATCCCGTAGCACGCACCCCGTCCATTGGCGCGGCAGAAGTAAGCCGAAGGTTAACGGGAGGTAGGCAATTGCAGCTTTTTCCCGCCCCGCCTATTCGGCAAAGCGCGTATGGATGGCGCGGGCAAGCTGCTGGGCTTCAAAGAGCAGGCGGCTCAGCGCTTCGCGCGAGGCTGGGGTGCAATGACGATGGAGACGGGAAAAGCCGGTATAGCCGGTGTTGAAGGCCCCGGCGAGGCGCTGGCGACGGTCTTCGTCGGGCTCGTCGAGCGAGATCAGTTCGGCCATCTGGGCGCGCCAATCCTCGGTGCCGGTTTTGCACAGGGGCTGCAGATAGTAGAGGCTGCCCATGACCTCGGCGAGCCGCTCCATCTGCCGCTGATAGGGCGGGTCGATGGCGAGGGATGGCACGACGGCGCAGAGCACCATGACAAGGCTGATGATGGGGCGGAGGAAAGCGCGCATGCGGCCTCTTACCAGTTTTGGCCCAGAACCTTGAAACACTCTTTGATCACGTCATCGAGGCGGGACGTGGTGCGGAGTGCGATCAGCATGCCCGGATCGACCCATTTGTGGTCCGAGATTTCGTCGGAGGGCTTGATCGTGCCGACATAGTCGGTGGTGGTGAAGACGGCGAGACGGTAGGTGCCGTCGCGGCCAAGCTCCTGGGTGATGACGTGGCGCGGATTGCGCACGGTGAGGCCGAGCTCTTCCTGCACCTCGCGAATGGCGCATTGCTCGACGGTTTCAGTCGGCTCCATGCGGCCACCCGGAAAGGTCCAGAGATTCTGGTAGGGCGCGAAGGCGCGCTTGATGAGCAGGATTTTGCCGTGGCGTACGATGCCGACACTGGCGGCGTTTGGTTGGTCGGTCATGGCCGGAGCTGGTTTGCGATTCGTCACTCGAGGCCATAAGTGTACCTCAAAGAGTTTCAATTCCCCCTTTCATTCCCGACAAAGGCTGGGGGAGGTCGCGATCGAGCGAGAAAAATATGTGCGGACGCTATGCGGTGACCCTGCCGCCCGAAATGATGGCGCAGCTTTTTCAGCTGCTGAACACGCTGCCGATGATGCCGCGCTACAATGTGGCGCCAACCCAGCCGGTCGCGGCCATCTGGGAAGAGGGCGGGCGGCGTGAGGGGCATTTTGCCCGCTGGGGGCTGGTGCCGCGCTGGGTAAAGGACCCGCGCGAATTTCCGCTGCTGATTAATGCTCGGGCCGAGAGCATGGCCGAGAAGCCGGCGTTTCGCGATGCGCTGAAGCACGGGCGCTGCGTGGTGCCGGCGAGCGGTTATTATGAATGGCACACCGGGCCAGACAAGAAAAAGCGCCCCTATTACATCACGCGCGCTGACGGCGAGCCGATGGCGCTGGCGGGGCTTTATGCGACCTGGAGCGGGCCGGAGGGCGAGGAGGTCGACAGCGTTGCGACCATTACCGTGGCGGCCAATCGGCAGCTTTCCGTGGTGCATGATCGGATGCCGGCGATTTTGATGGGCCGGCAGCAGATCGACGATTGGCTCAATGTGCGCGAGGTTCGTGCAGAAGAGGCGGCGCAGATGGCGCTGCCGCTTGAGGATGGGGTGCTGAAATTTCATCCGGTGTCCACAAGGGTCAATTCGGCGCGGGATGATGATCCCGGATTGATCGTGGAAGTGACCGAGGAAAAGCCGGAGCCGGTGGTGGTGAAGGCGAAGAAGGTTGCTGGCGGTGGTGGCGGGCAGATGGATTTGTTTTAGTCCGGCCTGCTGACTAGCCCACCGGCGTCATTCCCGCGAAAGCGGGAATCTCCTTGCACGCAAAACAGAGATTCCCGCTTTCGCGGGAATGACGCCGTGTGTTTTGAGACGCCGCGACGTGGGCTACATTATCTCGAAATAGCCCAAGGCATCGCCCATGGCTTCTTCTTCCCAGCCGAGGTGGGAGAGCAGCACGCGTTCGAGCGCGTGGTAGATCTCTCGCGCCTGGTTGAAGCGGGTTTCGCTTGGCTCTGCGGCGAGGTCGTTGAGGGCGGCGACGAGGCGTTCGAGCAGTTCGTGGACGACGACGTGCTCGGCCGTAAGCCGGTCGGCGATGGCCTTGAAGGCGGGGCCCTGCTGGCCAAGCACGGGGAAGAGGTGGTGGTCCTCGATCGTGTGATGGGTATTCACGATGCCGCAGTGCTGGCCGCAGAGGTTACCAAAGCGCCGGTAGTTGGCGACCATGGCCATGTTGTCGGTTTCGACGGCGATGTCAGCGAGACTGGCCTGGCGGGCATTGGCGCGCTCGATGAGCTTTCCGAGGGTCACCATGTTGTCGCGCAGGTGATCGTGGATCATGCGCAGGTGATGGCCGGGCGCGCGCTGGGCCGCGGTGAGGTTTTCCAGAACGGGAACGGGCGGCCGCGTGGCGTCGTCGAGGAATTTTATGTCGAGCAGCATGGCGGAGAGATGGGGCAGGGAGAGGCTCGGCGCAAGAACGCACATTGGGGGTACTGGGTAACATGGGGACTCGCGCACGATGTCATTCCCGCGAAAGCGGGAATCCCTCTGTACAAGATGAGATCCCCGCTTTCGCGGTGATGACGCGGTGAGAGAGGGACGGCGCTACCCGAGCATCTTCCCGGGATTGAGAATCCCATTGGGATCCAGCGCGGTCTTGATGGCGCGCATCATTTCCAGCGCCACCGGGTCTTTCACTTGCTTGAGGAGGTCCGTCTTCAGCTGGCCGATGCCGTGTTCGGCTGAGACGGAGCCTCCGAGCTTCAGCACGACCTCGTAGATCACCTCGTGCAGGGCTTCATCATATTGGGCCATGAAGGCCTTGGAGTCCGCCCCGGCGGGCTGGGAGAAATTGAAGTGGATATTGCCGTCGCCCATGTGGCCGAAGGGGACGGGGCGGATGCCGGGGGAGAGGCGTTCGGCGGCGGCTGAGCCTTCGGCGATCAGGGCCGGCACGGCGGCGATGGGGACCGAGACGTCGTGCTTGATCGAGGCGCCTTCCTTGGACTGGCACTCGCTCATCTGCTCGCGGAACGCCCACATGCGGGTGCGGTCGGCTAGGGATTCGGCGATGACGGCGTCGGAGATGAGGGATTTCTCGAAGGTGGCTTCGAGGGCGGATTGGAGAGCGCCGGGTGGCGTGCCGGCCATGCGGGTGACTTCGATCAGCGCGTACCAGGGGGATGGGCTGGCGGTGGGGTCGGCGTCGAGCATGCCGTGGCGGAGCTGGAAATCGAGGCCGATATGGGGGATCAGCTCGAAGGCATTGAGGCGGCTGCCGAGACGCTGGCGCATCAATTGGAAAACGTCGAGCGCGGCTTCGGGCGAGGCGACGTTGACGAGGGCGGTTTCGTGGTCCTCGGGGAGCGGGAAGATTTTGAGGGTCGCTGCCGTGATGATGCCAAGGGTGCCTTCGGCGCCGACGAGCAGGTCTTTGAGGTCGTAGCCAGTATTGTCTTTTTTGAGCGCGTTGAGGCCCTGGTAGAGCCTGCCATCGGCCAGGACGGCTTCGACGCCCATGGTGAGTTCGCGGGCATTGCCATAGGCGAGGACGTTGACGCCACCGGCGTTCGAAGAGAGCACGCCGCCGATGCGGGCGGAGCCTTGCGAGGCGAGCCAGAGCGGGAACATGGCGCCTTGGGCTTCGGCTGATTTGTGGGCGTTTTCGAGGATGACGCCGGCCTCGGCGGTCATGACGCCGGCGGCGGTGTCGATGGAACGGATGCGATCGAGGCGGGCGAGGCTTATGACGACTTCGGTGCCGAAGAGCGGCACTTGGGCACCGACAAGGCCGGTATTGCCGCCCTGGGGAATGAGGCCGATGCGGTTTTCATTGGCCCAGCGGACGATGGCTTGCAGGGCTTCGACGCTGGGCGGGGTGACGACGGCGGCGGCGGTCTTGTGGAAGCGTTTGCGGGGTTCGTTGAGCCAGGCGCCCATTTTGCTCGTGTCGCTGATGACGGCATCGGCGCCGACGATGGCGGCAAGGGCGGAGGCGATTTCGGCTGATGAAAGCGGCATGGGAACCTCGAAAAGGCAGGTGGCACTCATGTGCCACAAGCGCGGGGACGGTTCCAGATCAAGGCTTTGGGACATGGCAGCTTTCCGCCTTTGCCCTCTGGTATCGCAAGCGAAAATGGTTAGGGTGGCCGCGTCCATTCCTCCTAGCTGAAGGTCGCGCCCGGTCGGCGCGTTTATGCCCATGACTGCCCACGATTGGCCGGATTTCTACTTCGCTCGCCACGGCGAAACCGACTGGAACCGCGAACAGCGCTATCAGGGCAGCAAGGATATTCCGCTCAATCGCAAGGGGCAGATGCAGGCGGACGCCAATGGCATTTTGCTGCGCGAGATGCTGGAGCGCGAGGGTGTTGATCCCACGTCGCTCAATTGGTTCGCCTCGCCGCTGAGCCGGGCTTCGGAGACCATGGACCGCATGCGCGCGGCCTTTGACGTGGAACTGCCGCCGGTGATCCAAGACAAGCGGCTCATTGAAATTTCCTTCGGGGCTTTTGAGGGCCGGCTGCATGCCGAGATTGCGCGCGAACAGGCCGCTTTTGCGCCGGGCGAGCGGGACGAGAGCTATTGGCATTTCCGGCCGCAGGACGGCGAGAACTATGACGACGTGGCGGTGCGCCTGCTCGATTTCGCGCGTGAGCTTACTCACCACGCGGTGGTCGTTGCTCATGGCGGCGTGCTGCGGGTGCTCTGGCACCTGGTGGAAGGCACCTCGCGCAAAGAGGTGATGAACTGGCCGCCTCCGCAGGGCGTCATTGCCCATTTCGTCGGCGGCAAGATGGCGCTGCACAAGGCGAAGAACACTTGGGACGCGCCGGTCGATTGACCTGACGCCTTCCGGTACCTAGAACCGCAGCCAACAAAGGGCGGCGCCATGTCTTTCAATTCGTTTGGGCATCTTTTCCGTTTCACCACCTGGGGCGAAAGCCATGGGCCGGCGCTTGGCGTGGTGGTCGATGGCTGCCCGCCGGGCATCACGCTGACGCCGGAAATCATCCAGCGCGATCTTGATCGGCGCAAGCCCGGGCAGAGCAAATATACGACGCAGCGCCGCGAGGCCGATGAGGTAAAGATCCTCTCGGGCGTGTTCGAGGACGAACGCACTGACGGGCCGCGCACGACGGGCACGCCGATTTCGCTGTTGATCGAAAATACCGACCAGCGCTCGAAGGACTATTCGGAAATCCGGGACAAATATCGTCCGGGGCACGCCGATTTCACCTATGACCAGAAGTACGGCATTCGCGACTATCGCGGCGGCGGGCGCACTTCGGCGCGCGAAACCGCGGCGCGCGTGGCGGCTGGCGCGGTGGCGCGGCAGGTGCTGGCTGGGGTGACCATTCGCGCAAGTCTCGTGCAGGTTGGGCCGCACAAGATCGACTACAATAATTTCGACTGGGATCAGGTTGGGGAGAACCCGTTCTTCTGCGCCGATCCCAAGGCCGCGGAATTCTGGGCCGATTACCTCGATGGCATCCGCAAGGATGGTAATTCCGTGGGTGCGGTCATCGAGGTCGTCGCCGAGGGCGTGCCGGCGGGCTGGGGTGCGCCGGTCTATGGCAAGCTGAGTGCGGACCTCGCTTCGGCGATGATGAGCATCAATGCGGTGAAGGCGGTCGAAATTGGCGATGGCTTTGGTGCCGCGGCGCTGACGGGTGTTGAGAACGCCGACCAGATGCGCGCGGGCGAGGGGCAGCCCTATTTCCTCTCCAACCATGCCGGTGGGATTTTGGGCGGCATTTCCAATGGCGATCCCATTGTGTGCCGCTTTGCGGTGAAGCCGACGTCGTCGATCATCACGCCGCGCCAGACGGTGACGACGGGCAATGAAGACGTCGATATCATCACCAAGGGTCGTCATGATCCTTGCGTGGGTATTCGCGCCGTGCCGGTGGGCGAGGCGATGATGGCGCTGGTGCTGGCCGATCATATGCTGCGCCACCGCGGGCAGACCGGGCGCGAGGGCGCCGTGGGTTTCCAGCGGAACTGACACCTCTCCCTATGGGGGAGGTGAAGAGGCTCACGCCGGCGCCAATCGCATCCCAAGAATACCGCGGCTGACCGTTAGCGAGCCGCGCTCTTCCAGATATTCGACATGGGCGGCCATGGTCATCCTTGCGGCCAGGCGGATTCTTGCCGGCTGGGTCGGGTAGATCGCCCTCACCACAGCGCCGAGCGTTTTTGCGCCGTTGCCGACCGCGGCGAGGAGCTGGCCATTGCGCATGTGCCTGTGGACTTTAAGCGCTTCCGCATGGGCCGGGCCGTTGGCGATGGGGCCGCCATGCGCGGGATGGTATTGGCGATAGGGCAGGGCGATGACTTTTTCGAGCGAGCCGAAATAGTCGGCCATGGAGCCGTCGGGGACGGCGACGAGGGTCGAGTTCCAGCCCATGACATGATCGCCAGATAACAAAATGTCGGCCTCGGGAAGGCCGAAGGCGAGGTGGTTGGCGCAGTGGCCGGGAGTGGTGTGGACCATGACGGCCATGTCGCCGGCGGTGATGGTTTCGCCATCGACGAGGATGCGGTCGGGAATGAGACCCCAGTCGCAGGAGCGCTTGATTGGATTGCGCTCGAAGCGGCGGAGAGGGCGGGAGAGGCGGTGTCGCCCCCCGGACCACAGGGGGACGCTACAGCGCTGGGCGAGATCTGCGGCGGCGGCGCTGTGGTCGCGGTGGGTGTGGGTGAGGAGAATTGCGGTCAGGGGGCGGCCATCGATCGCGCGGTGGAGCGATTCGAGATGGGCTGCATCCTCGGGGCCGGGATCGACCACAGCCACCTTGTCTTTGCCAATGAGAAAACTGTTGGTGCCGGTGAAGGTGTAGGGCGAGGCATTTGGCGCGGTGACGCGCGCAAGGCCTGGGGCCAGCGCGACGGCGGCACCGATCTCGGGGCGAAAGGCGGTATCGAAGGTGAGGGAAGAAAGCGGAGCCATTGCGCCAACAAAAATGACAGACTAGAACATGTCGACCGAACACGGCGCGCTCAGCAGCGCAACCGTGTCTTCTGCAAGAAAGGTATGAAATGGCCGTCACTTTGACCACGCCCAATACGCTGCTCGGCGCCTTCCAGCCCAAGTCCGATGCGGCAAAGCTCGCGACCAATCTCGCGACTGTGGTGCTCGGCACTCTGGTGATCACGATTGCTGCCAAGATCAACGTGCCGGTCTGGCCGGTTCCGGTGACCTTGCAGAGCCTTGCCATTGCCGCTCTTGCAGCTGCTTTCGGCGCGCGCATCGGCGTTGCGACCGTTGCTCTTTACCTGGCGCAGGGCGCCATGGGTCTTCCCGTTTTCGCCACCGGCGGCGGCCTTCCCTACCTGATGGGCCCGACCGGCGGCTTCCTCCTCGGCTTCCTCGTCATGGCCGGCATCATCGGCTTTGCCGCCGATCGTGGCGCTTCGGCCAAGCCGATGACGCTGTTCGGCGCCATGCTGGTTGGTGAAGCTGTGCTGCTGGCGCTGGGCTTTGCCTGGCTGCTGCTGCTCTCGGGCCAGGCACAGTGGATCGACCAGACCAATGTCGTGGCTTCGGCATGGGCCAAGGCCGTGCAGCCGTTCCTCGTCTGGGACGTGCTGAAGATGGCTCTGGCCGCACTGACCGTGACCGGCGCCTGGAACATTCTCGGCCGCAAGAGCTGAGCTTTTTTGCAGAGACGAATTTTAGGGCTGGCCTTCGGGCCGGCCCTTTTTCTTTGTCACTATGGGGTGGTGCCAAGAGCAAACAAAAAGCCCGGCTTCCGAAGAAGCCGGGCTTGATTGGTCGGAGTAGAGTGATTCGAACACTCGACCCCCTGCTCCCGAAGCAGGTGCGCTACCAGGCTGCGCTATACTCCGTCAGGTGTCGCTCGGGATGCGCTGGTGGGCCAGTGCGATGCGCGACGTGGCGGGGTTATAGCTGGCGATGCCGGTGGGTTCAAGCGCTTCCCACAAGCTTTTCTTCGATATGATGACAGCAAGCGTAAAGCCCCGCGAAATGGCGGAAAACCGGGGCAATTATGCCCGCGCGCATAATACATGGGACTGGAAAAGTGCTCCCCGCCTCGCCTATTGCCGTGCATCGCGCTGTCCTTGAGGAAAAGAATGCTGCGTTTTGCTGGGGTCTTCATCTCTGTGCTCTTGGCGATTCATGGCGTCGCCGCCAAGGAGAAAGCCACGAATGGGGCGGCGCAGCCGGTCGTGCTGAGCCCGGTCGACATGTCGGGGCCAAGCGGGGGCGCCTATCTTGCGCCGGAGGAGGAATCTTCGAGCGCCTCGCTGGCCTTCCACGCCGAAAGGGGCATGCAGGCGGCCTTTGTCGGCTTTGGCGAGGGCAATCGCGATACGCTCTACTATGGGCTCTGTGCGGGTGGCGATTGTACCCAGGATGCAGCATGGAGCCGCGTGGCCCTGAAACTGCCGCAGGCGGTCAAGGCGCAATTGGCGCTGACGCCGGAGGGGGCGCCGCGCATTCTGGGGGCAGGGTGGTCGCCAGAGGGGGGCAATGGCACGGACTACTACTATGCCGAGTGCGACTTCGATTGCCTCGATGAGGGCAATTGGCGGATCGGCAAGGTGGTGTCCACCGCCGATGGGATTATGTCCAATATCAGTCGCAACCGGCTGCCCGAGCGCACCTTTGCGCTTGATGAAAGCGGCAGGCCACGTTTTATGGTGTCGGACAGCAATTATCTCGTGGAGCCCGACCACTATGGTGGCTTCTATATGGCGTGCGAGAGCGACTGCACCGCGGCGACAAGCTGGACCGAGACCAATCTTGCCAATCAGGTTGGCTACAATACCGAGAGCTTCAACTATCCGGTGCTGGCGCTGGGGCCCAATGGCAGTGCCAGGGTGATCGCCGGGGTCTATGCCTTCGATGAGGAGGGCAATGATCTTGAGGACGGGCTCTACTATTACGAATGTGATGGGGACTGTGGGCGCCGGGAGAACTGGAGCCGGACGCGGGTGATTTCGCAGGGGAGCGGATCCCATCCCAACCCGACCTGGAGCATGGACCTGACGGCGGATGGAAGGCCGCGCGTCGCCTTGTTCACCGGCTATGGCGTCGACGTCGAAGGGCTCGATAGCCAACTGCTCTATATCTATTGCGACCAGGATTGCACCGGGGCCGAGGGCGAGAACTGGTCGGGCTATCCGCTGGGGCTTGGCGACAAGGTTGGCGAAAGCCCGGATATCGAGATCGATTCAAGCGGTATCCCGCATATTGCCTTCACGACGGACGGGTTCGAGCTCGGTTATGCAGTGTGTACGGGTGATTGCGAAAATCCGGACAAGGCGAGCTGGCATGGCGATTTTGCCGAACGGTCGGAAACGGCGGCGGCGGATCGGCCCACGGCGCTGCCCTTTACCTGTGACGGCGAGGTGTGGAACGGCATGGAGCCGAGCCTGGCATTGATCGCCGACAAGCCGATGATCGCCTACGGCCTCTCGGTCGAGGCGCGCTGCCTCTACAAGGAGTTTGGCAAGCCCGAGATCACCTATGAATTCCACGAAATCTGGCGTGGTTCGCGGGTGATCCGGCCCTAGAGGCGCTTCTTCAGGTCAGTGCTTTCTGGCGCGTCTCGGCGTCGACGAATGTGGCCGCCAGAGCGCCGAGGATGAGAAGGCCGGCGAAGAGGCCGATGGCGAGGGTAAAATTCTGCACGAAGACCAGGGCCATGACCGAGGGAGCGAAGAGGCCGCCGAGGCGGGCCATGGCGCCGGCCGCGCCCATGCCGGTGGCGCGTGACACGGTGGGGTAAAGCTCGGGCGTGAAGGCGTAGAGCGCGCCCCAGGTGCCGAGGAGGGCAAAGCTCATCAGGAGAATGGCCGCGCCGACGACATAGGCATCGCTGGCGAGAAGGAAGAGAATGCAGCCGGCAGCGCTGAGGAAGAGGAAACTGATCAGGGTAGGTTTGCGGCCCATGGCTTCGACGCCCCAGGCGGCGAGGGCATAGCCGGGGATCTGTGCCATGGCGACGAGGACAAGGAAGCCATAGCCGCGCACATAGCCAAAACCATCCTGGGCAAGGCGCGCCGGGAGCCAGGTGAAGATGCCGTAGTAGGAAATCGACACCAGGAACCAGACCAGGAGAATGGAAATGGTACGGCGGCGGAGGGCCGGGGTGAAAATGCCCTGGATGGGTTCGACGACGGGGGCTTCGAAGACCGCATCGGGCGGCAGCTCGGCCTTGCCATTGGTGCGAAGAATGGTGTTGAGCACGGATTTGAGATCGTCCGGGCGATTGCGACGCTGGAGGTACAGCGGGGATTCGGGGACCCAGAGGCGCAGCCAGATGCCGATCAGGGCGGGGAGGGCCGTGACGGCGAAAATCCAGCGCCACGCATCGGTCGTGACATAGAGGCTGGCGATCCAGGCGGCGAGAGCGACGGCCACGGTGCCGACGGCCCAAAAGCCTTCGAGGATGACGAGCCAGCGGCCGCGGTTCTTGGCGGGGAGGAACTCGGCCATCATCGCATAGTCGACGGGCAGGGTGCCGCCCACGGCGACGCCGGTGAGGAAGCGCAGCGCGAAGAGCATGAAGAGGTTGGGCGCGAAGACCGACAGCAGCCCGAAGACGGCGTCGCAGGCGACGGTGATGAGCAGGACGCGGCGGCGGCCGAAACGGTCGGCGAGGCGACCGAAGAGACTGGCGCCGATCAGCATGCCGAGGAAGAAGACCGTGCCAATCTGCAGGGCTTCGGGCACGGAAATGCCGAAGCTGGTGGCAATGGAGGCGCTGGTAAAGCCTACGGCGAGGACCTGCATGGCATCGGCGGCCCAGACGAGGCCGAAAATACCAAGGAGCCGCCGCTGGAAGCGGCCAGCGCCGGCCTCGTCCAAAACTCGATCAACCGAATAGGTCATGCTGATCCTCTCGCCCTTTAGGGCGGTGTACAGCCATGCGAGAGTCGAGAACAGCCCAAGGTGCCCGATATCGGTTCGGCAATTGGTCCTATTGGACCGCCTAGCCGCGGATGACCGCCAGATTGAACTGCGGGCCGCCGAGTTTTTGCTCAAGGCTCATCCAGAGCGGGATCAGCTGTTCCATGGCACGGCAGGCGCTGAGATCGCCGAGGTCGATGATGTCCTGCCAACCAAAGTTTTCGAGCAGCGTCGTAACCTCGCGTTTCGCCGCCTCGTCGTTTGAGGCGATGAAGACCGAGTGCTTTTGCTGCAGATTGGCGGGGTCGACCATGAGATGGGCGCTGATGCTGTTGAGCGTCTTGACCACGCGGGTATCGGGATGGGCTTTCTGGATGGCCTCGCCGAGGGGGATGGCGATCGGCTGGTCGACGGCGCTGTCGTAATTGCCGATATCGATGAGGATTTTTCCGGCGATATCGCATTGGCCGAGAACGCGCAGCGAGGTTTCGCCGGGCAGGGCATTGACCACCCACTCGCCATGGGAAGCGGCTTCGGTGGCAGTGCCAAGTTGGATACCCGGGAAGTCGGCAGCCTTGTTTGCCGCGCTGCGCGAGCCCATCATGACGTCGTGGCCGAGCGAAGCGAGCTTGCGGGCAATGCCGCCGCCAACCTGGCCGCTGCCGAGTACTCCGATGCGCATGTTTTGGTTCCTCCCGGGCGCATGGTTGCGCAGCAAAACTGCAAAGGCAAGGCGCCAATTCTCCTCGCTGCAACGCTCCCGCAGGCCCGCCGTTCCCCGCGATAAAGGCCGTTGACAATCGTCATTGGTCGGTGAAAATTTGATCGTCTGGTCAAATTTATTGGCCGAAGGGAACGTGGGGACGGGACTATGGAATTCGGCATTACCTTCAAGGGGTTCATCGAAGCGGAGCGGGCGCGCTATCTGGTGCGGGCGGCCGAGTATGCGGGCTTCGATTATTGCTGGTTCTATGACTCGCACATTCTCTGGCGCGATTGCTATGCGGCGATTGCCATGTGCATGGAGCACACGACCAAGCTGCGCTTCGGGCCGCTGGTGACCAATCCCGATGTGCGCGACTGGTCGGTGGCGGCTTCCATTTTTGGCTCGCTGAGCAAGCAGAGCGGTGGGCGGTTTGACCTTGCGGTGGGGCGCGGGGACTCGTCCATGCGTGTCATGGGCAAGAAGCCGGCGACGCTGGCGCGGGTGGCTGAGTTCATCGACAAGACCAAGGCCATGGTCCGTGGCGAGGAAGTTTCCTATGGCGAAATCCCCGCGCCGGTGAAATTTCCCTGGGCCGTAGGCCACGAAATGCCGAGCTGGATTGCCGCCTATGGTCCCCTGGCGCTGAAGACGGCGGGCGAGAGCGCCGACGGCGTGGTGCTGCAGATCGCCGATCCCGGCCTTTGCAAGTGGTTCACCGACCAGTGCATCGAGGCCGGCACGGCGGCGGGCAAGGACATGTCGAACTATCGTTCGATGGCGGCGGCGCCGGCCTATTTTGGCGACAAGAAGCGGGCCATCGAACACGTAAAATGGTTCCCGGCCATGGTGGGCAACCATGTGGCCGATATCGTCGAAAAATATGGTTCGGAGAGCGGCAAGGTTCCACAGAGCCTGACGAGCTATATCGAGAAGCGCCGGGGTTATGACTATTCCAAGCACGGGCAGGCGGATAATCCGTTCCTCGATTTCATCACCGACGATGTGGTGGAGAGTTTTTGCGTCTTGGGCGAGCCGGATGAGCATGTCGCGAAAATCCGCGACCTCGAGGCGGCGGGCGTGACGCAGTTCAATATCTATCTCGATAGCGGCGACGAGGAAGAGATCATTGCCGGCTATGGGCGGCATGTGATCCCGGCGTTTCGCTGAGAAACGTCCCCTCCCACGGTGTCATTCCCGCGAAAGCGGGAATCTCTGACTGGGAGAGAGATCCCCGCTTTCGCGGGGATGACGCGGTGGGGTGAAGGACGACACCGAGATGGTTGGGACGTCCCGGGAGGAGATAAGCAGAATGCGCTTCGGGTATAAGGCTTCGGCGGAGCAGTTTGGGCCGAATAAGCTGCTGCAATTTGCCGTGGAGGCGGAAGAGGGCGGGTTCGACTCCGTTTTTGTCAGCGATCATTTTCAGCCCTGGAAGCATACGGATGGGCATGCGCCATTTGCGCCGGCCTGGATGGCGGCGGTGCTGGCCAAGACCGAGAGGATCGTGCTGGGCACATCGGTGCTGACGCCAACGTTTCGACTGCATCCGTCGGTCGTGGCGCATGCGTTCGGCACGCTGGGGGCGATGTTTCCGGGGCGCGTCATTTTGGGCGTCGGGACGGGCGAGGGGCTCAATGAAGTGCCCGCCACCGGTATCGAATGGCCGGAACTGAAGGAGCGGTCGGCGCGGTTGCGCGAGGCTATCAAATTGATCCGGCAGCTTTGGAGCGAGGATCGGGTCAGTTTTGAGGGGCAGTACTACAAGACTGTCAACGCCACGATCTATGATCGGCCCGAGGAAATGGTGCCGATCTATATTGCAGCGGGCGGGCCGCTGAATGCGAAATTTGCCGGGCGCGAGGGGGATGGGTTCATCTGTACCTCGGGCAAGGGCGCATCGCTCTATGTGGATGAATTGCTGCCGAACGTGGCGATTGGTCGACAGGAATCGGCGCGGGCGGGAAAGCCGTTCGAGCGGATGATCGAGGTGAAGGTGTCGTTTGATACCGACGCCGCGCGGGCGCTGGAGGATACGCGGAACTGGGCGGCGCTTTCGCTGTCGGCCGAGGAAAAACACTCGGTGCAGGATGCCGAGGAGATGGAAAAGCTCGCCGAGCAATTGCCGATCGAGCGCGTCGCAAAACGCTGGATCGTGTCGAGCGATCCCGAGGAGCATGTGGCTCAGATAAAGACCTATATCGACTATGGGTTCGACCATCTGGTGTTCCATGCGCCGGGGACGGATCAGAGCCGGTTCCTGGCGCTCTATGCCAAGGAAATCCTGCCGCGCCTCAAGGCGCTGGGGTGAGGAGAACAAGAGATGTCGGTGCCAACATTCAGCGTTTGGGGTGTGACCGGCATTCCGGAAATTGCCGAGGGCGATGATCTCGTGGCGCTGATCTCGGCCGCGATTGCGGGAATGGGGCCGGAACATGCGCTGGTTGATGGCGACGTTCTGGTGGTGACCAGCAAGATCGTGTCCAAGGCCGAAGGCCGGCAGGTGCCGGCGGCGGATCGGGAAAAGGCGATTGCCGACGATACGGTTCGTGTTGTCGCCGAGCGCGTGCATCCTGGAGGGGTGACGCGGATCGTTGAGACGCGTCAGGGCATGATCATGGCCGCGGCGGGATTGGACATGTCCAATGTGCCGGAGGGTTTTGCGCTGAAATTGCCGGAGGACCCGGATCGGTCGGCGCGGGCGCTGTGCGAAGGGTTGCGGGAACGGTTTGGTGTTCGGCTCGGGATTGTCGTCACCGATACGGTTGGACGGCCGTGGCGCGTGGGGCAGACGGACCTCGCCATTGGCGCGGCGGGGCTGCAGCTGACGGACGATCTGCGCGGGGCAAATGACGCCAACGGGCGGCCGCTGCATGTGACCATGGCTGTGGTTGCGGACGAGCTGGCCGGGGCGGCCGATCTCGTCAAAGGCAAGACATCAGGTATTCCGGTGGCGGTGGTCCGTGGATTGGGGCGGCTAGTGCAGGGGCTCGATGCGCCGGGGGCGCGGAGTCTCGTGCGGACCGGCGACGACGATATGTTCCGCTTCGGTTCGGCCGAGGCCTACCGGCTCGGCTATGAGGCCGCCATGGCGGACATGAACAGCAAAGATACTTCCAAGGCACGCCCCAAGGGGCAGAAGCAGGACTGAACCATGCGTCATTCTTTTTCTCTTCTCGCTGCCATCGCGGCGGGTCTTTTTGCCGCGCCAGCAATGGCGACGGACTATCCACTGAGCATCGAGAATTGCGGCTTTGCGCTCGATATCGCGGCGGCGCCGCAGCGTGCGGTGGCCATCAAGTCGACGGCGGCGGAATTGCTGCTTTCGCTCGGGCTCGAGGGGCAATTGGTGGGGCTGGCTTTCCTTGATGGGCCATTGCCCGAGGCCCTGGCGGGAGCGGCGGCGGGCATTCCGGTGTTGTCGGAAAAGCTGCCATCGCAGGAAGTGGTGCTCGAGGTCGAGCCGGACTTTGTCTATGGCGGCTGGGAGAGCAATTTTGCGGCGGATGGGGCCGGCGAACGGCCGACGCTGCAGCAGCTTGGTGTGGCATCCTATGTGGCGCCGGCGGCTTGCCGGTCGGTAAGACCGGTCAAGCTGAGCTTTGATCAGCTGTTTGCGGAAATTGCCGAGCTGGGGGCGATTTTTGATGTCGAGGACAGGGCGGCGGCGCTCGTTGACGAACAGAAGGCGGCGCTGGCTGGCGTGGTTGCTGATACGCGCGGGCTGACGGCGGTGTGGTATTCTTCCGGCACCAAGGCGCCCTATGTGGGGGCGGGTGGCAATGCGCCAGCCATGATCATGGAATCGCTGGGGCTGGAGAACATTTTCGCCAGCGTGGACGAAGGCTGGACGGCGGCGAGCTGGGAAGCGGTTGTGGATGCCAATCCCGATGTGATCGTGCTGGTCGATGCGGCGTGGAATTCGGCTGAGGCCAAGAAGAAGCTGCTGGCGGAAAATCCGATCACGTCGAAATTGGATGCGGTGGTCAATCAGCGGTATCTCGTCATTCCGTTCCCGGCTTCCGAGGCGGGGATCAGGAATGTGCCGGCGACGGTGGATATGGCGGGGCAGTTGGCTGGGTTGAGTTTTTGATGCTGGCATCGGGGCTCACGCCACCCCCTCCCAACCTCCCCCATCAAGGGGGAGGTGCAGATCGAGTTTGGGGCGACTTCTCACCAAAACCACAATCCCTTCACCTCCCCCTTGATGGGGGAGGACGGGAGGGGGTGACTGCCCCGGGCTCAGTGTGACCCGGTCCTTGAGCGCCACTGCCTACATCGCCCTCTGGCTGCTGCTCATCGCCAGCGCGACCATTGCCGTCACTTTCGGGCCGGCCGATATCACGCCGACCGAAGTCTGGACCACGATCCTCCATCATCTCGGGCTCGTGCCGGAAAGCCCAGTTTCGCGCCTGCGTGATGCCATTGTCTGGGACCTGCGCATGCCGCGGGTCATTGCGGCAATGGGCGTGGGGGCGGGGCTCGCGCTGGCGGGGGCTGTGATGCAGGCGCTGACGCGCAATCCACTGGCCGATCCCTATTTGCTGGGCCTGTCATCGGGGGCTGCCCTGGGGGCGGTGACGCTGGTGGTGATGGGTTTTGCGCTGCTGGTGCCCTTGGGGGCCTTTGTTGGTTCGCTGGCGGCCTTGGGGCTGGCGCTGCTCATTGCCCAGTTGCTGGGTGGGGCAACGCCGGTAAGGGCGATCCTGGCTGGCATTTCCATTTCGGCGCTGGCCTCGGCGATGACCTCCTTCATCATCTTCTGGTCGGCGACGGGGGACTCCTATCGCGAAATCCTCTCCTGGCTCATGGGCTCGTTGAGCGGGTCGGGCTGGGTCGATGCGGGGCTGGTGGCGGCGAGCCTCCTCGTCTGCGCGCCGGTGATGCTGATCTCGGCGCGGGGGCTCGATGCCTTTGCCTTTGGCGAGAAATCGGCGGCGAGCCTCGGGGTGGACGTGGCGCGGCTGCGCTGGACATTGCTCGGCGCTTCGGCGCTGTTGACGGGGGTGATGGTGGCCATTGGCGGGGCCATTGGTTTTGTCGGGCTTGTGGTGCCCCATGCTGTGCGGCTGGCGGTGGGGTCGCGGCATGGAAAACTCCTGCCGCTTTCCATGCTGGTGGGCGCCATTTTCATGCTCTGGGCCGATACCATGGCGCGAACCCTGTTCGATCCGCGCGAACTGCCGGTGGGGATTGTCACAGCGCTCGTTGGGGCGCCGGCTTTCCTCCTGATCCTCATGCGCTTCAGGCGGGTGACGTGATGGAGGGGCTGAAAGTTGCTGACATCACCATTCGTCGCGGCGGCAGGAGCATCGTCGATGGTGCTCGGTTTTCGGCACCGGCGGGGAAGGTGACGGGGCTGGTGGGGCCGAACGGGGCGGGGAAATCGACCCTGATCTCGGCCATTGTCGGGATCGAACGGCCAGAGGCGGGCGCGCTGACTTTCGAAGGGGCGGATCTGGTGGCCATGGGGCGCCGCGAGCGTGCGGGCATCTGCGCCTATGTCGAGCAATCCGCCAGCACGGAAGAGCGGCTCAGCGTTGCCGATGTCGTCGCGCTGGGGCGCATCCCACACGTTTCGGCCTGGGCCGCGGGCCTTGGCTCGGACGACGAGGCCGTGGTGGCGGGGGCGCTTGAACGCGTTGGCATGTCCGGCCTTGCCACGCGCCAGTTCAATACGCTTTCGGGCGGGGAACAGCAGCGCGTGCATATTGCCCGGGCGCTGGCGCAGCAGCCAAAGCTGCTGGTGCTCGACGAGCCGACGAGCCACCTCGATATTCGCGCACAATTGCAGGTGCTGCATCTGCTTGGCGATCTGGCTGGGGCGGGCGGCACAGTGATTTTGGCGCTGCATGATCTCAATCTGGCGCTGCGCTTTTGCGACTGGCTGGTGGTCCTCGATGCCGGGCAGGTGGTGGCCGAGGGGCGGCCGCCGGAGGTTTTAGGCGAAGACCTGCTCGCCCGGGTTTATGGCGTGCATGCCCGGATGATCGAGGGCCCGAGCGGGCCGGTGATTGCCTATGAGGGCACCGTCTAGCATCCGGCTTTACGAGCCGTTCAGCATCCGGATCGAAGTGAGTGCTGCGTAACCGATCCGTAAGGGCCTCCTCCTAGGGTCAGATGCGTATTTTTCCGGATGTGTGCCGTGTTTGCCGTTCTCGATTTCTTCTTCCGTGGCCATGACCTCGGTTTCGTGGCGCTCGCTGCTCTTGTTTGCCTGCTTTCGGCCTATGCCTGTGTCAGTCTGTTGCGCCACGCGATGCGAATGCAGGGGCGGGCACGTCGCATCTGGACGACGGTCTCGGCCCTTTCGGTGGGGTTGGGCATCTGGTCGACGCATTTTGTCGCCATGCTGGCCTTCCGGCCGGGCTTTGCGCTGCAATATGACATCCTGCTCACCGGTCTTTCCCTGCTGATTGCCATCGGCATTTGCGGTGCGGGCCTTGCCATGGCGATCCGCTCGACCGGGACGGCAGACCGCTTTTTGGGCGGCGCGGTGATCGGCGTCGGCATTTCCTCCATGCACTATGTCGGCATCGCGGCGCTGCTGCTCGATGGACAATTGCTCTGGCACAATGGCCTGATCGGTCTCTCGATCCTCGCCGGTATCGTCATCTCGGGCCTGGCCGTGGTGACGGCCATGGGTGTCGGCCGGGCGCGCCTGTTTGGCGGCGCGGGTCTGCTTACCCTGGCCATCTGCGCCATGCATTTTACCGCCATGGGCGCCGCGGATTTCAGCAATTGCCTACCCTTGGTCAATGCCGGCGCGGAAATCGACGGCGCCGTGATGTCGATCATTGTTGCCCTGATCACGCTTTTTATCCTGAGCGCCGCTCTTGGCAGCGTGGTGCTCGATGAGGCCGACCGCCGCCGCACCGAGCGCGAAGACCTGCGCCAGAAGGTCGACGCCGACCGCATCGCCGCGGTGAGCCAGAAGCTTGAGCTGGCGCTGACCCATATGGGGCAGGGGCTGGCGCTGTTTTCGGCCGACGGCCGGGTGATGCTGCACAATGAACGGCTGATCGAACTGCTTGGCCTGCCCAAGGGGGCAGCCATAGAAGGCCGGACGCTGGAAGACATGTGCGTGGTGGCCACCAACCAGGTCAGCATCGACCTTGCAAAGCGCGACGAGATCGCGCGGGGCCTTGCCGAACAGCATCGTCTGCTTGCCGCCCAGGGTGGGCAGGCTGTGCACAGCTTTGACGGCGAACGGTTCCTGCGCGTGCAGCACAATCCGATCGGCGACGGTCGCTGGGTGACGCTGATGGAGGACATTTCCGACAGCAAGCGTAGCGAGGCGGCCATTGCCCACCTGGCCAAGCACGATACGCTGACGGGCCTGCCGAACCGGGCGCGCTTCGACGAAGTTTTTGCAGGTGCCCTGGCCGATGCCGAGGCCAAGGGGACCCAGATCGGTGTCGTCGCGATCGACCTCGACAACTTCAAGGACATTAATGACAGCTATGGCCACGCCACTGGCGACCAGGTGCTGCGCGTGCTTTCCGAGCGGCTGAGTGGCCTGCTCAAGCCCGGCGAGGTCATCGCACGTCTCGGCGGTGACGAATTCGTCGCCATCAAGCAGTTTTCCGTCATCGAAAGCCTGCGCGACTTTCTCGATCGCATCGAGGGCGTGCTGTTCGGATCGGTGCAGTATCAAGACGTGATTGTCGCCACGAGCGGCAGCATCGGCGTGGCCATCTATCCGCAGGACGGCAGGGAGCACTCCAAGCTTTTGAGCAATGCCGACCTTGCGCTTTATCGCGCCAAGGCCGAGTTCGACACGCGCATCTGCTACTATGAGAGCGAGATGGACGAGCATGCGCGCCAGCGTCGCGCTATGTCCGTCGACCTCTGGCACGCGCTGGAGACTAACGCTTTCAACCTTGTCTATCAGGTGCAGAAATCGGTCTCGTCGGGTGAGATCACCGGCTACGAAGTGCTGCTGCGCTGGGACCGACCGGGCTATGGCTCGGTTCCTCCGGCCGAATTCATTCCGGTGGCCGAGGAATGTGGGGCCATCGGCGCCATCGGCGCCTGGGTGCTGACCACGGCCTGTATCGAGGCTGCCGCCTGGCCCGAGCCGCACAAGATCGCCGTCAACGTCTCCGGCCTGCAGCTTTCGCAGGTGGAACTGGTGGACCTGGTGAAGATGGTGCTGTTCCAGTCGGGGCTGGCGCCTGAGCGGCTGGAACTGGAAGTCACCGAGACGGCCATCATCACCGACAAGAAGCGGGCGCTGAGCATTTTGCGCCAGATCCGCGAGCTGGGCGTGTCCATTGCCATCGACGACTTCGGCACCGGCTATTCGTCGCTGGCAACGCTGCGCAGCTTCCCCTTCGACAAGATCAAGCTCGACCGCTCGTTCATGAACGAGGTGGAGCATTCCGAGGAATCAAAGGCCATCGTGCGCGCCATCTTGGCGCTGGGGCGGAGCCTTTCCGTGCCGGTGCTGGCTGAGGGCGTGGAAACACTCGAACAGCTCAATGTGCTGCGCATGGAAGGCTGCAACGAGGCGCAGGGCTATCTGCTCGGCCGGCCGGCAGCCATGGGCTGGGGCGAGGAAGAGGTGGAGCTGGCCGCCATCGCGTGATCAACCCCATCGTCATGGAGTGCCATCCTGCGGATCGCATGGACCACCGGGACAAGCCCGGTGGTGACGACGGTGGGGCATAAATGAAAAAGGGCGCCGAGAGGCGCCCTTCGCATTTGCGTCGTTGGGAGTTCTTGAGATCAGAACGGGCTGTTCGGATCGAGATATTCGGCCGCGTTGTCCTTGGTGATCAGGGTCGAGTCGAGGATGTAGCGACCTGCGACCTGGATGCCGCCGGTGAAGTGCGACGTCGTCAGCTCGATAGCCGTGGCGATCATGGCCGGGCTGTAGGAGACGTCGACCGGGGTCAGGGCAGAGCCATCGGCAACGGCCTGCAGGATCTGCTGCATGCCGGCGCCGCCGACGATGAACATGTCGTTCTCACGGCCAGCCTGCTTGATGGCTTCGATGGCGCCGAGGGCGATATCGTCGTCCTGTGCCCACACACCCTTGATGTCGGGGAAACGGGTCAGGAAGTCCTGCATCACCTTGAAGCCGTCATCGCGGTTCCAGTTGGCGAATTCGTCGTCGAGAACGGTGATGTTTGAGCCTTCGATGCCGGCAACGAAGGCGTCGAAGCGCTGTGCGTCGATCGGGATCGGCAGGCCGCGCAGGATGACGATGTTGCCGCCTTCAGGCAGCGCCTGCTTGAAGTACTCGGCCGAATTGGCGCCGAGGCCCGGATTGTCGCCGGCAACGTAGAGGTTTTCGACGCCGTCGATGGAGAGCTGGCGATCAACGACGGTGACGAACTTGCCAGCGTCCTTGACCTGCTTGATGGCCGAGGTCATGGCGTCCGGGTCACCCGGGAGGATGACGAGGGCGTCGATGCCGCGGGTGGAGACCATGTCTTCGATGTCGGCGATCTGCTTGGGCGCATCAGGAGCCGAAGCGAAGACGAACTCGACGTTGGGATAGGTGGTGCCCAGACGCTCGATGGCTTCCTGGGCGAAATAGTTGACGCCACCGGTCCAGCCGTGGTCGGCCGCCGGCACGGAGACGCCGATGGTCACCTTGTCCTGGGCGACGACTGCGCCCGTGAGGCTGCCGGCAATGACAGCCGAAGCCATGAGGGATTTCACCAGTTTCATTCTTGTAGTCCTCCCGAAAATGCCCTTTGCGGGCGATGTAAACTCTTGGCTCGCTGTGTCCGTCGTGGTCGCGCTTTCGAACCGGAAAAGTGGTGCCCACTCATGTGCGGCGGCCGCGTTGCAGCAGCACGGCGAGAATGATGATCACGCCCTGGAAGGCCCCGTTCAGATAGGGGCTGATGAGGCTCTGAAGATTGAGGATATTGCCGATGAGGCCGAGGATGACGACGCCGACCACGGTGCCCCAGATGCGGCCATAGCCGCCCTTGAGAGTGGTGCCGCCGATGATGACGCCGGCGATGGCTTCGAGCTCCCAGAGTACGCCCGTGGTGCTGGAGGCAGAGCCCAAGCGCGGCACATAGAGCAGCACGGCGACGCCGACCAAAATGCCCTGCAGGATGTAGGTCAGGAGGCGCACGTTATCGACATTGATCGAAGAGTAGCGGGCGACCTGCTCGTTGGAGCCGATGGCGGCGCAATAGCGGCCGAAGGCGGTGTAGCGCATGACCACTTCGCCGCCGATGGCAACGAGGGCAAAGACGATGATCGGCCACGGCACGCCGAGGACGCCGGCGTAATAGACCGGGCGATAGACGTCGGCGACCTGGAAATTGAGCGACAGCGTGCCGCCATCGGCAAGGAAGGTCACGAGCGAGCGGAAAATGCCCATGGTGCCGAGGGTAACGATGAAGGCCTCGATGCGCCCTCGGGTGATCATGGTGCCATTGAACACGCCGGCGACCCCACCGAGCAGAATGCCCGTCGCCATGCCCGCGATAACCACGCCCCAGCCGATCCCCATGGAGGGGATCAGCCAGTTCATCACCATGATCATGACGCCGGCAATGACCGCGGCCATGGAGCCGACGGAAAGATCGAGCCCGCCGGCGGTGATGACAAAGGTCGCGCCGATGGCGATGATGCCGATGAAGGACGACCGTGCCAAGACGTTGGTCAGGTTGTTGTAGCTCAGGAAATTCTCGTTGAGCGAGATGCCGAGCAGGACCAGGAGGGCGAGCGCCAAGAGCGGCCCCACGGTCTTGAGATCGAGGCGGAAACCGCGCTTGGTTTTTGCCGGAATATCAGGCGCTGATACGCTCATCGTTTCCACTCTTGATGCCAGCGGCGTACCGCATGATTTCTGCTTCGGTAATTTCTGCGCCTTCGAGCACGCCCGTGAGGCGCCCTTCGCGCATCACCACCACGCGGTGGCTGAGGCCGATCACTTCCTGCATTTCCGAGGAGATGAGGATGATCGACTTACCCTCGGCGGCCAGGGCCGCGATGATGTGATAGATCTGCTGCTTGGTGCCGACATCGATGCCGCGGGTCGGCTCATCCATGATGATGATGTCCGGCTCGCTCTCCATGGTCTTGCCCAGCATGAGTTTCTGCTGATTGCCGCCGGAGAGGCGGCCGACGGCGACGGAGGCGTCGCGGGCCCGGATATCGAAGCGGCGCACGGCGCGCTCAAGGGCGCGCTCTTCGCTGGAGCTGTCGAGGAAACCGGCCTTGATGTGCTTGTCGAGCGTGAGGAGCGTCAGGTTTGGCCTGAGACCCATATTGAGCAGCAGGCCTTTCCCCTTGCGGTCTTTGGTCATGTAGGCAAGGCCCGCGTCCACGGACTGGACGACCTGGGTGAAATTGACCGGTTTGCCATCGAGCGTGATGTCGCCGCCAGTGCGGTGGCTGAGGCCGACAATGGCTTCGGCGACGGCGGTGCGGCCCGAGCCGATGAGACCGGCAAAGCCAAGAATTTCGCCGCGCTTGAGGTCGAAGGAGATGTCTTTGACGCCCTTGGCGACGAGGTTGCGGATGCCGAGGACGACGGGCGCGTCGACATCGGGCTCGTGCTTGGGCGGATAGAGATTGGAAAGCTCGCGGCCGACCATCATCTGGGCGATAGAGTCGGGCGTCAGCGCCTCGGTACCGACAGTGGCAATCAACTGGCCATCGCGGAGGACAGTGACGCGATCAGCCAGTTCCATGATCTCGTCGAGCTTGTGCGAGATGAAGATGACGGCGACGCCGCGGGCGGTGAGGCGGCGGATCTGTTCGAACAGGGTCTGGGTTTCGCCGACCGAAAGCACGGCGGTCGGCTCGTCCATGATCAGGACACGCGCATCGCGGCTGATGGCCTTGGCGATTTCGACCATCTGCTTGTCGGCGACCGAGAGGGTGCTGATGCGATCGTCGGGATCGACGCGGACGTGGAGCGTGTCCATCAGCGCGGCGGCTTTGCTGCGCATCGCGCCGAGGTCGAGGAACCCAAAACGCTTGATCTCGCGGCCGAGGAAGATGGATTCCGAGGCGGTGAGATGTTCGGCCAGGTTCAGTTCCTGGTGGATAAGCACGATGCCCATCGCTTCCGCCTTGCCATCGGGCGGCAGGGTGACGGTCTCGCCGTCATAGGTGATCGAGCCTGAGGTCGGCTGCTCGATGCCTGAGAGAATCTTGATGAGGGTGGATTTGCCTGCGCCGTTTTCGCCAATGATGGCGTGCACTTCGCCGGGCTTGATGTCGAAATCGATGCTGAACAGCACCGGGATTTCGCCAAAGGACTTGGAAATGCGATTTGCCGACAGAACGGCAGGCGCAACTGTGCCTTCGACTGATGACATCGCAAAATCCCTCCCCAATGGACGCGGCGGTTGACCCGGCTCTTCGTCCTGATGTGATGATGTAAAGGTTTTCATGAATGATGTAAAGGTTTACATAGAGGCAAAAGAAGGTAAGCCTTTGGGGAGGGTCTGGCGCTATGCGTTGCTTCTGCTAGAGGCAGGGAAACGGGCGCCAGTGGGTGTGCGGGGCTTAACGAGTGCAGCACCAGAAACTGGCTACGATTGAAGACGTTGCGGCGCTTGCCGGCGTGTCCATCGCCACGGTCAGTCGCGCCATCAACGAGCCCACCAAGGTCGCCGACGAAACGCGCCGCAAGGTGACTGAGGCCATCGCCCGCACCGGTTACACCACCAATGCCATGGCCCGATCGCTGCGCATGCGGCGGTCCAACATGATTCTGATTCTGGCGCCCGATGTCGGCGATCCGAACTTTTCCAATATTCTGGTGGGGCTCGAAACCGAGGCGAGCAAGCGCGGCTATGGCGTGCTCATCGGCAATACGCAGAACGATGCGAGCCGGGAGACCGATTATCTGCGGTTCATCAGCTCCAACCAGGCGGATGGGCTGATCCTGTTCACGGGGCACCTGCCCTATGGCTTTGGACAGGACGGTACGGAGCAACGCTTGCCACCCATGGTGGCGGTCAATGAGCCGGTGCCCAATGCCGATGTGCCCTTCGTTGGCGTCGACAATTTTGAGGGCGCGCGCATTGCGACCGAGCACCTGATTTCACAGGGGCATCGGCGCATTGCCTTTGTCGGGCGTTCGTACGGGCGCGAGGTCAATCGGCTGCGCGAAGAGGGCTATCGCAAGGCGCTGGCCGGGGCGGGAATTGCGATTGATCCGCGCATGATCATCGATGGCGATGGCACGACCGAGAGCGGGCGCGCGGCGGCGGAACTGATGTTCGTGCGCGATGTGCTGCCCACGGCCTTCTTCTGCGTCAACGACGCGACGGCGCTGGGCGTGATCATCTCGCTCAATGCGCGGCACTATGATCTGCCGCGACAGTTCTCCATCATGGGCTTTGATGATATTTCGTTTTCGAGTTTTGTGACGCCGTCGCTAACGACGATGAAGCAGCCGCGGCACAGGATCGGCGAGGCGGCGATGGAATTGCTGCTGGAACTGCTGGCCGGCGAGAAGCCGCATGAGCAGCAGGTGCTGCTGCGCGCGGAACTGATTGTACGAAACTCGGTGACGCGCGTGGGGTAGCTGCGATTGTCGCCTGGCGTGGCGGCTCTTGCTCGATGTGCTTCCTTCCACCGGCTGTCATCCCGGCCCTGAGCCGGGATCCATCTTGAGATCTCAGGATGGGCCCCGGCCTTCGCCGGGGTGACAGTTGAGTTTGTGGTAGTGTCGGACGCAAGCAGCCTCTCGGTCAGTAGCCCTTGGCTTTCAGCCACTCTTCCATCCAGGCGATTTCGCCTTCCTGGGCGGCGATGACGCCTTCGGCGAGTTTGCGCACTTCGGGATCCTGGCCGTGTTCGAGCACGATTTTGGCCATGGCGACGGCGCCCTGGTGATGGGGGATCATGCCGCGGATGAAGTCGACATCGGCGTCGCCGGAATATTCGATCGCCATGTCGGCGTGCATCTGCTGGTTGGCTTGGGTGTAAGCCGTGGTGGCAGGGGAATCGCTCATCGTGCCGCCATGGCCGGCATGAGCGTCCTGAGCATGGGCCGGAAGGGCGAAGAGGGCGAAGGCGAGAGCGAGGAAAGCGGTTTTCATTGGGGCCACCTTTTGGTTTTGCCCAAGACAAATGCGGGCTTGCCAGATGGCAAGGTCAAGCGCCGTTGACACGCAACTGGCGGAATTGTTACTTAATCTCATGCTTAACCAAAATCCCAAGCTCGACCTGATGTTTCAGGCGCTGGCAGATCCGACGCGCCGGGCGATGATCGATCGCCTCAGCCGTGGCCCGGCCTCGGTCAGTGAGCTCGCAAAACCCTTCGATATGTCGCTGCCGGCAGTGGTGCAGCACCTGCAGGCGTTGGAGGCGAGTGGGCTCGTTTCCTCGCAAAAGGTGGGGCGGGTGCGCACTTGCCAGATCGAGCCGGAGGCGCTGAGCCAGGCTGAGCAATGGCTCAATGAGCGGCGCACTTTATGGGTGCAGCGGCTCGATCGGTTGGGGGAATATCTGGCGGCGACGGAAGACGAGGAAGAGGGCAAATGACCGAGAAGAAACGCAGCGTCAGTCATGCGACCTTTGTGCTGGAGCGCCGCTACAAGGCGAAGGCAGCGCGGGTCTATCGCGCCCTCTCTGAACCGGGGGCCAAGGCGCAGTGGTTCACCCCGCCCGAGACCTGGGGCAAGGACGAGCAGACCATGGATTTCCGCATTGGCGGGATGGAGACGAGCATTGGTGGCCCGATAGGCGGACCGGTGCATGCGTTTCGCGCGGTCTATCAGGACATCGTGCCCAATGAGCGGATTGTCTACTCGTATGACATGACGCTGGATGATGTGCGGATTTCGGTCTCGGTCGCGACGTTTGAATTGGTCGCGGATGGCGATCATACGGTGCTGAAGCTGACCGAGATGGGCGCCTATCTCGATGGGTTCGATGATGGCGGGCGGCTCAGGGAAGAGGGCACGAATGGGTTGCTCGATAATCTCGGGCGGTTTGTGGAGGGGGATTGGGAGTAGCTCCCAACCGTTGAACGTCATCCTCGGGCTTGACCCGAGGACGCTTCACTTGGTTGCCGCGCAGCAAGTTTAGAGCCCTCGGGTCAAGCCCGAGGGTGACGATTTGAGCGTTATGCCGGCTCAGGCGTATAGCCTGCTTCCTTGATTGCCTCTTCACCCTTGGCGCGATCACCCGTAAAACTCACCTTGTGAGTGTCGAGGTCGACGCTGATTTCTGCACCCGGTAGCGCTTCTTCGAGGGCCTTGCGGACCGTGCCGACGCAGTGGCTGCAGGTCATGTCGTTGACGGTAAAAATGGTCGTGTCGGCCATGTCAGTGTCCTTTGGTCTTGGAATGGGTCCCGGCGAGATCGTCGAGAATGGGGCAATCGGGGCGGTTGTCGCCCTGGCAGCAATGGACGAGATGTTTTAGCGTCCCGACCATGGATTCGAGTTCGGCGATCTTGGTTTCGAGCGCCGATATGTGCTCGGAGGCGATGTCGCGCACTTCGCCGCTGGCGCGGGTCTTGTCCTGCCAGAGGGCAAGGAGGGCGCTGGTTTCCTCGATGGAAAAGCCCAGGGTGCGCGAGCGGCGGATGAAGCGCAGCACATGCACTTCATCGCTGCCATAGACGCGGTAATTGCTACCGGTGCGTGAGGGTGGGCGGATGAGGCCGATCTGCTCATAGTAGCGGATCATTTTTGCCGAAACGCCGGATGCGTCGGCGGCCTGGCCGATGTTCATGCCTTTTCTCCCTTGATGGCGCGCAGGCGCTGGGCATTGCCGACGACGAAGACCGAGGACAGGGCCATGGCCCCGGCGCCGAGCATGGGCGAGAGCAGGATGCCGAAGGGGGGATAGAGCACGCCCGCGGCAACCGGGATCAGGAGGGCATTGTAGCCAAACGCCCAGAAGAGATTTTCCCAGATGTTCTTCATGGTGGCGCGGCTTACCGTCAGGGCGTTGAGCACGCCCTGCAGATTGCCGCCGAGGAGGACAACGTCGGCGCTTTCGATGGCAGCATCGGTGCCCGTGCCGACCGCGATACCGATATCGGCTTCGGCAAGGGCGGGGGCGTCGTTGATGCCGTCACCGACATAAGCGACGACGCGACCGCCTTGGCGCAGGGCCTTGATGGCGGCGACCTTGTCGGCGGGAAGCACTTCGGCCTGCACTTCGTCGATACCGAGCTGAGCGGCGATGGCGGCGGCGGTACGCTTGTTGTCGCCCGAGATCATTGCGGTCTTAAAACCCATGGCGTGGAGCCGCGCGATGACGGCCTTGCTGGTCGGCTTGACCACGTCGGCGACGACGATGGCGGCGGCGATCTTGCCGTCAATGGCGGCAAAGACCGGGGTCTTGCCTTCGTCGGCGAGGCGCTGAAGCGTTTCGGCAAAGTCTGACAGGTCCAGACCCTGCATCATGCGGGCGGAGCCGACCTGCACCTTGCGGCCGCCGATGGTGGCGATGACGCCGTGACCGGGGTCGGAATCGAAGTGCTCGACTGCGGGCAGGCTCAGGCCAGCCTTTTCGGCAGCGGCGACGATGGCCAGGGCAATCGGGTGCTCGGAGCGGCTTTCGGCTGCGGCGACAAGTGATAAAACTTCGTCATGCTCGAAGTCGTCGTCGAGGATCAGGTCCGTGAGGACGGGCTTGCCCTCGGTGAGCGTGCCGGTCTTGTCGAAGGCGACGACATCGGCATCGCGCAGGCGCTGCAGGGCTTCACTCTTGCGGAAGAGCACGCCGAGTTCGGCGGCACGACCGGTGCCGACCATGATGGAGGTCGGCGTGGCGAGACCCATGGCACAGGGGCAGGCGATGATCAGCACGGCAACGGCATTGACGAAGCCGAAGGTCATCGCGGGGTCGGGGCCCCAGATGAGCCAGGCGATAAAGGTCAGCGCGGCAAGGGCCATGACGGCGGGCACGAACCAGGCCGTGATCAGGTCGACAGTGCGCTGGATCGGCAGCTTGCCGCCCTGGGCTTCTTCGACCATGCGGATGATCTGGGCCAGCATGGTATCGCCGCCGACCTTGGTGGCGCGGAAACGAAAACTGCCCGAAGTGTTGAGCGTGCCGCCGATGACTGTGTCGCCTTGCTTCTTGGAGACGGGCAGGGGTTCGCCGGAGATCATGGATTCGTTGACATGGCTCGTGCCATCGACGAGTTCGCCATCGACGGCGATCTTTTCGCCGGGGCGCACGACGATGATGTCGCCGACCTTGACCTGTTCGATGGGCATTTCATGGACCATGCCATTGTGCTCGACGCGGGCGGTCTTGGCCTGTTCGCGCACGAGGCGCTGGATGGCTTCGCCGGTGCGGCCCTTGGCGATGGCTTCGAGCCAGCGACCGACAAGGATCAGCGTGACGATGACGGCGGCGGCCTCGAAATAGACGTAGCGCGTTTCGGCCGGCACGAGCTGGGCAGCGAAGGTGACAACAGTGGAAAAGAGCCAGGCGGCGCCCGCGCCCAAGGCGACGAGCGAATTCATCTCCGGCGCGCCACGCAGCAGGGCGGGAATACCGACCTTGAAGAAGCGCAGGCCCGGCACGAAGAGCACGAAGGTCGCGAGGACAAAATAGGTTGTGTAGAGAACGTCCATCGAGACGACGGACATCAGCCACATGTGGAAGGGCATGTAGAGGTGGCCGAGCATTTCGACCGCGAAAAGCGGGATGGTCGGGATGGCGGCAATGATGACGTCGCGGCGGAGGATCGCCGCGTCTTCGTCATGGTGATGATGGGCGTGGTCGTGGCCGGCATGCGCGGGCTGGCGCAGGCTGCCCTTGTAGCCGACCTTTTCGACCGCCTTGATGAGGGCTTCGGTGTCGCCGCCGGTTATGGTGGCGCGTTCGGTCGCGAGATTGACTGACGCCGCTTCGACGCCGGGAACTTTTAGCAGCGCCTTTTCCACCCGCGACACGCAGGACGCGCAGGTCATGCCTTCGATATCGAGGGCAACGGGGGTAGGCGAATGGGTGTGGTGGACGTGTTCTGTCATGGGTTCTTACTCCGTCCTCATGTAGATAGACCTTCCCATCATGGTAAGGTCAATAGGCGAAGAAGCATCTTTTTGCCATCGGCATTGCTGCCCCATGCACGAAGAAAGCGCGGTAGTTGTGCACGCGCGGAAAACAAATGTGGTTTCGCCTATGCGACCTGTTGGCACAGCGACAAATCTCCTGATTATATTCGAAGCGCCGCCAGCCTATTTCATGCGCTGTCAGGAGCTTGATCCATGCAGACGGTTCGCAAAGACATCCACAACTCTGAATTGCCGATCCTGTGCCAAAGCTGTGAGGCGCGGCACCAGGGGATTTGTGGGGCAATGACCTCCGAGCAATTGCTCGCCATTTCCAAGCATACGCGGCGCGTGCGTCGCGAGCCGGGCCAGGAAATCATGGCCGATGCCATGCCGATTGCGTCCTATGCCAATGTGCTGCGCGGGGTGGTCAAGCTGACCAAGGTGCTCGAAGACGGGCGCCAGCAGGTGGTGGGCCTGCAATTTGCGCCCGATCTGCTGGGCCGGCCCTTTGCCAGCGAAAGCCGGGTGACGGCGGAAACGGCCTCGGACGTCGAACTCTGCATGATCCCCAAAAGCGCGCTCGAGGCGTTGATGTCAGCGGGTGGCCCGGTGGAACACCGGATCATGATGCAGGCGCTGCGCGAACTCGACGAGGCGCGCGACTGGATGGTGACGCTGGGGCGCAAAACGGCCAGCGAAAAGGTCGCGAGCTTTCTGTATCTCCTCGCGACGCATATCGATCCCACGGAAGAAACGGCGCTGGCGACCTTTGATCTGCCGCTGAGCCGGGCCGATATTGCTGACTTCCTGGGGCTGACCATCGAGACGGTGAGCAGGCAACTGACCAAGCTCAAGGCCGAGAAGGTGATCGAGATTGCCAACTATCGGCATGTCAGCATCAAGGACCTGACGCAGCTGCGGCTGCGCTGCGGGTAAGGGCCTACAGGACCTATTTGGTCGTCATTGCCGGGCTTGTCCCGGCAATCCATCTTGCCTTCGCATGGACCACCGGGACAGGCCCGGTGGTGACGATCGTGGGCGGGAGAGTGTCGGCCTAGTCAGCCCGACAGCTTGCCATTCCGCATTTCCAGAACTCGATCCACCGTGCCGTCGGGAATGGCGGCGTGGGTGACCATGATCAGCGTGCGGCCTTTGGTGGCTTCGGCGAGGGTTTCGAAGAAGCTTAGTTCGTTGGCGCGGTCGAGCGCATTGGTTGGCTCGTCGAGAAGGATGATCGGCGCGTCCGAGAGGAGCGTGCGCGCGAGGCAGAGGCGGCGCATCTGGCCGGCGGAGAGAGTGCGGCCGGATTCGCCGAGGACGGTGTCGAGGCCGTCGGGCAGGGTGGCGACGAACTTGTCGAGTTTTGCCGCTTCGAGCGCGGCCCAAATGGCCTCGTCCTCGGCGAGGGGGCGGGCGATGCGCAGGTTGTTGCGGATCGTATCGATGAAGACGGGGCTATCTTGGCTCAGGAGCGCCATATGGGCGTGGACTTGGGCGGCGGCAATGTCATGGAGGGCCGTGCTGCCGACGCGAATGTCGCCGCATTGCGGTTCGTTGAGACGGAGGAGCAGGCGGAGCAGGCTGGATTTGCCGCCGCCACTGGGGCCGGTGATGGCGATGCGTTCGCCGGGGGCGATCGTCAGGGTGACGCCGTTGAGAACGGGCGCGCCGCTATCGTAGGAAAAATGCACGTCGGAAAAGGCGATCTTCTGGCCTTCGGGGAAGGGCAGGGGCTGGGCCGGGTCGATGATCGCCGGCGGCAGGTTGGCGAGGGCGGTCAGGCGTTCCGCAGCGGCTAGGGCTGCGGCGGATTTGCCGACGCTGCGGATGATGACGGCGGTGGCTTCGAAACTGCCGAGGACGGCGAGAACAAGGCCGACGAAGACGGCCGGGTCGAGAGTGCCAGCTTCATGGGCGACGAGGCCGGCCCAGAGCGTGCCGACCAATGCGAGGGCGGCCAGCACCTGCACGGCCATGGCTGCGGCGCCGGTCAGGGCGGCGAGGGTGAGACGGCGTTCGGAAAGGCGGCGGGCGAGGGCGGAGAAGCGGTCCCTGGCGGTGCCCAGAACGCCGAGAATGGTGAGATCGGCGTGGCCGCTGATGGCGTCGTAGACGGATATGCGCGTGTCGGCGGCGGCGGTGACAACCTCGCGGCCGACTTTTCGCGACGAGATGACGAGAGCGGCTGGAACCACGAAGACGGCGCCGGCCACGGCGAGCGCATAAATGAGGGCGGCGGAGGGGAGGAAAACGATCAGTACACCAGTGACGGCAATGCCCATGAGGAGGGCGCCGAGCATGGGGCCGATGGCGACGAGGAAGGCGACGTCGAGCGCGTCGACATCAGCTGTCAGGCGGCTGACGAGGTCGCCATGGCGAATGGAACGATCCGAGAGCGGCAGGCGCGGGAAGAGCGCGGCAAAGAGCCAGCCGCGCAGGTCCGAGAGGAGGCGCAGGGTAGCGTTGTGGCCGACGAAGCGTTCGCCATAGCGGGCGAGAATGCGGATGAAGGAAAAGGCGCGGACCAGCGAGGACGGCACGAAGAGATTGAAGCCCAGGCCAAGCGTCGTCAGCGCAGTGGCGGTGATGAACCAGCCGGAAGTGCCGAGGAGGGCAATGCCGGCGGCAAGGGCGATGGAAGAGAGCAGCAGCGCCAGGGAGAGCGCGCCAAGGCGGCGACGGAAGAGCGGGGCGAGCATGGCAAAGACAGTCATGCGACACCTTTCTTATGCGCGGGGAGGGCGACCGGCAGCAGGGTTTCGCCGGCAATACGCCAGGCTTTGTCGAGGCGGGTAACGACCGCTTGCGAGTGAGTGGCGACGATCAATGTGCGGCCCTTCGCATAGTCGATGATGGCCGACATGATTTCGGCTTCGAGTTCGGCATCGAGATGGGCGGTCGGTTCGTCGAGGAGAATGAGGCCGGCATCGCGGAGGAACAGGCGGGCGAGGGCGACGCGCTGGGCCTGACCGCCAGAAAGGCCGATGCCGTCTTCGCCGATAATGGTGTCGAGGCCCTGTGGCATGGCGGCGGCAAACTGGCTGACGCCAGCGCGTTCGGCGGCGAGCTCGATCTCAGTGCGGCTCGCACCGGGGCGGGCGAGGGCGATGTTTTCGGCAATGCTGGCGTGAAGAAGGCGCGGCTTCTGGGTGAGAAGGAAGGTGCGGGCGCGCAGCTCTTCCTCGGGCCAGCTATCGAGCGCGCGGCCATCGAGCATGATCTCGCCTTCGGCGGCGCGGAGACCGACAAGGGCTTCCAGCAGGGTCGACTTGCCCTGGCCGCTGGGGCCGAGAATGGCGATGTGCTGGCCGGCGGCAATCTTGAGCGCGGTATCGGCGAGAACCACGCGCTGGCGATCGGGCGTGCGCAGTGTGACGCCAGTGAGATCGAGCGCGATGGCTTTGCCGGCGCGGGGGGCGATGTCGGCGAGGGGCGTTGCCTCTGAAGGGAGGGCGCCGAGTTGGCGTTCGATTTCGACAAGGGCGGCCTTGGCGGAGGCGCGGTCGTGGTAGTGCGCGGCAAGGAGCCGCAGGGGATTATAGACCTCGGGCGCCATGAGGAGCAGGAACAGCGCCAGTTCCAGTGTCAGCGGCGACGAGCGCAAGTGCAGGAAATCGATGAAGGTGAGGCCCAGATAGAGGGCGACGCCGGCAACGCCGAGGGCAGCAAAAAATTCGAGCACTGCGGAGGAGAGGAAGGCGATGGCGAGCACTTTTAGCGTGCGGCGGCGCAGTGACTCGCTGGCTGAGACGATGCCGTGCACTTCGGCGGCTTCGCGGCCGAAAAGCTTGAGGGTGAGAAGGCCACGCAGCCGATCGGCGAAACGGCCGGACAAGCGGGTGAGAGCCTGGGCCTGGCGGTCGGTGGCCGCCTGCGCGCCCCAACCGACCAGCGCCATGAAGAGGGGGATGAGCGGCGCGCTGACGAGGAACAGCAGGCCAGCGACCCAATCGAGCGGCAGGATGATGGCGCCGAAGACGAGCGGCAACAGGGCCGCCTGACCCGAGGCAGGCAGGTAGCGGGCGAAGAAGCCATCGAGTGCCTCGACCTGATCGACAATGGCGGTGACGGCGGCGCCCGAGGCCGGCTGATCCTGACGACGGGGCGAGCGGGCAAGGAGCGAGGTAAAGAGTGCCTCGCGCAGGTCGCGCTTGATGTGTTCGGACGCGAGCGTGCCGAGCCAGTCGCCCAGCGCCGAAAGGCCGGCGCGGAAAACGAGCAGCGCGAGGATGATCCCGACTGTCGGCAGGAGCGCGTCGATCGTCTCGTCGCCTTGCACGGCGCGGCCGATCACATTGGCAAGGCTGGAGGCCTGCCAGACCAGCAGGCCGCCGGAGACGAGCGGCAGGCCGATCGCCAGCCAAAGCGCAATGCCGCCATGGCGTTGCAGTTTTGACAGAGCCTTGCCGGCAGCTTTTTCCTGGGGTGTCACGGGCAGATCTTCTAGTCGGAACGGGGCCGATTCCGGAGGGCCACGTTTTGCACTCTAAATTGCGCTGGCGCAATGAACCTTGATCTACATCAAGGCGGGTAGCACAGTCCGGGTTCATGGGGAGATGGGGTGGTTCCTCCCGGCCATCCCTAGCAGCAGCAAGGCAGGACCTGCCATGATCGACATGACTGTCGTAGAACTCTCGCGATGGCAATTCGCCGCCACCGCCATGTATCACTTCATCTTCGTTCCCTTGACGCTCGGGCTATCCATGCTGATGGCTGTGATGGAGAGCGTCTACGTGATGACGGGCCGCGAAATCTGGCGCAAGGCCACGATTTTCTGGGGCACGCTTTTCGGCGTCAACTTTGCCATGGGCGTGGCCACCGGCATCGTCATGGAATTCCAGTTCGGCATGAACTGGAGCTATTATAGCCACTATGTGGGGGACGTCTTCGGCGCGCCGCTGGCGATCGAAGGGTTGATGGCCTTCTTCCTCGAAGCGACCTTTGTCGGCCTCTTTTTCTTTGGCTGGGATCGCATGAGCAAGGTGGGGCACCTGATCGTCACCTGGCTTGTGGCGCTGGGCACCAATTTTTCGGCGCTCTGGATCCTCATTGCCAATGGCTGGATGCAGAACCCGGTGGGGGCGAAATTCAATCCCGACACCATGCGCATGGAAGTCACCGACTTCATGGCGGTGCTGTTCAACTCGGTCGCGCAGGCCAAGTTCGTGCACACGGTCAGCGCCGGCTACGTCTGCGGCGCTGTGTTCATCTTTGCCATTTCGGCTTTCTACCTCGCGCGTGGCAAGCATGTGGAGATCGCCAAGCGCTCGATGGTGGTGGCAGCCAGCTTCGGTCTTGCCGGGGCGCTGTCGGTCGTCGTGCTGGGTGACGAGAGCGGCTATGTCGCGACCGAGCACCAGAAGATGAAGATCGCCGCGCTCGAGGCGAGCTATCATACCGAGGAAGCTCCAGCGCCATGGACGGTCATCGCCATTCCGGGCGCCGATGGTGGCGAGCCGAGCTTCTCGATCCAGGTCCCATGGGTCGGCGGCCTCATCACCACGAGATCGCTGGACGAGGAACTGGAGGGCATCGAGGAACTGACCTTGCATGCCCAGACGCGTATCCGCTCGGGCATGATTGCCTATGATGCGCTGCAAGAAATCCGGGCCGATGGCACCAATCAGGCGGCGCGTGCGGTCTTTGACGAGCACTGGGCCGATCTCGGCTATGGCCTGTTGCTGAAGAAGTATCGCGAAGACGTCGGCAATGCCACGGACGAGGAAATCGCCATGGCAGCCGAGGACACCGTGCCCGATGTCTGGCCGCTGTTCTGGACCTTCCGCATCATGATGGGTCTGGGCTTCTTCTTCATCGCCTTCTTCGCGTTCTGGTTCTGGAAGGCATCGACGGGGAAACTCGACAGCAACAAGAACCTGCTCTGGCTGAGCTTCTTCCTGCTGCCGACGCCATGGATCGCCATCGAGTCGGGCTGGTTCATCGCCGAATTCGGCCGCCAGCCCTGGGTGGTGGAAGGGGTGCTTCCAACCTTCTATGCCGCCTCGACCCTCAACTTCTGGGATCTGGTGATTTCGCTGACCTTCTTCACCCTGCTCTACACGGTGCTGTTCATCATCATGATCATGCTGATGGTCAAAATCGTCAAAGCCGGACCGAAGGACTACACCTTCGCCGATAGCCCCGATGCCGACGATTTTGTTGTCGCCGCACTGCCTGCCACTCCCGCTACCAAGGAGCTCGGATCGTGAGCACCATTCCACTCGACTATGAAACCTTGCGGCTCATCTGGTGGCTATTGCTCGGTGTGTTGCTGATTGGCTTTGCCATCATGGGTGGGCGCGATCTCGGCGTCGGCGCGCTGCTGCCCTTTGCGGCGCGCACCGATGACGAGCGGCGCGTACTGCTCAATGTGGTTGGCCCCACCTGGGAGGGCAATCAGGTCTGGCTGGTGCTGGGCGGCGGCGCCATCTTCGCCGCCTTCCCGCCGCTCTATGCCGTGAGCTTTTCGGGCTTCTATCTCGCCATGATTGTCATCCTGCTGGCCCTGATCCTCAGGCCAGTCGGGTTCAAGTTCCGCGGCAAGATCGCCGATGCCCGCTGGCGGGCGACCTGGGACTGGGCACTGTTCATCGGCGGGGCAGTGCCCTCGCTGATCTTCGGCGTGGCGGTGGGCAATGTCATCCTCGGCGCGCCGTTCCACTTCGACGATACGATGCGTGCCTTCTATACCGGCAACTTCTTCATGCTGCTGATGCCCTTTGCCCTGCTCTGTGGCCTCGTGAGCTTGGGGATGTTGGTGACACAGGGCGCGTCGGTGATCGTGGGGCGCACAGACGGCTTGCTGGCCGAGCGGGCCCGGACGATTGGCATCTGGGCCGGGCTCGGGACGATCGTGCTCTTTGCTCTTGGCGGCGTCTGGGTGGCCTTCGGTATCGATGGTCATGTCATCACCAGCACCGTCGATCCCAATGCGCCGATCAACCCGCTCGCCAAGACCGTCGAACTGGTACGTGGTGGGTGGCTCAGCAATTACGGCGCTTATCCCTGGATGATCGCCGCGCCGGTGATCGGCTTTGCCGGTCTGGCGCTGGCGGTGCTGGGGCTCAATGCTCGCTGGAAGCTCATTCCGCTCCTGGCGACCAGCGCCGGCATTTTCGGCATTATTTCCACCGCCGGCCTGTCGCTGTTCCCGTTCCTGCTGCCGTCCTCGACGGTGCCGCAGGCCGGGCTGACGCTCTGGGATGCGTCTTCGAGCCATATGACGCTGTTCATCATGCTGCTGGTGACCGCGTTCTTCCTGCCGATCATCATTCTCTATACCGGCTATGTCTTCCGGGTGATGCGCGGTCCGGTGACTTCAACCAGTCTCAACAAGAACCCCAACGCCTACTAGGAGAGAGACGATGTGGTATTTTTCCTGGATTCTCGGCCTCGGGCTTGCCTGCACCTTCGGCATTCTCAATGCCATGTGGTTCGAAATGCGCGAGGATAGACGCATAGCTCGCGAGGAAGGGCGGGAGCCGACCACCCGCTAGCGCATGGGTCCTGACCATTTGGTCAAAAATCAGAAAATCGGGTTCTGCGGCTGCGGAATCCGATTTTTGTTTTTTATTACAATGAATTAGGTCGATGGCAGCCGTGGTGTCGGCGAAATTGGCGGAAAATCTACCTAAACCGAATATGAACCATATGCCTCATTTCTGTGCGCCCAGTGCATAACGGATGTGCAGAAGGTCCATCTACTAATCACGACCCCTCCGGTCTACATAGAGGTCATCAAACGAAGGGGAACCAAAATGAACATTGCCAAGAAGATCGCCGATTTCGCCCGCTACCAGCGCACCCTGCGCGAGCTCAACTCGCTCGACAGCCGCCAGCTGAACGACCTGGGCATCACCCGCTCCGACATCAAGTCGATTGCTCGCGGTACCTATTCCGCCTAAGTTTTAGGCAAATCGGTATGTAAGATGAAGGCGTCCTCCCGGGCGCCTTTTGTCTTTTCTGGGGTGATGTCGAGCGTGGCTCCGTTCCCCTCCCAAGCTCTTCCATCCCCCCGGCGTCATTCCCGCGAAAGCGGGAATCTCCTTGCGCCAAAAAACAGGGATTCCCGCTTTCGCGGGAATGACGCTGGGGGGCTTGCGGTGCGGAGATCCGAATTCCTGCGGGATGCCGCGCTTGTGACGCTTACCGCGTCAAATCCGCGACAACGCATTCGAGCGCTGCGACGAGGTCATCTGGCTTGATGCGGATCTGCAATCCGCGCTGGCCGCCATTGAGAAAAATCTCGTCGTAAAGCTGGGCCATTTCGTCGAGCGCGGTGGGGACTATTTTGCGCTGGCCGAGGGGGCTGATGCCGCCGACCTTGTAGCCGGTCAGGCGCTCGGCATCTGCCGGCTTCATCATGTGGGCGGACTTGCCGCCGAGGGCGGCGGCGAGCTTTTTCATGTTTACTTCCTCGTCGGAAGGAACGATGGCGCAGATGGGCTTGCCGTCGAGCTCGGCCATCAGCGTCTTGAACACCTCGCCCGGCGATACGCCCATGGCCTCGGCGGCCTGCAGCCCGACGCGCTCGGCGTTCGGGTCATAGTCGTAATTGGCGAGGGTGAAGCTGATGCCGGCCTTGATGAGGGCCTGCGTGGCGGGCGTGGTCTTGGACATGCATCTGTTTTAGCCCGTCGACGGCAAAGCTCAAGCCTCAGCGCTCGAGATCGGGCCGCTGTACCCAGCGCGGATCGTCGGCGGGATTTTCGAGATCGTCGAGACCGACATCCTGAAGGATGTGATGGGAGAGATTAAGTGCCCTTATGGCGCGGCGGCGCTTGGGTTCCGTGGCGTCCTGCTGGTGCAGGAGAGCGGCGGGGAGGGGCAGGAGAAAGCCAAGAAAGCTGGGCAAAGCGAGCATTTTATGCATTCGCTGGCCTTATGGCCGGCGTCCTCATTGGATTGACATGAGCTGAAAAATGCACCTGATTGCTGCCAGTATCCAACTAAAGCTCGATGCCGACGCATAAGGGGTGTTTATCCATGTCGCTGCCGCCGCTCAGTGCCATTCGGGTTTTTGAGGCCGTGACGCGGCATCTCAGCTTTACGCGCGCGGGCGAGGAACTGGGCATGACGCAGGCGGCGGTGAGCTATCAGATCAAGCTCTTGGAGGAGCGCGTGGGGGCGCCGCTGTTTCTCAGGAAACCGCGACAGATCGCGCTGAGCGAAGTGGGGGCGAGCCTAGCGCCGCAGGTGCAGCAGGCCTTTGAAATCATGCGCGAGGCTTTTGCCGATACGCGGGGCGAAGTGGACAGATTGCTCTCGATCACCACGGTGCCGACCTTTGCGAGCCAATGGCTGGCGCAGAATCTGGGGCTGTTCCAGATCGACCATCCAGAGATCGCGGTGCGGGTCGATAGCACCAGCGATATGGTCGACCTGCTCAATGATGAATGCGATATCGGCATCCGCACGCTGGCAGCGCCGCCGGAAAAGGGGCTGGTCTCGCACATGCTGGTGAAGGCGGATTTCACGCCACTGCTTAGTCCGGTTTTGGCCGAGAGCATTGGTGGGGTTAAGGAGCCGGCGGACCTCTTAAAGCTGCCCATGCTCGATCCGCAGGACGAATGGTGGGCGCTCTGGTTCGAGGTTGCGGGGGTTCCCGGCTTTTCGGCGGAGGGGCGGCCGATGAGCATGCTCAATTGGCAGAGCCTGCTTGGTACGGCCGCCATGGCGGGCCGCGGGGTTACCATGCTGACGCCGGCGCTGTTTCGCGACGAGATTGCCTCGGGCCGGCTGATCCAGCCCTTTCCGCTTCTCGCGCCCGCAGGGCGAGCCTATTACCTCGTCTATCCCGAAAGCCGGCGCAATGCGCCCAAGATCAAGATGTTCCGCGACTGGATGCTGGAGGCAACGGCCTTCATGCGCGCGGAATCCTGACAGGTTTTGGCGCGGGACACCGCGAATGTTCCCCAAGAAGTCAGGGGAACAGAATGACTGCAGACGAACTCAATGCCGTGATCGTACGGGCCAAGGCCGCGACCTATGTGGGGGGCGGGGTGAAGGCGACTGCCTCGCGGCCGGGATCGCATGATCTCGGCTGGTCCGAGGGCGAGTGGCGCTATCTCGACAGCTATTTTGGTGGCACGGATTTTCTGGGGCAGGAAGTGCTGTTGCGCGGCGCGGAGCCGGTCTGGGCCATGAACTACTATGGCTATGTGCTGCGGCCGGACCTGATTGACGGGGTCAAGGCGGGGGAGACGATCAAGGGCGCACTTTCGGCCATGTATGGCGAAGGGCGGTTTTTGGGTGGTTTTGATTGGACGGGGCCGCATGGACACTATCGCGATAGGAGCGAAGGCAGCGCGGCGCAGTTTCGTGGGCGCGAGGTGATTTTGGTGGGTGAGGTAGAGGCTTATGCGCTCGATTATTTTGGTGGGCTGGTGAAGCCTTAGGGAGTTCTGCCGCGTCGTACCACCGAAAGCATCCCCCTCATCCGGCGCTTCGCGCCACCTTCTCCCCGAGGGGGAGAAGAATGGGCCGGTGCTCTCCTCTGTTCCTCTCCCACTTGGGGAGAGGGTGGATCGGGCGAAGCCCGAGGCGGGTGAGGGGGCGGCAAGTGCAGAGCCCTCGGGTCAGGCCCGAGGGTGACGTCCTGTAGGACCAAAAAAGCCCGGTGATCGCTCACCGGGCCTTTCCTTCCGTCGCAACTTGGGAGGAGCGTTGGAACTCTTTATTCTTTAGACGATGCCGCCCGAGCCGCCTTCGACGGCGGGACGGACTGCGGCGACCTTGGCGCGGTAGCCGGAGGCACGGTAGGCCGCGAGCGGATCGATGGCGCCGCCGGCTTCGAGGCGGGCGAGGGCCAGGATCGGCTCGACATCGGTGCGGAAGGCGTGACGCAACTGCTGGGTGGCCGTCAGTGCATCATTGTCGGTCTGTGCGGCCTTGAGGGTCGCGCGGTCGACGAGGAGTGCCTGGGCGTAGGAACGCTGCACGTCCGAAGCCGAGAGCATCAGCGACTCGATCGGGTCGGTGACGTTGTGGCTCTGGTCGAGCATGTGGGCCGGGTGGAAGCTCGCGTCGCGGTTCTCGATGTCGACGAGTTCGTTGAACACCAGGAACAGACGGTAGGGATCGACCGAGCCGGCGTCGAGATCGTCGTCGCCATACTTGGAATCGTTGAAGTGGAAGCCGCCGAGCTTGCCGAACTGGGCAAGACGGGAGACGATCATTTCAATGTTCACGTTCGGAGCGTGGTGGCCGAGATCGACGAGGCAGAGGGCCTTGTCGCCCAGTTCCTTGGCGATGATGTAATTGGTGCCCCAATCCTGTACGACCGTCGAATAGAAGGCCGGCTCGTACATCTTGTGTTCGGTATAGACGTTCCAGTCGTCCGGCAGGGCGGCGTAGATCGCCTTGGCAGAGTCGAGGTAGTTTGCGAACTGGTCGGCGAAATTGACCTGGCCGGGGAAGTTGGAGCCGTCGCCGATCCAGATGGTCAGGGCCTTGGAGCCGATTGTCTTGCCGATCTCGATGCATTCGAGATTGTGCTCGATCGCCTGATTGCGGGTGCCCTTGTCGTAGGACGAGAGCGAGCCGAACTTGTAGCTCTGGATCTGGCCCTTGGCGTCCGAGAAGGTGTTCGAGTTCATGGCATCGAAGCCGAGGTTGAAGCGGCTGGCGGCCTGCTTCAGGCGGTTCGGATCGGCCTTGTCCCACGGAATATGCAGCGAGATGGTCTTGGTCGCCTGGGTCAGCTGGGCGATGACGGCGCAATCTTCGATCTTGTCAAAAATGTCGCGCGGTTCGCCGGCGCCCGGGAATTTGGCGAAGCGCGTGCCGCCGGTGCCGACGCCCCAGGAGGGAACGGCCACGGAGAACTTTGCGACCTTGGCCTTGACGGCGTCGATGGCAATGCCGCGACGGTCGAGGCGTTCGCCCAGGGTTTCATAGTCGCGACGAAGATCGGCTTCGCGCTTGGTGTTGTCGGCTTCGACGATGGATGCGTCGATGATGTGTTCGGTCATGTTTTCCTCCAGCAAATGCGGAAAGCCCCCTCAGCCGGCTGGCGGCGAGGGGGCTTTGCTATTGCCTAGCGCGGGAACGACTGGGCGTTGCCGGCGTCGACGTTGATGATGTTGCCGGTAGACTTGGCCGAGGCTTCCGAAGCGAAGAAGTAGATGGCTTCGGCGATGTCTTCCGGGAACACCGAGCGCTTCAGCATCGAGCGCTGGCGATACATCTCTTCAAGGCCGTCCTTGTCGGTCTTGTAGGTCGATGCGCGCTGCTCGAGCCATTCGCCGGCCCAGATCTTCGAGCCACGCAGCACGGCGTCGGGATTGACGACGTTGACGCGGATCTGTGCTTCCGCGCCTTCGAGGGCGAGGCAGCGAGCCAGGTGAATTTCCGCAGCCTTGGCGGTGCAGTAGGCCGAAGCGTTCGGAGAAGCGGCAAGGCCGTTCTTGGACGCGACGAAGACGACGTTGCCGCCGATCTTCTGCTGGCGGAACAGACGGAAGGCTTCGCGCGAGACGAGGAAATAGCCCGTGGACAGGATGTCCATGTTCTTGTTCCAGAGTTCGAGCGTCGTGTCTTCGATCGGCGCCGAGGAGGCGAGGCCGGCATTCGACACGAGGATGTCGAGGCCACCGAATTCGACCACGGCATGGGCGAAGCCGGACAGGACCTGCTCTTCCTTGGTGACGTTGATGTTCACCGGGCGGACGAAGTCGGCACCGAACACACCGGAGAGTTCGGCGGTCGCGTTGTCGAGCGCGGTCTGGTCGATATCGGCGATGACGACGCAGGCGCCTTCACGGAGGAGACGAGCGGCAGTTGCCTTGCCGATGCCGCCGGCGCCGCCGGTGACGAGGGCGATCTTGCCAGCGAGAGATTTCGGCTTCGGCATACGGGCAAGCTTGGCTTCTTCAAGCAGCCAGTATTCGATGTCGAAGGCTTCCTGCTCGGGCAGGCCCTGATATTCCGAAACGGTCGAGGCGCCGCGCATCACGTTGATGGCGTTGACATAGAACTCGCCGGAAATACGGGCGGTGGCCTTGTCCTTGGCGAAGGTCAGCATACCGACACCCGGGATCAGGTAAACGACGGCGTTCGGATCGCGAACGGCCGGGGAGTTGTCGTGTTTGCAGCGATCGTAATAGGCCTGGTAGTCGACGCGGTAGGCGGCGATCTGGGCGTCAAGGCCAGCGATCACGGCATCAACGTCCGGGTTGGCCGGGTTGAAGTCGATGACCAGCGGGCGGATCTTGGTGCGCAGGAAATGGTCGGGGCAGGAGGTGCCGAGAGCCGCCAGCGGACGCAGGTTTTTGGAATTGACGAATTCGAGGACCGCGTCGCTGTCATCGAAGTGGCCGAGCTTGTGGCTGTCTTCGGAGATGAAGCCACGGATCTTCGGCATCAGCTTGGCAGCGACGGCACGACGGGCGTCGGCATCGAGCGACTGGGTGGCGGCGCCACCAAAGATGGTCTTCCCAGCGGTTTCCTTTTCAAACCATTCGATGGCCTGATTGATGATGCCGATGGTGGTTTCGTAGCACTCCTTGGGGGTGTCGCCCCAGGTGAAGAGGCCGTGCGATTCAAGGATGAGACCCTTGGAGTTCGGGTTCTCTTCGCAGTACTTGCCGAGCCACAGGCCGAGCTCGAAGCCGGGCTTCTTCCACGGAAGCCAGCCGATGGTGTCGCCAAAGATCTGCTTGGTCAGTTCCCTGGAATTCTTCGAGGCCGCAATGGCGATGATTGCGTCGGGGTGCATGTGGTCCACAAAGTTGTGGTTCACATAGGCATGGAGCGGGGTGTCGATCGAAGCGGCGCGCGGGTTCAGGTTGAACGTCGCGTGGGGCAGGTAGCCCACCATCTCGTCTTCGAACTCAACGCCGCGATAGAGGCCCTTCAGGGCGCGCAGCTTGTCCATGTAGAGCGTCGAGAAGCCATCGAGCTTGATCGAGGCGCTGTCGCCGCCCGAACCCTTGACCCAGAGGACTTCGACCATCTCGCCGGTGAGCGGGTCCTTCTGCATGATCTTGGAGGAGGTATTGCCGCCGCCATAGTTGGTGACGCGCTTGTCCGAACCGAGCAGGTTCGAACGGTAGACCAGGCGCTCCGGCTCGGTCATGGACGCGGCTTTGGCGTCGTCCCACTTGTTTTCAAGGCGCTTGGGCGCGGTGGACATGGAAGTTCCTCCCGAAGGTTAGGCGAAGTGGAGATTTGGCCCGGACATGGCCATAGAACGATATACGCTGTCAATCAGAAACGATCAGGATTCATCATCCGTGCGCGCTTCTGACTGAAACATGTCGATTGCTGATTGACTCTGCGCGGAAAGAGTGAAAGCACTGCGTTCAGGGAGTATCAGCCTTGCACGAAACGGAACGCCACCGCGTTATTTTAGCCGCTGCACAATCGCACCCCGTGGTGACGGTGGCCGAATTGTGTGAAGTGACAGGCTCTTCCGAAGCCACGATCCGCCGGGACATTGCCTCGCTCGACGAGCAGGGCAAGCTCCGCCGCGTGCGTGGCGGCGCCGAGGCGATCAACCCTCCGGCGCAGGGCGGTCTCGTCGGCCGACCTTTCTCCGTCAACGAAACGATCAATATTGCTCAGAAGCGGGCAATTGCGCGCGCTGCTGCAGATTTGTGCAGCGATGGCGAGCCGATCATCATCAATGGCGGCACGACGACCTATCAGATGGTGCACTTCCTGACCTCAAAGCGGGTCAGCGTCTTCACCAACAGCTTCGCCATCGCGGAGTACCTCATCCACAACTCGCGCAACCCCGTCGTCATTCCCGGCGGCACGGTCTATCGCGAGCAGAACGTCATCCTCTCGCCCTTTGGCGGGGTGGTGGCGAGCCACTTCTATGCCAAGCGCATGTTCATCGGCTGCCAGGGCATCGGCGCCCATGGGCTGATGGAGGCCGACCCCATGGTCGTGCAGTCCGAGCTTGGCCTGATCGGGCAGGCGGACGAACTGATCGTCCTCGCCGACTCCTCCAAATTCATGGGCCGCAGCAGTCTCATCCTCTGCGGGCTCGATAGAATTGCCGCTGTCATTACCGATAGCGGCATCCGCGACGAAGATCGTCAAATGCTGGAAACAGCAGGTGTGCGGCTCATCGTGGCGGACACGACTGCTCAGGCCGACCGTCAAAGTGCGGTGGCTTGAGACATGAACGACAGATCATCCCAGGGAGGGACTCTTATGAAACTGTTCAAACTGATGGCCGCGACGGCTGCTGCCGCCATTCTCCTCGCCGTGCCGGCCTATGCTCAGACCCGCATCGCGCTGGTCGTGAAATCGCTCGGCAACGGCTTCTTCGACGCCGCTGCCAAGGGTGCTGAAGAAGCTGCCAAGGAAATCGGCGACATCGAGCTGATCTATACCGGCCCGACCGCGGCAACCGCCGAAGCCCAGATCGAAGTCGTCAACTCGCTGATCGCTCAGCAGGTCGACGCCATCGCCATCTCGGCCAATGACCCGGACGCTCTCGTGCCGGTTCTGCAGCGCGCCCAGCAGCGCGGCATCAAGGTGATCTCGTGGGACTCGGGCGTTGCTCCCGAAGGCCGCCAGATCCACCTCAACCCGTCTGACATCGGCCTGATCGGTGAAACCATCATCAAGCTGGCTGCCGACTACCTGCCCGAAGGCGGCGACGTTGCCATTCTCTCGGCCGCTTCCACCGCGACCAACCAGAACGCCTGGATCGAAGCCGCCAAGGCTGTCATTCCGGAAAAGTTCCCGAATATCAACCTTGTCGCCACCGTTTACGGTGACGACGACTCGGTGAAGTCGACCGAAGAAGCCCGCGGCCTGATCGCTGCCTATCCGAACCTTAAGGCCATCATCGCTCCGACCACCGTCGGCGTCGTTGCTGCGGCCCAGGTCGTGACCGACCAGAACCTGATCGGCAAGGTCAATGTCACGGGTCTGGCTCTGCCGTCCGAGTTCAAGCAGTTCATCGACAATGGTGCTTCGCAGGCCGTGGCTCTGTGGAACCCGATCGACCTCGGCTACTCGGCCGTCTACCTCGCCAAGGCTCTCGTTGACGGCCAGGAAGCTGCCCCGGGCGCGACCTTCTCGATCGGCAAGGTCGGCGAAGTGACCCTCGACGACAACAACGCGGCTGCCATGGCTGCCCCGTTCCAGTTCGACAAGAGCAACATCGAAGAATTCTCCAAGATCTACTGAGGTCTTGAGAGCTCAAAAGTCCGGCGCCACAAGCGCCGGACTGATTGCCAAACCACGGCGTCATTCCCGCGAAAGCGGGAATCTCTCTTGAGCCAGGGAGATTCCCGCTTTCGCGGGAATGACGTGGTGAAGGACCGCGAATGTCCCCGCGGTGAAGGACCAAAAAATGACAGAACCCATCCTGACCCTGACGGGCATATCCAAGAGCTTTCCCGGCGTAAGAGCGCTGCACAATGTGTCGCTCGAACTCTTTCCCGGACAGGTTACGGCGCTGATCGGCGAGAACGGCGCGGGCAAGTCGACGCTGGTCAAAACCATGACCGGCATCTACCAGCCCGACGAAGGCGAAATTCGCGTCAAAGGGCAGGTCGTGACCCTGCCGACGGCGATTTCGGCGACCCATGCCGGCATCACCGCCATCCACCAGGAAACGGTTCTGTTCGACGAGCTTTCGGTGGCCGAGAATATCTATCTCGGACATGCGCCGCGCAATCGCTTCGGCATGATCGACTGGAAGACCATGAAGAACGAGGCGCAGAAGACGCTCGATTCCATGGCTGCCGGGATCGACGCCAGCACGCCGCTCAAGGAACTGGGCATCGCCAAGAAGCACCTCGTGGCTGTGGCCCGGGCGCTGAGTGTCGATGCGCAGGTCGTGATCATGGACGAGCCGACCGCCGCGTTGAGCCAGAAGGAAATCGAGGAGCTTTATGTGCTCGTCGAGCTCCTCAAGGCAGAGGGCAAGGCTATCCTCTTCATCTCGCACAAGTTCGACGAAATCTACCGCATCTGCGACCGCTTCACCGTGTTCCGCGATGGCGAAATGGTGGGCAAGGGTTTCATCAAGGAGACCCCGGAGAACGAGATCGTCAAGCTCATGGTCGGTCGTTCCGTTGACCACATCTTCCCCGCACGCACCGCCACGATTGGCGAGACCGTGCTTAAGGTGACGGGGCTGAGCCACCCGACCGAATTCGAGGATATTTCCTTCGAGGTCCGCAAGGGCGAGATCCTGGGCTTTTACGGTCTTGTTGGCGCCGGGCGCTCCGAGGTCATGCAGGCGGTGTTCGGCATGACGCAGATTGCTTCGGGCACGATGGTGCTCGATGGCAAGACGATCACGCCGAAATCTGCAGCGGATGCCGTCGAGGCGGGCATTGTCTATGTGCCGGAAGAGCGCGGCAAGCAGGGTGTCATTACCGGCGAGCCGATCTTCAAGAACGTGTCGCTGCCGAGCATCGACAAGACCAGCGCCAAGGGCTTTATCCGCATGGCGGAAGAGTTCAAGCTGGCGCGGACCTATACCGAGCGTTTGGATCTGCGCGCTTCTTCGCTCAGCCAGAACGTGTCGACCCTGTCGGGTGGCAACCAGCAGAAGGTTGTCATCGCCAAGTGGCTGGCGACGCTGCCCAAGGTCATCATCCTCGATGAGCCGACCAAGGGCATCGACATCGGCTCGAAAGCGGCGGTGCATGAATTCATGGGCGAGCTCGTGTCCCAGGGCCTGAGCGTCATCATGGTCTCGTCGGAACTGCCGGAAATCCTCGGCATGAGTGACCGCGTGGTCGTCATGCGCGAAGGGCACATCATCGAGACCCTCGAAAACAAGAATCTGCAGCCCGAGACGCTGGTGCGTCTGGCGGCTGGTATTGCCAAGGAGAAGGCGGCATGAACCGGCTTCTGAAAACCCGCGAACTCTGGCTGGCGCTGGGCATTCTGGCCGTCATCGTGCTGGTGACGCTGCGCTTCCCGCGCTTCTCGCAGCCGGTCAACCTGCTGACGATTTTCAACGACACGTCCATTTTGATGATGCTGGCGCTGGGCCAGATGGCCGTCATCCTGACGCGCTCCATCGACCTTTCGATGGCGTCTAACCTGGCGCTGACCGGCATGATCGTCGCCATGATCAATGCGGCGGCGCCTGGCGTGCCGATCCCGCTGCTGATTGCCGGCTCGGTGGTGATCGGCTCGGCACTGGGTGCCTTCAATGGCATTCTCGTCTGGAAGCTCGATATTCCGCCGATCGTCGTGACGCTCGGCACGCTGACCATTTTCCGTGGGCTGGTCTTTGTCATTTCGGGCGGCGCATGGGTCAATGCGGCGCAGATGAGCCAGGAGTTCATCCAGCTTCAGCGCGGCACCTTCATTGGCCTGCCGATCCTGAGCTGGTTCGCCATTGTTGTTGCAACGCTCGTCTATCTCCTGATGACGCGCACCGCAGCTGGCCGCGCGTTCTACGCCATCGGCGTCAATCCGACTGCCGCCGTCTATACCGGCATCAATGTGGGCCGCACAAAGTTCCTGGCCTTCGTTCTGGCGGGCGCCATTGCCGGGCTCTGCGGCTATCTCTGGATTTCGCGCTATGTGATTGCATCGGTGGAAGTCGCCGGGGGCTATGAACTGACCATCGTTGCTGCTTGCGTCATTGGCGGCGTGTCGATTGCCGGTGGCATCGGTACCGTGGCGGGGGCGTTGCTCGGCGCGCTGTTCCTCGGCGTCGTCAACAATGCCCTGCCGGTGATCGGCGTTTCGCCCTTCTGGCAGATGGCCATCTCCGGCGCCGCCATCCTGATCGCCGTGGTGCTCAATGGCCGCAGCGAACGGACCAAGGGCCGCATTATCTTGAAGAAGGCAGAAGCCGCATGACCGATACGACCGCAACCGGCCGCCATCTTCCCGATCGGCTCGACAATCCCGTCAAATCCGCCGTCCTGAGCTGGGAGAGCCTGCTGGTTCTCGTGGCCCTGGCCATCTTCATCGCCAATTCCTTCGCCTCGCCCTACTTCCTCAATGAGTGGAGCCTGAGCGATATGACGTTCAACTTCACAGAAAAGGCGCTGATCGCACTGGCAATGGCGCTGGTCATCATCACTGGTGAAATCGATCTGTCGGTGGCGTCAATTATTGCACTGGCTTCGACGATGATGGGTCTGGCATTGCAGGCCGGGGCGGATACGCCTGTGCTTGTGGCGGTGGGGATCGGTGTCGGTGTGCTCTGCGGTGCCTTCAACGGCTTCCTCATCACAGGGCTAAAACTGCCCTCGATCGTCGTCACCATCGGTACGATGAGCCTCTTCCGCGGCATTGCCTATATCGTCCTCGGCGACCAGAGCTTTAAGGGCTATCCCGCGAGCTTTTCGTGGTTCGGCCAGGGCTACGTGTTCTGGGTGATCTCGTTCGAACTGGTGCTGTTCCTCGTCTGCGCGCTGATCTTCTATGTCGTGCTGCACCACACCAATTTCGGTCGCCGCGTCTTTGCCATCGGCAATAATGCGACCGCTGCGCGCTTCTCGGGTGTGCGCGTCGATCGCATCAAGTTCGTGCTGTTCTGCCTGACCGGGTTGATGAGCGGCATCGCCGCGGTGCTGTTGACGGCGCGTCTGGGTTCGACCCGCCCGTCGATCGCCGAGGGCTTTGAGCTTGAAGCGGTGACCATGGTGGTTCTGGGCGGCGTGTCGATCCTTGGCGGCTCCGGCACTATCATAGGCGTCGTGCTGGCCGCACTGATAATGGGTCTTGTGACCTTCGGGCTGGGCCTGCTCAACGTGCCTGGGATCGTGATGTCGATCTTCATCGGTTCGCTGCTGATCGTCGTGATCGCGCTGCCGATCCTGTTCCGCATGTGGAGGCAAAGAAAAGCATGATCACCGACGACGGCTACGAAAAGCACGCCTTCAAGATGCATCTCAATCCCGGCATGACGGCCGAATACAAGAAGCGTCATGACGAGATTTTTCCCGAGCTAGTCGATCTGCTGCACGACGCCGGGGTGAAGGACTATTCCATTCACCTCGACGAAGAGACCAACACGCTGTTCGGCGTGCTCTGGCGCCGCAAGGATCACACGATGGGTGATCTGCCGAACACGGACGTCATGAAGCGCTGGTGGGCCCATATGGCCGACATCATGGCGACCAATGAGAAGAACGAGCCGATCTCGGTGGACCTGCTGCCGGTGTTCTGGATGAAGTGAAGGAAAGGCCCCCGATAGGGGCCTTTTCCGCTTTAGTGCATCCCTGCTGGCGTATGCGCCCGGCGTACGGCGCGGGCCATGAGCCAGACCGCGAGGACCACGAAGGGCGCTGCGATCGACAGCGTCATCGTCTTTTCCCAATGCAGTTCTTCCAAAGGCCCGGCGAGCAGATAGCTCAGGATGCCGAGGAGATAGTAGCTGATGGCGATGGTTGAGAGACCCTCCACCGTCCGCTGCAGCAGGAACTGGCTGCGCGCCGTCTGCGCGATGCTGTCGAGCACGGCGGCGTTCTGCACCTGCATGTCGACCCCGATCCGCACATCGAGGAGGCCAATGGCGCGTTCGATCTTGTCCGATACGACGGCGAGGCGCTTTTCCATCGCGGCGCAGGTGGCAAGGCCTGGATCGACGCGATTGCCGATATAGTGCGTCAGCGTCGAGCCGCGGGCAGTCGAGTTTTCGCGCAGGTTGGCGAGGCGCATGCGCAGGATTTCGCCGTAGGCCTGGCCGGCGGCGAAACGATAGCCGAGGCGTTCCGACAGCTGGCCCGAGCGCACCGACATGGTGTGGAGCGCGCCGAGCGACTGCTGTACGGCAGCGGGCGTCGTGGCGGCCGAGAGGCTTTCGACGAGCGCCGTCAGATCGAGTTCGATGCTGCGCAGATCGCCCGCGACTTCGCGCGCCAGCGGCAGGCCGAGAAGGGCCATGGTGCGATAGGTTTCGACTTCGAGCAGGCGCCGGACGACGATCGAGCGGCGGAGCGTGGTGAGGCGACCGGCGGCGAGTTCGAAGCGGGTGAAGCGGTCGGCATCGGGCACGAAATCGGTCGCCACCTGGCCATTGCCGTTCTCGATATCGGCAAGGCAGAGGCTCGGGAGGTTGAAGCCGGGCACCAGCTTGTCGGGCACGGTGCCATCGGCCGTAACGTCGATCCGCATGGCGCCGATGAGTTGAGCCTCGGCGAGCGCGGCAAAGCCGATGTCGTCGGGCCAGTTCTCCCAATCGTCGAGGCCGCTGCGCCAGGTGAGGGTGACGAATTCGGTATGGAATTCCCAGGTGACGTGGTGGCGCGGCGTCTCAAAACTGTATTGGCGGCTGGCAAGCGTCGGAACGGGATGGCCCGCTTCGATGCAGAACGTTTCGAAGGCATGGAAGACGCGCATCATGGCGCCGGAGATGGCGGGCATGACGAAGACAAGGCGGCGCAGGCGGCAGGCTTCGGGCACGATCTCGACGGGGCGGGCATGCACCTCGGCCATGATGGCTTGCCGATAGGGGTGGTCGACGGGGAGCGGCGCGGCCATGGGTACCTCTGGGAGCTTTTCTGGCTCCATTGGTGGCGCGCCACCCCGATTTGACAATGAGACGTTAGCGCACGCTACTTTGGTCGAAGGGCTCTACTTGGCCACCTCGCTGCGCCAGCTGTATTGGGGCGAATAGCCGAGGAGGCGCTTTGCCTTCTCGATCGACAGCAGCGTGCCATTGGTGGGGATATTGCCCTTCTGCGGCACGTCGGGGAACACTTCGGCGAGGAGCGAAATGTTGGACCGGGTCATGACCGAGTCGGCATTGGCGATGATGAAGGCTTCAAAACCCTTGAAATCGGCCTGGATGGACCGGCGCACGGCCTGGGCGCCGTCGCGGGCGTCGATATAGGCCCAAAGATTCCATTTGCGGCTGCGCGGATCGCTGTCGAATTTAGGGAAGGCGGCGTAGTCCTCGGGGTACATGACGTTGGAGAAGCGCAGGGCCACCATGCGCAGCTCCGGATCCCAGCGGCAGAATTGGGCGGCCATGGTTTCGTCGAGCAGCTTTCCCAGCGAATAGGCGCTTTCCGGGCGCGGGAAATATTCCTCGTCGACCGGCGCATAGGGCGGGGGCGTGTCGAAGGGCAGGCCGAGCACGGTTTCGCTCGAGGCGAAGACGACGTTCTTGATCTTGGCGAGCCGCGTAGCCTCGAAGACGTTGTAGGTCGTCGTCACATTGTTGGCAAAAGTCTTGGCATTGGCGGCAAGGCCCGGCGCGGGAATGGCGGCGAGGTGCACCACGGCATCGAAGGGGCCGCCGCGCTCATCCACGCCACCGAGAATGGCTGATGCGACCTCGCCGAAATTGGTGAGATCGATCCTGACCGAGCGGCAGATCGGTTCGGAAAGCGCCTGCTGGTCGATGTTGAGCACATCGTAGCCATGGGTCACGAGATCGCGCAGCACGGCACGGCCAAGCTTGCCGCTGCCACCGGTCACCAGCACCTTTTTCATCCGAACCTCCTCATTTTCCACGCTGATTTCGTGGTTGTCCGGCTTCTAGCCTAAGCCCGAACAACGCTTCTGCCAACCGCGGAAGGCCGATTTCCGGCGGTTAACGGGAGATGAATGCGGCTCTCAGCACGGGTTCAAAGGGCAGGGCTCATAACACCGCCACGCTCGATGCAAGGACATCGAAATATCAGGCGGTCCGCGAGGGGCGGATGCCGAACCAAACTGGAGAAACAAAATGCTCAAGATCACCACGCTTGCCGTTCTCGCCGGCCTCGTCACCGCTGCTTCGGTCCTGCCCAGCTTCGCCCAGGTTGCTTTCGTTCCCGGCAGCAACCAGCGCTATCCGCAGCCCGGTTCCGGCCAGGAATATGATTGTTCTGCTGCCATGGGTCATATGCGCAGCGTCAAGCAGGCCGACATTCTTGCCATCAACGGCAACCGTGTCGCCCTGCTTCCTGTCTGCGAAGACCTGACAGTGCGCGGCAAGAACGTCTATGGCCCGCTCTTCGTCAACGGCAACGTCAACCACCTGCGCGTGCCGATTGCCCGCAATGCCACGCTCATGGCCGCCCTGACGGCCAAGGGCTACGACCAGAACGATGTCGTCTCGCTCCGTCACGGCGCCAATGACAGCATCATCCTTTACGTGCACCAGCGCGACATGAACTGATCGGGCCTGACTGCCCGACTGTATCCGAGCCGCACCCGAGGGTGCGGCTCTTTCAAATCCAAACCAACCCAAAACCCAAGCGTCACGGCCGATGCCAAGCATCCGCCGCCCAAACCTGAGATCATCAAAAATGCTGAAATTTGCTACCCTCACCCTGCTCGCCGGTGTCCTCACTGCAACCACCGTTCTGCCCAGCACTGCTGCCGTGATGCGGCCGCGCCCCCCGGCCGTCGAGACGAGCTCGGGGAGTACGCCCGAGTGCTCTGCTGCGATGGGTCATATGCGCAGCGTCAAGCAGGCCGACATCGCCGCTATCCACGGCCAGGATGTCGTGCTGCTGCCGGTCTGCGAGGAACTCGCCATCTATGGTCGCAATGGCTACGGCTCGTTGTTTGTCGAAGGCAATGTCAATCACCTGCGTCAGCCCATCGCCCACTCGGCGACGCTGATGGCCGCCCTGACGGCCAAGGGCTACGACCAGAACGACGTTGTCTCGCTCCGCCAGGGCGGGAATGACAGCATCATTCTCTATGTCTACCAGCGTGACACGCGCTGAGCCGATTTCTTGCTGATGAACCGAGCCTGAACGCACCCATCAGGGTGAGTTCAAGCCGGTTCAGGCAAGGTGCTTTCAAGATGAAACGCCCTGAGGGACACTGAAATGAACAAGTCACAGGAAAAGGTTCTGGTCGCAGCGCTCTGTGGCCTTGTCGTTACCGCCGCCGCCGGCTTTGCCGTGCAGCCTGCCATGGCTGCCGGCTACCAGGTCGAACAACTGGCGCGGGTCAGCAATGTCGCTCATTGGGACCAACTGAACGTGCGCAAGTGGCCGGCCAGCTACTCGCAGAAAATCGGCGCTCTCCAACCCGACACTCCGGTTTGGGTAGAACGCTGCATCACCGTCCCGAAAAGCGCCGATTGGTGCCTTGTCGACCGCCAGAACACCCGCGGCTGGGTCAACTCGCGCTACCTGACCCTGGTCGATGGCTGGGACATCTGAGCTTTCGCGCCGTTTGCCCGGCGCGCCTCTTTAGTAACCGCGTACCTCCTACCCATGCATGTTGACTTTTCCGGCTCTGCACTGTTCCTCAGGGACAGTCAGGGCCGGAGTTTTCTTACATGGATGCCAATCCCGTTCTCGCCGAGGCCGTCCGCGGCAACTGGGTGGAAAACCGCCATCGCGGCGCCTTTGTGGTGATCGACGCGACTGGGCAGGTGATCGCTTCAGCGGGCGACATCGAGCGTCCGGTTTTTCCGCGTTCGGCGGTCAAGTCCATGCAGGCCCTGGCGATCTTCGACCGGCATGCGGCCGAGCGCTTTCATCATTCGAGCGAAGAACTGGCACTGGCTTGTGCCTCCCATCATGGTGAGGACGACCACGTGACCAATGTTGCCAACTTTCTTGGCCGCATGGGGCTGTCGGTGGCCAATCTCGAATGTGGTGCCCATCAGCCGACCAATGGGGCGGCGCGCGAGGCGCTGCGGGAGCGGCATGAGGAGCCGAGTGCGCTTCATAACAATTGCTCCGGAAAACATGCGGGCATGTTGAGCGTGGCGCTCGCCATGGGCGTGCCGACAACAGACTATGTGAAACGCGAGCACGACGTGCAGCGCGCCGTGCGGGCGGCGGTGGAGCTGGTGATCGGCGAGGGGCTGACGGAAGATCGTTGCGGCACCGATGGCTGTTCCATTCCCACCTGGGCGGCGCCGATTCGGGCCTGGGCGCAGGGTTTTGCGCGCATGGCGACAGGGCAGGGGCTCGATGCTGGACATGCGGCCGGCGCGCGGGCGCTGTTCGATGCGGCAACCAAGCATCCGCATCTCGTCGCCGGGACGGGGCATCTTGATACGCTGGTGATGGAGGCCTTTGGCGGCCGCATCATGCAGAAAGGTGGGGCGGAAGGCGTGCAATGCGGCGCCATTCGCAACAAGGGCTGGGGCTATGCGCTCAAATGCGACGACGGCAATATGGCAGCGAGCCAGGCCATGGTCGCGGCGCTGCTGCTGAAATTTGCCGATCCGGATGAGACGCAGCGCGCGGTGTTGGAACAGTTCTCGCGGCAGCCGACGCTGAATGTGCGCAAGACTGTGGTGGGGGAAGTCAGGGCGGTGCTGTAGGTAGGAGAGGGGACGGCTTTGCGCCTCTCTTTCCACCGCGTCATTCCCGCGAAAGCGGGAATCTCCTTGAACAGAAACAGAGATTCCCGCTTTCGCGGGAATGACACCGTGTTTTTGAAGGGTCTAGGGACCCTTTGCCCCTAGCGAATGGTGACGTGCGGATAGCGATCGGCGACGGCGCGGAGGTCGGTTTCGGCGACTTCGGTCCATTTGAGGCCGACGATTTCGCCGACGCTGGGCTCATGCACCATGTTGTCGGCGATGAGCACCTTGCCGGCGCCTTCGGCGACTGAAACGCCGATGCCGATATTGCTGGCATAGACGACATTGCTGGTGATGACCACGGAGCGCATAAAACTGCCGAAACCGGCGGCGATGGCGACGCCCGGGACATTTTCGACCACATTGCCGGTGACGGCGACCTCGGCCTCGACATAGATGCCGACGGGGACTGTGTCTGGGTTCACTTCAGATTTCGACGAAATGTTCCGCACGATATTGCCCGAGCAGACGGCGAGGTGCCCGTTGCTGTCGAGATTGGTGATGGAAATGCCGGTGGCGGCGCCATCGACCACGTTGTCGGCGATGATCGAGCCGGAAAAGCCGAACTCGGAGAAGATCGCGACCTCGCCGCAGGTGCGGCAGATGTTGCCGGTCACCTGGCAGTTTTTCGTGGTGTTGAGGCGCACGGCGGTGAAGGCGCAATCGGAAATGTGGTTGTCGGCGACGACGACTTCGTCGGCGAGATAGACATTGATCCCATTGCCGTTCTGGCCATTGCCGCCCTGGCGCCAGTCGATCTTGCTGATGCGGTTGTTGACGAGGATAGAGCCATCCGGCCCCGCCTCGTTGCGCCAGATGCGGATGCCGGCATTGCCGCAGCCGGAGATCGTGTTGCCGCTGGCGAGGAGACCGGTGCTGTCGAGGGAATGGATGGCGGCGTCGCCGTGGTTCTCGAAATCGCAATCGCGAATGGTCGCGCTGCTTTCAAAGAGCGACAGGGCGATGCCGGGGCTTTCGGAAAAACGGCAGCGTTCGATTGTGACATTTTCGGCGGCCTGGACGCCAAAGAGCGGATCGCTGCCGCTATCGCCGGTAAAACCAATATCGCGGAGGACGAGGCCGGATTGATGCAGGAAGCCGCCAATGGCGGTGCCCGAGGCGACGAGCCAGGTGGCACCCGGCACCCCTTCGACCACGAGATTGGCCGGGAAATTGATGTTGCTGACGCGAAAGCGGCCGGCGGGCAGGGTCAGGCGCCCGCTAGCGCCATCGAGCGCAGCCTGCAGCGCCGCGCTCTGGTCGGCATCGCTGTCTGGCGTGAGGTCGGCGGTCTGCGCCTTTGCCGCCACGGGCAGGCCGACGGCGAGGCCGGCGAGACCGGCGAGGGCATGACGACGGGTGATCTGGATTTTCTGGCGCATGGTCTCATTCTGCCAGCTTTGGCGCGTGGGGCGAGCAAAACCCAAAGACGTGGTGAACGGCTTTGGCTATAACGGGCAAGACTTTAGAAGACCAAAGAGGTGACTACATGCTCGTGGACGGCAAGATCTATCTCGGCACGAGCACGCGGCCGGAATATCTCAGCCTCAAATATGGCAATCGCCATGGGCTCGTGACTGGCGCCACGGGTACGGGCAAGACGGTAACCCTGCAGGCGCTGGCCGAAGGCTTTGCGGCAGCGGGCGTGCCGGTCTTTGCGGCCGATATCAAGGGCGATCTCTCGGGCGTTGCCAAGGGCCAGCCGATCCAGGAATGGCAGACCAAGCGCGCCGAGGATATCGGCTTTGCCGATTACATCAATGACGCCTTCCCGGTGGTTTTCTGGGATCTTTTCGGCAAGCAGGGCCATCCGGTTCGCGCCACGATTTCCGAAATGGGGCCGGTGCTGCTGAGCCGCATCCTCGATCTCAACGACACGCAGGAAGGTGTGCTCAACATCGCCTTCCGCCTGGCCGACGAGGAAGGGCTGCTGCTCCTCGACCTCAAGGACCTGCGCTCGATGCTGGTCAGCATCCAGGAGCGCTCCAAGGAAGTCTCCGCGCGCTATGGCAATGTGACGACGGCCTCGGTTGGTGCTATTCAGCGCGCGCTTCTGGTGCTGGAACAGCAGGGCGCAGACAACTTCTTTGGCGAACGGGCGCTGGAAATTGCCGACCTGATGCGCGTCGATACGGATGGTCGTGGGTTCATCTCGATTCTGGCGGCAGACCAGCTGATGAAGTCGCCGCGGCTCTATTCGACCTTCCTCCTCTGGCTGCTTTCGGAACTCTTCGAGCAGCTGCCGGAAGTCGGCGATCCCGACAAACCGAAAATGGTGTTCTTCTTCGATGAAGCGCATCTGTTGTTTGATGACGCGCCCAAGGCGCTGATCGACAAGGTGGAGCAGGTTGTAAAGCTGATCCGCTCGAAGGGTGTCGGCGTCTACTTCGTGACGCAGAACCCGATCGATATTCCCGAAGCCGTGCTGGCGCAGCTTTCCAACCGCGTGCAGCACGCTTTGCGCGCCTATACGCCGCGCGAGCAGAAGGCGGTCAAAGTGGCGGCGGAAACCTTCCGCCCCAATCCGGATTTTTCGACCGAAGAGGTCATCACCCAATTGGGGATCGGTGAAGCGCTGGTTTCGGTGCTGGAGGACAAGGGCATTCCGTCCATGGTCGGCCGCACGCTGATCCGGCCGCCTTCCGCACAAGTGGGGCCGCTCAATCCGGCCGAGCGCGATGCGACCATGGCCAACTCGCCGGTGGGCGGGCTCTATGACAGCGTTAGCGATCGTGAATCGGCCTTTGAAATTCTGGAGCGCCGGACGCGCGATCGGCAATTGGCCGAGGAGCGGGCCAAGTATGACGAGGCAGACCGCGTCGCCGCCGAGCGGCAGGCCCGCGAAGAACGCGCGAGCCAGCCACGCCGCACATCGACCCGGCAGACGCCTGCCGAGGCGGCGATGAATTCCTTTGCGCGGACCGTGGCCAACAAGCTGGGCAATGCCATCGTGCGCGGCATCCTGGGCAGCATGAAGGGTCGATGAGCATGGCGGTTATCGGCATTTTCGCCTCGGACAAGGGGCCGGGTGATCCGGAACGGGCGAGCCTGATGAGCCAGACGGGGACGCTTTTTGCCCGCCGCGGCGCGCAGCTTCTTTGCCTATGGGAAAATGGTACGGGACCGCTGCCGCTGATGACCGCGGCAAAGACGGCGGGCGGAACCGTGTCAGTTCTGGCCGATGCCGATGCGGCTTTGCCGCCGACGCTTTCGGGTGTTCCGGTGCGTGTCGTAGAGGATCGTGGCGCGCGCCATGCCCTGTTTGCCGAGGAGGCGCAGGTGCTGGTGGCGCTGCCGGGTTCGTTGGCTTCGACGTCGGCCTTGTTCGGGAGCTGGGCGTCCAGGCAGGGGCAGGCCAAGCCCGTCGTCATGCTCAATCGCCACCGGGCCTTCGAGGTGGTGAAGGGTTTTGCCGGTGACGTGCTGTCGCATTCGGTGGCGGGCTATGACCGGAATGTGCAGTTTGCGGATTCGGTCGAGGACCTTTGGAACAAGGTTAGCTGGGTGCTGGAGCAGAAGCGGTAGGTTTCTGCAGCGGAGGCGAAATCCATCCGCGGTCGTCACCACTGGGCTTGTCCCGGTGGTCCCCAGCCGAGGCGAGATGGATTGCCGGGACAAGCCCGGCAATGACGATGGAGTCAGAAGGACCATGTTAGGCTGTGGCGTGGCCTAAGCCAGCGGTTCCAGCCCCGGGTGCATGGGCTTGCGGCGGTCGGGGAAGAGCGGCACGACATTGTCGGTGGCGCGGCGCGTCGGGTGCGGTTGTGGCTTGGAGAGAGGCACGCGATCGCGGCGTTCGGGGCCGCGATAGCCCGAGCCCAGAAGGCCGACGACGCTGCGATTGATCAGGCGGGCTTGCACGCGCTGCAGCAGGTGGCGCGGCGACATGGGTTTTACCAGCACTTCATCAATGCCAGCGCTGATCGCCTGATGGCGCATCGGCGGAGTGATGCTGCGGGTGAGGGCGATGACGGGCAGTTCGCGGCTGACGAAGCGCGGGTCGAGGCGGATGGCTTCGACCATTTCATAGGCCGGGCGGCCCTCACGATCGAAATCGACGACCAGCATGTCGAGAGGAGCGATTCGCATATAGGCGAAGAGCTCGGCTTCGCTCTCAAAGGGGCGCACGCGCAGGCGCGTATCACCGGCCAAAACCATGGTCAGCACAGACGTAAGCGCAGGATTGGCCGCCAGAATGGCGACCGTTTTCGGCCGTGACGTCAACGCATCCCCCCTTGTGGTAAATAGAGCGTTAACATGGGTTCGCGGATGTTTGAAGCTGGGGATTCCACCAAGTCGCGGATAATCTTGGGAAAAGTTAATCCCACCGGGCAAAACGAAACCCGCCGGCGCTTTGCACCGGCGGGCTTGGTCTAGCGTTTCGCGTCAGCGAAAAATTACGCGGTGGCTTCTTCGAACAGCAGCTCGACGTGTTCCCAGTTCACCAGGTTATCGAACCAGGCTTCGAGGTACTTCGGGCGGGCATTGCGGTAGTCGATGTAATAGGAGTGCTCCCACACGTCGACGCCGAGGATCGGCTTGCCGCCATAGACCAGCGGCGATTCGCCATTGGCGGTCTTGGAGATTTCGAGCTTGCCGTTCTTGACCGAGACCCAGGCCCAGCCCGAACCGAACTGGGTGGTGCCGGCAGCGATGAAATCGGCGCGCAGCTTGTCAAAACCACCGAGGTCGGAATCAACGGCAGCCTGCAGCTTGGCGGGGAGCTTGTTGCCGCCGCCATTGGGCTTCATCCAGTTCCAGAAGTGGACGTGGTTGTAGTGCTGGCCGGCATTGTTGAACAGGCCAGCATTCTTGCCGAAGCTTTCCTTGACGATGTCTTCGAGCGGCAGGATTTCGAGGCCCGAACCTTCCAGCAGCTTTTCGCCATTGGTGACGTAAGCCTGGTGGTGCTTGTCGTGGTGGAACTCAAGCGTCTCTTTCGACATGTAGGGGCCCAGTGCGTCGTAAGCATAGGGCAGGGGCGGCAGGGTAAACTTGGTGGACATGGTAGCCTCCGTTTCTGGAAAGGGATGACGCTCGGTCAAAACCGGAACTGGTGAGAAGGTATAGGCAGATTGGCTTGGCGCAACAATGACGCAGGAGAAACTAACCGTCTAATCCTGCTGACTTTATTGCAAAGGCGTAGCACTGGGCTGTTTCCTTGAGGCGATCGAAGCGACCCGAGGCCCCGCCGTGGCCGGCCCCCATATTGGTCTTGAGATACAATGGCGCATCCCCTGTCGCGGTTGCCCGGAGTTTTGCGACCCACTTGGCCGGCTCCCAATAGGTGACGCGCGGATCGGTGAGACCGGCAAGGGCGAAGATCGGCGGATAGTTTTGCGCCGACACCGCTTCATACGGCGCATAGGCTGCGATGCGGGCATAGTCCTCGGCCGAGGTGATGGGATTGCCCCATTCGGGCCACTCGGGCGGGGTGAGCGGCAATGTGTCGTCGAGCATGGTGTTGAGCACGTCGACGAAGGGTACCTGGGCGATGACGCCGGCCCAGAGATCGGGGCGAAGATTGGCGATGGCGCCCATCAGCATGCCGCCGGCCGAACCGCCCTGGGCGACGATTTTGCCTTTTTGCGTGTAACCACCCGATATCAGCGCCTCACCGGCGGCGATGAAGTCAGAAAAAGTGTTGGTCTTGAATTCGCGACGGCCGTTCTTGTACCAGGCATAGCCCTTGTCCATGCCGCCGCGGATATGGGCGATGGCATAGACGAAGCCGCGATCGACGAGGGACAGGACCGAAACCGAGAAGCTGGCCGGCATGGACATGCCATAGGCGCCATAGCCGTAGAGCAAGGCCGGGTTGGAGCCGTCGAGCTTGGTGCCCTTCTTGTAGAGCAGCGTGACGGGCACTTCGGCGCCATCGGCGGCCTTGGCGAAGATGCGGTGGGTTTCGTATTGCGCGGGATCGTGGCCGGAGGGGACCTCCTGCGTTTTTAGAAGGGTGCGAGCGCCGGTTGCGAGATCGACGTCGAAAACCTGGTTTGGCGTTGTCGGCGAGGAATAGGAGAGACGGAAGACGGTGGTGTCGAATTCGTAGCCGACCGACATCCCCAGCGCGTAAGCCTCTTCCTCGAAACGCACCGTGTCTTCCTTGCCGGTGCTCAGGTCGCGAACGACGATGCGCGGCAATCCATCCTGGCGTTCGAGGCGCAGGAGATGGTTCTTGATGACAATGGTATCGAGCACCAGCACGCCGGGGCGGTGGGGGATGAGGTCGGTCCAGTTTTCGGCACCGGGATTGTCGAGCGGGGCGGTGACGACCTTGTAGTCCTCGGCGCCATCGGCATTGGTGCGGATATAGAGAAGGCCGTCGCGCTCCTCGACGTCGTATTCGCGGTCGGTGAGGCGGGGGGAGACCACGCGGGGTTCGCCGCCCTTTTCGGCGTCGATCAAATAGACTTCCGAGGTCTGGTGATCGTGCGCGTCGATGATGATGAACTTGTCGTTCTGCGTCTTGCCCACGCCGACGAAAAAGCCGGGGTCGCTCTCTTCATAGATGATCGGATCGGCGGATTGCTCGGTGCCGATATCGTGGCGGCGCACGCGATAGGGGCGGTGGTTGTCGTCATACTCGGTGTAGTAGATGGCGCTGGAGTCATTGGACCAGACATAGGAACCGGCCGTGTCCTTGATGATTTCGGGGCTATCGACGCCGGTTTCGAGATCGCGCACGACGATGTCGTAATATTCCGAGCCGGCGCGGTCGGCGGCCCAGGCGAGATAGCGGTGGCTCATGTCGTGATCGGCGCCGGCAAAGCCGAAATAGTCCTCGCCCGCTTCCACATTGCAGTCGAGCAGTACGGCTTCGGTGCCACCCTTGCGCGGAGTGCGGACGACCTGCGGGTACTGCTTGCCCTCGAGCATGCGCGAATTATAGGCCCAGGGACCATCGGGCGAGGGGACGCCAGAGTCGTCCTCTTTGATGCGGCCGCGTATTTCCTTGTAGATCTTGTCCTGCAACTCGGCAGTCGGCTTGCCGAACTGGTCTTCGTAATAGGTGTTTTCCGCGTCGAGATAGGCCCGGATTTCGTTGTCGAGCGTTTCCGGGCTCTGCATCACCTCCTGCCAGTTTTCCGCGCGCAGCCACGCCCAGGGGTCTTCACGGGTCACGCCGTGATGGGTGTGGCTATGGGGCACGCGCTTGGCTTTGGGAGGAGTTGCTTGGCTCATCGTCTTTCCGCAGTTTCTGAAGGTGCGGAGTTTTACGGCCGCAAAATGGGTCACAAGGACATAGGCCGCGCGGCGCGCGATTGCCAGACCCCCGAAGCCTTTGCAGATATCCGCAACTATCGACAGCCTCGGTCCGATTTGGCTTGTCCTCGGGGGCGCCATGGTTAAGGTTCTGTCACGAAACCGAAGATCGACTGGCACACTGGGGAGGGGCTGAGTGGGGCTGTCCTTGGACGCAAGTATTGCCCTCGTGGCCTTGGCGCCGTTCCTTGCGGCAATTCTGGCGCCGTTTATTCATCGTCTTGCCGGCAGCTATTCCGCGTGGATTTTGGCCATCGTGCCTGCCGGCATTGTCATGCTGCTGATCAGGCTGGCCGAGCCGGTCATTGCGGGCGGGACGATTGCCGCCGCCATCGACTGGGTGCCGTCCTATGGGCTGACGCTGGCGTTTTTCCTTGATGGGCTGAGCCTGGTCTTTGCGCTGACCATTGCCAGCATCGGCGCGCTGATCGTGCTCTATTCCGGAGCCTATCTGAAGGGGCATCCGCACCAGGGGCGGTTTCTGGCCTATCTCCTGGCCTTCATGGGCTCGATGCTGGGCCTGGTGCTGGCCGACAATATGCTGGCGCTTTTCATGTTCTGGGAGGCGACGTCGATCACCTCCTTCCTGCTGATCGGCTTTGACCACAATCGGCAGGCGGCGCGACGTGGCGCGATCCAGGCGCTGGTGATCACCAATATTGGCGGCATGTGCCTGCTGGTTGGCGCCATCACTGCCCAGAATCTGTCCGGGACCTGGCTGCTCAGCGAATTGCGCGGGCTTGAGGGCGTGCTGAAAGACTCGGTGCTTTACGGGCTGGTGCTGGCGCTGTTCATCGGTGCAGCCTTCAGCAAGTCGGCGCAGTTTCCGCTGCATTTCTGGCTGCCCAATGCCATGGAGGCACCAACGCCGGTTTCGGCCTTCTTGCACTCGGCGACCATGGTGCAGGCCGGTGTGTATCTTCTGGCGCGCATGACGCCGGTTTTGGGCGGGACAACAGTCTGGACTGGTCTGCTGGTCGCGTTTGGCGGCGTGACGCTGATCTGGGGCGCGCTGGGCGCGCTCAAGGAGACCGATCTCAAGCAGATCCTGGCGCAGACGACGATTGCCTCGCTGGGCTTGCTCGTGCTGCTGATCGGGCTTGGCAGCGAGGCGGCGATTGCGGCCATGCTGGTCTATTTCGTGGCGCATGCCTGCTACAAGGCGGGGCTTTTCATGGTGGCCGGCGCGGTCGACCACGAGGCGGGGACGCGCGACATCACGGCGCTTGGCGGGCTGGCCGACAAGATGCCGGTAACCTTCATCGGGGCGGCGCTGGCGGCGCTGTCCATGGTGGGCCTGCCGCTGACCGTGGGCTATTTCGCCAAGGAAGAAATGTACCTGGCGCTGGTCGGTGGCGACTGGTTGATGCTTGTCGTGCTGGCTGTGCTGGTCATCGGCAATGCCCTCCTGGCGGGCGTGGCGCTGATCGTGATGATACGGCCGTTTCTCGGCGACGCGCTGCCGACGCCGAAGTCAGCGCATGAAGCCCCGGTTGCCATGCTGGCAGGGCCCATCCTCCTGGGCGGCGCGGGGGTGGTGGCTGGTCTTTTGCCCGATTGGCTGGGCCATGACGTGCTGGCGCCGGGCGCGACGGCCATTCTGGGGCATGCGGTCGAGCCGCATCTCAAGCTCGCACTTGATCTGGCGAGTCCCCTGATCTGGCTGTCGGCACTGACCTGGTTGCTCGGCATTGTGGTGTTCCGGCAGGCTCATGCGATCCGCACCGTCTTGCGGCGCCTGAGTGCTGGTCTGGGCTGGAGCGCGGATACGGTTTTCGATGCCGTCATGTTCGGCCTTATCCGCTTTGCCGCGACGGTGACGCGGGCGCTGCATCACGGCAAGCTGGAATTCTACCTCGTAGTGGTCTTCGTCGCGCTGGCTGTGGCGCTGTTCTGGCCCATGCTGGCGCTGGGGGGCTTTGACTGGATCGTGCCGACGGCCGAACTGGGCGACTGGTCCAAGCGCCTGGTTCTGCCCGAACTCCGTCCCTACGAATGGGGCGTGGTGCTGTTGGCGGTGCTGGGGCTTTTGGCGGTGCTGATTGCGCAGAGCCGGCTCATCGCCATTCTCTCGCTCGGCATTCAGGGCACGGCTTTGGCGCTGATCTTCCTGCTCTTCGGTGCGCCGGACCTGGCCTTCACCCAGCTCATGGTGGAAGTGCTCTCGGTGGTGATCCTGACTATCGTCATGACCAATCTTCGGCTCGACGCCAGGGATCACCGGCCGTTTGAGGATTGGGCGCGCGACGGCACGCTGGCCGTGGTCTGCGGCGCCGGGGTGAGCCTGCTGCTCATGCTGGTGCTGACGGGAACGCTCGATACGCGGCTCTCGGATTTCTTTACCGCGACCAGCGTGCCGATCGCCCATGGCGCCAATATCGTCAACGTCATTCTCGTCGACTATCGCGGCTTTGATACGCTGGGCGAAATCTCGGTGGTCATGGGTGCGGGCATTGCCATTCTGGCGCTGCTGCGGCGCCGGAAGAGAGCGGAGGGTGCAGGGCCATGAACACCGTCATTTTCCGCACGGCGGCGCCGCTGATCGTTGCGACCATGCTGGTCTTTTCCGTCTATGTTTGCCTGCGCGGCCATAATGAGCCGGGCGGCGGCTTCATTGGCGGGCTGATCGCCGCGGCCTCCATTGCCGTTTTCGGCATGGCTTCTGGCGTGCCGGCAGTGCGGCGGGCGCTGAAGGTGGATCCACTGGCCATTGCTGGTTTTGGTGTGTTGCTGGCCGGTTTTTCGGGGCTGCTGAGCCTTTTCATCCACGCGCCCTTCATGACCTCGATCTGGCTATACCTGGAGCTGGGCGACACCACGGTGCCGCTCTCGACGCCGATGTTCTTTGATATCGGGGTCTATTTCGTCGTCTTCGGCACGCTCTCGGCCATTGCTCTGGCGCTTGAGAGCGATCACGAGGAGGACCTGTGATGGATTATGTCCTTGCCGCCCTGGTGGGGGTCTTCGTTTCGCTCGGCATCTATCTGCTGCTATCGCGCTCGGTGATCCGGATGCTGATCGGCATGACGGTGCTGGGCAATGGCGTCAACCTGCTGATCTTCACGGCGGGGCGGGTGACGCGCGAAGTCGCGCCTATCGTGCCGGCGGGGCTCGATACGCCGGCGGGCCCAATCGCCAATCCGCTGCCGCAGGCACTGATCCTCACGGCCATCGTCATCGGCTTTTCCATGTTCAGCTTCTTGTTGGTGCTGGCCTTCCGCGCCTACAAAAGCCTCGATGCTGATAACACCGACACCATGCGCCTGGCCGAGCCGGAAAATGCGCCCCAGCCGCCGTTGAGCTACTGACCATGACCGAATTGCCTCAGGCCATGATCGAAACTGCAACTCTCGCTGCCGACTGGGTGCTGGTGCTGCCCATCGTGCTGGCACTCTTGGGCGCGGCGGCGCTACTGGTCGTGCGGCGCAGCAATAATCTGCCGGTGCTGGGCGCTGTGCTTGTCATTGTCGCCATCATTGCCTGCGAGATCAGCCTGCTGCTGCGCGTGGTGAGCGAAGGGCCGCTCAGCATGACTATGGGCAAGTGGCTGCCGCCTTTCGGTATCAGCCTGACGGCCGATCTCTTCGGCGCGGCCTTTGCACTGGCGGCGTCGGTTGTGACGCTGGTGGTCGTGCTCTATGCCGAAATCGACCGGGAGGGGAATGACGGCCGGGATGGCTTTCATTCCATGGTCCTGCTGCTTTTGGCGGGCGTCACCGGATCGTTCCTGACCGGCGATCTCTTCAATCTCTACGTCTGGTTCGAGGTCATGCTGATCGCCTCGTTTGGGCTGATCGTGTCGGGTGGCAGCCCGCTGCAGCTCGATGGCGCGGTGAAATATGGTTTCCTCAATTTCCTCGCAACGACGCTGTTCCTCTTGGCGCTTGGCCTGACCTATGGCCTGCTTGGCACGCTCAACATGGCCGATATCATGCGCGTGGCGCCCGAAGCCAATCGGGCCGCCATGACAGGGATCGCGGCGCTGCTGCTGCTTGCCTTTGGCATGAAGGCGGCGGCTTTTCCGGTCAATGCCTGGCTGCCGGCCTCCTATCACACGCCGACGCCGGCGGTTTCGGCGCTGTTTGCGGGCCTCCTTACCAAGGTTGGCGCCTACGCTCTCTTGCGCTCGCTCGTGGCTATCCTGCCTGACAGCCGCGATGTGCTGGAACCGGTTCTTGCCGTGCTGGCGATTGCGACGCTGGTTATCGCGCCGCTTGGCGCTATCGCCGAAACGCATCTGCGCCGGGCAGTGGGCTTTTTCGTCATTGGTGGCATCGGGGCGATCCTGGCCGGCCTGTCGCTGCCCAATGTCATCGGCATTGCCGGGGCGGGCATTTACATTTTCCACGCCATCCTCGCCATGACGGCGCTTTACATGGTCGTGGGGCTGGTTGAGGCACGGACTGGAGCCAGCGACACGCGGCAGATGGGCGGGCTCTATGCCGCCAGTGCGCCGCTTTCGATCCTGTTCTTCGTGCTTATTCTGGCCGTTGCGGGCGTGCCGCCCTTCCTCGGTTTCTGGCCCAAATTGCTGTTGCTCGAAGCGGGCGTGGTCGATGCCGAATTGGGCTGGGTGGGTAGTGCAATGGTCGTCGCATTGGTGATCAATGCCGTCCTGACCCTGATCGCCGGGACGCGGCTCTGGTCCCATATATTCTGGCGCAATGGGCCCGAGGGCCTACCGGCTTCGGGTGAGCCGATGGCGCTGGTCGCGCCGACGCCACGCATGCGGTTGGCCTTCGGCGCGGTCAGCGTGCTGGTGCTGGGCGTGGTGCTGATAGGGCTCTGGCCCAATCCGCTGATCGAGGTGGGGCAACGGGCCGCGGCCGATATTGTCGACCCCAGTCGCTATGTCGAGGCGGTTGGTCTGGCAGGAGTTGAACCATGAGCGGTGCTTTTCTTGTGGTCATTCTGGCCCTTGGCTGGGCCGGCATAACCGGCAATTTTTCCGGCCTGAACCTGCTCTTCGGCGGCCTTGTCGGGGGCGGGGCTCTGCTGATCCTGCGCTATTCGATCCGCCAGCAAGGTGCGTTAGGCAGGGCGGGCAGGGTTCTGTCGCTGATCGGGCTCTTTCTCTATGAACTGATGATCAGCGCCATCAATGTGGCGCTGATCGTGCTGCACCCCAATCTCAAATCGGCCCTGAAGCCGGCCATTGTGGCGGTGCCACTGACGGTCAAGTCTGACGCCGAAATCACGCTCCTTGCCAATATGATCACGCTGACGCCCGGCACGCTGACCGTGGACGTGGCCGAGGATCGTTCGGTGCTCTATGTCCACGTCCTCGCCATGGAGAGCGACACGGCCCTGATCGCCGGTATCGCCAATGGCTTTGAAGCAAAGATCAAGGAGGTGTTCCAGTGAGTGCAGCTGCCTTTGTCGATCTGTCGAGCCTGATCGCCCTGATTCTCTTGGGGGGCGCCCTGCTTGTTTCCATCATCCGCATCGTCATCGGCCCGACTTTGCCCGACCGCGTGCTGGCGCTGGACCTGATGACCGTGGTCGCCATGGGTTTTATCGGCGCCATCGCGGTGCGCACCGGGCTGATGCTCTATCTCGACATTGCCATTGCCCTGGCGCTGCTGGGCTTTCTCGCGACCGTGGCCCTCGCTCGCTATATTTTGCGGCGGGGCCTCAAGACCGATGCCACCGCAATGGAGGCGCAATCATGATCGGCGATATCGCACTCTGCCTTGGAGGCGTGCTGCTGATTCTGGGGGCGATTTTCACGCTTCTCGCCGCCGTCGGTGTCGTCCGCTTGCCTGATCTCTACACGCGGATGCATGCCGCCTCCAAGGCAGGCGCTGTTGGCGGTGGATTGGTTCTGCTCGCCGTCGCCATGGTCAGCATGGATGCTGCAGTGGTTTTGCGCGCAGTTATCGGTGTGATTTTCGTGCTTTTGACTACGCCCGTGTCTGCGCATCTCCTTGCCCGCGCTAGTTATATTGCGGGTTATCATGCTGGGGAAAGTACGCTGCGTGACGATCTGAAGACACGATTGGAACAAAGTTCTGGATCATGAATAATCGGTAATGCATCCAATTAATTGGATTAGCGGCAGTTGCCTGCGGCAGTAAACAGACTTAGGAATGCAGCAAGGCCGTGACTGCCCCTGTTGCTGCCCAATAAAAAATTACGGAAGGTTAGATCATGAACGACAATACCGCTCCGGCGGATGTGGGTGAGTTTGATCTCGTCGAACTCAGTGCCGATATCGTCTCAGCATATGTAAGCCACAACGCCGTGAGCCCCTCGGACCTGACGCGGCTGATCGCCGATGTACATGGTGCCCTGCGCGCGCTGCGAAGCAATGAAGTACCCGCAGTGGTCGAGGATCTGAAGCCGGCCGTGCCGGTCCGCAAGTCCGTTGCTGCCGACTACATCATCTGCCTGGAAGACGGGAAGAAGTTCAAGTCGCTCAAGCGCCACCTGCGCACGCACTACAACCTCTCGCCCGAGGAATATCGTGAGAAGTGGGGTCTGCCTGCAGACTATCCCATGGTTGCCCCGAACTACTCGGCGACGCGCTCCAAGCTCGCCAAGGACAACGGTCTCGGCCGCAAGGCTGGCTGATCTCGCATAGCGGCGGCCGATTCGGAGGGACCGGATCGAACGCTCTAACTTCCTCATACTGCCTCGCAATTGACCAGCGCACTTTGGTGCCGGGCCTTGCGATGCATCAAAAAGCTGGTCCCCCTGCTTTGCGGCCGCCTTCGGGCGGCCGCAGTGTTTTCAGGGCTTCCTCTGGGGCCTTCGTCAAAATATTCGCAAACTTATCCCCGGGGTGGACAACCTCTGTCAGGTTGTAGGAATATTATCCTATATCTGGTGGAGGACGACCGTGCGAATCGAAACCCTTCATGGCAATGGGCGCCCCGAACGTCCGTTGCGCATGCGCGAGGATGCGGGGCTTGCCCAAGTTCTTGCCCTGATCTCGCGAGAGAAAAACACCCCTATCCGGTTGCTGGTGCACGTTTCTCGCTGCCAGGCGGATACGGCACGGGCGCGGCAGCTGGCCATGTATCTCGCCCATGTCTCCAAGGGCATCAGCCTGACGGCCATTGGCGCGGCCTTCGGGCGAGATAGGACAACAGTCTCCTATGCCTGCAGCCTGATTGAAGACCTGCGCGATGACGCCAAGTTCGATGCCGAACTGGACCGGCTCGAAACACTGCTTGTGGCGGGAGGCGAACATGAGTGAGGGCTTGCCGGAGGCCGTTGGCCGCCTGGCGGCAGGGCGGCGGGATAGTGCCCCTTTTCTGCTGCCCCATCACGTCGAGGCCGCGCGCCGCCTGGCTCATACCTTCGAGCGCGCCCGCCTGCGCCAGCGTGTGACCATGTCTTATGACCCGACGCGCACCGGCGGACGGAGCAGCGGCAGCCCGGTTCAGGGTGAGCTTTCAGCCAGTGCCGCCGATGCACGAAAACGATTGGCGGATATTGCGGCGATGATGCCGGCCGATTGCTGGGCCGTTCTATTCGACATCTGCGGGCTCGATCGGGGCTTGCAGGACGTCGAACTCGAGCGCGACTGGCCGCGACGCGGCGGCAAGCTGGTGCTGCGCATCGCCCTCTCTCATCTCGCTGACCACTATGGACTCCAAGCGGAAGCGCGGGGGCGCGATGCGCAAAGGCAGCGGCACTGGCTGCCCGAGCGGGCGCCGATGTTTCCGCCGGCAGAGGCTTCTTAACGATGTAAGGTTCTGTAATGTTTTCCGAGGCGGCACGCGTGATATTGGAGGCGTGCCGCAATCATCATCGTGCCATGTCCGGGAAAATCGTCTCCGTTCAATATCTGCGCGCCATCGCCGCCCTGCTGGTGCTGGCGTCGCACGCCTTGCTCTACCCGCTCGTGGGAGAGAACATCGCCTACGGACGGTTGGGCTGGCTCGGCGTCATTCTGTTTTTCGTGATTTCCGGCTTCATCATGGTCAGCGTGACCGATGCCGGTCGCTTCGACGGGCGGCAATTCATGCGCCGGCGCATCCTGCGCGTGGTGCCGCTCTATTGGGGTTTTACGTTGCTGGCGGCAGCGCTAGCGCTGCTGGCACCGCAACTATTCAAGACCACGAGTTTTGACGGCAACCAGCTGGCGCTCTCGCTGGCTTTCATCCCGTTCTACAATGGCGCAAGCCATGGGTTGCATCCACTCTACAAGCTTGGCTGGACGCTCAACTACGAGATGTTCTTCTATGCCTGCTTTGCCCTGCTTGCCATGTTTACGGCGCGGAGCAGGGTGGTGGGGCTGACCTTGGCCTACGCTGTTCTCGCGATGCTGGGCTTTCTGCTCGCCCCGCAATCGGCCATTCCGCAATTCTATACGAGTTTTTTGCCGCTGGCGTTTGTCGTCGGCTGCTGGATTGGCCTGGGCCAGATGGAAGGCTGGATCAAAAGGCTCCCGAAGTCGGTGGTGGTTGCCTTGGCCGTGATCGGCATGGCTGGCCTTGCTGAGGGCTTTCTGTGGAATCACGGCTTTGTCGAGGATGTCACGGCCTTTGCCGGTTTCCTGACATTCTCCGGTGTTGCTGTCGTCCTGGCGCTGCGCAGCGAGGGGCGCTTGCCGCACTTTGCCTGGCTCGAACGGATGGGCAATGCATCCTATTCGATCTACCTCGTGCACATCTTTGCTGTGGCATTGATGGCTGGCGTAGGCCTGAAACTGATCGGCCCCAACCTGCCCGGCATTGTCCCGGTCGTGACCGTGCTGGCGATCGCAACCGGGGTGTGGATGGGGCTGCTGCTCTATCGCTTTGTCGAGCAGCCACTCCTCAGAAAGCTGCAGCGCATAGAAGCCGACTAGTGAACCTTCGCCCGCGCTTCGTTGCGGATGCGGTTGACCATGGCGACGAGGCCATTGGAGCGCTGGGCCGTCAGATGCTCGCGCAGGCCCAGTTCATCAAAGATCGCAACGGCATCGGTCTCGGCGATTTCGCGGGCAGGGCGGTCTGAGTAAAGCGCCAGAAGAATGGCAACGAGCCCCTGCACGATCATGGCATCGCTCTCGCCCCGGATGTGCAGCGACACGGCACCGTCCGTTTCCACGGGTTCGGAGACAAGCCAGACCTGCGACACGCAGCCATTCACCTTGTTGGTGTCGACACGCTCGTCCGCCTCGAGGCGCGGCAGGGCCTGGCCGAGTTCGATGAGATAGCGATACCGGTCTTCCCAATCGTCGAGGAAGGAAAGATTGTCGGCAATGTCCTGAAACGGCTGGGGCTGGGTCATGCCCTCTATCTAGGTAAAGAAAGAAAAAGCCGCAAGCACGGGGCAAGGTGCTTGCGGCAGGAGCCAGTGGACGCTGGAGCTGCGTCGCTTGGGCAAGAGACGCGTGCCACTGGATATTCTCATCGGGCGCCGGGGCAGGCGCCCCTCAGCCCGCCCAATCCGGTCGAGGTCGGGGGTAAGGAACCGGATTGTCCTGCGGCGCGACATGCATGGGTGTGCCGGAGGGCGGGATAGGCGGGAGGGCAGCGGCGACAATTGCCTTGCCCCCAATACATTGCAGGCTATCGCACTCGATCGCCTGGATCTGGTCGGCAACGAACTGACTGCCGCGGGCCATCGCTTCGTTGGCGACCGACCCGGCAGATGCGCGCACATCGACTTCGGGCCGGATGACCACGAAGGCGACGGTGAGCCAGAATGCCGAACGCAGAAGAAACATCATAACCGGAGCTTCCGAACGGGCCTCTCCCGCTCTTCGCATTAAACACTATGTGTCGCTTCTTAAGGCGAGCTGGGTCCAGTTCTTAAAATTTGAAACAAATGGTTGTCGCAGTTTCGGAATTGGGCAACGCCTTGTTTACGCTAACCGCCGAAAGCCCCCCTTGAGGACCAGCACTTAAACCTGTCTTAGGGCCTGCCGCGCGAGTGTGCCCATACAAGATCTGATGCACAATCAGACGGGCGGGTTCGCAAGCGGGCCATGCCCAACGGCTTTGGGGGCCGGCAAGAGTGGCGTCTCGAGTATGAGTAAAGTGATGCGTAGCCTTGGTATTTTCGGCATCGGCGGAAGGGATGATGGCACGCCTGCGGCGTCCGCCCAGCGTCCCGATGTGCTGCGCCGCAAGACCATCGCCAACAATGCCCGCCTGATGATTGCCATTTCCGTCGTCTTCATGCCCTTTGCCATGTGGGCGCTGGCAAGCCAGGCAGCACTCGGCTTTGCCATTGCCTGCGTCGGCCTCGGCGGCGGCATGCTGAGCCTCTCGCTCTATCACCGTGCGCGCCATGATGACGCCGCGCTCGCCCAGATCGTCGCGGTCATGGGTTCTGGTCTGGTTCTCACCCTGCTCGATCCACGGCTGGCCGATATGGGCCTTATCGTCACCGTACTGGGCCCGGTTCTGGCGGCGCTGCTGATGGGGCCGACCGTTCGGCTCTGGAGCTGGCTGGCCGTCGTTACGGCACTGGTCCTGGGCTCGCTGGGGTCGCTGGTCGGCCTGCCGTCCGATGCTGCGCTGGCCAACGAAGCCATGGTGGCCGGCACGGTGGCTTTCTGCCTTGCCGCGCTGCTCGTTGCGCACACGACCCACCACATCAATGCCGGCTATGTCGTGCACGACAAGGCCCAGCTCAACGCCTATCGGCATCTGGTCGAACATGTGCAGGACACGGTGCTGTGCTTTTCCACCGATGGGCAATTGCTGTCGGCCTCGCGCTCGGCCGAAACGCTGTTCGGCTGCCCGCGCTATCAGTTGACCACCGGTTCGCTTGGCGAGCGGCTCCATGTCATGGATCGCCCCGCTTACCTGACCGCCTTTGCCGACGCCAATCAGGGCGGCAAGAGCCGGTCGATCGAGGTGCGCATGCGCCGCGACGATCCGCATGCCGTTGGCGGCGTGCCGCAATTTATCTGGGTGGAAGCCCATTTCTCGCCCATTCGGGACCAGATGGTCGGCGCGCGCTATGAAGTGACGGCGCTGCTGCGCGATGTTACCGAGCGCAAGGATTCTGAAGCGGCAATGACCGAAGCCCGGCGTGCGGCCGAGGAGACTTCGCAGGCCAAGTCGCGCTTCCTCGCCACTATCGGGCACGAACTGCGCACGCCGCTCAATGCCGTGGTCGGTTTCTCGGAAATGATGACCTCTGGCATTGGCGGCGAGCTGTCGCCGACCCATCGCGAATATGCGGGCCTCATCCACCAGAGCGGCAAGCATCTGCTCGACGTCGTGGGCATGCTGCTCGATATGTCGCGCATTGAGGCCGGAAAGTTTGAAATCAGCACGGCGCGCTTCCAGCCCGACGAAATCGTGCCGGCCTGCTTTGCCATGGTAGATACCATGGCAAAGGCTCGCTCGATCACGCTCGAAGCCCAGATCGAATCGGGTCTGCCGACGATTCTGGCCGATGAGCGCGCCTGCCGTCAGATTCTTATCAACCTGCTCTCCAATGCCATCAAGTTCAGCCATGTGGGTGATACAGTGACCCTCGTGGTCAAGCGCCAGGGCCAGTCGCTGAGCTTTGCCGTGCGCGACCAGGGTATTGGCATGGCGCCCATGGCACTCGAACGCATCGGTGAGCCCTTCTTCCAGGCGCAGGATGGGCTCAACCGGCAATATGAAGGCACGGGCCTCGGCCTTTCGATCGTCAAGGGTCTGGCCGAGCTGCATGGTGGTGCGCTCCGCGCCATGTCTGAAATCGGAGCGGGGACAACCATGACCGTTCTTCTGCCGATAAACGGTCCAGCAACGAAGTTGGAAGAGACTGTCGCAGTTCTACCCTTGCACCGGGAGCCTGCGGCGGCGCCTATCGATTCATGGCAAAACGAAAAAAGAAAAGCGCAATGACAGCATCGACCCTGTCCCAGCTGCCGCTTATGGCCGGTAGCGTCCTCATGAACCAACTCGGTCGTGGGGCGCATTGGGCATTTAATCGCTATATGCAGGCCCCGCTGGCCTCGACGGGCATTTTTGCCCTGGTGACCATGAGCGCCCTCGCGGGCAGCAATGCGCTTTATTTCCAGACCGGCGTGCATCCCGCCCCGTTCTTTGCCGCCGACCGCAGCGTACCCTATGCCGTGACCCCAGAAGCTGCGCCTATTCCGGCGCCCGCGGCGATGCGGGAACAGGCCGCTGAAGATGCGCAGCAGGCTGTTGTTGCCGCGCCGGTTGTCTCGCCTCAGACCACAGGCAGCGTTGCTGCCGTGCCCCAGACCATTCCGGACCAGCCTGTCGGCAATTCGGAAGTCTTTGCTGTACAGAAAAAGCTCGCTGAACTGCAGCTCTTCGACGGCAAGGTCGACGGCTACTACGGCCCGATGACCGCTCGCGCCATTCGTGCTTTTGAAGAGCGCAACGGTTTTGCCCCGCTTGGCGCGCTGTCGGCCGATGTGGTCAACGCCATCCTTGGCTCCAATGCATCAGGCATCGTGGCAACGCCCGCTCCAGCACCACAGCCTGTCGTTCAGGCGGCTCCGCAGCCCCAGGCTGCCGTTGCGCCTGCGCCCGCTCCCGTCGTGAGCCAGCCGGTCGTCGTGGCCGCTGCGCCAGCTCCGGCGCCGATCCAGCAAGCGGCGCCTGTTGAGCAGGACCGCGTTGTTGCGCGTCTTCCCGCGCTTTCGCCCGTCGAGCAGGCCGTCGATACGGTGGGTGTCGCTGCAGCCAGCACCATTGATTCGATTGTCGCGGCCGTCGATGGCACGCGCGGCACGGGCACGCCGGTTGCCAATCCGCCCACGCCGACCGCCAGCCTGCCAAGCCAGGCCATGCCCGCCCCGGTTCAGGCCGCTGCGCCGCAGCCTCAGGTGGCAGTGCAGCCGGTTGTTCAGACGGTTGCCACCACGACGCCGCCCTCCCAGCCACGGGCAGCGCGCCCGGCGACGGATGGCGAACTCGTTGCCGATATTCAGCGCGGCCTCGCCAGCCTCGGCTTCTTCCGCGGCCAGATTGATGGCAATCCGGGGCCGGAGACGGCCCGCGCCATCCGCGAATTTGAAAACTTCCATCGTTACAAGATCACCGGCCAGGTGCAGCCCGACCTCATTGAGCTGCTGCGCAAGGCTGGCGCGACGATCTAGTGGCCGGCTCCATTCGCAGCGATCTGTGGTGCATGGCCTTTGTGCGGCGCCACAATGATCTCGGCCACATGTGTGTGGTCGCTCGCAAGGGCGACCCGATTGCCGGACAGGTCTTCATCGAAGTCGACCATCTTGATGGGACGCGTTCGCTCTATACGCCGGCGCCGGTGGTCAGCCGGGGCGAAGGGGCGGGGCTGGTATTCCAGTCGCGATTTTCGCATGTCGAGCCCGAGACGGTGCGCCAACGCATTGCGCGGGAGGCTGATTTCGATCCCGATCTGTGGGTGTTGAGCATCGACCTGCGGGACGACGATCTGGGGATCGATGTGATCAAGGATCCGGGCAAGCAGTAGGCCCGATACCCGCCAAAACCACGGCGGCATTCCCGCGAAAGCAGGAAACCTTTGCCCAAAACGGAGATCCCCGCTTTCGCGGGGATGACACGGTTCTTGTTGCTGAAGCGTGGGCGCTTAGCCGGCGCGGCGGGCGCCGATGCGGGAGAGGGCGACCATGGCCTGCTCCACCACGGCATTGCCGGAGCTTGCGGCCGGCTGTTGCGGCGTGCGGCGGCTTGGCATGTTGACCGGACGGTATTGGGGCTTGGAAAGATCCAGCAGGTTCACTTCGCCGCGCCATGCGCTCATCAGGTAAGCCATGGATTCGGCCGAGACGGTGGCAAAGAGCGAAGCGAAATCGGCGAGGGCGCGGGAGCGCTCACTGTCGTGGCTGGTGGCGTGGATCAGAACTTTCAGCCCGTCATAGGCCGAGACGCCGAAACCGCGCAGGACCACGAAGGTCGAGGCGCCGGTGACGTCGTGGGCGATCTGGCCGCAGCGGACTTCGTCGAGCCCGGTGATCTGGGCGAGTAGCTTGGTGATTTCCGGACGACGATTTTCCGAAAAGAGCTTCATCAGCGCTTTGGTCAGTTCAGGCGTCGCGACCGAAAGCTGCTCGATGGTGCGCGAGATCGGCGCGGCGGGGGTTTCGCGATTGGCAAAGGCCTGGATGACCTTGATTCGCTGCGCATCGGAGAGATCGAAGAAGGCCGGGGCGAGGAGCGCCGCGTCGAAATCGCGACGTTCGCCAAGGGCTTCGGCGACGAGGTGGTCCATCTGCGCCGAGCGGGCGAGGGCGCTGAGATAGGCGCCGCGCGGGGTGATGTCCATGTTCGTGGCCAGCGCGCGATAGACCTTGCGCGAGTTCATCTGGAAGAGTTTGGCGAGAACCACATTGGTCAGGTTCTTGCGCCCGGCAATGGTTGCGGCGGCGGCGACGTCGTAGCGGCCGAGCACGTCGAGCAGTGTGCGATCGGAAAGCTCTTCGGCGCTGGCGAGGAAGGAAACGAGATCTTCGCCAATGTTTTCAACGACGAGCTGCTCAAGCGTCTGCGAGAGCAATTCGCTGCGGCCGAGAATTGCGGCGGCCTTGGCGCGGGCCTGGGGGCTGGCCGATTGGAAGAGGCGGGTCGCCAAAGTTTCGAACTGTTCCATTTCGGGAAGGGTCGGGCGGCCGCGGCGGGCATAGGCATCGCATGCTGCGATGAGCAGGGTGTTGGTGCGGTCCACACCGCCGGTTTCAATGAGAAGCTGGAAGGTTTCGTAAGGCTGAAAACCGAGCATGTTGGGCAGGACCATCGACTAATTGCGCGCCCCCGGCGCGTTCTGTCGATCAATTTGCCTGCAATTCGTTAGCAGACTGTTAACCTTGACGATCTCTTAATGGGGACAGCGCGGGATGCGTCGCCGCGCCGGGAGAATCACACTGAACTGGCTGCCTCCATTAGGGACGGGGGAGCTGCGCAAATGGAGGTCAGCTTGGGAAAGCTGCTGGTATTCGAAAAGCGGGATCGCCCCGTAAAGTCCGGACAACCACTGTCCGGCGACGCACAGATTTTTATGTTCACCGGGGTACGTTATGAACGCGGTCCGACGCCGCCACCCACTGACCGTCTCGACCCCTCACGGCGTCGTCGTAAACGCGGCTGAATTTATGCCGCGTTTTTTTGGTTTTCTCGGGACGGCACTTTTGGCCGGGCTGCTGGTCGCTTGCGCGTCGCGGCCCGTTGGTGATTTCGGCCGGGCCAAGCCGAGCGTGCTGCACGACAATGTGCTGCCCGCTGTCGGCACCTTCATGGCCAAGCAGCGCGAACCTGTGTCGAACTTCAACCAGACCGACCAGGAACGCGAAATGCACGATCGCACCTGGCGCTTCCTCGTTGCCGCGCATTCGCGGGACTGGATGTTCGACACGGAAGCGGAAATGCAGCGCACGCGGATCACGCGGGCCAAGGACTGGAAGTTTACCACCGACCGCTATTACAACTGGCTCAAGCGCGAGCATTACCAGTCTTCGCGGGTACGCTATGCGACGCTGGGTCGGCATATCCTGGCCGATCTCGACACCTTGCCTTCGACCTTTGAGGCGGTCTGCGCGGTGATCGAGGTTGATCGCAATCGCGAGATTGCGTTGGCCTCGCTGACCAATGTGGCGCCGACGGCGGCCAGTGATGTCGCGGCGCGGCGCTATGAGAATACCCACTACATCGAGTGGTTCGTGCGGGCGGTGAACTACCGCTACGAGAGCTATTCCTATGCGCTCGACAATCTGCTCGTTGAAACCCCGCACGAGCAGTCGATTGCGGTGGACAATTCACTGAGCCAATTGCGCGCCTGGGCTGACCGGGCGAGCCGGCATGATTTCTGCTCGGGCAGTGGTTCGCGGCCGGGGCATGGCGGTGTCACCATACCGTCACGCTTCCAGACGATGGTCCCGGACACGGAAGTGATAGAGATCAAGTAGTTGCCGGAGCAAAGCGTGAGTTTGAAGACCGGGTCGGCCGGAGAGGTTTTTGGAGCCTTTCTCAAACTTGGTCTCACAAGCTTCGGCGGGCCTATCGCGCATCTGGGATATTTTCGCGACGAGTTCGTCACAAGGCGAGGCTGGTTCGACGACAAGGCCTATGGCGACCTCGTGGCACTCTGCCAGTTTTTGCCGGGGCCGGCCTCGAGCCAGGTCGGCTTTGCCATCGGGCTGATGCGGGCGGGGCCGCTGGGCGCGGCGGCGGCCTGGGTCGGCTTCACCCTGCCATCGGCGATTTTGATGGTCGCGGTCGCGCTGGGCGCGGCGGCGCTCGATGGCGATCTGGCGCAAGGGATTCTGCATGGCTTGAAGCTGGTGGCCGTGGCCGTTGTGGCGCAGGCGGTGCTGGGTATGGCGAAAAGCCTGACGCCGGACAGGGCGCGGGCAGGCATTGCCGTGCTGGCTGTGTTTGCCATGGTGGCCTTTGGCGGGGTGCTGGGGCAGGTCGCCGCAATTGTGGTGGGCGCGGCACTCGGGCTGGCGCTGTGCCAGGAAAAGGGCAATGGCGCTGTGGCAGAAGCCCAAGCGCCGGTGTCGCGTGGTTTCGGTATTTTCGCGCTGCTGCTGTTTGTCGGCCTGCTGGTGGTGCTGCCCCTTCTTGCAGGGGTGAACCCGGCTCTGGCACTGTTCGACGCCTTCTATCGGGCTGGAGCGCTGGTGTTTGGCGGCGGCCATGTGGTGTTGCCGCTGCTCGAGGCGGGAACGGTTGGACAAGGGTGGTTGAGCGAGAGCACCTTTCTTGCTGGGTATGGCGCGGCGCAGGCGATGCCCGGTCCGCTTTTCACCTTTGCCGCCTATCTCGGGGCCGCAAGCTCGGTGCCGCCCAATGGGCTTTTGGGCGCGACGATTGCGCTGGTGGCGATCTTCTTGCCGGGGATTCTTATTCTTTTGGCGGCGCTGCCGTTCTGGCACGGGCTGCGGGGAAATCTCTTCGCGCAGGCGGCGATGCGTGGCGCCAATGCGGCGGTGGTCGGGGTTTTGGCGCTGGCGCTTTATGATCCGGTGTTTACGAGTGCGGTTCTGTCGCCGCTGGACTTTGCGCTGGCGCTGGCGGGGCTTGTGGCGCTGGTGAGCTGGAAATTGCCGCCGCTGTGGGTGGTTGCGGCGCTAGCGGGGATTGGTGGGGTGATTGGGGTGCTCTGAGGGCGTTTTTCGTTTGAGCTGACACTTTCACATCCCCGATTGTCACCCCGGCGAAGGCCGGGGCCCATCCCGGGATCTCAAGATGGGCCCCGGCCTTCGCCGGGGTGACGGCCGGTGGGTGGGACCACTCTTCAGTGACGATTGGTGACATCGGCAAGGGAAGCACGCTAGCCGGGCGCGGTCACCGATTTCAGCCGCTCTGCCGCCTTGGGCGCAAACTCAATCAGCATTTCGACCTCGCGCCATTGCGCTGCATGAACCTCATCCAACTGCGCCACGAGTGGCAGGCTCGGATCGGCAACAAACAGAAACTGCAGGTCGTGATGCACATGCGGCGGCTCGTTGCGGGAGCGCTTGCCGGGAACGTCGTGGCTGTCGATGACGAAGGGCAGGTCTTGGCCCTTATGCCAGGGATGGAGTCTTAGGCCCACGACGCTGGTTTCTTCTTCCGCTTCGCGCTGGGCGGAGAGGTGGAAGAAGGCGCTGGGCTCGTAGTGACCGCCGGGTTGCAGCCAGCGGCCGATGGTGACGTGATCGATGACGAGAATTTTGGCGTGATCGGGCGAGAGCACGATGGCGCTGGTGGTCAGGTGCCCCGGCATGGTTTCGCGCTGGTCGAGGCGGTGGCCTTCACTCATCTGCCAGAGCAGCAGCGAAAGATGTTCGGCCGGCGCGGCGACTTCGGCGCGGTAGCGGGAAACTGCCGTGGCGAGGGCGGTGGGAAAGGCTTCCGGGGTCATGGGTCAGCTGCGGGTTTGCAGGGCGATCCGATTGCCTTCGCTGTCGCCGATTTCGGCGACGTGGCTGCCATCGGCGAGCGCGGTCTTGGGAAAGAGCACTTCGCTGCCAAGGTTCTCGGCGCGGCTCAGGACTGCGTCGATGTCGTCGACAACAAAGTAGAGTATCGCGCCATTGCGGGTGGGGACATAGACCTCGCCCTCGCAAAGCGCCCAGCTTGCGCCCTCGGGCGGGGTTTCGGCATAGGCCATCCGGCTTTCATGCAGGTCGATTGGATCGGCAAAGCCGACGTCCAGGACCTCCCGATAGAAGGCCATGGCGCGGTCGAGGTCGGTCGCGGCAATTTCGACGTGCAGGATCATGTCAGCCTCTTGGTCCGAAAAGGATGAGCGCCGCACCGGCAAGGGCGAGGAGACCCCCGGCCAGATCCCATTGATCGGGCTGACGGCCCTCGACGGCGAAAAGCCAGATGAGCGACGCGACGATATAGACGCCACCATAGGCGGCATAGGCGCGACCGGCATGGTCGGCTGGAGCAAGCGCCAGCAGCCAGGCAAAGGCAATGAGAGCTAGGAGGCCCGGCGCCAGCCAGAGCGGCGACTTGTCGAGGCGCCACCAGGCCCAGAAGGCAAAGCAACCGGCGATCTCCGCCAGGGCGGCCAGCGCATAGATGGCGATGGCGGAGAATGGCATGGCCATCAGCGGCGCGGTCCGCATTGGATGGCGGCAAGGCGCTCGGCAAAGCGCGCGCGCATGACTTCGTGGGGCGGGGAGAGACGGACGAGGACGAAGAGGTTGTCGGCGGGAGCTTCGACGACCAGCAGGCCTTCGTCGATGTCGAGCTGCTGCTGGGCGAGGAGGCGGGTCTGGGCGGCGTTGAAAATGCCGAGATCGACCGTCTGGCCGATGCCATCGCGATTGGTGGTCGAATAGATCACGGCGCCTGCTTCGTTGAAGAGAGCCAGGGACCAGAAGGCGTCGGGCAGCATGCCGCGGAGATAGGCGGGGCCTTCATCGAGATCGACCTGGCAGAGGCCGTAGACGAGTTCGGGATCGAGCCCCAGGGGATTTGGCTGGCCCGCCTCGACAGCGGGCAGGATCAGCATGCGGTTTTTCGCCTCGAAGGCGGAGACGCGGGACCAGGTGGTCTCGTCGGCCAGCATGGGCAGGGTGAGGATGACGAGAATGTGGATGATGCCGCCAAGGAGCACGCCGCCGAGCAGCCAGAGAATGACGCGGGTCATGCGCAGGCCCCCCGCGTGATCTTGGGCATGGTGTCATTGTCCGAGCCGAAGCCGGAAAAGGCGGTGGTGTCGTAGAGCGTCAATTCGAGCGAGAAGGGACCGCTGCCGGTGAGTTCGAGCCAATTGCCCGGCGAGAGGGTTTGGCCGACATGGATGACCATGCTGCCTGTGCTGATGCGGGCGATTTCGCTGGAGCGCAGGGCCAGATCGGTTCCGGGGGCGGCGAGATTGATGCCCTCGTTGTTCACCGCCACGAGCGTCCAGAAGCTCGAGACGGGCACATGGCCTTCGAGCGTATAGGCGCAGGAAAGATCGAGCGCCTCGCCTTCGCTATCGGTGGTGGCAACGAATTTCAGACCCTCGGCGCGGCCGAGCTGCAGCGCGGCCTCGCGGGTGAGATGGCCGCGCGAATAGGGATTGGGGGCGGATGAACCAAGGTCGGGCCAGGAAACCCACGGACCGATTTGCGCGGCGCCAAACAGGCGCCCATCGGTCAGCGCATAGTAGCTGAGGCCGAAACCCGTCGCGAGGGCAATGGCGATGGAAACGAGGAGCAGAAGAACAAACCGCATATTGGTTCAGCAACCTCTATGGTTAGGCATGGGGTGCTGGACCGGCAGCGCTGCGAACGGTTTAGGCTATAGCAATCCAGCGCGCAGGGCGGAAGCCCGTTCCCATAGCGCTCAACCGATGTTGCGGACAAAAGGAACGGAAGGCAGGATTGCCCTTGTGATTTGGGGGGAACAATGACCATTCCGGGGGAGGAGCTTCGGCAGCGGGTGGAGGCCATGGTCGGCTTTGCGCCGGACGAGTGGCGAGAGGTTCATGGCGGCTATACGCCGGCGAAGCGCTATGTGGTTCGAAACGGCAGCAGGTCGGCCTTCGTCAAGCTGGCGACGACGCCGCAGACGGCGCGCATGCTGACGCGCGAAATTGCGAACTATCGGAATCTCTCGGGGCCGTTCATGCCCAAGGTCCTTGGTTGGCATGAGGATGAGGTGGCGCCGATGCTGGCCATTGAAGACCTGAGCACAGCCTATTGGCCGCCACCCTGGACGGCGGAGACCGCCGCACTGGTGATCGACCAGATCCACAGGATGCATGGGACGAGCGGCAATATCGAGCGGTGGGGCTTTCTCGATGGTGGGCGGGAGCCGGGCTGGGCGAGCGTGGCGCGCGATCCCGCTCCATTCCTGTCGCTGGGACTGGTGACGCAGGAGTGGCTGCGAATTGCCTTGCCGGTACTGGTCGATGCGGAGGCGCGGTGTGAACTGGGCGGCGAGGCGGTGACGCATCTGGACCTGCGCAGCGACAATATCTGCATCCACGAGGGCACGGTGAAATTCATCGACTGGGCCGAGGGTGGGATCGGCAGCGCCGAGGTCGATCTTGGCTTTATGCTGCCGAGCCTGACCTATGAGGGCGGGCCAACCCCGGATGTGGTCATGCCCAGGGCGCCGGAGGTGGCGGCGCTGGTTTCGGGGTATTTTGCTTCGCGGGCCGGCCTGCCCATCATTCCCGACGCGCCGCTGGTGCGGCGGGTGCAGCGCGAACAATTGTCGACGGCGCTGCCTTGGGTGCAGCGGGCGCTGGGCCTGCCGGGCTTTTAGTTCGGTTCACCTTTCATCGAAGTCATCCCATTCTCCGATGTCACCCCGGCGAAGGCCGGGGCCCATCCCCAGATCTCAGGATGGGTCCCGGCCTTCGCCGGGATGACAGCCGGTGGTAGTGAAGTCATGGTGGCTCAACGAAAGCGTGAAGCGCTTTAGAGGCCGGTCGTGACCTTGAGGGCGCTTGCCTGGTCCGAGACCGGCTGCAGGACGTCGATTGCGGCATCGAGGCGGTCTGCCAGATCGAGAAGCTTGCGGGCGGCGGCCGGCGTCAGGTTGGGCGGGCGCTGGACCACTTCCTCCACCGGTTCTTCGGTTCCCGCATCGGCGACCACGGTCTGGGTGGGCACGAAGTCGATGCCGAAGACCGGTTTGATCTCGATATTGGTATGGGCATAGGCCATGAATTTTTGCCACGCGATGGTGGGCAGGGTGCCGCCGGTGAGGTTGTTGGTCGGGCGGTAGTCGTCATTGCCGAACCAGACGGCGGCGACATAGTTGCCGGTAAAGCCGGCAAACCAGGCGTCGCGATAGGACGTGGTGGTGCCGGTCTTGCCGAGCGTCGGCACGCCTTCGATCTTGGCGCGGGTGCCGGTGCCGGCCTGGGTCACCGCATACATCATCTGGTTCATATAGGCGACGGTCTGCTCGGAGAGCACGCGCTCGCGCGGGGCATCGGGATCGGCTTCCCAGACGAGGTCGCCGCCCAGCGTCGTCATGCGGGTAATGCCGAAGGCCGGGGTCTTGTAGCCGTCATTGGCAAAGACGGCATAAGACGAGGTCATGTCGATGACCGAGACCGAAGCAACGCCGAGCGCGAGGGAACGGGTGACCGGATATTCGGCGCGGAGGCCCATGCGATGGCTGAGCTGGGCGATCGGCTCGCGGCCGGTCTTGATCGAGAGGGTTACAGGGACCGTGTTGAGCGACTGGGCGAAGGCGCTTTGGAGGCTCACCGTGCCCTTGTAGCTGCGGCCATAGTTCTGCGGGCACCAGTCGCCGATGCAGACCGGACGATCGGTGATCGGGTCGGAGGGGGTGAGGCCGAGCTGTTCGAAGGCTTCGGAATAGACAAAGACCTTGTAGGCGGAGCCGGGCTGGCGGGTGGAGACGATGGCGCGGTTGAACTGGCTCTTGCCATAGTCCATGCCCCCGACCATGGCGCGGATGGCGCCTTGCGTGTCGGTGACGACCATGGCGGCCTGGGTGACCTTGTACTGCTCGCCCTGTTCGCGCACGACCGAGGTGACGGCCTCTTCGGCGTATTTTTGCAGCGTCGTATCGATGGTGGTGCGTACGAGGAAATTGTTCCCCGGCGCATTGGTTTCCTCGATCTTGAGTTTTGCCTCTTCGAAGGCCCAATCGAGGAAGTAGTTCGGCGAATTGATATCGGCAGTGCGGTCGATGGGCGCTGCGGGGTGGCGGCGGGCGGCGGTCACCTGGCCTTCGGTGAGAAAGCCCGAGGCGACGAGGTTGGTGAGGACGAGATTGGCGCGGCCGCGGGCGGCGGCGAGGTCGACGTGTGGCGCGTAGCGGGTGGGGGCCTTGAACATGCCGGCGAGCATGGCGGCTTCCGCGAGGTTAATGTCCTGCACGCGCTTGCCGAAATAGAACTCGGCGGCGGCAGTAACGCCAAAATTGCCGCCGCCCATATAGGCGCGGTCAAAATAGAGTTTGAGGATCTCGTCCTTGGAATAGTGCCATTCGAGCCAGACGGCGAGGAAGGCCTCGATGATCTTGCGCTCGAGCGTGCGCTCGGAGGAGAGGAAGAGGTTTTTCGCCAGCTGCTGGGTAAGCGAGGAGCCGCCCTGGGTGGAATTGTCGCCCTGGGCATTGGATGCGAGGGCGCGCAGGGTGCCGACAATGTCGATACCAAAGTGTTCGTAAAAACGCCGGTCTTCGGTGGCGAGCGTTGCCTTGATCAGGAAATCGGGCATCTGGTCGAGCGCGACGCTGTCGTCGGAGCGAATGCCGCGGCGGCCGATTTCATTGCCGAAGCGATCAAGGAAGACGACGGAATAGTCCTCGGCCTTGTTGAAGGCGCCGCGGTCGATGATGTTGAAGGCGGGAAGGGCAAAGGCGGTGACGATCACCGCGCCAATGGCGCCGAAGGTGAAGGCGTCGGAGAGGATTTCGACGAAGAAGCGTTTTATGCCGGTGACGTGGAACCGGCTCATGAAATCCTGGTAGCGCGTGTACCAACGGCCGAGCGTCTGCCAGAATTCGTAGAGCGAGGAGTCGAGCCAAGCGTCGGCCGCCAGCATGCCGCCGGCGCGCTTTTGCCGCTTTTGCTTGCTATAGAACGGATCCTGCACGCGAAACCCCTGGGCCCTAGGCGCCTGAATGTGTCTTGCGCCCCCGGGCAATGCAATTGCATCGCTGGAATATGATTGCGCCGGGGCCAAGACAAGCGCAAACCGGCAACAGGATAAACGAGACGACCTTGCCAATGTCCTTCTGGGAAGAAAAAACGCTTGATCAAATGACCGCGACGGAGTGGGAAGCACTCTGCGACGGCTGCGGGCGCTGCTGCCTGATCAAGCTCGAGGACGAGGACACCGGCACACTGATCACTTCGGATGTGCGCTGCCAGTTGCTCGACGGGGAGACGTGTGGCTGCACCGACTATCCCAACCGCCAGAAGATCGTTCCGGACTGCATCAAGCTGACGCCGCAGAATGTGACCGAGATCAAATGGATCCCCACGACCTGCGCCTATCGTCGGCTGGCCGAGGGCAAGGGGCTCGCCTGGTGGCATCCGCTCGTTTCAGGCGATCCGCAGACGGTGATCGATGTCGGGGTTTCGGTCTCGGGCCGGACGTTCCTTGAGACCGAAGTCGACCCCGAAGAGTGGGAAGAGCACGCGGTGGAATGGCCCGAATGGGAGCCGCCGGAGCACCTGTAGCGCTCCTTGTTGAGTCGAATTTGTCACACAAGAGATGTCGTGTGACAATTGATTTGCCGCCAAGCAAAACGACATCTTGCCAAATCATTAATGATGGTAACTTCTCATTAACTATAGTGTGACCAGATCGGGCAGCAAAAAGACTGCGCCGGGGGCGGGCATAATGAGCATGACCGAAGCTTTCCAAAAAGACGGGCTGTGGCAGAAGGTTAGATCTCTGCTCGGGCGTCACGCGGAGAGGCGGGATGCGCGGCGGCCAATGTCGTCGGCAGGCTCTCCCAAACGGCATTCGGCGGCTCGTCCGATCGAGGAAGAGCTGCAAAGAGCCTGGATGCTGGCAGCGGAGCGCAATGTTTCGCTCTGTGTCGTGGCTCTCGAAATCGACTGCTTTGGCGAATATCTCGCCGCCTACGGCCGCGATGCGGCGGAAGACTGCCTTGAAACGCTGGAACGCGTGATCGCTTCGCTCCTGAAGCGCGACGGAGACTGCTGCCTGCGCCTGGGGCAGAGCGGTTTCCTGCTGGTTCTGCCCGATATGCCCATGCTGATGGGGCGCGACCTTGCCAACAAGATCAACCAGGCGGTGCGTCGCGAGGGTCTGGTCAACAAGGAAAGCCATGCCGGGGCGGTGACGCTGGGTGCGGGCCTGGCCGTGGTCAATCCTGTGCCGCCTTTTGACAAGGATGTGCTCGATACCGCCAAGAGCGCCCTGCGCAAGGCACAGCGCCGTGGATTGGCGCGGCTTGAGATCGCCGACATGCGCATCAGCGAGAAGCGGGAAGTGGCGGCTTAGGGAGCCGGCACGCCTCTCGCGGTCGAGCTCATCCAAGATTTATCCGTGGTCGTCACCACCGGGCGTGTCCCGGTGGTCCCCAGCGGAGGCGAGATGGATTGCCGGGACAAGCCCGGCAATGACGACGGAACGGGTGGGGTGGTGGTTCGCCGCCATTCGAACATAGCTCTCATGGCCTTCTCTCCTCAAATCGCTCCACTGGAGCGATTTGCCCTGCGGGACGGTTCGAAGTTGCCAAGTCCTACCCAACCCCTTATAGGGGCCGTCCCTCGCGCGGTTGCCGCGCCTTTCCCAGATATGGACGGCTCAAAATGGCGCTTGGCTGTGGCCTCGATTTCGGCACTTCGAATTCGACCCTCGGACGCGTCGGCGCCGATGGGCATCCGGACCTTCTGGCGCTGGAGGGCGGCAGCCGGACTATTCCGAGCGTGCTCTTTTTCAATTTTGAGGACGACCAGCTCTATTTTGGGCGTGCCGCGGTGGCCGAATATGTCTCGGGTGCCGATGGGCGGTTGATGCGTTCGCTCAAGAGCGTGTTGGGCACCGCGCTTTTTGGCGACACCACGCGCGTGAAAGCGCGGCGGCTGGGCTTTGGCGAGATTATCGGCAGCTTTGTCGGCGAATTGAAGCGGCGGGCCGAGGCGGAGCTGGGTGGTGAACTGACCCAGGTGGTGATGGGCCGGCCGGTGCATTTCGTCGATGACGACCCGGTGGCCGATGCCGAGGCGCAGGGGCAGCTTGAGGCGGCCGTGCGCGCCCAAGGCTTTAAGGACATCGCCTTTCAGTTCGAACCGATTGCCGCGGCGCTCGACTATGAGCGGCAGGTGACGGGCGAAAAGCTGGCGTTGATCGTCGACCTTGGCGGCGGTACCTCGGACTTTTCGGTGGTGCGGGTTTCGCCCGAACGTAGCGGGCTGGCGGATCGCAGCGGCGATATTCTGTCGACGGCCGGTGTGCATATTGGCGGCACCGATTTTGATCGGCTGCTGGCCATGGCCAAGGTGATGCCGGAATTGGGGCTGGGCACGGAAACGCGCGACAAGAAGCGGTACTTGCCGGTCGCGCCTTATGTCGATCTCTCGACCTGGCACCGGATCAACCGGCTTTATGACGCCAAGGCGATGCGCGATTTGCGCTCGACGGTGCGGGAAGCCTCTGAGCCGGATCTGGTGGAAACCATGGTGATGCTGGTCGAGGAACGACTGGGGCACAGGCTGATCGGGCGGGTGGAAGAGGCCAAGATTGCGCTCTCCGATGCGGATGAGACGCAATTTGTGTTTCCGGTGCGCGACCGCGAGATTTCGACCCCGATTACGGCAGCGGAACTGGGACAGGCGCTGGCGGATTCGATCCGGCGGCTTGAGGCGACCATTGTTGAAACGCTGCGGCGGGCGGGCGTTGGCGCAGAGGCGGTTGACAGTTTGATCCTGACCGGTGGCTCGACACTGGTGCCGGCCGTGGCCGGGCGGCTGCAGGCGCTGTTTCCCGAGGCGGAAGTGGTGCGCACCGATGTGCTGGGCTCGGTTGGGCTGGGCCTGGCCATGGAATCGAGGCGCGTTTTCGGCGCCTGAAGGGGCCCAAAACTATCCAGCTTATCCAACTAATCCCCGCGTCACGCTGATCTGCTAGTCTTCAGGCATAGTCGAACAATTGGGTTTCGACAGAGCAGGAGGCGGGCATGAGCGAGATAGCGGTGCCCGATTGGGCCTCCATTCGCGACGAATATGAGGGCCGCCAGTTTCTGCCGACAGTGATCTGTCGGCGGCATGGGATCAGCGTGGCGCAATTGCGCTATCGCCGCGAAATGGAAGGCTGGCTGAGTGCGCGGGCGCGGGTGCCGAAACAGGCCGACCTCGTGGCACGGATGCTCAAGGTGCTCGACAAGCAGATCAGGAAACTGGAGGCGGCGGTGAACGAGCCGATCGACAAACAGGCCAATGTCTTGGCCACGCAAGTGAAGACGCTCGACAAGCTGATCGAGCTTGGGGCGGCCAAGCCCAATGTCGAGCCGGCGAGCCGCAAGGATATGACGGACCTGCGGGCGAAGCTCGTCAAGCGCATGGAGCAGTTCAAGGCGCGGTGAGCGCCGCGCCCGGGCGTCATTCCCGCGAAAGCGGGAATCCCGGCACACAAGAGGAGATTCCCGCTTTCGCGGGAATGACGTGGTGGCTGGGGAGGCTCGATCGGAATGGCAACCTTGGTGGAAGAGGTCGCGGCGCTCTCCGATGAAGAGGCCGAAAAGAGCTTTTTCGACTGGCACAAATGGGCCCTGCCCAAGCAATTGCCGCCTGAAGGGGACTGGACGACCTGGCTGCTGATGGGCGGGCGCGGCTCGGGCAAGACGCGGGCCGGGGCGGAATGGGTGCGCGAACTGGCGCGTGACAGGGTGACCCCAATCGCTTTGGTGGGGGAAACCATGACCGAGGCGCTGAGCATCATGGTGCGGGGCGAGAGTGGCATCATTGGCGTGCATCCCGATGATGACAGGCCCATCCTGCGCGGTGGTAACAGGTTGGTTTGGCCCAATGGGGTCGAGGCCTGGATCATGACGGCATCGGACCCTGAGCGGTTTCGTGGGCCGCAATTTGCGGCAGCGTGGTGTGACGAGGCCGGCAAATGGCCTCACGCGGACGAGGCGTTCGACCAGTTGCAGTTCGGGCTGCGGCTGGGGGATCGGCCCCGGCAACTGGTGACGACGACGCCGCGGCCGACACGGCTGATCAAGCGATTGCTGGCCGATCCGCATACGGTGACGGTGCGGATGACGACGGCGGAGAACAAGGCGCAATTGGCGCCGCAGTTTCTCGATGCCGTGGTGGCGCGTTATCGCGGCACGGTGTTGGGGCGGCAGGAGCTGGATGGCGAGCTGATCGAGGACCGGCCCGATGCGCTCTGGCAGCGTGGCATGTTTCGCGAGGGTGGGCCGGTGACAGGGCGGATTCTGGTGGCGGTTGACCCGCCGGTGACGGGGACGGCGCGGTCGGATGCCTGCGGGATTGTCGTGGCCGGGCGGAGTGGCGAAGGCGCGGTCGTGCTGGAGGACGCGACGCTCAAGGGCGTGGCGCCCCTGACCTGGGCGCGACGGGCGGTGGCGGCGTTTGAGGCGCATGCGGCCGACGCGATTGTGGTTGAGGTCAACCAGGGCGGGGACTTGGTGCGGAACCTGATTGAGCAGGTCGATGCGTCTGTGCCGGTGGTGCCGGTTCGGGCGAACCGCGGCAAATGGCTCAGGGCGGAGCCGGTGGCCGCGCTCTATGGGCGTGGGCTTGTTGGGCATGTGCCGGGGCTGACGGCACTGGAGGATGAACTCTGCGCCTTTGGGCCTGATGGTAAGGCCGATGGGCATTCGCCGGACCGGGTGGATGCGCTGGTCTGGGCGCTGACGGAATTGCTGCTGAAGGGTCTGGGACCGCGCGCGCGCTGGATCTAGGCCGCGAATAGACAAGGACCAAAAGAATGCCGAACTGGATGAACCGCCTTTTCGGCGGACGGACGAACACGCCCAGCGAAACCAAGAATTTTGCCGGGCACACGCTGATGACGCTGAACGCGCTGGGGCCGGCGCAGTGGAGCGGGCGGGGTTATGCGAGCCTCGTTAGCCAGGGGTTTATGCGCAATCCGGTGGTCTATCGCTGTGTGCGATTGATCGCGGAGACGGCGAACCGCGTGCCGCTCACGGTGCGGGTCGATGGCAAGGTGGTCAGCGAGCATCCGCTGAAAACCCTGTTGCAAAGGCCCAATGGGCGGCAATCGGGCGCGGAAATGCTGGAGGCGGTTTATGCCTATCTCCAGACTGCGGGGAACGCCTATTTGCAGGCTGGGATTGTCGACGGGGGCATGAAGGCGCTGTTCGTGTTGCGACCCGATCGTATGCGGGTGGTGGCCGGGGGCGATGGCTGGCCGGTGGCCTATGACTATACGGCGGGCGGGAAGACCGTGCGGATTTCGCAGGAGACTGCGCCGCTGCCGGGCATTCTGCACATGGCGCTGTTTCACCCCATGGACGACCACTATGGCATGGGGCCGCTCGAGGCGGCGCAGACGAGCCTCGATATTCACAATGCCTCGGCGCAGTGGAACAAGGCGCTGCTCGACAATGCGGCGCGGCCGAGCGGGGCGCTGGTCTATTCGGCCGGCGGCGGCACGCTGACGGAAGAGCAGTTCCGGCGGCTCAAGGAGGAGCTTGAGGAGAATTTCTCCGGCGCCGCCAATGCCGGGCGGCCCATGGTGCTCGATGGCGGCATCGACTGGAAGGCCATCGCCATGAGCCCGCGCGAGATGGATTTCATCGAAGCCCGCCACGCGGCGGCGCGCGATATTGCGCTGGCCTTCGGCGTGCCGCCGATGCTGCTCGGCATTCCCGGCGACAATACCTATTCCAACATGGCAGAGGCCAATCGGGCGCTATGGCGGCAGACCCTGGTGCCGCTGGTGGTGCGGGTGAGCCAGGAATTGTCTCAATGGCTGGGACCGGCGTTTGAAGGCGCGGAAGTGGTGCCGGATTTCGACGAGGTTGAAGCGCTAGCCGAGGATCGCACGGCGCTGTGGGCGCGCGTAGGCGGGGCGGAGTTTCTCAGTGATGCCGAGAAGCGGGAGATGGTTGGGGTTGGACAGCGATGAGAGAACTTGCGGGTGGAACCCTAAAGGCTATCGAAGGTGAAATCTGGCTCGCCACGCTGTCGCTAAAGCTCGATGTTCTTATTGCCGCGCTGGAGCGACGATATCGCGCGGACCAGCCACGCGCCCCGAAAGGAACGCCGGACGGTGGAAGGTGGATTGACGCAGTGGTAGCGCCAGGCACGACACGGATCAGGACCGCCTTGGCGGGCAAATCTCGTCGCGGAACGCGTTGGTCCTGGCGATGCAGGTTTGGTGAGGCATTGTATTTATGTGGACATGCTTGGCCGGCAACGCACTATAGAATTGAATGCCATGGTTTCTTGTCGGCCGACTTATCCGGCCGCCCCACTCTAGCGGTACCGCCATGCTTATAATTGAGAACATCTCTTTGACTGAGCGTGCCGCAGCCGACTTTAGCCGTGCGCGATCGACCTTCGTAGCAGGTAGTGGAGAGGTCTTCGCTCTTGTCTGGGTGTCAAAATACGAAGATGAAAGCGGAAAAACCGTGCCCGGTTTTGTACCCGGATACATGTGCGGCCCGCTTTACTCAGAGGGCCTGACTGCCTCTTGGGCATTGGCTCAACTTCCCGACGGCTCTCGTTTTTACTTCATGCCACGGTTCCAATGGAGTGCTGATGAGCACTACCTGATCGATAAGCACGGTCCCTTGTTCTCCATAACGCCTTCAATTGCAGGGCCGCGACGAGCTGGCACGCCCTAGCTTCATGTCGCTGCCTATCTCGGGCTCCTTCGGGGGCCTTTTTTATTGCCCAGGAGGACCCGGATGGACGACCTCACCAAGACCATTATTGAGCGCGGGGATCTCGCACATCTGGCGCTGTTTTTGTGGGCGAGCGGGGCGAGTGCGCTCTTGGTCTGGAGCCTTAGGGAAATGGCTTCGGCCAATAAGCGCTTCAATGATTTCGTGACCGAAATTGCCTCTTTGAACAGGCTGTTTCGCAAGGGGGACGACTGAATGGCGGACAAGCAAAGCCGGGAAACGGCAGTAGCGACGTTTCGGCAATTTGCCTGGAACCTGGCGGGGACGCTGGCCGACAAGGGGAGGCCGGTGGCCAAGCCGCAGGGCAGGGCGGGGAGCAAGCGCTGATGGCGGGGCCATTTCCCGTCGATGCCGATGGGCGCTTTGCCGGCTATGCCAGTGTGTTCAATCGGCTCGATAGCGGCGGCGATATTGTTTTGCCGGGGGCGTTTGCCAAAAGTCTCAGGAGTCGCGCGGGGCGCATTCGGCTTTTGTTTCAGCACGACCCCAAGGAGCCAGTGGGCTTTTGGGAGGAGCTGCGCGAGGATTCTCATGGGCTTTTTGCGCGTGGGAAACTGGTGCCGGGCGTGCCGCGGGCGGACGCGCTCAAACGCCTGATCGAGGCTGAAGCGCTTGATGGGCTTTCCATCGGCTTTCGCACGGTGAAAGCCAGCCGGCAGGCCGGTAACCGGCTGCTGCACGAGATCGATCTCTATGAAATTTCGATCGTGACCTTTCCGATGATGGAGGCGGCGCGGATTGCTGCCCCCGTTTCGGCCGGCGCCGCCATTGCGGCTGCTACTAGGACTATCCGTAACCGATAGAAGGATGCCGACATGGATCGGATTGACGACGGCCTTGAAACCAAGGCCGGCGCGGGGACTGACGTTGCCGCGCTGTTCAGTGAATTTTCCTCCGCGTTCGAGGAATTCAAGCGCACCAATGACCAGCGTCTGAAGGATATCGAAAAGCGCGGTACGGCCGATGGCCTGATCGAAGGCAAGCTTGAGCGGCTCAATGCCGTGCTCGACGGGCACAAGGCGGCGCTTGATCGCGTCAGTGCCGAGCGGGCGCGTCCGGCGCTCGAGGGCAAAGGCTTTGTGCCCAATGGCGAATATAAGGAGGCCTTTTCGGCCTATGTGAAGCGCGGCGAGGAGAAGGCGCTGCAGGTCGGTGTTGGTGCTGATGGCGGCTATGTGGTGCCGAGCGAAGTCGAGACGGAAATCACCCGCCTGATGACGGGGATTTCGCCCATTCGCGCCATTGCCGGTGTGCGCCAGGTTTCGGCTTCGGTCTACAAGCGCCCAATCACGCTGACGGGGCCGCAGACCGGCTGGGTGGGCGAGGCGGCGAGCCGTCCGACGACCACGAGCCAGACGCTGGCGGAGCTGAGCTATCCGACGACCGAACTCTATGCCATGCCGGCGGCGACGACGGCCTTTCTCGACGATGCGGCTGTCGATGTCGGCCAGTGGATTGCCGACGAGGTCAATGCGGCCTTTGCGGCGCAGGAGACGACGGCTTTCGTCAATGGCGATGGCACCAACAAGCCCAAGGGCTTTTTGGCTTCGACGACGGTGGCGGAAAGTAGCTGGAGCTGGGGGAACCTGGGCTATGTGGCGACCGGCACGTCCGGCGCGCTGCCGGCGAGCAATGGTAGCGATGTTCTGATTGATCTCGTCTATGCGCTCAAGGCCGGCTATCGACAGAATGCGAACTGGGTGATGAACCGCAAAACGCAGGGGGCCCTGCGAAAGCTGAAGGACTCCGACGGCAATTATCTGTGGCAGCCTTCGGCGACGGCCGATGGTCGCGCCAGCTTTATGGGCTTTCCGCTGGTCGAGGCGGAGGACATGCCGAATATCGGGGCGAATTCGTTGTCGGTGGCCTTTGGCGATTTCCGCCGGGGCTATCTGATTGTCGATCGTCAGGGGGTGAACGTGTTGCGCGATCCTTATTCGAGCAAGCCGTATGTGCTGTTCTATACGACCAAGCGCGTGGGCGGCGGGGTCGCGGACTACGACGCGATCAAGTTGCTGAAGTTTGGCACCTCGTGAGGGCCAATCACCACGTCATTCCCGCGCAAGCGGGAATCTCCCTTTGCGGCTGAAACAGAGATCCCCGCTTTCGCGGGGATGACGCCGTGGTTGTGGGGAAAGCTGACTGCAACACACGCTCGATGTCATCCCGGCGAAGGCCGGGATCCATCTTGAGATAGCGCCACCTCCACACATCTCGGGATGGGCCCCGGCCTTCGCCGGCGTGACAGCCGGTGGGTGTTGAGGTGCGGGCTCTCCAACATCAATCCAAGGACCAAAAACATGACCTCCTATCTCCTGGCGGGACCCGCCGAGGAGCCGGTTTCGCTTGTCGAGGCGAAGGCTTTCCTCAAGGTCGACGATGCGGCGGAAGACGGGCTGATCACGACGCTGATCTCGGCGGCGCGGCTGCATATTGAGGGTATTACGGGCAAGGCGCTGTTGGCGCAGAGCTGGCGGGTGGTGCTCGACGATTGGCCGGAAAACCGGGTGGTGAAACTGCCGGTGTCGCCGCTGATTGCGGTGACGGAAATTTCGGCGACGGATGGCAATGGGGCGAGCCATGAGGTTCCACTAGATCAGTTTGGCTCGGAGCCGGATCGGCTGATCGTGCCGCGCGTGGTGGTTGGCATGCCGGCCCTGCAGGAGCGGCAGGGGATCGAGATCGATTATGTCGCCGGGTTTGGTACCGAGCCCCAGGAAGTGCCCGCGGATTTGCGGCAGGCGCTCTTGGGACTGGTGGCGCATTGGCATGAGCATCGTGATGCGGTGATCGTGGCGGGCGCCGGTTCGGTCGTGCCTTCGGGGTTCGACCGGCTGGTGGCGGCACACAAGCGGGTGCGGCTGTGAGCGAGAAGATACCGCCCATCGGGACGCTAACCGATCGGGTGCAGTTGAGGCGGCGCGAAAGCGTGGCTGAGGCGGAGGGCGGGCATGGGCGGATCTACGTGCCGCTGGGCAATGCCTGGGCGCGGGTGCGTAGCCTGACCGGGCGGCAGGGGACCAATGCCGATGGGCGGGCGGTCGCCATTTCGCATGCAGTGGTGCTGCGGTTTCGGCCTGATTTCGGGCCGGGAGATCGGGTGGTCTATCGCGGGCGCAATCTCGATGTGGTGAGTGCGGCGGATTTGAATGGGCGGCGGGCGTACCTCTCCTGCACCTGCAGCGAAACGCAGGTGACGGGATGACCCATCCGATTGTGACTTTGCAGGCGGCGCTTGTTTCGGCGCTGGAGGCGGATGCGGCGCTGACGGCGCTGGTGGGGGCATCAGGGGTTTTCCATGCGCCGCCGCAGAACAGGCCGGCGCCCTATGTAGTGATCGACCGGCACGACATCAGGCAGGTCGATGGCGATGGCACGCCAGGGCAAGAGCATCGGGTGCTGGTGCATTGCTGGGCCGATCGGCCCAGCCGCAAGGCGGCGCTGGCAATTGCCGAGCGGGTCACGGCGGCGCGGACGGGCTTGGTGCCGGCGGGGCTCGTGGTGTCGCTGGCCGAGCACGTGCGGACTGAGACGGTTATCGACCCTGCCACGGGCCAGGCGCGGGCGGCGGTTTTGCTGCGGTTTCTTACCGAATAGCGAGGGACAAAATGGCAGCCCAGAGTGGCAAGGATATGCTCTTAAAACTCGATCAGACGGGGTCGGGGAGTTTTCTGACGGTCGCGGGTCTGCGCACGCGCAGCCTGGCGTTCAATGCGGCGAGCGTTGATACGACCGACCAGGAAAGCGCCGGGCGCTGGCGGGAACTGCTGGCGGGCGGCGGGGTTAAGCGGGCTTCGGTTTCAGGCTCGGGGGTGTTCAAGGATCAGGCTTCGGATGGGCTCATCCGGAGCCTTTTCTTTGCCGGGACCATTCGGAATTGGCAGCTCATCCTGCCGCATTTCGGCACTGTGGAGGGGCCGTTCCAGATCGTGGCGCTGGAGTTTTCGGCTGATCATGCCGGGGAAGTGACGTTTGACCTGGCGCTGGAAAGCGCCGGGGAAGTGACGTTTGTGGCGATCTAGCGAGACAAAAATGCCCAACATTCATCGTGGAGAAATCGCCGCCGAAATCGGGGGTGAGACGAGGGTGCTTTGCCTGACGCTGGGCGCGCTGGCGGAGTTGGAGGCGCAGCTTGGCGCGGGGGATTTGGCGGGGTTGGCCGAGCGCTTTGCGGGCGGCAAGGTTTCGGCGCGGGATCTGACGGCGATCATTGGCGCGGGGCTGCGCGGGGGTGGCAATGCCATTTCCGATGATCAGCTGGCACAGATGAGCGTCGAGGGTGGATTGCGCGGGGTGGCCGATATTGCCGTGCGGTTGTTGCAGGCGACGTTTGGGGAGGCGGCATGAAACCCTTCCCCTGGCGCGATGCCATGCAATTCGGGCTTGGCGTGCTGAAACTGCCGCCCGAGGCTTTCTGGAGGATGAGCCCGCGTGAACTGGCGGCGGCCTGGGGTGCGGTGGTGGGCGACAAGGCCGGGCCGCTGGATCGGCAGGGGCTCGAGGCTTTGATGGAGAGGTTTCCAGATGGCCGGTGATCTCTTTGACGAAGATTTCAAGGACGAGCTGAGCGACGTGTCAGTCGAGATCAAGCGCATCCATTCGCTGGCGGATGGGGTGGCGCGATCGATTTCGTCGGGCTTTCGCAGCGCGCTGACGGACGGCAAATCGCTGGAGTCGGTGATCGTTGGTGTCGGTAGGGCATTTGCCGATATGGCGCTGAAGGCGGCGTTCAAGCCGCTGGAGACGCTGGCCGGCAATGCGCTGGAGGGTCTTTTTGCTGGTCTCAATCCATCGATCATTCCGCATGCCAAGGGCGGGGTGATTGCGACGCCGACCTATTTTCCGCTGGGCAACAATCTGGGGTTGGCGGGCGAGGCGGGGCCGGAGGCGATCATGCCGCTGGCGCGCGGGCCTGATGGGCGGCTCGGCGTCGCCGGTGGCGGGGGCGGAGTGCACGTAACGTTCAATGTGACGGCGACGGATGCGCGCAGCTTTGCGGCGAGCGAGGCGGAGATGAGCGCGATGTTGCTCAGAGCTGTCAGACGCGGAACCCGGGGGAGCTGAGATGGCGTTTCATCATGTGCGGTTTCCGCTCGATATCGCGCTCGGGGCGCGGGGTGGGCCGGAGCGCAAGACCGATGTGGTCACGCTGGCGGGCGGGGGTGAGCAGCGCAATGGGCGCTGGGCGCATTCGCGGAGACGCTACAATGCCGGCTATGGGGTGAAATCGCGGGCCGATATGCAGGCGGTGCTGGCGTTTTTCGAGGAAAGGCGCGGGCGGCTGCATGGGTTTTTGTGGCGCGATGGGATCGATCATTCTTCGGATGGTGCGGCGCCGTTGCCGGGGGATCAGGCGATTGGGACCGGTGATGGGGTCAAGACCGGCTTTCAGCTGCTGAAGCGCTATGGGGCGGCGTTCGATCCCTATTTTCGGCTGATCAGGAAGCCTGTTGCGGGCTCGGTGCGCGTGGCCGTGGGCGGGATCGAGCGGACGAGTGGGTGGACGGTGGACGTCACGACGGGGGTGGTGAGCTTTGCTACTGCGCCGGCTGCCGGAGCGGCGGTGAGTGCGGGGTTTCTGTTCGATGTGCCGGTGCGGTTCGATACGGATCGGCTCGATATCGAGTGGTCGAGTTTCGATGGGGCCGAGGCGCCAAGTATTCCGCTGGTGGAGATCTTGCCATGAAGACGGTTGGGGCGGGATTGGCGGCGCATCTGGCGGGGAAAGAGACGACGCTGGCGCATTGCTGGCGGGTGTTGCGTGGCGATGGCGTGGTGCTTGGGTTTACCGACCATGATGTCGAGCTGGTCGTTTCGGGGACGGCTTGCCGGCCCATGCATGGGCTTGAGGGCGGTGAGGTGCCGGCGCGGCTGGGGGCGCAGGTGGAGACCGGGGAAGTGCTCGGGATTTTGCACCACGATGCCATTGACGACGAGGATATTGCGCTCGGGCGCTATGATGGCGCGCGCGTGGAAACCTGGCTGGTGAACTGGGCGGAGCCGAGCCAGAACCTGCTGCTGCGGGTGGACACGATCGGCGAGATCGTGCGCGAGGACGGCACGTTTCGGGCGGAACTGCGCTCGGCGCAGGAAGCGCTGAACTCGGTGCGCGGGCGGCTTTATCAGGGGCTATGCGATGCCGTGGTGGGGGATGCGCGTTGCGGCGTGAACCTTGCGGCGCCGGGGCGGTCGGGGATCGCGACGGTTGTGTCGGTGGTCGATCCGTTTCGGGTGCTGGTTAGCGGGCTTTCGGGTTTTGCCGAGGACTGGTTTGCCTTTGGTGTTGCGCAGTGGTCGGGCGGCAAGCGGGTGGGCTTGAAGGATGCGGTGCTGACGCATCGCAAAGGTTCGGCGGGCGATCTCCTGGGTTTTGGGCAGCGGGTTGGCGACTGGGTCGTTGCGGGTGATGTGTTTGCCGTGACGGCGGGGTGCGATCGGCGGTTTACGACCTGCAAGGCCAAGTTCGGCAACGGGGTCAATTTTCGCGGTTTTCCACATGTGCCGGGCAGCGACTATGTGCTGCGCTATCCGCGCGAGGGTGATGCGCTCGATGGCCGGGCGGTGGTGCCATGAAGGCGGAACTCGTGGTTGCGGCGGCGCGGGAATGGCTGGGCACGCCCTATCGGCACCGGGCTTCGACGCTGGGGGCGGGGTGCGATTGCCTGGGGCTGCTGCGCGGGGTGTGGCGGGCACTTTACGGGGATGAACCCATGGCGCCGCCGCCTTATCGCGCGAGTATTCGCGACCCCGAAAATGCCGGGGCGCTACGCGCGGCGTCGGAGCGGTTTTTGCTGCTGGCGGAGGGGCCAGTCGAGGCGGGGCAGGTGGTGCTGTTTCGGCTGGCGGGGCTCGAAGAGCCGAAGCATTGCGGGATCATGGTGTCCGAAGACCGCTTCATTCATGCGCAGGAAAAGCTCGGCGTCGTGGAAGCGTATTTGACCGATGGCTGGGCGAAGCGGGTGAGCGGGCGGTTCTGGTTTCCGGATCGCTGAACTTCCTTTCTGAGGGACCAAAACAATGGCGACTTTGGCTTTATCCCTGGCGGGGCAGTTCGCCGGGGGGCTTGTTGGCGGGCCGATTGGCGCGACGGTGGGGCGGGCGCTTGGGGCGTTGGCGGGGAGCGCTATTGATAGCTGGCTCTTTGGCGAGGCACCCAAGCAGCGCGAGCAGGCGACCTTTGATGTCAGGATAGGCGGGTCGGTCGAGGGGGCGGCTATTCCGCGGCTTTATGGCTGGGGGCGGCTTTCGGGGAATATCATCTGGGCGCGTGAGCTGGAAGTGCTGGGTGGCGAAACGGCTGGTGCCAAGGGTTGGGGCCAGCAACCGCTGCAGCAGGAAAAGGAAGACGAGATCGGCGCGAGCTTTGCCATCGGTTTTTGCGAGGGGCGGGTGACGCGACTGGGCCGGGTCTGGGCGGATGGGCAGCTGCTCGATCTCAGGGGGATCAACTATCGCTTTTATGCCGGCAGCAATGGGCAGATGCCGGATGGGCTGATCGAGGCAACGCAAGGGGCGGGCAATGCGCCGGCCTATCGCGGGCTTTGCTACATCGTGTTCGAGAACCTGCCGATTTCGCGCTTCGGCAATCGCATTCCGCAGATTTCGGCGGAGCTTTGCCGGCCGGTGGGGGATCTGGAAACCTCCATTCGCGCGGTGACGGTGATCCCGGGGGCGACCGAGTTTGGCTATGACCCGGTGCCGCGGCTGCGTGTGCTGGGCATGGGGACCGGCGCGGCGGAGAATGCGCATGTGCAGCCCGGGGTCAGCGATTGGACCGTGTCCATCAATGAACTGCAGGAGCTTTGCCCGAACCTGAAACATGTGTCGCTGGTGGTGAGCTGGTTCGGCAATGATCTGCGCTGCGGGTCTTGCCAGATCGGGCCGCGGGTCGAGGCGGCGAGCCGGGATGTGCAGGGCGTTTCCTGGAGCGTGGCTGGATATTCGCGCGGGGCCGTTCCGGTGGTGTCGAGCCATGGCGGTGGGCCGGCCTATGGCGGTACGCCATCAGATGGCGCGGTGCGGGCGGCGATTGCGGATCTGCGGGCGCGTGGGCTTTCGGTGACGCTTTATCCGTTGCTCATGATGGATGTGCCGGTGGGGAACGGTCTGGCAGATCCCTATGGGGGTAGCCAGCAGGCGAGCTATCCATGGCGGGGGCGGATTACCTGTCATCCAGCGGCGGGTGTCGCAGGATCGCCGGATGGGACGGCGGCGGCGGCAAGCCAGGTGGCGGCATTTCTGCCCGGCTATCGGGCCATGATCCTCCATTATGCGCAGATGGCGGTGGAGACGGGCGTCGACACGCTGCTCATTGGCTCGGAAATGCGTGGGCTGACGTCTGTGCGCGGGGCGGGGAATTCGTTTCCTTTCGTTTCGGCGCTGGTGACGCTAGCCGCGGATGTGCGGGCGATCGTCGGGTCCGGTACAAAACTCAGCTACGCGGCGGATTGGAGCGAATATTCGGGCTATCAGCCGGGGGGCGGCCAAAAGTTCTTTCATCTTGATCCGCTCTGGGCCTCGTCTGACATCGATGCCATCGGGATCGACTGTTATATGCCGGCGGCCGATTGGCGGGATGGCCAGGGGCATCTCGATGCGCCGGCGGGGAGTACGCATGACCTTGACTATCTCGGCAGCAATATTGCCGGGGGCGAGGGGTTCGACTGGTATTATTCCAGCGATGCGGATCGGGCTGCGCAGGTGCGGACGCCGATTGCCGACGGGGCACATGGCGAGCATTGGATCTGGCGCTACAAGGACATTTCGGCCTTTTGGAGCCAGCATCACTATGACCGGCCGGGCGGCGTCCGGGCGGGATCGCCGACCGCTTGGGTGCCGGGCTCGAAGCCAATTTGGCTAACGGAACTCGGGTGTGCCGCGGTCGACAAGGGGGCGAACCAGCCCAATATTTTCGGCGACGCGAAAAGTTCCGAGGGTGGGCGACCCTACTTTTCCAACGGGCAATCGGACCCGCTGATCCAGCGGCAGTTTTTGCGGGCGCATTATCGGCATTGGGGGAGCCCCGCCAAGAATCCGGCGGGTATGGTTGATCCCGAGCGGATCTATTGCTGGACGTGGGATGCGCGACCGTTTCCGGCCTTTCCGGCGCGGACCGATGTTTGGTCCGACGGCGTCAATCACGCCACGGGCCACTGGCTGACGGGGCGCCTCGGGGCCATGAGCAATGACGAAATGGCGTCTGCCATGGCCGCCGAGCACGGGGCCGTGGTCCATGCCGGAGCGTCCGATCCCATGGTTGAGGGTGTCATCCTTTCGGGGCCGAGCACGGCGCGCGATGCGCTGGAACCACTGCTCGAGATCACAGGGCAACGTCTGGTGGCGCGTGGGGGCGTTCTCACGGCGATTTCGGCGCGGGGCGGTTCGGTCACTGTATTCGATCGCGAAGAATTGGCGCAGGGCGAGGGCGCGGTACTGTCGCAGCGTCGGGCGGCAGCCGTAGAGCGGCCGGGGCGGCTGGCGCTTGGTCACTTCGACAAGGGGCGGGACTATCTCGCGGCTTCCGCAACGGCGGTACGCCCAGGGGCGGGGCAGTTGGTCAGCGAAAGCGTCAGCATGGTGCTCGACGGGGCTTCGGCGCGTCTGGCGGCGGAACGGCTGCTCGATGATCGGGCGGTTTCGGCGGATACCGTGGAGTTTTCGCTGCCGCCCAATGTCGTTGCACTTGAGCCGGGCGATCGGGTCGCTGTGGACGGGGAGGGGCCGTACGAGATTACCGAAATACGCGACGGCGCAGTACGCAAGGTGACGGCGCGGACGGTATCGGCGGGCACCGCTACGGCCACGGGCAGTGACCGCGCGCCGGCGACGGCGCCGGTGGTTGGTCTGGCGGTTGCGCCGGTGGTTTTTGCAGCGCATTTGCCGCCTTTGTCGAGTGATCCAAGCCGGAGCCGGTTGGTGTTTGGCGCCTATGCCAAGCCTTGGCCGGGAACGGTGCGATTGGTCGATGAGGCGACGGGCGCGGCGCTGCTCGATCTGAACCGGGCGGCCGCGCTGGGCGAAGTTGTTGAAGGTATCGGAACGGGGCCGGTGGCGGTCTGGGATCGGGGTTCCGACCTTAGCGTCCGGCTCTATGGCGGACACATCGCCGACGGGGCGGAAGCGGCTGTTCTGGCCGGCAGCAATCGGCTGGCGGTGGAGACTGATGCCGGGTCCTGGGAAGTGATCGGGTTTGCGCAGGCGGAACTCGTCGAGCCGGGGCTTTACCGGCTGACGCGCTTGCTGCGCGGACTTGAGGGGAGCGATTGGGCGATTGGGGCGGTGTCGCCGGGGCGGCGGGTGATCGTGCTCGATGGCAAAGTAGGCGTGGTGCCGGTCGAGGCTGGGCGGCTGGGGGAGGCGCGGGACATTCGGGCCTATGCCGGGACGGCGGACCTCGATGGACAAGCGCTGATCGCTTCGACGACGACAGAACTGGGACTGCCGCTGGCACCGATGCATCTACGGGCAAAAAGGGACGCTACGGATGCCATCGTCTTTTCCTGGATGCGGCGCAGCCGGGCCGAGGATGATGCCTGGGGCGCGGCGGAGCCGGCTTTGGAGGTCGCGCCGGAGCTTTATCGGGTTTCCATTTTCGATGGGGTGACGCTCAAGCGGAGCATCGAGGTTTCGATGTCTACGGCCAGCTATGGCGCAACCGAACAGGCGGCGGATTTCGGCGGCCTTGCCACAAGTTTCGAGTTTTCGGTGGCGCAGGCGAGTGCGGCGCTGGGCGCAGGTCATGCGGCGGAGGGGAGCTATGGCGAATGACGGGAGATTTCAGCGTTGTTTGACCGAAGTGCTGCGGCACGAGGGCGGTTATGTCGACCATCCCAGTGATCCCGGTGGGGCGACGAATATGGGGATCACCCGCAAGACGCTGGCGCGGTGGCGAAAGATCTCGCCATGGACCGACTTGCCGAAATCCTCGGTTGCTTCACTGAAGCGCGACGAGGCGGCGCTGATCTATCGGGCCAACTACTGGAACCCGAGCAGGGCGGGCGACATGCCGGTCGGGGTTGATCTCGCGCTCTTCGATTTTGCGGTCAATTCGGGGCCGGACCGTGCCGTGCGCACGCTGCAGACGGCGCTTGGCGTGGCAGCGGATGGCGAGGTGGGGCCGGTGACGCTGGCGGCGTTGCGTGGAGCTGGCCTTGCTCGGCTGGTCAATGATTTCTGCGACCGGCGATTGGCCTTCCTGAAGGGGCTTTCGACTTTTGCTGTTTTTGGCCGGGGCTGGACTCGTCGCGTTGCCGACATCCGGGCTGCCGCCCTTGCGGATCTCAAGACTTCTTCATCCACACAACGGAGAGTGATCATGACCATGTTGTCGGGTTATCGCACCTATATCGTCGCGGCCTTTATGATTGTGGCGGGGCTGGCGCAGGTGCTGGGGGTTGAGCTGCCGACGCTTGATGGTGGCTCGGCGGGCAGCTTGATTCTGGAGGCGCTGGCCATCATTTTCCTCCGCAAGGGGCTGAAAGGCGACGCTGCTTAATGTGCTCGCGGGGCCCTTGCGCATAATGGGAACTGTGGACGCAAACATGAATTGCCTTATTCATGTCCCATTCAGTAAGGCCCCGCTAGTTTAGCTTCATGAAAACCAAAGCCCCAAAACCTTCCGCCGCTGCTGCCATTGCGCTGGCTCTCGCGCTTGCCCTTGCGGGCACCGGCACGACCCAGGCGCAGTCCTGCCTTGGCCGTCAGGAAATTCAGGAGGCGGTGACCTCCGGCCAGATCATGTCGCTCGATGCGGTTCTGGCTTCGGCCGGGGTCGATCCCAGCGCTGAAATCCTGAATGTTCAGGTTTGCGACCAGGGCGGACAACTTGTTTATATCATTGGTGTCTTGACGGCCGACGGTCAGGCGCAGAATTTGGTTCTGAACGCGCAATAGCAGCTGAGCGGCGGGGGCAGTCATGCGTATTCTAGTTGTCGAAGACGATACCAATCTCAACAGGCAGCTCAAGGAAGCTCTGACCGAAGCGGGCTATGTCGTCGACGTAGCCTTCGACGGGGAAGAGGGACATTTCCTGGGCGATACCGAACCCTATGATGCGGTGGTGCTCGATATCGGCCTGCCGCAAATGGATGGCCTTTCCGTGCTCGAAGAATGGCGGCGGGCGGGCAAGACCTTGCCGGTGCTGCTGCTGACCGCGCGCGATCGCTGGAGCGACAAGGTGCAGGGCATCGATGCCGGCGCCGATGACTACGTGGCAAAACCATTTCATATGGAAGAAGTGCTGGCGCGCCTCCGCGCGCTGGTGCGCCGTGCCGCGGGCCATGCCAGCAATGAAATCACCGCCGGGCCGGTACGGCTCGATGCGCGTTCGGGCCGTGTCACTGTGGACGGGCAGGCGATTAAGCTGACGAGCCACGAATTGCGGCTTCTGAGCTATCTCATGCACCATAAGGGCAAGGTCGTCTCGCGCACCGAACTGACCGAGCACCTGTACGATCAGGATTTTGATCGCGACAGCAATACGATCGAAGTGTTCGTGGGCCGCCTGCGCAAGAAGCTGCCGGAAGACTGCATCCAGACCGTGCGTGGCCTCGGCTACCAGATCATCGAATAGGAGCGGCCTTGTCCAGCGAGGCCGAGAAACCGGCGCCGCAACCCAATGCGGCCAAGAACTGGCTGCGCAAGGGTTCTATTGCGGCGTCGCTTTTCTGGCTGACGGTGGGCTGGCTGGTCGTGGCGCTGCTCGCGACCGGTTTTTTGCTCACCGACCTCTATTCGCGGGCGCTCGATACAACGCTGTCCCAGACTCTCGATTTTCACGTCGAAAGCCTTGCAGGCATTCTGCTCGAAGTGGGCGATCCGCGCGATCCCGATATTGCTCTGGCCGATCCGCGCTTCGACCGGCCGCGGTCGGGTTGGTACTGGATTATCCGTGACGGCGACGGCGTTCTCGTCAATCTCTCGACGTCTGTGGTGGGTATCGATCTGCCGCAGCTTTCGGGCTCGCTCGATGAACTGGGGCGGCGGACAGGCGTGGTGGCGGATGCCTTTGGCACTCAGCTGCGGGTCGTCGAGCGCAGCGTGACCCTCGATGGGGAAACCTATCGTATCGAGGTGGCGGGCAATCTCACCGAAATCCTTGGGCTGGTGGAAGATTTTCGCGGGCAGACTTTTGTCGTGCTCGGCGCGGTGGGAGCCATGCTCGCCATCATGAGCGTGATCGTGGCGCGGTTTGCGCTGCGGCCGATCGACAAGCTCAGCGCGGCCATCGAAAGCGTGCGCGAGGGCGAGAGCACGGAGATTACCGGGCAATATCCGACCGAAATCGCGCCGCTGGCCGAAGAGGTCAACGAGCTCCTGCGGTCCAACGCGCAGATCATCGAGCGGGCGCGCAATCAGGTGGGCAATCTTGCCCATGGGCTGAAGACACCGATTGCCGTGCTGCGCAACGAGGCTGCCGCCAAGAAGGGTGCACTGGCCGATGTGGTGCAGGCCGAGACCGAAAAAATGAGCAATATGGTCTCGACCTATCTGGAACGAGCGCGGCTGGCGGCGCGAACGTCTATCGTCGGCAAGAAGGCCGACTCGACCATGATCATGCTGCGCCTGACGCGCGTGATGCGAAAAATCCATCCCGATGTGACCATTGCCTTCCAGCGGCCGGATGCATCGCTGCCCTGGTTCAGGGGCGACGAGGCCGACCTTGAGGAAATGGCGGGGAACCTCCTCGACAATGCCTGCAAGTGGTCCAGGGGACAGGTTGGTGTGCGGCTTTCGAGCGAGCGCAATGCCAAGGGCACGCAATTGCTGATTCGCATCGACGACAACGGGCCCGGACTTTCCGAGGATGATGCGCGCAAAGTGTTGCGCCGCGGTGTCAGGCTGGACGAGAAAACGCCGGGATCAGGACTTGGGCTGGATATCGTCAAGGAACTGGTTGATGTCTACGGCGGAAGCCTGGAGCTCAAGCGTTCCGCGCTTGGCGGGCTTCTGGTCGAACTCCGCCTGCCCACGGCACGGCTTGGCGGTTTAGTTCGATCCCCTGCGGCCTGACGCACTTTCGCCGCATTGGCTCAACAAGTACCGACCATATGCTGAAAAGGTCCATATCGATGAATCGCTTCGCCCTGTTTGCCATGCCAGTTCTTGCTCTGGTTCTTGCCGGTTGCTCCAGCACCGGGACGAGCCAGGTGGCCCAGGCGCCGGTTGTCACCGCTCCCGTCATCGCCCAGCCGCTGGTGGCGAGCTCTGCCCAGAACGTGCAGCAGGCGCGCCTGACGACCAATATCTCGAACGGTTTCGTTGATCCGGCAGCTCTTGCGGTGATGACCGCCAAGGATTCGAACGAGGCCAACAGCGCCCAGTTCTATGCCCTGCAGTTCGGCCGCCCCGGCGCTCCCCGCCAGTGGGCCGGTGACAAGGGCACGACCGGTTCGGTTTCCGTGGGCCCCTATGTCCGCGTCAACAATCTCGACTGCCGCGACTTCACGCACACGGTCAAGGTCAATGGCCAGGACTATGTGAAGAAGGGCACCGCCTGCCGCGAGCAGACCGGTAACTGGAACGTCGTCCAGGGCGCCGCTTAACGACAAGTCCGTGTTCGGCAGTTAAGGATTGTTTACCTGCGGGCGGTAGGCTCGCGGTAACACCCCTCTGACCGATAGTATTGATGACACAGCTTGCCAACCGCGCGGACGTGAGTGCGTCGGCCCCGACAAACTCGGGGGCCGCCGCCACCAGAGCTTCGGGGCCGTTCTGCGGCCTCATCGATGCCGTTCTCGTGCAGGAACCGGTTATCGAGAATTTCCCCGGATCGGTGAATGCCGACGAGGCCCAGGCCATATGGGTCTGGGTGACGCGCGACCTCTGCAGCGATATCTTTGCGCCGGAAAAGCTGAGCAATGGCACGCTGACGGCCGCCGATGTGGAAGCGGCCATGCCCGAAATCCTCGGCCGCATGAAGGCCGGGCTGGCTCAGGGGCAGGCCGATGCCGAGGGCGCGCGGCGCCTGTCTGCGCAGCTCGGTCGCGAGGATGCGCGGCACCATCTGCCGACCGTGATGCTGGCCTTGCGAAACAGGGCGCTGCTGGGCAAAGCCCAGGCCTTCGGCAAGGCGACCAATACGATTTCCGATGAAACGGCACTGGGCACGGCCATGCAGGCCATGCCGCTGCAGGATCCGGCATTGGCAGCGTTGGTTTTCCAGGCGGCCCTGGGGCAGGTGGCGCAGCCGACCAAACTCATTCTCGCCGCGATCAAGGTTTCAGGCGCCGCGACCGAAGTATCGGTGCGCCGTGCGGGTCTTGGTCCCTTGATCGATGCCTGCGTGTCGCATGCGCAAAACCAGTTGCGGTTCTTCCAGGCCATCGGCCCCTTTGCAGATGTCGACCTGATCTGCCGGGCGCTCGAGCGCTTCCACAAACTGGTGCGCGCCCTGACCGGCTATCTCGAATTCTCCCGCGGCAGCCAGGCGACGGCGGTGCTCTCCGCCATCACCAAGCATGTCTCGGATCGCATCGAACCGCGGCTCAAGGAGGTCGTGACCGACCTCAACCAGGCCATGCGTCGGCGCGAAAACTCCGATCGGCTCGATACCGACAAGCTGCTGGCGGCAGTGGGCGGCATCTATCTGCTGGCCACGGTCCGCGATTGCCGCGATTCTCTGGCGCTCAACACGGTCTATGAACAGGCCTGGCACCAGTCCGGACAGGCGCTCGAAATTCATATCCAGCGCAATATGGAACTCTTCAAGGAAAATCCGGACGACGCCAATACCATTGCGCGCCTCGATGCGGTGATCCAGATGGCGCAGGTGCGCTTCTCGCCCGAATATGCCGAAACGCTGAAGCGCGCGCGGCAGGCGGCCGAGCGCCGGAACTAGGCTATCACCTCGGCCGGGATTGCTTGGCCAAGATCTCGTACCACCACATTGCGGACCGAAGCGGCAACGAGCGCTTCGGTTTTTCCGTCGCGGGTGCGCAACACGACACCGACGGCGCGACGCGGATCGGTGACATCTTCCCCTTCGAAAATCAGTGCGCCGCTGCCCAGTTGGCGCGATGGGTCGTGGCGCAGCGTCTTTACGGCGGCGTCGGGACCAAAGCGGTCGGCGATATAGGTTGGGACTGCAGCCAAGTTTTCTGCGAGGGGAGGGCGCGGAGGTTCGGCCCGTGTCAAAGGCACGAGGGCCACGCGCTCCTGGGCGACCACGCCGGCTGACTCTGGCGGGATGAGGCCAATGCCCACGCCGGCACAGATGGCGCCGATGGAGAGCGGTTGCGGGGCTTCGGAGAGAACGCGGACGGGCCCGCTACGGGGGCCACGGAAAATACTCGTCCAGTGGCGGCGCGGTGGCGGAGCCGGCCGCAGCATCAATGTGTTGTCGGCATCGAGATAGGTCGGAGCGGGCGCGTTTTCGCTGTCGCCCACATGCATCTGCCGGTCGGGCGTTTCATAAAAAGCGTCGATGACGGGATCGTCGACGCCAAGGCCCGCGCGGCCAAGGAGGCGATCGACGGCATGGATGCCGCTGGTGACGCAGCCGCGTCGGGTAAAATGCCCAGCGGCGGAGCCGGCAAGCACCAGGCCCGGTACTTCGCCGATGGGTTCGAGGCGCTCCCTCCGAATATTCCAGCGGCTCTGGCCGCCGGCTAGGTGCCAAAGCGTCAGATCTGGCTGCCAGCCGCCGCAGAGCACCAGCCGGTCGACGGAGGTGGGTTCGCCATGCGGGAGTTCCACCGAGAGGCGGCCCGCCGGGCCGGGCGTGACGGCGAGCGGAACAGTGCCCGGAAACTGCCTGAAGCCGTAGGCCTTGCAAAACTCGATATAGCGCGAGCTGGCATGGTCGCGACCATCAAGGATGCGATCGAGGGTCGTGCCGCTTTCAGCGAGCAGGGTGGCGAGGCGATAGGCGGGATTGCCCGAAGTGGCGAGGAGCCAGGACTGGCCCGGCCAGATGCCGTAGCGATAGGCGAGTTCGAATGCGTCCTGCGCCCCCACTATCCCCGGCAGCCTATTGCCGGGCAGCACGGGCAGGCGCTCGAAGGCGCCGGTGGCGAGGATAATGTGACGCGCCGGCAAGTCGACGACCTGGCCTTCGACGCGCTCGCCGCTGATATCGAGTTGGTGTACGCGCACGATGCCCTCGCCTATGGCAAAGACCTCGGCATGGGTGAGAACCCTGATCGTGTGATTGGCGGCGACTTCGGTCGCGAGCGCGGCGACATTTTCCTCGGGCGTGCTTTCGCCGTCCTGCGTGCCGAATAGGCCGGAATGCCCGCCCAGATGCGGGCTTGCTTCGATAAGCGTGACTTTGAGGCCGGCATGGGCGCCGCCAAGCGCTGCGGCCATGCCGGCAACGCCGCCACCGACTACGATGAGATCGGTCGGTGCGGCCTCCTGGCCGCGAATGGATCGCCACGGGCGTGTGAGACTGTTGGGCGTGTCGAGCGAAAGCCCCAGCGTTCGTCCGGGTTGAAAGAGGCGCGCGAAAAGGCCGGGCGCAGAACCTTCGGCGATGATGCGATATTCGGCGCCGTCCCGCGCTGGGGTGCGCTCCATGGGGAGAGCATGTTCGGGCGCGTTGGCCTTGGCAGCATAGGCAATGGCGGGGGCCGCGCTGGCACGAAGGCCGAGCGGCTGACCCGCATGGGTGCCGATCGTGTCGACGCCCGCGGCCAGCAAAGCGCTGAGGACCGTGTCACCCTGAAAGCCGGGCGTGACCCGCCCATTGATGATGAACCTGATCGGGCGGTTCCGGTCGATATGCGCGCCGGAAAGGCCCTTGCCGGTGGCGGCGGGCAGGCGATTGGTCTGTGGCCTCATGCCGCCTGCTCTTCGATCCGGAAATTGAATTCAGCAACGGAGCTGCCGAGGCCGCGCTTGTCGGCGCGGCGCGCTTCGCACCATTCGGTTTCGTCACTGCTGGCTTCTCCCGAGAGCCACCGCGCCAGAACCGGCACCATGAAGACCCCGATCGGCCCAAGGCCCGTGAGGATGAGCGGCCCATCGGCGGAGACGGGGCCGAGGAGCGGCGCACCATCGCTTGGAGACAGGACTTCGTATCCGACCTGGCCGACCTGCTGCAATTGGCCGGCTTCGGCCAGCAGCGCGGCAAGCTGACCGGAGAATGTGCCGAGATTGCCCGGACCCATGGCCGCCATGCCGCCTTCCTCGTGCTGGACCAGAATGGTGCCGCTATCGAGCTGGACCATGATCGGGCCGGCGAGGTGGCGGCTTGATGCGGTCAGCACGGTGGCGTGGGGACGGCGCAGCAATTGGGCGGGCCATTGCCAGCCTGGCAGGAAATGGAGAATGGATGAGTCATCGACCAGAATGGCGCGGCGGGCGACCAGCACCTCGTCGTTGGCCTTGATCGCGGTAGCGCCGCCGGGCGCCATCGTGGCCGCTTCGGGGCCAAAGCGACGAACGCCAAGTTCACCGAGCCAGGTTTCAAGAGCAGGCTCGAAGCCGGGACGATGAATGGTCACAGCATCGTTGATGCGCAGGGCGGCACGATCGGCTCCGATCTTTGCCGGCGGCACAGTTTCGAGGATCATGCCGTGGGCGCGTGCCATATGGGAAAAATGGCCGAGGGCCTCGCGGGCAGCCAGACCATCGGCAAAGAAGATCGGATCGACGCGGCGCAGCGCCTGTCGCCCGCCGATCCTGGTGATGAGCTTGGAAATATCGGGCAAGGCGGCTGTCAGCAGCGCCCAGGTTTCGGGCCGGGTGACCGGCGCGACCGAAATATCGAGCGTGCGCGGCAGGCGATATCGCGCCTGCGCATCACCCACCATGACAACCCTACGCTTGTGGCGGCTCGCCAGCAGACCGGCAACCAGTCCAGCCAAGGGGCTCGATCCGAAAACACCAAAGTCCACCTGCGCCTCGGTCATGCCCTCAAACCCCTGCGACGAGCCGCCGCTGTGGCAATGCGTCCACAGCGAACACGCGGGTTTTGATGGTTTTTCGCCGCAATGGGCTTATAGAGAACCCAACCTTGCTCGTTGAGGAAAGCAAGCGTTTGGGGCCCATGATTTTCTGGTTGATCGCCATTGCAGTCACCGCCATTGCCTGCGCCGCGTTGTTGTACGCGGGGCGTGGTCGCATGGTCAACGTGAGCGCCGCCGAAAGCGCTGATGCCAACAGCCATTTCCGCCTTGTGCTGGCTGGGATCGACGCCGATCTCGCTGCCGGCAAGATCGGCGCCGAGGAAGCCGTTGGCGCCAGGGGCGAACTGGCCCGCGAAATGCTGCGCGCCAAGGCCGAGGCTGGGCCACAGGCCACGCACGAAATCGGTCGGGGTACGCTGCTTTCGGGCCTCGGTCTCGTCGCCGCATTGGCGCTTGGTCTCTATGCCTTTCTTGGCAATCCGAACCTGCCCGGCCAACCGCTTGCCGGGCGCGCCGACGTGGCCGCCCAGAACATGGACCTGGGCGCTGCTATCGCGCGCATTGAGGAACGGCTGACGGCCGATCCCGATGATCTGCGCGGCTGGACCGTGCTGGCGCCGGCATTGCTGGAAGTTGGCCGCTTCGCCGAGGCCGCAAATGCCTACGGGCGCATCATTGATCTCTCCGAACCAACTGCTCAATTGCTGACCGATCGGGCGGAGGCGCTGTTGCTGGCCGCCGATGGCGCCGGGTCTGAAGAGGCCATGGGGCTTTTGCGTACCGCCGCCGAGATGGACGCGAGCCATGTGCAGTCGCGCCTTTACCTTGGCGCCGAACTGACGCGTACCGGCCAATATGACGACGCCGTTCGCTTCTGGCAGGCGGCCATCGATCTGGCGCAGGGCGATGAGCCCTGGCTGCCGGCTGCCCAGCAGGGGCTCGCCGTGGCTGAGAACGACGGTGTCGATACGACTGCGCTGGATCAAGCAGAGATGATCCGAGGCATGGTAGAGGGCTTGTCCACGCGCCTCTATGCTGATGGCGGAACTGTCGAAGAGTGGTCGCAACTGGTGCGCTCCTACATCGTCCTTGGCGATCTGCCCAATGCGCAGATTGCCTATGACGGGGCGGTAGCTGCCTATCCCGCGGCCTTTGATCGAGGCGAGCTCGACAGCATGGCGCTGGCCGCCGGCCTGAAACTCAATGGAGCTGAGCAATGACCATGCCGTCTGCCGTTCGCCGCAAAGGATGGTCGCGCAAGCAAAAGCGCCTGGCTGTCATTGCCGGGCTGGGCGTGGTTCTGGTGATTGCTGCCGCGCTCGTGCTGACGGCGCTACGCGACCAGATCGTGTTCTTTTATTCTCCGACCGATGTTCAGACGCGCGGCGTCGAACCCGGTCATCCCATTCGCCTGGGCGGTCTCGTCAAGGACGGCAGCTGGGTGCGCGAGGGGCAGTCGAATACCTTCGTTGTGACCGATGGCGCGACTGAGATTGCGGCGCGCTATGTCGGCATCCTGCCCGACCTTTTCCGTGAAGGGCAGGGCGTTGTCGCCGAGGGCGCGATTGGGCCCGATGGCAGCTTTACCGCCACCAATGTGCTGGCCAAGCACGACGAGAACTACCTGCCACGAGAAGTCGTCGATGCGCTGAAAGCTCAGGGCGAATGGCGGCCGGAGACTGCAACGCCGTGAGCATCGAGCTTGGTCATTTTGCCCTGATCCTGGCCTGTGCCATCGCCACCGTGTCGGCGCTGGCCGGCCTGTTATTGTGGCGCAGCGGCCAGCGTCTGGCGCAGGTGCTGGCGCAGGCCTCCATACTGCAGTTCGTGCTGGTGGCCGTTGCCTTCCTGGCGGTGGTGCAGGCCTTTGTGGTGTCGGATTTTTCGCTCAAGCTGGCGGTCGACAATTCGCATTCGCTAAAACCGCTGATCTTCAAGATCTCCGGCGTCTGGGGCAATCACGAGGGATCGCTACTGCTCTGGATTCTGATCCTCGTGCTCTTCGGCGCACTGGTGGCGGCCTTTGGCCGGCGCCTGCCTGCTGATCTGCTCAATCTGGTGCTCGGCGCGCAAAGCCTGCTCGTGGCGGCTTTCGGTGGCTTCACGCTCTTTACCTCAAATCCCTTCGCGCGGATGTCGCCGCCGCCCCTGGAAGGCTCGGACCTCAACCCGATCCTGCAGGATATCGGCCTCGCCATTCATCCCCCGCTTCTCTATGCAGGCTATGTCGGCTTTTCGATCTGCTTCTCCTTCGCGATGGCCGCGTTGATTTCGGGCCGCATCGATCAGGCCTGGGCGCGCTGGGTGCGCCCCTGGACCATGCTGAGCTGGATTTTTCTCACCCTTGGCATCGCCATGGGTTCCTACTGGGCCTATTACGAACTCGGCTGGGGCGGCTGGTGGTTCTGGGACCCGGTGGAAAATGCCAGCTTCATGCCATGGCTCGCCGGCACGGCACTGCTGCATTCGGCGCTGGTGATGGAAAAGCGCAATGCGCTGAAAATCTGGACGATTTTTCTCTCCATCATCACCTTCTCGCTGTCCCTCCTCGGCACCTTCCTCGTGCGCTCGGGCATTCTGACATCGGTTCATACCTTTGCCAGCGACCCGACGCGTGGCCTCGTCATCCTGACCATTCTGGCCGTTCTTATTGGCGGCGCGTTCCTGCTCTTTGCCCTGCGGGCAAGCAGCCTGCGGCAGGGCGGGCTTTTTGCGCCGATCTCTCGCGAAGGCGCGCTTATTCTCAACAACCTGTTCCTTGCCACGGCGGTGGGCGCGGTGCTTGTGGGCACACTCTATCCGCTGCTGCTCGATGCGCTGGCGGGCACGACGATTTCCGTCGGCGCACCTTTCTTCAATCTCACTTTCGGCGCGCTGATGGCGCCGCTCCTGCTGGTTCTGCCCTTTGGGCCATTGTTGCCCTGGAAGCGGGCTGATCTCGTCGCTGCCGGGCAGCGATTGGTGGGCGCGGCGGGCCTTGCCATTTTCCTCACCATTCTGGTTTCGGCTCTCGGCGGCATTTCGATTTCGCTGGCTCCGCTCGGGCTTCTGCTCGGCTTCTGGGTGACCTTTGGCGCCTTCGCCGAATTGATCGAGCGTGGGCGCATCGGTCGCATTCCGGTCGGCGAGAGCGTTCGCCGTCTTCTCGGTCTGCCGCGCACCATCTGGTCGACGGCGCTCGGCCATATGGGGCTGGGCCTGACGGTTCTCGGCATCGTCTCGGTCACCGCCTGGGAAACCGAACTAGTGACGACGCTCAATCCGGGCGAGACGGCAGAACTCAGCGGCTACACCCTTGCCTTCGATAGTTTTGAGCAAATCCCAGGGCCGAACTATATGGCTGATACTGGCCATTTCACTGTCACCGCTCCGGGCGGCGGCACCAAGACGCTGGAGGCCGAGCGCCGCACCTATGTGGCCAGCGGTATGCCGACCACGGAAGCGGCCATCGAAACCTACGGCCTGTCGCAATTCTATCTGCAACTGGGCGAGCCGCTCGACAACACCCATGTCGTTCGTATCTGGTACAAACCCTATATCCTGCTGATCTGGATCGGCGCCCTGGTCATGGCCGGAGCCGGTGTGCTTTCGCTGACCGACCGGCGCCTCCGCGTCGGCGCCCCGCAGCGGGCGGCCAAGCAGGTCATGGAGCCGGCGGAATGAAGCGCCTGCTAACTCTGCTCGCGCTGGTTCTTTGCCTCGTCATGCCCGTTCTCGCCGTGTCGCCCGACGAGATGCTGGATGATCCGGCACTGGAGCAACGCGCCCGCGATATTTCGGCGGGCCTGCGTTGTCTCGTGTGCCAGAACCAGTCCATCGACGACAGCGATGCGGACCTTGCGCGCGATCTTCGCATTCTGGTGCGCGAGCGGCTGGTGGCCGGCGACAGCAATGCCCAAGTGGAACAGTATCTCGTCGATCGCTACGGCGAATATGTGCTGCTCAATCCCCGGCTCAACAACCACACGCTGATCCTCTGGATCGCTGCACCTGTATTGTTGGCGCTGGGACTGTTCGGCCTCTTCTGGGCCATGCGGCGAGCGTCATCCACGTCCAAGGCTGAACCTCTTTCCGACGACGAAAAGCGCGTTCTTGCCGAACTTTCCAACGCTGAGGAAAGTGACACGACAAAGGGTTGAGGGCGGCTTGCTGGCGCCTTGGCGGCGGGATATGCCTCTTTCATGAGCATCCATCTCTCGCCCTTGCCCGCCATTTCGCATCCCGCTTTTGACGCTCTGCTGGCTGAATTGCCCGCCACGGCGGTTTCCGCCCTCAAGGCGGCGACACCCACCCTCGGCACCTTGCTGCAATCGGCGCCCTACCTGCTCGAATTGGCCCGGACCCATGCCGATTGGCTGGCGGATGCGCTCGAGCGCGGGCCGGATACAGTTTTTGCCGAGCTTTTGGTGTCGGTCGCCGAAGCGGGCATTACGGCGGACGAAGCCGGCCTTGGTCAGACGCTGCGCATCGCCAAGGGACGCACCGCGCTTCTGGCGGCTGTGGCCGAAACCGGTGGCGTCTGGACCACGGCGCGAGCGACCGAAGCACTGTCCGACCTGGCCGATGCCGCTCTTGAGGCCGCGCTCGATTTCCTGATGGTTCAGGCCTTCGACAAGGGACAACTGCTGCTGCCCCGCGAAGAGGCGCGCGCGAAAAATTCCGGGCTTGCGCTCTTTGCCTTGGGAAAGCATGGCGGACGCGAGCTCAATTATTCCTCCGACATCGACATCGTCGCCTTCTTCGATCCGCAAAAGCCGGCGCTGGTCGACCCGAGCGAAGGCACGAAGATCTATTCGCGCATGGTGCAAAAGCTGGTCGGCCTGATGGAGGACCATCAGGCCCATGGCTATGTCTTCCGCACCGATCTGCGCCTGCGCCCTGATCCCGGTTCAACGCCCGTAGCGCTCTCGGTCGATGCAGCGCTGGCCTATTATGAAGTGCGCGGCCAGAACTGGGAGCGCGCCGCCTGGATCAAGGCGCGGCCCTGCGCCGGCGACAAGCAGGTAGGCGAGGCCTTCGTGAAAGAGCTCGCGCCTTATGTCTGGCGCAAGCATCTCGATTTCGCGACCATTGCCGATATCCAGGCGATGAAGCGCCAGATCAATGTGTCCAAGAATGTCGGCGACATTCGCGTCGAGGGTCACAATGTCAAACTCGGCCGCGGCGGTATCCGCGAGATCGAGTTTTTTGCCCAGACCCAGCAGCTAATTGCGGGTGGTCGCGACAAAGCCCTGCGCGTGCGCCCGACCTCACAGGCCCTGGCGGCTTTGGCGGCGGCCAACTGGATCAGTCCGACCACGGCGAGCGAGCTGACCGAAACCTATTGGTATCTCCGCGCTGTCGAAAACCGCCTGCAGATGCTCCGCGACGAGCAGACCCACATCATGCCCGGCACGCCTGAGGCTGTAGCGGTCATCGGTCGGCTGATGAACCAGCCCGACCTGCAAACCTTCGAGACCGACTATCGCGCTGCGCTGGAGCGTGTCGCGCGCTACTACGCCGAGCTTTTCACCGAAGGAGAGTCCCTCGGCACGGTGGAAGGCAATCTCGTCTTTACCGGCAGCGATGACGATCCCAACACGCTCGAAACCCTGACCAATATGGGTTTTGCCGATGCCCACAAGGCCATCGAGACAGTTCGAAAATGGCACTATGGCAGCTATGCCGCCACGCGCAGCGCCGCCGCGCGGGCGCACCTGACGGAACTGCTGCCCTCCCTGCTGACGACCCTCGCCAATGCCGGCAGCGCCGATCTCGGGCTGGCGCGCATGGACGATTTCCTTTCCCGCCTTCCGGGCGGCGTGCAGCTCTTTGCGCTGCTGCGCAACCATGCGCAATTGCTCTCGCTGCTGGTGCAATTCATGGCCTCGGCGCCGCGCATGGCCGAGGCGGTCATCCATCGCGCCCATGTGGTGGATGGCCTCATCGATCCGGCCTTCGCCAATGACGTCACCCATCGCGACGTGCTGGTCGCCAAGGTGGATTCCTTCCTCGCCGACGCCCGCACCTATGAGGAGCTGATCGACCGCGCCCGCATCATCGGGCAGGAGCAAAAATTCCTCGTCGCCGCCGGCCTGCTTTCGGGCACCGTCAGCGCCGCAGTGGCCGGGGAACAGTTCACGGCTCTCGCGGAAACCCTGCTCAATCGCCTCTTTGCCAGCGTGCAGGAAGAGTTTGCACGCCGCCATGGCCGGATCGAGGGTGCTTCCACGGCGCTTCTCGCTTTCGGCAAGATGGCGAGCCGGGAGATGACCTTCACCTCCGACCTCGATTTCATCCTGCTCTATGACGCGCCCGATGCGGAATCCGATGGCGAACGGCCACTGGCCCCATCGCATTACTTTGCGCGCCTGACCCAGCGCCTCGTTGCTGCGCTCGCGGCGCCGACCAGCGAGGGCGTGCTCTATGAAACAGACATGCGGCTGCGGCCCTCCGGCAATGCCGGGCCGCTGGCGACGAGCCTTGCCTCGTTCCGCTCCTACCAGCGTGGGGAGGCGTGGACCTGGGAACACCTGGCGCTTAGCCGCGCCCGCGTCGTCGCCGGTACGGGTGATCTTCCCACCGTGGTCGAGCGTGAAATCGCCGATGTCATGGCTATGCCTCGCGACAAGAACAAGATCATCGACGATGTGCTGAGCATGCGTGCGCTGATGGCCAAGGAGCGCAAGCCGCGTCACGCCTTCGACCTGAAACTCGCCGACGGCGGCCTCGTCGATCTCGAATTCATCGCCCAATCGGCCCAGCTCGTTGCTGGTGCGCAGATCGACCTGCCGCAGGCGCCACCGGTTCAGGTTCTGACGCGTCTCGGCGAAATTGGACTGGTGCCCACGGGCCGGCGGCTTGCTGAAATCCACGCGGTCTATGCGACGGTCTTGCAGGTGATGAGTTCTGCCTTGGTCAGCCCGTTTAAGGACGAAGCCTGGTCTCCGGCATTCCAGGACCTGCTGGCCCAGCTTTGCCACTATCCCGATTTCGGACGTTTGGCGCTTGATGTGTCGGAGATGCAGGGAGAAGTCGCTGCAGCCGCCGCGACCTGGTACGAGGCGGCGCGAAAGCTCTAGCGCCGCCGTTCCGGCTGTGGAATGCCGCGCTTGGCGAGCTCGGCCTTGATGCTTTCGGGCATGTCCCGGCAGCCGCAAAGCTCGGCGTGCTCGATGTGCCACGCAATGCGTTCGACCAGCTTGGCTTTCGGGCCCAGACGATGCGCTTCGTGCCACTCGCGGTTGATCATGATCTAGGCCGCCACGGTCACTTTGCTGTGCCGCACATCAAGCGGCAGCGAAATGGCGACCGTCGTGCCTATGGATGGGGCGGAGTCGATGACCATCCGCCCTCCGCTTAGCTCCGCAATGGCGCGCGAAATGGAAATGCCGAGGCCCGGACCAACACCCTCGCGGGTGAAAGTGGCATCGCCCAAGGCAAAGGGTTGGCTAAGGCTCGAAAGCCGTTCCTCGCTCATGCCAATGCCGGTATCGGTGACTTCGATGACGACGCCATCGTCCGCGGCAAAGGTCGCGAGGGTCAGTTTGCCACCGGCCGGGGTAAAGCGAATGGCATTCTCGACGATATTGCCGACCATGCGCACAAAGGCCAGGCGATCGCCGCAGAGCATCGCGCCGGTTTCGGAATTGACCGAGAGGGCAAGACCGGCCCGCGCGATCTGACCGCGGAAGCGGCGGCAGGTCGCAGTGATGACTTCGTCGAGCGGGACGGCGTCGGCGCGCAGCACCTTTTGTCCATTTTCGAGTTCGGCGAGATCGAGAATGGCGGCGAAGGAATTGAGCAGGTGCTCGCCCGAGGTTTTGATCGACTGCACATATTCCGCGTAACGCGGATCGCCCATCTTGCCGTAGGTCTCGCATTCCATCAGCTCGGCAAAGCCGATGATGTGGTTGAGCGGGGTGCGGATGTCGTGGCTGAGATGGGCGAGGAAATTGGTCTTGGCGCGGCTGGCGGCCTCGGCCTTGATCTTTTCTTCGTGGTAGCGGCGCGCCAAGAGGCGCTGTTCTTCGCGAATGGTCGAGAGCAAAACGTCGGTGCGTCGGCGTTCGGTCTCGTCCGAAAGGATGGTCATGAAGCCGCCATCGGGCAGGGGGCGTTCGTCGATCAACAGGCAGGAGCCGTCTTGTTGGTGCAGCTCCAGCAGGCGGTTGCCGCTCTCTTCGCGCAGCAGTTTCATATAGCCGCCGGACAGCAGGCGCCCCAGAGCTTCGGGATAGGTGATGGCATCGCTATCAAGCTGCAGGCGCTCGCGATAGTCGCCATTACAGACGATCATGCGACCATCGGTGGTCCAGCAAGCAATGCCCATGGGGATCGCCGAGGTGAGGGAGCGATAGGTGTGGCGCTCCATCGGGTCGGGCATGGCCTCGTCGCGACGACGGCGCACCGTCAAGGCGGTAACAAGGCCGGCAAGTGCCAGGGCCGCTGCACCGCGGCCGGCAAGGCCGCCAACGGCCCCCGATTGCTCCGCCTGCACGCTGAGTAGGCCATGCGACCCGGCCGGCACGGCGTGAGAGAAGAAATCGCCGAAATCGGCCTCTGCCTCGACAAAGCGCGCACGGGTAATGCCTGGAAAATCGCTCGGTGTGCTCGCAAGGGTTGTTTCGGCGACGGTCGTGGGCTCATTGGCAACGCGGGCGGCGACGGCAACCCCGATGAGCGAGAGTTCGCGCTTGATCTCGCCCAGCGTGGTGACGACGTCGTAGACGATGAAAAGGGTCGCTGCGGCAAAGGCGGTGGCGGCGACTGCCAGCGTCATCGGCGTCAGGACACGGTGTCTGAACCCGCGGGGTGCAGCCGTGCCCTGGCGGCGGAGGCGCCGAAAATTATGCCCATTGCCCATGCCGAATCCATCAGCATCGGCGCCGGATACCTCCGACGACCGCATGAAATTCTCCATAAATTTAAAGGGTTAGCCCCGAAGCGATTTGCTCGTTAACAAGTAATGAATCACCCGTAGGGGACTTGTCCATAGGGGTGTTTGCGTCCCGACGGGCGCGGCGCCAAAACGTGAGTCTCTTGAATCACTTAGGCGAAAAGAAAAATCCTTCCACAGCCCTTTGAGAATAACGCTGCGGTGAGGTCGGATACCAGAAACAGCGATGCCTCCCCCTTTTGAGGTGGGGAGGCATCGCATTTTTGCTCGATATCAGGCGTTTAGCCCGCGAGGATTCGGTCGACAATGTCGCCGGTATTGCGGCTCAGCGTGTGATGGTTCTTAAGCGCTTCGAGAGCGGTGCGGCCGGCCTCCCGACGGCCGCTTTCCAGTAGCGGCAGGATGCGGAAGCCGGTGAGGATGCGGGCGGCCACCTGTGGGTTGACCTTGTCGATCTCCGCCGCAGCTTCCGTGATGAAGCGGAAACCCAGGCCATCGGCCCGCGCGAATTGCGCCGGATTGCTCATCACGAAACTGCCGAGCAGGGCGCGCAGACGGTTCGGATTGGTGCGCGGGAAATCCGGAGCCGCCAGAATGGCCCGCAGGCGCTCGATCGCTGCATCGTCCGGCGCCTGCGAGGAGGCAACCAGCCATTTGTCGAACACCAGCGGATCGCCGGAGAAACGCGTGCGGAAATCGCCGAGAAGGGCCGGAGCCGCATTGGTCCAGTTGTGGGCCGAAATGGCGAGGGCCGCATAGCGGTCGGTCATGTTGCTGGCCGCATGATACTGGACTTCAGCGAGAGCCGCGCCGCGGTCCGACCCGGCCGTCAGCAGCGACAAGAGGCCATTTCGCAGCGAGCGGCGGCCGGCCTGGGCGGCATCGGGGCTATAGGGCTCAATGACCTGCAATTCGGCGTGAAGCGCTTCGAGGCGCTCGGCCACGGGCCCGACGATAGCGCGGATCAACGCCCGGCGCGCCTCGGCAACGGCGTTCGGATCGACATCCCTGCCGATCTGGCGGGCAATGACCGTTTCGTCGGGCATGGCGATGACCTGCGCCTTGAACGCATGGTCGAGAGAGGGATCGCTGAGCGTGTCGATAATGGCCTGGCGCAGCGCGTCGACATCGCCAGACGCCGGCGCCTTGCCGGTAGCGGCGGCCGCCAGCAATTGCGTCGCGACCGTCTGCAGTGCATCCCAGCGATTGAATGGATCGCTATCGTGCCGGGCAAGGAACAGCAGGTCCTGCTGGGTCAGATTGGTCGAGAGTTTTATCGGCGCCGAGAAGCCGCGCAGCAGCGACGGCACCGGGCGATTGGCAACCCCGGTAAAGGTCAGCGTGACGCTATCGCCATCGAGCACGATGAGGTCGTCCTTGACCGTGCCGCCGGTCACCCCAGTCCAGCCCATCGGGCTGCCATTGGGGCCAATCAGGCCGAATTTCACCGGGATGACGAAGGGCGGCTTGTCCGGCTGGTTCGGCGTCGGCGCGGTCTTTTGCGAGAGCGTCAGCGTATAGGTCTGGCTTGCCGCATCATAGCTGTCGCTGGCCGTTACCGCCGGCGTACCGGCATTGAGATACCAGCGTGAGAACTGGCTCAGATCGGTGCCGGTAGCGTCCTCGAAGACCTTCAGGAAAGCCTCGATGGTCGTCGCCTCGCCATCGTGGCGCTCGAAATAGAGGTCCATTCCCTTGCGGAAGCCGGCTTCGCCCAGGAGCGTTGCCAGCATGCGCACGACTTCCGAGCCCTTCTGATAGACCGTCGTCGTGTAAAAATTGTTGATCTCGCGATAGCGATCTGGCCGCGGCGGATGTGCCAAAGGGCCGCCATCCTCGGGGAACTGCGTGATGCGCAAGTTCTCGACGTCATGGATGCGCTGCACCGGGCGGCTGCGCTCATCCGAGGAGAATTCCTGGTCTCGATAGACCGTCAGGCCTTCCTTGAGGCAAAGCTGGAACCAGTCGCGGCAGGTGATGCGATTGCCGGTCCAATTGTGGAAATATTCGTGCGCAATGACGCGTTCGATATTGGCATAGTTGGCATCGCTCGCCGTCTCGGGCAGGGCGAAGACCAGCTTGTCGTTAAAAATGTTGAGGCCCTTGTTCTCCATCGCGCCGAAGTTGAAATCGCTAACGGCAACTATGTTGAACACATCGAGATCATATTCGAGGCCAAAGCGCTTTTCGTCCCAGGCCATGGAGCGCTTGAGGCTGTCCATGGCGTAGAAGCATTCGGCCTCCTTGCCGTGGGTGCAATAGATGGCAAGGTCGACCTTGCGACCACTGCCCGTCGTAAAGGTGTCGGTGATCGAGCCGAGATCGCCGGCAACGAGGGCAAAGAGATAAGCGGGCTTGGGGAACGGATCTTCCCAAAGCGCAAAATGCGTGCCGTCGCCCGCGTCGCCCTTGTCGATGAGATTGCCGTTGGAGAGCAGGACCGGCGCGATATCGCGCGGCGCCGTGATCCGCACCTTGAAGGGTGCCAGAATATCGGGGCGGTCGAGATAATAGGTGATGCGTCTGAATCCCTCGGGCTCGCACTGCGTGCACCAGGTGCCGCTCGAGCGATAAAGCCCCATCAGCTTAGTATTGGTCTCGGGGGTCAGATTGACTTCGGTTTCGAGCACGAAGCGACGGAAGGGTGGCTCCACGACGGTCAGCCCATTGTCATCAGTCGCATAGCCCGACAGCATCAGCGGCAGTCCATCGATGGCGATTGATTGCAGCGTCAAACCGTCACCGTCGAGCACGAGCGATGTGCCGGGCGCCGTTTCCGGCCGCGGCTCGATCGTCATCTGCGTCCGGACCCGCGTTCCCGCCTCGGTGATCTTGAAATCCATGTCTACGGCAACGATCCGATACGGCGTCGGCGCGTAGTCCTTGAGGAAGATCGTGTGCTCGGTTTCGGTGCGCATGAAATGGTCCAGTGCAACGTTATTTTCTGACGCTCGAATGTGGCCAAGTGGCAACAGCCGACTCTAGCCTTTTGTGTATGCTACGCCGCTCTTGGCTGCATAGCCCAATTCTTTGATGCTTCCGGGCATTAGGGAGGAGGCCTGGGCTAAACGCCACGCGGCTCCTCTGCGTTCAACGGAACGTATCGAGCGCGGTCTTTGAAATTTCCCTGGATGGATCGCCCATCGCCAGAACCTGCTGACGGCCAATGTCATAGCCGTCACTTAGCGTTCGGCCATGGTGTCCATTCCGGACGATATACATGGTGACGCAAGTGCTGAAATGGTTCGAAAAACAGCTGGACGCTTATCCCCTGGGAGAGCCGACCGAGCCGCCGAAGGGTCTTCTGGCCTTCTGCCTGCACTATAGCCACGGCGCCAAGAAATGGCTGGCCGTCATGGCTTTTGCTGCGGCCGCGGTCGCCATGGGCGAAATCCTCGTCTTCAGCTTCATCGGCGATGTGGTGAACTGGCTCGCCGCCGCCGATCCCAAGACGTTCCTGCAGACGGACGGCTGGAAGCTGGCGCTCATGGGCGCGATGATCGTCTTCATCGTTCCCGGTTTTGCGCTGCTCTCGACCCTGACCATGCATCAGACGCTGCTCGGGAATTTCCCGCAGCGTATCCGCTGGATGGCGCATCGCTACCTGATCCGCCAGTCGATGAGCTACTTCCAGGACGAGTTTGCTGGCCGCATCGGCGCCAAGCTGATGCAGACCTCGCTCGCCGTGCGCGAAGTGGTCATGAAGCTGCTCGACATGCTGGTCTATGTCGTCGTCTATTTCACCGGCGCAGTCATCCTGGCGGCATCGGCGGATTGGCGCCTGGCCATTCCCTTCCTCGTCTGGCTCGCCGCCTATATAGCGCTGATGGTCTATTTCATCCCGCGCATGGGCAAGATTTCGCAGGCTCAGGCCGACGCGCGCTCGATGATGACGGGCCGTATCGTCGACAGCTACACCAATATCGCGACCGTAAAACTCTTCAGCCATTCCAACCGCGAAGAGTCCTATGCCCGCGAGGCCATGGATGAGTTTCTGGGTACCGTCTATCGCCAGATGCGGCTCTTCACCTGGCTCAACATGCTGGTCCTCTGGTCCAATGCCCTGCTGCTCTTTGCGGTCGGCGCTACCGGCATCTGGCTCTGGATGCAGGGCGTCATGAGCCCCGGCGCGCTCGCCGTTTCGCTTGGCCTTGTCATGCGCTTCCAGGGCATGAGCCAGTGGGTGATGTGGGAAATGTCGTCGCTGTTCGAAAACATCGGCACGGTCAAGGATGGCATCAATTCCATCTCGCTGCCGCGCGTCGTGTCGGACCAGCCCAATGCCAAGCCGATCGGCCGGGTCGAGGGCGACATCAAGTTCGACAATGTCTCATTCCACTATGGAAAATCGTCTGGTGTCATCGAGGGGCTCAACCTCAATATCCGCCCAGGCGAAAAGATCGGCCTTGTCGGCCGTTCCGGCGCGGGCAAGTCGACCATCGTCAACCTGCTGCTGCGTTTCTACGACCGGCAGGGCGGGCGCATTCTGGTGGATGGCAATGATATCGCGACGATCCAGCAGGATAGCCTGCGCGCCAATATCGGCGTCGTTACTCAAGACACGTCCTTGTTGCATCGCTCCGTGCGCGACAACATCGTCTACGGCCGCCCTGACGCGACCGAAGAGGAGATGATCGAAGCGGCGAAGCTCGCCGAGGCCCACGACTTCATCGCCGACCTTTCGGACTACAAGGGCCGTAGGGGTTACGATGCCCATGTGGGCGAACGCGGTGTGAAACTCTCCGGCGGTCAACGCCAGCGCATCGCTATCGCACGCGTGCTCTTGAAAAATGCCCCGATTCTGGTGCTCGATGAGGCAACATCCGCGCTGGACTCGGAAGTGGAAGCCGCCATCCAGAGTCAGTTCGAGCTCTTGATGCGCGGCAAGACCGTGATCGCCATCGCCCACCGCCTTTCGACCATCGCCATGATGGATCGTCTGGTGGTGCTCGATAAGGGCCAGATCGTCGAGCAGGGCACCCATGCCGAGCTCGTGGATTCGGGCGGTATCTATAGCCAGCTCTGGGCGCGCCAATCGGGCGGGTTCCTGGAGATGGACCAAGTCGAGGACGCGGCGCAGTAGGCGCCGCCGTCCCAAACAGATTTCACACGCCCTCCATGGTGGAGGGCGCCAACCAAAGGAGATCCCAAATGGGAGATTTCATCATGACGCGACACCTGGGCAATCCGAACGCCATCGCCCCGAGCCAATGCAAACCCCTTTCCCGGCACCGAACCTGATACGAACAGCACGTTCTGTCAGGCGCGGCTCAATAAAATGAGCAGAAAATGTTCAACCGCGTCATCGACTTCTTCGACAATCTCTATTCGCCCGTCGCCCTGGCAAAAAATCGCCAGCCGCCTATGGGCCTCACTCCCTTCGTTCGCTACTTCGTCGCCCAGTTCAAAGGCGCCTTCGCGATCCGCATTGGCCTCGTGGCCATTGGTTCGGTCGCCGATGCGCTTATGCCGGTCTTTGTCGGCATGGTGGTGGGCATGCTGGCGACCACAAACCCCGGCGAAATTTTCGACCAGCACACCCAGACCTTCCTCTGGATGGTCTTCGTCGTCGTCATCGTCCGCCCGCTGACCTTCGTGCTCGACACGCTCGTGCGCAACCACGGCATCGTCCCCAACCTCGTCGATATCGTCCGATGGCAAAGCCACTGGCATGTCATCCGGCAAAGCTGGACCTTCTTCCAGAACGACTTTGCCGGCCGCATCGCCAACAAGGTCATCCAGGCCGGTGAAGCCATCGAAATCGGCGTCAACCTCACCATTGACGCGGCCTGGTATGCCCTGGTTTTCGTCGTTGTCGCCATTGTCGTCCTGGCCCAGCTCGATCCGGTTCTTCTGGTGCCGATCGGGGTATGGCTGCTGCTCTATGCGGTGCTGTTTTCCATCACCATGCCGCTCATCGCCCGCTATTCCGAGGAGCTTTCGGAAAGCAAATCGGTGATGACCGGCCGCATCGTCGACAGCTACACCAATATCCAGACGCTCAAGACCTTCGCCTCCGGCGAGCATGAAGACAAATATGTCGCCGACAGTGTCCTCGACCACGCCGTGAGCTTCCGCAAACTCATGCGGGTGTTCACCTACATGTGGTCGATCCTGTTCCTGCTCAATGCGGGCCTCGTGGTCTCGGTCACCTGGCTGGCCCTCGCCGGCTGGAACAATGGTGTGCTCACTGCCGCAGCGGTGGCAACGGCGATCCCCTTCGCCCTGCAGATCATGAACATGAGCGGTTGGATCCTCGAAATTGGCTCCAACATCTTCCGTCAGATCGGCACGACCAGGGACTCGATGGACACCATCGCCCAGCCTCTGACCATGCTCGACGCGCCGGAGGCCAAGCCTCTCGCCGTCACCAAGGGCGAGCTGCATTACGACAATGTCAGCTTCAACTATTGGCGCGGCAAGGAAGGGTCGGTCATCGACGAGTTCAGCCTGACGGTGAAGCCGGGCGAAAAGATCGGCCTTGTCGGCCGCTCCGGCTCGGGCAAGTCGACGCTGGTGAACCTTGCCCTGCGCATGTTCGATGTGCAGGACGGTTCGATCAAGATCGACGGCAGCGATGTCCGCTCGGTGACCCAGGAAAGCCTCCGCGCCGCCATCGGCCTTGTCAGTCAGGATACGTCCCTGCTGCATCGCTCCGTCCGCGAAAACCTCAAATATGGCCGCCAGAACGCGACCGACGAGGAAATGATGCGGGCGGCCGAACAGGCCAATGTCCACGATGTCATCATGGGTCTGTCCGACCCCCAGGGCCGCAAGGCCTATGATGCCCATGTGGGCGAACGCGGCGTAAAGCTCTCCGGCGGCCAGCGCCAGCGCGTCGCCATCGCCCGCGTTCTCCTCAAGAACGCGCCGATCCTCGTGCTCGACGAAGCCACCTCCGCCCTCGATTCCGAGGTTGAAGCGGCGATCCAGGAGCAGCTCACCCAGCTCATGCAGGGCAAGACGGTGATCGCCATCGCGCATCGCCTGTCGACCATTGCGGCCATGGACCGGCTCGTGGTGCTCGAAAAGGGCAAGATCGTGGAGGAGGGCTCCCACGCCCAACTCCTCGCCTCGGGCGGCCACTACGCCATGCTCTGGGAACGCCAGTCCGGCGGTTTCCTGGACCTCGAAGCAGCACAATAAGAAGAGGCCCGGTCAATCGACCGGGCCTTTTTTGCCTACGATACCCCCGCCATCGTCATTGCCGGGCCTGTCCCGGCAATCCATCGCGCCTCCGCATGGGCCACCGGGACAAGCCCGGTGGTGACGACGAACATGACGCTACCGCACAATTGGAAAGAGGTTTTTCAGCCTGGGTTCCCGCATCCACAGCGCCACCCATGCCAAGGTGCCCAGGTAGATGCTGAACAGCGTATGGCTGAAGAGCGGATTGTCCACCCGCAGGTTTGCCGCCAGCGCAGCGCCAAGCAGTGCCGTCATCAGCACCGCACCGAGCAGTGCCGTGCGCGGGATGATGTAGAGCACGGCGCAGACCACCTCGATAATGCCGATCAGCAGCAGGTATTTTGCCGGCCAGCCCACCACTTCCAGTGGCTCAAGCGCCAGCGGTGAATTGATGAGTTTGGGTGCCGCCGAAGCCCCCAGAAGAAAGAGCGTCACCAGCGCGCTCAATACCCAACCAGTCCTGATCATTCTTTGCCTCCTGCGGTTCCGTCATCGTCCGCTCGTTTCCGCGACGAAGCGACAGGGCGGATTTCGACAGGCGCTGACAGAGATTTATCCAGATCAGCTCGCCGCGCCAAAGCGCTGGTTGTGCTCCGGGCGCCAACCCGCTTCGCTCTTTTCGGCATGAGCGAGAGCCTGCTCCGGCAGCATCGGTCGCCCGAAAAGGTAGCCCTGCATCACCGTGCCACCGAGGCCGGCAAGGGCCTCGAGTTGTGCCTCGGTCTCGATCCCTTCGAAAACGCAGGACATGCCCAGGTTCCGGCAGAGATCGACCATGGTCTTGACGATGGCGCGGCTGGTCGGATCGCTTGTCACTTCGGCGACGAAACTGCGATCGATCTTGATGCGATGCAGCGGCAGGCGCTGCACATGGGTGAGGCTGGAATGCCCCGTGCCGAAATCGTCGAGGGCAATGCGCGCGCCAAGGCTGAGAAGGCGCGAAAGCGCCTCCTTGGCCTGGTCGAGATCGCGCATGATGGCCGTCTCGGTGATCTCGAAATCGACGCGGCTCGGGCGCGGCGCGGCCTCCACCTGCGCGATGACGGCATCAATGGCCGCCGGCGAGCCAATGTCATTGGCCGAAAGATTGACCGAGAGACGCATGCGTCGTGGCAACTGCTCGCTGATCGCCAGCGCCTTGCGCAGCACGATCTGGGTGATTTTTCCGATCTGGCCCATGCGCTCGGCCATGGGAATGAACTCGGCCGGCGACACTTCGCCCAGGATCGGGCTGCGCCAGCGCGCCAGCACTTCAAAGCCCGTCGTCTCGCCAATGGCAATGTCGAATTGCGGCTGCAGCAGGACATAGATTTCTTCGTCGAGATCGGCCGTGTGCAGCAGATGCTCCATGCGCCGGATCTGCCTGAGGTCATGTGCATCGATGGCCGAAAACACCATGGTGCCGCCCCGCGCGTCGCGCTTGGCAAGCCATCCGGCATAGTCGGCGTGGTCGAACAGCGTTTCCGGCGTGTCCTCCGGCCCCGATGCGGCAAAGCCGATGGAGGCGGTGACATGAGCAGTACCCAGCGGCAGTTTGACCGGCCGTGCAATGGCCTCGCAAAGGCGCTGGCCGAGCCGCTCCAGATTGGCCCCCGACGAATTCTCGGTCAGGATCACAGCAAAATTGTCGCTGTCGAGGCGTGCGAGAAAGGACGAGAACGGCCGGGTGATGTCGATCCGCTGCGCCACCTCGATCAGAACCCGGTCACCCATGATTTGACCGAAAACCTCGTTCACCGCCTTGAAGCGATCGAGATTGAGCCGCGCCACTGCGATGGTTTTTCCGTTTGCCTTGGCGTCCTCCAGGGCTCTTGCCAGCTCCTTCTGAAAGGACCGGCGATTGGGCACCCCGGTCAGGCTGTCGAGCCAGGCAAGGCGGTGGTTTTCATCGAGCAATTGCTGCGTCTGCTCCTGCCGACGCGCCATTTCCTGGCGGGACGCAACCAGCCCGGTAAAGCCGCGATAATTGTCGATCAGGATTGTCGCAAGGATTGCTGTCACCAGAACCATGTTCAGGGCAATGGCGATGAATACGGGTTGCCCGGTCAGGGCGAAGAAGGCGGTAAAGGGGATGAGAACGCAGGCGGTTATCGCCACGGCCGCCAGGCGGACATTGAGCAGGCAGAACATGCAGCCAATGGTGGTGATGGCCATGAAAAAGGCGATGTGCGCCTGCTGCAGTGGGCCGCCATAGGGGTAAAGACTGAGCGCCCAGCACGAGATGCCCACGGCAATGAGCGGGCCGAGGACCACCATGGCCCTGATATCGCGGCGCGCTTGGTCCGGTGTGATTGTCGCGCTATCGCTGCGCACCCAACGCAGGATGCGCGAGCCGCAGAGCACGGTGAGCACTGCGGGGATGAGCATCGTCAGAAACCTGGGGGCGCCGGAGAAATGCGTTGCGGCCAGGATGATCATATTGGCCAGCAGCATGGCGTACATCAGCGGCACTTGGCGCTTAAGTGCGTGCCATTGGGCCAGCGACAGTTCTGCCGACCCCGGAGACTCAAAAATGACGCGGCCCAGGCGCCGGAATACTGACATGGCACTGCCCTTTGTATGACAAGCCTAGGCTTGGATTTCCTAACAGATCAGTAAATCTACGGCGGTGGTCTCCTCGGGCAGCAAATTTCGCATTCGCAACGATGCAACAGGCAGCAAAAAACCCTTTTCTGCCCATTGGAAGGCGCCGCGCTTCCCGCTACAAACGCCTCCGAAATCGATTTCGGTAGTTGATTTGCGACTGCCAGAGGTGCCGGCCGCGGCTGGCAGGAGGACGACTTGACGATATCCAGCTTCAACACCGCACTTGATCTCAGCGGCGCCTATGGCCTGACCGCGCCGGCGCGCAACATCACGACGGCAATCACTCTGCCGGGCGACGTGCACGGCGCGCTCCTCGCTGCCGATCTCATCCCCGATCCCTATTTCGGCGAGAACGAAAAGGTCGTGATGTGGGTGGGCGAGACGGAATGGCATGTCGAGCGCCGCTTCGACGCCTCGGCGGCCGATATCGACGGCTACTTGACGCTGACCCTCTCCGAAGTCGATTGCATCGCCACCATCCTGCTCAACGGCGAAGTCGTCGCCCGCACCGACAATAGCTTTGTCCGCAACGACATCGACGTCACCGGCAAGGTGCATCTGGGCGAAAATATCCTGCGCATCGAGTTCGGCGTTGCCCCCGATGTCGCCAAGGCGCGCTCGGACGCGCACCCCTTCCCGATCCCCTTCACCTACAATTACCAGACCAATGGGTTGAAGGGCATCCACATGAACTTCATCCGCAAGGCAGCCTGCCATGCGGGTTGGGACTGGGGCATCTGCACCATGCCCGTCGGCGTCTACGGCACGATGAGCCTGCGCAAATCGCGCCTCGCCCGCCAGGACAGTGTCGAGGTCGAACAGACCCACGGCGCCAATTCTGTCGAACTCTCAGTAAGAACCCGCGTCTTCGCCTTCGCCCATGGCGAAGTCGAACTCGAACACAAGATCGACGGCCAGACCATCACCGACAAGGTCGCGGTCCAGAAGGGCGAAAACGTCTTCACCCACAATGTGACGATTTCCAATCCAAAAATCTGGTGGCCGGCGGGGCAGGGCGCCCAGCCGCTTTATGAGCTGACGACGAACCTCGAAGGCGAAGTCACCACCCGCAAGATTGGTCTCCGAAAGCTCGAATGGATCATCGAGAAGGACGAGATCGACCACTCGTTCAAGTGCCGCATCAATGGCCGCGATATCACCATGATGGGCGCCAACTGGATCCCGGCCGACGCCATTCCCTCGCGCGTCACGCCCACGGTCATCCGCGATCTCCTCGAAAGCGCCAAGGCCGCGAACATGAACATGCTCCGCATCTGGGGCGGCGGTCAGTATGAGCCGGACTATTTCTACGAGCTCTGCGACGAACTCGGCATCCTGCTCTGGCACGATTTCATGTTCTCCTGCATGAGCTACCCGTCCGACCGCGAATTCCTCGCCTCGGTCGAAACCGAAATCACCCAGCAAGTGCGCCGCCTTAGCCACCACGCCTCCATTGCCCTCTGGTGCGGCGACAACGAAGTCATCGGCTCGCTCAACTGGTACCCGGAAACCCGCGCCGAAAAAGAGCGCTACATCGCCAATTACGACCGGCTCAATTCCATGCTGCACCGGATCGTCGAAGACGAAGACCCGGCCCGCCGCTTCTGGCCGTCCTCGCCCTCGCTCGGCTACATGGACTTTTCCGACGGCTGGCATTCCGATACCCGCGGCGACCTCCACTATTGGGACGTCTGGCACTCGGCCAAGAGCTTTGACGCCTATCGTACCGTCAATCCGCGCTTTGCCTCCGAGTTCGGTTTCCAGTCCTTCACCTCGATGAATGTCATCGAGACCTTCTCGGAAGAAAGGGACCGTAATCCGTCCTCGCCGGTCATGGAAAACCACCAGCGCAACAATGGCGGTAATGCCCGCATCATCGAAACGATGACGCGCTATTTCCGCTTCCCGCGCGATTTCGACCAGATGGTGTTCCTCTCCCAGATTCAGCAGGGCCTCGCCATCAAGACCGCCATCGAATACTGGCGCTCCACCAAGCCGCGCTGCATGGGCACGCTCTATTGGCAGATCAACGACATCTGGCCGGTGGCGAGCTGGTCGAGCCTCGACTATGGCGGGCAGTGGAAGCTGATGCACCACATGGCAAAGCGCTTCTTCCGCCTCGTCAACGTGGTGGCTGTGCCCAATGCCGATGGCTCCGAGATCACGCTCAAGGGCATCAACGACACCGGCCGCCCGGTCTCGATCGCTCTCGAAGTCATCGCGGCGAAAGTCACCGGCGAAAGCCGCATTGTCTTCTCGGGCAACAGCGCCATCAGCGCCGACGCAGCCATTGGCGTCACGACCATTTCCGCCGCGAACCTCGCCACCGACGAATTCCTCTACTTCACCTGGAAGGATGCGACCGGCACGATCCTCGGCGAAAACGACTATTTCCCGAAGCCCTACAAGGCCTACGAGCTGGTGCAGCCATCCATCTCTGCCGCGTGGTCGGATCGGGATGGTCAGGCCGTGCTGACGCTCTCAAGCGACAAGCCCGCCTTCTTCGCCACCGCGACAGTCGATATCCCAGGCTATTTCTCGGACAATGCCATCACGCTCCTGCCGGGCCAGAAGGTCGATCTCACCTTCATTCCGCGCCACGGCGCCAGGGTGACGTCCTCTGATCTCGCCGCCTCGCTGACGCTGCGCAATCTCGCGGAGACGTTCTGAGCGACGCCTCTTCCATACTAGAGCATTGACTTGGCGGTCCCCATCGCGCATCGGTGCGGGACCGCCTTTTTCTTCCTGCCCGGACCAGCCATGTCTCGCCCCCGTATTCTCGGCACGTTCTTGTTCCCTGCCGGATATGGACTCGTCTGATGGCATCCACGGTTTCGCCCATCGAGAGCCGCGCGAACCTGGGCATTGGCCTGGTGCTGATGTCCCAGCTCGTTCTTCTCGTGCTTGATATTTCGGCCAAATGGCTGTCGGTCGAAGGCATGGCGACAACGCAGATCGTCTTCATGCGTTACGGCATGCACCTGGCGCTCCTGCTGCTGCTCTTCCTGCCGGTCAGCGGCTTCAACGTGATGAAGAGCAACAATTGGAAGCTCGAAATCCTGCGCGGCGTCTGCTTGCTGGCGACCACCGGCCTCAATTTCCTCGCCATGCGTTATCTGCCGCTCACGGTCACCAGCGCCATCCAGTTCACCTCGCCGCTGCTGATCTGCGCCATGTCCGGCCCGCTTCTGGGTGACACAGTCGGCTGGCGCCGCTGGCTTGCCATCGGCGTTGGTTTCATCGGCATTCTGATCATCGTGCGCCCCGGCTCAGAGGCCTTTCAGCCGGCCGCCCTATTGAGCCTCGGCTGCGCCTTCTTCCTGGCGCTCTTTTCTATCCTCACGCGCAAGCTCGCGGGCGTCGACAGCGCTTCAACCCAGCAGTTCTTTGCCGGCGCAACGCCCGTCATTCTCCTGGCGCCGGTCGCCTTTACGGATTGGGCATGGCCGACCCAGCCGATCTCCTGGGTCGCCTTCTTCATCATGGGCGCAGCGGGCCTTGGTGGGCACTTCCTCAATTCGGTGGCCCATCGCTTCGCCGCGCCGGCCATCCTTGCCCCGTTCAGCTATCTCAGCCTGCTCTACCTCTCGATCGCCAGCTGGCTGATTTTCAACCAGCCACCCGACCAGTGGTTCATCCTGGGCGCCGCCATCATCATCTTGAGCGGCCTCTATATCTGGCTGCGCGAACGCCAGCTTTCCAAGGCTGAGGTTACCCCGGTCAACGAGCCAGCCTAGCTGTCCACATCTGCCAGCGTCTCCGCAACAGGTGCAGTCGAATGCGTGATCAGCCGGGCGCTGCGCTGGCCGGTGAGATAAATCCACAGCCAGCTCATGGCCACGAAGATGCGGTTCTTCACGTCCACCAGGAAGTAGATGTGGGCAATGCCCCACACCCACCAGGCAAACCAGCCCTTGAGCGTCAGCCAGCCGAAATCGATCACCGCCGCCTGCTTGCCGATGGTCGCCAGATCGCCGTCATGACGATAGACAAAGGGTTGTTGGGCCTTGTCGCCGGCCACGCGCCTCAACACAGCGCGGGCAGCATGCGCGCCCGCCTGCTTTGCCGCAGGAGCGACGCCTGGCACCGGTTTTCCATCCGGCCGCGCAATGCTGGCCGTGTCGCCGACCACAAAGATTTCGGGGTGCCCGGGCACGGAAAGGTCTGGCTCGACTTTCACCCGCCCGGATCGATCCGCTTCCACCCCCAGCCATTTCGCGGCCGGCGAAGCGGCCACCCCTGCCGCCCAGATCACCGTCTTGGTCGCGAGGCGCTTCTCACCAAACGAAACGCCGTCTTCATCGATCGCCTTGACCATCTGGCCGAGTTCAACCTCGACACCGAGATCTTCGAGCGACTTCAGCGCATAGGCCGATAGCTCCGGCTTGAAGTTGAGGAGGACGCGATCCGCGCCTTCGATCAGCACCACGCGCAGGTCTTCCGGTGCGATGGTCTGGAACTGCCCGGCCAGGCTTGCCCGTCCGAGCTCACTGATCGCGCCGGCCATTTCGACGCCCGTCGGCCCGGCCCCGATAATGGCGAAGGTCAACAGCGCCCGGCGCTTGCGCGGATCAAACTCCCGCTCCGCTGCCTCAAAAGCCAGCAGCAGTTTTCGGCGGATCGCGGTGGCGTCCTCGAGCGTCTTGAGCCCGGGCGCAAACTCTTCCCATTGGTCATTGCCGAAATAGGCGTGCTGCGCACCCGTCGCGATGATCAGGCTATCATAGCGCTCCGGCGCGCCATCCTCGATCAGCACCTGCCGGTTCGCCACATCGATCCCGGTCACCGTTGCCATGATCACCCGCGTATTGCGTTGCCTCCGCAGGATATGGCGGATCGGCCAGGCGATTTCCGATGGGCTCAGCGACGCGGTCGCGACCTGATAGAGCAGGGGCTGGAAGAGATGGTGGTTGCGCCGGTCGATCAGCAACACCTCGACATCGGCGCGCGCCAGCGCTTGCGCCGCCGCTATACCGCCAAAGCCGCCGCCAATGATTACGATGCGGTGCTTCGGCTCTGCCATGTCGGCCTCCATGTCTGTGATCCAGACATGGGGTACCGATGGCCCGCCGTCAATGCATCTCGGCCCAAGGCCTAGGCCTTGGCGCGTTCCCGCCAGCGCCGCGCATAGTCCGCAAATCCGGGATGAACCAGGGGCGAAATGGGGCTGTCATGCTGCTCGTGGGCCGGCTTGCCACCGAACAGCAGGCTAGCCCCAAGGCTCGTGCCCGTGCCGTCGCCCGAAGCATGCACCGGCCGCTCAGCCAGTGTCGCCAGCGCCGCGCCGAACACGGCATTGCGCGCCAGCGGCCCTTCGATGGTGATGCTCTTGCCCAGTCCGCACAGATCAAGGCATTCGCGCGCCACTAGCGCCAGATACAGTGAGGCCGCAGCCGTACGCTCGCCGTCCGTCAACCCCTCGGGCGCCACGGTCCAGCGCCCCCGCCCATCTGCAAAGGGACCTACGCCGGGCGCAAAGGTCGGCAGCGCCTGCACGTCGCGCTCGATCACCGCGGCGATATCGACTTCGCTCGGCGCAACCATCTTGCCCACGATGGTGTCGAACTCGCGCCCGCCCATGAAGCGCGCCGTCGGCACGGGCCGGCCAAAAGCATCGACATTGGCAAGGCTGTCCCGCGCCTGGTCGAGTTTTGCTGTATCCCCGCCCACGGTCATCGCAATGGCCCATGTGCCGGTCGAGAGAATAGTGAAGGGCGTTTCGTGGCGACCAAGATGCGGCACCAGCGAGGCATTGGAATCATGGATGCCGCAGGTCACCGGCGTATCCGCCGGCAGTCCCGTATAGTCGGCAAGATTGTTCAGCAGCGGCCCGAGCACCGAAGCTGCTGGCTTGATCGGCGGGAAGAAAGCCCGCCAACCCTGCGCATCGACCATCGAGGAAAAGTCGCCCTTGTCCGGCGACCAGAGATCGGTGTGGCAGCCGAGCGAGGTCACTTCGCTGGCGTGAATGCCGGTCAGGCGCCACGCCCAATATTGCGGATAGGTCAGGATCGCGGTGACCTTGGCGAAGTCTTCCGGAAAAGCCCGCGACTGCCAGAAAATCTGCGCCCCAAGATTGAGCCCATTGGGCAGGCGCGGCGACAACGTCTCGGCAAACCCCGGCCGGGCGCGATCATAGGCTTCGTCCGAGGCCTGTGTGCCATCATATTCATAGTCGAGCACCGGCAGCGCCAGTCGATCGCCTGCCATCAGCGCGGCAGTGGCGCCGTGGGTGGTGATTGAAATACCGTCGATCCCGTGTTCGCGGTGAAGTTCGCCCAGGCTCGAGAGGATAAAGTCCCACAGCCCCTCGACGTCGGCATGCGGATAGGGCGCTTCGCGGCGTACGCTATTGGGCCGGCTGAGCGAGCCGAGCAGCGCTTCGCTTGCCGCATCGATCAGCACGACCTTGGCATTGGTCTTGCCGATATCGATCACGGCGATATGGCGGGGCAGGGACTGAGTCATGGCGCGACGCTTTCTCTAGGGTACCGGCCCCATAGCGGAAAATCCGGCGCCGCGCCATAGCTGACATGTTAGTGCTTCGTGCGGAAAAGTCGGTACCGGTTTCCGCGAAGATCGAAGCGCCAAGGACACTCTATTTGATGATCAGAACCGGAATTTCGGCATGGGCCAGAACTTCCGCCGCCTGCGAGCCGAGCAGCAGCCGGCCGAGCCCACGACGACCATGAGAGCCCATGACGATGAGGTCGGCGCCCGCAGTTTTCGCTTGCCTGATAATGCCTTCAGCCGCCGGCAGATCGGGCACGTGGTGGGTCGCTAGACTGATACCGGCGGCGCTCGCCAGCCTGGTTGCATCCTCCAGCACACCCTTGGCGGACTCTTCCTTGGCCTTGTCGAGTTCGGCCAGGATGCTTGATGTGTCTACCATCATCATTTCCGCGCCCGGCGCGATGATGATGGAAGGATCGGTAACGGTGACGGCGGTCAGCCTGGCGCCGAGCTTACCCGCCAGCGCAATGGCATGGGTAAAGGCCTTGGTGCTAAGGTCCGACCCGTCGATGGCGCAAACGATGTTCGAGTACATGGCGATAATCCCCCGTTGGCTGCGATGACAAGACTATAGAACAACGCTGGTATCAACACATTGATCCAGATCATGCTCGCCATGGTCCAGATCACGCCCGGCATTGCCCGCAAGGTCGGAAGAGGGTATTGGACGCCACTCCGAATATCAGATGAAATAGCGCCGATGACCAAAGTGGGGCGCGGCCAGGAAGTCTCGCTAGAGACCGCCCGCCGCTTTTCCGTTGCACCGATGATTGATTGGACCGACAGGCATTGCAGATATCTGCATCGCCTGCTGACCAAGCGCGGGCTGCTGTTCACGGAAATGATCACCACCGGCGCCATCATCCATGGCGATACCGACCGCCACCTGCGCTTCGATCCCGCAGAGCAGCCCGTCGCCCTGCAATTGGGCGGCTCCGACCCGGCTGACCTCGCCGCCGCCACTCGCCAGGGCGACCTCTACGGCTACGACGAGATCAATCTCAATGTCGGCTGCCCTTCGGACCGCGTGCAGTCTGGCAAATTTGGCGCCTGCCTCATGGCCGAGCCCGACCTCGTGGCCGACTGCGTCCGCGCCATGCGCTCCGCCACCGATAAGCCCGTGACCGTCAAATGCCGCATCGGCATCGACGAGCAGGACATCGAGGAGAGCCTAGATCGCTTCGCTGACAAGATGGCCGAAGCCGGCGTCGCCGCGCTCTATGTCCACGCCCGCAAAGCCTGGCTCCAGGGACTAAGTCCCAAGGAAAACCGCACCATCCCGCCGCTCAACTACCCGCGCGTCTGTCGCCTGCGCCAGCGCCTCGCGCCCCTGCCGACGATGATCAACGGCGGCATCGAAACATTCGAAGAGATCAACGAGCACCTCCAGCACATGGACGGCGTCATGCTCGGCCGCGCCGCCTATCACAATCCGATGATGCTGGCCGAAGTCGATCACCGCCTCTTCGGCGACGCGCCGTCAACGCTTACCCTTGCCGAAATCATGCAGGCCATGGCCGACTACGCCGAAGCCCAATTGCGGACCGGCACGCGCCTCAACAACATCGCCCGCCACATGCTCGGCCTCGCCAACGGCCGCCCCGGCGCCCGCCAGTTCCGCCAGATTTTGAGCGTCGACGCCTGCAAGCCCAAGGCCGGCCCGGAAGTGTTCCTGCACGCGCTCTCGGTGGTCGAGGAACGCGCCGAAGCCGTCGCGAGCTGAAGCTCAGGCCGCAAGCACCTCGATCTGTTCGATCTCGCTCGCCAGCGCCGGCCCATCCTGCGCCAGGTCGTAGGTCATTTGCATCTGCAGCCAGTACTGGGGTGTCGTGTCGAAGAATTTTGCGAGGCGAAGAGCCGTATCCGAAGTGATCGGGTGGGTTTCTTTGATCAGGCGCTCAATGCGCGTACGGGGAACACGCAGCTTCTTGGCAAGAGCGCCCGCCGACATGTTGAGCGGCAGAAGATATTCCTCACGAAGGATTTCACCCGGATGGATCGCTGGCACAATCTGAATTGGCATTTGACGAACTCCGTTTCGGGCCACAATCGGCCTAGTGGTAGTCGGTGATCTCGACGTCGTGGGCGCCGTCATTTTTCCAGACAAAGCAAATACGCCACTGGTCGTTGATCCGGATCGAATGCTGCCCCTTGCGATTGCCCTTGAGCTGTTCAAGTCGATTGCCGGGAGGCGACAGCAAATCCCGCAGTTCGAGAGCGCTGTCGATCATGATGAGCTTGCGCTGGGCCGAGCGAACAAGATCGTTCGGAAAGCCCCGCGGAGCCTTGCCTTTCGCCACGTCCTCCGCAAATCGTCCTTTGACAGATACGATCACGCCCCAACCCCATATTTGGGAGTATGTATCATGTGAAGATACAAATAGCAAGAGTTTGTATCATAGTGTGATACGAGACTGATCCGCTAATCCTGCAGCTCCAGCGAGTTCTGCGTCACGCTGTAGCGCCCCAGCGTCTCCAGAAACGTCATGCCCAAAAGGCTCGTTTCCAGCGCCCCGTCCTCCGCCACGAAGGCCGGAATATTCCGCCGCGAAATGCCGCCGACCTCGATGGTCTTGAGTCGTGTCCGCGCTGCCATGCCGGTGCCGTTAGCCGTCGATACCGGGATTGCATAGCGCAGTTCGGATAGGTCGATGCCCGCTGCCTCCGCGTCCGCGCGCGTCAACACCACGGCGCTGGCTCCGGTGTCGAAAATCATCGGCGTCGTATGGCCATTGACCGTGGCCGCAATCTCGAAATGCCCGCCAAAGCCGCGCCGGAACACCGCCGTGCCACGCTCACTGTCCACCACGGCAACGCCGGGCCGCAATTCGCCGGTGACCCGGCCGACCACGCCCATCAACTCGTCACGATAGGCATAGCCAACCCCGACCACAGCAAAGATGCCAACCCACAGGACCAGCGCGCCAATCAGCTCCGCGGCCTGGCGGCGGCGCGCAAAGGCACCACCGGCAAAGACGATGAGGATGACGACGAGCGGCACCAGTTGCGCTGTCTGCGTCTGGGTGAGACCGATCATGCTCCCGGCATCGGCCGAGATCATCAGGGCGATTCCGGCCGCTACAAGCAGGGCAATGCCGATGAAGATCATGTCTCTGCTTTCCCTCAACCTCTAATCCCCTTCGATTAAGGGACAGACCGTCACGATTTCAAGACTTTGCGCCGACCATATGGCGCAGTCACAGTGCCGCAGCTTCGCCGCGCCGCGCCTCAATTGCAATTGGGGCCATTCTGGGCAACAAGTCCGCACCTCTTGGCCATCTCGGACTCCCAAAATGCCTGCGCTCAATCCTGCCTTCGCCGATATCGTGGAACTGCTGACCGCCGTACCCGATGGCGATGAGGCCGCCGTCGCCGCAGTTCGCCGCCGCGATGCCGAATTGACCAAGCCGGCCGGCTCGCTCGGACGCCTCGAAGAGCTCGTAGAATTTCTCGCCCGCTGGCAGCACCGCCAGACCCCGCGCCTCGAAAATCCAATGGTCACCATTTTTGCCGGCAATCACGGCGTGGCCGATCAGGGCGTTTCGGCCTTCCCGCAGGACGTGACGGCGCAGATGGTCGCCAACTTCACCAATGGCGGCGCCGCCATTTCGCAGATTTGCGGCCTGCATGAAATCAACCTGCGCGTCTTCGAACTCGCGCTCGAATTGCCCACCGGCGACATCACCCAGGAAGCCGCGCTCGACGACCAGATGTGCGCCGCTACCATCGCCTATGGCATGGAAGCGGTGGCCGGAAAGCCCGACATCATCGGGCTCGGCGAAATGGGCATCGGCAATACCACCATCGCCGCCGCCATCTTCGCCGCCCTCTATGGCGGCACCGGCGCTGATTGGGCTGGTCGCGGCACCGGCGTCGACGACGCCGGCTATGCCCGCAAGGTCAACGCCATCGACCAAGCCCTGGCGCTGCACCAGGACGCACTCGGCCATCCGCTCTCGATCCTCGCCCGCCTCGGCGGCCGCGAAGTCGCCGCCATGCTCGGCGCGCTGATCGCCGCGCGCCACCAGAAGGTGCCGGTGGTCATCGACGGCTATGTCGCAACTGCCGCTGCCGCCATCGCCCATGCGGTCAATCCCGAAGCCATCGACCACTGCCTCTTTGCCCATGTCACGTCCGAAGGCGCTCACGCTCGCGTGCTGGAGCATATGGGCAAGGCACCGCTGCTCGATCTCGGCATGCATCTCGGCGAGGGTACGGGCGCGGCGCTTGGCGTCGTCCTGGCCAAGACGGCCCTGCATCTCCACACCAATATGGCGACCTTCGACAGCGCTTCGGTCAGTCGCCGGCTGGATTGACCGGCCGCGCCTTTGGTGCAAAGCCCTCGGGCCCCGGCTCGAGGGCAAGCAGGTCCACCCCCATTTCCTGACGGAAACGCGTCACCGAGGCCAGCGCCAACTTGCCCAGCGCCGTGATATCCTTGCGCACCACGGCGTCGTTGAGCGCGGCATGCTCGACAAGGAAGCGCAGGATATAGCTTTCGGCCATTTCCTGCTTCTGCAGCGCATTCAGCGTGCGGAAATTGGCGTCCGCCGCCATGGACGCCTGCAGCTGCGCCTGGATGGGGCGATTGTCCACCTTGAAATTGTAGCGGGCATTGGCCGTCACCCAGTTCAGCACCCAATAGGCGGTGATGGCATCGGCCACATTGCCCGTCTTGAGCCCGTCCGCGGCCACGAGTTCCTGCCAGATTTCGAGCGCCGGACGCTCGGCAAAAGCCGCCGCAAGGTTGTTTCTGGCCTCGGCGCTGACGCTCCAGCGGACACTGTCGAGAAACTGGCGTTGGATACGCGCCGAAATCACAGCCGAGGCTGGATAGCTCGTGTCGAAAGGGGCGGCAGGTGCAGTATTGTCCTGAGCCAGGGCGAGACCCGGCAACAGGAGCAAAGCAGCGATCAGTCGAAGTATTCGGTTCAAAGCGTGCACCCCAGATCGCCAGCAGGAGAGACGGCGATGAGGGCAAATTTGGGACCTGCTCCCAGCCCGATCAACCAGCCTGCGAATAGATTTCGAGCTTGTTGCGGCGCTCGGTCACCGGAGCCAGCGCATCCATGACGCGGGCACGCGGGAAAGTGGCGATCACTTCCGTGCCGAAACGCAGTTTCGAGAAGAGGTCGAACCGTCCCTGATGCAGGTCCATGATCCGCTGCACGATCGGCAGGCCAAGGCCCGCGCCCTGTTCGGCTGTCTTGTGGGCAAGCGAGCCCTGACCGAATGACGACAGCACGGTCTCGATTTCGTTTTCCGGAATGCCCGGACCATTGTCCTTGACGGAAATGAGCTGGCCGCCATCGGCGCTGCGCGTCACCACCAGCGACACCTTGCCCTGCTGGGGCGTGAACTTGATGGCATTGCTGAGCAGGTTGAGCACGACCTGGCGGATGGCACGCTCATCGCCCCAGATTTTTGGCAGATTGTCGCCATAGCTAAACTGCAGCTCGATGCCCTTGGATTTGGCGCGCAACTGCATCATGCGTTGGCAATCGTCGGCAATATCGACAATCGAGACCGCTTCTTCGTGCAGCTCATACTTGCCCGCTTCGATACGGCTGAGATCGAGCAATTCGTTGATAAGGTTGAGCAGGTGCTGGCCGCTGGCATGAATGTCGCCTGCATATTCCTTGTATTGCGGCACCTGGTGGCCGCCCAGCAATTCGGACTTCAGCACTTCGGAAAAGCCGATAATGGCGTTGAGCGGCGTGCGCAGCTCGTGGCTCATCGTGGCGAGAAACTGGCTCTTGGCGATATTGGCCTGCTCGGCATGCCGGCGGGCCTCGTCCGACATGTGCCGGGCTTCTTCGAGCTCGGCAATCAGGGAGTCCTTTTCCGACTGGTGCGAAAGGGTCTCAAGGTCGGAGGCATAAAGCTGACGCGCCAGAAAAACGAAAAAGATCTCGCCGCAAACGGTCACTGCTGCCAGCGTGTAGTTCAGCGTGCCACCCAGCGCCAGGAGGCTGATCGTGACGGTAATCGTCACCGGCAGTGTGCTCATCAGCGTGGCCGGGGGCAGGGTATGGGTAGCAATGGCATTGGCCGCGATGCTCACCAGCACCATGGCAAACATCACCGGCGCGACGTCATGCGGATTGGCAACGATGGTGGAAAGGGCCAGCAGCGACAGGGCCAGACCATAAAGCGTCTCGGCAGCCACAAAGCTCGTCGTCCAGCGCGAGGCGTTGAACTTGGACGGGTCCTGAGCGATGAACCGGCTTGCCACCAGCACCACGACGAGAAGGCTCGAAATAACGAGGCCGGCCCAGAAGGCCGAGAAGATAACCGGCACCCAGAAGCTCGAAACGATGGCCAGAATGACGACGATAGCCGCCATGGGCAGCGCCGCAGCGCGCCGCGACTCGGCATAGTCGTGCATGAGTTGGAAGTCGAATTCGGCACGCGTGCCGGAGCTGGAGGTCAGCTTCTGGCGTGCTTCGAGCACGGTCTTTTGGGCTGCGCGCTTGCCGTCATGGCCCATGAGGGCGCGGACGTCCGCGTTATTGGCCGGCTGAGACGGCATGAACGGTACTCATTACTAACTCACGCAATGGCAACGGCCATCGCAACGCTCGGTGCCGAAGTTAGGCGAGGCGTGGTTAACACCCCGTGAAACTCGGGCTCCAATCGCGGCGCGAATGATGCGAAACGGGCCAGTGCCTGGTTAATCCTCCCTTACCAATCATAATACGAGTGCCTCACGCAATTTTATTGCGCCCCGCATGCCGATATGGCAGTTTCCGCTGCGTACGTGCCCCAAAAATCGTCAATAAGAAAAAACTGATTTCAAAGAGAGGGCCTGATGGCACTGGACAAGATCGACCGCAAGATACTGACGCTCCTGCAAAAAGACGCAACCATGCCGGTGGCCGAGATCGGCCGCAAGGTTGGGCTGTCCACCACGCCCTGCTGGCGGCGTATCCAGAAGATGGAAGAAGACGGCGTTATCCAGCGGCGCGTGGCCGTTCTCGACCCCAACAAGGTCAATGTTGGCGTGACGGTTTTCGTCTCGGTCAAGACCAACGAGCACAACGAAGCCTGGATGCGCAAGTTCTCCGGCGTCATCGATGAATTCCCCGAAGTCGTGGAATTCTATCGCATGAGCGGCGACGTCGATTATCTGATGCGCGTGGTCGTGCCCGATATCCAGGCCTATGACGCTTTCTACAAGCGCCTGATCAGCAAGATCAACCTGACCGATGTCAGCTCCGCCTTCGCCATGGGCCAGATCAAATATACCACGGCCCTGCCGCTCGACTTTGCCATCGTCGTCGACGACGACAAGTAAAGCCATGCTGCTTGGCTTCGAACATGTCGGCATGACCGTCTCGGACATGGACCGGGCGGTCGCCTTCTATTGCGACCTGCTCGGCCTCAAGCTGGCCCTACGCAAGCCGGTCGACCGCGGCGAGATGGGCTTCTTTGATACTGGCACTGGCATGCTCGAGGTCTTTGCCCCCGCCACCAAGACTGTCGACCGGTTCCGCGACGTGCCCAATCACGAAGCGGGCCTGCGTCACATCACCTTCGCCTTTTCCAGTGTCGACGAGAAATTCGCCGAGCTGGAGGCCGCGGGCATCGAGGTGGTGGAACGGCCGCGCGCCGCCTTCCACAAGGAAATGATCCAGCGCGTCGCCTTCGTAAGGGACTATGACGGCATCCTTGTCGAGCTCATAGAACGAGCCCCAGGACGGACGAGCTAAAGTCCGTCCTCAAGTAGGGCATGGCACCGGTCCAACGCCCAGTCGGCTAGTGCCTCGTCGCCCGCCTTCGCCGCTTCATAGGCGGTACCAAGGCCAATATGGATGGCGTAGGTCACGAGCCGGTCCCGCTGGTCGAGCCGGTGCGGCTCGTTTTCGATGACATAGCGGCATTGCTGTTCCATGCAGTCGAGCCAGGGCCGCCAGAAGAAGATGTTGGCGAGGTCGTAGAGCGAGTCACCGACCATCGCCTCGGACCAGTCGATCAGACCGGTTACTCGGCCATCTGCCACCAGCACATTGTTCGATCCGAAATCCCCATGGATGAGCCGCCGGACTTCGGTCTTGTATTCCGCTTCGCTCTCGATACGCCCCAACAATTGAGGCAGGCGCGCAGCCTCGACAGGGGAAAGGAATGTCCAATCCCGCGCCGTCATCGACAGGAGAAACTCGGACCAGCTTCTGTGGCGACCCAGCCCGTCCGGTGAAATTGGCCCATAACCCTGGCCCCGGGCCATGTCGCACCGCTCTAGCCGGTCCAGGAGACTGCATATGGCACGGCCATAGTCATAGGCGCCGCCCGCGGCCAAATCCTGCAAGGTTGTCCCGAGCGCGCGTTCCGAGACGCAGGCGTAGTAGCGGCCCATCGGGGCAATCAGCCTGATTGCCGGAATGGGCAGGTCCGCCGCGCTAAAGCGTTCTCCAGCCATCCTGTCCATGTCGAAATCACGACGGGAGGCATTTATGCGCAGAACGAGATCTTCTCCGTTCCAGCGAAATCCAAAGGCCCGTGACTCCTCGCCTTCGCTTAGAGAATGCAGATGCTCAATTTCGCCAACAGTACTGCGCAAGAATGCAACTGCATCCTCTGTTGCAATCGGCGGCTTGTTCCCGGCCATTAGCCCCCAGTGACGCTCATATGCCGCGCCACAGCCGGAGCGCCGGTGCTGCCGCGATCCAACACGAAATCATGCCCCTTGGGCTTGATCAGCATGGCCTGATCCAGCGCCGCGTCGAGCGCTTCCGGCCCGCCCTCCCGCAGCGCGTCCCGCAGGTTCACCTGGTCTTCCTGGCCAAGACACAGGAAAAGTTGCCCGGTCGCCGTCAGGCGTACGCGATTGCAGCTTTCGCAGAAATTGTGGCTCATCGGGGTGATGAAGCCCAGCACGCCCCCGGTCTCGGCGACATGCACATAGCGTGCCGGCCCGCCCGTACGCTTGTCGAGCCGCGTCAGCGTATAGCGCCGCGCCAACCGGTCGTGCAGTTCGCGCAGCGGCAGATAGCTGTCGACGCGATCGATCCCGACTTCGCCCAGCGGCATGCCTTCGATCAGCGTCAGCCCCATGCCCTTGCCGTGAGCCCAGGCCATCATCGGCTCGATCTCGTCGTCATTGACGCCGCGCATCGCCACCATGTTGATCTTGATCGCGAGACCCGCCGCCTGCGCCGCCTCGATCCCGGCCAGAACGTCGGGCAGGCGTCCACGGCGGGTAATGGCGGTAAAGCGGCCTTTGTCGAGCGTATCGACCGAAACGTTGATCCGCCGCACGCCGGCGGCGAAGAGGCCCTCGGCGTGCTTGGCGAGCTGGCTGCCATTGGTGGTAATGGTCAGCTCTTCGAGACCCGAGCCGATGCGGCTGCCAAGGCTCCTCACCAGATCCATGATATCGCGCCGCACCAGCGGCTCGCCGCCGGTCAGCCGAATCTTGGTCGTGCCGCGTGCGATGAAGGCCGAGGCAATAGTCTCGACTTCCTCAAAGCTCAGCACGTCCTTCTTGGGCAGAAAGACCATGTCTTCCGCCATGCAATAGACGCAGCGGAAATCGCAGCGATCCGTCACCGAAATCCGCAAATAGCTGATGGTCCGGCCATAGCGGTCGATCAGGGGACGGGACGGGAGGAAAGGCGCGTTCATGAATGCCATTCTAAGGCTTTAGCGGCGCAATTGGAATTGCGATCTCTGCGCTGCTGGTACGCACCTGCCCCAAGCAAAAGGGGCCGCCGAAGCGACCCCTTCAAAATTCCTGTCGTCAGATCTTAGTGATTGACGACGATCCGGGCGCCAACCTTTACGCGCTCATAAAGGTCGGTCACGTCGTCATTGGTGAGACGGATGCAGCCCGAAGACACCGCCTGGCCGATAGACCAGGGCTCCGAAGTGCCGTGCACGCGATAAAGGGTCGAGCCGATATAAAGGGCGCGGGCGCCAAGCGGATTGTCCGGGCCGCCCGGCATATAGGCCGGAAGATCGGGAACGCGCTTGCGCATGGCCGGGGGAGGGGTCCAGCCGGGCCACTCGGCCTTGCGGGTGATGCGGTGGCTACCGGACCAGGTGAAGCCATCACGGCCCACACCGATGCCGTAGCGCATGGCCTTGCCGCCTTCGAGCACCAAATAGAGACGGCGTTCGCCGGTCTCAACGACGATCGTGCCGACTGCATAATTGCTGTCGTAGTCGACGATCTGCTTTTTGACCGGGCTGCCGCCGCGGCTACGCGTAGCCACAACGGAAGGTTCTTCCCAGGTATTGGTATCGGGATTGTAGACGCGGGCGGCCTGGCTTGGCACGGCCATGCCTACCGCCAACAGGATCGACAGCACCACGGCCATAGCCGCTTTCATAAACTTCATGCTCTTCCAGGCCTCTGAATGAATGCGGCTCAATGATTCGGTCACCGCAAGTAATGCCGCTATTTACATTTCCGCATTTTAGTCGAGAAGGGTTAATAGTCACCTTTTAGCCACATCCGTGGCACCCTTGCCTTATTGTGTTGCTGCGCCGCTACAGTGGCCATTCACCAATGCGTGAACAGCCCGGCCAGCAAGGCTTGACAGCATGGTCTGCGAGCCTGCATCACGCTTGCATATTAGCGAGGTGAACATGTCTGAAGATCTCAAGCGCGAAGCAGCGGCGAGAGCCGTTGAAGATGTTCGCCCCGGCATGCGCCTTGGCCTTGGAACCGGCTCGACCGCCCGTCATTTCGTGGACCTGCTCGGCAGCAAGGTTGCCCAGGGCCTCGACGTGATCTGCGTCCCGACCTCCGAGGTTACTGCCCGCCAGGCCGAAAGCCTCGGCATTCCGCTCTCGGACCTCGATCGTCTCGGCCGGCTCGACCTTACGGTCGACGGGGCCGACGAACTCGATGCCAATCTCAATCTGATCAAGGGCGGCGGTGGCGCTCTCCTGCGCGAAAAGATCGTGGCAGCGGCCTCCGACACCATGATCGTCATTGCCGACAGCACCAAGGTGGTCGAAACCCTCGGCCGCTTCCCGCTACCCATCGAAGTCAACCGCTTCGGCCTCGGCGCCACACGCCACGCCGTTGACGCGGTGATCAAGGCGCATGGGGCTGAGGGCGGGCTGAAGCTGCGCGGCGAAGACAAGCAGGAAGTCTTCGTCACCGACGGGGGACACCTGATCCTTGATGCTTTTTTTGGCCGCATTTCGCAGCCAGAAGCGCTTTCACGCGATCTGCTCGACATTCCGGGAGTGGTCCAGCACGGACTTTTTCTCAATATGTGCAGCAAGGCTTATGTGGCAGCGCCCGATGGCGTAAAAACACTTCTCAAGGGCAAATGACGTCAGCCCGCAACAGACAGATGGGGAACCGGATGAACAGGGATTTTATGCGCGGCGCCAAGGCGATCTTCGCGGCCGTGGTGACTGCCAGCATGATTGGCCTCGCAGCCCCCGCCTTTGCGCAGGAAGTGCCGCCCGAGCAGCTGGCACTGGCGCGCAAGTATATCGACCTGACTGACCGCGGCGGTGTCTATGAAGTCACCATCGTCGAGACCGGCGTCGAGGCGATGCAGCAGATCGTCACGCAGAATCCCGAGATCATCGACGAGACCAATGCGGCGATCACCAAGGTCATCGAGGAATATCGCGGCCGCAAGGGCGAGCTTCTCGACCAGTTCGCCCGCGTCTACGCCCTGCGCTTCACCGCCGAGGAACTGCAGGCGATCGTGACGTTCTACGAAACACCGACCGGCCAGAAGCTGGCCCAGGCCAATTCCGAGATCAACACCGATCTCCAGCGCGTGATGCAGGTCTTCTCGAACAACCTCAAGCGCGAATTCTTCGCCAAGGTTCGTGCCGAGCTGAAGGCCCAGAACATCGAAATCTGATCGATCGGTTCTGCCAACCATTGACCCCGCCAATGTGCGGGGTCTTTTTTTGTGCGCGACAGACGCCTAGATATATCGTCAAGTGACGATGAACGACTTGGGGACTTCCATGGCTTACGACTACGATCTTCTGGTGATCGGTGCCGGTTCGGGCGGCGTGCGCGCTGCGCGCATGTCGGCGACCTATGGCGCCAAGGTGGCCATCATCGAGGAGTTCCGCGTCGGCGGCACCTGCGTCATCCGCGGCTGCGTCCCCAAGAAGCTCTATGTCTATGCCTCCCGCTTTGCCGATCAGTTCGACCTCGCCCCCAGCTTCGGCTGGCAGGTCGATGCCAGTTTCGATTGGCCGACGCTCGTCGCCGCCAAGGAAAAGGAAATCACCCGGCTTGAATCGGCCTATACGGCCAATCTCGAAAAGCCCGGTGTGGAAATCATCAAGGAGCGCGCTGTTGTCACCGGCCCCAACAGCATCAAGCTCCTCGGTTCTGGTCGCGAGCTGACCGCCGAGCGCTTGCTGATCGCAACCGGCTCACACCCCTTCATTCCCAATATTCCCGGCGCTGAATTCGGCATTACCTCCAACGAAGCCTTCGACCTGCCGACCCTGCCCAAAACCATCCTCATCGAGGGCGGCGGCTATATTGCGGTGGAGTTCGCCACCATTTTTGCCGGCCTCGGCGTCGATACGACCCTGATCTATCGCGGCGACCGCGTCTTGCGCGGCTTCGACGAAGACATGCGGATCGGCCTTGAAGCAGGCCTCACCACCCGCGGCGTCAGGCTGATCTATCAGACCACCATCGCCTCGCTCTCCAAGATGGGCGAGGCTGTCCACGCCACCTTCAGCGATGGCGTCACCGCTCCCTATGATGCGGTGATGTTCGCCACCGGCCGCCGCGCCAATACGACCGGCCTCGGTCTCGAAACCGCCGGCGTAGAACTCAACGCCGATGGCAGCGTTGCCGTCGACGCCTATTCGCAGAGTTCCGCCCCCTCGATCTACGCCGTAGGCGACGTTACCGGTCGCGCCCAACTCACCCCGGTCGCCATCCGCGAAGGCTGGTACTTTGCCGAGACGGTCTACAACAACAAGCCGCAGGCCGTTGACCACTCGATCATCCCGACCGCCGTTTTCAGCGAGCCCGAAATCGGCGTGGTCGGCCTCAACGAAGAGGAGGCCGCCACCCATGGCGATATCGACGTCTACGTCGCCCGCTTCCGCCCCATGCAGAACACGCTGTCCACCAGGACCGAGCGCATGGTCCTAAAGCTCATCACCGAGAAGAACGAAGGCAAAGTGCTGGGCGTCCATATCCTCGGGCCCAGCGCCGCCGAAATGATCCAGCTTGTCGGCATAGCCGTCGGCATGGGCGCCACCAAGGCCGATTTCGACCGCACCATCGCGCTCCACCCGAGCGCCGCGGAGGAACTCGTGACCTTCAAGGCCCCTAGTTACATTTATCGGGATGGCAAGAAGGCCGCTTGACCGCGCTTAGGCCTTGGCAGGGCCCGCGTGGCTTGGTAGACCGCCCGCACCCAAGGATGCCCCCGGGTGAGCGAGATGACCATGACCACGTGGACCCCCAATAGCTGGCGCGAAAAGCCGATCAAGCAGGTTCCTGCCTATCCCGATCCGGCAGCTCTCGCCGAGGCCGAACGCCAGCTCTCGACCTTTCCCCCGCTGGTCTTTGCCGGCGAAGCGCGCGAACTCAAGGCTCGCCTTGCCGCCGTTGCCCGTGGCGAGGCCTTCCTCCTCCAGGGCGGAGACTGCGCCGAAAGCTTTGCCGAACATGGCGCGGACCATATCCGCGACTTCTTCCGCGTCTTCCTGCAGATGGCTGTTGTCCTGACCCACGGCGCCTCGAAGCCCGTCGTCAAGGTCGGCCGCGTCGCCGGCCAGTTTGCCAAACCCCGCTCGGCCGATACGGAAATCATCGACGGCGTCGAGCTGCCGAGCTATCGCGGCGACATCATCAATGCCATCGAGTTCAACGAAGCCGCCCGCGTGCCCGATCCGGACCGCATGCTGCAGGCCTATCGCCAGTCGGCTGCAACGCTCAACCTGCTGCGCGCCTTCTCCATGGGCGGCTATGCCGAGCTGACGCGCATCCACGAATGGACCATGGGCTTCATGAAGGGGTCCAACTGGAACGTCCGCTTCGAGGAAGTTGCCAAGAAGATCGATGACGCCATCACCTTCATGGCGGCCCTCGGCCTCAACCCGGAAAACACCCCGGCCCTGAAGCAGACCAGCTTCTACACCAGCCACGAAGCCCTGCTTCTCGGCTATGAAGAAGCCCTGACCCGCCGCGATTCCATCACCAACAACTGGTACGCGACCTCGGGCCACATGCTCTGGATCGGCGATCGTACCCGCCAGCCCGATTCCGCTCACGTCGAATACTTCGCCGGCATCCACAACCCGATCGGCATCAAGTGCGGCCCAAGCCTTGCCAATGACGATCTCCTGCGCCTGCTCGATCGGCTCAACCCGACCGACGAAGCCGGCCGCATCACCCTGATCTCGCGCTTCGGCGCCGAAAAGGTGCACGAGCACCTGCCGCGCCTTATCGAGACCGTGCAGAAGGCCGGCCGCACCGTTGTCTGGTGCTGCGACCCCATGCATGGCAACACCATCAAGGCATCCACCGGTTACAAGACCCGCCCCTTCGATCGTGTCCTCACCGAAGTGCGCAACTTCTTCGACGTGCACCGCGAAATGGGCACCTATGCCGGCGGCGTGCATATCGAAATGACCGGCGACGACGTCACCGAATGCGTCGGTGGCCTCTCGGCGGTCACCGAAACCACCCTGGCCGATCGCTACAACACCTATTGCGACCCGCGCCTCAATGCCAGCCAGGCCCTGGAACTGGCCTTCCTCGTCGCCGAGGAAGTGCATTCCCAGAAGCCGCCGGTCCAGCGTCGCGTCGCCGGCGAATAGTCTCTGTTTCAAGGTGAACCCAAATAGGGGCCGCGCGTTCATTTTGGGCGCGTGGCCTTTTCTTTGCCCGCATCCGGGCACAGGATGGTGCTTCGTCAAGGTGAGTAGGTAATGCCGAGATCTCTGTTTCCCCACGCTGCGCCCGAAACTCGAGCCGCGCTTGAACGAGACCCGACAGTCAAGTTGCTCAACGACTATGATTGGACCCAGAATCCTCTGGGCCCGATTCCCGACTGGCCGGACAGTCTCAAGGGCGCCGTGCGCCTGGTCATCGTTGCCTCCACGCCCATGGTCATGATGGTGGGCGAAGAAGGCATCCTCATCTACAACGATGCCTATGCCCGCTTTGCGGGCCAGCGACACCCGGCGATTTTCGGCATGCCCGCCGAAGAGGCCTGGCCCGAGATCGCCGAGTTCAACAGCCTCAATATAGAGCGCGGCCTCAGCGGGGAATCCTGGTTGCTGCGCGACCAGGAACTGGAGCTCAATCGCCATGGACAGCTCGAAACGAGCTGGATGGACCTTCACTACAGCCCCATCACTGGCGACAACGGCCTCTCCATGGGCACGCTCTGCATTGTCCACGAAACCACCGACCGGATTCTCACCGAGAAGGCGCTGGCCCGCAGCGAGGAGCGCCTGACGCTGGCGCTGTCCAGTTCTGCTCTGGTCGGCACCTGGGATTGGGACGTCGTCAACAATATCGTCACCGCCGACGATCAGTTCGCGCGCCTCTACAATATCGATTCCCAGATCGCCGGCCTCGGCGCGCCGCTCGAGCAATATCTGCTCGCCATCGAGCACGAAGATCTGCCGCGCGTGAATGCCGAATTGCAGCAGGCCATCAAGGACGGTACCGAGTTCCGCAGCGAATATCGCGTGGTCAGCGAGGATGGTGTCCGCCGCTGGCTCATGGTGTCCGGTCGCCCGCGCATGGATGCCAATGGCAAGGTCTACCGTTTTCCGGGCGTCGCCATCGACATTACCGATCAGCACTGTGCCGCAGAGGCCCTGGCCAAGAGCGAACTCGAATTCCGCACCTTGGCCGATACCATGCCGCAAATGGTCTGGGCGACGCGGCCCGACGGCTTCCACGACTACTACAATGCGCGCTGGTACGATTTCACCGGCGTGCCCGTCGGCTCGACCGACGGCGAAGGCTGGAACAACATGTTCCATCCCGAAGATCAGGAGCGCGCCTGGGGATTGTGGCGTCATTCGCTGGAAACCGGCGAGCCCTATCAGATCGAATATCGCCTGCGCCATCACAGCGGCGAATATCGCTGGACGCTGGGGCGGGCTCTGCCCGTTCGCGACAAGCACGGGCACATCCTGCGCTGGATCGGCACCTGCACCGATATCCACGACTCGCGCCTCGTTGCCGAGGAGCGTGAATTGGTGGCCCAGGAACTGAGCCATCGCATCAAGAACATTTTTGCCGTCCTGACCGGCATCGTCTCGCTTTCGGCCCGCGGCCAACCCGAGGTCAAGCCATTCGCCGAGCAGTTGCGGCAACGCATCTTTGCGCTTGGTGAAGCCCATGACTTCGTCCGCCCGCAAAACTATCTCTCAACCAGCCAGGCAGGGCAGGGCACGCTCTCGGCGCTCGTCACCCGGCTCATGCGCCCCTATGAAGGCGAAGATGGCGAAAACCGCGTCCGCTTTTCGGGCGAGGACACCGTCATCGACGATGCGGCCGCGACGCCCCTCGCTCTGCTCTTCCACGAATTGGCGACCAACGCCGCCAAATATGGCGCCCTGAGCCGGCCCGAAGGCTGGACGGGCATTTCCGGCCGCACCGAAGGGGAGCAATTCCACCTGACGTGGAAAGAACACGGTGGTCCCGAGATCAAGGAGCCCAGCAACCTGTCAGGCTTCGGCTCAAAGCTCATTGACCTATCCGTGAGCGGTCAATTGCGTGGTTCGATCGAGCGTTTCTGGGAAAAGGACGGGCTGCGGGTGGAAGTGTCCCTGCCGCTTGCTGCACTGACCCGTTCGAGCCGCTTGCGCCCGGCCGAAAAGGCCGAAGACGCTTGAAGCGCGAAAGCATGTCTCCCGAAAGTGGTCACCGGTTTCGGGACAAAGACATGCGTGAAAGAGCTGATGCGCACAGAGCGATCCCTCGGGATCGCGACGCGCTTTAGCTTAAGTCGCGATCGGGCTTCCATCTGGCCAATCAAACAGCCGCAGGCGCCGCGGGGGCTTGGCCTCGGCGGCGGCACGGCGCGCCACTGCATAGTCGACAACGTCGCGCAGGTCTCTCTCGGCCACGGGCTTGGAGACGACGCCAATGGTGCCGGGCACCCCGGTACCAAGCTGGGCCGGGTTGGCGGTGATGAAGATGACGCTCGCCCCATGGGTCTGCGCCAGGATCTTGCCGATCTCGATACCCGTCGCGCCATCGCGCAGGTTGAGGTCGACGAGAGCGACCTCGGTGTCGCCTGCAAAGCGCAGGGCGCTCTTCTTGTCGGCGGCTATGCCAACGGGATCGTGCCCCATCTCGGCAACGATCTGTTCGATTTCGGAAGCGACGAAGATTTCGTCTTCAACGATGAGAATACGGCACGACATTACAAGACTGGCTTCTGAGAAACGTTCATTTGACCCGACAAACTCCCGACTCGTCGCCTCGGTTGCATGCAGCACAGACAATGGAGGCCTGCAAACGGTATTTTCGGCCAAGGAAGTTACCAAAGCACCAATCGCCCCAACCGCTAGCTTAGTGGAACATTAACCCTAATCATTCACAAACATTCCACGATGTTTGACGGTAAAGCCGATCGGGAGTGTGTGATGAAGCAATTTGCATTGAGCGCCCTTGTGCTTCTTTCGAGCGCCGCGACCCAGCAAGTGCTTGCTGCAGACTATGGCGCGCTCCCCGGCCTGCGTCCCTCCTATCCCGATCAGTGGCAGCCGGAAGCGGATGATCCGCTGAGCTTCGATGTCGGCGTGCGTTACTGGTATTCGATCGGCAAGCAGGAGCATTCGGTCGGCACCTTTACCCAAACCATGGAAACCCGCAGTCACACGGGCGAAGCCTATGCCCGTATCAACGATGATTCCACGAACTCATTCCTCGAAGCCTTCGGCGGCTATGGCGTCGCTCACGAAGGCACCTATTCCACCAATGGCGGCCCGTCGGTGAGCCTGCCGGCCGCGCGCCTGGGCTACGCCGGCCTTGATTTCGGTTGGCTTCCCCTTGGTAGCGATCATTTCAATTTCGGTATGGTCACTGGCTATCAGTACATGAACGACTCGCCGGACACCGGTCGCGCCAACTTCCTGACGGGGACCAGCGCCGTCAATGTGGGCGGTGGGGTGTATAATCTCTCCGGCGGCGGCGACAGCAAGATCAACAATTTCGAGATTCACAGCGCCAAGCTCGGTCTTGCCGGCAAGATGGACTTCGGGAACTTCGACATCTTCGGTGAGGCTGCGGCAATTCCCTATTCCTGGGTCACTGGCACTTACGGTGCATTGCAAGTTGAAGATCCACCACCCATTGGCACGACGCTGGCGCAGGGTTCTGCTGTCGCCATCAATGGCCACGCCTATGGCGCGAGTGGCAAGCTGATGGTCGGCTTCCGCCCCACCGAAAATCTCTCCATTCGCGTGGGTGGCCGCGCCTCGTACCTGACGGGTCAATACGACGCCACGTGGGAAGAAGTGGCCGTCGTGGGATCTGGCGCGCAACGCCAGCGCTACATCTCCAACAACAACCCCTTCTCCATGCTGCGTTACGGTGCACTCCTCGAAGTCACCGGCCGCTTCTAGGGCAGGGCGCCTCCCCGGCGCTTGCTCTCCCACGGTCCAGAGGCTAAGTCTTGCCCGCGTTCGGCCGCAGGCCGGGCGGTCCGTCCATTTGCTTAGGTTTCCTCCGTGACCGACCAGCTCAGAATTGCGCTTGCCCAGCTCAATCCCAAGGTTGGCGACCTTCCCGGCAATCTCGCTTTGGCCAAGAAGGCCCTTGCCGACGCGGTTGCCGCCAAGGCCGACATCCTCATGCTGTCCGAGCTGTTCCTCACCGGCTATTTCCCGGACGATCTGCTCTTCAAGCACCAGTTCGTCACCGACGCCATGGCCGCGGCCCAGACCCTGGCCGCTGAAACCGCCGGCACCGATGTGGTCCTTGTCCTGCCCACCATCTGGAAGGACCAGACCGGCCTCCACAATGCCGTCCTCGTCGCCGAAAAAGGCCATATCTTCGCCCTGCGCTTCAAGCGAGAGCTGCCCAATGACGACGTCTTCTACGAAAAGCGCTACTTCGCCGCCGGCCCGCTGCCGCTGCCGGTGACCATCAAGGGCGTCTCGGTCGGCATCCCGATCTGCGAAGACATCTGGCACCCCTGGGTCTGCGAACACCTCATGCGCGAAGGCGCCGAAATCCTGCTCTGTCCCAATGGTTCGCCCTACTGGACCAACAAGCAGCACATCCGCAAGGAACTGGTGCGCAAGCACGCCGTGGAACACGACGTCCCCCTGATCTATCTCAACCAGGTCGGTGGCCAGGACGAACTCGTCTTCGACGGCGCCTCCTTCGCCATCGCCCCCGGCGACAAGCTGGTCCTCCAGGGCAAGTCTTTTGAAACCGACTTCCTGGTTTCCGACTGGCACCGCGAAGGCGATACCTGGACTTCTGACAATGGCCGCATCGAAGAGCTGACCTCGGTCGAGGAAGCCCCCTGGCGCGCCGCCGTCCTTGGCCTCCGCGATTATGTTTTCAAGAACGGCTTCAGCCACGTCGTGCTCGGCCTCTCCGGCGGCATCGACAGCGCGGTCGTCGCCGCCATGGCCGTCGATGCCTTTGGACCCGAAAAAGTCCACTGCATCATGCTGCCCTATCGCTACACTTCGGACGAAAGCCTCAAGGACGCCAGGGACTGCGCAGAGCGCCTCGGCGTGCGCTACGACATCGTCTCCATCGGCAATCCGGTCGACGATGCGCTCGTCGAACTCGCGCCCATCTTCGACAATCGCCCCGCCGATCTCGCCGAAGAAAACATCCAGTCGCGCATGCGCGGCGTCGTGCTCATGGCCGTCTCCAACAAGCTCGGCTCCATGCTCCTCACCACCGGCAACAAGTCCGAAATGGGCGTCGGCTACGCCACCATCTATGGCGACATGAACGGCGGCTACAACCCGCTGAAAGACATGTTCAAGATGGAAGTCTATGCGCTGGCCGATTGGCGCAACAAGCATATGCCCGGCGACAGTTTTGGGCCCTCGGGCGAAGTCATCCCCCAGTCGATCATCGACAAGGCCCCCTCAGCCGAATTGCGCCCCAACCAGACCGATCAGGACAGCCTGCCGCCCTATCCGGTCTTGGACGATATCCTGCGCTCCATTGTCGAGGACGAGATGAGCCTCGGCGATGTCGTCGCCCGCGGACACGATCCCGCTTTGGTCAAGCGCATCGAACGCCTCATCAACATCGCCGAATACAAGCGCCGCCAGTCCGCTCCGGGTCCAAAGCTGACCCCGCGCGCTTTCGGCCTTGGCCGCAAATACCCCATCACCAATGGCTATAAGGACGTGACCGTCGGATGACCGTCGTTCGCTGGGCCCCGTCTCCCACGGGCCGCATCCATCTCGGCAATGCCCGCCCGGCGCTGCTCAACTGGTTTTTCGCCCGCCGCACCGGCGGCCGCTATGTCCTGCGCATGGACGACACCGATCTGGCGCGCTCCACCCGCGAATTCGCCGATGGCATCGAAGTCGATCTCGCCTGGCTGGGCGTAACGCCAGATCTTCTCGTCCGCCAATCCGAACGCACCGCGCTCTATGACGCCGCCCGCGACAAGCTGATCGCCGCCGGCCGCCTCTATCCGGCCTACGAAACCGAAGACGAACTCGACCGCAAGCGCGCCCGCGCCCGCCTTCTCGGCAAGCCGCCAATCTATGACCGCGCCGCGCTCAGCCTGACCGAAGAAGAAAAGGCCAAATACGAAGCCGAAGGCCGCAAGCCCCATTGGCGCTTCAAGCTCGATGGCCGCCCGGTGCAGTTCCAGGACCTTATCAAGGGCCAGCAGACGGTCAACACCGCCTCCATGTCCGACCCGGTCCTCATCCGCGCCGACGGCTCCTATCTCTATACGCTGCCATCCGTGGTCGATGACATCGACCTCGGCATCACTCACGTCATTCGCGGCGAAGACCACGTCTCCAATACCGGCACCCAGATCGAGATCATCGAGGCCCTCGGCGGCACGGTCCCGACCTTCGCCCACCACAATCTCCTCACCGACGCCGCTGGCCAGGGCTTTTCCAAGCGCCTGGGTTCTCAGTCGATTTCCGATTTCCGCAATGAAGGCTATGAACCGCTCGCGGTTGCCATCATGGCGACCCTCACCGGCACCAGCCTTCCCATCGAGCCCTACGAAAACCTCGACGCCATTGCCGAAAAACTCGAACTCTCGATGATTTCACACGGCGCCGCCCGGTTCGATCCCGCCGAACTCGACAGCCTCAACGCGCGCCTCCTCCACACCATGTCTTATGAGGAAGCGCTCCCGCGCCTCTCCTCCATGGGCCTCGAAGGCGAAGCCATCTGGCTTCTCCTGCGCGAAAACCTCGTGCGCTTCCCCGATATTGCCGAATGGTCGAAGCTCGTCACCGGCCCCATTGAGCCCGTTGTCGCCGACGAAGACCGCGAGTTCCTCGACCTCGCCAAGGCCATGCTGCCGCCCGAACCCTGGGACGAAACCACCTGGTCCACCTGGACCAATGCCCTCAAGGGCGCGACCGGACGCAAGGGCAAGCCCTTGTTCATGCCGCTCCGCATGGCCCTCACGGGCCGCCATGATGGTCCGGAGCTTAAGTCCCTGCTCGTCCTGCTTGGGCGTAAGGCGTGTCTGGACCGACTACCCTGACGGTCTTTTCACCGAAGTGAACGATCCGCAGGTCCGCCTCGGCCGGCGTCTGGCTGGCGCTGGGGCGGACAGCGACTTCGCCTGGACCCGCCGGACGCGGGCGGGGCAGGGGCACATCGATCATGGCCACAGCCGCAACGGCCTCGACCGGCGCCGCCTGAACCGGTGTCACCGGCACCGCGCCGCGCGGATCGCGCCGGGGCAGGGGGAAGGACAGGCCGGCAATATCGAGCATGGCCTTCGCATCGCCGCCACCTGATGCGGTGAGCGTCACCGTGCCGTCGGTCTTCGGCGCCACCTTGCAGCTGGCATTCTTGTCGAACTGGTTGCGATAGGCAAAGGCGGTGGGCAGCGACGTATAGGGCGAGCCATAGACGTTCTGCATCTGCTCCGGCTCCTGGCCGGGATTGTCATAGTAATAGAGGTCGACCTGCGTGTTAGGACACATGGCCTGACACTGCTGCAGGTCGTTGCCGATATATTCGTGCAGGGTCGAATAGCTGATCGGCCAGAAATAGCCGTCTGAAAGCCGCACACAGACGGTGCGCACGGTCGCATAGCCCTGATAGCCCCAGTAGTCGCCACCATCCACCATGTCGCCATTGGTGAAATCGCCTTCCGAGGTCGAGCCGAAGACGCGATCAAAGATCGACTGGCGTTCCTGGTTGAACGTGGCGGACGAGCCGGCATTGCAGCCAAAGCGCGCCATCTCCTGCAAAATAGCCTCGCGCTGCTGCGCCACGGCATTGGCCGTGTCGACCGATTGGGAAACCTTGGCGAACTCGTCGCGCAGGCTCAGCACCGCCCGGGCGATCTGCTGGCACTGCCGCGTCAGCTGCTGCCCGGCTCGCGCCGCGTCGTTACAGCCCTCGCGAATATACTGGCTTTCCGCCGCCTGCACGTCGCGCTGCAATTGCCGCGCCGCGCCCGAATTGTTCTGCATCTGTCGGAAGTCGCCATTGCGGTCGAACTGGCGCAAGGCATTGTCGAGCTGCATGCACTGGGTCGATTGGGCATAGACGGTCTGCACATCGAGCGTAAAAATCAGTGCCGCCAGAAGCAGCAAAATCGACGCGCGAAAACCAGAAGCAGATAAGGTCACGAATGGGTCCTGTTCGTCGGCCATATCAGGCGGCCGTATGTCGCCTTAAGACATCGCTGGCGACAATGGCAACACTATAGCAATCTGAAACGCCGACGATATCGCCGCCAGGCAACACAAAAGAGAGATCGCCCGTCCATGAAACTCGCCACCCTCCGCGCGAACCGCCCCGACGGGCAACTGGTTGTCGTTTCCCACGATCTCTCGCGCTGTGTCTCCGCCGGCCGCATCGCCCCCAGCCTGCAAGCGGCTCTGGACGATTGGGATCGCTTGTCTCCGGCCCTCGCGGCTCTCTCAGGCCAGCTCGACAAGGGCGAAATATCGGGCCAGCCCTTCGAGCCCTCCGCCGTCCTTGCCCCGCTGCCCCGCGCTTTCCAGTGGATCGATGGCGCCGGCTATATGGGCCATCTCGAACGCGTCCGCTCCCTCAAGGGCAGCAAGGACGAAGAGCTGCAATCTGTCCGACCGCTGCTCTACCAGGGCGGCTCCGATTCGCTCTCCGGCGCCTCCGACCCCATCGTCGTCCCTGAGGATGACCTCGCGCTCGATTTCGAGGTCGAGGTGGCCGTCATCATCGGTGCCGTACCCATGCGCCCCAGCCGCGAACAGGCCGCCTCAGCCATTCGCCTCGTCACCATCTGCAACGACGTCTCCCTCCGCCGCCTCGTCGCCGACGACCTGCAAAACGGTTTTGGTTTCTTCCACTCAAAGCCTTCCACCAGCTTTGCCCCCGTCGTCGTCACTCCCGACACGCTCGGCGACCGCTGGCGCGACAATCGCCTGCACCTGCCCGTCCGCGTCGAGGTCAATGGCACGCTCTATGGCCAGCCCAATGCCGGCGTCGACGTCCACTTCGACCTCGTCGATCTCATCGTCGAAGCCGCCCGCACCCGCCAGCTCGGCGCCGGCACCATCATCGGCTCCGGCACCATCGCCAACCATCACGACGCGACCCTTCCCATCAAGGAAGACGGCATCGGCTTTGGCTGCATCGCCGAGGCGCGTACCGCCGAAAAGGCGAAATTCGGCCGCGCCCGCACGCCGTTCCTCAAGCCCGGCGACCGCGTTCGCATCGCGGCCATCGGCACCGGCGGGCGCTCGGTTTTCGGCGATATCGACCAGACCGTGGTGGCGCTCTCCACCTGACCTCAATTCGGTAACATTCCTGTGTTGACGTTGGGAGCGATGCAGCCGCATGGCAGTGTCACCCTGCCGGGGGAGGAGACCGGCAAGACGTCGTGCCGACGCTTGGAGCGGTTGGCAGCAAACGCATGTTGAGGGTGCAGCCTATGATTTTTCAGAAGTTTTCCGTGATCGCCGTCGCCGCTGTCCTCGCTGTCGGCACCGTCGCGGCCCTGGCGCAAGACGCCTTTACCCCGCCGGCGACGCCCGAAGAGGCCGTCACCATGCGTCAAAACCTGATGCGTGAAGATGGTGGCATTTTGCGCACTGCCGGCAACCTGACCGGTGCCGAAGCCGTCGCCGCCATGACCAAGCTGCGCGACAACTATAGCCATATCACGGCCCTTTTCCCCGAAGGCTCGATCGTGGGTGAATCCAAGGCGCTTCCCGCCATCTGGGAAAACTGGGATGCATTCGCAGCCATCGTCGACACGGGCATAGCTGCCGCCGAAAGCGGCCTTGCCGCCGCCGAAGCGGGCGATGCCGCGGCCTATGCCGCAGCTCTTCAAGCCATTGGCGGCACCTGCGGCCAATGCCATCAGCAGTTCCGGAGCTGATCCGCAGCCCACAGGGCAAAATCGCTCCAGTGGAGCGATTTTAGGGGATCAGGCCATGAGACCTACGGTCGAATGGCGGTCAGGAGCAGTTTAGAATTACGCCACAAGGCCCATGGTCGAGTGGCAGTTAGCCAGATCATCCTCCCTTGGATGATGTTCGCCTCCAAAGCGAAATGGGCGGCCCTCGGGCCGCCCTCTTTTCTTTTGCGCTTGATTTATTCAGTGCGCGCGGCCAATCTCCCGCCCATGAAGACCAAGTGCACCATTACCGCCTGCATTATTACCTGCTAACCCAAGCGTTGGCGGAGCGGTCTTCTTCATCTAAAATTCTCTGAAGATAGAGGCTCCCGCCAGCGGAGCGTTGTCAGGAAAAGTGGAAGCCACTTTTCCGGTTCGACAGCGCAACCACCTAAGACCATACCGTCTGGCCCATAGGACCTCTCGATGACCACGGCAAAGCCGCAGATCACCCTCTACAACACGCTCACCCGCACCAAGGCGCCCTTCGCGCCCATGGATGCGACCAATGTGCGCATGTATGTCTGCGGTCCGACGGTCTATGACTTCGCCCATATCGGCAATGCGCGCCCGGTCATCGTCTTCGACGTGCTCTTCCGGCTGCTGCGCCATGTCTATGGCCAAAGCCACGTCACCTATGTGCGCAACATCACCGACGTCGACGACAAGATCAACGCCCGCGCCCTCCGCGATTTCCCCGATCTGCCGCTCAACGAGGCGATCCGCAAGGTCACGGAAAAGACCGAGAACCAGTTCCTCGCCGACGTGAAGGCCCTTGGCACGCTGCAGCCGACGCATCAGCCGCGCGCCACCGACAACATCACCGAGATGCAAACCCTGATCTCGGCGCTGATCGAAAAGAACCACGCCTATAATGCCGGCGGCGAAGTCCTCTTCCGCACCCGTTCCATGGAAGATTACGGCCAGCTCTCCGGCCGCAATCTCGAAGACAATCTCGCCGGCGCCCGCGTCGCGGTCGAAGCCCACAAGGAAGACCCGGCCGACTTCGTCCTCTGGAAACTCTCCTCGGAAACCGAACCCGGCTGGCCGAGCCCCTGGGGTCGCGGCCGCCCCGGCTGGCATATCGAATGCTCCGCCATGTCCGAGCGCTATCTCGGCCAGACTTTTGACATCCATGGCGGCGGGCTCGACCTGATCTTCCCGCACCACGAAAACGAAATCGCCCAGTCCCGTTGCGCCCATGGCACCCATGCCATGGCCAATGTCTGGATGCACAACGGCTTCCTGCAGGTCGAAGGACAGAAAATGTCCAAGAGCCTCGGCAATTTCGTCACCATCAACGAACTCTTGGAAACCGGCGCCATGGGCGGCCGCGCCTGGATCGGCGACGTTCTGCGCCTCGCCATGCTCATGACCCACTATCGCGAGCCCATCGACTTCACGGTAAAGCGCCTCGAAGAGGCCGAGGCAAAACTCCGCGACTGGCAACGCGCCGCCCGCGGCGCCACCCTTGCCGAAGGCGAGGCCCCCGACGCCTCGGTGGTCAATGAACTGGCCGACGACCTCAACTTCCATCGCGCCAGCGTCGCGCTCGATTTCATCGCCAAGAAAGCCAACCGCGAAGAGGGCAATGCCAAACATTGCCTCGCCGCCACCCTGCGCTTCCTCGGCTTCAGCCTCGATAGCCTCCTCGACTCCAACGACGGCTGGGAAGCCCCCGCCCACATCGCCAACGCCATCGCCGACCGCCTCGCGGCCCTCAATGCCAAGGATTTTGCCAGGGCTGACGCCATCCGCAACGACCTCGCCGCCCAAGGCATCGCCCTCCTCGACTACAAGGACGAACAAGGCCAGCGCGCGACCAAATGGGAGGTGAAGAGGTGAGTTTTCGGGCTCCCGAACAAACCCCTCACCCGTCTCGGCCTCCGGCCGATCCACCCTCTCCCGCAAGGGGCGAGGGGAGCTCCTCTGCCGCCCAGTCCCCGGTGCCCCCTTCTCCCCTTGCGGGAGAAGGTGCCCGAAGGGCGGATGAGGGGTATTCTTCGCCGAAGCATCGAAAAGTTTCCGGTCTCCTCCGCGGCCGCGCCCGCTCCATGCGCCACGAACCGACTGAAGCCGAACAGCGGCTGTGGAGTCTTTTGCGAAGCCGGCGCTTCTCCGGTTTCAAATTCCGCCGGCAGTTTCCGGTCGATCACTACATCGCCGACTTCGTCTGCCTCGATGCTCGCCTTATCATCGAAGCCGACGGCTCCCAACACGCTGAATCCACCCGCGATCTCACCCGCGATACCTACCTCCACGCGCTAAATTTCCGTCTCCTCCGCCTCTGGAACAACGACATCCTCGCCCGTCCCGACGACGTCAGCGAAACCATATGGGCCACTCTCCACGAGAAACCCCAATGACAGCATTCCTCCTGACACACCCTGACCACAAGCCCCCATCTCCATGGCCTCCTCAACACAGGAGCTACCACCATGCTTGATCACGTCGGAATTCTCGTCGCGGACTGGAACAAGGCCAAAACTTTCTATGACGCAGCTTTCGCCCCCCTGGGCATCAGCTTTCTGATGCAGGTGCCAGAAGAATATACCGGCGGCGTCAAGGTCGGCGGCTATGGCAAGGGCCATCCCGATTTCTGGCTGACCGAAGCTAGGGATACCGGCCCCGGCCGCCACTACGCCTTCGCCTCGGAAAATCGCCCCGCGATCGACGCCTTCTATGCCGCCGCAATGGCCGCCGGTGGCCGTGACAATGGCGGCCCGGGCCTGCGCCCGCATTATAGCGAAAACTACTACGCCGCCTTCGTGCTCGATCCCGATGGCAACAATATCGAAGTGGTCTGCCATGCCCCCCAATGATGCCCATACCGGGGGCTGCCAGTGTGGCGCGGTTCGTTTCCGCGTCACACGTCTCGGCCGCCCCTCCATCTGCCATTGCCGCATGTGTCAAAAGGCGTTCGGCGGCTTTTTCGGCCCGCTGGTCACGTCACACAACGCCACCTGGACCCGTGGCGAACCCAAATGGTTCCAGAGTTCGGACGCTGCCCGCCGCGCCTTCTGCGGCGATTGCGGCACCCCGCTCGCCTATGAAACCCGCTTCGGCCTCGAACTCGCCATCGGCGCCTTCGACGATCCCACCGTCGCCGCCCCCGAAATTCAGGTAAATCCCGCCGACAAGCTGCCCTTCTTCGACACGCTGACCAGTCTGCCCATGCGCAGCGAAGTCAGCGACGAATGGCGCGACTTCATGGCCGGCATCCATTCCAACCAGCATCCGGACCACGATACGGAAGCCTGGCCGCCGAGGCAGGAATAAATGTCCGGCGCGGAGGAGAGCCTGGCCTGGCGTAAGGATGAAAGCGGAGACGATGTGCGTATCACCGGCGGCTGCCAGTGCGGCGCGGTGCGCTATGCGCTCCATCGCCAGCCCGCGCGCCCCTGCATCTGTCATTGCCGCATGTGCCAGAAGGCCTCGGGCAATCTCTTCGGCAGCTTTGCCGGGGTTCCCGCGCGCTTTTTCGAATTGACCCGCGGCCAGCTCTCGGTCTTTCGCACTTCCGACGAAGGCGAGCGCTGCTTCTGCGCGGCCTGCGGCACCCCGCTCGCCTGGCGCACGCCCGATCAATCGTGGGTTTCCATCACCATCGGCTCCCTCGACAATCCCGAAGCCATGCGCCCCACCCATTTTTATGGCGAAGAGGGCCGCATTTCCTGGGCGGCCGATGTCGTCGCCCATATCGCCACCATCACCGGCCAGGGCGATGACACGCTCGTGCAAGCCATCAAGCGCAGCAATCATCAGCATCCGGATCACGACACCGAGACCTGGCCGCCCAAGGAGACCACCTGATGGACCGCTACAAGATGGAGGTCAGCGGCGGCTGCCAATGCGGCGCCGTGCGCTATCACGCCACCGAAATGTTCGACAATTCGCACATCTGCCACTGCCGCATGTGCCAGAAGGCGGTGGGCAATATCTTTGCCGCCCTCGTCGCCGCCCCGCGTGAAGTTATCACCTGGACCCGCGGCGAGCCCAGCCGCTTCCGCAGTTCCGACCACGTCGATCGCGGCTTCTGCAACAAGTGCGGCACACCTCTTTTCTACGAAGACCTCACCGGCAACCGCGTCAATTTCACCATCGGCTCGCTCGATCATCCCGAGCTGTTCCCGCCCGGTGCCAATACCGGCAATGAAAGCCGGGTCCCCTGGTTCGATACGCTACCCGTGATTGAGCACGGCGGCATTACCGAAGACCCCAATCGGCAGGATTGGTGGAGCGGCATCAAGGCCACCAACAACCAGCACCCCGATCACGACACGGCCACCTGGCCCCTGAAATAACCAAGACTAACAGGCCCCAAAAATGTCCCGAGACCGCCTCTATCTTTTCGACACGACCCTGCGCGACGGCGCGCAGACGGCCGGCGTAGAATTCTCGCTCGAGGACAAGATCGCCATTATTGATCTCCTGGAGGAGCTGGGCGTCGACTACATCGAAGGCGGCTATCCGGGCGCCAATCCCGTCGACACGGCCTTTTTCGAAAAAAAGCGCACCAAAAGCGCCACCTTCACCGCCTTCGGCATGACCAAGCGGGCAGGGCGCTCCGCCGCCAATGATCCCGGCGTACAGGGTCTCGTCAATTCCGCCGCAGCCGCCACCTGTTTCGTCGCCAAGGCCTGGGACTATCAGGTCGAACTTGCCCTTGGCTCCACCACCGACGAACACCTCGAAGGCCTCGCCGACACGGTCCGCACAGCGGCATCAGCCGGCAAGGAAGTGCTTATCGACCTCGAACACTTCTTCGATGGGTTCAAAGCCAATCCCGAATACGCCCTCTCCTGCGTCACCACGGCCCTCGAAGCCGGCGCCCGCTGGGTCGTCCTCTGCGACACCAATGGCGGCACCATGCCCTCCGAAGTGCGCACCATCGTCGGCACCGTCCTCAAATTCGCCCCCGGCGAAAAACTCGGCATCCACCCCCATGACGATACCGGCCAAGCCGTCGCCAATGCCCTCGCCGCCGTCGAAACCGGCGTGCGCCAGGTCCAGGGCACGCTCAACGGCCTCGGTGAGCGCTGCGGCAATGCCAATCTCGTCACCCTGATTCCGACGCTGGTCCTAAAACCCTATTATGCCGAGCGCTTCGAAACCGGCATCACGCCCGAAAAACTCGAACGCCTGACGCACATTTCCCGCGCCTTCGACGATCGCCTCAATCGCGCCCCGGCGCGCCAGGCGCCCTATGTCGGCGCCGCTGCCTTCGCCACCAAGGCCGGCATCCACGCCTCGGCCCTGCTCAAGGATTTTTCGACCTACGAGCACGTCCCGCCCGAAAGCGTGGGCAATGAACGCGCCATCATGGTCTCCCAGCAGGCCGGCAAATCCAACCTGCTCACCGCTCTCGCGCGCCACGACATCGTGCTCGAAAAAGACGACCCCCGCCTCGAAAAGCTGCTCGCCACAGTCAAAGAGCGCGAAGCCCAGGGTTATTCCTATGACGGCGCCGACGCCTCCTTCGCCGTCCTCGCCCGCTCAGTCCTCGGCACGTTGCCAAGCTTCTTCGATGTCGAGCACTATCGCGCCATGGTCGAGCGCCGCCACAATGCGCAGGGCGAAGAGATCACCGTCACCGAGGCCGTGGTAAAAGTCCGCGTCGATGGCCAATTGCTCATGTCCGTCGCCGAGGGCAATGGCCCGGTCAACGCCCTGGATCAGGCCCTCCGCAAAGACCTCGGCATTTATTCGGCGCGCATCGAAGACCTGGAACTGGTCGATTTCAAGGTCCGTATCCTGGACGGCGGCACGGGCGCGGTCACCCGTGTACTGGTTGAAAGCCGAGATGGCACTGGCGAGCGGTGGAGCACCATCGGCGTCTCGTCCAATATCATTGATGCGTCCTTTGAAGCTCTGTATGAATCAATCACATACAAGCTGTTGAAGACTGAAGCGGTGCAGTCGTCCTCAGTATTGGCGACTGCGCGGCCAGCTCAAAAGGCGACTGGCTGACAACCGTCCGGGAGGACAAACTGGCCGAAACTGCTCCGAAACGACCTCTCGCCCTGACGATCGGGGCAGTTGCCGTCACTCTGCTCGTCATTGCCGGCGTTTTTGTCGCCCCCACTGCGGTAAACTGCTTCAACAGCCCCGATGGCATGGGCCAGTGCATCAGGGGCAAACTCGGCGATGCCGGCCTCTTCCCCAAGGCGCCGGTGGAAGCCGTGGCAGAAGTCGAAGCGCCGGCCGTGCCCGCCGCACCAGCCGCGCCCGAAGCACAGCTCACCGCCCCTGCGCTCGACGTCGTCCCACCCGCCGATGTTCCGGAAAATCTCGTCGCCGCGACCTTCGGCCTGCTCCGCGCCGAGCCCGATGGCTCCGTGGTCATCGCCGGCAGCGGCAGGCCCGGCAGCGAAGTGGAAGTCTATTCCGATGACACCTTGCTCGGCAGCACCACGGTCGAAAGCTCCGGCGATTGGGTCTTCGTGCCTGATCAGCCCCTGCCGGCCGGCGGCGTTGAAATCACGCTCGCCGAACGGGGCAAGGAGGGCAGGGCGGCCCAGTCCTTTGTCGTCGTCGTCAACGAAGACAAGTCCACCCAGCCGCTGGTTGTCGCCAGTGCCCCGGGCCAGGCGAGCGAAGTCCTGCAAGGTCTGACCCGCACAGACGCGCCGGCCGCAACGGCGGTCGCCACGGCCGAACCCGCCGCCCCAACCGCAGCCGAGCCGGCGCCAGTCGCCGTCGCTGCTGCGCCCACGACTGCCCCTGCTGCTCCCGCCACCCCGGCAACAACGCCTGCGACCCCGGCACCTGCTCAGACGGAGGTGGTGCAAGCGCCCGCCGCGCCCGAAGTATCCTCGCCGGCCGCCGCCACGACGCCGACCACACCTGCACCCGCTACGGCACCTGCGCCTGCAGCTACTCCCGAGGCTGCCGCCCCGACCGCTGTAGCAACCGCGCCCGAGCCAGCCACCCCCACGGCCGCCGCTACGCCTCCGGAAGCTCCAGCCGTGCCTGCCGCCGTGCCAGCAGCCCAGCTTGCCGACGTTCCGCCCACTATCGACGCCATCGAAATCGAGGGCAACCAGACCTTCTTCGCCGGTGCCGGTCCTGAAGGCGGCATCGTCCGTCTCTATGTCGATGACACCTTCGTCGCCGACTCCCCGATCGAAGGCGGTCGCTGGCTGGTCGAAGGCGGTGATGTGCTCGACGCCCCGAGCCAGCGCGTCCGCGCCGACCTGCTCGCCGCCGGTTCACCCGACGTGATCGCCCGCGCCGAAGTCGATTTCGTCGTCGACGTACCCGCGGAAGAACCCGCAACGGCCGTCGCCAGCGCCGACGTGACGCCCCCGGCGGCTCCGACCGCTGCACCCGCACCTGCCGCTGCCCCGGCCACCACGCCCGCTCCGGCTCAACCTGCTGCTCCGGCCGCACCTGCGACTGAGCCTGCTGCTGCTGCCGCTCCCACTGCCGCCACGCCCGCTCCCGCTCCGACCGAGCCGGCTGCACCGGCGCCGGCCCAGACCGCCGCGACTGCTGCTCAACCGGCAGCAACGCCGGCGCCAGTCGCCGCTGCTCCTGCTGTAACGCCTGCTCCGGCAACCCCTGCCGCTCCGGCCCAGCAACCTGCCGTCGCCGCAGCGCCAACCGCCCCGCAGCCGGTCGCCGAACCCGCCGTGCCCACCATGGTCGCGGTATCAGTCGGTTCCCCCGATGCCCAGCGTTTCGCCTCGGGCAAGGCCATCATCCGTCGCGGCGACAATCTCTGGACCATCGCCCGCCGCGTCTATGGCGAAGGCATCAAATATACGACCATCTACGATGCCAATACCGGACAGATCCGCGATCCCGATCGCATCTATCCCGGCCAGGTCTTCTCACTCCCGCAGTGAGGTTACTGACAGGAAATGGCGCCCACCGGGCGCCATTTTCACTCAGGGATTGACCTTCCAGCCAATCCTCACCATGTTCATCGCAATTCACCGATTAATTCGGCCGGCCCCCCCCATGCAAGACGACGACATCGCCAACATCATGCGAGCCCTGGGTCATCCAGTCCGGCTCAACATCCTGCGGTTCCTCGCGAGCCAGCAGCAGCGGGAATGTTGCTGTGGCGACGTCACCGAATCCTTGCCGCTCGCCCAGTCCACCGTCTCCCAGCACATAAAAGTGCTGCTCGATGCTGGCCTGATCGAGCGCAAGCCTCATGGCACGCGTAATCGTTACATGATCCGGCATGACCGGCTGTCCGAAATCGGAACCGCCTTTGGAGGCCTGCTCGATGGCCTCAACTTCCAAGCGCCCCACAAGGAAGCGGAACCGGCCTGATGGCTAATAACAGCACTGAAAAGAAGCCGTCCGTTAGCGCGGACGAAGGCTCTGTATTCTCTACAGTTCGCAATCTCTGGCCCTATATGTGGCCCGAAGGCCGTCCCGACCTGCGCATGCAGGTGGTGCTGGCTCTCGGCGCGCTGGTCGTCAGCAAGGTCGCGACCACGCTCATTCCCTTCGCCTACAAGGGCATCATCGATAGCCTCGGCGGCACCGACGCAGACAGCCAGCTCATCCTGGGCCTTGCCGTCCCCGTCGTGCTGGTGATTGCCTATGTGCTGGGCAACATCCTCGATGCTGCCTTCCAGCAATTGCGCGACGTGCTCTTTGCCGGCGTCGGCCAGCATGCCGTGCGCAAGCTGGCCCTCGAAACCTTCCACCACGTCCATCGCCTGTCGCTGCGCTTCCACCTGGCGCGCCGCACCGGCGGCCTTTCCCGCGTCATCGAGCGCGGCACCAAGGGCATCGAAACGGTCGTCCGCTTCGCCATGCTCAATATCGTCCCGACCATTCTCGAGTTCGTGGTCGTCGCCGTCATCTTCGTCTGGCTCTTCGGCGTCAGCTATGTCGGCGTCCTGGTGGTGATGATCTGGGCCTATCTCTGGTTCACCATCAAGGCATCCAACTGGCGTATCGCCATCCGCCGGGACATGAACGATTCCGATACGGATGCGAACGGCAAGGCCATCGACAGCCTTCTCAACTACGAAACGGTGAAATACTTCGCCAACGAGAAGATGGAAGCCGAGCGCTACGATCGCTCCATGGCGAACTACGAAAAATCCGCCATTCGCATCTGGACCTCGCTGGGCTGGCTCAACTTTGGCCAGGCCGTCATTTTCTATGGCGGCTTCCTCGTCATCTCCATCATGGCTATTCTGGGCGTCATGGATGGCCGCCTGACACTGGGCGATTTCGTCCTGCTCAACACCTTCCTGATGCAGGTTTATCGCCCGCTCAATTTCATCGGCTTCGTCTATCGCGAACTCCGCCAGGGCCTCACCGATATCGAGGCCATGTTCAAGCTGCTCGATCAGGATCCGGAAATCCTCGACAAGCCTGATGCGAAGCCACTCGCCGTCACCGGCCCGGTCATCCGCTTCGAGGATGTCACCTTCCACTACGATTCCGATCGCCCGATCCTCAAGGGTGTCAGCTTCGAAGTGCCCGCCGGCAAGACCGTCGCCATCGTCGGCCCAACCGGCGCCGGCAAGTCGACCATCTCGCGCCTGCTCTATCGCTTCTACGATGTCACCGGCGGTAGCATCACCATCGACGGGCAGGACCTGCGCGACGTGACGCAGGAAAGCCTGCGCTCCACCATCGGCATGGTCCCGCAGGACACGGTGCTCTTCAACGACACCATCGGCTACAATATCGAATATGGCCGCCCCGGCGCTTCGATGGACGAAGTCCGCCAGGCCGCCCAGATGGCCCAAGTCGGCGCCTTCATCGAGGCACTCCCCAAGGGCTATGAAACCCCGGTCGGCGAACGTGGCCTGAAACTTTCGGGCGGCGAAAAGCAGCGCGTTGCCATCGCCCGCACGATTTTGAAGGCCCCGTCCATCCTCATCCTCGATGAGGCGACCTCGGCCCTCGACACCAAGACCGAGCGCGACATCCAGGCCGCCCTCGACGTCGTCTCGCGCAACCGCACCACCGTCGTCATCGCCCACCGTCTGTCCACGGTGATCAATGCCGACGAAATCCTGGTCCTCCGCGAAGGCCTCGTTGCCGAGCGGGGCAGCCACAGCCAGCTCCTCGCCCAGAACGGTCTCTACGCACAGATGTGGAGCCGCCAGCGCGAAGCGACCGAAGCCGAAGAAGCCTTGGCTCTGGCCCAGGAAGACCCCGACGGCTTCGTCAAGCGTGGCGCTCCTGCCGCGGAATAATCAGGCGGCGGCGATCTCCGCATCCGCCGCCGCAACAAAGGCCTGCGGGTCCCCGCCCATCTGGCGCAGGGCCCGCGCTGCCGTTCCGTGGCCCATCTCGGCCACAACCTTGATCACATGCGATCCCGCAAGCGGCCCTGTCACCCCACGCTGCCGCAGCCGCGCCAGTTCCTGCACCACGATCTGCCCAGAGGGTGCAGCCCGATAGACGCCCTCAGCCGGGGGCAGGGGCGGGCTCACGCCCAGCGCGCTTTCCACCACCACACCATCGACACCCACGGCCCGCAGCGCCTCCCGATGCTGTTCTGCCAATGCCGTCTTGAAAGCAGCACCATCCAGCCCGAGCCGAGCAAAGACGCGCCCTGCCGAACCATCCGGCAGTGCCAATGCCGCCTCCACAAAATGCTCCGCCTCCGGCGCCTCGCGCCCATCCGCCCGCGCCAAACCCTCAGCGGTCTCGCACAAAACCTTCAGCGTGCCGGCGTCCTTCGCCGCCTGCATCAAACGCTTCAACATGGCATTCCTCACTTCTTGGGGGGTTCAACCAGACCGGACAGCCGCTTATGCGCAGCCTGCTTGCTGACGCCGAGCGCCATGGCGATCTGCGACCAGCTCCAGCCGCGCTTCAGCGCCTCCGCCACAGCCTGCAGTTCCAACTGGTCGGCCATACGCCGCAACGCCACGACACTGGCCAGCGCGGCCTCAGGGTCTTCCGATGGATCGATCTTGCTCTCTGTCATTATGCGTCAACAATAGTTGACGGTGGGCATCTCGTCAACCATCGTTGACGCTGGCCACGCAAGTATCTGTCGGCTAGGCTGAGACCATGTCCCAGCCTTCCGTCAGCCTCGTCCCCGCCCACCCCGACCAGAAGCCGGTCATCGCCAACCTGATCCAACTCTACCTCCACGACATGACCGAGTTCATGCCGTTCCCAGTCGGCGTCGACGGCCGCTACAGCTACGATTTCCTCGACCGCTTCTGGCGCTTCCCCTATTTCATCATGTCCGGCGACGAGATCGCCGGCTTCGCCCTCGTCATCGATGAATGCCCTCTTACCGGCAGGGCACCCTGCTGGTTCATGGCCGAATTCTTCGTGTTGAAAGCCTACCGGGGCAGGGGCACCGGCCGCTCCGCCGTCCAGCAGGCCCTCCAAGCCCACCCCGGCCAATGGCACATCGCCGTCCCCCACGCGAACCGAGCAGCACAGTCGTTCTGGTCCAAATCCCTGGCGCCCCAAAACCCCATCAGCCGCGACATCCACTTCGACGGCGACGACTGGCGATTGCACGACTTCGTAGTGGGCACGAAGTGACCCTTTGCAGACGAGCAGCCTGGCGCTAATCTCGCGCTCGGCATCCCACCAAACCTGCCGCCGGGTTGAACGGGGTTTTGGCTGAGCAAGCGACCCTTCAGGGCGTGCGTAATCGGCGGACACGGCCCGATCATTGGGATCGCAAATGCCTGTCAATGACATCAAGCGCGACACGGTCGCGCTCTTCAAACGTTGTCTTCGCACCATCTGGCGGACCGTGAAGTCCTCGCATGCCGATGAGGCAATCGCCGCCTACTACGGCTTTCGAACCCACGCGGCGCTCCTCGCCGCGCTGCCTGACGATGCCGCCATACACCAGGTCGAACCCAGGCCGCAGGCGCTCATGGACCGTCTGGAGGAGTTCGGATATCGCTTGGCAGGCCTTGAGTTCGAACGTGTACTACGCCTCTTCCACGCTGAAATATTGGGCCGGATCAACGAGAATTTTCGCCGGATGGTGACGGAGACGGCTAACGACAACAGGACCTGAACCAAACAAAAAGGCCCGCATCGCTGCGGGCCTCTCTCATTCTGTCTCAGTCCAAGCTCACTCCGCCGCGTCGCGACGGTCGTCCTTTTCCTTGTCGCCGAGCCCGGCTTCCTTGCTCACGACATACTTCTTGCCGTCGGCATCGTCCGGAATTTCTACGGCAACGCCGTCAAAACCGGCCGGTGCCGCGGCGGTCTTGCCGCGGAACGGGCTCGTCACCCATTGGCCGACGCTCGCAAAGTTCGTGCCCAGCCACTTGATCTGCTTCCACATCACGCTCGGCGCGGTGATCATCACCGGCACCATGATCAGCGTCAGCAGGGTCGAGAAGAACAGGCCCGAAACCAGCGCTGCCGAAAGGTGGATGAACCACGAACCGGCAATGCCACCGATGACGATTTCACGGCGGATGAAGTCGAACTCGACGTTCGCCCACATCGGGATAACGCCCAGTGCCGTGAGGAAAGCCGTCAGCAGAACCGGACGGACACGCTGGCTGACCGTCAGCAGCATGGCCTTCACCGGCTCCACATGCTGGTGGCGGTTATAGTCATTGTAGGTGTCGATCAGCACGATGCCGTTTTTCACCACAATACCCGCCAGCGCCACGATGCCGAGACCGGTCATGATCGCCGAAAAACTCATCCCAGTTACCAGCATGCCCAGAAGCACGCCTGCCACCGACATGACCACGGTCGAGAGCGTCACCATCACCTGGTAGAAGCTGTTATATTCGAGCAGCAGGATGAAGAAGATCAGGGCCATTGCCATGCCCATCGCCTGGACGATGAAGGCGTTGGCGTCGCCCATCTGCTCTTCGGCACCACCGAAAGCGACATTGACGCTTTCGGGGAAGCCCTGCTCGCCGATCCACTTCTGCAGCTCGGCCACCTTGTCGGCGGCATAGACGCCTTCGGGCAGGTTGGTGAGGCCCGCAGCCACGTTCATCACATAAACCTGGTTGCGGCGCTCGATATTGGCGACCTTGGGCACAGCCTGGCGATCGATGAAGTTCGAAACCGGGATCATGCCGTTCTGGGTGGCGATGCGCATGGAGTCGAGTGCGTCGAAGGTGCGCTCGTCCTTGGGCAGGCGAACACGAATGTCGAGTTCGTCGCCGGTTTCGCCGTCGCGATAGGTGCCGAGCTTCACGCCATTGGTGATGAGCTGCACATAGGGCACGAGCTCACGCACACCAATGCCATACTTGCCCGCCTCGGCGCGATCGACGGTGATCTGCCAGTCGATACCGGGGGAGGGGCGGCCGTCTTCAGCGTCGACCACTTCCGGCCAGGTAGACAGATGGTCGCGAATAGCGGCAACCACGGGCACCAGGTCGTCGTAGTTTTTGCTCTCGACGCGCATGTTCAGGTCCTTGCCCGCCGGCGGACCATTTTCCGCCGCCAGCACCTGAATATCGAGGCCGGCAATATTGTCGACGCGATTGCGGATGTCGGCAAAGATCGTCGCGGCTGGTACACGATGGTTCCAGTTGACGAGCTGCAGCTGGAAGTTGCCGATCGTGTCCGGCGGCATGGTGCCAAAGGCGCCCGTCGTGCCGAACTGCATAATCACGTCCTGGATGCCGTTGACCTGCAGGATCTGGTCTTCGACCTCGATCAGCATGTCGCGGATTTCCTCGGGCGAGTAATTGCCCTGGCCGACCACGGCAACCGTCGCATATTCGGGTTCCGAAGCCGGGAAGGCTTCCGAGCCGGTCGGGTTGGTCGAGTAGGCGATGAAGATCGCCACGATGATCCCGAAACCCACTGCCAGCGTCGGCACAGGCCAGGAGATCAGCTTTTCCATGATCCGCACATAGAACCCGGTCAGGCCAGTGACCTTCTTGGGGTCGAACTTGTCCGGATACATGACGATGTCGGCCTTGGCCTTTTCCTTCTCGTCCACGTGGGTCGAGGCGATCACCGAGCCGATAACCGGCATGAAGATCAAAGCGGAAATGAACGAGGCGATCATGACGATGATCACGATCATCGGCAGATAGCTCATGAACTTGCCGATAATGCCCGGCCAGAACAGCAGCGGAATGAAGGCGCCGAGCGTGGTCGCCGTAGCGCCCACCACCGGCACGAACATTTTCCGCATGGCCATGATGAAGGCTTCGCGCTTGGGCACGCCTTCCTGCAGCTTTCGTTCGGCATATTCCACGACCACAACAGGGTCGTCGACGAGCACGCCCACCGCGATCACAAGCCCGAACATCACCATCATATTGATGGTCATGCCCAGCATCTGCGCCACGAGGAAGGCCATCATGAACGAGAGCGGGATGGAAAGGCCGATCATCAGCGCGGGGCGCAGACCCAGCGTTGCGATACAGGTGATCAGCACCAGAGCCACGGCGGTAAGCACCGCCGCTTCAAGCGAGCGGAAGAGGCTCGTCGTCGTGTCGGCCTGGTCGAGGAAGACGGAGTAGCTCACCCCGCTTGGCCAGGTCTTGGCGAGTTCTTCCGTCGTCGCGCGAACCTGGTCCGAAACGTTGATGATGTTGGTGCCGAGTTTCTTGGAAACGCCAAGGATCTGGGCCGGAGAGCCGTTCACCTGGGTATATTCGGTCGCATCGGCAAGGTTGCGGGTGATCGTTGCGACATCGCCGAAGGTGACGACGGTATTGCCATCGGTCTTGATCGGCAGGTCATAAACGTCCTGCGCATTGCTGATCAGGCCCGGCACTTCGATATTGAACGAGCCCTGTCCGGTATTGAGCGTACCGCCGGGGACCACCATGTTGTTGCGCGAAAGCGCGTCGAGCAGCTGGCTGGCGGTGAGGCCATAGGCCTCAAGACGCAGCAGGTCGATGCGGACTTCGAGCTGTTCCTTGCGCGAACCCGAGAGCTTGACTTCGCGCACGTCGCCAAGGGCTTCGAGCGCGTCCTGCAGTTCTTCGGCGCGGCGGGTCAGTTCCTTTTCAGGCGCCGTACCATAGATCGCCACCGACATGATCGGGCCGATAAAGTCGATTTCGCTGACCGTCGGGTCATCGGCATCGGCCGGGAGCTTGGCCTTGATCGCGTCCATCTTGGCGCGCGTATCCTGAAGGGCCTGGTCCTTGTCGGTATTGATGTCGAATTCGAGGATCACCGACGCATGGCCGGTGGTCGAGGTCGAGGTGATATTCTGCAGGCCCGGCAGATTGGCGAGTTCTTCTTCCGCCGGCTTGGCGAGCAGGTTTTCCGCGTCGCGCGGCGACACGCCGGTCTGGCTGATCGAGACGTAGAGATAGGGAACGTCGATGGCCGGGAAACTCTCCTTGGGCATGGAGAGGTACGCAGCCGTACCAGCCGTCAGGACGATCGCCATGACGGTGAGGACGACTCTCGGCATCCTCAGGATTTTTTCAATGAAGTCGAGCATGAAACTCGTCCTTAGCTGGCTGCGGTTTCGGTCGTCTTAGGAGCGGGGCTGGCCTTCACGGCCTGTCCGGCAGTCACACCTTCCTGGCCGACGGTGATCACTTCGGTCACCGGGGGCAGGCCCGTCACCCAGACGCCCTGACGGGTGTCGCTGACGATGGTCACTTCGTGGAACGCCACGACGCCGTCTTCGACGGTCCGCACGCCGAGCGTGCCTTCGTCATCGAGCGTCAGCACCGACTGCGGCAGCAGATGGCCCGGAGCCGCGCCGAGATTGACGAGAGCCTCGGCGGTCACGCCGTCCTTGATGGCAAAATCGGCATTCGGGATTTCGATTTCGACCGGGAAGGCGCGGGTGGCATTGTCAGCCTGCGAGGCGATATAGGTCACCTTGCCTTCGACTGCCTGGCCCGTCACGGTCTTGATCGCGGCAACGAGACCGAGCTTGGCGAGGCCAATATGCTTTTCCGGAACCATGCCGGCAAAGATCATCGGGTCGAGCTGCACGATAGTGGCGCAGGCGCCACCGGCATTCAGCATCGAGCCGGCAAGGGCCACCGGGTCCTGAACGAGGCCGGCCACCTTGGCGGTAATTTCGGTGCGGTCGAGTTCGGCTTTCGCATTGTCGAGACCGGCTGCAGCCTGGCTCACGCCTGCCTTGGCCTGGGCGAGGGCCACGTCGGCAGCGTTAGCGGTATTGGCAGCGGCAAGGCCTTTTTCGCGCAGGCCCGCATTGGTGTCGAAATTGAGCTGGGCCTGGGCGAGAGCCGCATTGGCCTGGTCGACGCCGGCCTGAGCCTGGGCGACGGCAGCAACGCGGGTGCCCTGGTCGAGCGTGCAGAGCAGGTCACCCACTTCCACGCGCTGGCCCTTGGTCACATGCACGGTGTCGACCGTGCCGGCAGTTTCGGCGACGGCGGTCACCATGGCCTTGGCCTGGGTGCGGCCGCGCAGCGGCACTTCGACCGGCATCGGCTGGGCGGTAAAGGTCTGCGTCCGCACGTCCGGCAGCGGGGCATTGGAACCGGTCGTTGCTTCATTGCGTTGGGCAATGGTCAGGGCAGGGTCGGTTTCAGGCGCATGGTGTTCAGCCAGAACGCCGGCATCGGCAAGCGCGTTGTGCACGGGTCCGTGCTCTTCGCCTTCGATGACGGAGATGATCGGCTTTTCGCCATTGCCCGGGCCGTTACCCCCCTGCACGAGGGTACCAGTGGTGAGCCAGGCGCCTGCTCCAAGCAGGATTAGCAGCGCCAGGCCATAGGAAAACAATGCACGCATAGAATATCTGCCCCTTTTATTCCGCCGCGTCCTTGCGCTCGTCGGCTCGCGATAAGTTGATCAGTTCGTGCATATGGGTACGCAGATACTTCTCTGCAACGCCCAAAACTTCACGACCGTAATTGAGAACCCAGCAATCGGCCGGGCTGCATTCCTGTTCGGACCGTGCCTGGTCCAATTGCTGCCGCTCGGCGGTCATCCGCTCGAGATGTTCGGTCACCCTGTCGGCGACCAGACTTTGCGGCAGGATGCTGACAAAACGTGCCAGCAGAAGAAACGGACTGCGAAAAACATCTTCGCCCAGTGGCGCCGACAGCTCCTCGGCAAAAGCCTGGCGTCCGCCATCGGTGATGGAATAGACCTTCCGCGCCGGCTTGCCGTCCTGCGGCACCGTACGGCTTGTTACAAGGCCATCGTCTTCGAGCTTGGCGAGCGCTGGATAGATCGAGCCAAAGCTGGCTTCCACGAAATAGGCGAACTCGCCCTCGGTGCACATGCGACGGATGTCATAACCCGTGGCCTCACCCTCGTAGAGCACCGATAGACAGAGCGTCCGCACGTTCATCTAGCATAATCCTTCCGGCACTATGCCGGTTCGATATATGCCGGGGCTATATATGTACAACCCCCGGCACACAAGATTTACGAGGGTTGTGATCGTGCAGATCAGTTAAGCGTCTGTTGCATGACGCTTTTATTCTAGCAGCGTCTGCATCTCTTTTGCGGCCTTTTGGGCGAGTTCCAGGCTCGCCGCGGCCACAAAGTACGGATTGAGGAAGCTCAGCTCGTGCTTTCCGTAGCGCATCGGGGCGCCATCGAGTGTTACCACGGCTCCCCCCGCCGCTTCCAGTACCGCCTGGCCAGCCGCCGTGTCCCATTCGCAAGTTGGGGTAAATCGCGGGTAAAGCTGCGCATCGCCGCGCGCCAACAGACAGAATTTTAGCGACGATCCCACCGACACATCGCTCTCGACATCGAGCGTCTGGCAAAGTTTTTCGAGCGCCTCGTGCCCGTGCGAGCGGCTGGCAACGATCCGAAGGCGCGGCAACCAGCCCACCTTGGTCTCGCGCTTCTCCGTCACGACGCCATCGACCACGCGCCCGGTCCAGGCACCATTGGCATCGCCAACGAAAATCTCGCCCGTCACCGGCGCTAGCACCACGCCCATGGTCGGCTTGCCATGTTCCACAAGCCCGATATTGACGGTGAATTCGCCATTGCGCTTGATGAATTCCTTGGTCCCATCGAGCGGATCGACAACGAAATAGCGCTCGCCCAGAACCGGCACGATACCCGCAGCCACGCTCTCCTCGCCCAGAACCGGCAGCCCGGTTTCCTTTAGATGCGCAATGATAATCTGTTCGGCCGCCGCATCTGCTTCGGTCACCGGCGACCCATCCGATTTCGCTACGGCATGGATCGGCCGCGAATAGACATCGAGGATCACTGCCGCCGCTGCGATCGCAGCTTCAACTGCAAGATCGGTAATGGTCTGGGAGGCGGCAAGAACAGAACTATCGGTCATTTGGCCGGCTTTTTGGGAGAAAGTCAGCGCGTCTTTACGCCTGTCTCTGCCGCCTGACAATCGACCGAATTTGCCGGCTCCATCGACTCCCTCCCCCTTGTGGGGAGAGATCAAGGGTGGGGGTTCGGCAAACGCTGGTGCGTAAAACCCTACCGCAACAACCCTTGCCCCCCATCGATCCAGACCGGCGTCCCCGTAATATGCCGCGACGCATCCGAAACCAGAAACAGCACCACCTCGGCCACATCCTCGGCCTTGCCCGGCTTACCCCCGGTAATCGGAATATCACCCCGCGGAAAACTCACCGGTATCTCGGTCTTTTCCATCCCGCGCTTGCTCGTATTCTCCCCGATCTGACTCTCGATCGAGCCCGGGCAAACCGCGTTGACCCTGATCCCGCGCGGCCCCAGCTCCAGCGCCAATTGCTGCGCTATTGCCAGCTGCGCCGCCTTCGTCGCCGAATAGGCCGATGCCCCCGGCGTCGTAAACGTCCGCGTCCCATTGATCGACGAAATGATCACGATCGCCCCGCCTCCCGCCGCTTCAAGTCGCGGCACCGCATGATGCAGCGTCAGATAGGTCCCGCGCAGATTGACCGTGATCGTCTTGTCCCATTCCTCCGGCGTGATCTCCTCGATCGGCGCCCAAACCCCGTTGATCCCCGCATTGGCCACGACGATATCGAGCTTTCCAAACCGCTCGACCACCAGCGCCACGGCCCGCGCCATATCCCGGTCATCCGAAATATCCGCCGTAATGCTGATCGCCTTGCCGCCCTGGTCCTCGATCTCTGCCGCCACGGCATCGACCTCCGCCTTGGTCCGGCTCAACACCGCAACATTGGCGCCCTCCCGCGCCAGGAGCAGCGCCGTCGCCTTGCCAATCCCCGAGCCTGCCCCGGTCACCAATGCGGTCTTGTTCGAAAGGGTCTGCATCCACGCCTCCTTGCTGACAGGCAAAACGCAAAAGGCGGCGCAGGGTTGTCCCACGCCGCCCGATTTCTCGAAACGTCCAAGACTTACCGGACCTTGTGGTCCTGCTCGATGATGGCGTGGGTGAGGCTGCCGGTCGCCGGATAGAGCGGGATCAGGCAGGCCTGCAGCGCGTGATAAATATCCGGCTTGCCCACAAACAGGTTCGAAGCCGGCGTCAGGTCTTCCTTCAACTCGCTGAGCCAACCGCCACGCGCATGGTCGATCACATGGTTCTCGGCATAGTCCCAGAGCTTGCGATACCAGACCTGGAAATAGGCATCATTGTCATGCGCCGAAATATAGCTAGCCGCACCAATAGCCTCGGCCACCGGCCACCAGAGCTTTTCGCGGATGGCGGGCTCGTCGTTCCAGTCGAGCGTATAGAAAAAGCCGCCATGCACCTTGTCCCAACCAAGCTCGATCGAGCGCTGGAACAGGTTCCGCGCCGCCTCGGTCATCCACGAGTGCTGCTTCTGGCCCAAAACCCAGAGCTGATAGAGCAGGCGCGACCATTCCAGCCAATGGCCCGGCGTCGTGCCCGAAGGGCGGAACATTTCATTGGGGTGCCGATAATTCTTGTCGACCACCCAATACTCGTCAAAGTGCTCGGCCACGCGATGGTTGAGCCGCACCGCGTTCTTGCGGATGATCAGCTCGGCAATGCGCTCGGCCTTCTTGAGATAGGCCTGCTGCCCCGTCGCCTCATAGCCCGCCATCAGCGCCTCGGTGAGGTGCATGTTGGAATTCTGCCCGCGATAGCCGCGAACCTCGGTCCAGTCGGCGCTGAACTCTTCGCGCACCGCCCCGACACTATCGTCCCAGAACCGCTTCTCGATCACCTCGGTCGCGTCGGCAATCACCTTGTCGGCCAGCGGATGCCCAACCAGCTTGGCGCTCGACCCGGCCAGCAGCACAAAAGCATGCCCATAAGCCTGCTTCGCACCATCTTTCAGGCCATTGTCATCGAGCGACCAGACATAGCCGCCGCGCTGCTGGTCGCGATGCTTGTTCCAGAGATAGTTCATGCCATGGTCGATGATCTCGTCCGATCCCGGCCGCCCGATCAGGCTCCCCACCACGGCGCAATGGATCATGCGCGTCGTCACATGGATCTGCCGGACCGCATTGTCTTCCTCAAGCGGCATACCCTCGTCGTCGAGCTCAAAAAAACCGCCTTTGGGATTGATCGAGGCCGCTTCGAAAAAGTCGAAGAGATCATTGGCCTGCCGCATCAGATACTGGCGGTGAAAAGGGCGCTTCTGCCAGGGGCTGGCATTGGTCTTGGGCAGAGAATTGGTGGCGTCGCTCATCTTGGCTCCCGTCCGGCGTTAGAATGCCGGGCATCAAGGAAGCTTCTAGCGAGATCGTGGCAACGTTGCAAATTCTCGCCAGCCCACAGAACAAATTCGCTCTAACCCGTCAGACGCCATCTATATCACATCGTCACCACCGGGCTTGTCCCGGTGGTCCATGCGGAGGCGAGATGGATTGCCGGGACAAGCCTGGCAATGACGATAGACGTCGGGGCCTCACTCTTAGGAGCGAAAAAATCACCCCTTCGCGTACCAAGCCTCCACCCGCCGCACTTCCTCAGCCGATCCCAAAATCACCGGCACCCGCTGATGTATCCCCGTCGGCTCCACATCGAGAATTTCCTGCCGACCAGTCGTCGACAACCCACCAGCCCCCTCGACCAGCCAGGCCATCGGGTTCGCCTCATAGAGCAGTCGCAACCGCCCGCCCTTGCTCACGGTCTCGCTATCGAGCGGATAGAGAAAAATCCCGCCCCGCATCAGGATGCGCAGGATATCAGCCACCATCGACCCCACCCAGCGCATATTGTAGCGCTTACCGGCAGGCCCGGCTTCCCCGGCAACACTTTCCTTCACATAGCCCAGCGTCGCCGCGTCCCAAAACCGCTCGCGCGCCGTATTGATTGCAAATTCCCCCGAGGCCTCGGGCACCTTGGCCGCAAAGACAACCTGCACCCACTCACCCCCAGCATCGAGCGTGAACACCGAAACATCACCCGCGATCCGCAAGACAAGACTCGTCGCCGGCCCATAGGCAACAAACCCGGCGGCCAACTGCGCGCGCCCCTTCTGCAAGAGGCCCCCCGCGCTCGGCAGCACCGAAAAAATCGTCCCCACCGTCACATTCACATCGAGATTGGACGACCCATCGAGCGGATCGGTGGCGACAATGAACGCCCCCTGGTTTTCGAAATGAACCGCATCATCCAGCTCTTCCGAAATCAGCACCGAAACCGCGTCGTTTGCCTGCAAGTGCCTGAGCACCACATCATTGGAAATGACATCAAGCGCCTTCTGCGCCTCGCCCTGCACATTGGTATGCCCGGCAAGCCCCGTCTGCCCGGCAATCGGGGCCACCCGCAAGATAGCCGCCAGTTCTGCCCCCGCCGCCGCCATCGAGGTCACCACACTAGCCAGCGCAACATCATCAGTCTGTGCAACAAGCCATTGAGCAAGTGAGGTCATGGTCATCTCCAATTGAACCCCGTCACCATGGCGATCGAGCTGAGTGGCACAAGACAGACTTTTGGGTGAGTGGCAGCTATTCGAATCGGCGCGGCCATTTTCGCGCCACGTGCAGCACGCCAACGACTTCGACATGCTCAGCAACGCGATAGACGACGACATATGGCAGGTCTGCAAAGACCAGCTCCCGCGTATGTTTCACGCGTCCTGGCCGCCCGGCCATGGGGGAGGTTCCAAGTGTCGCCACGGACCTTTCGGTCAGGTTTTTGACAACCTCGAATGCCGCAGTGGGGCGGTCCTGCGCGATGTATTCCTGGATTTCATCCAGATGTCGAAAGGCTCGGCGCGTCCAGGCAACGCGCATTACATGGGGCGGTATTTGTTGACGAGCGCCGAAAGTTCGGCATCGGAAGCGAAGTCACCGTTGTCCGCATCCTTCAATCCCGCCTCGACCTGAGCAATAAAATGCTCCTGCCACTCAAGTGACAGCCCGTGCTCCAGAGCATCCGCAACAACCTGCGAGGGTGTCAAGTTTGATCGCGCCGCAATGGCCTGGACGCGATCGCGCAATGCTTCCGGAATGTCGATGGTCAGAGTCATGGCAAAAATATGCGCCTTCCGACGTCAAAAATAAAGGCCTACCCCTCCCGCGCCAAATCCGCCAGCAAACCAGCCGCCACGCTAAGCCGCGACACAGTCGCCGCCCCGCCGGTAAGCTCCGTCACCGCCTTCACCGTCCGGGCAATCCCCGCCTCATGCTGGCCACGCCACGTCGCGATATCCCCGGCTTTCAACACGTCCGCCGTCAGGTCGCGCAGCGCGCGCATCAAATTGGCCAGCGCCCGATCAAGCGCCATGCGATCAAACCGGTCGGCCAGCACAATATTCCGCCCCTCCTCGACGATGCGGAAGAGATCGAACTGCCCCGCGGCGCCGAAGAAGGCCTGCGCCGCCGCTTCGATCGACACCCCGGCGCGTTCCGCCACCAGCACGATATCGCTGGCATTGCCGATCACCGGCAATTCCCCGATCCGCTCCGCCAGTTCCGCGTCGACGCCATGCGCCACGAGTTCAGCGACCCGTCCCGAAAGCGCCTCGCGCTCCTTGTCGGACAGCAGGCCGACGCCGGCACCACGCAACGCCTCGACGCCCGCCTTGTGCCGCTCCACCAGCGCCGCCACATCGCTCGCCCCGACATTGCCATTGCGCAGGAACCACAGCGCCTCGCGATAGAGCAGGGCCTCCACCTGGGCATAAAGCGCCAGTTGCACCGCGCCTGGCACCTTGTTGTCGAGCGCGTCCACAGCCGCATAAAGCGCCGTCAGCCCATAGACATCGCGCACCGCCGTATAGGCGAGCGCCACTTCCCCGGCACTGGCGCTCGTCGCCGCCATCAGTTCGGAAACGAAGGCCGGCCCACCGCGATTGATCATCGCATTGGCCAACACCGTCGCGATTACTTCGCGCTTCAGCCGATGCCCTTCCACGGCCGCGGGATAGGTCTCATTCAGCTTTTGCGGGAAATAGCGGAAAAGCTCACCCGCAAGATAAGGCGTGTCGATGGCCCGCCCTGCGACGAGATCGTCAAACAGCGACAGCTTTGCATAAGCAAGGATGACAGCCAGTTCCGGCCGCGTCAGTCCCTTGCCCTGCGCCGCCCGCGCGTCGAGCACCGCATCGCTAGGCAGGAATTCCACGGCACGATCAAGCCGCCCGCGCTCTTCGAGCCCTTCGATCAGCACACGGTGGTCCGGCAGTTCCGAAGTGCCCGCCCGCTCAGCCAGCGACAGCGCCAGCCCCTGCAGATAGTTGTTCCGGAGGCACAGTGCCGCGACGTCGTCGGTCATGCTGGCAAGGAAGGCGATGCGCGCCTCCCCGTCCAACGCCCCCGCTGCCACCACCGGCGCCAGCGCGATCTTGATATTGACCTCGAGGTCGGAAGAATTGACGCCGGCCGAATTGTCGATGGCGTCGGTATTGATCCGCCCACCTTTGAGCGCATAGGCAATGCGCCCACGCTGCGTCACACCGAGATTGGCGCCTTCGCCCACCACCTTGGCGCGCACCTGATCAGCCGCAACACGGATCGCATCATTGGCGCGATCGCCCACCGAGGCATCGTCCTCTTCCGGTGCCTTGATATAGGTTCCGATACCGCCAAACCACAGCAGGTCCACCTGTGCCGACAAAATGGCGCGCATCACCTCGTTCGGCGACGCGGTGGCCTTCTTCAGCCCCAGCAGCGCCTGCATTTCCTCGCTCAGCGGAATGACCTTCAGGCTGCGCGAAAACACGCCACCACCGGCCGAGATCAGGCTCTTGTCATAGTCCTGCCAGCTCGAACGGGGCAGGGCGAAAAGCCGCTTCCGCTCAGCCAGGCTCACCGCCGCATCCGGCGTCGGATCGAAGAAAATATCGCGGTGGTCAAACGCTGCCACGAGCCGGATTTCCGGCGAGAGCAACATGCCATTGCCAAACACGTCGCCGCTCATGTCGCCGACGCCGACAACGCTGAACGGCTCCGCCTGGATATTGCGGTCCATCTCGCGGAAATGCCGCTTCACCGCCTCCCAGCCGCCACGCGCGGTAATGGCCATTTTCTTGTGGTCATAGCCGACCGAACCGCCCGAAGCGAAGGCATCGCCCAGCCAGAAGCCGCGCGAAATGGCGATGGCATTGGCCGTGTCCGAAAAGCTTGCCGTACCCTTGTCTGCCGCCACCACGAGATAGGGATCATCCCCATCGCGCCGCATCGTCTCGGCCGGCGGCACGACTTCGCCATCAATGAGATTATCGGTCACATCCAGCAGCGATCCGATGAAAATCTTGTAGCTCTCGGTGCCTTCCGCCATGAACGCATCGCGTGCCATGCCGGCCACGAGCCGCTTGGGCACAAAACCGCCCTTGGCTCCCACCGGCACGATCACCGCATTCTTCACCTGCTGCGCCTTCACCAGTCCCAGCACTTCCGTGCGGAAATCTTCCGGTCGGTCCGACCAGCGCAAGCCACCACGTGCAATGGCGCCAAAGCGCAGGTGAATACCTTCCACCCGCGGCGAATAGACCGAAATCTCGCGATAAGGCCGTGGCGCAGCCATGCCTTCCACCTTGGCGCTATCATACTTAATCGCCAAAGCCGGCCGCCGCTGCCCGTCGGCATCCCGCTGGAACGAATTGGTCCGCAGCGACGCGTCAACGAGGTTGAGGAACCGCCGAATGATCGTGTCCTCATCGAGCGAAGCCGTCGCCTCGAGCTGCGCCGCAATAATGTCCCGCGCCGCCGCCTCGGCCATGCCGCGGCTTTCGAGCTTCGGGTCATGCAGCGCGCCAAACAGCGTCACCAGCGCCTTTGCCGCCTCGGCCTGGGTCACCAGCACCTGCGCAATATAGCGCTGCGAATACGAAATCCCGATCTGCCGCAAATAGCGCGAGAACGAGCGCAACAGCGCCGCATCGGTCCAGTCGAGCCCGGCCTGCGTCACGAGCGTATTGAGCTGATCACTCTCCGCCGCCCCGGCCCACACAGCCAAGAGGCCCGCCTCGATCGCCGCACCCCGCGCCGCAACATCCAGCTCCGCCCCATTGCTCGGCGCCAGCACCATGTCGTGGATGAAGCGCTCGATCCCGTCGCGCGGCACCAGCGTATAGGTGCGCTCGTCGATCACCTTGAACCCAAAGTGCTCGAGCATGGGCACACGGTCGGACAGCGGAATAGCCCCGCCCTTGGCATAGAATTTCAGCCCCAGCGCGCCCTCGGCGCCCTGCCGCGCCCGCAGTTTCAGCGCAATGCCACCCTCATGCACCTCGCGCAGCACGGCAATATCGCCCAGCGCATCCTCGGCCGAATTGCGCGACTGATAGGCTTGCGAAAACGCCGAACGATAGTCGCTGATCGTTGCCGGATCGGGCGCCGCTTTCTGCAGCAGGTCCGAAAAATCCTGCGTCAGCGCTTCGACGCGGCTTTCGAGCTCCGCTCGGCTCGGATTTGGCGTCACGCCCCCAAGCCGCCCGATGATCACATGCAGCCGCACGAGATCCCCTTCGGGAAAATTCGGATAATAGGCCGAAACGCGCCCGTCATAGATTTCAGCGAGATAGCGCGTGATCCGCGCCCGCACGTCCCCGTCATACCGGTCGCGCGGCACGAAAACCAATATCGAGACAAAATTGTCGAACCGGTCGATACGCGGCAAGACCCGCACCCGCGGCCGATCATAAAGAGCCGCAATCGCCTCAGAAAATTCCGCCAGCAATCCCGTATCGATCTGGAACATCTCGTCGCGCGGATAGCTATCGAGCGCGCTCAGCAGCGCCCGGCCGGCATGTCCCAGCGGATCAAGCCCGCTCTTGCGCATCACCTCGGCCACCTTGCGCCGGATGATGGGCACATCGGTATGCGGCGTCGCGAGCGCCTGGGCGGTAAACAGCCCCACCACGCGCAGTTCGCCACGCACATTGCCCGCGGCGTCATAAAGCTTCACCCCGACATAATCGAGATGCACGCGCCGATGCACGCGCGCCCGCACATTGGCCTTGGTCACCAGCAGCGGCTCGGCCGTCTTGAGGAAAGCCACCAGCTCCGGCGTGCTGTCCACATAGGCCTGGCCCGTCCGCAAAACCTTCAGCGCGTGATCGCGCAAAATGCCGAGACCGGTATCGTCCTCCGGCACCAGCGTCTCGTCTTCAAGCCGATATTCGCGCATGCCGAGGAAGGTAAAATTATGCTCGGTCAGCCATTCGAGAAAGCGCACCGGCTCGTCGCGCAGCGCCGGCTTCAGCCCGTCGAGCCCACCCATCGCCTGCCGCAACCTGTCGAGCATCGGGCGCCAGTCGTTCACGGCCCGCGCCACTTCGGTCAGCGTTTCGGCAATCTCTGCGCGCAACGCTTCGGGATCGGCCACTGGCTCGCTATGGATATGCAGCACGCTGATCGCCGCGCCACCGGTCTCGGCCACCTGGCCCTGGTTCACCCGCACCACGGGATGGCAGAAGAGGCGAATGGCCCCGCCCATGGCCCGCAGCGCCGCCAGCGTCGAGTCGACGATAAAGGGCATGTCGGGCGAAATCACATCGATCACCAGCGCGCCACCCGCATGGGCCGGCGGGGTGAGCAGAATGCGCGTATCACTCAGGGACCCGGCAAACAGCGCCTTGTGGCTGGCCTCGAGCGCGGCAAGCAGAACTTCGGGCTTCTGACGCACCAGATCGTCCGGATCAGCCGCCTTGATGGCCTCGATCAGGAAGCGCTCCAGGCTGGCATTCCCCTTCGCCAAGGCCGATGCTGCCTCGATAAAAGCCCAGCTCCGTTCGTCCGTCATATGCCGCCCCCCTTAGAGCGCTTTCAGGTGATCCCGGTGCCGCTTTCTCTCAAAGCCAGACCCCAGTCCTGAAGTGATTTGGTCCGCACTCTATCAGGCTTGGCCCGCCTGTCTGCCCTTCCTAAGTTTCATGCCCCAATGACCGAACAGCAGTGTGACGACCGAAAAATTTCACAAAACTGCCACATTCGGGCAAAGCGTTTCCGACTCGCGCCCCGTCACGCAGCGTTTACCTCTTGTTAATCTCGATTGATCTGGTAGTCTTTTGATAGACATTGCGATGAGGCCCCCATGCCCAACGTCTATCTGATGGTTTCCTACGCCGCGCTGGCCGCAGCCCTGATTCTGGGCTTCGCCGTCACCGCCCATGGCGGACCATTGTTCTTCTGAATAATCCGGGCGCGAAGCCTGGTTCCGATCAGTGCACGCTTACCGGCGTGACCGGGTTCGCTGGCCCTTCGCCGATTTTCGGCCCTTCCCAAAACACCACGTAGAGCAGCTCTTCGCCGCGCGCGTCGGTAATCTCGATGGTCCGTGGTGCGCGCGTCTCGCCGCCTTCGCCGGCCAGCTTGTCGATGATCGCCTTGCCGATTTCTGCCGCCTGCTGCTCGGCAGCGTCCAGATCCGCCAATTCGCTGCCCGCTTCGTCGCGAACCAGCTCTTCATCGGTACGATAGTGAAAGAAAAAACGCGGCACATCTGCCTCCTGGACGCTTGGCAAACGCCGCCCTCACGGTCGCGGTTGCCTCATCCAGAGTGAATCAGGAAATCGATTGCAGTGTGGCACTAAAGCCTGGCTGCTGAAAGTACCTGCCGGTTTCGAGGCAAGGACGTGCTCAAAAAACCTGCGTCAGTCGATCCTTGAAAGCGCATGATAGTCGTGCCGCTGCCACAGCAACGGACTGCGCCCCTCATGCGATTCCGCCTCGATGATCGCCCCCGCAAACAGCACATGCGTGCCCGTCTCGATCGAGCCGATCACCTCGCAATCGATCGCCGTCACTGCACCCGCCAACAACGGTTGCCCCGAAGGCCAGCGCGACCATTTGCCGAGATCGAACCGCGCGTCATGCGGCACCTTGCCGGCAAAGGCGTCAGCAATCTCGCTTTGATCTTCCGCCAGCACCGCCATCGAGAATCCACCGGTCTTGGCGATGAAATCGGCCAGCCGACTGACGATGTCGATCGAGATCAACACCGAAGGCGGATTGGCCGAAAGCGACAGCACCGCCGTCACCGTTCGCCCCACCATTTCGTCGCCCCGCCGCGCCGTCACCACGGAAACGCTCGAAGCCACGGATGACATGGCCGCGCGAAACTCCGCAGTGCTCACCACAGGGTTTCTCGTCGGGCGCAGCGCCATGCTGTCCGGCATTTCAAAATCAGCCATAACGCTACTCAAGGACGCACCCGCCTTGGCGCGCTTTGCGCGTCTGGCGAACTGCTGAAAATCAATAATCGCGCAATCCGGTCGCAAGGTGCAATCCATCCGCCGCATCGCATTCCAGAATTTGGAGAAAACATTGGATCTGGTGCCGCCACCCGCACGACGCTCGCCCCACCGTCGTCATTGCCGGGCTTGTCCCGGCAATCCATCTCGGGGAGCCGCCATCTTGAGGATGGCATGGACCACCGGGACAAGCCCGGTGGTGACGACCCTCAGTGCGTGCGGTGGCTTACGGCCTTAGCCCAGGTTCGCCTCGGCAAACTCATAGTTCGCCAATTTATCGAGGAAGTTGGTCACATAATCCGGGCGACGATTGCGGAAGTCGACATAATAGCTGTGCTCCCACACATCGAGCCCAAGCAGCACCTTGCCTTCACCCGTAGCGATCGGGTTCGAGCCATTCGGCGTCTTCGTCGCCTTCAGCTTCCCATCCGTACCCAGCACCAGCCATGCCCAGCCCGAACCAAACTGCGTCGTCGCAGCAGTCTTGAACGCATCCTTGAAGGCATCCACCGAACCAAAATCTTCAACGATCTTGGCTTCGAGCTTGCCCGGCAGCTTGCCGCCGGTCGGGGTCAGCGCGTTCCAGAAATGGATGTGGTTCCAGTGCTGGCCTGCATTGTTGAACACCGGCGCCAGATCGGCCTTGTCCTTGGCAAAGAGAACGATCTCTTCAAGGCTCTTGCCCTGCAGGTCCGGATTCTTCTCAACGAAACCGTTGAGCGCCGTCACATAGGCCTGATGGTGCTTGCCGTGGTGCAGCTCCAGCGTTTCCTGGCTCATGCCGGCAGCGGCCAGCGCATTGGTGGAATAGGGCAGGGTGGGGAGTTCAAAGGCCATTTCGGGGCTCCTTCAAAAGCGCTTCCGAGAACCAGAAACGCGACCGGCTTGCCATTGTTGGCCATCCGGAGTATTTTCCAAGCAATGACTTTGAAAACCCATTCCACGAATATGTCAAGTTCGGACTTGGAAAATTACGCATGGTCGCCGCGCAGCCCCGGCGAGCGCGTGCTCATGGCCCTGAAAATGCGCAATGGCCTCTCCTCGTCCGCCATCGGCGAACAGTTGGGGATCACCGGCGAAGCCGCGCGCCAGCAATTGCTGCGCCTTGCGCAAGAAGGCCTCGTCACCTCCGAAAACATCTCCTCCGGCGTCGGCCGTCCCACCCAATCCTGGTCGCTTACCCCGGCCGCCCAGTCGCGCTTCCCCGATACGCACGCAGCCCTGACGGTCCAGCTCCTCGACCTCATCGGCTCGACCCTCGGCGAAGCCGCCCTCGACACCATCATAACCGCCCGCGAAACCCTCACGCGTGAAGCCTATGAAGGCGCCGTATCGGACAAGCCGGACCTGAAGGATCGCGTCGCCGCCCTCGTCGACCTGCGCAGCCGCGAAGGCTACATGGCCGATTGGAACGAGCAGCCCGACGGCTCGCTGCTGCTTATCGAAAACCACTGTCCCATCTGCGCCGCCGCCACAGCCTGCCAGGGCTTTTGCCGCGCCGAACTCGACGTCTTCCGCGCCGTCCTCGGCCCCAACGTCAATGTCGAGCGCGAAGAACACATCGTCAGCGGCGGCCGCCGCTGCTCCTATCGCATTACCCCTGAGTCCACCCCATGACCGATCCCCGCCCCCCCGTCGGCACGCGCCTCACCCGCATTGGCTGGGACACCCCCGAAGGCCTCGACGAAGCCCTCATCCAGCAGGTCGTCAACGAATTCTACGCCGCCGCCCGCCAGGATGCCGTCATCGGCCCCGTCTTCAATCGCGTTATCCCCGAAGCCGATTGGCCGGCCCACCTCGCCACCATCGCCGACTTCTGGAGCTCCATGCTTCTCGGCACCGGCAAATATGGCGGCCGCCCCATGCCCAAGCACATGGCTATCCCCGAGCTTGAAGATGCCCACTTCATGCGCTGGCTGCGCCTTTTCCGCGAAACCGTCACGCGCCTCTGCGCGCCCGAAATCGCCGAAATCTTCATCGAGCGCTCCGAACGCATCGGCAATTCCTTCCGCATGAACATCGCCATGCGCCGCGGCAACGACATCACCACCATGGGCCCGCTAAAACGCGAACCGCCCGCGATCTGGAAGCCGGATAGCAACTGATCCCCTTAGGATCGCCACCCACACCCAGATCGTCACCCTCGGGCTTGACCCGAGGGCTCTGCACTTTCCCACGCATGGCCCAAATGAAGTGTCTTCGGTCAAGCTCGAGGGGCGACGCTCGGTGATTGGTCCCCCCTGACGACACCCAAGTTTGAGCGTATCCTTCCCCCAGGGAAGGAGTATCTGTCATGGCAACATTGGTCAGACTAACCCAGGAGCAGATCGAGCAATTGCTCGACGACGCGGACGACATGGAACGCGCCCTCAAGGACATGCACGAGGAACTGATCACCCTCGGCGTCCCCAACGACACCGCCACCCGCTTCAGCAAACTCCACGACCGCTTCAGCAGCTGGATCGGTTTTCTACGGCGCCAACGCGAACTGGGCGCGGAATCGCCGACGCAGTAGACGATCTATCGAATGCGGGGCTCCGCGCGGCTGAAGCCATTCAAATACACGGCGTCATTCCCGCGAAAGCGGGAATCTCTGTTTTGCGAGAGGAGATTCCCGCTTTCGCGGGAATGACGCCGTGGCATGCGGGAGGCGAATGACGCCCTTTGGTGCGGCAACCACCAGCCCCCTAATCATCCAGCCCCTCCAAAAACTCCAACACCACCCCATTAAACACCCCCGGCCGCTGCACCGGCGCAAAGTGGCTCACGCCAGCCATTTCGACATACCGCGCCCCCGGCACCGTCTCCGCGATATACCGCGCATGCTCCGCCCGAATGAACTCATCCCGCTCCGCCTGCGCCACCGTCACCGGCACCTCAGTCGCGCGTAAATCCTCCGCGGAATAATCCGGCTGGCGCCCCTGCATAACCTGCAGTTTTGAACTCATCTCGTCGAACCGCTCCGCATGCGGCGACAGCGCTGCATAATCCTTCTGATGCCGCGCCAGGCACTTCCCGATCGTCTCCGTAAACTCAAACGGCAACGTCCCGCTCGGATCGACATTGCAGGCAAAGAAGAAAACCCCCGCCACCCGCTCCGGCGCCGCCTTGGCCATGGCGAGCCCGGTACAAGCCCCATCGCTCCATCCAACCACGGCCACGCTGTCGATCTCCAGCCGATCCAGCACCGCAAAGGCATCCTCGGCGAACTGCGCGTAAGAAAACGCCCCGCCATCCCATGAACTCCGCCCATGCCCCCGGCTGTCGATCACCACGACACGATACCCGGCCTCAACCAGCGCCGGCACCTGATGCCCAAAATTGTTGGAATTCCCCATGCCGCCATGCAGCAGCAACACCGCCGGCCCCGCGCCGAAGCTGGCGAACCAGACCCGCGCCCCGTCGCGCTCCAGATACTCGCCCCCTGCCGGCAGGGCAGGGGGACCGTCTTGTGCAAAAAGGTCGAGGCCGTCGTCCTGGAAAGTGTCTTCCATATTGTCCCTCCATCTGTGACACCGCCGCGACGAGTGCACAAAACAGCTTTCGACTGTTGGGGAGACTTTATCGCAGTAGCGGGAGATCGACAGGAATATCGCGTTCCAGAACCAGCACGCCGTCTTGCACGGTCAGCCGCCCATGATGGATCACCGTCGCCCGCGACCGCGCATCCGGCGGCCCTTCCTTGTGCCCCAGCTCATCCCATTCGGGATGGGTGAAATAGTAGAGCGCGCCATGGTCGCCCACGACGACCACCTGCGCGTGGCGCATGAATTTGTGGTCCAGCGCATCCACGCCCGGCTCGCCGCCCACGATCCCCTGTCGCACCCAGTTCTTCGTATCGTCCGAGCGATAAACCGCCTGACCCCGCCATTCATCGACGATCAGCCAGTAAAACCCGCCCAGCCGAAACACATTCGGCCCCTCATGCGGCGGCGCCTCCGGCGATCCCGGCAGCACCAACCCTTCGAGCTTCCAGTCGAACATATCCGTGCTGGTCGCGCTCCAGGTGCTCGATCCCTGGCCCTCGTCCTTGTACCACATGCGCCACAGCCCATCCGGACTCTTGAAGACACATGCATCGATGCAGTTCGTGCTCGAAAGCGCCAGCGGCCCAACCCGCGTCCAGCTCTCAAGATCGTCGCTGACAAAATGCGTAATCGTCCGCGGCACCTTCCAGTGCGTCGGCACCCCGGTGATATAGCTGAGGAACATGTGATACCGCCCCTCGGCAAAGATCACCTCCGGCGCCCAATGCGTATTGAGCCCATCATCCCCAGGCGCATCGAGCCCCTTCACCGTATCCCGATAGTGCCAGCTCGCCCCATCATCGGTCGAAACCGCGATCCCAATCGGCGACCCATGGATCCATGAAAACCCTTTGCCGCCGGCCGCAGCCCGGCGATTGGTATAGAACATCCACCACTCATTGGTGCCTTCCCGCCGGATCACCGTCGGATCAGCCGCCCCATCCTCGACAGGGTCCCGAAATATCGGCGCGCTCATGCATTTGTTCCTCAGATGAAATCCGCGGCCACCCCACCCACAGCGTCATTCCCGCGAAAGCGGGAATCTCTGTTCATGGCGCTGAAGGAAGATTCCCGCTTTCGCGGGAATGACGTCGTGGATCGAAATGTCTTCCCAAACTCGATAGGTCCCTCCCCCCAGGGGGAGGCTAGGAGGGGGTAATCTCGCTACCCATAGACTCTCACTTCCCGCCCATCCGGCCGCGCCACCAGCTTCCCGGCCTGACCCACCAGCCCATTAGCCGCCGTCACCATCCCCGGATCGGTCTCGAGCTTCCCATCGCCCGCATCGTCAGTGGACAGCACAGAAGCCTTCAGCAGCTTCGAATAGGGATGCTGCGGATTATCCAGCACCGTGCGTGCATCGCCCATCTCAACGATCCGCCCGCGCTGCATGATGATCAGCCGGTTGGAAATATAATAGGCCGTCGCCAGGTCATGCGTGATGTAGATCACCGACACCTTCAGGTCATCCCGCAGGCTCTTGAGCAGGTTGACGATGCTCATGCGCAGCGAAGCGTCGACCATCGACACCGGCTCATCGGCAATCAGCAGCGGTGGATTAGGGATCAGCGCCCGCGCAATGGCGCAGCGCTGCAATTGCCCGCCGCTCATCTCATGCGGAAAGCGCCCGCGAACCTCTTTCAGGCTCAACCCCACCTTCTGCAACGCCTCGTCCATCGCTCGATCAATCGCCGCCCGGTCCTTCGTCTGCAAAAAACGCCGCGCCGTGCTTTCCAGATACCGCTCGATTTTCTTCAGCGGATTGAACGCCTCGAACGGGTTCTGAAACACTGGCTGCACCTGGCTCATGAAAGCGAGCTTCTCCGCCCGCCCCGCATGCCGGGTCACCTTCTTCCCCCGAAACAGGATTTCCCCGTCGCTCGGGTCTTCCAGCCCCAGGATCATCCGCGCCAGTGTCGTCTTGCCCGATCCGCTCTCGCCGATAATGGTGAAAATCTCCGGGTTCTCCGCACTCAGCGAAAAACTCGCGTCCATCACCGCATTCACGGTCTTGCGGCCAAAAATCCCGCCCATGGTGAAATGCTTGGAAACATCGCGCACATCGAGAAGCGTCGTCATGCCATCACTCCTGATGGTGCACTGGCCCCAACCAGCGGTTTCACATCCTGCCAGCGCCAGCAGGCGGTCCGATGATCCGGCCCCACCTGCTCGAGCGGCGGCGCTTCCTGCCGGCATTTATCCACGGCCAGCGGGCAGCGTGGATGGAACCGGCAACCCTGCGGCGGATCAGCCAGGTTCGGCGGTCGCCCTTCGAGCGCCGGCCGCTGCTTGGTGTCGCCAATGCGCGGCAGGCTTGCCACCAGATGCGCCGTATAGGGGTGCTTTGGCGCAAAGAACATGTCCCGCGTCGGTCCCTCTTCAACGAGGCGCCCCGCATAGATAATCCCCACCCGATCCGCGACATTCGCATGCACGCTCATGTCATGCGTCACGAACACCACGGCCGCGTTCATCTCCTTCTGAATGTCGCGGATAAGGCTCAGCACCTCCTTCTGCACCACCACGTCGAGCGCCGTCGTCGGCTCGTCGGCGATAATGAATTCGGGGTGGCAGACGGTCGCGAGCCCAATGGTCACGCGCTGCCGCATGCCGCCCGAAAGCTCATGCGGATAGGCCTTCAACACATCCGGCGGCAATTTGAGCCGTGCCAGATGCGCAATCACCCGGTCTTCGAACGCCTTGCCCGTCAGCCCCATCGGCCGCGAGGCAAAGTCATGAAAGGTCCGCCCGATGCGCCGCACCGGATTGAGCACGCTCATCGACCCCTGCATGATGTACGAGAGGTGCTTCCACCGCACCGCCTCGATCTCCCTGGGCGTCGCCGTCGCGACCTCGAACGGCCCATTCTTGAAGTCGAATTTTACCGACCCTTCCACGACCCGCAGCGGCGGGCGAATGGCAGCAGCCAGCACCTTGATGAAGCTTGTCTTGCCCGAAGAACTCTCCCCGGCAATGCCATAGACCTCACCCTTGCGCACGGTCATGGTGATGCCGTCGACCGCCCGAACCTCCCGGCTCACGCCAAAGTAGTTCATCTGGTAATAGGCCTTCAGCCCTTCGACTTTAACGATATCCTCAGCCATGGCCTCAAGCCCCCATGCGGCGCAGGCGGCTGCGCGGGTCGATATATTCGTTCATGCTGACAGCCAGCAGGAACAGCCCCAGGAAGGTCATGACGATCAGGATCACCGGAATGACGATCCACCACCACACCCCGACCACCATGGCCGAATGCGAATTGGCCCAGTAGAGAACGGTGCCGATGGTGGGATTGTTGATATTGGTGAAGCCAAGCACGGCCAGCGTCACCTCCATGCCTATCGACCAGAGCATGTTGTTCATGAAGGTCGAGAACACGATCGGCATCACATAGGGCAGGTGCTCCTCAAGCAGCACTTTTCGCGTCGACATCCCGGCAAACACGGCATGCCGCGTAAATTCGCGATGCTTCAGCCCCAGCGCCACCGACCGGATCAGCCGCGCGTCAAACGGCCAGCCGAAACAGGCAAGGATCAGCGCCATGGTGAAACTGTCCATGTTGTTGCGCAGCACGAAGTAGAACAGCACAAGGATCGGGAAGATCGGCACGGACACGAAAATGTCGTTGATGAACATCAGCACCCGGTCGACCCAGCCGCCGAGATACCCGGCAGCGAGCCCCACCGTGATCGAGATGATGCGGCTCAAGACAGCGACCGTGATGCCGAAGATCAGGCTGTTCTTGAACGCCGCCGAGAGCTGCCAGAAGAGGTCCTGTCCGCGCGAGTTGGTGCCGAACCAATACTGCGCCGAAGGCGGCTGGTCGGGAATAGTCATGTAGATCAGGCTGGGGTCCATCGGCGCGAAGAACGACAGCGAGGCAAAGACCACCATGATCCCCACAAGGATCAGCCCGATGGTAAACTCGGCATTGTAGCGGATGAGATCGCGAAAAACGGCGAACATGGCTCTACTCCGCCCGAACGCGCGGATCGAGCAGCGGATGCAGCAAGTCCACGACAAAGATTGCAAACGCGACGGCGGTGATCGAGACGGTGCAGACCGCAAGAACTGTCGAATAGTCGCCGGCATTCACGGCATCGACCAGCAGCGATCCCATGCCGGGATAGTTGAACACCTGCTCGGTGATGATCGTGCCCGAAAACACCCCGCCAATGGTCATGGCGAGCGCGGTCACCTGCGGCACCAGCGCATTGCGCATCACATAGGAGCCGACAATGGTGTCGCGCTTGACGCCGGCGAGTTCGGCATAGGTCACATAGTCCTCGGTGACGATGTTCGACACCAGCGCCCGCATGCCGATGAACCAGCCACCGAGCCCCACCAGCACCAGCGAGAACGCCGGCAGCAGCGAGTGCTGCAGCACCGAGAAGACGAAGGTCCAAGACCAGCCCGGCCGCACATCCATGCTGAACCCGCCCGAAATCGGCAGCACCGGCCAGAGGAAGCCGAAGATGATCAGGATGATGAAGGCGACGATGTAATAGGGGATCGGCTGCAGGCCCATGGTCACGATGCCAAAGGCCTTGAAGAACCGGTTGTTCTGAAAGTAGCCGGCAAGCCCGCCCATCAGATTGCCGATGATGAAGGTGAAGATGGTCGAGCTCAGCAGCAGACCCAGCGTCCAGGGCATGCCGCGCATCACCAGCTCCATGGCCGGCGTGGGGAATGCCATCAGCGATGCGCCAAGGTCACCCTGCAGCAGCCGCGTCCAGAAGTTGAAATATTGGGTCAGCATCGGCTGCCCGGTGCCAAACATGGCCGTCAGCGCCTCGCGCGTCGCCGCAATGGCTTCAGGCGACAAGTTCGATCTGGCCGAAAGTCGTCCCAGCACTTGTTCGACCGGGTCGATAGGCGAGAGATACGTCACGAGAAACATGGCCGAAACGCCGAAGAATATCACTGCGAACATCAGCAGCGCGCGCTTCGCCACGAAATAGAGATAACCTTGCATACGGACTCCTCACCGTCCTTGCCTACTCGGTGGGGGTCAGTCCTCGGCCAATGGGGCGCCGAAGCAGTCTCCTCCACTAAATGTCACCCCGGCGCAGGCCGGGGCCCATCTCCCGCAGATTGGGGGCCTTATGGAGTGAAGTCATCTCAGGATGGGCCCCGGCCTGCGCCGGGGTGACATCATGGGATGCAAGACACGCCAACCTGGACCCAATCCACAGCGTCATTCCCGCGACGGCGGGAATCTCTTCTCGCCCGCGGGAGAAAATTCGTGGGGAGCGCAGGTGACCGCGCTCCCCAAAGCAGCGTGGCTTGCGCCACGCCACCCGGGAGGACGCTCTTACGCCCCTGCGACAGGCGTAATCTGGGTGAAGATATACCGCCCGTTCGACCAGTTGGTCACAGGGTTGGCATAGTTGTTTTCCGCATTCGGCCAGCCGGTCCAGAACTTGTTCGACTGGATGGAGAACACGTTGTAGGCCATGATCGGAATATTCGGCATTTCTTCGAGATGCAGCTTCACGAAGTCATGGCCGTATTCGATGCCCTTGGGATCGTTGAAGTCGATACCGCGGATCTTCTCGATGATTTCGTCGAGACGCGGATCCTTCCAGCGCATCCAGTTACGATCCGGCTGCGAAGCGCCCGGCTCGGCGACATAGGCCGAGTGATAGCTGTCCATGAAGAACGACAGGTCGGGGTGACCGCCCCAGGTTTCCACGGCCCAGGCGATATTGCACTCGTAATTGCCCACGCGCTGGCGACCCCAGGTGTCGGCGTCGACTTCGGCCTGCGCGCCGATGCCATTCTGGGCCCAGGTCTGGGCAATGATCACGCCGAGACGGTTGACCACACCTTCCTGCGGCACCATCACCGAGAAGGTGAAGGGCGTGCCATCAGGCTGCATCCACTGGTTGCCGTTCTTGGTGAAACCGGCCGCGGTGAGCAGTTCTTCTGCCGCCGGAATGTTCTGCTTCCACCAGCCATAGCCGAAGGCGTTGCGCACGGCGGTTTCGTCGGTCGGCACGGCATCGCCGAACTGCGGACGAACCATATCGGCAATCTGCACGCCGATATTGGGATCGTACGGCTTCACCTTGCTGGTGCCCGTGTCGATCTCGTAATTGGTCAGGAATTCCTGCAGCGGTGCATGGTAGTCGCGCGGATGCGTACCGGTCGGCGGCACCGAAATGGCCGAGAGCGTTGCCGCACCACGATACGAAGCCATCGACATGGCACGCGCATCGAGCATCAGAGCCAGAGCCCAGCGGACGCGCTTGTCCTGGAATTTCGGGTTCTGGTGGTTGAAGATCGCCATCACCAGCGTCGGATCGGGATGGGCATAGGGGAAGCCCGGGAACCAGCCCTGGATCTGCGGATCCTGCTGCACCACCGAGAATGTGCCTTCCGGCGTCAGGTCGTGCACCATGTCGAGATTGCCGTTGCGGATCTCGATCAGGCGGTTATCGGTCGAAATATTGTTCCGGTAGATGATATATTTGGGCTTCGGTTCGCCGACCTTGCCGAGCGCCGTACGCTCCCAGTCCGCGCGCTTTTCCCAGATATACCAGGTGCCGTTCGGATCGAACGAGTGCAGCGTGTAGGGCCCGAGCGAAACCGGAGGATTGGCGTCGTAGCTCAGGATGTCGTCCACAGCTTCATAGATATGCTTGGGCATGATCCATGCTGCGGTCCAGCGCACCGAGAACAGCGCATGGAAGCGCGAATTCGGCGCCTTGAGCTTGAAGTGGACGGTGTATTTGTCCGGCGCCGTAACTTCGGCGACCTGGTTGGAGAAAGCGCCATTATAGGGCGTGCCGGGCGTCGCCGCCTGCTTCTGCACCGTGAACACCACGTCGTCGGCGGTGAACTCGACGTCGTCGCTCCAGTAGATGCCCTGTTTGAGCTTCACGGTCATTTCCGAGAAGTCTTCATTGTACTGCCAGAGATCGTCGGCGAGCGAATTGTAGACCGCGTTCTCGCTGGCGCCTTCGACGCCGCGATCGGGATCGATGAACCAAAGCGTGTCGGTCGTCAGGTTGTGCAGGCCGTTGGAAGTGCCATTGCCCGCGCCCACGGCCCAAAGGTTGAACCATGCCGGGTTGCGGATGATCCCTTCGGGATTGTGCACGATCACGGTTTCGCTGCGGGGAAACTGCGCCAGGTCCGGAGCCGAACCTTCGGCTTCCTGCGCAAAGGCCAGGCCCTTGCCGGCGACCATCAACGCGCCAACCGCCGTTGTTCCGATCAGGAAACTACGTCTATCCATTCTGTATCCTCCCATGGGCGAAATGCCTCCCGCACTCCGCTCTCGACGCCCTCCAGCGCCGTCATAAGTCATACTTAACTAGGGGGTAGGGGTTGTCAATCGCTTGTGTGATATAAATCGGAAAACATGATACAAAATGAAGAGAGGCACATCGTTGCCGATGTGCCTCCGTTTTCACCGCTGGGAGCCGGTGAATGCTAACAGTCTGCTAGCGAAGTCATGACGCAATCGTGCGCTTTTGATAGTGCGTCACCCCCTCCCAACCTCCCCATCAAGGGGGAGGTGCAGACCGAGTGGGTGGCACTTTCTCGCCCCAACCACCATCCCTGCACCTCCCCCTTGATGGGGGAGGTCGGGAGGGGGTGGGGTCGCAGGCGCGATAGTTCCGCCTTACAGCTTCACCCGCACCATCTGGTACGAATACGGCGGCAGCTTAACCGAGAGCTTCCCGCCCTCGACCTTGGTGCCTTCGCCCTTCTTGGGCTTCACTTCATCCTGGTTCTTGGCCGTGTTGACGGCCTTCAAATTCGGATGCGTCATCACCTGATGGTCGATCACAGTGCCGCCGGCAAAGCCCTGCAGGCTCACTTCCGTCTCGATGCTTTCGCTGGTGTGGCGATTGACGAGGAAGAAGCTCAGCGTGCCCTCTTCTTCATTGTGCACGCCCGAAACGTCCACATAGGCAGTGTCCTTGGCATGCGTCGTTTCATAGCCCGGCGAATTGGTGACGAGCTGCAGCGCCGTGCCGCGACCAAAGACCGAAGCGAAGAAATAGGGGTAGTAGATGGTCTGTGCCCATGCCGGGCCACCCTTCTCGGTCATGATCGGAGCGATCACGTTCACGAGCTGGGCGATACAGGCGATCTTCACCACATCCGAGCGGCGGATGAAGGTGTTGAGGATCAGGCCGACCATCAGTACGTCTTCAAAATTGTAGATGTCTTCAAGCAGGCCCGGCGCATGCGGCCAGCCGCCATTGCCGTCAAGGATCTCGCGATCCTTCTTGTTCGAATGATACCAGACGTTCCATTCGTCGAAGGAAATATAGACGTCCTTCTTCGACTTGCGCTTGGCCTTCACCTGCTTGATCGTCGAGGCAACGGTCTCGATATAGGTGTCGAGCTTTTCGCTGAGGCCGAGGTAATTCGGAGTATTGTCGTCACGATTGGCGAAATACATGTGGAGCGAAATATGATCGACGTGATCATAGGTGTGCTCCAGCACGATCCGTTCCCAATCGGGATAGCTCTGCATATCCGAGTTCGACGAACCGCAAACGATCAGTTCGAGGCTCTTGTCGAACATGCGCATGGCGCGCGCCGTGTTGGCGGCGAGCTTGCCATATTCATGCGCGTCCTTGTGGCCGACCTGCCAGGGGCCGTCCATCTCGTTGCCGAGACACCACATTTTTACGTTCCACGGCTCCTTGCGCCCGTTCTTGATGCGCAGGTCGCTCCAGTAGGAGCCGCCGGGATGATTGACATATTCAAGGAAGTTGCGCGCCTCGTCGACGCCGCGCGAACCCAAGTTCACAGCGAGCATCATCTCGGTGCCAACAGTGGCGCACCAGTCGGCAAATTCATGCACGCCGACGGCATTGCTTTCCGATGTGTGCCAGGCCAGGTCCAGACGGGTCGGGCGCTCCTCACGCGGTCCGACACCATCTTCCCAATTGTAGGCCGAAACAAAGTTACCCCCGGGGTAGCGCACCACGGGTACATTGAGATCCTTCACCAGCTTGGCGACGTCGCCACGCATGCCGTCTTTGTCGGCCGTCGGGTGGTCGGGCTCATAAATGCCCTCATAAATGGCGCGGCCGAGGTGCTCGAGAAATGCCCCATAGACACGATCATCGATTTTGGAGATCGTGTAATCCTTATTCGCTACGACAGACGCCTTCACCCTCGTCCTCCCATACAATCTGTTTTTCTGATTTGTATCAGTAAATCGGTTGTACAGGACGAAACACGCCCTGTGAAGTCGCTCCCGGCACTTTTGTATGATTTTTGGACGAGGCCGCTTTCGCGGTGCGCGCGGCCTCCCAGATGATCGTCATTGCCAGGCTCGTCCCGGCAATCCATCCCGCCCCAACCACAAACCCAACATTTCACCCACGGCGTCATTCCCGCGAAAGCGGGAATCCCTTCGTCCACCGTGGTTTAAGATTCCCGCTTTCGCCGGAATGGCGCATGGCGTGAAACCCTACCGCGCCGTCTGCAACCGCATAATGATATCCTGGTCGTAGTTCCCAAAACCGCGCCCAAAGATATTGATCCCGCCCGGATGCCTGGCATCAGGCTTCACCGCAATCCGCAACCGGATCGAGTGGTGATTTGAAAGATCGAGGTCCACCAGCGACACCGGCGAAATCTTCACCCCATCGACATAGGTGCCTTCGCCCGTCACGCGCCAACTCTTGAGCTTGCCATATTGGCTGCCCTTGAGCTTCCACCAGTCCGGCGTATAGACCCCGCGCTTGTCGCCAAAATCCCCCGGTGACGTCCAGGTCCCGATTTCGGTGCCATTGACCGATAGCGTAATATCGCTCGGCCAATCCGCCGAAGTCCCCGGCACTTCCGAGCTCAATTCCAGCGCAAATTCAAGCACTTCAATGGTGTTCTGCGCCAACTTAGCATTGTTGGGAAACTGATATTCGAGGAACCCGCGAGTAAACCAGATCAGCCCCGCCTTCATCCGGTCCGGCTCGAGATAGGTCTCAGGCACATCGAGCAACCCGATAATCCCCTCAGTCGAGCAAAGCCCGCACGGCGCCGACACTTCACAGCTCGTATAAAGCCCCAGCGGCATGGCAACTTCGATAGAGTTCGACCGCAACGGCGTGATGTCGTCCTTGAACATCACCAGCACTTCGTCAAACGTCGAATGGCAAATCTTCTGATTGCCCTTCCGCGCCTTCTGCGTCTCGGTCCGGATCAGCCCGGCCGTCTCAAGGATCTGCAGATTGGTCGATACGGTCGACTGCGGCAGGTCCAGCTTGTCGGCAATGTCATTGCCATTGAGCGGCCCTTCCACATGCAGCAGCTTCAGAATGCGCACCCGGATCGGCGAGGCCAAACCCTTCAGAACCTCGATATCCTCTTCGGGATCGACGACCAGAAAATTACGGCTCATAGGGGATTAGGCTTTCAGATGATGGACAGCAATTGTCTATCAAAAAGTCTGAACCAATCAAGCGACATGCAATAATTTCGTCACAAAGGCCCCAAAACAAGGCATTTCAAAGCATCGACTTTGGTGATGCGATCTCTCCACCATCGTCACCACCGGGCTTGTCCCGGTGGTCCATGCGGAGGCTAGATGGATTGCCGGGACAAAGCCCGGCAATGACGACCGAGGTGGGGCCTCACCCCACCCGCAGCCCTTCCTCATTGAAATAATGGGCTTCTTTGGAATTTATCCCCAGTGTGATGGGGTCGTGTATCTTGTACTGCGACTGCCCCGGCGCCTGCACCAGCAGCGTGTCACCCGAAGCGACGCGCACATAAAGGAACACCTCGCTCCCCAGATACTCGACCAGCGTGATCGTCCCCTCGACCGTCAATTCGCCAGCGCCAATCGTCACCTGCTCCGGCCGCACTCCAATGCTGATCTTCCCTTCGGCCTGCTTATCAACCGGCAGGGACAGCGTACCAAGCCCCGCAACGTCCACTTTCCCGCCCGCCGCCGTCGCCGCCAGCACATTCATCTTCGGCGATCCAATGAACGTCGCGACAAACAGATTCGCCGGCGCATTGTAGAGTTCATAGGGCGTCCCGACCTGCTCGATCCGCCCCTTGTTCAGCACCACGATCCGCGTCGCCATGGTCATGGCTTCCACCTGATCATGGGTGACATAGATCATCGTCGTGCCCAAGCGATTGTAAAGGCTGGCCAATTCGACGCGCATCTGCACCCGCAGCTCGGCATCGAGATTGGATAGCGGCTCATCGAAGAGGAACAGTTGCGGCTCCCGCACGATCGCCCGCCCGATGGCCACGCGCTGCTTCTGCCCGCCCGAAAGCTGCCGCGGCTTGCGCTCCAGCAGCTCCTCGATCCGCAGAATGCGCGCCGCTTCCGCCACCCGCCGGTCAATCTCTTCCCGCGGCATGCGCAGGTTCACCAACCCAAAAGCCAGGTTCTTCCGCACGCTCATATGCGGATAGAGCGCATAGGATTGAAACACCATCGACAGGTTCCGCTGGCTCGCCGGCAGGTCATTGACGATCCGGTCGCCGATGGCGATCGTCCCGTCCGTAATCTCCTCAAGCCCGGCAATCATCCGCAACAGCGTCGATTTTCCGCAGCCAGAAGGTCCGACCAGCACGAGAAATTCACCCGAGTTCACCGCCAGGTCGATGCCGTGAATGATCGGCACCTGCCCATAGCTCTTGCGCACTTCGGAAAGGGTAACTGCAGCCATGGCAAAACTCCTACTTCAGCCCGCTCATGGCAATGCCGCGGATGATAAGTCGCTGGAAAATAACGAAGAACAGGATGATCGGCAGGATCGAGAGGATCGACATGGCGAACATCGGTCCATATTGGCTGACCCCGTCCGAACTGATGAAACTGCGCAGCGCCAGCGGCACCGTGTAGTCTTCCATGTCATTGAGATAGACGAGCGGCCCGAGGAAATCCTCCCAGGTCCAGATGAACGAGAAGATCGCCGCCGTCGCCATGGCCGGCAGGCTGAGCGGCATGATGATCGCCCAATAGATCTTGAACGGCGAACACCCATCGATCATCGCCGCCTCGTCCAGTTCGCGCGGCAATTGCCGGAAGAACTGGATCATCAGGAAGATGAAAAACGCATCCCCCGCCAGAAACCGCGGCACGATCAGCGGCAGATAGGTATCCACCCAACCAAGGTTCAAAAACAGCAGGTATTGGGGAATGAGCACGACGTGATAGGGGATCATCAGCGTCATCATCATCAGCGCAAACCATATGGTTTTCCCTGAAAACTCCAGCCGCGCAAAGGCATAGGCGGCAAACGAGCATGAGATGACATTGCCGATCACCGACAGCACGGTGACGACAGTCGAATTCCAGAAAAACGTCGTGAAACTCACGGGCAGGGCGTTCCACCCCGCCCAATAGTTCTGCCACTGAAACTCCCGCGGCCAGAGCCCGAGATCACCAAAGATCTGGTTATCCGGCTTCAGCGAACTCGCGAGCATCCAGAGCAGCGGATAGATCATGATCAGCGAGGTCACGATCAAAAATACATGCTTTAGCAGCGCCGCGCGTTTGGCGCGCTTGGCCTTGGCCTCGCGATAGGCGCGCGCCACTTCGGCGGTGCTGAGCATGGCGGGGGTAATGGTCGCCTCGGTCATCGCTCAGCCCCTCTCGTTCTCGTAGTGGACCCAATATTTCGAGGTCCAGAAGGCGATAGCGGTGAACAGGGCAATGATCAGCAACAACACCCAGGCAAGCGCCGAGGCGTAACCCATGCGCAGGAACGCAAATGCCTCGTTGTAGAGATAGACCGTGAAAAACAGCAGGCTATCGAGCGGCGCACCCGTACCGCCGGAGATGATGAACGCACCCGAAAAGCTCTTGAACGCCTCGATCATCTGCAACACGAGATTGAAGAAGATCACCGGCGCAAGCAGCGGCACGGTAATGGCGAAAAACTTCCGCACCGGCCCCGCCGCATCGATTTCCGCCGCCTCATAAAGCTCCTGCGGAATGGCCCGCAGCCCCGCCAAAAAGATCAGCATGGGCGAACCAAACTGCCAGATCGCCAGCACGATCAGCGTCCACAGCGAATACTTTGGATCGCTGAGCCAATAGGGCCCATCGCCCCCAAAAAGCCGCAGGATCGAATTGATCACCCCGTCATAATTGAACAACTGCCGCCATAGGATCGCGACCGCGATCGACCCGCCGAGGATCGACGGCAGATAAAACAGCGCCCGATACCACCCAATAGCGCGAATACCCTTGTCGAGCGCCATGGCAACACCCAGCGCAAACATCAGCTTCAGCGGCACCGAAATAACCACGAACTGGAACGTCACCTGCAGCGCTTTCCAGAAACGCTGGTCCATCTGGAACATGTAGAAATAGTTGTCCAAGCCGATCCATTGCGGCGGCCGAACCACATTGTACTTGGTGAAGCTGAGATAGAGCGACGCCAGGATCGGCCCGATAGCGAGCAGGAAAAACCCGATCAGCCAGGGCGACAAAAAGGCATAGCCGGCGAAATTGCGTCTCAGGAATTTATGCATCCCAGCCTCGTCACTATGAAAAACACCCGCCGCCCTCCAGGGAAAGGGCGGCGGGCAGGGTCAGGCTTTTAGGCGCGAGCCAGGATCGCCTTTGCCTGATTGAGGAAGTCCGTCGCCACTTCCGGAATGGTCCGCTCGCCGAGAAGCACCGAAACGGCGAGACGCTCGAAAGTCTGCTCCACTTCGGCCGAACCGCTCGGCGGCGGTGCGGTCAGCGGGGCGGTCTTTCCCTGGATCCTGTCGAAGAATTCCACCGACACTTTTTCGGCCGCCGACAGGTTCGGCTCCAGCGCAGCGCGCACTTCGGAATTGGACGGAATACCGCGCTCAAGCCCGAGCACTGCCGTCATATCGAGATCATTGACGAAGGCGCTCATATACGCCGTCGCCGCTTCCGGATTGCCGCTGTCGCGCGTCAGGCACACGAATTGGCTCGGCTGGATCACCGATCCCGGGATCATCTCGGGCGTATTGGGATAAACCGCCGCGCCCAAAATATCCTGCATCAGCCCCTGCACACCAACGAGCTGATTGCTCCAGAGATATGACATCGCCGACTTGCCGGTGACCACACCAAGCTGGCTCAGTTCCGAAACCCCGGCCAGCGCCGCCGATTCCGGCCCCGGAGGCGTACCACCCGCATCGCGGATACCAGCCCAGGTGCTCCAATATTCCTCGACGATTTCCTGCGTCGGACCATAGGAGCCGTCCTCATTGTAAAGGTTGGCGCCCTTCTGCACGGTGAAATCGGAAAAGTTCTGATAGTCGGCCGTATTGTCGTCGGTGCCCGGAACCCCAGTTGCTTCCTTGATCGCAGCCGCGAACTCTTTCAGCTCGTCATAAGTGTACGCAAACGGATCAAACGTTTCGCCCGGCTTCACGCCCGCTTCTTCAAAGAGCCGGGTATTGAACACCGCCATATGCGAATTCGCGCCGATCGAGAGCGCGTAGAATTTCCCGTCCACCGTGCCGGCATCGATGGCGCTCTGGTCCATCTTCGAAATATCGAGGCTCTTGCCAACAAAATCGTCGAGCGGCACCACGGCGCCATTGGCGATATATTCGAACAGCACGCCATAACCCTGCTGGATCACGTCGGGCATGTTGCCGCCCGCAATTTGCGTCGTCAGCTTGGTGAAATAGTCGGCAAAGCCCAGCGTTTCGCCCGAAACCACCACACCCGGCGTCTTGCCGTTATAGATGTCGATGACCGCAAAGGTGCGCTTGTCGCGTTCCGGATTGCCCCACCAGAAGTGGCGCACGGCCGTGTCCTGCGCAAAGGCCGGCCGGCCAAAGGCGGACATTACGGCGACGGAGCCGGCAAAGCCGGCCGAAGTGTGCAGGAACTGCCTGCGGTTGAATTTGCTCATGGTTTCCTCCCGAAATGAGCTACGTACGTCAGAACTGGATGCGTTTACTTGGTCTTGTGCATTCCGGCTGAAGCGGTCTTTCGCTGCTAGTGTCTCCGATCAATAGGTTGGGTGTGTCAGCCGCGAAGATTTTTGTCGTGTGAAGGCGCCATCCCTGAGCGCCAGCACTTCATTAGGCCCAATGGCAAAGTCGAGCCGCGCGCCACCAATCTCCAGCGCACCGGCGACCGTCGTCACGCTCATCCCGATCAGCGCTTCGATCTTGCCCGCCCGATCCGTCACCACGCGCACACCCTTGGGCGCCGAAAACAGCGGCGCCCCATCGCGAAACACGCGCAGAGTCACCCCGTCATTGACCATCTCAAACCGCTGCCCATCGACCACCCGAGCATAGGCGGTGGCATGCTGCACATCCCGATGCTCGATCTGATAGGGCACGAGCCCGGTAAACCACAGCGTTCCCTCCGGCCGCGGCAAAATCCCCGTCAGCCGCTCGATGAAATCGAGCAGGCACAAGATGCTGGGCGAATAGACCTCGGTAAAACCCATCGCGCCATTGAACGGATTGATCGTCTGCGCAAAGCGCTCGCCCCGGACGAGTGCTGAAAGCACCGGCTGCATCATCCAGGTGAGCTCCACATGCCGCCCATGATGCTCAAAGGCATGGGCTGCGCGGATCAGCGTCAGAAAATTCGTCGGCCCGCACCAGCTATTATAGTCAAACGCCGGATCGAACCGCGGATCATCAAGCGCTATGGACGTGAACGGATACTTCGCGAAAAACTTCCGCGTGTTGAGCAGATACCGGCCCAGCGCCTCGGCGAAAAAGTCCTCGTCCCCCACCTCGCAGGCCAGCACGCGCATCAGCACATCCGATTGCACGCGGATGAACTGGCCATTGCGGTCGAGATCGTAGAAAAACCCGTCATCGGGATCGAAACACTGCTCGAACAGCGCCGTCCGGCTCGCCTCTGCCTTGTCGCGCCACCCGGAACCGTCCTCACCCAGTTCCTCTGCCATCAGGGCGAGATAGTCCCGCTGGCAGGCGACATTTGCCGTCAGATCAGGCGCGATAAACGGCAGCACCGGATTGTCCGCCCGATAGCGCTTGGGATCATTCCCCTCCGGCGAATCCGGCACATGCCAAAACCGCGCCGAAAGATCGTGCCCCGTATCAAAGGCGCAAAAAGCCTCCACGGCCCCGGTCCCCTGCGTGTCACGCCAGCGCGCCAGCCAGGCATCGTTCCGCCCCATGGCGACATAGAGCTTTCTGAGATAGTCCCGATCCCGCCCATTGAGCGCAAAGTGGTTCCAGACCGACCGCGCCAGCGGCGTCACCGTCTGGATCTGCGAAAACACCGGCCCCGTCTGCGTCAGCTTGTAGGGAAAAAGCCCATCCTCGCGCTGGTGCCGCGCAAAGCCGGCAAAGGTGCTTCCTGCCACACCAGGAACAAACCGCGACAGCAGTTCGGCATTGATCGTGCCCGTGCTCTCAAGCCAGCAACCGTAATAAATGCCGCCTTCATTGAGGATGGCGTCGCTCCCCGCCGTCGGCTTGATGCAGGAAATCAGCTCCCGCACCGCATCGCCAAAGCGCTGCTCCATGGCCGGCGAACTGGCCACAAAAGCAACGCCCGAAGCCACAAATTCATCGACCGCCGCCTGGCCATGTTCGGTATCGACCGGCACGGCAACCTTGGCCGCGCGCAGCCGCGCAAGCAGCGTTTCCGCTACTGACACACCCCCGCTGACGCCAAGCGCCTCGGCCATCGCCCAAAATCCTCCCAGCTGCCGAAATGGCAGCAAAACCTGTCCCGGTATGCCGGGATCGATATGGGTCGAGTGCTGGGGGAGAAATGGACTGCCCGCCAACCGCGACCGCACGGTTGAGTTACCCAAGGGGCCATCCAGAAGGCCGATACGAGCATCTGTCCGTGTTTGTTTCGGTCAGACAGAAGACGTACCGCGTAGCGCGCGCTTGACCACATACCCTGGCTGGGCCCTTGGGCCCATGACGCGTCTCCGGCCGATCCTGGAGGATTGATCCCGCCTAGATGCCAATACTGTGCCGATCACAGGTGCATTCTGTCAACTCGATTTCGTGCAACACTCGAAATTTGTCAATTTTGCTGTTTCATATCAATGAGTTAAATCAATTCCACTACCATACAAGACTCGGTACTGCCTTTTGACTTTGCCCATCGGCAGGCTAGATTGTCCCAATTCATCGCCGTGTCATTCCCGCGAAAGCGGGAACCCTTGTTTGTGAGGCAAGGGACGATAACGGACCGGCATCAGGAGACGGACCTATGAGCTTTCGCGCCCTTGTTACGCAAAAGGCCGAGGATGGCAGCGTCAGCAACGCGATCGAAACGCTGGACGATTCCCGCCTGCCCGCAGGCAATGTCACGGTCGACGTGGACTGGGCCGATCTGAACTACAAGGATGGCCTGTGCCTGACAGGGCAGGGCGGTCTCGTCCGCACCTTTCCTCACGTCGCCGGCATCGATTTTGCCGGAACGGTCCGCGATAGCTCCGATGGCCGTTACCGGGCTGGCGATCCCGTCGTGCTCACTGGTTGGCGCGTCGGCGAAACCCATTGGGGCGGCTTTTCCGAACGCGCCCGCGTCAATGGCGATTGGCTCGTGCCCCTGCCAAAGGGCCTCACCACGCGCGATGCCATGATCGTCGGTACCGCCGGCCTCACGGCCATGCTCGCCATCACCCGCCTGGAATCCGAAGGCCTTACGCCATCCGCCGGCGAAGTCCTTGTCACGGGTGCCTCAGGCGGGGTCGGCTCCATCGCCATTTCGCTCTTGGCCCGCCTCGGCTACACCGCCGTCGCCCTTTCCGGCCGCCCCGAAAACAGTGCCGCGCTCACCGCCCTCGGCGCCGCCCGCATTCTCGACCGTGCCGAGTTCCTGGCCGATGCCGACAAGCCACTCGAACCCGCCCGCTGGGCCGGCGTCGTCGATTGCGTCGGCGGCAACGTCCTCGGCAAAGTGCTGAAACAGGTCAAATATGGCGGCTCCGTCGCCGCCCTGGGTAACACGGCGGGCGTGGGGCTTTCCACCAACGTCCTGCCCTTCCTCCTGCGCGGAGTGAACCTGCTCGGCATCGACAGCGTTATGCAGCCCTATGAAAAGCGCATTGCCGCCTGGCAGCGCGTCGCCGAGCTTTTCGACATCCGCGCCTATGGTGCGCTGGTGGAAGAAGTCGACCTTGAGGCTCTTCCCGAAGCCGCCAACCGCATCCTCAAGGGCGAAGTGCGGGGCAGGGTGCTGGTGAACCCAAGCCGGTAGTCCCTCCGCGTTCTAACTGAAATAGGCGTGGGGGATCGCCTATCCACGGTTGTCACCCGGCCTTCGCCGGTCCGTCCCGTTCCAAAGCTGAAACGGAGTTGAACATCCCGTTGACCACTGGGCTTTTGCCCATATAGCTTCCGCCCTCATGGTCACACTCAAGGAAATCGCAGCGGCAGTCGGCGTTTCAAGCGCCACGGTTTCGCGCGTGCTCAATTACGACACGACGCTGTCGATCTCCAACCGCAAGCGCCAGGCCATCATCGAGACGGCCGAAAAGCTCAATTATGCGACGCCGCGCAATCGCAATCGCGCCAATGTCCAGGGTCTCACCAAGCTCGCCCTCGTGCATTTCCTGCGCCCCGAACAGGAGCTGGTCGATCCCTATTACGTCGCCCTGCGCCTCGGCATCGAAAGCCGCTGCGCTGCCCTCAAGATCGAAACAGTAAAAGTTTACCACACCGACGCCAAGCCCGATGCCGGCATGCTGCAAAGCGCCTCCGGGGTCATTGCCATCGGCAGGCACGATGAAGACGAGATCGAGTGGCTCCAGCGTCATGCCCGCCAATTGGTTTTTGCCGACCATGCCCCGCCTGACGACCAGATCGATAGCGTTCAGGCCGATCTCCGTCTCGCCATGGAAAAGCTGCTGCAATCCCTGGCAAATCTCGGCTACCGCCGCATTGCCTATATCGGCTGGGGCGATCGCCGCGCCCAGGCCTTCGTGCAGTGGATGACCAAGGCTGGCTGGTTCGATGACCGCATGTTCCGTTCGGGCGACAATACCGAGCAGGGCGGCTATCGCCTGACCAAGGAAATCTTTAGCGAAAAGCGCCCGCCCGACGCCATCATCACCTTCAACGATTCCATGGCCATCGGCGCCTATCGCGCCATTCACGAAATGGGCCTCTCCATCCCCAACGATATCGGTGTGGCGAGTTTCAACGACATTTCCGTCGCTCAATTCCTCAATCCGCCGCTCACAACCGTGCATCTTCCGGCGGAAGAAATCGGCGAAGGGGCGGTGGAATTGCTGCTCGAACGCGTCGGCGGTCGGGAACTTGCCAAGCAGATCACGCTGGCATCGAAACTGGTCTGGCGTGGCAGTACCCGCCAACCCCTTGAAAAATAACGCAGTAAAAATTTACTGAAATTATTGCGTAGCGCGATTTATGCGGCTACTGTCTTGCCTATGGGTGTGGAGGAAACACCCACTAGGGAGGATTTGCAATGACCCGTTTGTCCACGGGCTGGAAGCGTGCGGCTGCTGTCGCGCTTGCCAGCGTAAGCATGTTCAGTGTTACCGCCGCTTCGGCGCTCGAAATCACCGTCTGGTGCTGGGATCCCAACTTCAATGGCGCCACCATGAAGGAAGCGGCCGAGCGCTATGCTGCTCTGCACCCCGACGTGACCGTCAATATCGTCGACTTCGCCAAGGCTGATCTTGAAACCAAGCTCCAGGCCCAGCTCGCTTCCGGCACCACCGATGGTCTGCCCGATATCGTGCTGATCGAAGACTACGGCGCCCAGAAGTATCTGCAGTCGTTCCCCGGCGCCTTCGAGCCGCTCAATGACAAGGTCGATTACTCGGGCTTCGCACCCTACAAGGTCGAACTCGCCACCGTGAACGGCCAGACCTATTCGCTGCCCTTCGACTCCGGCGTCACCGGCTACTTCTACCGCTCCGATCTTCTCGCCGAAGCCGGCTTCGATGCCGCCGCGCTTGAAAACATCACCTGGGACAAGCTGATCGAGATCGGCAAGGCCGTGAAGGAAAAGACCGGCGGCACCCTGCTTCCGATCGATCCGAACGATGCCGGCTGGCTCCGCATCATGATGCAGTCGGCAGGCTCCTGGTACTTCAATCCCGATGGCAGCGTGCACATCGCTGACAATCCGGTCCTGAAGGCCTCCATCGAGACCTACCAGCGTCTCCTCGCTGCCGGCATTTCCAAGCCCGTCGCTGGCTGGACCGAATATACCGGTTCGTTCACCTCGGGTGACACCCTCTCGACCTTCACCGGCGTGTGGATGACCGGCACGATCAAGGCCAATGCCGATCAGTCCGGCAAGTGGGCCATCGCGCCGCTCCCGGCCCTCGATGGCGTCGAAGGCGCCACCAATGCCTCCAACCTCGGCGGCTCGAGCTGGTACGTTCTCTCCTCCTCCGCCGAAAAGGCCGAAGCCGTTGATTTCCTCGCCGAAATCTGGGGCAAGGACGTCGATTTCTACCAGAAGATCCTCGTCAACCAGGGCGCTCTCGGCTCGCTCCTCGCTGCCCGCGAAGGCGAAGCCTACAAGGCCAGCGACGAATTCTTCGGCGGGGCACCCGTCTGGCAGAACTTCTCCGATTGGCTGAGCGCCATCCCGGCTGTGAACTACGGCATCTTCACCAACGAAGCTGATGCTGCCGTTGTTGCCCAGATCCCGAACATCACTTCGGGCGGCAATATCGACGAGATCATCGCTGCCATCGACTCTCAGGTCCGCCAGCAGGTCCAGTAAGGTTCTTCGTAAGGGGCGGCCCGCGCCGCCCCTTACTCTCCAACTCGCCGCGTCATTTCCCGGCGAGTTCGAGCGTCCCGCTTTTGCGGGAATGACACCGTGACAGGTCGAAGCAGCCCTATTTGGCGACAATAACGGAGAATAGCGTGGCGCAATCGGGTCTCGCGCGTAACGAGCATTTGAGCGGCTGGCTTTTTGTCATGCCCGCCCTGGTCCTGCTCGGCCTCTTCATGATCTATCCGATCCTCTGGTCGCTCTGGATGAGCTTTCAGGTCGGCCGCGGCATGGCCTTCAGCTTCGGTGGCTTCACCAATATCATGCGCCTGACGCAGGACCCGGTGTTCCTGCGCGCGCTCACCAATACGCTGACCTTCCTCGCCATCCAGGTCCCGATCATGCTGGTCCTGGCGCTGCTTTTTGCCAACGCGCTCAACGACAGCAAACTCTGGGGCAGGGGCCTCTTCCGCACAGCCATCTTCCTGCCCTGCGTCACCTCGCTCGTCGCCTATTCCGTCGTCTTCCGCTCCATGTTCGCCCAGGACGGCGTGATCAATCAGTTCCTGATGTTCGCCCACATCATCGCCAGCCCCATTCCCTGGATGGCGGATCCCTTCTGGTCGAAAGTCGTGATCATCAGCGCCATCACCTGGCGCTGGACCGGCTACAACATGATCTTCTATCTCGCCGCCATGCAGAACATCGACCGCTCGATCTACGAAGCGGCCAAGATCGACGGCGTCCCGGCCTGGGCCCGCTTCTGGTACATCACCGTACCCATGCTCAAGCCGGTGATCCTCTTCACCACGGTCATCTCGACCATCGGCACGCTGCAGCTCTTCGATGAGCCCAACCTGATCCCCTCGACCCCCGGCGCCCCCTCGGATTCGACGCTCACCCTGTCGCTCTACATCTACAACCTGAGCTTCAAGTTCATGCCCAGCTTCGGCTACGCGGCGACCGTCAGCTACGTCATCGTCGTCATGGTTGGCATCCTGACCCTGATCCAGTTCCTGGCCGCAAGAGAGCGCCGCACATGAGCAACCCTCTCGCCCTTCTCGGCCGCGTCGCCACCTATACGCTGCTGGTCATCGCCGCCTTCGTTTCGGTATTTCCCTTCCTCTGGATGCTCATCGGCGCGACCAACTATTCCGCCGATATCATCAAGGGCAAGGTCACCCCCGGCACGGCCCTGCTGCAGAACATTTCGGTGTTCTTCAATTCCGTCGATATGCCGCGGATTCTGTTCAATTCGTTCTTCATCGCCGGCGTCGGCACGGCGCTGACGCTGCTGATCTCTTCGCTTGCCGGCTATGGCTTCGAGATGTTCCGCAGCAAGTTCCGCGAAAAGGTCTTCGGCGGGCTTCTGCTGATGCTCTCCATCCCCTTTGCCGCCCTGATGATCCCGCTTTTCATCATGATGGCCAACTTCAAGATGATTAATACCTATCAGGCGATCATCCTGCCCACGGTCGCCTCGATCTTCATCATCTTCTACTTCCGCCAGGCAACGAAGGCCTTCCCCCATGAGCTGCGCGATGCTGCCCGCATCGATGGCCTCAAGGAGTGGCAGATCTTCCTCTATGTCTACATGCCGGTGATGCGCTCGACCTATGCGGCCGCCACCATCATCGTCTTCATGGCCAATTGGAACAATTACCTCTGGCCGCTCATCGTCCTGCAGACCAATGAGATGAAGACGCTCACCCTCGTCGTGGCTGGTCTCACCTCCGCCTATACGCCCGATTTCGGCGTCGTCATGGTCGGGGCGATTTTTGCGACCCTTCCCACCCTTGTCATTTTCTTCCTGCTCCAGCGCCGCTTCGTCGAAGGCATGCTGGGCGCCGTTAAGTAGAACCCCTATGCGACCTCTGATCGATTTCAATTCCGGCTGGCTCTTCGAAGGCAAGGACACCGTCCGTCTGCCCCACAATGCGGTGGACCTGCCCTTCTCCTACTTCGACGAAAAAGCCTATCAGCGCGAATTCACCTACGAAAAGCGGTTCGCTGCCGATCCGTCGTGGCAGGGCCAGGAAGTCTCGGTCGTCTTCGATGGCGCCATGGCCAATTCCCGCGTCTATCTCAACGGCACGGAAATCGCCGCCCATAAGGACGGCTACACCCCCTTCGAGGGCCGCCTCACCGGCCTTCTCAAATCCGGCGAAAACGTCCTCAAAGTCGTCATCGACGGCAGCGAAAATCCGGCCATCCCGCCCTTCGGCGGTCAGATCGATTACCTCACCTATGCCGGCCTCTACCGCGAAGCCTGGCTGCGCGTGACCTCCAACATCTCTGTCGGCAATGCCAAGGTCGAAACGCCCAGCGTATTGGCCGACAAGAAATCCGTCCGCGCCCGCATTGAGCTATCCAACCCGCAAAACCTGCCGCTCTCCGGCACCCTGGTCGCAACCCTCAAGGACGCTTCCGGCAAAGAGATTGCCACCACCGACGCCGCCATCTCCGGCGCCTCGGTCGACGTCGCCTTCAAGGACCTGACCGGCATCACCCTCTGGGACATCAAGACCCCGGCGCTCTACACGCTTGAGGTCACTTCAGACACATCAGCCGGCCAGGACACTGCCAACTTCCGCTTCGGCTTCCGCAGCGCCGAATTCACCACCGAGGGTTTCAAGCTCAACGGCAAGCTGCTGAAACTGCGCGGCCTCAACCGCCACCAGTCCTTCCCCTATTCCGGCTATGCGCTGGGCAAGTCGGCCCAGGTGCAGGACGCAGAAATCCTCAAGCGCCAGCTGCACCTCAATATGGTGCGCACCTCGCACTATCCGCAGAGCCACTATTTCCTCGACCGCTGCGACGAACTTGGCCTGCTCGTGTTCGAAGAAATCCCCGGCTGGCAGCATATCGGCCCGCTTGAGTGGCAGGACGAGTCTGTTGAAAACGTCCGCCGCATGATCACCCGCGATTGGAACCACCCTTCCATCGTCATCTGGGGCGTCCGCATCAACGAAAGCCAGGACAGCCACGACTTCTACGTCCGCACCAACAAGCTGGCCCGCGAACTCGACAGCACCCGCCCGACCGGCGGCGTCCGCTACATCACCGATAGCGAGCTGCTCGAAGACGTCTACACCATGAACGACTTCATCCTCGGCAACGAGGAATGGGGCGGCAATCGCCCGCGCACCCCGCTGCGCCCGCAGCAGGAGGTCACCGGTCTCGACCGCGTCGTGCCCTATATGATCACCGAATATGGGGGGCACATGTACCCCACCAAGAGTTTTGATCAGGAGCAGCGCCAGGCCGAGCACGTTCGCCGCCACCTCGAGGTGATGAACGCCGCCTATGGCGATCCGCAGATCGCCGGCTGCATCGGCTGGTGCGCCTTCGACTACAATACCCACAAGGACTTTGGCTCGGGCGACCGCCTCTGCCACCATGGCGTCATGGACATGTTCCGTGAGCCAAAATTTGCCGCCTTCGCCTATGCCAGCCAGTGCGAGCCCGAGGAAGAAGTCATCCTCAAACCCGTCACCTTCTGGGCGCGCGGCGAGCGCAATATCGGCGGCGTGCTGCCGCTTATGATCCTCACCAATTGCGACGAGGTCGAACTGACCTATGGCAACAACGCGCCCAAGCGCTTCCGCCCCGATCGCGAAGCCTTCCCGCATCTCCCCCACGCGCCTGTCGTCATCAAGCGTGAGCACCTGACCGACGAGGAACTCGGTCTCTGGGGCATGTCCTGGGAAGACGCGGTTATCACCGGCTACATCAATGGCCAGGTGGTAAAGACGGTAAAGTTCATCTCCGACCCGATCGCCACCGAACTCCAGGTCACCCCTGACCACACCGAACTCGGTGCGGAAGGCGATACGGTGCGCGTCATCATCCGTGCGCTCGATCAGTCGGGCAAGAAGCTGCCCTTCTTCCCCGAACCCGTTTCTATCGAAGTGTCGGGCGCCGCCGAGCGTCTCGGCCCCGGCCTCGTGCCGCTGCGGGCTGGTTCCACCGGCTTCTGGCTGCGCACGACCGGCAAGGGCCCGGTTACCGTTACCGTCACCAATGAGCGGCTCGGCCGCACCGTCACCACTCTCACCGCCGTCTGAGGATTACCAATGTCCGGTCTAAAACTCCGAAATGTGAAGAAGTCCTTTGGCGCGGTGGATGTCATCAAGGGCGTCGATCTCGACATCGAAGACAAGCAGTTCGTGGTTTTTGTCGGACCCTCCGGCTGCGGTAAGTCCACTCTCCTGCGCATGATCGCCGGTCTCGAACAGATCTCCTCGGGTGATCTGTTCATCGGCGACAAGCGCATGAACGAGGTCGATCCCGCCCATCGCGGCATCGCCATGGTGTTCCAGTCCTACGCGCTCTATCCGCATATGACTGTCCGCGAAAACATGGGCTTTGCCCTCAAATTCGCGGGCCGTCCCAAGGAAGAGATCGCCAAGCGCGTCGACGAGGCCGCCCGCATTCTCGAACTCGGAAAACTGCTCGACCGCCGGCCGGGCCAGCTCTCGGGCGGCCAGCGCCAGCGCGTTGCCATCGGCCGCGCCATCGTGCGCCACCCCGATGTGTTCCTCTTCGACGAACCGCTTTCCAACCTCGATGCGGAACTGCGCGTCCACATGCGCATCGAAATCGCGCGGCTCCACAAGGAACTCAACACCACCATCATCTACGTCACCCATGATCAGGTCGAAGCCATGACCCTGGCTGACAAGATCGTGGTGCTGCGCGATGGCATCATCGAACAGGCCGGTTCCCCCCTCGAGCTTTATGATGATCCGGACAATCTCTTCGTCGCCGGCTTCATCGGCTCGCCAAAAATGAACCTTCTCGCCGGCATCGCCGAAGCCGGCGGCATCCGCCTCGCCGATTTCCCCAACGACCTGATCCCATCCCCCGTCGCCGTTCCGGCCGGCACCGCCGTCACCGTCGGCATCCGCCCCGAACACTTCGACCCCACCGGCACCGCCGCCCTCGACACCTCAGTCGAAATCATCGAGCACCTCGGCGGGGAAACCTACGCATACGCCCGCGGCGCCGGTTCCAACCTCCTCACCATCGCCACCGACAACAATCGTACCCTCAAGACCGGCGACCGCTACCAGGCCAGATTCAACCCCGCCTCGCTGCTCGTCTTCGGCAAGGACGGCAAGCGCCTGCGCTGATACCTCGCCCCACGCACGGTCAACCCCGTTTTCTCACTCCATCGTCATTGCCGGGCTTGTCCCGGCAATCCATCTCACCTCCGCATGGACCACCGGGACAAGCCCGGTGGTGACGATCGTCGAAAGCGAAGGGGCATTTCCAAAGCCAAAGCATGTGGCCGTCCCAAGAACTGTGACCCCTCGGCCATCGTCTCCCTCCCCCTTGTGGGGAGGGATCAAGGGTGGGGGTGCGACGCACCCAAGTTAACGGCATCGCTTTGGACGCGCGCTGTCCCCAGCTCCAACCGTGTCATTCACGCGAAAGCGGGAATCCCTGCTTGTCCTGGGGCGCGTACTTCACCTGCCACCCCACCGTCATTGCCGGGCTTGTCCCGGCAATCCATCTCGCCTCCGCATGGACCACCGGGACAAGCCCGGTGGTGACGATCGTCGAGAGCGAAGAAGCATTCCAAAGCCAAAGCATGTGGCCGTCCCAAGAACTGTGACCCCTCGGCCATCGGCTCCCTCCCCCTTGTGGGGAGGGATCAAGGGTGGGGGGCGCATAGGCAAGCGCTGCTGACCCAATTCCCACCGTGTCATCCCCGCGAAAGCGGGGACCTCAGTTTCCAAACCGGCGTCAGTAATGACATCACCGGGGTGAGCAAAGCACAGGCCCTTGCCGTAAACGCCTCCCGTGATGCCGCCGCCTCTTCCACCGGAGCCATCCAACCCACCCACCCGACCCACCCACCCGACCATCTCCTCCCCCTCCAACGGCCGATGCCCCTTGCATCCCACCCCTCCCTCCATTAATATGACCAAACAAATCATATTAAAGACGGGCGGCTCCAGCCATTGCCCGGAGCCGCCATGCACGAAAATGCCGACACCGCCGCCGATCGCGACAACGGAGACATTCTCCATCAGCGCGTCCTGACGCTTTTTTGCGAAGCGCTGGAAGTGAACCAGTCCCAGCCCATGGATGTGCTCGAACATCTCGCGACGGCCCTCGGAAAGGTCTACCGCGAAGTCGCCGACTCCCACCTGCCCCCGCGCAACTGCGTCTGCGGCTGGGAGCCCGCTGAATATTCCGATGTCCACGCCCTGCAATTCGCCCTGGCCCGCGCGGCCCTTTCGCGCGACGCGTCCTCGCTCGCTTTGTCCCCCGTCATCGGCCACGCCTGAGCATGTCCCACACTCGACCCTATCGCATTTTCAACGCCGCCCTTGCGCGTTCCGAAGACGTCACCCCGCACCTGCGCCGCATCACCTTCGCCGGCCCGGAAATCCGCGAAATGACCACCTGGGCCCCCGACCAACGCATCAAGATTTTCTTCCCCACCGACGACGGCCGCGTGCCCGACATGCCGGACGCCGAAGACTGGTACGCGACCTACAAATCCGTCCCCGTAGCCGAGCGCGTCCCCATGCGCACCTACACCATCCGCAACCTGCGGGCTGATCAGGCCGAAGTGGACGTGGAATTTGTCCTTCACGGCGAAAACGGTCCCGCCTCGCGCTGGGCCACCCACGCCAGGCCGGGCGACAGGGTGCAAATCTCCGCCCCCAATCGCCGCTCCGAAAAGATTGGCGGCGGTTTCGAATGGAAGCCGCCTGCCGACCCGCGCCATGTCCTCCTCATGGCCGACGAAACCGCCGTTCCCGCCCTGGCCGGCATCCTCGAAGAACTCGCCGCGCGCAAAAGCCCGCCACCCTGCGAAGTCTTCGCCGAAGTCGCCGACCGCGCCGACGCTCTGGCCCTGCCCACTTGGCCCGGCCTCAACATCAACTGGCTCATCCGCCACGAACAGGGCGACCCGCGTCCCGGCGACCTTCTCGTCTCCGCCGTCGACCGCGCCAAACTCCCCGCCGCCAATGCCGAGCAGACCACGGTCGAGCTCGAAACCATCGACATCGACAAGAACGTTCCCTGGGAACTGGCCAAGGCCACCGAAGGCGCCTTCTACGCCTGGATCGCCGGCGAGTCCGAAGCCATCATGTCCATCCGTCGCCTTCTCATTAGGGAACGCGGCATCGACCGGAGCCTCCTCAATCTCATGGGCTACTGGCGCTTCGGCAAAGTCTACGAATAGGCCAAAGCTACCGTTGCCAGCGCGCGAAGTTTTTCTTTCGCGCCCCGGAGCGGGCAAAGTCCTATTCTGCGCGCCGCTACACTGGAGAATCGCGCGTGACTGAAACAGCGAATGCCGAACGGGTGATCGACATCCGCACCTTCTGGCAAGCGGTCGGCCTCCGTGCCGTCGGCACCGCCATCGTCACCGCCGAAGCCAAGGACGGTCCCCGTGGCTTCCTCGCTCTCTCCGCCACCCACCTCTGCGCCGAACCGCCCATGATGATGGTCTCGGTCGACAAGAAGACTTCGGCCCTGCAGACCATGCTCGATAGCAACCACTTCGCCATCAACTACCTCTCGACCGCTCAGGCAGATCTCGCCGGTCCCTTCGGCGGCAAGGGCGATCTCAAGGGCGCCGATCGTTTCAGCCTCGGCTCCTGGACCACGCTCGCGTCCGGCGCTCCGGTCTTGGAGGGCGCGGCCGGCGTCATCGATTGCCGTATCGAGGAAGTCATCGAACGCTTCGGTACGGCCATCATCATCGGCCGGGTTTTGGACTTCACCTCGACCCCGGACACCACTCCACTCGTCTCCTACAGGGGGAAGACACTCTAGAGTCACCAATTCAGCTCAAAACGGCACTCACTGCTAACAGTCTGCTAGCTGATTGGGCCCCTAAAGGGCCGATCGGGCATAGAGCCTCTTGTTAAGAAGATTGATCGACTTTATCTACCAACTGCGCGAAATTTTCGCGCGGCTTGAAGGATGGTCGGTTCGCTATGCTCACCAACAAGGGCAAATATGGTTTGAAGGCTCTGGGCCACCTCTCCGGCGTAAAACCCGGCGATCTGGCCATGGTCGGCGACATCGCCGCGACCAACAACATCCCGAAAAAGTTCCTCGACGCCATCCTATCCGAGCTGCGCAATGCCGGCTTCGTCTACTCTCGCAAAGGCAAGTATGGCGGCTACTATCTTGCTCGCCCGCCTGAAGAAATCATGATCGGCCACGTCGTCCGCGTGCTCGACGGCCCGCTCGCGCCGATCCCCTGCGCCAGCAAAACCCGCTACCAGCCCTGCGCCGATTGCGACATCGAAACCTGCCGCGTCCGCAAGCTGATGTTCAACGTCCGCAACGCCATCGCCGAGGTTCTCGACAATACCAGCCTCGCCGACATGCAGGCCGCCGGCGGCATCGATAGCATCAGCAACGACCTCGTCGCCTAACCCAGCTTAAAGCCGAGCTTCCGCAGCACGACCGTCAACCGCTCCCGCCCATTGAGCGCCGGCGTCGTCGCAGCGCGCCGCGTCACCAGTTCCGTCCAGTCGACCAGCGGCATGCTCTGCTCACTCTGAAACGATTTTAGCGTTTCATTATAAGCAGTTAGGTCTTTCTGCCGCGCCGCCTCACCATAGCGCTCATAGTGTAAGACCGAGCTCTGCGGCAGCCGCGGTTTCACCTCGGACTCGCGCTCCACATCGGGATAGCCCACCGTCAACCCGAACACCGCCATTGTTTCAGGCGGCAGGCCAAGCTCATTCGCCACAGCCTCGGGATTGTTCCGAATCCCCCCGATATAACAAGAGCCTAGCCCCAGCGAATTGGCCGCCACCACGGCATTCTGCGCCGCCAGCGCCGCATCGATCGCCGCCACCAGAAAACTCTCGAGATAGTCGAGACCATCCCCTGCCGCGCCATTCTGCGTGGCGATGGTACGAGCCCGCGCCAAGTCCGCCACCCAGATCAAAAACAGCGGTGCTTCATCGATATGCTTGTTCGATCCAGCCAGTTGCGACAGCCGCGCCTTGCGCGCCGGATCCTGTACCGCCACCACGCTCCAGGCCTGCAGATTGGACGAGGTCGGCGCAGATTGCGCAGCCGCCACAAGGGTTTCGATGAGACCCGCCGGCAATTGGTCCGGCAAATAGGCCCGCGCTGTCTTGTGGTCCAGCAAGATATCAAGCGTGCCCGACCACGGCCCGCGTGGCAGCGGCGCAAGCTCTCCATAGCGCCGACGGAGTTTCAGTGCGCGCGTCTCAAGGGTTTCAACGCCTTCTTCCGCCAGCGACATCTCTATCTCCTTAGTGCAGCTTGGGAAAACCGTGGCGCTCGGCGAGCAGCGCCAGGATGCGCGACGTGTCGTTGACGAAGTAATTTCCGTTCGCCTCCCGTGCATCCGCTGGCGGGTTCTCGCCGAAAACCAGCACCGGAAGCCCCTGATTTTCCTCACCGATCAGCTCGATCACCGGCTGGCGCGGCCGCGGGAAGGGCAGGCGGGTCACTTCCACCTTCTCGGCCAGCGCCGGAAAGCTCGCCAAGAGCCCCTCGACCTGATTGCAATAGGGGCAAACGAATGGCCCGTCGTCGCGCTTGGGATCGTCAAAACCCGGAGCGATGAGAAAGATCTTGTCCTTGGTCGTCATGTTTTTGGCTTTCGAAACGCAGCTTATGCAGGGTAGGGCAGGCCATAACGATCCCTGATCGTTTTGCCTTCATATTCAGTGGGATAGGCGCCACGATCCTGCAGGATCGGCACGACCTTTTCGACGAATTCCTCGATGTCATCCGGCGCCCGCGGCGGCTGGTAGGTATAGCCATCTACAGTCCCGTCGGCCCAAAGGTCGATGATTTGATCGGCCACCTCTTCCGCCGTACCAAGCACCAGCCGATGATATCCTTCCGATCGTCGCACCGCCTCGCGCGCAGTCAGTTTCTCATGGGTCAACAGGTCAGAAAGCCCGAGCCCCATACCAACTGCCTGCAGCCGGTTCGGATCAGGAATAAAACTTTCTCCGTCCAGAACCACATCCGGATCGAAAGTATCGGGATCAAGCCCATTTTCCTTGATGAAGCGCTTGATGAGCCCATCTTCCGAGCCCGCGCCGCTGAAGAGTTCATGCTTGCGCAGGGCCTCCTCACGCGTCTCGCCGACAATGGCGACAAGACCCGGAACGATGCGGATTTCCGAGGTGTCGCGGCCAACTTCCTTAGCCCGATCAAAGACTTTCTTGCGGAAAGCCTGGCCTGCCGGACGCGAGAGAATGTTGCAATAGATGATCTCGCCGTGCCGCGCCGCAAGGTCGATGCCGCCTTCCGACGCCCCGGCTTGTGCTATCACCGGATGCCCCTGCGGGCCACGCGGCACATTGAGCGGACCCTTCACCGAAAAATGGTCGCCGACATGGTCGATGGCCTGAGCCTGGCTCGCGTCCCAGAACCGCTCAGGCGGCACTTCACCCGCACGGCGCGGGTCCCAGCTCGCCCAGAGTTTCTTGGCGACGTCGAGGAACTCCCGCGCCTTGGCATAGCGCACATCGCGCGGCGGCAACGGCTCGCTGCCGAAATTGGCGGCAACCGCCGGATTGAACGAGGAGACGATGTTGATGATCAGCCGGCCAGCGGAAATGATATCGGTCGACTGCGTCCGCCGCGCCAGATTGTAGGGCGAATTATAGGTCGACGACATGGTCGCGACAAAGCCGATATCAGGCACCTGCGCCGCCAGCGCCGTCACCAGGATCAGCGGGTCGATTGTGTGGAACGGCCGGCTGTTCGGGTCCGTCATCAGCGCCGGATGGTCCGAAAAGAAGACAGAGTCAAAGAGTCCGCGATGGGCAAGCTGAGTAAGCCTCAGATAGTAGGCGGGATCGGTTATCTCCTCGCGCGTCCCCGTGCGATATTTCCAGCCTGCGCCAAGATATCCGGTCGTGTTGATGCCGACATTGAGATTGAGCCGGCGCTTGTAAGTGGTCATGTCAAATTCCCAAGCAAGTCGGCTTAATAGGCCGCCGTGAAGCGGCGACGCACGTAGCGGCCCTGCTCCAGCTCATCGAGAATGGCCACCGCGAAATCGGCCTCAGAAATGCGGCTATTGCCTTCCGCGTCGCGCAGGAGCTGGTCCTCGCCGAGACGGAACTTCCCGGTGCGTTCGCCGGCTTTGATCTCGAGCGGCGGCGAGACATAGGTCCAGTCGAGATCATATTCGCCACGCTTGAGGGCGCGCACGATCTCGCGGTTGCGCAGCGTATGGGCCTTGTGGTTAGCGGGGTAAAAGTCGCTGTCGACCACATCAACTCCAGGGCTGGCTTCAAGGCTGCCGACCCCACCCACGAGGATGATCCGCTTTACCCCGCCCAACTTGACGCCCTCGAAGAGCGATTCATGAGCGCGGCGGATGAGTTCGACTGCCTCGTCGGCCGAGTATTTCCGCAGACCCGGGCTATAGGCTGAAATCACTGCATCATGGCCAAAGACGATTTTCGCCACGGCCTCGGTATCGGCCAGATCAGCCGTCAGCGCGGTGAGGTTCGGCGCCGCCTCGAGCGGGCTAGAGTTGGTGACGGCGGTGACGCGAAGACCGCGCGACAGGGCTTCCTTGCGAATATTGCCGCCGATATTGCCGGAGGCGCCGAAGACGACGATGGACATGGAATGGGGCTTTCTATGGTTCTACTCGGCGGCAACGCCCTTGAGGGCGCGGCCGGCGGCGACATTGTTCTGCATGGCGGTGAGCGAGGAGCGCACGGCCTCATAGCCATGCTCGCGCATGGCGTTTTCGTAGTCGTTGAGCGCGGTGAGTATGGGCTTGCCCCGCTGGCGCGCGGCCACAAGCTGCGGCACGAGCAGGCCCGTGTCGTAGAGCGCGGTATTGCCGCCCAGCGCGCGGAAATAGGTCATGGCGTGGATGGAATCGCCCAGAAGCGTCACCGGGCCGGTTTGCCAGACTGCGCCCGGCTGCGATGAGCGAACCTTGAGGAGCGCGACGGTCGACGGATCGGTGTGGCGAATGAGCTTGAGAATGCGCTCGTCCCAATGGCTGATCTTTGCCAGCAACACCTCTAGGAGCTCGGCACCACCGAGGGTTTCGAGCACATCGTCCGGCGCAAGCTCGCCGACCTCATAGGCCGTGTTCCACCAGACGTAGCTGGTCGTGTTGTTGAAGTGAAAACCGGCAATATCTTTATGGGTGGGATCATTCGCACCGATGACGCCGTGGCGGTCGAAGGCCGAGGGATCAACGCGATGACTGGTGGTCATCAGGTTATGGCCCTCGGTGGGGCGGACATTGGCATTGGTGTCGAGCAAGACGGATTCGATGCCATTCGCGGCAGCGGCATCGAGCGTCATCTTGCCGGCAAGCCGGCGCACACCCGTGTCTATGCTCTTGAGATCAGGCAGCAATTGCCGCCGCACGGCCGAGCCCGCACCGTCAGCGCCGACGAGGATATTGGAACGCACCCGCGACCCGTCGGCAAAATGCGACAGCACCGTGCCTTCTGGCTCAATCTCGTAGCGTAGGAACTGCTTGCCGGTCTGGACAACACCTTCCAGGCCCGACAGCAGGATTTGCCGGAGGGTGATGCGGCTCACCGATTTTTCGACATGGGTGTCCTCAACGCCGCGACCCCAGGCGCTGCTGTCCACTTGGTTGAAATTCTCGTCGAGCGCGGTGTTTTCGGTCGGCGCGCGGCCAAGCGTCGCGAGGAAAGCCTCGAAAAGATGCGCCGGCAGATTGGCCTCCAGCGCATCGAGGCCGCGTTGCCGCAGGCGCAGGCGAAACCCCTGCACATAGTCGGCGCGCACGGTATCGCGCTCGAACACGGCCGCCTCGATGCCGTTCTTCTTGAGGCCCTGGGCAAGCGCCAGCCCGCCCGGACCGCCCCCGATAATGGCGATGTCGACAAAGGGAGTGGTCATGCAGCCTCGCTGCGCCGGGCGGCGTCGAGTGCGCGTGGATCAATCCAGGCAGTGACGTCGAAGTCGGCGGGAATGAAACCCCATTCGAGGAGGAAATCCTTGAAATGGGAGAGGGCGTCGATCTGCTCGTCTTCGAGCGTCAGTTTCAGGTGCCGGTGGACATTCGGGCCATTGGCGGCCCAGATCGCCTCTTCGGCGACGCCGATTTCCCGGGCGATGAATCGCACCGTATCCTCGGGATGCGCCTCGGCCCAGGCGCCGACGCGATCGACTGTCGCCACCAGTTCAGCCACGAGATCGGGCCGCTCATCGGCGAATTTCGCATCGACCGTCAGCGGGCGCGGCGTGCCATTGTTGATGCGAATGCGGGCATCCGGGTGGAAGCCGAATTCGGAAACAATGGTCGCACCAATCTGATTGGCCAGCACCAGCCCTTCGGCACCCTTGACGAAGAAGGCGTCGATTTCGCCGCGAGCGAGAGCCAACAATTCCTCGCCATAGGGATAGCGGCGCTTGAGGCCGAGGAAGGCCGCATTGCCGATTTCTAGCAGAGCCGGTTCGCGCGCATCGAGATAGACGATCTCGACATCCCCAGCGGTCAGCCCTTCGAGCGAAAGCGCCGAAACGATACCCTTGAGCGCCGTGGCGCGCTGGAAGTCTACGATCCCACCGGCCTGCCGCGGCACGCCAACCTTGCGACCCTTCAGGTCCTTGGCGGACTTGATGCCGGTTGCGGGGAGGGAGATGACCGCCTGGAATTCATCGGTCGTGGTAATGCCGACGATGCGGGTTTCCCGTCCGCCCGAACGCGCCCAGATCGGCGGGATATTGCCGCCCTGGCGGAAGGACCAATCAAGCGCATGCGTAAAGTGGCTCTGGCGAACGGCCGGGTCCTTGCTGTCGCGGATCGAGGCCACTTTGACGCTCTGGGCGCCAAACGCGTCGTCTACCCAGCCAAGCTGGGCGGCAATGGAGAGCGGGGTCGGGGCAGGGCAGCGCGTGTACCAGACGGATTTGGGTTCCTGGCTCATCTCTGTTTCCTCAGGCGCTGGCAACGAGGCGCGGACGCGTCGGGGTGCGCACGGCGACCGGCTCCACCGGCTCGTCCTTGCGGGCCGCGTAGCGGGCGAAGGCGCCCTTGGCCAAAATGGTGCGGATCATGTTGTTCTGCGGCGCATGGGCTTTGCCCGAGATCGCGTCGCGATGGTGCCGCTCCAGCGGATGATCGCGGCTGATGCCGGGATTGCCGCCAAGATCGAGGGCCAGCGTCGTCGCCAGAATGGCATTCTCGATGACCACATGTTTGGTCGCCGCCGAGTCTGATCCGAAGGGCCGGCCGGCGTCGAAATCTTCAGCAATTGTGCGCAACAGGCGCCGATTGGTCGCGAGCCGCACTTCAATCTGGCCGACGCCATCCTGAATGCGTGGCACGGTCGAGAGCGGCGCGCCGAGGCTCGCGGGGGCGCGGGTGCTGGTGAAATCAACCAGCCAATCGCGCGCCGCGCGCGCGGCGCCGTCATAGATCGATGGGACCAGGGTAAAATACCAGGCGCCAAGCCGCTCATCGCGCTTTAGGCCTTCGGTGGCCGGGGCGATGTCGAGCACATCGTCGACATCGATGGCGACGTCGTCGAGGATCAGGTCATGGCTATTGGTGGCGCGCATGCCCGTGGCATTCCAGGTCTTTTCGACCCGAATACCGTCGGCATCGGTCGGCACGAGAAATGAGCCGAGGCGCGGTTCCGGCTCGTCGGTGACGGCGAGCACTGACACCCATTTGAGGAGCGGAATACCGGTCGCATAGGTCTTGTGGCCGGTGATGCGCCACTGATTGCCCATCTTGCGCGCAACCGTTTCCGGCAGGCTGCCATGCGAGGGAGAACCGACGCGCGGCTCGACCTGTGCGGCATTGAGCAGCGCCACGCCTTCGCGATTGGCCTTGGTGACGCGCTCGATGAGATGCGCGGGCCACTTGCCCGAGGCGCGGATGCCATAATGCTGGCTATAGTGCATCGCCAGCACCAGAGCGGTGGATGGCTCGCCCTGAGCCACGGCTGAAACGACGGCGAGTGCTTCGCTGAGGCCGCCGCCAAGTCCGCCATGTTCGGTTGCCGTCACGAGGCCGAGCAGGCCCGCCTCGTAGAGGGCGTCGAAATTGGCGAAGGGAAACTCGCCAGTCTCGTCATAGTGCCCAGCGGTGAGGGCAAAGCGTCGGCCGAGATGCTCGGCCTTGGCGATATAGGGGGTGAAATCGGTGGTCATGTCAGTCCTCGGAATTCAGGCGACGGCACGGATATCGATGCCGTCCCAAGGCCGGCGGTCGACCCAGGCGTTGATGTCGAAGTCGCGTTCGAGGAAGCCCCACTCATAGAGGAAGTCCTTGTAGTGACCGATTGCATCGACCAGTTCAGGCTCAAGACCCAGGCCCAGATGCTTGTGGAGGTCAGGGCCATTGGCGGCGGCGACCACCTCTTCGGAAGCGCCGACTTCGCGGGCGACGAAACGGCGGACATCATCGGGATGGGCCTCGGCCCAGTCGCTGGCGCGATGCAGCGTTTCGATGAGGCGCGCAACGAGGTCCGGCCGGTCCTCGGCAAGGCGCTCGTCCACAGTCAGCACGCGCGGCGAGCCGGAATTGATGCGGATTTTTGGATCGGGGTGGAAACCGAACTCGACGACCGTATGGGCGGCGATGAGATTGGCGACCGCGATACCGCTGGTGCCCTTCACATAGATGGCGTCCACCTCGCCGCGCAGCAGGGCGGCGATTTCGGCCCCATAGGCCTGACGGTTGCGCAGCCCGTAAAGCTGCGGACCTTCGCGGCCATCGAGCACGGAATCGGTCAGCGCGATGTCGACGATCTCGACCTGGTCATGACGCAGGCCTTCGAGCGACAGGGCGGAGACGAGACCCTTGAGCGTCGTCGCTGCCATGAAATCGACGATCCCCGGCGGGCGACGAGCAATACCGAAGCGGCGGCCGACCAAGTCCTTGGTGGTTTTGATGCCGCTCTCGGGCAGGGTGATGATGGCCTGGAACTCATCGGTCCAGGTGATGCCGACAAGGCGCGTCGGATTGCCTTCCGAGCGTGCGCGGATCGGTGGGACATTGCCGCCGTGGCGGAAGGAATAGTTGAGGTGATGGTCGAAATGGCTCGACCGGATCGCCCGATCCTTGCTGTCGATGATCGAGTTGAGCTTCACGCCCTCTTTGGCAAAAGCTTCTTCCAGAAGGCCCAATTGCACCGCCAGGCCAACCGGAGTGGGCACGGGGCAGCGCGTGTACCAGATCTCGGAAATCGTGTTCTTGATCGTCATGCCTCGTCTCCTGTTGGCGGTAGCAGGTTTTTCCAAACCGGCATCCCAATGCGTTTGTCTGTTTCCGTCTTGCTCTGTGAAGAGCAATTAATTTGCGTGAATGTTCAGAAATGGCCGATCTGTAAGAAGCTAGTTCCTGAAATAGCGCAAAGTAAGGATGAATTTGCCAAAGCAGATTTGACAAAGCCTATAAAACTAGTCAACATAAATTTCGCAGGCTGAACCCCGGAGCCGAGCGCCGCTCTTCCCGGATGCCGCAAGGACCCCGTTGCTCTTATCGAGTGAAAGAGAAAGCGCTCATGTCAGCTCTGCTGCGCATATTGAGGACGTTGCGACGCACGCTTCTGCAAGCGGTGCCCACCGTTCTCGGCATCATCATTCTCAACTTCTTCCTGCTGCAGCTCGCCCCCGGCGACGCAGCTGACGTTATGGCTGGCGAAGCCGGTTCAGCGACCGTCGAAACCATGCAGGCGCTGCGCGAGCGCTTCGGTCTCGATAATCCGGTGCTGGTGCAGCTCGCCAACTATCTCGGCAATCTGGCTCAGTTCAGCCTTGGCTTTTCGCCGCGTTACGGCATGCCGGTCACCGAGTTGATCGGGCAGCGCCTGCCGGGCACCCTGACGCTGATGGCCATGGCTCTCGCGATCGCTATTCTCATCGGCCTGACACTCGGTTCGCTGATGGCGGCCTTTTCAGGCCGCCTGCCGGATCGCCTGCTCTCCATCTTCGCGCTGCTCTTTTATTCCGTGCCCGGCTTCTGGATCGGCTTGATGCTGATCGTGCTGTTCTCGGTGACGCTTGGCTGGCTGCCGAGCGGCGGGGCAGGGGCCATCGGTTCGTCCTATACTGGCTTTGCCGCCATCGTCGACAAGGCGCGCTACATGGTGCTGCCGGCGACGTCACTGGCACTCTTCTACGTCGCGATCTACGCTCGCCTGACGCGCGCTGCCATGCTCGAGGTCAAGAACCAGGACTTTGTGCGCACGGCTTACGCCAAGGGGCTCTCGCCCGCAGTCGTCACCGTCAAACATGTGCTGCGCAACGCGCTCATTCCCATCACCACCATGGCCGGCATGCATGTCGGCGGCATGCTCGGCGGCGCGGTGGTGGTCGAGACCGTCTATAGCTGGCCCGGCCTCGGGCGGCTCGCCTTCGAGGCAGTGATGGGCCGCGACTACACCGTTCTTCTGGGCATCCTGTTGCTGTCGTCCATCCTGGTCATTCTGGCCAACGCGCTGGTGGATATCGCTCAGGCTTGGCTCGATCCCCGCATCGGAGAGCAGAAATGACGACCGAAACCGCCGTCACGCACGCCGCTACGCCCATACAGGCGCGGGCCAGCGCCACCCAGGCCGAAAAGCCGGATATGCCTCAGTGGCATAATATCAAGGCACCCGATGCCCGCGCCACGCGCACTGCTACGGTATCCGTGCCCGCCGGTCGCCGCGAACTGGCTGCCTTCTTGCGCAATCCCAACGCGCTCTTCGGTCTGGTGTTTTTGTCGCTGATGGTCGCCGCTGCCCTCGTCGCGCCGCTCGCCTTTCCGGGTGATCCGCTCGGCATGGTGGGCAAGCCATTCCTGTGGCCCGGTCAGGACGCTGCCTTCCCGCTCGGCACCGACTCCATGGGCCGCAATGTGCTGGCCGGTCTCTTCCATGGCGCACGCATTTCACTCTTTGTCGGCCTGACTGCGACCGCTCTTGGCCTCGGCGTCGGCATCACCGTCGGCTCGCTGGCCGGCTATTTCGGCGGCTGGGTCGATGACGTGCTCGTGCGCATTATCGAAATCTTCCAAACGCTGCCGAACTTCGTGCTGCTGGTCGTGCTCGTCGCCATCGCCCAGCCCTCGGCTACCACCGTGTCGGTCGCCATCGCCATTGTCAGCTGGCCCATGGTGGCGCGTCTCACCCGCGCCGAGTTCCGCGCCATCCGCGAAAAGGATTATGTGGTTGCCGCGCGAAGCCTCGGCTTCCGCCACCCGCGCATCATCTTCAAGGAAATCCTGCCCAACGCCCTGCCGCCGCTGATCGTTACGGCCTCTGTCATGGTCGCGACCGCCATCCTCATGGAATCTGCCCTCAGCTTCATGGGCCTGGGCGATCCTAATGTGGTCAGCTGGGGTTCGATGATCGGCAATGGTCGCGAGCTTATCCGCACCGCCTGGTATCTCACCTTCCTGCCCGGTCTCGCCATCGTCTTCACCGTGCTCGCCCTCAACCTGATCGGCGATGGTCTCAACGACGCGCTCAACCCGCGCTTTTCGGAGGAACGCTCTTGAGCCCCGCATCCAGCCGTCTTCTCGAGGTCGAAAACCTCACCGTCCGCTTCGGTTCTGCCGATCCAGTCCGCCACCTGAGCTTTTCCGTAGATCGCGGCGAAACCGTCGCTGTGGTGGGAGAGTCGGGTTCCGGCAAATCCCTCAGCGCCCTGGCCCTGATGCGCCTCCTGCCGCGCAATGCGCAGATCCCCAATGGCCGGATCACCTTCGAAGGCACCGACCTACTGAAACTCTCCGACCGCGACATTCGAAAGGTGCGCGGACGGGAGATCGCCATGATCTTCCAGGAGCCAATGACCAGCCTCAATCCGGTCGCCACCATCGGAAACCAGATCGTGGAAGTGCTGCGGCTCCACGAAAAGCTGAGCAAGAAGGAAGCGCGTGCCCGCGCCATCGAACTGCTCAACCTCGTGAAAATCCCTGACGCCGAAAAGCGTGTCGATGATTTCCCGCACCAGCTTTCTGGCGGCCAGCGTCAGCGCGTGATGATCGCGATCGCCGTGGCTTGCAAACCCAAGCTGCTGATTGCCGACGAACCGACAACGGCACTCGATGCGACCATTCAGGCGCAAATTCTCGAACTTCTCGACGAACTCCGCCGCAAGCTCTCCATGGGCCTGCTGCTGATTACCCATGATCTCGGCGTCGTCTCGCGCTGGAGCGACCGCGTCGTGGTCATGTATCACGGCGACAAGCTCGAAGAGCTGCCAGCTTCCGAACTCTTCTCGCCAGACCGTCACCCCTATACGCGCGGCCTGGCTCAGGCCTCGATCCGGCTCGAAGACGGCGTGCACTACACCTCGCGCACCCTCTGCGAAATCCGCGTGGTCAAGGATGCCAACGGGCAGAACGATTACCAGATCCGTCAGCCCGTCCCGCGCGATCTGCCACCGGTCGCCAATGACGACGAGCCGATCCTGCAGGTGGACGGCCTCTCCGTCAGCTACCGTACCCGCAATCGCGAAAACCGCGCCCTCGACAAGGCAACGCTGACCCTCGCCAAAGGCGAAACCCTTGGCATCGTGGGCGAATCCGGGAGCGGAAAGTCTACCCTTTCCAAGGCGATCATGCGCCTCGTCAACGCAGAGAGCGGTAGCATCCGCTTCCAGGGACAAGAGATCACCGGCCTCGGCCCTCACCAGCTCCAGCCAGTTCGCCGCGACCTGCAGATGATTTTCCAGGACCCCTTTGGTTCGCTCAACCCGCGAAAATCGATCCGCGACATTCTCGAAGCGCCGCTGATCGTCCACGGTGTACGCGACGCTGCCGAACGCCGCCGTCGCATCGACGAAACTTTTGAGCATGTGCGCCTGCCGCTCTCGGCGGCGGATCGCTATCCCCACGAATTCTCGGGTGGCCAGCGCCAGCGCATCGGCATCGCCCGGGCGCTGATCCTGCGCCCTTCGCTCGTCATCTGCGACGAGCCGGTCTCGGCGCTAGACGTGTCGATCCAGGCGCAGATTCTCAATCTTCTGGTCGATCTCAAGCGCGATCTGGGGCTCAGCTATCTCTTCATCTCGCACGATCTGGCGGTGGTTCAGTACATTTCCGACCGCGTCATCGTGATGAAGGATTCCCGCATTATCGAAGAGAGCGACCACAAGACCATCTGGTGTCAGCCCAAGACCGACTACACCCGCGCGCTCATCGCCGCGGCGGCCGGTGGTGAAACCCGGAGCAGGGCGCTCGCTTCCTGACCTCAATTCCACCTTCAATATCAAAGACCATGGTGCCGGTTTACGGCACCACGAACAGGGAGTTTTCCATGGTCGACTATCGCTATCTCGGTCGCAGCGCGCTGAAAGTGTCGCCGATCACCTTGGGCACCATGATGTTCGGCAATCAGACGCCTGATGACGTTGCCTTCCGCATCATCGACAAGGCGCGCGAACAGGGCATCAATTTCATCGATACCGCCGACGTCTATCACGACGGCAAGTCTGAGCAGACGGTCGGCAAGGGCATCAAGAAGCACCGCGATGACTGGGTGGTTGCCACCAAGTTCGTCAATTCGCGCGATCCCAAGCCCAACAAGGGCGGCTATTCGCGCAAGTGGGTCTATGAGACCGTCGAGAATTCGCTGCGCAATCTCGATACCGACTATATCGACATCATCTATTTCCACCGTGCCGTGTTTGACGCCTCGCTCGAAGAGCCCGTCCGCGCCATTGCCGATCTGATCAAGGCCGGCAAGCTGCGCTATTTCGGCGTGTCGAACTTCCGCGGCTGGCGCATTGCCGAAGTGGCCCATCTCGCAGACCAGCTTGGCATCGATCGCCCGATCGCCAGCCAGCCGCTCTACAACATCGTCAATCGTACCGCTGAAGCCGAGCAGCTCCCGGCTGCCGTCGCCAACGGCCTTGGCAATGTCTCCTACAGCCCGCTCGCTCGCGGCGTGCTCACCGGCAAGTACAATGTCGGCGAAGCGGCCCCGGCCGATAGCCGTGCCGGCCGCGGCGACAAGCGCATGCATGACGTGGAATTCCGCGAAGAATCCATCGAGGTCGCCAAGAAGGTCGCTGCCCACGCTGCCGCCAAGGGCACGACGGCTGCCGACTTTGCGCTGGCATGGGTATTGAACAACCAGCTCATCACCTCGGCCATCGCCGGTCCGCGCACTGAAGAGCAGTGGGATGGCTACATCCGCGCTCTCGATGTGAAAATCGACGCCGACGATGAAGCATTGGTGGATAGCCTCGTGGCGACCGGCCACCCCTCCACTCCGGGCTTTACCGATCCCGGCCACCCGGTTGAAGGCCGCGTGCCGCGCTCGGCTGCCGGGTCTGCGCAGATCATTCCGCTGAGCCGTACCCAGCGCGTCGCCTAAGCTTTTCTGATTGCGTTTGAGGGGCCGGCAGCTTGCCGGCCTCTTCGTTTGTGGCGGGACAGAAGAGGCATTTTCTTCTGCGGTTGGTCCCGTTTCGCCACTCGTCGACACGCGAGGCGGCTCATGTCTAGGCACTCGCGCCAAATTTTTCTGTTTGGGTGACTGACGGCGTTGAGTGTTTTTCCGCCCGCTGCCCCAGTTCGTAATCCATTATCTCGATAAAATAACTAGACATTATAAAGTCATCCTGCCCCACCCCGATAGGTGGCCCAGTTTCCACGTCGCTCTCGCAGCGGTACGCAACGGTCAGGACCAAAAATGACGACTTCCAAATCACGTGGCGTGCTCGCCCCAACGCGCCGCGCCTTCCTGCTTTCCACGGCTGCACTCGCCCTCGTCTCGACGCTGCCGGGCTTCGCTTTCGCCCAGAGCGCGACCCCGACGCCAGGCGGTAGCGTGTCGATCAACATCGGCACCGAGCCGCCAGTGCTTGTGCTCATTGCCCACACGGCAGGCGCTGCCTACTATATCAGCGGCAAGACCAATGAAGGTCTGCTGACCTATGACGAAAACTTCCAGCCCCAACCGCTTCTCGCCACCGAATGGGAAGTCGCCGAGGATGGCCTGCGCTATGCCTTCAAGCTGCGCGAAGGCGTGAAATGGCATGACGGGACGGACTTCACCGCTGAAGACGTCGCCTTCTCCATCCTGGCGCTGAAGGAAAATCACCCACGCGGCCGCGCCACCTTTGCATCGGTCGAAGCCGTCAACGTGCTTGGCCCGCACGAAGTCGAGCTGATCCTTTCCAAGCCCGCACCGTTCCTGCTGACTGCTTTCGCCAGCTTCGAAGCGCCGATCGTGCCCAAGCATCTCTATGAGGGCACCAACATCCCGGAAAACCCGCACAATTTCGCACCGGTCGGCACGGGCCCCTTCACCTTTGTCGAATGGGTGCGCGGCAGCCACGTCATTCTCAAGAAGAACGAAAACTACTGGGGCGAAGGCAAGCCCTATCTCGACCAGCTTATCATCCGTTTCATCGTCGACCCGGCCGCGGCCGTCGCCGCCATTGAATCGGGCGAAGTGCAGGTTTCGGTCGCCAACGTTCCGCTCACCGATATCGAACGCCTGAAGGCAAATCCCAACCTCGTCGTCGACACCCGCCCGGCGCCCTATTCGCCGAGCATTGCGCGCGCCGAATTCAATCTCGAAAACCCCTACCTCGCCGACGTAAAGGTCCGCCACGCTATCGCGCATGCGATCGACAAGGATTTCATCGTCAACACCATCTATCTCGGCTACGCCACCCGTCTCGACGGTCCGGTGAGCCCCGATCTCGCGCGCTTCTACAATCCGGATGTGCCGAAATACGACTTCGACCCGGCCAAGGCCGAGGCACTGCTCGATGAGGCCGGCTATCCGCGTGGCGCCGATGGCTTCCGCTTCAAGCTCTTCGTCGATCCGACCCAGCCCTCTGGTCCGCCCAAGCAGACCGGCGAATATTTCGTCCAGGCTCTCGCCAAGGTCGGCATCCAAGTCGAGCTGCGTACGCAGGATTTTGCGACCTTCGTGAAGCGCATCTTCACCGATCGCGATTTCGACATCGCCATCGAAGGCATGAGCAATCTTTACGATCCGACCGTTGGTATCCAGCGTCTCTACTGGTCCAAGAACTTCAAGGTCGGCCTGCCGTTCTCCAACGGCTCCAAGTACGAAAACCCGGAAGTTGATCGTCTGCTCGAAACCGCAGCCGTCGAGATCGATCCCGCCAAGCGCCTGCAACTGTTCAACGATTTCCAGCGCATCGTGGTCGAGGACCTGCCGACGCTCGACATTGTCACGCCCGCGTCGATCACCATCTCCGACAAGCGCGTGCAGAACCTCAAGCTCGGTGCCGAGCACCTTTGGACCAACGGCGCGGACATCTACCTCGCTTCGTAATGTCATCAGCCTGCCGAGGATTGTCCCCGGCAGGCGTCTTTTTGTGCAGGAATATCAATGACCGTTGTGCCCCAAAGCGTCTGGTACGCCCATTCACCCGCCGTCGCGCCGCTCATCGTTGCCCTGCATAAGGGCTGGCTTGCCGACGGGCTCTCCCAGCAGGGGATCGGCTTTCAATCGGTCAGCGGCCACGCCGATCCGGCCATTCGCCGGTCCTATTCCGACCATCACCTCAATTTCCAGATCCGCCAGGGCGGCAATGTACCGGCCCTCTGGGCGCGTTCGAACGGCGCCAATACGCGTCTCGTCGGCCTCACCTGGACGCAGGAGTTTCAGGCGATTGTCACTTTGCCCAAGACCGGCATCAAGACGGCCAAGGACCTGACCGGCCGCCGCTACGCGGTGCCGCGCTTCGCGCCGCTCGGCTATCAGGTGCTGGCGCCCTTCGCCATTCGCGGCCTCGTCAATGCGCGCGCCGCTGAGGGGCTTGATATCGCCGGTATCGAACTGGTCGATGTGCATGTCGGTCGTGACGCTGCGGGGCAGGGTGAAACCTTCGGGCGTTTTGCGCCAAAACGCCTTGCCATCTATGCCGATGAATCCCTGGCGCTGCTGCGCGGCGAGATCGATGCTTTCTACGTCAAAGGCAGCGAAGGTATTGCGGCGGCTAGCTTTATCGGCGCCAGCGTCGTCAGCGAATTCGGCTTCCATCCGGACATCAATATCCGCGTCAACGCCGGCACGCCGCGCCCCCTCACGGTGGACCAGGCCTTCATCGATGCTCGGCCGGACCTTGTCGATCTGCTGGTGGGCGAAATTGCCAGTGTAGGCGATTGGGCCAACGAGAACCGCGCCGAGGCCATCGCCATCCTTGCCCGGGAGAACAATGTCGGCGAGCATTTTGCCAATCTGGCGCTGGGCGATGACCTGCTCACGGCGCTCGGTCTGACGCTGGAGGTGGGCGAGTTGCGGGCTTTTGAGGCCTACAAGCAGTTCCTGTTGGAGTGGAAGTTCCTCGACAAGGACTTCCCGCTCGATGCTTGGGTCGCGCCACAACACCTTGCCGCAGCACAGAATTTTCAGAAGACCAAGGCGCGACCATGACCGCTGCCGCCCAGAAAATCTCGCCCGTTTCGCGCGGTCCGAGCCGTGAAGAATTGCTTGCCCGTATCCCGGCTCTGGTCGCCGAGATCGCCAAGGGCGCGGCGCAGCGGGACCTGAACCGCGAACTGCCGTTCGAGGCGTTTCGGCTGTTCCGGGAGTCTGGGCTGGGTGCCCTGCGGGTGCCGGTGGAACTGGGCGGGCCGGGTGGTTCTGTGCCCGATTACATCGAGTTGATCGCGGCCTTGGGATCGGCAGATTCCAATGTGGCTCATGCACTTAGGTCGCATTTCAACTATGTCGAGAACCTGGTGCTGAGCGGCGCCGACCAGCGCGATGCGGGGGCCATCGAGCGGGTGCTGGAGGGCAAGCTGTTTGGTGGGGCGCATACCGAGCAGGGCACGGCGCGGCCGGGTGAGGTGACGACGAAAATCTCAAAGGTTGGAAGCACTTGGCGGCTCAATGGGCGCAAGTGGTACGCGACCGGAACGGCCTATGCCGACTATGCTTCGTTCAGTGCGATCAATGAGGCCGGCGAGACGGTCGGAGTCCTGCTGCCGGTCGATCGGGAGGGGATTGAAATCCTCGACGATTGGGATGGCATGGGACAGAAGTTGACCGCGAGCGGCGGCGTAGTGCTTGATAATGTTGAGGTTTTTGAGCACGAATTTGCGCGTCGGAGTCTGGAAAACCAGGTCGGCCGGCACTGCTCGACGCTGCGGCAATTGCATCTGGCGGCGAGTGCGGCGGGGGCGGTGCGGAACGTTTTGAGCGATGGGATCGACTATGTGAGGAAGCAGGCGCGGTCGGCGGCGCATAGTCCGGCGGCGACGGCGCGGGAAGATCATTTCGTTCAACAGGTTATCGGTGAAATCGCGGCTAATTCGCTGGCGATCGACACGCTGATTGCCGAGGGCGCGAAGGCGCTGCAGCATACCGCAGATACGTTCGCAACGGGTGACGCCGAGGCTATCGAAACGTCCCTTATTGCTAGCACACTGGTAACGGCGAAAGCCCAATTGGTTATTGGTCAGCTAGGACCGCGCACGGCCGAGCGCATGTTCGAACTCGGTGGCGGTTCGGCGACCTCGCGAAAGTACAATTTCGACCGTCACTGGCGGAACATCCGGACCGTGCTCAACCACAATCCGCTGCTACACAAGTCGCGCATTGTCGGCGACTACATCCTCAATGGCACGACCACCCACTTGAAGGAAGGTAAGGTCTTCTAGGAAGACGTCCGGGCCCAAGGCCCGAATGCTTCGGTGAGTTGTGCATAGCGGCCACCGGCGATGCGGGCGACGATGTCGAGTTTGTCGCTGGCGATGTGGAAGCGGTCGGCGTCGAGGATGGCTTCATCGGCGATATGGGCAATGAGAACCTGGCCGACGGCGATCCAGCGGCTGGGTCCCAGTTCGACCGTGTGGATCAGCTTGCACTCATAGGCGACCGGGCTTTCCCCGATGCGCGGCGGCTTGACCTTGATGCTGTCGAGCTTGGTGAGGTTCGCTTCGCTGAACTCGTCGACCTCGGGCGCAAAATCGCGGGCGGTGACGTCCATCTGGGCGAGGGCGGCGCGGGGCACGAGGTTGACGACGAATTCGCCGGTGGCGCGGATATTGTTGCCGGTGTCCGAGGGGCCATTGGCGCCATCGTGGATGCCGAGCGCGAGAACCGGTGGGTCCTCTCCGAAGACATTGAAGAAGGCGAAGGGCGCGGCATTGTTGACGCCATCGGCGCTGCGCGTCGATACCCAGGCGATGGGACGCGGGATGATGGTCGAGGTGAGGAGCTTGTGTCGGTCGCGCGGACCGATCTCTGCGAAATCGAAGATCATGATGGTTCCGGGGGAATGCGGGAGGAGGCTGTGGCGATCTGTTGCCATTGGCCGTCGGCATGGCGCTGCCAGACCGAGAGCTGGCGGCTATCGAGGTGAACTTCGCGCTCGCCTGAAATGACGGTGAGACCGAAGCGGCCATTGTAGATGGCAGTATCGCCGAGAAGGCGAACGCTGGCCTCGGAGACTTCGCCATTGGCAAAGCGGACGCGGCCGGCAGCGAGCCGATCGAGGAAAGGCGCCTTGCCCTCGATCATGCCATTGCTGTGGGTATAGGTCAGCTCGTCGGAGAGAAGGCGGTCGAGCGTTGCCACATCGCCGGAGCAGAAGGCCCGCAAACGGGCCCTCTCTCCTTCGAGGACGGCGGCAATGCCGGCTTCGGTGGTTTGCGCACTCATGCCGGGCTCAGGAAGACGTCGGCGCCATTGGCCGAGTTGCCGTCGATGGTGGTGACGAGGTTCTGGATGCGCTTGTCGTAGACGGTAAAGCTATCGGGGGCGACGAGGTCGATGACCGGGAGGTCCTTGACCACTTCGCGCTGGAAGTCGCCGAAGAGTTTTACGCGCACGGCCGGATCGTTTTCCTGCGCGGCGGTTTCGAGCAGGCGGTCGGTTTCAGCGCTGATATAGTTGGCACCATTGGAGAAGGGCACCCCAACCTTGATATTCTTGCTCCAGTAGAGGCGCTGAATGCCGACGGTTGGATCGAAGAGATTGCTCATCGGCTCGATGGCGAGATCGAAATCCCGATCGGTATAGACGCGCTTGACGAAGGAGCCGAAGTCGCCAGTGCGGATGGTGGGCTTGATGCCGATCTTGTCGAGCTGCTGGGCCACATATTCGGCGATCTGGCGCTGCGGACCCACGGCGATCATCGGATCGACGAAGAGCGCGAAGCGACTGCCATCGGCGCCACGTTTGTAGCCGGCTTCATCGAGCAGGGCTTCGGCCTTGGCGATATCGAGCGGATAGGTTTCAACGTCGGGCGTATAGAACTCGGCGACGGCCGGATTGACCGGACCGGTCAGCGCCTTGGCATTGCCGAGGAAGACCGTATCGACGATGAACTGCTTGTCGATGACATGGGCGATGGCCTGGCGAACGCGGATATCCTGCAATTCCTTGCGGTCGAGATTGAAGAGGCCGCGCAGGATGCCGTTGATGTAGCCATTGCCGCGGGTTTCGAACACGAAGCGGCTATCGGCCTTGAGACGTTCGAGATCGGTCAGCGGCACGACGCCGATGGAGACCTGCACTTCGCCCGATTCGAGCGCCGCGACGGCGGCAGCCGGGTCGCTGATAAAGCGGATGACGATCTGGTCGAGATGCGGCTTGCCCTGGTCCCAATAGTTGGGATTGCGTTCGAGCAGCACATGACTGCCGCGCACCCATTCCTTGAAGATGAAGGGGCCAGTGCCGATCGGGGCATTGAGGGCCGGATTGGCCGGAATATCCGTGCCTTCAAAGATATGCTTGGGCAGGATCGGGGATTCGAGGGCGGCAAGCGCCTTGAGGAGATAGGGCGCCGGATCGGAGAGGGTAACTTGTACCTCGTGGCTGCCCAGAGCCTTGACCTCGGTGACATTGGCCAGCGTGCCGCGGCCGCGCGGATGCACTTCCTTCAGCGCCAGGATGGAGAAGACGACGTCGTCGGCGTCAAAATCCTCGCCGTCATGCCATTTGACGCCTTCGCGCAGTTTGAACGTGTAGGTGAGACCGTCTTCGCTCACGGCCCATTCGGTGGCGAGCTGCGGGCGGGGGGTAAAATCGAGATCGTAGCTCAGGAGGCCCTCGACGATCTTGGGGCCGATGCTGATGGCCGAACCGGTATTTGTCGCCGAAAGCAGGGCGGTGGGTTCGGAGCCGACATTGATGGAAATGCTGCCGCCTTGCACCGGCTCCTGGGCCCAGGCGAGGCTCGGCAGGGCGCTCGCAAGAGCAAGGGCGGCCGTCGACAGCAAGAGGGTGCGGCGACGCAGTGAAAAGGGAGAAGACACGGCTGACGCTCCGGTGCAGAGGGGAATATTTTGCCTTTCGGCTGATACCCACTTTCATATTTTAGAATGTTGATGGATTTAATAGACATTAGGCGAAACAAATTCTCCGGGTGCGAGCCAAGATGACAAATTCCTCCGAACTGTTCCTGATTACCGGTGCAACCGGCAAACTCGGTCGCGTGCTGACGCCCAAGCTGATCGCTGAAGGGCATCGCATTCGCGTCCTGACGCGGAGGCCGGAAACGGCCAGGGAGCTTTATGGCGACAAGGTCGAGATATCAGAGGGGGACTTTTCTGTACCCGCCTCCCTGCCAGCGGCGCTCGACGGGGTGAGCAAGGTGTTGCTGCTGTCCCCGATCAGCGAGCGACTGGCCGAGGATCAGATTGCGCTGGTCGATGCGGCCAAGGCGGCGGGTGTGAAGCGGATCGTGAAGATTTCAGGGTCGGACTGGACGGTCGGCACCTCGTTCTCGGGCGATGCACACAAGAAGATCGAGGATCATCTGGCCCAGTCGGGGCTCGAATATGTGGCGGTGCGGCCGAACGCCTGGCTGCAGGTGTCGCTCGCAGCGGTGGCGGCGCAGATCAAGCGCGGCGAGGCTATTGCGGCGCGGCATGGGGCCAAGGTGGGCTATGTTGATGTGCGTGATATTGCCGATGTGGCGATCAGCCAGCTTCTGGCGCCGAAGGTGGCGACGGGTCCGCTCGTGATCACGGGGCCGGATTCGCTGTCTATTCCCGATATTGCGGGACTGGCGACGCGGATTATCGGCAAGCCGGTGGGTGTGTCTTCGGCGGTGGCCGGGTTGCCGCCGGGTGTTGAAGGATTTGAGGCCGAGGTGGTGAAGCAGTTCTTTGTGGTGATTGCACAGGGTGGTGCGGCCGGGCTGACTGATACGGTCGAGCGCGTGCTGGGGCGGAAGCCGCGGAGTGTGGAGGCGTATTTGGCGGAGGAGTTGGCTTAGCCACACACTCGATGTGACACCCTCCCCTTGACGGGAGGGCTGGGGAGGGGTGTTCACGACCACAGACATGGTGGCTCCCGCACCCCCTCCCGTCCTCCCCCGTCAAGGGGGAGGTGTCGCGCCGGTGGGTGGCGAAAGTTCTGCATCCTTTCACAGTGTCATCCCCGCGAAAGCGGGGATCTCCGTTTCTGGAACAGGGATTCCCGCTTTCGCGGGAATGACACAGTGGGGTGGCCCACGAAAAACCGGATTTTGCGCTCAAGCCGGAACCGGTGGACGAAAAACCCGGATATCGTCCATTGTTTGGAAGTGTCTCCCTCGACTTTTTTGGTGTAAATGCCGACTAATTCCGTCGTCATTTAACGGACTGAAATTGACCGATCACATCTCCAGCGGCGCGGCTTCGAGTGAAGCCATTATCCAACTGCGCGGGGTCGAAAAGACCTTTGCGGCACGCGGTGCCAATGCGCCCGTTACTGCACTTCATGAAATCAATCTCGACGTGCCGCGGGGCGCCATTCTTGGCGTTATCGGCCGTTCGGGCGCCGGCAAATCGACGCTGATCCGCCTGGTCAACGGGCTGGAACTGCCCAGTTCCGGCTCGGTTCGGGTCGATGGTGTCGAGATTTCGGCACTGGAAGAACGGGCACTGCGTCAGGAACGTCGCTCGATTGGCATGATTTTCCAGCACTTTAACCTGCTGGCGCGGCGCACGGCCTTTGGCAATGTGGCGCTGCCGCTGGAAATTGCTGGCGTATCGAAAGCCGAAATCCGCAAGCGCGTGTTGCCGCTGCTTGATCTGGTGGGCCTGTCGGACAAGGTCGATCGCTATCCCGCCGAACTCTCGGGTGGGCAGAAGCAGCGCGTCGGCATTGCGCGGGCGCTCGCGACCAATCCAAAGGTACTGCTCTCGGACGAGGCGACTTCGGCGCTCGATCCGGAAACGACGGAACAGATTCTGGCGCTGCTCCGGCAGGTCAATGTCGATCTCGGCGTGACCGTGCTGCTGATCACCCACGAAATGTCGGTGATCAAGGGCGTCGCCGATCGGGTGGCGGTGATTGACGAAGGTCGCATCGTCGAAGAGGGCGCGACCTATGATGTGTTCACCGGGCCGCAGCATGCGACGACGCGCAATTTCGTCGCCAGCATTACCGGTACGCAATTGCCCGAGCATCTGGCCAAGCGCCTGACTGTCGCGCCCGAAGCTGGCAAGGAAGCGCTGGTGCAGCTGGTGTTCAAGGGAGAGGGCGCGGCGCAGCCGTGGCTTTCCGTGCTGACGCGAAAACTCGATGTCGATCTCGGCATCGTGCAGGCCAAGGTGGACCACATTTCCGGCCGGCCCTTCGGCACGCTGGTGGTGAGCCTGCCGGACGTGGCCAAATTGCCCGCCCTTTTGGTGACCTCCAAGGAACTGGGTCTCGAAACGGAGGTGCTCGGCTATGCCTGAAGTTTTCTCGCCCCAGATCCTGAAGCTGCTCGTCGATTCCTTCGTGCAGACGCTCTACATGGTCGGCATTGCCGGCTTTATCGGCACGCTGATCGGCCTGCCGCTCGGCGTGTTCCTGGCGACCAGCCAGCGCGGTGAATTGTTTGCGGCGCCGGCGGTCAATGCCGTGCTTGGGCTGATCGTCAATGCGGCGCGCTCGACGCCGTTCATCATTCTCGTCGTTGCCATCATTCCGCTGACGCGGTTGATTGCCGGGACCTCCATCGGCACCAGCGCGGCCATCGTGCCGCTGACCATTGCGGCGGCGCCGTTCATTGCCCGCGTGATCGAGGCGGCCATTCGTGGCGTCGATCAGGGGTTGATCGAGGCGGCACGGTCGATGGGCGCAAGCCCCTTGCAGATCGTGCAGAAAGTGCTGCTGCCCGAGGCGCTGCCGGCCATCACGCTGGCGCTGACGCTGACTGTGGTGAGCCTCATCGGCTACTCGGCCATGGTGGGGGCTGTCGGCGGCGGCGGTCTCGGCGATCTCGGTATTCGTTTCGGTTATCAGCGCTTCATGCCCGACGTGATGTTGGCCGTGGTGCTGGTTCTGATCGTTCTCGTCCAAGGCGTGCAGAGCCTTGGCGATTCCCTTGCGCGACGCTTCGACAAGCGTTCGCGTCATTAGCTCCCCTCCCTCGAAAGGATTTTTCCCATGTCGTTCAAGACTGTCATTGCCGGTGTGGCCCTTGGCCTCAGCCTGATCGCGGCGCCGGCCTATGCCGAAACCATCAAGATCGGCGCCACCCCCGGCCCGCACGCGCAGATCCTCGAAGCCGTGAAGCCGATCCTGGCGGCCCAGGGTATCGATCTCGAAATCCTCGAATTCTCGGACTATGTCCTTCCGAACGAGGCTCTGGCTTCGGGCGAACTCAACGCCAATTCGTTCCAGCACCAGCCTTACCTCGACAACCAGGTTAGGGATCGTGGCTATGCCATCGAGTCCGTGGCGACGACCGTGAACTTCCCCATCGGCATCTACTCGGACAAGTTCGAGAACATTGCCGACCTGCCCGATGGCGCCAAGATCGGCATTCCGAACGATCCGACCAATGGCGGTCGCGTGCTGCTGCTGCTCGAAGACAATGGCCTGCTCGACCTGACCGAAGGCGTGGGCACCGCTGCCAGCGTTGCTGACATCATCGGCAACCCGAAGAATTTTGAGATCCTCGAAGTCGACGCTGCCCAGTTGCCGCGTGTGCTGCCCGACGTCGATGCTGCCGGCATCAACACCAATTATGCCGAACAGGCGGGCCTTGATCCGGTCAACGACCCGATCCTGCGCGAAAGCCCGAAGGGTCCGTATGTGAACGTGATTGCCGTTCGCTCCGAAGACAAGGATCAGCCTTGGGTGAAGGCTCTGGTTGAGGCCTACCACTCGGACGAAATCCGCACGTTTGTTGAGACGACGTTTAACGGCGCTGTGCTGGCGAGCTGGTAATCACTCGTCGCCGTCATTGCCGGGCTTGTCCCGGCAATCCATCTCGCCGTCGCATGGACCACCGGGACAAGCCCGGTGGTGACGATGGGGTAGAGGGCAGTTAATCCCCGCGAAAGCGGGGATTTTTTGTTTTTGATGGAGCGACGGAGCTTGCGGCTCCACCCCCTCCCGGCCTCCCCCATCAAGGGGGAGGTGAAGGGGTGGTGGTTTTGAACTGCCTTCTGCCACACACTCGGTCTGCACCTCCCCCTTGATGGGGGAGGATGGGAGGGGGTGATTGTGGGGCAGAGGACTACAGAAACATCACTCCGGCATTGGCCGGATGAAGTGGTTGTTTGCCACTTCCCGCGTCTCTGCCTGCGGCAGGGCCGATTGGCGGCGGATGAACTCGATGCGGTTGAGTTCTTCGGAAAAGCGCGTGTCCGAGAAGCGGCGATCCGGGTCGGGCACGGCGGACAGCAGAAGCCGCGTATAGGGGTGCTGAGGGTTGGTCAGTACGCTCTCGGTGTCACCCCATTCGACGATCTGGCCAGCATACATCACCATGATGTCCTCGGCGACATAGCGCGCCGTGGCGATGTCGTGGGTGATGTAGAGGAGCGCTAGGCCCAGTTGGGCCTTCATGTCATCGAGCAGGTTGAGGATGCCGAGGCGCACGGAAACGTCGAGCATCGAGGTCGGCTCGTCGGCGACGATGACCTGCGGATTGACCGCAAGCGCGCGGGCGATGCTGATGCGCTGGCGCTGGCCGCCCGAGAGTTCGTGCGGGTATTTTGGCATCAAGAGCGCCGGATCGAGTTTGACCCGTGTGAGCAGTTCCTCGATGGCGGCGGTGCGCTCCTTGGCGTTCAGTTTTGGCTGATGGAGGCGCAGCGGGCGTTCGAGGTGGTAGCGGATCGTGTGGGTGGGGTTGAGGGCCGCGAAGGGGTCCTGGAACACCATCTGCACCGAGGCGCGATAGGCTTTCAATGCCTTGGCACTGGCCTTGCCGAGGGGTGTGCCGCGGAAGAGCAACTGGCCTTCGTCGGGCGTATATTCGCGCATGATGAGGCGGGCCGCAGTGGTCTTGCCGGAGCCGGATTCCCCGACCAGCGCCAAGGTGCGGCCGGGATGGAGGCCGAAGGAGACCGAGCGGGCAGCATAGACCGGCTTGTCGGCGCGGCCGAAGGTTTTGCTGACATTGTCGAGGGCGAGGATGGCGTCGCTCATGACTGGGCTCCCTCGCGGATCTGTTCGCCATGCAGTTTTGGCATCGAGGCCCAGAGGCGTTTTGTGTAGGCGTGCTGCGGCGTGCGGTAGATGGTCTGGGCGTCGTTGACCTCGACCAACTCGCCTTCGAGCATGATGCCGATGCGGTCGCTGACCTGCACCATGAGGCCGAGATCATGGGTGATGAAGAGCACGGAGAAGCCGAGTTCTTTCCTGAGCACGTCGATGCGCTGCAGGATTTCGCGCTGCACGACCACGTCGAGGGCGGTGGTGGGTTCGTCCATGATGAGCAGTTTTGGATTGAGCGCGAGGCAGATGGCGATGACGATGCGCTGGCGCATGCCGCCCGAGCACTGGTGCGGATAGGATGTCAGGCGGTCGGGCGAGATGTCGACGAGCTTTAGCAGTTCGGCGGCACGCTCGCGGGCTTCGGCACGGCTGATGCGGGTGTGGGCTTTGAGGACGTCATAGAACTGCGTCTCGATGGTGAGCACTGGATTGAGCGAGTTCATGGCGCTCTGGAACACCATGGCGACTTCGCGCCAGCGGAAGCTGCGCAACTCATTGTCATCGAGTGCCAAGACGTCGCGGCCACCGACCAGGATCTGGCTGCCCTTGCGGATGAGGGCAGGGGGGCGATGGAGGCGGCTGACGGCGAAGGCGATGGTCGACTTGCCGCAACCGGACTCGCCGGCAAGGCCGAAGAACTCGCCCGGCGCGATGTCGAAGGAGACATCCTTGACGGCGTGGAAGTCTTTTTCGGCGCCGATATAGTCGATGTTGAGATTGCGGATGGAGAGGACGGGATCGTTCATAGCTTGCCCTCTCCGATGCGGACCATGCGGGTCCAGCGATTGAGCATGCCGCCAGTGCGAAGGCGCGGATTGGCGATTTCGTCGATGGCGAAGTTGATGAGCGCAAGGCCAAGGCCGAGGACGGCGAGGGCAACGCATGGGGCGAGGAGGTCCCACCAGGCGCCGACCGAAAGGGCCGATGCGTTCTGGGCATTGTAGAGCATGATGCCCCAGGAGACGGTGTTGGGATCACCGAGGCCGAGGAATTCGAGGGTTGCTTCGGTGATGACGGCGAAGATGACGCTGCCGATGAAATTGATGCCGACGATGGAAATCAGGTTCGGGAAAATCTCGAAAGCCATGATGCGCCAGCTTGGCTCGCCCAGCATTTCGGCGGATTTGACGTAGTCGCGCTGGCGGATGGAGAGCGTTTCCGAGCGGGTGACGCGCACGCCCCAGGCCCAGGAGGTGAGGCCGAGAATGACGGCGATCACCAGCGGGCTTGCCTGACCGACAAAGGCGGCGAGGACGAGGAGGAGTGGCAGGTTTGGAACGACCAGCACCATATTGGTGAAGAAGTTGATGACCTCGTCTATGACCCCGCCCTTGTAGCCGGCAATGATGCCGAGGACGGTGCCGATGATGGTGATGGCAAGGCCGGCGCCGAACCCGACGGCGAGCGAGACGCGGGCGCCATAGACGAGGCGCGCAAAGACGTCGTGGCCGAGACGGGTCGTGCCCAGCCAATGCTCCCATGAGGGAGCCTGATGCGGACGCCCGACGCGCTTCACCGGGCTATATTCGGTGAGGAAAGGCGCGAAAATGGCGACGAGGATGATGAGAAGAAGAATGGTGAGACCCACCATGGCCTTCTTGTTGCCGAGCAACTGGCGGAAAAGCGTCATCGCTCAAGCCTTCTTCAAACGGGGGTCGAGCAGCACATAGCTGAGATCGACGGCGAAATTGGCGATGAGCATGGCGGCGGTCATGATCAGGAGTTGACCCTGGATGACCGGGTAGTCGCGGGCGATGATGGCCTGGTAGAGCGTGTTGCCGAGGCCGGGATAGTTGAACACCACTTCTGTGACGAGCGAGCCGCCGAGCACAGTGCCAAGCGCGATGGCAAGGCTCGAGACGGTCGGCAGCAGGGCATTGCGGGCGGCATACCAGAGCATGACGCGACTATCGGCCAGGCCCTTGGCGCGGCCCATGACGATGTAGTCCTCGCCCAGCAGGTTGATCATGTTGTTGCGCATGGTGACGGCGAAGCCGCCCGTGAGCACGATGACCATCGTCAGCATGGGGAGGGTGCCGTGATGGATGACGCTCGAAATGTAGGTCCAGTTGAAACCCGGATCGAGCAGCGGATCGGCGGCATAGCCATTGGGGAACCAGCCGAGCGTGTAGCCGAAAAGGAAGAGCATGATCAGCGAGACGACGACGGCGGGGACGGAGCTTGAAAAGATCGCGGTGAGCGAGACGATGGAGTCGAAGATCGTGCCGCGGCGCCAGGCGGCCATGACGCCAAGGAAGGTGCCGAGGGCGAAGCTGAAGAGCGTCGCGATGCCGACAAGGCCGAGGGTCCAGACGAGGGCGCGGCCCAGAAGCTCGGTGACGGGCAGGGGGAAATACTTGATCGAGCGGCCGAGGTCGCCGGTGAAGACGCTCTGCAGGTAGCGCAGATATTGCTCGCCGATGGGCGCGTCGATGAAGCCGAAGGTGAGCTTCAGGGCGTTGAGATTTTCGAGGGAGAGCTCCGAGCCGGCGCTGGCGAACATGATCTGGATGGGATCACCCGGCATCAGACGCGGCAGGAAGAAATTGACGGTGGCCGCGGCGATGAAGGCCGCAAGGTAGAAGGCGAGACGCCGGAGCAGGAAGGTCATGGGTGGGTTTTCTCCCTGAGGCGGGGTAGTCGGCGGGAGCGCAAGGGTAACGCTCCCGCCTTTGGCACGATTACTGAGCGACTGGATCGAGATCGAGCAGCTGCAGCAGGCGGGCCGGGTTGGCGTTGGAAACGACGGGCGAGTACTTGGGGTTCTCGGCGTCGGCCCAGCCGGTGAAGCGGCTGGTATTGTATTCGTAGAAGGACGGGCTGTTGTAGACCGGGATGATCGGCATGGCTTCGGCCACGATCAACTGGAGCTGGTCCATGAGCGACTTCTGCTCTGCCGGGTCCTTGGACTGGGTGTACTGGTCAAGCAGGGTCATAACCTCGGCATTTTCCCAGTGCGGCGCGGTGAAGCGGCTCTTGCCGAAATCGCCCGGGTTGAACGAGCGGATATACGGGAAGTAGGGGTTAGCCGCCGACGCCAGGGCGTTGAGCGTCATGGAATAGGTGCCGTCGATCAGGTTCTGGGTCCAGACCGCAGCTTCCGGCGTCGACATTTTTACGTTGAGGCCAGCTTCGGTGAGGCTTTCGATGGAAATCTGGACAGCATCGATCCAGTCGGTCCAGCCATTTGGCACCATGATGTCGATGGCGATCGGGGTGCCATCTGGATTGTCGCGGAAGCCGTCGCTGTCGGCGTCGACATAGCCGGACTCATCGAGCAGGGCCACGGCGGCTTCGAGGTCGAACTTGCCGTACTGGCCGAACTCGGTTTCGACCGCCGGATTGGCGAAGGCCTTGTAGAGTTCGCCAAGGCTTGCCGGGTCTTCATTGACCAGCGGATAGCCATAGCCGGCGATGTCGACGATGGTCTGGCGGTCGATGAGCATGGAGAGTGCGCGGCGGAAGTTCACATCGGTGAACGCCTTGCGGTTGTTCTCGTCGGGCGTGATCTGGCTGACCTGGAACGAGACGAGGCTCGAGGGGGTGAACCAGTACTTGTGGTGCTCGGGGTCCTTGGCGACGAAGGTGTTGTCGATGTCGGGGATGAAGCTCGTGGCCCAATCCAGCGTGCCATCGGCAAGGGCGGCGAGAACCTGCGGATTGTCGGCCAGCTGCGGCATGCGCAGGCAGTCGACGGCAAGGTTTTCGGCGTCCCAATAGTTGGGGTTGCGGCACTGTTCGTAGACCTGCGGGGTGAAGCGCGTGATCTCCGTCATCGGGCCGGAGCCGACCGGGTTTTCGTTGGCGAAGGTCACGGGGTCGGCAATGTCCGCCCAGATGTGCTCAGGCACGATCGGCATGCCGACAATAGTATTGGCGATCAGCGAATTGGGTTCGTTGAGGTTGAACTTGACCGTGCGGTCATCGACCTTTTCGACCGACGCGAGCTGGGCCGAAACCGAGATGAAGTCGAGCGCCGGGAATTTCTTGATGTAGTCATAGGTGAAGACGACATCGTCTGCGGTCAGGGCTTCGCCATCGGACCATTTCAGGCCATCGCGCAGCACGAAGGTGATCGACTTGAGATCGTCGGCCAGCTCATAGCTCTCGGCGAGGCGGAAATTGGGTTCGTTGCCCTTGAGGCGGTTGAACACGACCAGCGGCTCGTACATGAAATCGAGCGTGGTGTAGCGCGCCGAGGTCTGCCCGAACGGGTTGAAATTGCGCACGAAGGTCGTGGTCTGTTCCGAGCTTAGGGTCAGCACGTTCTGGGCGCTGGCGGGTACCGCCATGGCCAGAGTCGCAACCGAAACGGCCGCGATCAGCGTAGTTTTCAGCATTATACGTCTCTCCTTTGAATACGGCCCTGCCTCAGGCAAGTCCGTTCTCCCTGAAAATGTCTTCCACCTCGGCATGGAGCGCCCTCACGTCCACACGAGACTTGCCGAGCCGTGACTGGGCCCGGTCGATACGCGCGAGGCTTTCGGCGGTGAGCGGACCTGCCGCCTTGGCTGCCGCCTCGCTGGCGTTGAGATCGCCCTGGCTATGCAGGGCAATGTCGTAACCGGCATCGAGCGCAGCGCGCACGCGCTCCGGCCAGGTTCCCTTGAGCGCCTCCATGGTGAGGCAATCGGTTATAAGAACGCCGTCGTAGCCGATGTCGCGACGGATCAGATCGCAGACGGCGGGCGAAACGGAGGCGGGGCGGTCCTTGTCGATCTGGGTGAAGACCAGATGCGCCACCATGGCCCAGGGGGAATCCTTGAGCGCGATGAAGGGGCGGAAATCGGTTTGGCGCAGGTCGTCGACTTCGGCATCGACCACCGGACAATCGAAATGCGGATCGACGGTGACGCGGCCATAGCCGGGAATGTGCTTCATGATCGGCATGGAGCCGACTTCGAGCATGGCATCAATGACGACGCGGCCCATGGCGGTGACCAGATCTGGATCGTCGCCAAAGGAGCGCTGGCCGATGACGTCATGCGTGCCCTTGCGGGCGAGATCGACGACGGGGGTCGTGCCGCTGCCAAGGCCGAGTTCTGACATCATCGAGCCCATGGCGAGCGTCGAGAGGCGCATGGCGCGCTTGCCGGTTTCGAGATCCTTGCGGGCGAGGGCGCCGAATTGGCCAAGGCTGCGGAACAGCGGCCAATTGCCATTGTCGAGGCGCTGCACGCGGCCGCCTTCCTGGTCGATATAGACCGGGGCGTCGTCGCGGCCGACGGCCTCCTTGAACTGGTGGACGAGGCGCTTGATCTGCTCGGGATTGTCGAGATTGCGCTTGAAGAGGAAGAGGCCGAAGGGATTGGTCTCGCGGAAGAAGGCGATCTCGTTGGCCGAGAGCTCATATCCCGGCATGCCGACGAAAAGGGCGAGGGGCGTCGTGGTCATGGTCTAGTTTGCCTCGGGCTTCTTGATACGCAGCAGGCCCTGATAGATGTCTTCCTTGTCCGACGGGATGGGCATGGCGCCGGCCGCCTTGACGTAGAAATCGACGGGGCCCGCTGAACCAATGACGGCATAGGCATAACCATGCGCCTTCATGGCAGCGAGCGTGTGGTAGAAGAGCGCGAGGCCAATATTCTTGCCGCGCTGGTCTTCGGAAACGCCGGTGGGGCCGAAAAAGCCACGGGCCGTCGCGTCATAGCAGGCAAAGCCAACGAGCTGGCCATCGACCGTGGCGATGAGGCAACCGGGCGGCTGATGCGCCATGGCGGCGCTGACTTCGCTGACCCAATATTCGGAAAAATGGCTGCGGACCCAGTCTTTGATGATGTGCTGCTCGGGCGGCAGGGCGACGCGAATGGTCGCTTCGACATCCTGGACGCGGGTCCGGAGTTCGTCGAGCTTGCGGCTATAGAGGTTGACGAGCAGGTCCATAAAAGTGCGCCGCTCCCATCGGCGAAGTCTCGCGCAACGCGGCCAGGGCGCGGGATTGAGGCTCTCCCTATGGGGTGCCTCCACGCGCCATATGGCATCGTTGCAAGGGGATGCTAGGAGCGAATATTCCAAGTGTCAACGATCGAAGGAATATTCTATTCCGATCGTGATCAGGCTGTGGAAGGACGCCGGCCATGCCGGCGAATAAGCCCAGCGGTGGCGCATATTTAGGCAGAATCTCTGCGGAAAATTTTGGGTCTTATGATCTTCATGGCGATGAGGACACAAAGCCATGCTCGCCGGTAGCAAGCGACCGAACGGCGTGAAAAGTAATATTCTATTCGAGATGCGTGGATCGTTGGAATGCAATATTCCAATACGAGGTCGGTGTTACCAGCCGTAGTCGAGCACGGTGAGCGTACGGATGCGGCCGTCGTCCAGCCATTCGATGGACGAGTTCTTGCGCATGCCGATGAGTGCGGCGCCGACGGGGCCGAGAATGGGCACATTGCCGCGCTCGCCGAAGGGGCGATTGGGATAGGTCAGGCGGCCAAGGCGGACCTGGCCCTCGTCATCCAGCCGGAACATCACACGCTGGCCCATCGAGACGCCGGCCGGATCCCATGGGTCGCAGACCGCCGCCCGCTTCAATTCGCGTTCGAGATAGGCCGAGACATAAGGCATCGACTCGAACGAACGCTCGGCCAGGACCATGACGCGGTTGTAATCATCTGAATTGATGAGGATTTCGGGCAGGGGAAGCGAAGGAAACACGGTGGTCGGACCGGGGAAAGCGAGGTTTAGGGATATTCCGACCGTGGAAATGCACAGTCAATAGGCGGTCAGAATATATTCTGGTCAACAAGCGTCAGGATTATTGACCTAAGCATTCTGATATGGAAGTTTGGTGCCGCATTTTTATGCATGATGCACATTTCATGATCGCAAGGAACAATGATGTCCGACGACACCCTGCTAGATCGCGCCCTTATCCGTCTCGAAGAGGCCGCCAACCACCTCAAGATCGATCAGGATGTCATCGAGAAACTCAAATATCCGCGCGAAACCACCAAGACGCGCCTTCTGATCCGCATGGATGATGGCTCGCGCAAGTCTTTCCTCGCCTGGCGCTGCCGCTATGACGATACGCGCGGCCCGACCAAGGGCGGTATCCGCTTCCACCCCGACTCGACCGTCGAGGAAGTGGAAACGCTCGCCTTCTGGATGACCTTCAAGTGCGCCGTGATGAACCTGCCCTATGGCGGTGGCAAGGGCGCGGTGCGGGTCGATCCGCATCAGCTGTCCAAGTCCGAGCTTGAGCGCCTGTCGCGCGCCTATGTGCAGGCCTTTGCCAATATCATCGGGCCTGATCGCGATATCCCCGCGCCGGACGTCTACACCAACGCCATGATCATGGGCTGGATGTCGGACGAGTATAACCAGATCACCGGCGAGGTTTCTCCGGCCGTGATCACCGGCAAGCCGATTGCGCTGGGCGGTTCGCTCGGCCGCAATGATGCGACGGCGCGCGGTGGCTTCTACCTCGTGCGGCACCTGGCGACCGAACTCGGTCTCGACAAGGACCACACGGTTGCCATCCAGGGCTTTGGCAATGCCGGGCAGTATTATGCGCGGCTGACTGCAGCTGACGGCAATTCGGTGATTGCGGTTTCGGACTCGACCGGGGCGATCCATCGTCCGGGTGGGCTTGATGTGGAAAAGCTGATTGCGGGCAAAAATGCCGGTCGTCGCGTGGCCGACATGGCCTCTGAACTCGGCGCTCATGTCATTTCGCCCGATGACCTCCTGGCGGTGGAAGCCGATCTCTTTGTGCCGGCGGCGCTCGAAGACATGATCACCAAGGATAATGCCGGGTCGATCAAGGCCAAGGTTGTGCTTGAGCTGGCCAATGGTCCGGTTACCCCCGACGCCGACAAGATCCTCAACGACAAGGGCGTCATCGTCCTCCCCGATATTCTGGCCAATGCCGGTGGTGTCACTGTGTCCTATTTCGAATGGGTGCAGAACCGTCAGGGCTACTATTGGGACCTCGAAGAGATCCACGCGCGCCTCTTGAAGATCGTCGAGCGCGAAGGCCGTGCGGTCTGGGACATTGCGCAGTCTCGCAAGGTGTCGGCGCGTTCTGCCGCTTACATCCACGCGCTCGGGCGCCTCGCCAATGCCATCGAAGCCCACGGCACGCAGCCGTTCTTCGCCGGCTAGTCCGGTCAAGTTGAGAAAAATCGGGGCGTCGCTGAGGGATCAGCGGCGCCTTTTCTTTATGCGGGCTTTATACGGGCCTAACCACTTCCGTATGGAAACTTTACGCGAAAGGGTATGAATGTTCTGGCCTCACATATGGAGGCTCGACATGTTCGATATCTTCTTTCTGGCGCTGGGCGCGGGATTTTTTATCCTGACTTTTGCCCTGGCGAAGCTGCTGGCCCGGGTGTAGCGCGATGCTGATCTGGCTCTGGGGGCTCGGCGCCCTCGCTATCGCCGTCTACATGGTCATCGCCCTGTTGCGGCCCGACAAACTCTAGATCTTTTCGCGTTTTCGAACGGAAAAGTGGTGTCCACTTTTCCTGAAAACGCTCTAGCGGAAGCAATTCAAAATGAACTGGCAAGGATGGGCGGAAATCGCCCTGACCCTTGGTCTCGCCCTGGCTTTGGGCTGGCCCTTGGGCATCTTCATGTCGCGCGTATGGAACAAGGAAAGCACCTGGCTCGACCCGGTGCTGAAGCCCATTGAGCGCGGCTTTTACGCGGTCGCCGGTATCGACCCCAACAAGTCTCAGGGCTGGGTGGGCTATGGTGCCTCGCTGATCGCATTCAACCTGTTTGGCTTTATCCTGCTCTACGCCATGCTGCGCCTGCAGGGCATTCTGCCTTTCAACCCGCAGGGCTTTGCCGGCGTCTCGCCGGACCTCGCCTTCAACACGGCGGTCAGCTTCGTCACCAATACCAACTGGCAGAGCTATGGTGGCGAAACCACCATGAGCCACTTTACCCAGATGGTCGGCCTGACGACGCAGAACTTTGTGTCCGCGGCGACGGGTGCGGCGATCGCTGCTGCCTTGGCGCGCGCCTTTGCCGGCAATCGCGAGACCGGGATCGGCAATTTCTGGGCTGATCTGGTGCGCACGACGCTCTATGTGCTGCTGCCCCTGGCGTTTGTCCTTGCCGTTGCGCTAATCGGCCTGGGCGTGGTCCAGAACTTTGCGGCCTCGGTATCGGCCACGACGCTCGATGGCGCCAGCCAGACCATTTCGGTGGCTCCGACGGCGAGCCAGCTTGCCATCAAGCAGCTAGGCATCAATGGCGGCGGCATCTTCAACGTCAATTCGGCCCATCCGTTCGAAAACCCCAACCCGCTGACCAACCTGATGACCGCCATTGCGATCAACACGCTTGGCTGGGCAGCCTTCTTCGCCTTTGGCCGCTCGGCCTTTGCGCGCAAGGAAATCCGGGCTCTGGCAACGGCCGGCATCCTGATCCTCGGCGCGGGCGCGGGGGTGATCTACGTCGCCGAAGCACAGCCGGCTCCGGCTCTCGTGGCCGCGGGCATCGAAAACCCGGTCAACATGGAAGGCAAGGAGACCCGGTTTGGTCTCGCCGGCACTGCCGCCTGGGCAGCGCAGACGACAGGCGCTTCCAACGGCTCGGTCAATGGCATGCACGACAGCCTCATGCCGCTCGGTGGTGGCATGTCGATGCTGCTGATGATGCTGGGTGAAATCCTGCCCGGTGGCATCGGTTCGGGCATCGCCATCATGGTGGTCATGGCCGTGCTCTCGGTCTTCGTGGCCGGCCTCATGGTCGGGCGTACCCCGGAATATCTGGGCAAGAAGATCGAGGCGCGCGAAATCCAGTTCGCCATGGTTGCTCTGCTGGTCGTGCCGCTCTCGACGCTGGGTCTTTCGGCCCTGACCGTGGTGTGGCCGGGCGGGCTCTCGAGCCTCTTCAATCCCGGAGCGCATGGCCTGAGCGAGCTGCTCTATGCCTTCACCTCGGCCACGGCCAATAATGGCTCCGCCTTCGGTGGTGTCTCGGCCAACGTGCCGTGGTGGAACACGACGCTCGGCCTTGCCATGCTCCTCGGTCGCTTCATTCCGATCGTGGCTGTCCTCGCCATCGCCGGCAGCATCGTCACCAAGCCAAAACTGGCCCCGAGCACCGGCACGCTGCCGACGACGGGTGCGCTGTTCATCGGTCTTCTTGTTGGCGTCATCATCATTCTGGGCGCGCTGCAATACTTCCCGGCGCTGGCCCTTGGCCCGATCGTCGAGCACTTCCAGGTGCTCGAAGCGGTCGCGGCAAACTGAGGTTCCCTCACATGTCTACAATGGATTTTGAAACACAGGGCAGGGGTTCGACGCGGCTTGCTGGCGGCCTGACGGCCGCGACGCTTGCCCGCGCCCTGGGAGACGCCTTCGTCAAGCTCGACCCGCGCAAACTGCTCGGCAACCCGGTTATCCTGGCCACCGAACTCGTCGCGGTTCTGGCCACGATCTCCGCCGCGATTGCCATCGGCAGCGGGGCTGACGGCGGCTTCGCCGTCGCCATCGCCCTCTGGCTCTGGGCCACCGTGCTCTTTGCCAATTTTGCCGAGAGCATCGCCGAAGGTCGGGGCAAGGCCGCCGCCGATTCCCTGCGTGCAACCCGCACCTCGACCAAAGCCAAGCTGATCGTCGATGAAAAGCAGGAACTGATCGTGCCGACGCCTGCCCATGAACTTGGGCTTGGCCAGATCATCCTGGTCGAGGCTGGCGACGTCATTCCGGTCGACGGCGAAATCATCGAAGGCGTGGCCTCGGTCAACGAGGCGGCGATTACGGGCGAAAGCGCCCCGGTTATTCGCGAATCCGGTGGCGACCGCTCGGCCGTAACCGGTGGCACCACCGTGGTGTCGGACTGGATCAAGGTGCGCGTCACGGCGCGCCCCGGCTCCACCTTCCTCGATCGTATGATCGCCATGGTGGAAGGCGCCGATCGGCGCAAGACGCCCAATGAGATTGCCCTTGCCGTCCTGCTGGCCGGCCTGACGCTGATCTTTCTTATTGCCGTCGTTACGCTTCTGGCCTTTGCCGCCTATTCGGGTATCGCGCTTGATCCCGTCGTGCTTGGCGCGCTCTTTGTCTGTCTGATCCCGACCACCATCGGTGGCCTGCTTTCGGCCGTGGGCATTGCCGGCATGGATCGCCTGCTCAAGGTCAATGTGCTGGCAACCTCGGGTCGCGCCGTGGAAGCGGCTGGTGACGTTGATACGCTGCTGCTCGACAAGACCGGCACCATCACCTTCGGCAATCGCATGGCCACCGAAGTCATCGCCTCTCCTGGGATCAGGGAAGAGGTGGCCTTCCGGGCCGCCGTCATGACCTCGCTGGGCGACGAAACGCCCGAAGGCCGCTCGATCATTGAACTGGCTCGTAACAAGGGCATCAGCATCGAAGCGCCTGCCGACAGCACCATCATTCCGTTCTCGGCTTCGACCCGCCTTTCCGGCCTCGATACTGACGGAAAAACCTGGCGCAAGGGTGCGGTCGACGCGATCCTGAAACTGACCGGCAAGAAGGACAGTGACGCGCCCGCTCAGTTTCGGCAGGCCGTGGACCGCATCGCCCGGAGCGGCGGTACGCCGCTGGCCATTGCCGAGGGCAATACGCTGATCGGCGTCATCCATCTCAAGGACGTGGTCAAGCCCGGTGTTGCTGCCCGCTTCGCCGACCTCCGCCGGATGGGCCTGCGCACGGTCATGATCACCGGCGACAATCCGGTGACGGCAGCGGCGATTGCCGCCGAAGCCGGCGTCGATGACTTCCTCGCCGAAGCGACGCCCGAGGACAAGCTGCGCCTGATCCGCGAGGAACAGGGCAAGGGTCGTCTGGTTGCCATGTGCGGTGACGGCGCCAACGACGCGCCGGCACTGGCTCAGGCCGACGTTGGCGTGGCCATGCAGACGGGTGCCCAGGCGGCGCGTGAAGCGGGCAATATGGTCGATCTCGACAGCGACCCCACCAAGGTCATCGAGATCGTCGAAGTGGGCAAGCAGATGCTCATCACGCGCGGTGCGCTGACGACCTTCTCCATTGCCAATGACGTCGCAAAATACTTTGCGATCATCCCAGCGCTGTTCGTGGTCGTGTTGCCCCAGCTTCAGATGCTCAACATCATGGGCCTGACGAGCCCGGAAAGCGCCATCCTGTCGGCGGTGATCTTCAACGCCCTGATCATTGTCGCGCTCATTCCCCTCGCCCTGCGTGGCGTGAAATATCGCGCAGTGGGTGCCGGTGCGCTGCTGTCGCGCAACCTCCTGATCTACGGTCTCGGTGGCCTCATCGCCCCCTTTATCGGCATCAAGATCATTGACGTTGCCATCACCGCACTCGGTCTCGCATAAGGAGCAAAGAAAATGCTGAACCAAGCAAGACCAGCCATCGTCTCCATGCTGCTGTTCTCCGCCATTCTCGGCGGCGCCTATCCGGCCGTCGTGACGGCGGCCGGCGGGGCGCTGTTCCCCGCGCAGGCCGAAGGCTCGCTCGTCCGGAACGCAGAGGGTGTGGTCGTCGGCTCGAAACTCATCGGCCAGGTGACGACCTCGCCGGGCTATCTCTGGCCGCGGCCCTCCGCGGCCGGCGATGGCTACAACGCTGCCGGCTCGTCCGGGTCCAACCTCGGCCCGCTCAATCCGGTTCTCATCGAGCGCGTGGCAGCGGACGCTGCCGCCGTTCGGGCCTATGCTCCGGAAGGGGCAATCCCGCCCGACGCCGTCACCACATCCGGTTCGGGTCTTGATCCCGAGATCTCGCCGGAATTTGCGGCATTGCAGGTGGATCGTATTGCCGAGGCCCGCGGTATAGAACCCTCTGAGGTGGTGGCCGTTGTCGCCGCCAATACCGAGGCGCCGCTCCTGGGCTTTATCGGCCAGGCGCGGGTCAATGTGTTGATGACCAACCTGGCGCTCGACAGCGCCTATCCGCTCCAACCTGCTGCTGAGTAGTCCGACGTGCAAGACATCCGGCGTCCAGATCCCGAAGCCCTTTTGGCCGAAACGCAGAAGGCGCATCGGGGCAAGCTCAAGGTCTTTCTGGGCATGGCGCCGGGTGTCGGCAAGACTTACGAAATGCTGCGCCAGGCCCGGCGGCGCAAGATGGATGGGCTCGATGTGGTCATCGGGCTTGTCGAGACCCATGGGCGCAAGGAAACCGAGAGCCTCTTGCGCGGCATGGATGTGTTGCCGCGGCGGCCGATCGAGCACCGCGGACGGACGCTGCTCGAATTCGACATTGATGGTGCCATTGCGCGCCGGCCGGAACTGCTGATCGTCGACGAATATGCCCACACCAATGCGTCGGGCTCGCGGCACCCCAAGCGCTGGCAGGACGTCGAGGAACTGCTGGCCGCGGGGATCGACGTCTGGACCACGCTCAATGTCCAGCATCTCGAAAGCCTCGTTGATGTCGTGCTCAAGATCACCGGCGTGCGGCAGCGCGAGACGGTGCCGGATGGGGCGCTGTCGCGGGCCGACGACATCGAGGTCATCGACATTACTCCGGCCGAACTGCGCGAGCGTATGGCGGCCGGAAAGGTCTATGTGCCCGAGACGGCGCGGCTGGCGGCCGACAATTTCTTCAAGCCTGAAAATCTGACGGCGCTGCGCGAACTGGCGCTTCGCCGCGCGGCGCAGACGGTGGACGACCAGCTTAACGCGGCCATGCGGGTGAAGGGGCTCGAAGGGCCGTGGGCAGCGGGGGACCGCATTCTGGTTCTTGTGGCCGATGACGGCATGTCGAGTGCGCTCGTCCGGCAGGGTAGGCGGCTGTCCGATACGATGAAGGATGCGCCCTGGATCGTGGCGCATATTACCCGCGGGCGATCCGAGGACGGAGAGGCCGGTACGACCTCGAAGCTCACCGATGCGCTGAAACTGGCCGAGCAATTGGGGGCGACGACCGTCGTGCTCAATGGCGCGGATCTCGTGGCCACGGCGCTCGCCTATGCCGGCCAGAACAATGTGACCCAGATTGTCATTGGCAAGGGACGAGACAGTCGCCTGCGCGAAGTGTTTGGCCTGTCGCTGGCGGCTGAATTGCTGCGCGCGGCGCGGGGCGTGTCCATTCACGTCGTGACCGAGCCGGGCGAGAACCAGGTGCGGGAGCGCCGGCCCTGGTTGCAAATCCTCAAACGCGGCTGGGCGCCCTATGCCATTGGGCTCGGCTATGTGGGTGTTGCCACGGCCCTGGCCTATGCGCTCGATCTGCAATTCGAGCGGGCTGATCTGGGCATGATCTTCCTCGCCGCAATCCTGGCGGCTGCGGTGGTGCATGGGCTGGCGCCGGGCATGGTTGCCGCGGTGTGCGCCTTTGCCATCTACAATTTTCTGTTCCTCAACCCCCGCTACAGCTTTGCCATCGGCTCGCCGACCGATCTGCTGACGCTGATGGTTTTTCTCGCCGTGGCGCTGGCCACGGGTATTCTGGCCGGCCGCTCGCGCGACCGGGCCCGCGAGGCCCAGCGCCGGGCGAGCGATGTGACCTCGCTGCTGGTTGCGACCAGGGCCTTTTCCAGGGCACCCACCAAGGCTGATGCAGCGCGCGCACTGGCCGAGCAGACGACGGCGGCGACCGGCGCCAAGTCGATCGTGCTGCTGCCTGAGGGCGGGGAACTGGTGACGGTGGCTGGGGCGCCGGAAGCGCAGGAACTGGGGCCGGGCGCCATGGCGGCGGCGCGCTGGACCTGGGAACGTGGGGAAGCGGCGGGGCACAATACGGGCACCTTGCCCCAGAGCAATTGGTCGTTCCGGCCGCTGCGGGGGGTGCAGAACCGGACCGGTGTCGTCGGCATCGAGCGGGTGGCGACAGTGCCGGGGTCGGATCAGGAAAAGCTGCTTACCGCGTTGGCGGATGGTGGTGGCATTGCCATCGAGCGCGCTGAATTTGCGCTGCATGCGGTGGAGGCCGAGACGCTGCGGCGCTCGGATCGGTTCCGGACGGCGCTGCTTAATTCCGTCAGCCATGATCTGCGCACACCGCTGTCGACGGTGCTTGGGTCGTCCTCGACCCTGCTGGAGCTGGGCGACAAGCTGGCGCCGGAGGTCAAGCAGGACCTGCTCGAATCCATCCGCGAGGAGGCAGAGCGGCTCAATCACTATATCCGCAACCTGCTCGATATGACCCGGCTCGAAGGGGGCGGGGTGACGCTACGGCTGGAAGACAGTGATATCGAGGCGGTGCTGCGCACGGCCACGGCACGGTTGAGCCGCCGACTGGGCGAGCACTCCATCACCTATGATTTCCCGACCGAATTGCCCAAGGTGACGATCGATCCGGGGCTGCTGGAACAGGCCGTCGTCAATATTCTTGAGAATGCGATTGCCTATTCGCCTGACAATACCGAGATCAGCATCGCGGCCTATGAGGACCGCAAGAAGATCATCATCAGCATCGAGGATGAGGGCAAGGGCATCCCCACCGACGAGCTGGAGCGCGTCTTCGACAAGTTCCGCCGGCTCGAAGAACCGACCGATCGCAGCAAGGGCGTGGGGCTGGGCCTCTCCATCACCAAGGGCTTCATCGAGGCCATGGGCGGGGCCATCGTTGCCGCAAGCCCCATCCATGGCGACAAGGGAACGCGGATGCTGATCGCCCTCAACAAGTCCGAAGCCGACGTCTGGAAAGACAAGTGACACCACTGCTTGCACGCATTCTGGTTATCGACGATGAGCCGCAGATTCATCGCTTCCTCGGTCCGGCGCTGGATGCGGCGGGGTATCACCACCGGCGCGCCGACAATGGAGCGCTGGGGCTGCGCGAGATCGCGCAGTGGAGCCCGGACGTGGTCATCCTCGATCTCGGGCTGCCGGACATGGACGGCAAGGATGTACTGCTCAAGGCGCGGGCCTTTTACGAGGGGCCGATCCTGATCCTTTCGGCGCGCGACAAGGAAGGCGAGAAGATCGAGGCCTTTGAGCGGGGCGCCAACGACTATGTCGAAAAGCCTTTTGGCATCGGCGAACTGCTGGCGCGCATCAAGGCGGCGCTGCGCCAGAGGGCGGCCTCGCAGCCGCCCGTCGCCAAGGTGCGGTTCGGCGATGTCGAGGTGGACCTCGACCTGCGCTATGTGAGCCGCAATGGCGAACCGGTTCGCCTGCCGCCCAAGGAATATGCGCTGCTGACGCGCCTCATTTCAGGCAATGGCAAGGTGCTTACGCATAAGGAGCTGCTGGTGGCCGTGTGGGGCGCGGCGCATATGGAGGACACGCAATATCTGCGCGTCGCCATCGGCCAATTGCGGCAGAAGCTGGAGGCGGACCCCGCTTCGCCCATGCATATCGTGACTGAGCCGGGCATCGGCTACCGGCTGCGGCGCGAGGGCTAGGTCCGGTCCGCTTCGAGCGAGGCCTTCACCATGCGTTTGAGCGTCGTGACGTGGCCGGAGAGAGGTTCGCTGGCTTCCGGTTGGAGGGTCGCCACTTGGGCAAGTACATATTCGCCGGTGCCGATGACGTCGCGCCAGCGGGGGCGGTCGGGCAGGGTTTCGACGAGCAGGTATTTGTCGAGCGTGCGCGCCTGCAATGAGGAGCGGTCCAGGCTGACGCGCCAGATGCCGCTTTCCTCGGCGAGGTCGAACTTGGACTTGCCGGTGGCCTTGCGCCAGACATTGAGGCTCTCGGTCATCACGGCCACGATCATCTCGCGGTAGAGCTCCCGGTCCGATGGGGTTTCGTCTTCCTCGATGGCGGCGAGGTCGGGGCCGACGGTGTCGAGGACGTCGCGAATGGAGCGGTTGACCAATTCCGCCCGCTGCCGCAAGGGCGCGGTGTCGTGGTCGATGATCAGCGCCAGCCCGCCGCCTTGCTGGGGTTCGATGTCAAAACCCTGGATGATGACCTTATGGTCCGGCGCGCCAAAAGTCGTGCTTGTGAGGTTGGCCTGGCCGTCGGCTTCGATCTCGCTGCGCATGTTGTCGAGGAAGCCGGGATCGAGGAGGTCGCCCAGGAGCGTCTGGCCGGTTTCGATCCGTCCGCCGGAAAACTGCATGGCCTGCTGGTTGGCATAGATGATGCGCCCGGCCTCGTTGGCGCAGACAAGGCCGACCGAGACGGTATCGAGGAGGCGCGACATGCGTTGCTGGGAGAGGCGCAGGGCGTCTTCGACATGCACGCGGCGGTCGATTTCCTGCTTGAGTTCGGCGTTTTCGCGGGCCTGTACCTGCGCATGGGTGGCCGAGAGCAGGGTGGCGATGCGCGCCAGGAGTTCGTCCTTAACGAAGGGCTTGCACACATAGTCGTTGGCGCCGCTTTCAAAACCCGCGAGGAGGTCGCGGGTGCGGCTGCGGGCTGTGAGCATGATGATCGGCAATTCATGCAGCGAGAAGCGCTCGCGCAGTTTTCTGGCGACGTCGAGGCCGCTGAGGCCGGGCATCATCACGTCGAGAATGACGAGGTCGGGCTTTTGCCGCGCGACGGCGTCGAGCGCTTCCGTGCCGTTGCGAGCGGCTTCGAAACGGTAGCCGAGCGGTTGGAGCACATTGCGCAGGACCTGGATGTTTACGGGCTCGTCGTCGACGACGAGGAGATGCGGTCCGTCCTTGGCGGCGAAGGGTGCGTCGGGCATGAGAGGCAGGTCGATATAGCCGGTGCCCGGTTCGGCAAGGAGTTCCACGGCATTCAGTTCCGAGCCGGGCGGGGCGACGGGAAGAGCGAGGCGGAAGATCGAGCCTTCGCCAAGGGTGCTGGTCGCCGAGAGTTTGCCGTGCATGGCATGGGCGAGCTGGCGGGCGATGGTGAGGCCAAGGCCCGAGCCTTCGATCTCGTTGCCGCTGGCGCGTTCGAGCGGCTGGAAGACGCGTTCGAGACTGTCGGCGGCTATGCCGATGCCGGTGTCGCTGATCGAGATTTCGATCTCGTGGCCGACATGGCGGGCGCTGACCGAGACTGTGCCGCTGCCGGTATATTTGATGGCATTGCCGACGAGATTGTAGAGGATCTGTTCGAGCCGGACCGGGTCGGCTTCGAGATAGGGCAGGTCGTCTTCCAGCTCCACCTTGATGCTGACGGGCTCGCCCCAGACCATGGTTTGCGCCACCGACAGGACGTTGCGGATCGAGGTTGGCAGGTGCACGGCGTGGATATCAAGATTCATCCGGCCCTGGCGGATGCGGTAGAGATCGAGCAGGTCATCAACGAGGCGCGAGAGGCGCCGGGCCGAGAAGGTGATGAGTTCGAGTTGGCTGCGTTGCAGGGCGGTGAGATCGCCCGCGGCGCCTGTCGCCAGCGTGCCTGAAATGCCGATGATACCGTTGAGCGGGGTGCGCAATTCGTGGCTTGTATTGGCGACGAAGGCGTCCTTCTGGCGGTCGGCTTCTTCCAGTTCAGCGTTCTTTTCGGCGATGACACGAACCTGCTGTTCGAGCTCCTGGTTTTTCTGGCCGATCAGGGTGAGCTGATCGCGTACCGCCATGCGCATGCGGCTGAAACTGGTGGTGAGGCGGGCGAGTTCGTCGGGGCCGGAGATTTTGGGCACGTCGAGATCGAGCTGACCCGCGGCGATGGCTTCGGCGGCGTCGGCCAGTTTGCCGAGCGAGGCCGAGATGGTGCGCGATAGCATGAGGGCGATGAGGAAGATCAGCGGCAGGCTGATGGCGGCTATCAGGGCGACGAACCGGGTGAGGGATTCGGTTTTGGCGAAGGCGAGGCGAGTGGGTGTTTCCGCCGACAGGTGCCAGGGCGTGGCGCCGAAGGGCAGGATGGTCCAGGCGGCAAGCGCGGGTTCGCCGCTGGCGCCGGTATCGAGAATATCGGCGCCGCGCTCCGAACCGCGCGAAATGCTGGCTAGGCGCTTGTCGCCGGGGTGCAGGGCGCCGTCGGGCGGGCCCGAAATCAGCGCGCCGCTGCTGCTGGTGAGGAACAACTGCCCCGTCGCCTCATTGCCGAATTGGCCTTGCACGACGGCATCGACGGCATCGGCGGGCAGGCGGAAGATGGCAAGGCCGCGCGTGCGGCTGTGGAAGTCGATGCGCACCGCGACATAGGCGGAGAACGCATTGGTGACGGGGTCGCGGCGGAAATCGAGGAGAGCCAGGCGATCTTCTCCGTCGCCTTCGAGCAGCGTCTCGGTCAATTGCCCGAGGGGCGTGTTCCTCAGGGTCATTTCGAGATCGGCGCCGAGATAGCCGTCCTTTTCGACCGAATAGATGACGCGGGCGGCGCTGTTGATCAGGTAGAGATTGTCGAATTCGGAGGTGCGCACGAAGCTGGCGAAATCTTCGTGGAAACGGTTGTGCGCATTGGCATACTCGAGCGCCGTTCGGAGCAGCGGGCCGCCCATTTCGGCCGGTTGGCCCACGCCACCTTCATTGAGCGCGAACACCTCCTGCAACACGCGCTGCGCCTTGTCGGGCGAGGCGTCGATCATGCGGAAGGCATAGGAAAAGCCGTAAAATTCGCCGACCGAATAGCGCACCGTATTGGATTTGGTCAGCGTCTCCGCCTGGCGCAGGGAGAAGGCAAGGTATTGCTCGATTTCGGCATGCTTGGCGTCGCGCACGAACTGCAATTGCGCAAAGGTTTCGTCCCGGAGGCTGGAGGTCAGCGTGGTGATTAGCGCCCAAAAAGTCAGGGACAGCGGCACGGCCATCACGCCGAGAAAAATCAGGAACAGCCGTCCCCGAAAGTTGGACGGCCAGAGCGCCGGCAGCTTCATGTCTTCTCCTCCCGGCTCGCTGCCTCATCTCCCCGATGAGACCACTTCAAACCAGACTTCCGCCGCCGCGCTGGGTTTTTGCCGATTTTTCCGGCGAATTTGACGATTTTGACGCGGTGACTCCATCACCACTCTAGTGCCAATTAGATACCAATCGCAACTCATGCGATGGATCCGGCCTCGACGCCGGATGCGGAGGACCATTTTGGGAGGAGTTCATATGTCTCTGAAGAAGACGACGCTCGTGCTATTGGCCGGCGCGGTTGGCCTGCCTGCTGCACATGCGCAGGAAGCCATTCTGACGGCGGTGCCGCAGCAGCTGACCGCCTGGGTTGAAAACTACAACCCGATGAATGCCACCACGGTTCTGCCGACCGTGCAGGATTTCATGTACGAACCCCTGGTCGTGTTCAACGCCATCAAGGGTGGCGAAGCCAACTATCGCCTGGCGTCGGCATATGAATATTCCGAAGACGGGCTCTCGCTGACCTTCACCATGCGCGATGGCGCAAAATGGTCGGACGGTGAACCGCTGACGGCCAAGGACGTGGCCTTCACCTTCAACATGATCAAGGAATTCCCCGCTCTCGACTTGCGCGCCGTCTGGCCCAAGCTCGAAAGCGTTGAAGCCGCTGACGACAAGACCGTTACCTTCAAGTTCAAGCAGGTCGATGCCGGCCTGATCTACCAGATCGTGCAGACCTATGTGGTGCCCGAGCATGTCTGGTCGGGTGTCGCCGATCCCGTCACCTTCACCAATCCCAATCCGGTTGGCTCTGGCCCGCTGACCGAAATCCGCCGCTTCACGCCGCAGGAATATATCCAGTGCCGCAACCCCAATTATTGGGACAATGCTGAACTGGAAGTCGACTGCATGCGCATGCCGCAGGTGTCGAACAATGACCAGGTGCTGACCATGGCCGCCAATGGCGAGCTCGACTGGTTCGGTTCTTTCCTGCCCGATATCGAACGCACCTATCTCGCTGGTGATCCGGATCACCGCGGCTACTGGTTCCCGGCCGGCTCGCCGGTCTATTTCTCGCTCAACATGGAAAGCGAAGACGCGGGCCTCAAGGAAGCCTTTAGCGACGTCGACTTCCGTCGCGCCTTCTCCATGGCCATGGACCGCCAGGCCATGGTGGATATTGCCGGCTATGGCTATCCGACCGCCAACGAATATGCGTCCGGCCTCGGCCAGGCCTATGACGTGTGGAACAATGTCGAAGCGGAAGCTGAATTCGGCCAGTTTGCGCAGTTCAATATCGAAGCCGCCAAGACGCTGCTGGCCGACTCTGGCTATGCCGACAAGGATGGTGACGGCTTCCTCGAAACCCCGAGCGGCCTGCCGATTGCCTTCGAAATCATCGTGCCCAATGGCTGGACCGACTGGGTGAACACGGTGCAGCTGGCCATCGAAGGCCTTGCCGAAGTGGGCATCAATGCCTCGATGGCAACGCCGGAGAGCCCGGCCTGGACCGATGCGCTGATCTCGGGCAAGTATGAAGCCGCGCTCAACGCTGTTGCCACCGGCGTCAGCCCGCACTTCTTCCTCGACTCCTCGCTGCACTCGCGCAATGTCGGGCAGAACCGCTTTGCCTCTTCGCGTTATGCCAATCCCGAACTCGACGCGGCGCTTGATGCTTTCAACGCCACGACCGACGCGGCCGAGCAGAGCGAAGCCATGAAGAAGGTTTTGGCCCTGATCGCCGCCGACATGCCGCTGATCAACGTGTTCAACAACCCGCTCTGGTACGAATACAACACGACCCGCTTCACCGGCTTCTTCAATGCCGACAATCCGGTCGCTCGTCCGGTGGTCTATGCCGGCGTGCCGGAACGCCTGCTGCATCTGCTGGCACTCTCCCCAGTCAAGTAATCCCTTGAAGAAAGGCGGCGCGGCTTCGGCTGCGCCGTCTTGCTCTTTTGGAGAGTGCGATGAACTTCGTTATCCGCCGGATAGCCTTCTATCTCGTGGCCTTCCTCGTGGCCGCCACCGTGAATTTCGCCCTGCCGCGGCTGATGCCGGGCAATCCCATCGACGTCATGTTCGCTCAGCAGAACAGCACATTGACGCCGGAAGCGCGCGACGCGCTGATCGCGACCTTTGGCTTTGCCTCGGGCCCGCTGCACCTGCAGTTTCTCGACTATATGAAGTCGGTTTTCACCGGTGACCTCGGCTATTCCATCCGCTTCTATCCGCAGAAGGTGAACCAGGTTCTGGCCTATGCGCTGCCCTGGACGCTGCTGCTGGCAGGGACCGCGACGCTGCTGGCTTTCTGTGTCGGTTCGATCATCGGCACCTTTGCCGCCTGGCGGCGCGGGGGCATGTTCGATGCGGTGGTGACGCCGGTTTCGCTGGCCTTGCAGGCGACCCCGGCCGTGGTGATTGCGCTGACCGCACTCTTCATTTTCGGCGTGGCGCTGAAATGGCTGCCGACCGGATACGCCTTTGCGCCTGCGCTTGACCCGGCCTGGAGCTGGGAGTTTTTCGGCAGCGTGGCGCTGCATGGGTTGATGCCCATCTGCTCGCTGATGGTGGTCTTTGTCGGCGGCTATCTCGTCACCATGCGTAACAACATGATCGGCCAATTGGGCGAGGATCATGTGACCATGGGTCTCGCCAAGGGGCTCTCGGACCGGCGCGTTCAGCTCAACTATGCGGCGCGCAATGCGCTACTGCCCTCGGTGACTTCGCTCGGCCTGACGCTCGGCGCCATTCTCGGCGGGTCGCTGGTGACGGAGGTGGTGTTCAACTATCCCGGCCTCGGCCAGACCCTCTATATCGGCATCGTCACGCGCGACTATCCGCTGATCCAGGGACAGTTGTTGATCATGACCTTTGCGACCCTGCTCGCAAACCTGGCCGTCGATCTTCTCTACGTCTTCCTCGATCCACGCCTGCGGAAGGCCTGAGACCATGTTCGAAACGCTCAAAGTTTTCCTGCGCAACAAGAAGGCTCTCATCGGCCTCATCATTGTGCTGCTCTATGTCGCCGTGGCCATTTTCGGGCCCCTGTTGCTCAATCTCGATCCCATGCAGCGCGTCGGCCGGCCGCATCAGCCGCCCAATCCCGAGGAATTGCTCGGCACCACCCGCATGGGCCGCGATGTCTTTGCCCAGCTTATCTATGGCACGCGCACCTCGCTTGCCGTGGGGTTCTTTGCCGGCATCATCATTGTGCTGATCGGCACCGTGCTCGGCATTGCCGCCGGCTATTTCGGTGGCTGGATCGACGAGATCGTGACCTTCTTCACCAATGTGGTGCTGGTCATTCCGCAATTGCCGCTGCTCCTGGTCATCGCCGCCTTCATGGGCCAGACCAATCCGGCTGTCATCGCCATCATCATCGGCATGACCTCCTGGGCCTGGGGGGCGCGCGTCACCCGCTCGCAAACCCTGACCCTGCGCAATCGCGAATATATTCTGGCTTCCGAGCTGATCGGGGAGCGGCCGACACGGATGATCTTCGTTGAGCTCTTGCCCAACCTGCTCTCGATCATCGGCTTCAATTTCATCGGCTCGGTGACCTATACGATCATCACGCAGGCAACGCTGGAGTTTTTGGGCCTCGGCAACCCAATGTCGGTTTCCTGGGGCACGATGCTCTACCACGCGCAAAATGCCTCGGCGATCAGTGTGGGCGCCTGGTGGGAAGTGCTGGTGCCGGCTGTGGCTGTCGCGGGGATCGGTGTCGGCCTGTCGCTGCTCAATTTCGGTGTCGACGAAATTTCCAATCCGCGATTGAGGACCCTCGGCACGGTGGCCGCGGCCATCAAGGCGCAGAAGAAGATCGACCAGCAGCGTCTTGCGGAGGTCAAGCCATGACCGACAAACCATTGCTCGATGTGCGCGGGCTGAAGGTCGATTTTCTGACCGCCAAAGGGCTGTTCACCGCGGTGAAGGGCGTCGACTTTTCCATTGGCCGCGGCGAAGTGCTGGGGCTGGCGGGGGAGTCGGGGTCGGGCAAGAGCACGATTGCTCTGGCGCTGATGCGGCTGCATCGGCCACCGGCAATCATCTCCGAGGGCTCAATCACCCTTGATGGCGAGGACGTGCTCGCCATGACGCCGGAGCGGCTTCGGCAGTGGCGCTGGTCGAGCGTCTCCATGGTGTTCCAGAGCGCCATGAATTCGCTCAATCCGGTGCTGACGATCTTTGAACAGTTCCGCGACGTGATCGTGCGCCATACCGGCGTTTCGACGGCGGAGGCGCGCGCGCGAGCCAGCGAATTGCTGGCGCTGATCGGCATTCCCCAGAGCCGGCTTGATGATTATCCGCACCAGCTTTCGGGTGGCATGCGGCAGCGCGTGGTCTTGGCCATTGCGTTGGCGCTGGAGCCAAAATTGATCATCATGGACGAGCCGACAACGGCGCTCGACGTGGTGGTGCAGCGCGAAATCCTGCAGGAAATCGTCGAACTCAAGCGCAAGTTCGGGTTCTCGATCCTCTTCATCACGCACGATCTGGCGTTGATGGGGCAATTCGCCGACCGCATCGCCATCATGCTGGAAGGCAAGCTGGTGGAAGTGGCGCCATCGGCCGAACTCATCGCCAATCCGCAACACGACTATACCAGGCGGCTCTGGTCCTCCATGCCGCTGCTGACGAGGGCTTGAACCATGCAGCAGGTTTCAGAACTGCTTCGGATCGAAGGCGCGACCAAGATCTTCCACATGAAGCCCATGCTGGGCGCGGCCCATGAAGTGGTGGCGCTCAACAATATCTCGCTCACGATCCGGCCGGGTAAAGCCCTGGCCGTGGTGGGCGAAAGCGGCTCGGGCAAATCGACGCTCGGCCGGGCCGTGGCGCGGCTCTTTCAGCTCTCCTCGGGCACGATTGCCTTCAAGGGGCGGGATATTGCCGGCATGCGCTCGCGTGCGGAAAAACTCGATTATCTGCGCAGCGTGCAGATGGTGTTTCAGGACCCGTTCTCGGCGCTCAATCCGGCCCACACGATCCGGCATCACCTTGAGCGGCCGCTGATGCTGCACAAGAAGCTGCATGGCGCCGCGCTCAATTCTGCGGTGGAAGCGGTCTGCGCCGATGTGGAACTCGACCCTTCGGTAACGCTCGAAAAATACCCGCACGAGCTTTCGGGCGGGCAGCGCCAGCGCGTCAATCTCGCACGGGCCTTGGCCGTGGGCGCGGAGCTGATCATTGCTGACGAGCCCACCTCCATGCTCGACGTGTCGATCCGACGCTCCGTGCTCGACCTGATGCGGCGGATGAAGGAGACGCGGTCGATCACCTTCCTCTACATCACCCATGACATCGCGACGGCGCAGTTCATCGCCGATGACATTGCCATCATGTATGCGGGGCAGGTGGTGGAATGGGGACCGCCGAACCTGGTGATCTCCAACCCGCAGCACCCCTATACCAAGTTGCTGCTCTCGGCCGTGCCGGATCCGAAGGTGAAACTCGATGGAACGGGCGCCAAGTCCTTTGCCAGCGAAGCTCAGGCGGTGCGGGCGCTGGCGCGAAAAGCTTCGCCAGAAGTCATGGAAGTGCAGCCCGGCCACTTTGTGCGCAAGTTCGACACGGTCTAGGCTGGGCCGTCATTCTTTGACTGGGACCGGCGCATGTTTGCGCCGGTCGCGCGTTTGGCCTGTCAGGCCTTGCCGAGGGCGCGGCGGAGGAAGTCGCGGACGGTCTGCTGGAATTTCGGGGCTTCTTCGACCTGCGGGGCGTGGCCCGAATTTTCGAAGATGACCAGTTCCGAGCCCGGGATCAGGCGATGGATGGTCTCGGAGGCGGCGACCGGGGTGATCCAATCGTGGCGGCCCACGGTGATCAGGGTGGGGACCTTGATGCCTGGCAGGTGCGGCTTGAGGTCATAGTTTTCCTGGTTCACGGCGAAGGCAAAATTGTGCGTCGCATAGTGATAGGGCGTGTTGGCGACGCGGGCGTGGACCTTGTCCATGTCGAGGTCATGGTCGTAGAGCGGCAGGATATGTGCCCAGGCGGCCTTGAGGTCTTCATTGTCGCGGGTCGTGCCGGCCATGATGCGGTTGAAGAGGTCAAGATCGACCTCGATGCGCGGCGAGGCCAGGGCATTGGCGCGCGAGAGTTCGCGATGCGCATTGTCGGCCGAGGTATCGCGCAGCACCATGGCGAGGACGCGGTCGGGATAGCGGATGGCGTATTCCATCGAGATGAAACCGCCATAGGACCCACCGGCCATGATGATCTTTTCGGCGCCAATCCATTCGCGGATGGCGTCGACGTCGGCGGCCCATTGCTCGTGGGTGAAGGGTGCCTTGTCTTCCGAGGCGCCGCTGCCGCGAGCGTCGAAGACGACGACGCGATATTCGTCGGAGAAGGGACCGAAGGAGCCCTTGGGCTCGGCATGGCTGCCAAGGCCAGGGGCGCCATGATGAACGATCATCACCGGCTTGTTCTTGTCGTCGCCGCCCAGCACTTCAATGTTCAGGCGTGCGCCATTGATGGTGACGTCCATTCCAGTCTCCTCTTTAGTCGTGAAATCCAGCGATCAGCCGATGATGCATTCGTCGATGGTGCGCGGATGGCTGGTCAGCCGCTCCGGCCCCGTTTCGGTAATCAGCACCGTGTCGGAAATGCGATAGCCGCCATGGCCGGGGATATAGAGGCCCGGCTCGGACGAGACGATCATGCCCGGCTGCAGCAAGCTGTCGTCGCCATCGGCGATCCAAGGCGGCTCGTGCAGCCAGATGCCGATGCCGTGGCCCTGGCGGTGGCGCAGATATTGCGCCATGCCGGCCTCGCGGATGACATCGAGACAGATGCGATTGGCTTCCGAACAGGGACGGCCGGCAATCAGCGCATCGGTACCGACGGCCTGGGCGCGGGTGGCGACTTCGAAATAGCGGCGCTGCTCGGCCGTGGGCTCGCCCATGACGAAGGTGCGCTCGCTCTCGGCAAAGCGGCCGCCAACGGCGCAGCCGAGCGAGAGGATGAAGGTTTCGCCGGGCTTGACCCGTTCGGCCGAGGGCAGGCCATGGGGCAGGGCGGCGTTCTTGCCCGTATAGACGAGACCGCCGGCCAGCATTTGGCCGACCACAACGTCTTCGTGCTCGGCATACATGGTCTTGGTGCCGAAGCTCGTGACATGGCGCGCCAGTTCGGCCTCGCTGGGGAGCGGCGTGCCGGCGGCCAGGGCATCGCAGATGAGCCGGAGGCCCGCGTCTACCATGGCGTCGGAGATACGTGCGGCCTCGCGGTGAAGGACAATCTCTTCCGGGAATTTTATGAGCCGTGCGTCCTCGACGATTTCGGATATGACCCAGGTGGCATTGGGCGCAAACTGCTCGAACTTTTTGACGCGGCCCGCGGGGGTGGTCGGCGAGTAGGCGATGCGGCCGGTCGGGTTCAGCTTTGACAGCAGGATCGAGAACGCATCCTCGATGCCGGGATATTCGGGATAGACAACGAAATCGGCAGCCGTGTTCTGCTTTTCGGCGTGGTCGGCTTCGAGCGCCGGCACGAGAAGAATACAGTCCTTGGCCGTCAGCCAGATCGCGGCGGGGCGCTCGTTGGGAAAGTGGAAGAAACCGCTGAGATAGGCGACGTGGTGATGGTCGTCGACGAGGAGGCCGTCAAAACCCTGGGCGGCCATGCGGGCGCGCAGCCCATCCTGGATGCGCGCATAGGTGTCGCGCGAAAGGCGTTGCTTCACGGCTCAGTTCTCCCGGGTTTTCGGATTGCGGGCGTCGTTGTAGGCGATCGACACGAGCGTCGAAGAGACGACCAGAAGAAGAATGGCCAGCGAGGGGAAGAGCGTGCACCACCAGGCGACGGTGAGCGCGCCGGAACGCTGGGCATTGAAGAGGATCTTGCCCCAGGACCAGCTTTCCGGATCGCCGAGGCCGAGGAAGGACAGGCCCGCTTCGGACATCACGGCGCGCGAGGCTGTGAGGACGACCGAGACGACGATGATCGGCGCCACGGCCGGTAAGAGGTGGCGGGTCATGATCCAGAAATGCGAACCGCCAATGGTGCGGGCCGCATCGACATAGGGGAGGCGCGTGACCGACAGCGCCTGCGAGCGGACGATGCGGGTCACTTCGGGCCACGAGAAGAGCGCGATGACGACGACCAGCGTTGTGACTGAAGGGCCCACGAGGGCGGCAACGAGGATCATCAGCGGCAGAACTGGCAAGGCGAGGGAGACGTCGACCAGCATGGAGATCGGCGCGTCGAGCCTTTTGGCATAGGCGGCGAGAATGCCCAGCGCCACGCCGATGAGGATGGCGAGGAAGGACGAGGCAAAGCCGATGATCATGCTGATGCGGGTGCCCCAGATGACCTGGGCCAGCACGTCACGTCCGAGATCGTCGGTGCCGAAGGGGTGGGCGGCGGAAGGCGGCATCAGGATTTCGATGCCGTAGCCGCTGGGGAATTCGGCAAGCAGCGGCGCGATGAGCGCGACGAGCACCATGAGCAGGATGACGGCGGCCGAGCCCATGCCAAGCGGATTGCGCCGGAAGGCGCGCCAGGTGCGCTGGGCGGGCTTCAGATCGGCCGGGGGCAGGGTGGGCGCAGTAGTCGAAGTGTTGGTCATAGTCATCAGGCACGCACCCGCGGGTCGAGGAAGCCGTAGGCGATGTCGGTCACAAGGTTCGCGATCACCACCGTGGCAGCGAGCAGCACGAAAGCGCCCTGCAGCACGGGGAAATCGAGCTGGCCGACGGCCTCGTAAATGGCGCGGCCGACGCCGGGATAGGCGTAGATGGTTTCGGTCAGAACGGCGCCGCCGACGAGGAAACCGATCTGCAGGCCGATCAGGGTGGTGGTGGGGAGGAGCGCGTTGCGCAGGGCGTGCTTCCAGATCACCTTGTTTTCGCGCGTGCCCTTGGCGCGGGCGAGGTCGCAATATTCTTCACCCAGAGCTTCGATCAGCGTGGCGCGCAGGGTCAGCACATAGGAGGCGAGCTGCGCGAGAACGAGCGTGAAGCAGGGCAAGATCAGGTGGTGGAGGACCGAGAGATAATAGGAAAAACCCGTGAGGCCTGATTTGACGGCCCCGCCTATGGGGAACCAGCCGAGCATGAGGCCGAGGGTATAGAGGAGCAAGATGCCGAGCGAGGGCACGAAGAGCGATTGCCCGACGACGCCGGTAATCTGGACGACCTGATCGACCCAGCCCCGGGCACGGGTAGCCGCCAAGACGCCAAGCGGCACGCCGAGGATCACAGTGAGCAGGAGGGCCGACCCTGTAAGAAGGAGCGTCCACGGGAGACGCTCCATCAAGACTTGGCTCACCGGCTGGCTGCGCAGGAACGAGACGCCCAGATTGCCCTGAACGAGCTCGCGCAAATACGCGAAGTACTGGACCAGCAGAGGCCGATCCAGACCGAATTGCTGCAACTGGGTCTGGCGGATTTCCTCGGTCATGCCCGGTGCGGCAACAGCCAGCACCGGGTCACCCGGCAGAAGCCGGACGAGGAAGAAGGTAACCGTCACGGCGAACCAGAAGGTCACCAATCCACGTATCAATCGTTGCAGAAAATAGCCGGTGAGATGCACGTTATCAGGTCTCTACTGGTCAGTTCTTGGGCTTGACCGAGGCCAGCGACAGCGGATTGACCAGCGAGAGCAGATCAGAGGGCTGAACCACGAAACCGTCCCACTTGTCGCTGTTATAGGCGAACTGGAACGTCTGGTAGTACAGTACGTTGTCGTAGACCTTCTCCGAGATCAGCTTGGCAGCGGCCTGGACCGGCACCTTCACAGCTTCGGGTGTCGTTGCGGCCTGGGCTTCGTCGATCAGCTTTTCCAGATCCGGATCGGAGATCGAGGCATAGTTGATGAAGCCGCCGGTGCGGTAGGCAAGGCCCAGATAGGCAGCCGGCTCTTCCATCACCGCCCAATTGCCGGCGTAGATGTCGAAGTCCTTCTCGCGGCCACGGGCCAGGTAGGTATTGCGCTCAAGGCCGGTCAGGTTGATCTTGATGCCGGCCTTGGTGGCGCCGTCCTTCATGATCTGCGCCCAGTTGGCGATATCGGCGGCGCTCTGTTCGTAGAGCAGGGAGAATTCGAGGCCGTCGAAGAAGCCGTCGCCATTGGCGTCGGTATAGCCGGCATCGGTCAGGATCTTCTTGGAGAGTTCCGGATCGAAGGCATATTCCTTGGCTTCCGGGTCAGCCCAGTAGCTGAGGACCGGCGAGATGGCCGAGGAATTGGTCGAGGTGGCAAGGCCCTGCATGGCGATGGCGCGGATGGCCTCGTAGTCCACGGCATGGGACAGCGCCTGACGGACTTCGAGCTTGGAGAGCTGTTCGTCGGTCATGTTGTAGAGAACGTGCGACCAGCCCAGCGACGGCGCCTGGGCGAGGGTGATGCCCGGCTGACCCTGAAGCGTGCGGGCGATGGGGGCCGGCAGCGAATTGGCGATGAGGTCGAGGTCGCCGGCGCGCAGCGCCAGGGCCTGGGCGTTCACATCGGGGAAGACGCGGAATTCGACTTCATCGACGGTCGCCTTGCCGGCTTCAACGAGCGGGTAGTTGTCGACGGCGGTCAGCAGGTAGTTCTGGCCGGCATTGACTTCGGTGAGGGCGAAGGGACCGACGCTGACCCAATCCTTGTCATTGGCGAAGGCTGCGACCTGACCGATTTCGGGGAAGGCGTGCTTCGGAACGATCGGCATCCAGAAGCCGATATTGGTCAGGAAGGTCGAGTCCGGACGGCTGAGCGTGAATTCGACGCGGGTCGGCGAGACGGCCGTAGCGCTGACGAAGGAAGGAATGAGACCTGCCGTCACGCCGATCTTTTCGGTGGTGACCGCGGTGACGGTGAAGACGATGTCGTCAGCCGTGAAGGGCGTGCCGTCGTTCCAGGTCATGTCGCCGCGGATATCCATCCAGGCGGTCAGGCCGTCCTCGGAATAGCCCCAATCGGTGGCGACATAGGGGTCCTTGGAGCCCTTGTCCGTCATCTGCATCAGGCGCGGATACATCAGGTTCGTGACCCAGGTATCCGAACGGCTATTGCCGACGAGCGGGTTGAAATTGACGACGTCGGCGGTGGTGCCGATGACGATGCGGCTGGCTGCGTCCTGCGCATTGGCGGGACTCAGGCTGGCCATCCCCATGGCCATAACGACCCCGCCCATCAGGACGGAACGACGGGTCAAAGCATTCCTAACATTGCGGATCATCATGGTCTCGCTGTTGAATTGGCACCCAAGTGTTGCGATGCGGCCGAAGCCGTGTCAAGGATTGTCGTACAATTCTTGAGCGAGGTAGTGTCACTGATGACGAAACAGGCAGACGAGCGCCCAGTGCTGTCGGTGTCAGGGCTCGATGTCAGCTTCCGCACCATGCGCGGCGACGTGAAAGCCGTTAGCGATGTTTCATTCGATCTCAAGCGCGGCGAAGTGCTGGCGCTGGTGGGGGAATCCGGCTCGGGAAAATCGGTTTCGACGCGCGCGGTGATGGGGATCGTTCGCGGCAATGCGACGATCAATGCGCGGCGCATGGAGCTGGCGGGACACGACCTGCTCACCGCCGACGAGGAGCAGAAACGCAAGCTGCGCGGGCGTGTGATCAGCCTCGTTTTCCAGGATGCGCTCTCGGCGCTCAACCCGGTTCTGTCCATTGGTGATCAGCTTGGGGAGCTCTACCGCACTCATCTCGGCGTATCGAAAAAGGAAGCGCGTGAGCGTTCGATCGAGCTTTTGCGCTCGGTGCACCTGGCCTCGGCCGACAAGCGAATCGACGACTATCCGCACCAGTTTTCTGGCGGCATGCGGCAGCGCATTCTCATCGCCTCGGCCATTGCGCTGAAGCCCGAAGTGCTGATTGCTGACGAGCCGACGACGGCGCTCGACGTGACTGTTCAGGCCCAGATCCTGGACCTTTTGGACGAGTTGCGGGACGAATTGGGCATGGCCATTCTGCTCATTACCCACGATCTCGGCGTCGTGGCGCGCATGGCTGAACGGGTGGCCGTGATGTATGCCGGGCGGCTGGTTGAAACCGGCAGCGTCGATGACATTTTCCGAGCGCCGGCCCACCCCTATACAGCGGCGCTGATGGCTTCTGCGCCGCGCATCGAGACCGTCGAAAAGCTCGAACCGATCAAGGGCTCGCCGCCCAATCTGATTGCGCCGCCGCCGGGCTGCGCCTTCAATCCGCGCTGCACGCATCTGGGCGAATTGTGCACGAAGGTTCGTCCGGAGCTTGTCGGCGATCTTCCGGGACGTAGCCGCGCCTGTCACTATCCGCTCGTGGAGACCGCCCATGTCGGCTGAACCGATCCTCGAGGCCCGTGGCCTTTCCAAGACTTTCAGGGCCGGCGGCGCTGTGTTCGGCAAGCAGTTTCATGCGGTGAAGGACGTGAGCCTCGCCGTCATGCCAGGCGAAACGCTGGCCGTTGTGGGAGAATCCGGCTGCGGCAAGTCTACGCTGGCGCGTATGCTGGTGGGGCTGGAGACGCCGGACGAGGGTGAAATCCTCTTCCGCGGCGCGCCGATCAAGCGGGATCGGGCCCTGCGGCGGCAGGTGCAGATGGTGTTTCAGGACCCCTATCTGTCGCTCAATCCGCGGCGCACCGTGCTCGATATCGTGGCCGAACCGCTCGATGTTCATGGGCTCGCCAAGGGCGCGGCGCGCACTGCACGGGTCGAAGAACTTTTGACGGCAGTGGGTCTTGATCCCGCCGCGTCGAGCCGTTTTCCACATGAATTTTCGGGTGGCCAGCGTCAGCGCATCGGTATTGCCCGCGCGCTGGCGGCGGAGCCCTCGGTTTTGGTCTGCGACGAGCCCGTTTCGGCGCTCGACGTGTCGGTTCAGGCGCAGGTTGTGAACCTGTTGATCGACCTCCAGAAGCGACTCGGCATTGCGATTATCTTCATCGCCCACGATCTTGCCGTGGTGCGCGCCATCTCGCATCGGGTGATGGTGATGTATCTCGGTCGCGCGGTCGAAGAGGGCGGTGCCGATCAGGTTCTGGTGACGCCAAACCATCCCTACACCGTGGCCCTGCGTGGCTCGGCGCTGGAGCCCGATCCGGCGCGGGCACGTCTCGCGCGTGGCAAGGCAACGCGTGGCGAGCCGCCCAATCCCGTCAATCCGCCGCCCGGCTGCCGCTTCAATCCGCGCTGTCCACGCGTGACCGACGAATGCCGCAAGGACGAACCGCAGATGGAGCGGCATACCGATGCGACCGGCGTCAGCGGCGTTGCCTGCTATCATCCGGTGCATGAGGCGGCCGAACTCAGCGCGTAAGCAACAAAAAAGGCGGCCGGAGCGATCCGGCCGCCTTTTTCATGCGTGAAATCAGCTAGACGCGGCCGAGCCGGTCGAGAAGCGCGGCGCCGGTGCGGATACCCTTGAGGAACAGGTCGATTTCCATGTTCTCGTTGGGCGCGTGGTTGGCTTCGTCGGCATTGGCATAGGGCATGACGAAGGCGGGGACGCCGAGCACCTTGGTGAAGACATAGTCGGGCAGGCTGCCGCCGGCCGATGGATAGACAAGCGGTTGCTCGTTGCGGGCTTCGACAATGGCTTCCTGGATGAGTTTGCCCCAGGGATCATCGAGCGGCGTGCGGGAGGGCAGCATGGAGCCATAGGTGATGACCTCAACCTCGGGCGCATGCTTGGCGACGTGGGCTTTGACGCAGGCATAGACATGGTCTGAAGTCATCGCTTCGACGAGGCGGATGTCGCATTTGGCGACGGCCTCGCAGGGCAGCACGGATTTGGTGCCCGGCCCGCCATAGCCGCCGTGAAGGCCGTTGATGGTGAGGGTCGGGTGGAACATCAGCCGGTCCCAGAAGGGGCGATCGGCTGGCTCGTCGAGGCGGGTCAGGCCCATATCGGCCATGTATGCCGGCAGATCGAGCGGCAGGGCCTTGGTCGCGGCAATGTCGGCTTCGGTCGGCGGAATGATCTGGTCGTGAAGCCCGTCGATGGTGATACGCCCATCGGGTGTCTTCATGGTCGAGAGCAGGTGCACCAGCGTCCATATGGCATTGGGCATGACGCCACCGTAATTGCCCGAATGGGCATCGCGGGCGGCGGTGCGGACGCGCAGCTCGAACGAGGTCATGCCGCGCACGCCATAGGTCAGCGTCGAATTGCCGGATTCGTGCAGGGGGCCGTCGGCGGTGACCACGAAATCGGCCTTGAGGCGATCCTTATAGTCCCGGACGAAATCGGCGATCTGCGGCGAGCCAATCTCTTCCTCGCCTTCGAGGAGGAAGATCACGTTGCAGGGCAGGGTGCCATGCACCTTGAGATGCGCCTCGATGGCCATGATCTGCGCAAAGTGCTGGCCCTTGTTGTCGCCAACGCCGCGGGCATAGATACGCCCGTTGCGGATGGTCGGCTCGAAGGGCGGGCTCTCCCACAGTTCCAGCGGATCAGGCGGCTGCACGTCATAGTGGCCGTAGAGCAGCACGGTGGGCTTTGCCGGGTCGACAGTGTAGCGGGCGAGAACGAAGGGATGGCCCTTGGTCGGGATCGCCTCGACTTCCATGCCTAGTTCGCCCAGCATTTTCACGAGCAACTCGGAGACTTCGCGGATGCCTATATTGTGGGCGCTGATCGAGGGATTGCGCACGTAGTCGATCAGGCGGGCGATATATTCGTCGTGCCGGGCTTCGATATGGGAGAAGACCGGGCTCAGCGTGGGCGAGGTCATGCTGCTTCCTTGGTGAGGATGATACCGCCCGAGGCATGGACCCGGCCTTGCCAGCCGGCAGCGACGAAGGTGGTGGTATCGAGCTGGGTCAGGATGACGGGACCGGCAAAGGTCGCGCCGGCGCCGAGTTTTGCGCGGTCGAGGACGGGCACGTCGACTTGCTTGCCGCCGATGCTGACGGCAGTGTGCTCTTCGGGTGCGGGCGTCGGGCCCGGTGCCAGTTCGACGGCGGGCGGCACGGCGGCGAGACCGGTTGCGTGAACACGCAGGGTGACGAGTTCGATCGGCGCGCCGAGATTGAAGCCGTAGAGCGCCTTGTGGGCAGCCTGGAAATTGGCTTCGACCTGAGCTCGGTCCGCGGCGTAAGCCACGGCGATTTCGCCGCCCTGCCCGGCATAGCGCAGGAGGGCAACGCGTTCGATGACACGCACTTCGGAGGCGACGTCTTCCTCGTTGAGCCAGGCGGTCGCCTGTGCTTCGAGTTCGGCGATGATCGGCTCGGTCGCAGTCGGGTCCATGGCGCCAGGGATGGCCATGGCACGCGAAAACTCGGACTTGAGATCGGCTGCGAGGAGGCCATCGGCGCAAAGAACGCCGGGGGCCGGGGTGATCAGCACGCTCTTGATGCCGAGAAGATCGGCAAGGGCGCAGCCATGGAGCGGGCCGGCACCGCCAAAGGGGACGAGTGTGAAATCACGCGGATCGTGGCCACGCTCGACCGAGACGACGCGCATGGCGCCGACCATGTGATTGTCGGCAATGGCGAGGATGCCGCGGGCAGCGGTTTCGAGATCGAGCCCGAGCGGTTCGGCAATGGTCATCACCGCGCGCTTGGCCGCTTCCACATCGAGCACCATGCTGCCGCCGAGGAGGCGCGCCGGCAACTGGCCGAGGGCAACGTGGGCGTCGGTGACGGTGGGTTCGGTGCCACCCTTGCCGTAGCAGGCGGGGCCGGGCCAGGCGCCCGCGCTTTCAGGGCCGACAGTAAGAGCGCCGTCCTTGATGCGGGCAAGCGAGCCGCCGCCTGCGCCGATAGTGATCATGTCGACCATGGGCAAAGCCAGTGGCCATTCGCCGACTGCACCATGCTGGGTAAGGCCGATCTGGCCGCCCTTGATGAGGCAGATATCGGCCGAGGTGCCTCCGATATCATTGGTGATGATGTCCTCGATGCCGCAGGCAGCAGCCGCGGCGCGGGCGCCGACGACGCCGGCCGCGGGGCCGGACAGGGCAGTGAGGGCGGGGGCGACGCGGATTTTCGGTGCGCCGGCAACGCCGCCATTGGACTGCATCAGCATCAGCGGCGGAGTGGCGCCCTCATCGTCGAGACGCTTTTCGAGATTTTGAACGTAAGTGGTGACGCCCGGCATGACCGTGGCGTTGAGCACGGTGGTGAGGCTCCGCTCATATTCGCGCACTACGGGCAGTACGTCGCTGGAAACGGTGACGGCGAGATCAGGCAGTTCCTCGCGCAGGATTTCGGCAACGCGGCGTTCATGCGCCGGATTGGCATAGGCATGGATGAGGCAGACGGCGACGGCCTGCACATTCATGCCGCGGATCTTTTCGGCAGCGGCGCGAACGGTCGCTTCATCGAGTGCTTCGAGCACCGCGCCACCGGCGGCGACGCGTTCGTCGACTTCGACGATGCGGCTCGACGGCACCGGAGGGACCGGCTTGACCCAGGTATAGAGATTAGCCTTGCGCGGAATGTCCTGGCGGCCGATCGCCAGCACGTGGCGGAAGCCGCGCGTGGTGACGAGCGCAGTGCGCGCCCCCTTGCCTTCAAGGATCATATTGGTGGCAACGGTCGTGCCGTGCAGCACCTGATCGAGATCGGCTGCCGAGGCGCCGGCCTGTTGCAGGGCAAGGCGGATGCCGTTGAGGAAGGCTTCCGACGGATCGGACGGGATGGACGGCGTCTTGGCGCGCCAGGAGCGGCCGGAACCGTCGACCAGCGCGACGTCGGTAAAGGTGCCACCGATATCAACGGCAACGGCGAGATTGGTTGGACTTTTTTCCGTGGCCATATCAGGCGAGCTCATCGATATAGGTATTGCGGTGGAAGGGTTTGGTGGCCGGACGGTCGGCGCGCAGCTTTTCTGTGGCTTCGACATCGAGCTGGTCGTCAGAAATCACGACGCCATAGAAGGTCTTGGCGGCATCAGCGGTGACAAAACCGCCGCGAACGTCTTCAAGCACGCGCTCAGCCGGACGATCGTAGGGATGGCCCATGCCGCCGCCGCCGCCGGTGCGGATGCGCAGGATGTCGCCCTTCTTGAGGGCCGTGCCGTCCGAGAGCGGCGGAATCTTACGCTCTTCGGGCGTGCCGGGATTGACGACGATGGAGCCGCCGCCGCCCGACATGCCGCCGGCATAGCCCCAGGGCGGGTTCTTGACGCCGTCGATACGGATGGCCAGGAGAGCCTCATCGGCGAGGATTTCATATTCGCGGATGATGCCGGTGCCGCCGCGGAAGCGGCCGGGGCCACCGGAATCGGGCACGACGCCATATTGGCGAAGGCGGATTGGATAGCCGCCTTCGAGGAATTCAACAGGGTAGTTTTCCTGCGCCACGAAGTAGACGGCGTCGATGCCATCGGCAAAGTCGCGGGCGCCATAGCCGACGCCGATACCATCAGCGAGAAGGAACGGCTTTGGCGTGCCGGTTTCCTTGCCGAAGGTGCCGCGCATGATGGTGACGACATAGGCGGAGTGCGCTGCCGGAGCGCCACCCTTGCCGCGGTTCACGAGGCCATTGAGCACGGCGAGCATGCGCATCATGGTGAGGCCGCGCATGCCGAGCGGGGCTGGGAAGCGCGGCTGGACGATGGAGCCTTCGCGGAGGCGCACTTCATCGATGGCGAGCGGGCCGCCGGCATTGACCACCTGCGAGGGGTCGCCGCCGAGGAAATAGAGCCCCAGCGCCATGCCGGGCACGCCCTTGTTCATGATGAGATTAACGGGGCCGGGGGCCTGATCGTCGCTTTCCGTCGCGTCGAAAATGAAGCGGTCTTCGCCATTGGCGCCCTTTTCGCGGGTGATGGCGAAGCGGAGGCTGAACGGGCCATTGCCGTGGCCGTCGCTGTCGATCTGGTCGGAGAACTTGTAGGTGCCGTAGTCAAAGGTTTCGGCAAGGCGACGGCGCACCAGCGTGCGGGTGCGGTCGAGGAGTTGCGCGAGGGCGTCCGAGACCGTGTCGGCGCCGTGGCGCGCGACGACTTCGGCAACGCGGGTGACGCCGAGCTTGACCGAAGCCATGAGCGCCGACATGTCGCCTTCGCTCTGGGCTGGGAAGCGCGAATTGCGGTGGAAGATGGCGAGGGCCATTTCGTTGACCACGCCCGCATCGACCAGCTTGGTCGGTGGGATGATGATACCCTCCTGGTAGATGGAGGTTGCATCGGGGCTGATGGAGCCGGGATGCAGGCCGCCGATATCGGCGAAGTGGGCCCAGCTCATCACGAAGGCGCAGAGGCGGTCGCCGTGGAAGACCGGGGCGAGGAGCACCTGGTCGTTCGAGTGGGTCACGGCGCCCTTGGAGCCATAGCAGTCATTGTACCAGTAGAGGTCGCCCGGCTTCATGGTCTCGCGCGGAAAATGCTCGAAGACCGGCGAGGTGAGATCGCCGAAGATCGGGACCATCGAACCCACGGCCATGACGCCGCGCTCGTCGAACAGGGCGGTATAAAAGTCTTTCTTTTCGCGGATGAAGGCGGAGATGGCGGTGCGCTCGATCAGCGCTTCCATTTCGCGCTGGGTCGCCATGATCGCCCCGCGGATGATTTCCAGTGTCACTGGATCGCAAATGGGGGCAGTATCCGGCGCCAAGGCCGGCATGGCGGATGAGAGCGGTGTCATCAAAAGCCTTCCAGAGAGAAAAGAAGAGAAAGTATCGGGAGCGTGCGCGGCACTATTCATCCCGGTCCATATGGCGGAGCACGGCGTCGGCGGAGCGACGCACATAGATCCGGGTGGCGCGCTCGGCGGCGGCGATGTCGCGGGCGGTGATGCCGGCGATGATGGCACGCACGCCTTCCATGCCTGTTTCGAGCTGTCCCGGCTCGTCCATGGCGTAGATGCGGAGCATGTTGACGCGGGAGCGCAGCTGATCGAGCATTTCGGCAGCGATCTGGTTATCCGCGACATCGGTCATGAAGCGCAGGAATTTCGACATGGTTTCGGCCATGCCGACCTTGTCGCCATTCGAACCAGCTTCGAGGAGCCGACGACCGAAATCCTGGGCGGCGGCAATATCTTCGTCCGTGGCGCAGGCAAGGAAGCTGCGCACGGTGATGGCTTCGAGTTCGGTGCGGATCTCGTAGATTTCGTGGACGTGTTTTCGCGTCAGGCGGGCAACGCGGAGGCCGCTATGTGGGATGACATTGACCAGCTTTTCCGCCTCCAGCCGGCGCGCGACTTCGCGCACCACGGTGCGGCTGATGCCGAAGGCTTCGCAGAGTTCGCGCTCGGTCAGGCGCGTATCGGGGGCGATACGGCCTTCCATGATCGCGGTGCGGACGGAGTCAAAAACCCGATCGCGGGCGAGCTGGCGCGTTTGCGTGCTCTCCTCCGCCAGCTCATCGGCCATGTGCGATGCATCAACCTGAAAGATTCTACGCAAGTCGCTCATTAGTATCGGTCGCCCCAAGGGAAAATGGGTGGGTCATCCTGCATTTGGCCGTCTTGGTCAAATCGGTGCGACGGCGTGTTGGAATGACTGTAACGAGGGTGTTTCGCAAAGCCTAGCGGAAAATTGTCGTACAATCCGGATTGTCGTACAATTTATCTTGGGGCATCGTGGGCCATCACTTTGCAAAGAGAGGGTTCAGCATGCTCGACACGGCCATCAAAAACGCCATCGCCCAGGTCAATGCCGACGCGGCATGGCCACTGGTGGAAGCCTTTTCCACCATGCCGCGCTGGAAGCCGGAAGACGTCGAAGCCTCAGCCCACGACATTGCCCGGCGCCTTGGAGAGCTTGGCGTGCCGGTCGAAATGCTCGAAGCCTCGCTCTATCTCTCCATTCCATATGAAGCCTCGGTCGAAGCCAATGGCAAGACCTATGCGTCGAAGCCTCCCGCCTATTCACTGAGCTGCCCGGAAGGCATGAGCGGCGTGCTGCACCATGTGCCGGGCGCGCTGGCCGCCAGCGTCGGCAGCTTTTACGAGAAGAATCGGGACGAGGCCGCGGCGGCCGAAGAGCGCATTCGCGGCAAGATCGTGCTGACGGATGGCTTTGCCTCGCCCAACAAGGTGCTCGAATTCCAGGAAAAGGGCGCCATCGGCGTTATCGCCGTCAATCCGGGCGTCGACCGGCATTGGGGCATCTGCTCCTCGGTCTGGGGTTCGCCCGATCTCGATGGCCTGCCGCGCAAGCCGGTGATCCCCGTTGCCGTCGTCAACAATCCCGACGGGCAGGAACTGATCGCGCTGGCCAAGGCCGGTGGCAGCGTCACCATCAAGACCCGCTTGGAAGAGGGCTGGTTCAAGTCGCTTGTGCCGGTCGTCAACGTCCCCGGCACGGCGGAGCCGGAAAAGTTCGTGCTGCTCGCCGGCCACTATGACAGCTGGGACGTGGGCGTGGGCGACAATGCGACCGGCGACGCCGCCATGCTCGAAATCGCGCGTGTGCTCTGGCACAACCGCGGCGACCTCCGCCGCTCGGTGCGCATCGCCTGGTGGCCGGGCCACTCGACCGGCCGTTATGCCGGTTCGGCCTGGTATGCCGACGCCTTCGCGCTCGATCTCGACGAGAACTGCGTCGCCCAGGTCAATTGCGATAGCCCCGGCTGCCGCTGGGCCGATGTCTATGAAAACGTCGCGGTGATGAGCGAGGCCAATGGCCTCTGCACCGACGTCATCCGCGAGGTTGCCGATCTGCCTTTCCACGGCGAACGGCCGCTGCGCGCCGGCGATTATTCCTTCAACAATATCGGGCTTTCGAGCTTCTTCATGCTGTCCTCCACCATGACGGTCGAGAAGCGCAAGGAGATGGAATATTACACTGTCGGCGGCTGCGGCGGGAACATTGCCTGGCACACCGAAAACGACCTGATGGACATTGCCGATCGCGACATTCTCATTCGCGACATCAAGGTCTATCTCGCCGGCATCATGGCAGTGGCCAATGCGCCGATCCTGCCCTTCGACTGGCGCGCGACTGCCGCCGAGTTCAAGGCGACGCTTGAAAAGTACCGCAAGGCTGCCGGCGAAGACGCCACGCTGCTCGATCCGGTCTCTGCCGAACTCGCCAATCTCAGCGCTCAGCTTGATGCCTTCTATGCAGCCATTGCTGCCGGCACGGTTGCCGAGGCTCAGGCCAATGCGGTGATCCAGCAGCTCGCTCGCATTCTCGTGCCGCTCAACTATACGCGCGGTCCGCGTTTTACCCATGATCCGGCTTTGCCGGTGCCGGGTCTGCCGGCCATTTCGGTAGCGAGCGAGCTCAAGACGCATGGACCGGAAACGCTCGGCTTTGCCCGCACCCAGCTCATGCGCGGCGCCAACCGCACGGCAGCCGCCCTGCGTCAGGCGGCGCGGCTTCTGACCGCCTAGAGCAAAACGTATGGTCGGGCAGGGTGCCCGGCCATACCGCTGGCGCGTTGGAGCTGAAACAGCCAGCGCCTTGGGCTTCGATCCCGCACATTTCGTTTCGGCGCAACGCACCCCCATGAGCTTGCAGGTCCTGCCTGCGAGCGATCCGTCGCGGAAAGGCGCTCCCGTTTTTGCAATTAATTCTTACTTGCAAAAACATTCGATGTGGCGCTACTTCTGATTTGCGAATGGTTCGCAACTGGGGTGCTCATGTCAAACGCCGAACTTGCCCCCGATCTGGTCAGCCGCCGTAGCTTGTTGCTGGGTGGGCTCGCAGCTGCCGGCGGCGCTGCAGCGCTGGCCACGACCACCGTTGCCCAGGACATGCCGGGGCATGACATGAGCAGCATGCCGGCAGAGCCGGCTGCAACCTCGACCAACCCCTATGCCGCGCCCCCGGCGCATGGCGGTGCTCACGGCGACATGATGACGGTCGGTACGGTGGATCACGGTGCCAACGGGTTCGATCCCTCCACCATGCTGACCGAATGGGAAACCGGCACGCTGTCCACCATGGAGGACGGCCGGACATTACGCACTTTCACGGTCGAAGCGATCGATAAGGAAATCGAGATTGCTCCGGGCGTGATATTTCCGGCCTGGACCTATAACGGCCGCGTGCCGGGCCCGGCGCTGCGCGCCAAGGAGGGTGAGCGGCTGCGGATCGTGTTCAGCAATTTTGGGTCCCACCCGCACTCGATGCATTTTCACGGCATCCACTCGGCCCGCATGGATGGCGTGCCCGGCGCTGGCCTGATCAATCCGGGCGAGGAATTCGTCTACGAATTCGACGCGAAACCATTCGGCTGCCATCTCTATCACTGTCACGCGCTGCCGCTGAAACGGCACATGCACAAGGGCATGTATGGCGCCTTCATCATCGACCCCGATCCGTCGCTGCACCCCGAATTTGCCGAGGTCGCCGCCTCCCGCCTGCTTGGCACGCCCGAAAATGCGCTCTGGCAGGAAATGGTCTTGGTGATGAATGCCTTCGACACCAATTTCGACAACGAGAACGAATTCTACGCGGTCAACACCATCGCCCATGCCTATGCCCGGGCGCCGATCCGCATCGTCAAATCGAGGCCAGTGCGCATCTATCTGGTCAATGTCACCGAGTTCGATCCGATCAACTCGTTTCACCTGCACGCCAATTTCTTCGACTATTTCGATACCGGCACTAACCTCGCGCCCACGCTGCGGACCGTTGACCTGATCATGCAATGTCAGGCCCAGCGCGGCATTCTCGAGTTCTCGTTCAGGGACCACGAGGCCGGCAGCTACATGTTCCATCCCCACCAGAGCGAGTTCACCGAACTGGGCTGGATGGGAATGTTCGACGTGGTGGAGGGCTGAGTCATGAACGAAATGGCCGATGCGACCACCACTTCGACAAAGGCCGCAGCCATCGGCAACCGTCGCTCTCTTCTCTGGCTGCTGCTGCCGCTGGGGCTGTTCTTGCTGGCTCTCGCCTGGATCGCTTCTACCGATCCGCTGCGCAACTTCAACAATGGCGCCCCGCCGGTCGAGGCGCTGACCTATGAGCGCACGGTGCTCGACGACACCGGCATTCACGTCCAGCTCCGCGCCGGCGGCTCCGAGCCGATGACGATTGCCCAGGTGCAGGTCGACGATGCCTACTGGAATTTCTCCCAGACCCCGCCCGGCCCGATCGCCCGCGGCAGTACTGCGTGGATCGACCTGGCCTACCCCTGGGTTCTGGGCGAGGCACATGTCGTCAATATCATCACCAATACTGGCACTGCCTTTGCCCACGAAATTGCCGTGGCCGTGCCGACGCCGGTCCCGACCCAATCCATGCTCTGGCAGCAGGCACTGATCGGCATCATTGTCGGCGTCTTGCCCGTTGCCATTGGCCTTTTGTGCTACCCCGCGCTGCGCGGTGTCGGCCCGGCTGGCATGAATTTCCTCTTGGCGCTGACCATTGGCCTTCTGGCCTTCCTGCTTGTCGACATGACGTTTGAAGCGCTGGAATTGGCCGGAGAGTCCGCCGCGATGTTCCAGGGCTCGTCCATGGTCCTGCTGGTGGCGCTGGCCAGCTTCCTGATCCTGATGGGCGTCGGGCACTGGCGTGGCACGCCAACCGGCCTGTCGCTGTCGTTCTTTATCGCGCTCGGCATTGGCCTGCACAATTTCGGGGAGGGCCTTGCCATCGGAGCCACCTTTGCCGCGGGCTCTGCCGGCCTCGGCACCTTCCTGGTGCTGGGTTTTGCCCTGCACAACGTCACCGAGGGCATCGGCATTGCCGCGCCAATCCTTCGGGTTCGCCCACCGCTCTGGAGCTTTGCTGCATTGGCGCTGCTTGCCGGTCTGCCTGCCGTCTTCGGGCTGTGGCTGGGCAGCCTGGCCTATGCGCCGCAATGGTCCGCCCTGGCGCTCGCCGTCGGCGCCGGGGCCATCGTCCAGGTTATTGTGGAAGTCGGCGCCTATCTGCTGCGCTCAAACCCCGGTGCCCGCTCGCCGCTGTTCTCGCCTGCAGTCCTCGGGGGCCTGCTTACCGGCATCGGCTTCATGTACGTCACCGCTGCGATCATCAAGATCTGAACCCAAAGCCCCCGACCCAAAAAAGAGCAGGCGAGGCGATCGACACATCGATCCGCCCCGCTTGCACAATTTCAAGTCGCGCCCGGATAGTTCGCTTAGTCGAGCTTCTTCGTCTGGGGCAGGGCCAGCGGGTCGGACGGCGTCGGCGACATGAGCTGCGCCAGAATGTCGTCGGCCGATTGGCTGGAGCCGCCAATGCCGGCTTCGCGCAGTTGGCGATCAAGGTCGTTGCCGTTTTCGAGCGCGGCAAGTTCGGCGCCGGCGGCGATACGGCCGGCCGTGGCTTCCTGCTTTTTCTTGATGCGCTCGAGGCTGTCGACGGCGCTGCCGAGGCGGGTGTTGATGCCCGATTGGCTATGTGCCAAGGCCGACTGCGCCTTGAGGAGCGATTCATTGGCTTTGACGTTGTCGACCTCGCGCTTCATCTGGGTGATGCGCGCTTCGGTGTCCTGGATCGTGCGCAGCATCTGCTGCTGGCGCGGCAACAACTGGTCGAGTTCGGCCTGATCGCGCTGCAATTCGCCGCGGATGGTGGCGATGCGCTGGGCAAGGCCCTGTGCGAGGTCGGTGCGGCCGGCGGCGATGGCAGCGCGGGCGCTGTCGGTGTCTTTCGCTTCCTTGGCGCGGTTTTCCTCGATGCGGCGCGCCATGCTCTTGTTGGAGGCCATGATGCCGGCAAGGTCGGAGCGCGCCTGGCGCAGGGACTGCTCGGCGTCGCGGATTTCCTGGTCGAGAATGCGCATCGACTGGCTGTCGGCGACGGATTCGGCGGCTTCGTTAACCCCGCCGCGGATGGCGGTGAAGATTTTACCCCAGGCGCTCACGCTGCGAACTCCCCATTCTTCCATTCATTGATCATGTCGGCCGCATCGACCGCATTGGCGGCGAGCACGGCAACTTCCTCGACCACCGTCTCGGCGCTGGAGCGGGCCGACAGCGAGCCGAAAAGCTCATACCACTCTTCGCCATCGATCTGGGTGATGCCAAAGCTCGAAAGCGGTACCAGCTTGTGCGTCTTGAGCACCATGTGCTCGAAGTCCGGGCGGTTCGGAATATCCTTCAACGGCGCGAGAATGACGCTGGCCAGAATATCGCGGTCGCCGCTCATGGTGACGAAGACGTCGAGATCGCCCTTTTCCTTGAGCGTGACGACGAGGACATTTCCCTCGGGCGGAACATGCACGTCCACATCGCCAAGGGCTTCGGGATCAGACGCAAAAAGCTGCGTCAGGGTCGTGAGGTTCCAGGTATCCAATAGGTCCTCCATGGGATCTGTCGATATCGGCCGGCTTGTGCGGGCGCCTTGCGCATATGGTACTATCACATTGTGACCGCAACCATATTTGCCTGTGGCGACTTGTCGCCAATATTTGGTGCGGTTCGCCTTCCTAGCATCTCGGCGCATCGCTACCATATAGGAGCGATGAATCCGGCTTGCATGGGGTTCGTGGCCGCGTAGGGAGCAGGGCATGATCGGTTGGTTCGGCCGCAAAGACGAGAAAAAACCGCTGCCGGTCGAGCGTGGTCCTCTTGCCGTCGGTATCGGTGGCGCCCTCGACCTCGATTTTCTGTCGCTCGAAGCCAATGCCCTTGGTGGCGAACCGGCCATGCCGCTGCCGCTGAGCGGGCCGTTCATCGTTGCCGCCTATGGCGAAGTGCAGCTGGACGCCTCAAGCGTGCTCTCACGCTACTATGACGACGAACACCGCATGATCCAGACCATGTCCGGCGGTGGCAAGCCCGGAGATGCGGTGGAAGACATCAGTTTCTATCATCCCTGGGACAGTGTCGTGCCCTCCGGTCCGCAAGCCTGGTTGCGCTGGACGGGGCCGAATGGCCTCATCGGGCAGGAGCACTATGATGCCGATGGGATCCACTTTCATCGCTTCTGGGGCGAAGGCCCCGAGCGCACGGCGCTCGTCGAATTCGTCGAAAAGGTCGACGATGGCGAGGCGCTGCGCTCCATCCACCAAACCTGCATGCTCTACTATCGTCCCCTCGGCCAATCGCGCGAAATGCTGCTGATCAATGTTGAGCGCGACCTCGGGCAGGGGCAGAGCCAGACGGGCAGCTCGGTCGAATTTCTCATCGGCTACGGGCTCACCCCGGCCGATGTGCGCCGCGTCTGATATCCATTGAACGGTTCATCCAAGGAGTTTCGACATGCTTGACTATGTGGCGGGCCTGCCGGCCTTCCTCGGCTATTTTGCGATTGGCCTTGCCGCTTATGGCGCCTTCGCTTTCGTCTATACGGCCATTACGCCGCATCGCGAGGTGGAGCTGATCCGGGCCGGCAATATGGCTGCCGTGACGGCCTTTCTCGGCGCCATTCTCGGCTTTAGCCTGCCGCTGGCTTCGGCGGCTGCCAATTCGGTCAGCATCGTCGACTACATCATCTGGGCCGTGATCGGCATTCTGGCGCAGATTCTGGCCTATTACATCGCCAATTTCACGCTCAAGAACCTGCACGAGAAGATCACCAATGGTGACGTGACGGCCGGCATCTGGGGTGGCGGCATCGCGCTGGCGGTGGGCATTCTCAATGCCGCCTGCATGACCTATTGAGGGAGGACGCAATGCGCAGACGTCTCAGCGGGCGCAAGCCGCCGCTTCTCTCGCTCGGCACCATTGCCATCTCGTCCCTGGCCCTGGCCGGTTGCGCCGGCGAACCGCCGGGCGAAGTGCTTTTCACCTCGGTCGATCAGTGCATCACCGCCGGCATGGATGCCCAGGTGTGCCAGGCGGGCTATCAGGATGCGATGCAGGCTCACCTGCAATCTTCGCCCAAGTTTGATGGCCTCGCTGCCTGTGAAGCCGAATATGGCGTGGGCCAATGCGCCGAGCAGCAGCCGGTGGCGACGGGCGGTGGCGGCAGCTTCTTCACCCCGTTCCTCGCGGGCTATCTGCTCTCCTCGACGCTCAACAATATCGGCGACTACAATCGCTATCGCGACCAGCGGATAAACAACGGCTTTGCCTATGGGTCGACGCCGATCTATCGCAATCGCTCTGGCCAGACGGTTACCCCCGGCGCCCGGCCGGGCGGCGATGTGGTGGCCCCCTCGCGCCAGACCATGCAGCCTGTCAACGTCAATACCCGCACCGTCGTTCGCCAGGGCTTTGGTGGCGGTGGCGGCTTCAGTTTCGGCGGATAGGCAATGAAACGCATCACCTATCCGGAACGCCAGGGCTGGCGCGATAAGGCGCGCGAGGTCGGCTTCGGTTTTCACGAAATGTATGGCGAGCCCTATTGGCTCGACGATGTTGCCTACACGTTTACGCTCCAAGAGATCGAAGAGCAGGTCGAAGCGCCGAGCCAGGAACTGCACGAAATGTGCATGGACCTCGTCGGCGATATCGTGACGAGCGAAGAGGCCCTCGACCATCTGGCAATTCCTGAGGAGTTGCGCGATCTCGTGCGCGATTCCTGGGAGCGCGGGGACCGTCACCTCTATGGCCGCTTCGACCTCGCCTATGACGGGGCGGGCCCGGCCAAGCTGCTCGAATACAATGCGGATACGCCGACCTCGGTCTTCGAGACGGCCTATTTCCAGTACAACTGGCTGATCGACCAGATCGCAGCCGGCGTGCTGCCGCAGGATGCAGACCAGTTCAACTCGCTGCAGGAAAGCCTTGTTGAAGCCTTTGGTCAGTTCTCCAAGGAACCGATCTTCCATTTCGCCGCCATGACCGACAACGAGGAAGATCGTGGCACGACGGTGTACCTCATGGATTGCGCCGTGCAGGCCGGGCACCGAGTGGAACTGCTCGATATCGGCGAAATCGGCGTCGACGCGCTGGGGCGCTTTACCGATTTGCAGGATCGGGTCATCGATCGCTGCTTCAAGCTCTATCCGTGGGAATTCATGCTGCGCGAGAATTTCGCGCCCTATCTGCCGCGGTCGGGCCGGGCTTTTGTTGAGCCCGCCTGGAAGGCAGTCCTCTCCAACAAGGGCCTGCTGCCGCTTCTCTGGAAGCGCTATCCCAATCATCCGAACCTGCTGCCGGCATTCTTCACCGACGATCCCGGCGCTTCGTCGCTGACGAACTACGTGCAAAAGCCGCTGCTGTCTCGCGAGGGCGAGAACGTCTCCATTTTCACCAATGGCAAGGAGCTGGCGTCGGCACCGGGTGATTACGGCGCCGAAGGTTTCGTGATCCAGGAATATGCGCCGCTCTTTGAAAGCGAAGGTGGCTTTGCCGTGCTCGGCAGCTGGATTGTCGGAGACCGTGCCTGTGGCCTCGGTATTCGCGAGGACCGGTCGCGCATCACCGCCAACCTCTCGCGTTTCGTGCCGCACGTTATTCTGGACTGACGGGGCCTAAAGCAAGCTTTCGGGGTTGCGGCGGGCCTGTTTCGTGGCCATGTGGGGACCTCTGGTAATCGAGGTCGCAAGAATGAGCGCTGTTCCATCTGCCCGCCGCCGCGCCTTGATGCTGGTCAATCCCAATGCCAGGCGCGGCTCTGAAGCCATCGAGCCCGTCATCGAGCGCCTGGCCCAGGGCGGGGTCGACGCGGTTGTCGAGCGTTTCGATACGCCCGACGAAGTCTCGGCCGATATTGCCCGGCGCCGGCACGAGGCCGACCTCGTCATCGTCTGCGGCGGCGATGGCACCATCAATTCGGCGGCGCGGGGTATCCTCGAAACCGGGCTCCCCATGGGCATCATGCCGATGGGGACGGCCAATGACCTCGCACGCACGCTCAGCATTCCCAATGGGCTCCTACAGGCTGCCGACGTCATCATCGCGGGGAACACGCGGCGCGTGGACCTTGGCGAGGTGAATGGCCACCCCTTCTTCAACGTCGCCAGCATGGGACTCAGCGTTGATCTCGCCCGTGGGCTCACACCGGAGGCCAAGCGCCGCTGGGGCAAGCTCGGCTATGCCTTGGCGGCCCTGAAGGTTGCGACCCGCGCCAAAAGGTTTCGGGCCGAAATCATCAGCGATACCGGCCGCGAGCGCGTGAAAACGCTGCAGATCGCGGTGGGCAATGGCGTGCACTATGGCGGCGGCACGATGATCCATGCCGATGCGACCATCGAGGACGGACACCTCGACCTCTATAGCCTCGAACTCAAGAATGTCTGGAAATTCGGCCTGATGCTGGGCGCCTTCCGCCGGGGCGAGCATGGCGCCTGGGATGAAGTTCGCACCGCCAAGAGCACGGAATTCGACATTCGCACCGAGACGCCGATGCCGATCAATACCGATGGCGACCTCGTCACCCAGACGCCGGCCCATTTTCTGATCCGGCCAAACGCCATTTCCGTATTTGCACCCAGCTGAGGGAGCAGCTAGCACCGTGAAGGCTTGTGTAAGACCAGCGGAGTCGGGACGTTGACGACATCTCCAGAGCGCGTTCAGCCTGCAGGGCGTTCGCCTGACAACACGCTGTTTTACATTGGTTGCGCGGTGGCTGCCGCGCTGCTGACGATTTTCGGAATCCTCGCGGATCAGGTTGTCGATGGCGACACGGCCGCTTTCGATCATGCCGTGGTGATGCTGTTTCGAGATCCGGCGACACCGGGCATTCCCGTCGGCCCGTCATGGTTCAACGAAGGCGTGCGGGATATCACTGCGCTTGGAAGTTTCCCGGTCCTCGGCGTCCTGGTGATCGGCGTCGTACTGCATCTCTTGCTCACTGGGTCGCGCCGCACGGGTCTGCTTATTGCCATCAGCGTCCTTGGCGGCACGATCATCAGCACGGTGCTCAAGGCGCTCTTCGATCGGCCGCGGCCGGATTTCACCGGCGCCGTCGAGGTCTTTACCTCGAGCTTTCCAAGCGGACACGCAACGACCTCCGCCGTCGTCTACCTGACGATTGGCGCTCTTTTGGCCCAGCGCGCGTCCACATGGCCGGCGCGAGCCCTGTACCTGCTCGGTGCCATCATCCTCGTCGGCGCCGTCGGCCTGAGCCGAATTTACCTCGGGGTCCATTTTCCAACGGACGTCCTGGCTGGCTGGGCTCTGGGGGCGGCCTGGGCGCTGATTTGTCTCGCGGTAGCGCACGCTCTGGACCGTCGCGGAACCCTGCGCGATGAGGCCCGGCCGGGACCGCCGACCGAAGCACGGTAGACCCGCTTGCTCTAGATCAAAGACGTTGCGACAAAGATGTCGTTGAGTGCAGCCTGATCGCCGGATATAGCGGCGTGATCAGGGGGCAAGATGCCGTTTAGATCGCGGAGCATCATTAGGGAAACTGCCAATGCCATTGCGGTATTGGCTCTCTATGTCCTCGTCCTCCTGGCACCGCTGCATCAGGCCGCGGGCCTGCAGCGCGATTTGGATTCCCTGGGCTATGCATCGCTGGACCTCTGGTCGGTCTGCGCGCCGCTGACTGTCGATCAAACCGACGACCAGCCCCAACTGGCCAAGTGTCCCCTTGCGGGCGTCGGAAAATATGAAGTCGCATTGGCCGAGCCTGCATCGCTCGATCTCGGCTTGCTTCGGTTTTGGGCAGAAGCGTCTTATCCCGCCGTCGCCGAACTGCGTCACTCTCACCACGCGCCCCATATCGGGCAGGCACGGGCGCCGCCAGTGATGGTCTGAGCTTCAAGCGAAAGCCAACCCTCTGACCATTTTATCACTGGAAATCATCATGATCCGTATTCTCGCCGCTTCGGCCGCACTCGCCGTTGCCCTCACCGCCGTTCCCGCTTTCGCCCACGTCACCCTCGAAGTGCGGGAAGCTGCCATCGGCTCGACCTACAAGGCCGTGCTGCGTATTCCCCACGGCTGCGGGACCGAGGCAACCAATGTTGTGCGCGTCCAAATTCCCGAAGGCTTTTACAATGTGAAGCCGATGCCCAAGGCAGGCTGGACCCTCGAAACCGTTACCGGTCCCTATGCGCAAGCCTATGACAATCACGGCACGCAGCTCACCGAGGGCGTGACCGAGATCGTCTGGTCGGGCGGCGACCTGCCGAACGAATGGTATGACGAGTTCGTCTTCCGCGGCACCTTTGCCGGCACGCTGGAGCCGGGCAAGTTCTACTTCCCCGCCATCCAGGGATGTGCCAACGGCGAAGAGGCCTGGATCGACGTGACGGGCGACGAAAACGCCGACATGCCCGCGCCGAGCGTCGAACTGGTTCCCGCTGGCGCTGCTGGTCACTAAGCCCAATGGGGTGCGGTCCGCCGCACCCCTCTTTTCGCAGGGCTCGCGTCACAGCCCTGTCGCTTGCAGCCGGTAGGTCGGTCTCTGCTGCATTATCAAAGAGCCGACCATGACCCGTTTCCTCCGCCCCTTCCTATTGCTGCTGCTCGTCTCCACGCCTCTAGCGGCGCAAGACCATGCCCATAGTGACCATGAGGCGAGCCTTGGCGGGATCACCGTGATCCATGCCTGGACACGCGCTACGGGGCAGGGCGAAGACGCTGTGGTCTTCTTCGAGATCGAAAATGCGGGCGAGCCGGTTACTCTGAGCGGGGCCGAGGCCTCGAATTCAGCAAGCGTAGAGGTGGTCGGCGCCACCATGGGCGCGGATGGCGTCATGGCCTATCAGCCGGTGGGTGAATTCCAGCTTCCGAGTGGCGAGTTCGACTTCGATCCGAATGGATTGGGTCTGCGGCTCAATGGCCTGACAGCTGAACTCAAGCAAGGCGATCACTTTCCGCTGCATCTGCTGATCGGCGATGGCGAGCTTCAGATCAGTGTCGAAGTCGAAGCATCAGACGCCGTCGCCCATAGCCACGCTGGGCATAGCCACTAGCGCAGAGCGTCGACCACGGGCCGGCGATAGATAATCAGCGCCGGTACCAGCGCCAGAACGAGGCCGAGGCCGACCAGCGTGCCGACGAGCGACAGCTCGCGCGCGCCGATCTCGGCGCGCATGGCGACACCGGTGGATTGCGCCAAAAGATCTGAGACCACGGCCGCAGCGCCCCAGCCGAGGACAAGCCCGGTCAGCGCGCCGGTGACGACGATGCCGGCGACGTAAATCCAGACCGTGGCGAAGATGAAGAGCGGCGAGGCGCCGAGGGCGCGGAGGACCGCGAAGCGCTGGCGCTGCAGGTCGAGAATGGCGACGACGCCGGCAAGAATGGCCGCGACCACGAGCGCCTGGGCCGCGAGCGTTAGGGCACTCATGATGGCGGTGGCGTCGCCGAGCAGGGCATAGAGCCCCACCAGAACTTCGGCAGGAAAGAAGGCGGTCGATTGCGGTGTGCGGTAGGCGGAGCGAAGGCCATAGGCGGCCGCCACGTCCTTTGGCTTTACCACCACCGCCGGCAGGCCGGGCAGGGCGTCGGGATCGAAGGGCGCGCCGATATGGGTGTCTTCGGGCAGATGGCCGGTGCCGAGACCGTGCGCCACCCAATTGTATTCGATAGGCACGACAATGGCGCGGTCCCAAGGTGTGCCGGTGGGCTGCATGCGGCCGACAATGGTGATGTGCGGATGGTCGCCATCGCCACCGGGCACGGCTTCACCAGCTTCGATGGCATCGGCTGCAGTATCTGCATCGGTGCCGGTGGCGCCGCCATGGCCGTGCGAGACTTCGAGTTCGTCGCCAACGGCATGGGGCGAGAGGGCGCCGACAACCGCTTCGTTGACCGTCTCGAAGAGCCGACCTTCGGCAAGGCCACCTGAAAGGTGGTCGACGAAGGGTGCCACGGTGCCGACGACGGGGTCATTGCCGATGGCATCGCCAAAGCCGATCGGGGCGACGAAATCGGCCTCAGGCTCATCGAACAGCAGGCGCGTGATGGCGGGGTCGAGCAGTTCTACGGCCGTGGGGTCGAGATAGACGGTCGAGAACAGCACGTCGTTGTGGCTGCCGGGGGCGGCAACGATGAGATCGAACTTGTCGGCAGCGCGGGCGCTGCCGATGCGGAGGGCACGCTCCTGGGCAGAAATGGCGATGCCGAGCGCCACGGCGAGGGCAACGATCAGCAGGAACAGGATGGCCGTAAACCTGTTGCGGCGCAGGGAAGCCCAGGCAATGGGGAACGGGTTCATGATGCCGGCTCCCGGCGGCCATGGTCGAGTTGCACCGTCTGGTCGGCGAGGGTTTTAAGCGCCGGATCGTGGGTCGCGACAACAACGGTGCGGCCGTCTTCGCGGGCGAGGCGTTGCAGCACCGCGGCGACGGTTTCGCCTGTGGCCGCGTCAAGGCTGGCCGTGGGCTCGTCGGCAAAGATGACGCTGGGGTCGCCGATCAGGGCGCGGGCAATGGCGACGCGCTGCTGCTGGCCGCGAGAGAGTTTTGCGACGCTTTCGCGCTCCGCAGGCACATCGAGCTGGCGGAGCAGGTCAAGCGCGCGCTGCCGCTTCGTGGCGGCCGAGAAGCTGTCGAGCCAGATTGGCACCAGCACATTGTCGACCGGGCTCATTTCCTCGATCAGGTGAAAATTCTGGAAGATGAAACCGGCCTGTTTGCGGCGCCAGCGGTCGCGCTGGCTTTCGCCGAGTTCTGCTATGTCGGTGTCGGCCCAGGCGATGGTGCCGGCATCGGGGCGCAGGAGGCCGGATAGCAGATAGAGCAGGGTGGATTTGCCCGAGCCGGATGCGCCCGAGAGCACGGTCATCGTGCCCGGCGCAATGGCGAGAGCGGGCAGGTCGATGACATCGGCGCCGGCAAAGGCGAGGCGTAGGCCGGAAACGGCCAGAGGCAGTCCCGGCATGGAAAACTCAGAGAATGGTGTAGCGGGTATCGAGCAGGCGCACCTTGCTGACAAAGCCGGTCGGCCCGTCGGTCTCGATGCCGGTGTCGAAGGTGCCCTCGACGCGGATGAGGTTGGAGAAGCGGGTGAACTTCATGTCGCCCTCGAAATAGGAGAGGACGATGTCATTGGGCCAATCCGTCGCATCATCGCAGAAGGGGCAGGTGGCCATCGGCGTCTTGGTGAGGACGAAGAAATTGATCTCGGGCTTCAGCGGTGGAGCCATATAGCCGGTCATGACGATGCGCTGGCCTTCAAGCGCAATGGCCTGGTCCGAAAGGTCCTTGCCGCGCGAATACATGTCACGGAAACGCAGGGATGGCAGGTCGGCGAAAGCCGGCTTGGTGGCGAGGAGCGTGCCTGCGGCGGCGAGGCCGGCGACGAAGTGGCGTCGTTGCATGTCTTTTGTCCTCTTCTCTAGCCTGCGCAGACCCCGTTGGAGCCTCGCGTCATTCCCGCGAAAGCGGGAATCTCACTTGGTCGACGATCAGATTCCCGCTTTCGCGGGAATGACGCTGTGCGGAGGAGAGTAAGCCGAAGGCATCCCCACCGTGTGACAATCACGGCCTCGTGAATCGAAGGTGGCCGTCGGCTCCCCGGCGGCCACCTCTGGTGCGAAAAATTACTTCGTGGCGTTGAGGCCGAGGGCCTTGGCCATGACGTGGTAGATCAGGTTCTGTTCGATCACGCCGTCGAGGAGATAGGCCTGTGGGCCCTGGGCGAAGACGGCGACGTCGTCGCCGGCATGGCTTTCCGAACCCATCGGGATCAGGGCCTGCTGCAGGAAGTCGACGTCGGTGGTGTCGACTTCGGTGAGGTCGGCGCGCTGCAGGGCGGTGCGGACTTCTTCACCGGTCATCTTCGAGACGTCGGCACCTTCTTCGAGGGTCTTGGCGCCCGGGCCGTTCATGTAGCCGAGGGTGGTGTAGGGCAGGCCATCATCACCCGTGCCGGCAATGCCGAGGATCGGGTTGTTGCGGGTCGGGTAGCCGGCGATGGTGAAGACGTGGCTGTGATCGGCGGTGAGCACGATCAGCGTTTCTTCCGGGTTCACGGCGTCATAGGCAGCCTTCATGGCTTCCGAGACGGCGATGGCGTCGGTGAGGGCGCGGGCAGCATTGCCGGCGTGGTGCGCGTGGTCGACGCGACCGCCTTCAACCATCAGCACGTAGCCGTTTTCGTTCTTGGACAGGATGTCGATGGCCTTGGTGGTCATCTCGGCGATCGAAGGTTCGCCGCCGGCATCGCCTTCGCGGTCGGCTTCGTACTGCATGTGCGAGCCGTTGAAGAGGCCGAGAACATGGCCGGTGTCGGCGGTGAGCGCGTCAAAGCCTTCCTGGTTCCAGACATACTGGCCATCGTTGTACTTGGCCTGCCAGTCGGCGATCAGGTCACGCTCCTTGCGCGAACCGGTCTTGGTTTCGTCTTCTGGATCCTTCTGGCTTTCGAGCATGAAGTTGGCGCGGCCGCCGCCGAACACGACTTCAAAGCCGTCGCCGAACGACCAGTCGACCAGCTGCGAGGCGATATCGGCACACTTGCCGACGGCGTCTTCAGGCAGGCTCTTGTCGTTTTCCCAGTCGCGACCGACGGTGTGCGCATAGGCAGCAGCCGGGGTGGCGTGGGTGATGCGGGCGGTCGAGATGATGCCGGTGGCAAGGCCAGCGGTTTCGGCCTGTTCGAAGATCGACGTGGTGGTGGCGCCAGCCTGGGTCGAGCAGTCTTCGAGGACGGCGGTCTGATCGACGCCGATGGTGCCGTTCAGCGACTTGACGCCCGAGGTGATGGCGGTGGCGGTCGGGGCGGAGTCAGCGACCTGGCTGTCGTGCGTGTAGGTCTTCACGAGAGCGGTGTGCGGTAGCAGGGTTTCGAAGGCGAGCGAGTGGCTTTCGCCATCGACGCCGGCCAGCTGGCCTTCGTGGATACGGGCAGCGGTGATGGTCGGGATGGAAAGACCGTCAACGATGAACATGATGACGTTCTTGGCCTTGCCGGTGTTCGGCTGAACGGCTTCCTTGGCGGCGAGCTGTTCCTGGGCGGCGAGGAAATAGCTGTCATCAGCCTGCGGCACGGCAGTCTGGGCCAGAACCGGCAGAGTCAGGGCGAGCGTGGAAACGCCGGCAAAAAGAGCCCGGGAGAGCTTGACCATGATGTTCACCTTCTTGGGTTGGAGCGTCCGGGCAGGAGCGGAACTGACCGGTTCATCAACCCATTAGACCGGCGATGTGACACATAAATGTAGTTACGTCATAACGTTACGGATGGTTGGTGATGTGTCGTCGTAACGTTGGGGTTGGGGGATGGCCCTGGCGCATCCAACTGTCAGCGTTTGAGAATGTCATCGGCCGTTCACGCCGCTGTGATCCCAGCGACATCACGCTTCTTTAGGGCAGGGCATCCATTTTTCCTGGAGAGAACTATGCTCAAAGCGCTCGCCCTTGGCGTCAGCCTCAGCCTCCTTGCCTCCCTGTCGATGGCTCAAGATACGGCTCAAGGTCCGACCAAGTTTGAAGCCGTGCTGAAGGCCCACGCCCAGCTGCCGGCCCAGACCTTCCTGCCCGCTCCCGCAGATGCTCCGATTGGCCTCCAGAAGTCTGGCCGCTTCACCTCGGGCACCCGCGTCGAGACGCCCTATGGTTGGGCCAACCCGGCTTCGGGCATTGCCATGCCGTTCCCCGGCCAGCCCCTCCAGGGCATGAGCGGCGTGCGCTCGCTTGGCGATGATCGCTTCCTGTTCCTCACCGACAATGGCTTTGGCAACAAGGCCAACTCGTCCGACGCCATGCTGATGTTCAATATCCTGAAAATGGATTGGGAAGCAGGCAAGGTCGGCATCGAAAAGACCGTGTTCCTGAAAGATCCGAACCGCGTCGTTCCCTTCCCGATCGTTACCGAACACAGCGACAGCCGCTATCTCACCGGCGCTGATTTCGATCCGGAATCCATCCAGCCGGTTGGTGAAAACTACTGGATCGGTGATGAATTCGGCCCCTGGCTGATCGAAGTCGATGCCGAGGGCGTGGTGCTGCAGGTCGTCAAGACCAACCCCGGTGGCGTCGACTACAAGTCGCCCGACAACCAGTTCACCTCGCAGCCCGCTGCCGGCGCTGTGGTGACCGGCATCAATACCGGCCGCTCCGGTGGCTATGAAGGCATGGCGCAGTCGATCGACGGCACGACGCTCTATCCGCTGCTCGAAAAGCCCTTCTTCGACGAAACCGCCGGCGCGCTCGAACTCGTCGATGGCAAGCCGGTCATCCGCATGCTCGAATTCAACGTCGGCGATGCCACCTGGAGCGATACGGTTCGCTACTACCCGCTCGACGACGCCGGCCACGCTATTGGCGACTTCAACATTTTTGAAGGCACCCGTGGCCTGATCATCGAGCGCGACAACAATGAAGGTGACGATGGCCGTGAAAAGGCCGCTGCCTTCAAGCGCATCTACCTCGTCGATCTCGCTCGTGCAGACGAAAATGGCGTGCTCGAAAAGATCGCCTACATCGACCTGATGGCCATGCAGGACCCGGACGGCATCGCGCCGCGCGGCACCAAGGACGGCGTTTTCACCTTCCCCTTCGTCACCATCGAAGACGTTGATCTCGTCGACGCGACCACCATCGTCGTTGCCAACGACAATAACTACCCCGGCTCCACCGGCCGCGAAGCCGGCCGCGCCGACGACAACGAGTACATCCTCCTCGACGTCGCCGACTTCCTCAAGGCCGAGTAATTTTTTGGCTTTCGACGTGGAGGAGGGGCGTTGGCTCCTCCTCCGCGTCGAAGCGCGGGGCGGCGAATTCGGTGCCGGAGTGAACGTCCGGGTAGGGTATCGACTATGCCGCTGCCGTAGCCCGATCGATAAAGGCCCTTTTTGCCGCGGTGTACGCGGCGCGGTCCTGCGCGAACTGCACCGCAAGCCGCTCCTTGAGGTCGTCGTACTCGTGCGCCAGGTCGGGATCAGCTCTGAGTCGATCTCGGAACCTAAGGTTGTGATGCCAAGTGGGACCGTCGAACTGAACGACATGCACCAGATGTGTTCTTGCAACGCCTTTGCCAAACACATGGTCGTTGGGGACGCCCGCCTGACGGGCAAAATCATATCCGATGGACGACATCGCCGGCTCGAGCAGCGGCCCCGCGTCCAGATCCTTTATGCCAACCATCAGGTCTAGTATCGGCTTTGACCTGATTCCTGGAATTGACGAACTGCCAATGTGTTGAATGTCGATCAAGCTGGCACGGAGAACTGAGCGAATGACTTCAGCTTCTAAGTCGAAGGCGGTTTTCCATGCCGGATTGTGTGGTACCAGCAAGACTACGCCATGCTTCAGGCCGAGGCCGAAATCGTTGGTGACACATTGGTTGCGATCGTCGCTCATGAGTTCAGTCCACCACGGTTCTACCGATTTTTCAAACGGCTGTTTGGGACGCGTCAGAAACCAACAGGCGCGTTTGCCGGGATCGAGCGCGGCAAAAACAACAGATCAGATTCAAGCCCCGAGCGACCTTGCTTGATCTGCGTATCCCGACGGCTATAGTTGGGCGGCGGCCGTCCCGGCCGAACCTGCCGCCGGGTTGAAGGGGACGTACTCTCTCACTGCATTGCGACGACCTCATTCATGGTCGACGCGTAATCGGCGGACGTCGACCGTAGAAGAGAGGTTCGTCATGCCCTTCGGCAATACGCCTTTTACGCGTGCGCATATCTCCATGTTGAAGAACGCGGTCCGCGATCGCTATCCAGAGATCAAGTCGTCACATGTCGATGAAGCGATCGCCTTCAGCTTCGGCTTCGATACCTACGCAGCCATGCTGCCGGTGCTCGATCAAGCGGAAGGGACCAGCTGCATGTCGGCACAGTTGATACCAGACTGGTTCGCGGTGAGACTTCTCCAGTTGGGGTATGACCCTCTGAGATACTCTGATCTTCGGCATATTCTCTGGATTTCGGTTCCCGAAAGCAGGCCTGCAGCCAATCGGCGGCTAGAAGCTGCCAAGGACCTCTTTAGGCCAAGACCGGCGAACGACACCTGATAATGGGAGACACCCTGCAGGACGCCTCCGGGCCCCCTGCGCGTCAGGCCTTGAGGACCACCACCTTCGTATTCACCGGCGTCTTCTCGTAGAGATCGAGCATGTCCTGGGTGAGAAGGCCGACACAGCCACTCGAAACGCCCTTGCCGATCGTTTCGGGCATGATCGTGCTGTAGATCGTGTAGAGCGTATAGGCACCATTCTGGTAGAGATAGAGCGTGCGGGCGCCGAGAGGATTGTCGAGGCCCGGCGGCATGCCATTGGCATAGGGGGCCGCTTCCGGCTGGCGCGCGATCATTTCCTTGGGTGGCGTCCAGACCGGCCATTCAGCCTTGCGCCCGATATAGGCTTCACCACTCCACAGGAACCCGGCGCGCCCGACATTGGCGCCGTAGCGCGTGGCATTGCCGTTGCCCTCGATGCGGTAGACATAGTAGCGTGCAGGATCGACGATGATCGTGCCGACCGGTTCAGCGGAATCGTAGCGCACCGTTCGGCGCAGATATTTCGGATCAACCTTGCTCAGTTTTACCGCGGGGATGGGGAAGCGCTCGTTGGGAACCGGCCCATAGACCCGTTCCGCTTCCGCCATGCTCATTCCGGCGGGTGAGCAACCCGCAAGGCCAAGTGTGGCAACGGCAGCAGCGCCGCCAACCAGGAACGACCGACGACCCAAGCGCGGAGCGTTGGAGTCGATTGCTTCGGCATTGATGAAACCATCTTTTGTCACCACCACACCCTCCTGCAGGCGGAACCGCAATGTCTCGCGAGGGAGATTGGTCTCACAATGCCCGGTTGGCAAGCTCCGCGTTCAGGGACGCTGCCACCACGCTGCCTCTTCGCTTGCTGTGCAGTAAATTCGACCGCGCAGTGGACCTTGATTTCCTGGCCCAGGAAAGCAGACTGTCGCCATGGAAAGAGGTCCAGACGATGATGAAGTCTCCTTGGTCGGTGGCAGGTCTACCGTCGCCACGCGCGATGGCGTTGTTTATCGGCAAGCTGCGCCGTGGTCGGCAACGACGGTCGCCCTTCTGCGACACCTGGAAAACCAGGGCTTCGAGCATTCTCCCCGCGTCGTCGGTACAGGCTTCGATAATCAGGGACGCGAAACGCTGACCTATATCGAGGGGGAGAGTGTTCACCCTTACCCCTGGGCAGATGACGCGCTGCCCATCCTCGGCGGCATCCTGCGAAAGCTGCATGCGGCAGCGGCCTCGTTCGCGCCGCCGGAGGGCTCAGTCTGGCGACCCTGGTTCGGCAGGCACCTTGGCCGGCCAAGCGCTTTTGGCCATTGCGATACCGGGGCATGGAACATCATTGCCCGCGCAGGGCGGCCTGTTGCCTTGATCGATTGGGAAGAGGCCGGGCCCGTCGATCCGATGATCGAATTGGCGCAGGCGTGCTGGCTCAACGGCCTGCTCTTTGACGACGACCTGGGCGAGACCCTGGGCCTAGGCTCGGTCGAAGCGCGCGGTCGCCAGGTGAAGATGCTGCTCGATGGGTACGAGCTGCCGCGTAACGCGCGGGCGGGATTCGTCGACCGGATGCGAGACTTCGTAATCCTCAGCGCCGCCAACGAGGCCATTGACGCGAAGGTCACTCCCGAGACGGAAGACGCCACGCCACTGTGGGGGATCACCTGGAGAACACGAAGCGCCGCCTGGCTTGTGAAGCACCGGGACACTCTCGACCGAATAGTGACTTCGGCGGGATAGCTGTTTGCTCGGCGAGGCAGCGCTACGACACTGCGTCCGGGAGGCTCATCGCTTCTCGCGAATGGGCGGCACCAAAGTTGCCGCTGCCTAAGCGATCTGCGCGGGCAGATTCTAGCGGAGGTGACTGAGCCGACGGTGCAGACCGGAGTCACGGACCTCGTGGCTCAGCTGGGTCGCATGACGTCGATGCTTTGCGAGCAAGCCGGAGTGCCGCGGCATAAGCTGCGGGTCGGTGCCGTGGGCGTGCCGGCGGCGGTCCATCCGGAAACGGCGGACTTGAGCCTGGCTGGAAACCTACAGGGGCTTGAGGGCGCGAACTTGCGGGCTGCCCTTGCAGAGGCGATGGGCGTCGACGTGTTGATCGACAATGACGTCAACCTGGCGCTTCTTGCGGAAGTAGGGCTGGGCAGCGCCCGCGAGTTCCTAGTTAACCCAACGGGCTGGCAGGGCGATGTACTAGGCACCCTGCCAACCCGCCAATTGTTTGGTGACATCAATCCTCTTCGACGAACACCTCTTTGCGTTTGCTTCTGATGGAGGGCAGCACAGCGATGATCACTGCGAGGAGGGCGAGGCCAAGAAGGGTCGCCGAGATTGGGCGTTCGAGGAAAACCATCGGATCGCCACGCGAGATGATCATGGCACGGCGCAGATGCTCTTCGAGCAGCGGTCCGAGCACGAAGCCCAGCAATAGAGGAGCCGGTTCGCAACCGAGCCGGATCAGCACGTAGCCAACAATGCCGAAGAAGCCGATTGCGAAGACGTCGAAGATGTTCTGGTTGATTGAATAGCAGCCGATGCACGCGAACAGAACGATTGCGGGGAACAGCGCGCGATAGGGGATCGAGAGCATCTTCACCCACAGCCCGATCAGCGGCAGGTTCAGCATCACGAGAAGCAGGTTGCCGATCCACATCGAGGCGATGATGCCCCAGAAGAGTGCGGGCTGGTCGTTGATGACATTGGGCCCCGGGGTGATGCCCTGGAGGATGAAAGCGCCGACCATGAGCGCCATGACCGGATGGGCGGGAATACCGAGGGTCATCAGCGGAATGAACGACGTTTGCGCCGCCGCGTTATTGGCCGATTCCGGACCGGCGACGCCTTCAATGGCACCGTGGCCGAACTCTTCAGGATGCTTGGAAAGCCGCTTTTCGGCGGAATAGGAGGCGAATGACGCCAGGATATGGCCGCCGCCGGGAAGAATGCCGAGCACGGAGCCAAGGGCGGTGCCCCGGATAACCGGCGCGATGATGCGTTTCAATTCCTCTTTGCCGAGCCAGAGATTGCTCACCGACTTGACCATGACATCGCGGCCTTTCTCGTTTTCGAGGTTCCGCAGGATTTCCGCGACGCCGAAAATGCCAACGGCGACCGAGACGAAGTTGAGGCCGGAATAGAGTTCGCGGATTCCAAGGGTGAAGCGCGGGGTGCCGGTATAGATATCCTGACCGACCATGCCCAGAAGCAGCCCGAGGACGATCATAGCGAGAGCCTTGAGGATCGAGCCATGCGCCAGCGCGATAGAGACGAGCAGCCCAAGAACGATCAGCGCAAAGTATTCCGGGGCGCCAAAATTCAGCGCCGCTCGGGCAAGGGGCGGGGCGAAGAAGGCAAGCAGCAGCGTGCCGACCGTCCCGGCGAAGAACGAGCCGAGGGCGGCGGTGGCCAGAGCGTGGCCGGCGCGGCCTTGCTTGGCCATCTGGTAGCCATCGATGGCAGTAACGGCCGATGAACTTTCGCCCGGCAGGTTGATCAGAATGGCGGTGGTAGAGCCGCCATATTGGGCGCCGTAATAAATGCCCGCCAGCATGATCAAAGCCGCGGCCGGCGACAGTGAGAAGGTGATGGGCAGCAGCATGGCGATGGTGGCGGTGGGGCCGATGCCGGGCAACACGCCAACCAGAGTGCCGAGCAGCACGCCAATAAAGCAGTAGAGAATGTTGATGGGATCGAGGGCGACGGAAAAGCCGAGGCCGAGAAAGCCGATGATATCCATGTGACGCTCCTATTGACCGAGCCAGGGCCCAAACCACGGCACGGACATGCCAAGGCCGATGACGAAGATGGCCGTGCAGAGAACCGTGAGACCGATGGCGAGGAGGGCGGCAAAGAGTGGGGAATTGAGCCGGCTGGCCATGGCGGAAGCGAAGGCCGAGACGAAGACCACAGGCACGAAGCCGAGGCCGCGAATGGTGGCGCCGAAGAAGATCACCACGCCGATGATAAGAGCGATACCCCGCCAGGAGGGTGGGAGTGGCTTCTCCTTGTCAGGCTTTTGCCAACCGCTAGCGGCAACACCGATGCCAAGGGCGGCGAGCACGGCGCCAAGCGCGAGCGGCATGAAGCCCGGTCCCATGCGGAAGGGCGTGCCGACCTCATAGTTCAGCGCTTCGAGCGAAAAGTAGGCTCCGGCGAGGACGAAGATGCCGCCTGCCAGGAGATCCCGGAGTGAAAACTTGGCCAGCATGGCCGCCTCCCCAGATGAAACATATGGATGTGCGTCGGGGACGGCCTGCGGAAAACCGCAGGCCGTCTGACGTGGGGCGATGGAAGACCTTAGTCGGCGTAGACGCCGGCCGCCTCGATGACGCCGCGCCAGAGTTCGATCTGGCTGGTCAGCATTTCGGTAAGCGCTGCGGGCGTCGCTTCTTCAGCGGTGACCGGGACGGTGCCAAGTTCGGCAAAGCGGGCGACCACTGTCTCATTGGTCAGGGCGGCCTGCAGCGCGGTTTCGAGTCGCGCAATGATGGCCGGATCGGTGCCTGCCGGAGCGTAAAGGCCATGCCACACGCCGATCTCGAGATCGAGCCCGGCTTCCTTGGTGGTCGGCACGTCGGGCAGGTTGCCGAGCCGCTCGGGCGAGGTCACGGCATAGGCCTCTACTTCGCCAGCCTGGATCTGGCTGGTCGTATTGGTGGTCTGGTCGCAGATCATGTCGATCTGGCCACCGATGATGTCGGTCATTGCGGGGCCGGCGCCCTGATAGGGCACGGTGGTCATGATGGTTTCGGTCGATTCCATCAGCAACATGCCGCAGAGCTGGCTGGCCGAGCCAATGCCGGCATGGGCGTAGGTGACGTTCTCGCCATTGGTCTTGATATAGGCCAGCAGCTCTTCAAGCGTATTGGGCTCGAAATCCTTGCGGGCGACAAGCGTCATAGGCACGGAGGTGATGAGGCCGATGGTGGCGAAGTCGGTCAGCGGGTCATAAGGCAGACTGCGGTAGAGCGTCGGGGCGGTCGACATGCCGATGTGGTGCAGCAGCAGGGTGTAGCCATCGTTCTGGGCAGTCGCGACTTGCCCCGCACCCAATGTGCCGCCGGCGCCGCCGACATTCTGCACGACGACCTGCTGACCGAGATCGCCGCTCATCACTTCGGCCACGAGGCGTGCCACCGTGTCGGTTGGCCCGCCGGCCGAGAAGGGTACGACAACCGTGATCGGCTTTGTCGGATAGTCCTGCGCGAAGGCGGTGCCGGAAAGTGCTGTTATGGCAAGCGCCAGAATGGCGACGGTCTTTTTCATTGGATGTCCTCCCGATATGGATCTTGAACCCGGCTCCTCCGCCGGTCGATCACCTGCTTTGCAAAGCGTGTGCCAGATCGAAAGTGCAGGCCAGACCTGCGATTTTTGCAAGTCACTCTGGCGAAACTGGCGGAATATTGCCAAACTGCCCGCTAGGAGGTGGCGGTTTCTTGCCAAAAGCAGCAAAGCCAAGCCATTTCGGCTTCAGCGAATTATTGGGGCGCCGTCAGCTTCTGCTGATTGGAGCGGCCCTTCTCGCGGTCGTGGCCAGCGGCTGGGTGGCTTTTGAAATTTCGCTCTCCGGAGCGCTGCGCAGCGGTGGCGAACAGGCCGAACGCCGGCTGGTGTTATTCGACCGAACGCTTGAAGCCATCATTGAGCGCTTTCACTACCTTCCCTCCAGCATGGCGCTGGCTGCGGAAGTGCGCGCCATCCTTGCTGATCCAGACAATGCTGCGCGACGCGAGCGCGCCAATGGCTTTCTCTCTCGTCTCAACGATACGGCCGGGGCAGGCGAGCTTTTCGTGATGGCCGCCGATGGCCATGTGGTCGCTGCGTCCAATTGGTGGGCCTACGATAGTTTCGTCGGCGAAAATCTCGGCTACCGACCCTATTTCGAAGAGGCCATGGCCGATGGCGACGCGAAATTCTATGCTGTGGGCACTGTAACCGGCGTCGCCGGTTACTTCCTCGCCCGCCGGATCGATGGAGAAGATGGCCCGCTCGGTGTCGCGGTCACCAAGATCAACCTCGGTGAGATCGAAGCCAATTGGTGGCGGTCGGGAGAGCTGATCGGCATCGTTGATACCAACAACATCACCATTCTCTCGACTCGCCCCGACTGGCGCTATCGGCCGATTTCGCAGGTTTCCCCGGCTGACTATGCCCGCATAAAGCCGCAACTGCGCTATGGACCGCAGGGGCCCCGGGAGGCGCCCGTCGCGTCAGCCATCTGGGCCTCGCGGGACGTCAATTTTGCGTATATCGCGGGCGACGATGCCGATACCTCGGGCATCTTCATGGTCAATGAACTGCGGCTCCCCGCGCATCAATGGCGCATCATCTCCTTCACGCCCACTGGCCCGCTTTTCCGCGGCGCCTGGCTTGCCGCAGCGGCAGTCGGGCTCGGTGTCGCCGCGCTGCTATTGATCCTCGCCCTTTTGGCCCAAAGGCGACGGCTTCTCGCGCAGCGCCTCGCGGAGCACGAGCGACTGGAGCAGCGCGTGGCCGAGCGGACTGAGGACCTGCACATCGCCAATGAGGCGTTGCGCGAGGAAATCGCCGAACGCATCCGCGCCGAGGATGCCGAGCGGCAGGTGCAGGCGCATCTCGTGCAGGCGGCAAAGCTCGCAAGCCTGGGCCAGGCACTGGCAGGCGTCGCCCATGAGGTGAGCCAGCCGGTCGCGGCGCTGACGACGCATCTCGCCAGTGCAAAGCTTCTGGCTTCGCGCCGGCGCGATGAGGAAATCGGAACGGTCCTGGGGCAGATCGACAGGATTGTCGACCGCCTTGCCGGTTTGACTAGCCACCTCAAGACCTTTGCCCGCAAGCAACCGACAGCGCCGATCGAGGCGGATCTGGGCGTGGTGATTGCTGACGCGCTTGATCTCGTCGATCATAAATTGCGGCAGGTCGGGGTGGATGTGGAGTATAGTCGGCCGTCGGCGCCGATCCGGGTTGTGGGCAATCCCGTGCATATCGAGCAGGTGATGATCAACCTCCTTGCCAATGCCGCCGACGCCATGGTCGGCCAGACGATGCGCGTCCTATCGATCAGCGTGCAACAGACCGGAGCTGCGGTCAGCGTCGTCGTAGCCGATACGGGCGTCGGTATCCCCTCCGAGGCTATCGGCAGCATTTTCGATCCGTTCTTCTCCACCAAGGGTCCGGGAGAGGGCTTGGGGCTAGGGCTCTCCATTTCCTATGGGCTCGTGCGTGATCTCGGCGGCAGCATTTCCGCCGAAAGTGTGCCGGGCCGGGGCGCCCGCTTCACAATGATATTGCCGCTGGCCCGACTGGCGGTACCAACCGAAAGGCAACGCGTTGACTGAGCCAACCGTACTCATTGTCGATGACGAGGAAATGATCCGCACCGCCTTAGAACAGTGGCTGCGCCTTTCCGGCTTTGCGACGCATGTGGCCGATAGTGCCACCGCTGCGCTCGAAAAGCTCGACGCGGTGGCTCCGCATGTCATCCTCAGCGACGTGCGGATGCCCGGTCTTTCCGGCCTCGACCTCCTGCGCAAGGTGCGGGAACGCATGTTGCCGGCCGAGGTGATCCTGATCACCGGGCATGGCGACGTGCCCATGGCGGTGGAGGCGATGCGGCAGGGCGCGTTCGACTTCCTGCAAAAACCCTATGTGCCGGACGAACTGGTCGCCAGCCTCAGGCGAGCGAGCGAACAGGCGGCGCTGAAGCGCGAGATCGCCGACCTACGACGTCGCCTCGATGGCGGTGAAACCGAGCTGGCGGCGCGGCTGGTCGGCAATTCTTCAGCCATGGAGCGGCTGCGCAATGCGGTGCGCGAACTGGCGCAGATACCAACCGATGTCATCATTCTGGGAGAGACAGGCACGGGCAAGGAAGTCGTTGCGCGCTGTCTCCACGATTTTTCTTCCCGGGCTAAGGCACCCTTCGTGGCCGTCAATTGCGCGGCAATCCCGTCCGAGCTGATCGAGAGCGAGCTCTTCGGGCATGAAGCAGGGGCCTTCACGGGCGCAGGCACGCAGCGCGTCGGCAAATTCGAATATGCAAACGGTGGCACACTGCTGCTCGACGAGATCGAATCCATGCCGCTCCTGGCCCAGGCCAAGGTGTTGCGGGTGATCCAGGAGCGCGTAGTCGAGCGGGTGGGATCGAACAAGCAAATCCCGCTCGACGTCCGTATCATCGCTGCATCCAAGGTGGACCTGGGCGCTGAAAGCAATGAGGGGCGGTTCCGCGCCGATCTCTATTACCGGCTCAACCTCGCCACCATTGCCCTCGCTCCCCTCAGGGAGCGCGGCGAGGACTGCATCCTGCTCTTCCATCATTTTCTGGGCGAAGCCGCGCGACGCTTTGGGCGGCCAGCGCCACAGCTGCATCCAGCCGATACCCAGGCGCTGGTGCATCACCATTGGCCCGGCAATGTCCGCGAACTCAAAGCGGCGGCCGATCGGTTCGCCATTGGCCTTGATGCAACGGGGCGGTCGCTCGGCGTCATTCTTGGGTCGGCCGCGCCTGACATACCCATGTCCGAAGGCGGTCTCAATGAGCGCGTCGCAGCCTTCGAACGGCATCTGATCGAAGATGCGCTGACCCGCAACAACGACTCAATCGCCGCCGCTGCCGAGGCCTTGCAAGTTCCCCGCAGGACGCTGAGTGAAAAGATGTCGAGACTGGGCGTGCGCCGGTAGCAAGCGCTTCGCCGCCCAGACAGCAAGCGTGAATCTAGAGGCGTTTGTATTGTCAGCCCAGTACTTTCGTGATCGCTCCAGGACGATCATGCACCGCCAGATTGTCCATTATGGCGGCACTGGCGTCGTTCATGCCGACCAAGTCGACCTTGGCTCCAGCGCGGCGGAACTTCAGAACGGCAATGTCGACGGCGTTGACGCCAGTTAGATCCCAGATATGCGCCGCGGTGAGGTCGATGCTAACGCGGGCAAGGTTCTCGCTGAAGTCCATGCTGTTGAGGAAGTCGTCGGCGGAGGCGAAGAAGAGTTGGCCCACGACGCGATAACGTCGTTCCTGTCCATCCGCGCTCAGAGTGGAGGTGACCCGGAAACTCTGTGCGACCCTCCACGCGAAGAAAATTCCTGAGATTAGTACGCCGACACCGACACCCAGCGCCAGGTTGTGCGTGCCGACAACAGTCATGACGGTGGCCAGCATTACTAGGCTTGAGCGGCGGGGATGGTGGCGCAGATCGAGGACGGAGCGCCAGTTGAAGGTACCGATCGACACCATGATCATGATGGCGACGAGCGCCGGCATGGGAATGAGCCCCACCAGATCGCCTAGAGCCAGGAGCAGGAATAGCAGAAAAGCGCCCGCGACGAAGGTGGAGAGCCGGGTGCGTCCGCCCGATTTTACATTGATTGTCGACTGGCCGATCATGGCACAGCCGCCCATGCCCCCAAAAAGCCCGGACGCGATATTGGCAAGGCCCTGGCCAATGCTTTCGCGGTTCTTATCGCTCTTGGTGTCGGTCATCTGGTCGACGATGGAGGCGGTCAGGAGGCTTTCGAGCAGGCCAACGGCGGCAACCGCCAGCGAAGTCGGAAGGATGATCTGCAGTGTTTCGAAATTGAGCGGAACGTCGGGAAACAGGAGGACCGGAAGCGTGGATGGCAAAGCCCCGAGATCGGCCACGGTGCGCGTATCGATCCCAAAGATAAGGGCGAGCGCGGTCAGGACCAGGATGCAGACCAGTGGCGAAGGAACGGCCCGGGTCAGCCTGGGGAAAGTGTAGATGATGGCAAGGCCTGCCGCGATCATCACATAGGTCTGCCAGGTGACCCCGATGAGTTCGGGCAGCTGCGCCATGAAGATCAGGATGGCGAGCGCATTGACGAAGCCGGTCATCACCGAGCGCGAAATGAAGCGCATGACATAGCCGATCCGCAGCCAGCCGAGGCCGATCTGGATCATCCCAGCAAGGATGGTGGCCGCGAGCAGGTATTGCAGGCCATGCTCACGCACCAGCGAGCCGAAGAGCACAGCTGTTGCCGCGGTAGCGGCCGAAATCATGGCCGGTCGGCCGCCAGCGAATGAAATGACAATGGCGATCACAACGGAAGCGTAGAGGCCGACCCGAGGGTCAACGCCAGCAATGATCGAAAAGCCGATCGCTTCGGGGATGAGAGCCAGGGCGACGACGATGCCGGATAGTGTGTCACCGCGAATATTAGACAGCCAGTCGCCGCGCAGGGTTTGGGAAAAGGACATTAATAGCTCAAGGGCGCTACCGGCCGGGTCGCATAGGCGATCCTGACGGCGATGGAATAGCTTGCTTGATTGTCCGGCGGATCGGCGGCCGGAAGAGCCACCCGGGATTGCACCGGGTCCAGGATGAGTGTCTCGCCTATGCCAGAGCGGAGAGGCATGTGCAAGCGGAGGCGCGGGTCGCAACCCGCGCCAAGCGGCGTCAGAGGATGGATTTGAGGTATTTCGTTGAGCTGGGGAAGTCGTCGAGGTGGTGCGGCTTGCATGCGGCTTCCAGCACCAGCGTGCCGGCATAGTCGTCGTCCTTGAGGGCCTGGATCTGGCCCTTCACGTCGGTGACGCCTTCGCCATAGCGCTTCCAGATCATCTGACCGTTTTCGATCGCGCCATCCTTGAGATGGACGTTGCGGATATAGGGCTTGAGCTTCTCGTAGCCAGCCCGGAAGTGGGTCTGCTCGGCTTCGTAGAGATTGCCGGTGTCCCACACATAGCCAAACTCGGGGCGATTGACCGCCTGCAGTAGAGCGAGGCAGGCGTCGCTGGTATCGGCCCAACTGCCCGGCAGGTTCTCGAGCTGGACGGTAAAACCATTGGCAGCGGCCTTGTCGACGGCCTTACCGAGGAGGTCGACAACCCTGTCGAATTCGCCGGCGTCCTTTGCCGCGCTACGGTTGGGCGCGAAAACAATCATGGTGTTGACGCCGACCGAAGCGGCGAGGTCCATGCTCATTGGGAGCAGGTGGTTGAGGTGAAGGGCCTGGAATTCGCTGTCGAGGCCGGCCTTGAAGAGGCCTGGCGAGGCGGCGGTGAAGGTCACGCCATGGTCGGCGGCGAGCTTCTTCAGGCGCGCCCAGGAGTCCGCGTCGTAGGCGGGGAAGCGGCGGCTTTCGACGATGCGGAGTTCAAAGTGCTTGATGCCAGTTTCGGCAGCGCGGGCGAAGATTTTTGGCAGGGATTCCTGGGAGGCGTCTGGAAAGACTTCGTTGGTGACGGCGGTGACGATCATGTCAGGTCCTTGGGGAGTTTTGGGCAAAGGGGAGCCTGCGGCGCGAGCCGGGGCTTGCGACCGTCTTCAGGCGCATTTGGATTGGAGCTAGCGGCTCAGAGCAGCGAACGCAGATAGGTCAGCGAATTGGGAAAATCCTCGTCCATCTGCGGCTCGCATTTGGCTTCGACCGTCAGCGTGGCTTTGTAGCCGTCGGCCTTGAGGGTTTCGATCTGACCCTTGATGTCGGTGAGGCCCTTGCCGAACTGCTGCCAGATCATGCGGCCATTTTCGACGCGACCGTCCTTGAGGTGGACATTGCGGATATATGGCTTGAGCTTTTCGTAGCCGGGGCGGAAGTCCCCGGGCTCGGCCTCGTAGAGATTGCCCACGTCCCAGATATAGCCAAAGGCAGGGTGGTCGACTGCCTTGAGGAGGGCAAGGCAGTTATCGGCCGTATCGGCCCAGGTGTGGGGCAGGTTTTCGAGCTGCAGGGTAAAGCCGCGGGCGGCGGCGTCCTCGGCAGTCCTGCGCAGGAGATCGACGACGCGGCCAAAGGCGTCGGCACCGTCGCGCTTGTCGCGCAGCACGCCGAAGGTAACGAGCGTCTTCACATTGATCCGCTCGGCCATGTCCATGCTCATGGCGGCCAGGTGATTGCGATGGGGGAGCATCAGGTCGCTATGGAGCGTGGTCTTGAAGAGGCCCGGCGACACAGATGTGTAGGTGATGCCGAATTCCTTCGAATAGTGCAGCAGGCGGTCCCAGGCTTCGGATTCGACGATGGGGAAGCGCTTGGCCTCGACCATGCGGATTTCAAAGGTGCTGACGCCCTGATCGGCGGCGGTGCGGAAGATGCGCGGGAAGGCGTCGTGCGAGCGATCGGGCAGCACTTCATCGGTGACGGTGGACAAGATCATTGATGTCACAATCCTCGTGGGTTTGCGGCGGGGCAGAGTGAAGGGGAGGGGCGCTATCCCTTGATAGCGCCCGAGGTGATGCCGCGGACCAGAGAGTTCTGCAGCAGGAGATAGACGATGAGGCTCGGGACGAGCGCGAGGAAGGCGCCGGCGAGGAGCACACCGGTGCCGACCTGGACGTCGGCGCGGAGGCTCGCGAGGGCCACGGTGATCATGTAGTCCGAGGTGCGGTTCGCGGCGATAATGGGCAGCAGATACTGGTCCCAGATGCCGATGAAGCCGAAGATGGCGACGACGCCGAGCGCCGGCTTGCACATAGGCAGGATGATCTCGATCAGAATTCGCATTTCGCTGGCCCCGTCGATGGTGGCGGCCTCGACGATCTCGTCGGGAATGTCGCGCATGAAGGCGGCCATGACCAGGATGGAGAAGGCCGAGGCAGCGACCGGCAGGATGACGGCAAAGATCGTGCCGCGCAGGTTGATGCCGGTCAGCGGCAGGTCGCCGAGAACGACAGCCAGGGGCACGGCCACCACCTCTTCGGGCAGCATCATGGTGGCAAGGAAAATGCCGAGGACGATGGCCTGGCCGCGGAATTTGCGGCGGGCGAGCGCGTAGCCGGCGGTGACGGCAACGATGATCTGCAGCAGGAGACCGATACCGGCGATCATCAGCGAATTCCAGAAAAAGCCCCAGATCCCGCGCTGGGAGGCAACCGCGAAGTTTTCGAGGCTGGGATTGCGCGGGATCAGGGTCAGGCGGGTCGGATCGGGATTGAGGTCAAAGGCACCGGCGATGATGGTGAAAATCGGGCCGGCAAAGACGAAGAGGATGATGGCGCAGATGGCGGCGCGCAGCAGCGCGGTCGTCTTCTTGCCCGGCTGCCAGCCGAGGGCAGTGTCGAAACTGCTGGAATCGACCTGGGCGCGTTTCTGGCGTGGCTTTGCGGAAGCGGTGCTCATGGTCATTTCTCCGCGCGTTTGCGGGTGATCAACAGGGCGAGCGCTGTCAGGGCGACGCTGGCGATCAGGAGGAGGATCGAGGCAGCCGAGGCGATGCCCATCTGGTTGCGCTCGAAGCCGAGCGAATAGATGCGGGTCATCCAGACGTCGGTCGCGCCAGCGGGTCCGCCGCCGGTGAGCACCCAGACGTCGGTGAAGACGCGGAGGCTTCGGACCGCTGCGAGCACCAGAACGATGGTCATGGCGGGACGCAGGGCAGGCAGGGTGACGTACCAGAGGCGGTGGCGCAGTTTTGCGCCATCGATGGCCGAGGCCTCGTAAAGCGAGCGATCGACACCGGCGAGCCCGGCAAGGAAGATCACCATATTGTAAGGCGCGCCCTGCCAGATGCCGACGGCCATCACGGAATAGAGGGCTATTGCCGGGTCCTCGAGCCAGCGGACGGGGTCGAGGCCGACGGTGCCGAGGACGGAATTGAGGAAGCCGTTGGGGGCGGGGAAATAGATGATGCGCCAGACTTCGCCGATGACGGCGGTCGCGGTGACGACCGGCAGGAAGGCAGCGGTGCGCACGAACCAGAGCGTCTTGCTGGCGCCTTCGAGAAGCAGGGCCAGCACCAGACCACCGATGACGGCCCCGATGGACTGGCCGAACCCCAGGATCAGGGTATGGACTATGGCGTCGTGGAAACGGGAATCGTTGAGGACCGCGGTGTAGTTCGACCAGCCGACCCATTCATTACCGAGGAAGGGGCGGACCTTCTGGAAGCTCATCTGGATGCCCTGGAACATCGGGATGAACTTGAAATAGAGAAACAGCAGCAGCGCCGGCAGCAGGAAGAGCCAGACCGTCCACCAGCGGGACTGGGGTCTGGCCCGCCGGCGAAGGGTGCCGGCAGGCGGGCGAGACGCCGCGTTATCAATCAAAGGCGTCATTGCCTCGCCTGCCTGCTCGGTCATTGCAGTGCGTTCTGCATGCTGAGTTCGTCGGAGATGCGTCCGGCGAGACCATCGAGGTTACCCTGGATGTCGCTGGTGCACTGCGAGAACATGGACTGGAACGTCTCGGCGATGTCGAGGCGCGCCGTGGTGAAGTCCACGTCCGACGGCATCAATTTGGAGTCTTCCAGTTGCTCGGCAACCACGGCCCAGCGCTCGTCGCCGTAGATTTCGGCGGCGTTGAGGGTGGTGTTGACGGGTAGGCGCACGACGGGCTGGCCGGGAGCGGTCATGCCGAGGGCCTGCGCCTCCGGGCTGATCAGGAATTCGGCCAGTGCCTTCTGATTGTCGGGCTGGGTAGAGGTGGCGCCAAAGTAGATGCTGGTGCGTTCGGTGAGGGTGGTCTTGCCGCCCGGACCTGCCGGAGCGATGACGATCTCATACTTGTCCTTGCCCGGCGCCTTGTCGAAGTTGGCGAAAGCATAGGGGCCGGTCTGGTAGATACCGGCATGGTTCTCGGCAAAGAACGGGGTGGCGCTGGCATTGGTCAGCGCGCCCGGCTGCACAAGGCTCGGCGTGCCGCAGAAGAGGCTCTGGATCCACTCGACGGCAGCAACGCTTTCCGGGCTGTTCACGGTGACCGTGTATTTGCCCTCGCCGCCGGTGACGAAGGAGCCGCCGCGCTGCATCATGTAGGAGGAGAGCCACCAGGTGAAGAAACCGCGATCAGTAGTGCCCGGAACGGCCATGCCATAGGTGTCGGCATCGGTGCCATTGCCGTCGGGGTCCTGTGTGGCGAAGGCGGTGGCGAGTGCGACGAGTTCGTCATGCGTCGTCGGCACTTCAAAGCCGAGCTTTTCGCGCCAGTCCGAGCGGATGAAGGTGACCTGGGCGTGCTGGCTGAAGGGAACGCCGTAGTAGGCGCCATCGGCCATGCGGACCGAGTCCCACGACGCTTCGCTGAGCTGGTCGTGACCGGCGAAATCCTCGGGAACGACAGGCAGGATCATGCCGGCATTGGCATAGGCCGCCATGCTGGCCTGATCGTAGATCAGGACATCGGGGAGGTCCTTGGCCGCGGCGCGGGCCTGCAGCTGGGTCTCGAATTCGACGGTCGCCAGATATTCGACCGGGATGCCGGTCTTCTCGGTGAAGGCGGCAAAGACGGCCTTGTAGGTTTCGGCAGCCTGCGGGCCGCTGCGGGACCAGACTTCGAGCGCGTCCTGAGCGATGGCGGTGGAGCTGCACAGGGCCGCCGCCAGAAAGGCGACACCCCGGAATGCGCTACCGGCCTTGTTTGGGTTCTTGAACAAGTGTTTCTCCATTGTCGCGTACGCGCTGCCGATTTCGGCTCGCTGCGTATTCCCTCGCAAGCCCAAGATTGGCACCGGCATCACTGCCCCACAAAGACTATGTCAGTCTGTAGTAATAACGGCGCGTTATGGATCGGCGGGGTTTCCAGACCAAACGGATATGGGCGGCACAGTGGCCGCCCTTGGTCCGAGACCCGCTGCAAACGGGGCCTTATGGCAGGAGCGCAACGCCCTGTTCGTTGAACAATACGGCCTTGTCGCTGTCGAAGGCGAACTGCACGCTGGAGCCGATATCGAGCGGACGATCGCCATCGAGAACGGCTAGGATCGTGCTGCCATCGACGAGGTCGCCATTAACGATGGTCTCGCTGCCGAGGCGTTCGACGACGGCCACTGTGCCTGTGATGGGCCCGTCCGCGGCCAGTCGCAGCTCCTGTGGGCGGATACCCAGGGTCAGACGGTCGCCGACCTTGGCGCCTGCTGTTGCAGCGGGGACCTCGAACTCGGATATGTCGGACGATTTGACCTTGAGGCTGTTTGCCCCAATCCCCGACACTTCGACCGGGATAAAATTCATCTTTGGGCTGCCGATGAAGCCGGCGACGAAGCGATTGGCAGGACGCTGGTAGAGTTCGATCGGCGTGCCGACCTGCTGGACGACACCGCCGTTGAGCACGACAATCTTGTCGGCGAGGGTCATGGCCTCAACCTGATCGTGAGTCACATAGACCATGGTGGCGCCAAGCTCCTGGTGGAGCTTGGCCAGTTCCATGCGGGTATCGACGCGGAGGGCTGCGTCCAGATTGGACAGGGGCTCGTCGAAGAGGAAGACGCGCGGCTCGCGCACGATGGCGCGGCCGATGGCGACGCGCTGGCGCTGGCCGCCGGAAAGCTGGGACGGCTTTCTATCGAGCAGATGTTCCATCTGCAGGATACGGGCAGCGTTCTTGATCTTGGCATCGCGCACATCGCGGGCGACCCCGGTGACCTTCATGTTGAAGCCGATATTGTCGTAGACGCTCATATGCGGGTAGAGCGCATAGGACTGGAACACCATGGCAATGCCACGGTCGCCGGGATGGACGTCGTTGCAGAGTTCGTCGCCGATCCAGAGTTCACCACTCGAAATCGTCTCGAGGCCTGCAATCATTCGCAGGAGGGTGGACTTGCCGCAGCCGGAGGGACCGACAAAGACCACGAACTCGCCGTGCTCGATATCGAGGTCGATGCCGGTAATGACATCGGTCTGGTTGAAGGACTTGTAGACGTCCTTGAGTTGAAGCCGTGCCATTGCATATCCCTCCTGCTGAATTGACGTCGTACTAGAGACGGGTGGACGGGAACTCGGTCCTCGTGCCCGTGCGCAAGCCGCCGGGAACTTGCAGCGTCGGCATGATCTCGATCATCCCCACGTTGACATAGTGCGGCGCTGCAATGGCGAAGGCTACAGCGTCAGCAATGTCCTCGGTCTTGGGACATTCATAGTCGGCATAGAAGCGCTCGTGGGCTTCTTCGGGTGAGATCTTTTGGACCTTGGCGAAAATATCAGTCTCGACGCGACCGGGGCAGATTTCGGTAACGCGCACATCCTTGCCATAGGCATCGACGCGCAGCTGGCGCGAGACGGTGTGCATGGCAGCCTTGGTGGCATGATAGACGGTGTGGCCGCCAAATTCATAGTGGCCGGCAATGGAAGTGATGTTGACGATATGACCGCGATTGCGCTCGACCATGCCCGGCAGGGTGAGGCGGGCAAGTTGCAGTGCAGCGCGCAGGTTGACGTCGATCTGCTCGTCGATGTCGAAGGCATCAGAACTGAGGATATTGCCCGCGCGCGAGACACCCGCATTGTTGATCAGCACGTCGATTTCAAGGCCGCTGACCAGTTCGGTCAGGGCAGCGGTATCGCTGACATCAACGAGATGGGTGATGGCGCCGGTGGCATCGGCCAGTTTCTTGAGACCCTCGGCATTGCGGCCGACACCGTGGACCGTCAGGCCCTCCTTGGCGAGGCGCTCGGCGATCGTGTAACCCATGCCCCCAGATGCGCCGGTTACCAATGCGGTCTTGTAGTCTGAAAATGGCATTCTGGGCTCCTTTCGAAATATGACGGGACGGTAACCGCCGGCAGCCTCGGAGCGCCAAGACGGTCTGTGTCTGATGAGATAAGAGTTCGCTATGAATGAGCGAGCAGATGCGAGAGGGGCGTTATGACCCCACCGGCCTTGGTGATGGCCGAGCGGATGGCGCGCGCCATATCGAGAGCGCCGGGCGTATCGGAATGGACGAGGATGGACTGGACCTCGATATGCAGGATTTCGCCGGTGATGGCGACAAGCGTGCCATCATCGAGAAGACGCATTATGCGCGAGGTGGAGGTGTTTTCGTCCTTGATGACCGAGCCGGGCATGGAGCGCGGTGCCAACTGGCCATTTGGCAGATAGGCGCGATCGGCGAGGAAGAGATTGATCGTCTGCCTGCCAGCGGCGCGGGCGGCGGCCTCGAGCTCGGAGCCCGAGAGGACGAGATAGGCGATATTGGGATCGAAGGCGCTGGTGGCGCGGACCAGGGCCTCGGCCACGGCGCGGTCGGCGCTGGCGAGATTGCCCAGGGCGCCATGAGGATTCATGTGGCTGATCTTTCGGCCATATGGTCGCGCGAGGCCTTCGAGCGCGCCGAGCTGATAGATGACGTGTTTTTCAAGCTCGGGCAGGTCCATCGCCATGTGACGGCGGCCAAAGCCCATACGGTCGGGATAGCCGACATGGGCGCCGATATCGACCCCGGCTGCTTTGGCGAGGCCGATGGTGCGATCCATGATGACGGGATCGCCGGCATGATAGCCGCAGGCGAGATTGGCGGAGGTGATGACGTCCATGATCCCGGCATCATCGGCGATGGTATAGGGGCCAAAACCTTCCCCGAGATCGGAATTGAGATCGATCTTCATGAGGCGCTCTCCTCCAGGGTGAAGACGTGGGCGCCGAAGCCGATGAGGTCGCCGTCCCTGGCGAGCACTTCCGAAAGCGTGCCGGTTGCAGGCGCCACGATGGCGGTCAGGGTGCCACTGGCTTCGAGATAGCCGAGGGCCGTGCCCTTCAGGACATGGTCGCCAGGCTTGAATGCCGTGTTCGGACGTCGGGGGTGGCTGGCGCGGAAGGTGCCGAGGCTCTGGCTGCGGACGGGAACGGGCTTGCTTGAAGCCACAGCTGGCACAGCGCTGCCCAGGCGCATGATGATGCTGGTATCGCCTTGCTGCACTTCGAGCCCGCTGAGCCCTGCTGCCTGCATGCGCTTGAGGAGGTCGTCGAGAAGATCAACTGTGATCATGACTGCCACCCCGAAGCGGCGCGGCGCTGGCGTCCGGCGGAGGCGCGGATATCGGCGATATAGGCATCAAGCTCGGCCTGGGCGGCGAGAGCTGCCGGATAGTCGACCTCGACGAAACGGATAGCTGTGCCGGGCTTGGCCTGGGCAAGGCGCCAGTGATCGGGCTCTATGACCGTACCGAATTTTGGATAGCCGCCCATGGTGGCGGCATCGGCCAATTGAATGATCGGCTGGCCACCCATGGGCACCTGAATGGTGCCGGGCACAACGCCGTGCGAGCGCAGTTCGCTCGTGTCTTTCATGGTCAGGTTCGGGCCCGAAAGCCGATAACCATTGCGATTGCTCTGCGGGGTTACCTGCCAGTCGGCAGTCCAGAAACTGCGTTGGGATTCTGCGGTGAAACGCTCGTATTCGGCGGCCGGCAGGACGCGGGCGGTGACCGGGCCGGGCTCTTGCGTGAACGGCGTGGCGCCAAGCCCGCCGGGCGGTAGGCCGGCGGAGGTGCCGAGGGCTTTCAAGCGATCGCCCTTTTTCAGCATGCGCCCTTCGTGGCCACCAAAGGTTTCGCGCAATTGCGTGCTGCGCGAGCCCAACACTTCGGGGACATCGAAACCGCCAACAACGCAGATATAGGCTCGGCAGCCTTCTCGTATGGCTGAAAGCGTCAGGGTCTGGCCAGCTTTTACCGACAGCGCCCAATCGGGCGGCAGTGGCACGTCGTCGAGCAGCGCTTCGCAATCGGCGCCCGTGATGGCGATGTCGAGGTCTTCCTCGAAGCGCAGCTTGAAGGGTAGGAGGGGGATTTCGATTGCCGCGGCATTGGCGTCATTGCCAAGCAACGCATTGCCGATCGCGAGGGCAAGGCCATCCATGGCACCGGAGCGGCCAACGCCATCGTGATAGTGATCGAAGCGGCCGATATCCTGAATGGTGGCGAGCGGCGTACTGCTGAGGATTTCCATCACACCAGCACCTTTTCGGGATGAAAACGAATGGTATCGCCCGGTGCGAGCAGCGAGGGCGGATCTCGATGCGGATCGAAAAAGACCGCCTTCGCCGAGCCGATCGTGTGCCAGCCGCTGGGGCCGGCCGAGGCCGAAACGCCCGTCTGGTGACCGGCAATCGAGAGCGAGCCGCCGGGGATCGAGAGCAGCGGCACCGAGCGGCGCGGCAGGAAGAGGCGCTGATCGAGCCCGCCAAGATAGCAATAGCCGGCATGACTGCCCACGGCATAAACCGGGTAGGTGGGCGCTGAGTGGATGGCGACGACATCGTCTACGCAAAGGCCGGTCATCTCGGAAACTTCCTGGAGATGCGGGCCGCCTTCACCGCCATAGATGATGGGAATGTCGATGTTGCGTCCATCGACGTCCTTGCTGACGCCCCTGTTCCAAAGCTCGACGAGCTTGCCGCCGAAATCCTGCGGATCGGCCAGTGGCTTATGGAACAGCACCGACAGATTGGTCATGCCGGGCACGGCTTCGCGCACATTGGGCCAGGTGGCGGCGATGTCGGCCATGGCCCAAATGCGGCGCTGATGGTCGAGATCGAAGGCGCCAGGGGCTTCGAAGATGATGGCGGTTAGCCCCAAGAGGCTGAAGCGCGGCACGTCGGTGATGGCCGGAACGGAGTGCATGTTCATGCGACGCGCCTTTCCTTCAACCAGTGTTCGAGGTGATGGATATTGACGCCGCCATTGGCAAAACCCGGTTCGGCAAGCAGTTCGATCTGAAGCGGGATATTGGTGGAAATGCCGCCGATATGGAGGTTTCCCAACGCCTGCCGCATGCGGGTCAGTGCTTCTTCGCGCGTGGCGCCGTGGACGATCAGCTTGGCGATCAGCGAGTCATAGCTCGAAGGAACCGTGTAGCCGGCGCGCAGATGCGTATCGACGCGCACGCCATCCCCCGAGGGCAGGTCAAGCTTGGTGACGAGCCCCGGCGAGGGTAAAAACGTAAACGGGTCTTCGGCATTGATGCGGCATTCGATCGAGTGGCCTGATGTCGCAATGTCCGATTGAGCGAGCTTGAACCGCTCCCCCTGCGCGGCGCGGATCTGCATGGCGACGATATCCACGCCCGTGACGAGTTCGGTAACCGGATGCTCCACCTGCACACGGGTGTTCATTTCAATGAAATAGAACTCGCCGTCCTCGTAGAGAAACTCGAACGTACCGGCGCCGACATAGCCGATCTGGCGGCAGGCATTGGCGCAGCGCTCGCCGATGGCGGCGATGACGGCGCGGTCGATGCCGGGAGCGGGTGCCTCCTCGATGACCTTCTGGTGGCGGCGCTGCATTGAGCAATCGCGATCGCCGAGCCAGAGCGCATTGCCATGGCTGTCGCAGAGCACCTGGATTTCGATATGGCGCGGGTTTTCGAGGAATTTCTCGATGTAGATTTCGGCATTGTTGAAGAAGCGCAGGGCTTCTTCGCGGGTCAGGTCGACAGCATCCTTCAATTCGCGGTCCGAGTGGACGACCCGCATGCCGCGACCGCCGCCGCCGCCAGCCGCCTTGATGATGACGGGATAACCGATTTCGGCGGCAATGCGCGAAACGGTGTCAAAATCCTGGGGCAGGGCGCTGTCGGGGCCAGGCACGCAGGGCACGCCCGCGGCGATCATGGCGCGCTTGGCGGCGACCTTGTCGCCCATGGTACGGATGGCCGTGGCCGATGGGCCAACGAAAGTCAGGCCGGCCGCCGCGATGGCTTCGGAGAAGGCGGCGTTTTCGGAGAGAAAGCCATAGCCGGGGTGAATGGCCCCGGCACCGGTTGCGAGCGCGGCCATGATGATGGCGTCAGCATTGAGATAGGAGCGGCGCGAAGCGGTCGGCCCGATGCAGATGGCTTCATCGGCAGTTTCGAGATAGGGCGCGTCTGCGTCCGCTTCGGAATAGACCGCCACGGTCTTGATGCCGAGTTCGCGGCAGGCGCGCTGGATGCGAACGGCGATTTCCCCGCGATTGGCGATGAGAAGCTTGTCGAACATGATTTTAGTCCAGCCGGATAATGGGTTGGCCGGCAGAAACTTCAGAGCCAGCGGCGACGAGGATGGCCGAGACGGTGCCAGCTTTGTCTGCTTCGATGGGGCTGAAAACCTTCATGGCCTCGATGACGCAAAGGGTCTGGCCGGCCTCGACGCGTGATCCGATCGCTACGAAGGGTTCCGCGCCGGGGGCTGGGGAGAGATGGACGATACCGTAGCTGGGGGCAGTAACCTCAGTGCCGGACACGGGCTGGGTAGCCGCAGGGATGGAAGTAACTTCGGCCTGTCTGCCGCGCACGAGGCGCGTCCTGAAATCGCCTTCAACAATCTCGAGTTCCTGCAGCGGCGAGCGCTGCATCCAGTCGATGATTTTCTGCAGTCTTTCCACGTCCATAGGGGACTCATCCGGTCGGCGGTTCTTCAGGAAAACAGTCGCGCTTCCGCCTTTCGCAGCTGAGAAAATGGCTAACATAGCGGGGGAATGATGGGGTCAGATCGTTGCGCGATGACTGGGACATCATCGCGGTTCCTTATTGCGTAAGACCGAACCCGTTTTGGATGCGGGCCATGGCGCTCGCCTAGATTGACCTCAGGAGCAGTCCGTCACGTGGGCGGGGTGCGCATTGAGGACTTTCGATGACCAGCTTCACTCCCGCCGCGCGGGTTGCGCGCATAAAACCATCGCCCAGCGTGGCCGCTGCGGCCCGCGCCAAGGAATTGCGCGCCGCCGGCTTTGATCTCGTCGACATGACGGTCGGTGAACCCGATTTCGACACGCCCGATGCGATCAAGGAAGTCGGCATCGCCGCCATCCGCAATGGCGATACCAAATACACCCCGGTCAACGGCACGCCGGCCCTGCGGCAGGCCATCCGCGCCCGCATGCTCGATCGCGCAGGCATCAACTATGGCGATGACCAGATTTCGGTCGGCGGTGGCGCCAAGCAGGTGATCTTCGTTGCGCTCATGGCTTCGGTCGACGGCGATGCCGAAGTGATCATTCCGGCGCCCTATTGGGTGTCCTATCCCGATATGGTGCTGGCCAACGAGGGCAAGCCTGTCATCGTTGAATGTCCGGAAAGCGCCGGGTTCAAGCTGACGCCGGAAGCGCTTGAGGCGGCGATTTCCGAAAAGACGCGGTGGCTGATCCTCAACGCGCCATCCAATCCGACCGGTGCCGCCTATTCCGAAGCCGAGCTCAAGGCACTGGCCGCTGTGCTCGACCGCCATCCACATGTCTGGGTTCTCACCGACGAAATCTACGACGAGATCTGGTTCGAGAGCGGCCGCGTTCCAAACATCCTGAAGGTTGCGCCGCAACTGGCGGACCGCACCTTTGTCGTCAATGGTGTCTCGAAGAGCTACGCCATGACCGGCTGGCGCATCGGCTATGGCGTGGGCCCGGCCCCTCTGGTTGGCGCCATCAACAAGCTGCAGTCGCAGATGTCGTCCTGCCCGGCCTCGATGAGCCAGGCAGCCGCTGCTGCTGCCATGGCTGGCGACCAGTCTTCTATTGCCGAGACCGTCGCAGTCTACAAGCAGCGCCGGGATATTGCCGTGGCCGCGATCAACAAGATCGACGGGCTCTCGTGCTCGGTGCCTTCGGGCGCTTTCTACCTCTACCCCAATTGCGCCGGTGTCATCGGCAAGACCACGCCGAAGGGCGCCAAAATCGAGAACGATCTCGATTTCGTCCTCTACCTGCTCGATAGCGGTGTCGCTGCCATCCATGGCGCGGCCTATGGCCTTTCCCCGCATTTCCGCATTTCGACCGCCACCTCGACCGACCTGATCGAGGAAGCCTGCCGCCGCATCGCTGCGGCCGTGGCAGCGCTCAACTAATTCAAGAGGAGACCCAATGGTACACGTCAAAACGAAAATCGACCGTCCCGATCCCGCACTGGTCGCGGAACTGGCAAAATACGGCACGGCAACCATCCACGAAGCTCAGGGGCGTCTTGGCGCGCTCAGCTCGCGCCTGAAGCCGGTGGATCGCTCCATGTCGCTCTGCGGCCCGGCTTTCACCGTCAAATGCGCGCCGCGCGACAATATCATGCTTCAGGTGGCGATTTCCTACGCCAAGGCAGGCGACGTCGTCGTGGTTTCGGCCGGCGAATATGAAGAGGCAGGTTCATTCGGCGACGTGCTCGCCAATGCCTGCCTTGCCAAGGGTATTGCGGGTCTTGTGACCGATACCGGCGTGCGCGACACGGCCGAACTGATCAAGCTTGGCTTTCCGGTGTTTTCGCTCAGCCACTGCATCAAGGGCACGGTCAAGGAGACTATCGGGCAGGTCAACGATCCCGTCATCGTTGGTGGCGAGATCATCTATCCCGGCGACATCATCCGTGGCGATGCCGATGGGCTGGTTGTCGTGCGCCGCGAAAGCGCGGCCTTTGCGGCTGAAAAGTCCAGGGAACGTGAAGCCGCCGAGGCCGGCTATATCGCCGCCTACAAGGCCGGCAAAAGCGTCATCGAAGTCTCCAACCTTGCCGGTGTTCTCGCCGCCAAGGGTCTGACCACCGACGAGTAGTTCTTCCTCTCCTCCCTGACTGAAGGCGCCACTTTCGTGGCGCCTTTTTTTGTTGCCGCATCGGGAACAGAAGAAAGCCCGGGACGATTGTCCCGGGCTCCGCTCGTCCGTCTGATGGGGGACATCAGGAGCCGAGAAGCAGCCTTGGTCCGATGAGAACGATGTCCGGGAACAGCGCCAAAAGAATGGTAAAACCCATCATGATCAGCAGATAGGGCATGGTCACCTTCGCGATATAACCGGTGCTTTTCTTGGTAATGTTCTGGATGACCGCGAAGTTGAAGGCGACGGGTGGTGTAATCTGCGCCATTTCGACGACCAGCACGATGAAGATGCCGAACCAGACCTTGTCGAAGCCGGCCGCCTCGACGATGGGCAGGACCACGGGCAGGGTGGTCGCGATCATCGAGAAGCCTTCGAGCGCGGTTCCGAGGATCAGATAGAGGATCATCAGCACGACGATCAGCATGATCGGCGACAGGTTCCAGCCATTGACCATGCCGGCAACGGCTTCCGGAACACCGAGAATGGCGGTGACATTACCGAGGACCGAGGCGCCAAGGATGATGATGCCCATGACCGAACAGGTCTGGACAGCTCCGAGCGCGATATCCCGCACGGACGTCCAGGTCAGGGCACGCTGGCTGAGCGCCACGATCAGGGCACCAACAACACCAAGCGCGGCGGCTTCCGACGGCGTTGCAAGGCCGCCATACATGGAACCGAGCACGCAGAGGATCAGGAACATTGCGGGCCAAAGATCCTTGAGTGCGGCGAGGCGCTCGCGGAAGGGCATGTGGCGCAGTTCGCGTTCGCCCTCGGGCACCATGTCCTTGTTCATCGACGTGTGGATCATGATCCAGCCGCTGAACACTGCCGCGAGCAAGACACCAGGGATGAAGCCAGCAGTGAAGAGGCGAAGGACCGACTCTTCGGCGAGAACGCCATACATGATCATGACGGTCGATGGGGGGATCAGGAAGCCGAGCGTGCCCGCTCCGGCAAGGCTACCGATAGCGACGTCGGGCGAATAGCCGCGGCGCAGCAGTTCCTTGAGCGTCATGCGACCCACGACCTGCGTGGTCGCAGCCGAGGAACCGGAAATGGCGGCGAAGATCGAGCAACCGATGACGTTGACGTGCAGCAGACGACCGGGGAGCAAGCCAGCCCAGGGAGCGAGGCCGGAAAAGAGGGCCGCCGAGAGCTTGGTGCGGAACAGGAATTCACCCATCAAGACGAAGAGCGGCAGGGCCACCAAGTCCGGCGTCGTCATGATGTTGAAGACATATTGCGGCAGCAGGCGATCCATGGGGATGGACGTAAAGAGCCAACCAAGACCAACGGCGGTAGCGAGGAGGGCAATGCCAATCCACATGCCCACCGACAGAAACCCGAAGAGAAGGCCGAAGAGGCCAGTGAGTACTGCGGCCATGGTCAGCCCTCGATCTGTGTGGCAGCGCCCAGTTCAGGGCGTTCAAGTGGGCTGTTCGCAAGGCTCAGGATGGCGCGAACGACCATCTGCAACGCAAGAACGACGGCGCCAACGCTCAGGGCAACCTGGGGAATCCAGAGCGGGGTGAAACTATCCTGGGAGACTTCACCGCTCAGGAAGGTCCGGTAAGTGAACTGCACCAGTGTCACCGCGAGATACACCGTTATGGCGGCACCCAAGAGGGCGGATAGGATTTCCATGAGGCGGGCGTAGCGACCGTTTTTGGCGCGCAACAGTAGTTCAACGCGGATTTGCTGACCGGCGCGGAGTGTCATACCCGAGCCCAGAAGGAAGGCCCCACCCATGAGATAGGCGCTGTACTCCCAGCCGATACCGATACCCGACGGCAGCGATGGGATGAAGCGGGCTGCCAGGGCCGCGAAGATTTCCGCGAGAATTAGGCCCGTCAGAGCGACAATACAGGCGGCGGCGAGAAAGGCGGCAATGAGCGAGGTCCAGTCCGCGACGCTTTCCAGCGTCGCGGTGAAGCCCTTCGACACGCCATGGGTCGAAGTGTCGATCATCATTGGGTTGCCTTGTACTGCTCTACGATCGGACCGGCATCGGGGACACGGGCCACGAAGTCGGTCTGCAATTGCTGGGCCTTCTCGACCATCTGGGTGCGCAGGTCATCTGGGATGGCGACCAATTCCATGCCGTTTTCCTGCATGGTCTTTATGCTGTCGACATCCCCCTGGCGCGAGACTTCCCAGAATTCGGGTTCGAGTTTTGCGGCGACTTCCTCAATCGCGGTTTGCTGTTCAGGCGTCAGACGATTCCAGGAGTCGAGGTTGATGGTCACCATGTTTGACCCCCACGTGTGGTTGGTCGGATAGATGTACTTCATGAATTCCCAGAACTTTCCGTCGACACCGGAGGTCGCCGAGGTGGCGACACCTTCGACGCGGCCGGAGGCGAGGGCGGGGATCAGTTCGCCCCACGGCATGGCAACGCCAGCCATGCCTATGGCACTGACCACATCCACCGTGTTCTTGTCGGCGCCGCGAACCGGAATGCCATTGAAGTCGTCGATGCTGTCGACCTGGACCTTGAGGTACACATATTGGGCCGGCGAAGGCACGAGATAGAGTATCTTCTGGTTGTTCTCCTCGGCGATCTTCTCAAAGGCCGGGCGGACGAACTCGTGGTAGTTCTTGAGTTCGTCCATCGAAGAGACGAGGAACGGAACGCCTTCGACGCCGAACAGCGGATTAACGCCAACCTGCTGGCTGATATTGATGTCAGCCATGTCGACGAGGCCATCGCGAACCGCGGTCAGTTGGTCGGGGCCCTTGAAGCCGAGCGAACCGCCAGCCTTGACCGAAATGTTGACCTGACCATCGGTTGCGGTGCTGACTTCCTGCGAAAAGCGGGTGGCGTTCTGCACCATGAAGTTGGTCTCGGGGAGAACGTCCGAAAGATTGAGCGTTGTCTGCGCGGAGACCGGAGCCGCTATGGCAAATGCGCCTGCGACACCGAGCGCGGCGACGAGACCTGCTGCCCGTGCATGGGTGAGCATACTGAATTCCTTTCCCTTGGGTCCGTCGGACGAGCTCCCTATGCTCGGTCCGCGAACGGGCATTGCCCTGCCGTCAAGCACGGGAGATCGGCATGCTCACCGAGCGCCGTGTGACGATACGGTCACGCTAATGCGACGTTAACGAAAGGAGGAAATTGCACGTAGGTCTGACGTGATCGGGAATTCTTATATGTTCGGCTCCCGAGCCTATTGGCCCTTTACACCGGCCAAACATAAAATAATCTGATCACAGCCGCCCCAAGCAGAGCTGATCATTATGGATACCCGTCGTCTCCACGCCTTCGTCAAGATCGTCGATATCGGCAGCCTGACCCGTGCAGCGGCCATTCTGCATATCGCCCAGCCGGCCCTCAGTCAGCAGATCGTTGCGCTTGAAACCCATTTTGGCCGCCAGTTGCTCGTGCGATCGAAGCGCGGAGTGATCCCTACCGAAGCGGGCAAAGCGCTCTACCGGCACGCCCAGGTAATGCTGCGCCAGCTAGATCAGGCCCAGATCGACATCGAGAACACCGGCACGCAGATCGCAGGGCAGGTCAACGTCGGCCTTGCGCCATTGAGTACCGCGACCACGCTGGCGCTGCCTCTTTTGAAAGCGGTGCGCGAGAAATATCCTGGAATCGTGCTGCAGATAAACGAAAACATCGGTGGCGTGATCAGCGAGATGATCATGACGGGGAAGATGGATCTCGCGTTTATTTATGATCCCGGTACGATCCGGGGCGTGAAATTTGAGCCGATCCTGACCGAGGACCTGTTTCTCGTGGCGCCCAAGCCGCTATTGGCTGCGGGGAGTGTCGACCGTGCCGAGATAGCGGCGGAAGATGTCGCCCGGCTGGATCTTGTGCTACCGACCAAGATTCACACCGTGCGCCAGCTCGTCGACCTGAACTTTCGTCGCGTCGGCGTCGATGCCCGTGTAATAGCTGAAATCGAGTCCGTGCCAACGATTGCCCGTGCCGTTTGGGCCGGGCTTGGAGCGACCATCCTTCCGTGGTCATCGGCAAATGCGATTGCTTCGGGGCACGACGACGTGGCCGTGCAACGGATCACTTCGCCATCGATGCAGATGAAGGTCTCTCTGTGCACTTCGGACCAGTGGCCGCTTTCCGAGCCGGCCCAGGTGGTGAACGACCTCCTCGCCGACATCGCTCATGCTTACGCTTCCGAACATCAGGCTGATGGCCTCAAGCCCATGGGGCGCAAGGAACGCAAGCGCCAGGCGGCATAGATCATAGGGTTTCCTTATCACCGCATAGGGACATTCTGCTGTTACCAACTTGGCCAGAGCACCGGCAAAGCCGGGCTACGCAAGAGCGAACAGCGAGTTTGGATATGACGAAACCCCACATCCTTCAGATGGGTGCATACCCCGCCTGGGACGTCGAAGTGCTGGAGGAGCGCTTCGTGTTGCACCGCTATTTTGAAGCCCAGGACAAGCAAGCTTTCGTGGCAGAGCATGGTGCCAACATCCGCGGTATTGCCACGCGCGGCGAACTGGGCGCCAGCAAGGAACTCATCGAAGCTCTTCCTTCCCTCGAGGTCATCTCGGTCTACGGCGTTGGTTTCGATGCCGTGAACCTCGATGCCGCCCGTGCCCGCGGCATTCGGGTGACCAATACGCCTGACGTCTTGACCAAGGACGTCGCTGATCTCGCGCTCGCCATGATGCTGGCTTCGTCCCGCGACGTGGTCGGGGCCTCGGCCTGGGTACGTTCAGGCAATTGGGCGGGGCAGGGCAACTACCCGCTCCAACGGCGAGCTTTCGGCAAGCGCGCCGGTGTGTTGGGCCTTGGGAGGATTGGCTTCGAGGTCGCAAAACGTCTCGCAGGTTTCGACATGGACATCGCCTATTGCGACGTCTCTGCCAAAGACTTTGCTGGCGACTGGCAGTTCATCGACAACGCCAGGGGTCTCGCCGCACGCTCGGACTTTCTCTTCGTGACGCTGACGGGTGGCGCTGCTACCCGCCATGTGGTCAATCGCGAAGTGATCGATGCGCTCGGCCCCGAGGGAATGTTGATAAACGTTTCGCGCGCCTCCAATATCGACGAGGACGCTCTGCTTTCCGCCCTTGAAGAGCGTCGTCTCGGTTGGGCTGCGCTCGACGTTTTCGAGGGTGAGCCGCGCATTAATCCGCGCTTCCTTGCGCTCGACAACGTTCTGCTTCAGCCTCACCAAGCTTCGGGCACCGTCGAGACACGCAAGGCAATGGGCAAACTCGTGCATGATAACCTGGTCGCTCATTTTGATGGCGCCCCGCTTTTGACCCCGGTGATCTGATGACCATTACGCGCTCAATCGTCATTCATGGTGCCAAGGATCTTCGGATCGAAGAGGGCGAAGCGGAGACCTGCGGTCCCGGCCAGGTTCTGGTGCGGATCGAACGGGGGGGTATTTGTGGATCCGACCTGCATTACTTCAACCATGGTGGCTTTGGCGCTGTGCGTCTGCGCGAGCCTATGGTGCTGGGCCATGAAGTCTCTGGACGCATCGAAGCGCTTGGAGAAGGCGTTGACAACCTCCGCGTCGGGGACCTCGTGGCCGTTAGCCCATCACGTCCCTGCCGATCATGCCCGTACTGTCTTGAGGGCAAACCGAACCACTGCCTCAACATGCGCTTCTATGGCTCGGCCATGCCTTTCCCGCACATCCAGGGAGCGTTCCGCGAGCTGCTGGTTGCAGACGCCAGTCAATGCATCGTCGCAAACGGCCTGAGCGCGGGCGAGGCGGCAATGGCAGAACCGCTCGCCGTTTGCCTCCATGCCGTGCGCCAGGCCGGCGAAGTTCTGGGCAAGCGCATACTGGTTACCGGCAGCGGGCCGATAGGCGTACTCTGCGTCCTTGCAGCTCGCCGTGCTGGCGCTGCCGAGATCGTGGTCACTGACATTACCGACCAGACGCTGGCACATGCGCGAACCGCCGGTGCAGACCGAACGATAAATACCGCGACGGAAACGGACGCCATGACCGCGTACGGCGCCAACAAAGGCTATTTCGACGTTCACCTCGAATGTTCGGGAGCCCCGGCGGCGCTGGCGAGCGGCATCGCCGCCTTGCGGCCCAAGGGCGTTCTGGTGCAACTCGGCATGGGCGGCGACATGAATGTTCCGATGCAGGCGATTACGGTCAAGGAACTCAACCTCCGAGGTTCCTTCCGCTTCCACGAGGAGTTCGCTACGGCCGTGTCGCTGATGCGGGGTGGGTTGATCGAGGTAAAGCCGTTGATCACTCATTCGGTGCCGCTCGAACAGGCGGCTAGTGGCTTCTATCTCGCCTCCGACCGTCAGCTGGCGATGAAGGTACAGATCGAAATGGCTTGAGCTCACGATTGGTTTGATACGAAAAAGGCCCCGCCTCGGCGGGGCCTTTTTGCTCGTCGTGCCGTCTACCAGGTTTCTCCGGCAGTCAACAGATCCACCCGCCACCGGCAGATGGTGTCGGTGATATCGGCAAGCGGGGCTTCACCATCGACAACAAGCACGTCGGCCTCGCCTTTCGGTCTTTCCAGCGTGCGTAACTGGCTGTCGAGAAGCGAGGGGGGCATGTAGTGGCCCTTGCGCTCACCCATGCGGGTTTCGAGCACCTCGCGGCGCAGGTCGAGCATGGCGAAGCGCAGGTGCGGTCCCGCGGCGACACGCAGACGATCTCGATAGGCCAGTTTGAGAGCGGAACAACTGACAACGGCGCCTCGACCCGAGGCAGCTGCAGCGGCGACAGCTTCGCCGATCCGGTCCAGCCACGGAAGGCGATCGGCATCATCGAGGGGAATGCCTGCGGCCATTTTGGCAACACTGACCTCCGAATGCAGCGTATCGCCTTCGATAAACGGCACACCCCATGTTTCCGCCAGCATGCGACCGACGGTCGACTTGCCGGACCCACTCACGCCCATGACGATGAATTGGGTGGACATGGCTAGAGTGACGCCGTGATGCCGCCATCCACAAACAGTGTATGGCCATTGATAAAGCTGGATGCGTCTGAAGCAAGGAAGACGGCTGCGCCGACCAGTTCTTCGACATTGCCCCAGCGGCCTGCGGGGGTGCGTTTTTCGAGCCAGGCGGAGAATTCGGGATTGTCCACGAGCGCCTGGTTCAAGGGGGTTTTGAAGTAACCCGGCGCGATAGCGTTGATCTGCAGACCGTATTTGGCCCAGTCGGTACACATGCCGCGGGTGAGATTCCGTACCGCGCCCTTGGTTGCCGTATAAGGCGCGATGCCGGGACGGGCCAGTTCGGCCTGCACCGAAGCGATATTGATGATCTTGCCTCGGCCGCGGCTAATCATGTGCCGCGCCACGGCCTGCCCGGCGTAGAAGACACTCGACACATTGGTTGTCAGCAACTGTTCCCACCTGTCGGCAGGAAAGTCCTCGAGCGGGCTCCGAAACTGCATTCCGGCGTTATTGATGAGGACTTCGATGGGGCCGAGGCTCTTTTCGACGCGTTCGACGCCGGAAACGACCGCCTCGTGCGAGGTTACGTCAAATGGAGCGCCCTCGACGTCAAGCCCTTGGTTTCGTAGATCGCGCGATGCTGCCTCGAGTTTGTCCGCGTCGCGTCCGTTGAGTACCACACGCGCGCCGTGTTCCGCCATGCCCTTGGCCAGCGCGAAGCCGATGCCCTGGCTTGAACCGGTAATCAGGCAAAGCCGGCCCCTGAGGTCAAAAAGGGTAGATGTCATGGAAATGCAGTCCTGAAAGCGTGCGATTGAATTACCGAGGAGCGAACCTTCTTCGCTGGACCTGCACTATGAAGTCGGGGCGGGGGTGAGGCAAAGACGATGTGATGCTGATGAAATAGCCAATCGCGATGACGGCAGCGGCAGGTCGATGGGCTAGCCCTTGGAACGGTCTCGACCCTTCACAACCCCAAGGAAAGTCGCCATGAGCAACTCCGTGTTGGCCTCGCGTTTCGTTACCTCATCCCACCCCGCGCTCACCGTCGCCCGCACGGCGGCATTTCTCGTAGCCGGGAGTGCCCTCATCACGCTGGCCGCGAAGGTGAGCGTACCGGTCTGGCCGGTGCCGGTTACGCTTCAGACCCTGGCAGTGGCGTTTCTGTCCGCTATTGCGGGCCGAAAGCTGGGCGTCGCTATTGTGCTGACCTATCTGGCGCAAGGCATGGCGGGCTTGCCAGTCTTCGCGAGCGGCGGCGGCATGGCCTATTTCGCAGGCCCCACTACAGGCTTCCTGATCGCCTATCTGCCAATGGCCTACATCATCGGCTGGGCTGCGGACCTAGGCGCGGCACGTCGCCCCGTGCTAATGCTCACGACGATGCTGTTTGCCGACGCACTTCTGATGACCATCGGTTTTGTCTGGCTGCTCAGCATGGCCGGTGCCGCATCTTGGATTGACAGCTCCAATCCCGTTCAGTCTGCGTGGCAGGGCGCCGTCGAGCCATTCATTGTTTGGGATACCCTCAAAATGGGTCTGGCCGCAGCTCTCGCTTGGGTCTGCAGCCAAGCTTCGCGGCGCGGACGAGACTAGACGTCATTTCGCTGCCCGTCCGGTGCAAGTTGGGCAATGCAACGCCAACTTTATGCGGGTCTGTACTACAACTCTAGCCAACGGTCAGCTCCTGTCGACTTTCGTCGCTTGGCGCAACCATGAAGCGCAGGAAGCCGCGGAGCCAGCAGGCGAAGGCGGCGGCCCAGGCGAGGGCGGCCAGCGCGTAGTGCGGGCCGACCAGCCCATCGGCAAGGCCAAGTTCCGGCAGGACGCGAACGAGTACTGCAACAAGCACGAGGACGAAGGCGGCGTGGCTCCAGCCTGGGAGCAGCAGGTCGCGGCCGGTGTGCCGCAGGCCCGCGATAGAAAGAACGGCGATGACGGCAAGGCCGAGCGCGCCCATGGAGACAATGTGCAGACCCGCGGAGGGCGCGATGGGCAGGCCGAGGCCGGCAAGGCCGATAGCGGTGAGCCCCAGGCCCGAGAGCAGGTTGGCGCAGGCCAGGGCGAGCACCTCGGCGCGAAAGAGCGGACGGCCTATGAACCACTCGGCCAGGCGATCGAAAAACGCGGCGGCGGCAGCAAGTGCAAGGAAGGCCGGGGCCTGTGATGTGGGCAGGATGACAGCCGATATGGCGTAGAGCGCGGTGAGGGCGCCGGCGAGATTGCGGCGGCCGGGATGAGGGCGATAGCGGCGCGTTTCGCCTGTGGGATCGATGGCGTGGTTGATGGTGACGACATTGATCCGGGTGACCGATAGCGCCATGAGAATGACGAAGACGATCAACGCACTTTGCAGCAGTGTTTGCGAGAGGGCATGGTCGCCAAGAATCCAGCTCGCTCGAATGGCGATTTCAAGGCCCAGCATCGTCGGGACCCATACGGCAAAGGCGGCGTGACTGGTGTTGCGGCGCCGGATCATGGGGTCGATGATGGCCCAGGAGAGCAGGGCGAGGAAGGCTGCGTCGGTGAGGCCTGACGGGGCGATCATCCAGTCGGCGCCGACAAGGCCGGCAACGCGACCGGGCAGCCACAGGCCCAAAAGAGCGAGCAGCGAATTGCCGCGCCAGCGCGGTGTATTGGTCCATTCGGGCACCGCGGAGGTGAGAAAGCCGGCCAGTGCCATGCCATAGGTGCCAAAGATCATCTCATGGGCGTGCCACTGGCTGGTCGGCACAGAGCCGGCGAGGGGCAGGTCGAAGGCGTAGAGCAGCACCCAGATGACTGGCCAGATGGCGCCATGAATGGCCGCGGCGGGGAAGAAAAGCCGCAGCCCTTCACTCAGGATCGGTGGCTCAGGCTTCACGCGCGCACCCGTTCGTCATACCCAAATAGCTCGGCAAAGGCGGGGTCGGCCGACCAGCTTTCGACCAGTTCGAAAATCTGGCGACTTGTCCGCTGGCCGGGCATCCCTGCAATGTCGCGGCGGGAAACGACGCCGCCTTCTGCGCTGGAGAGCACCACCAGCCGGTTGGCGATGCGGACGGCCTCGGCCAGATCATGGGTGACGAACAGGGCCGAGAAGCTGTCGCGGCCAGCGGCTTCGATGACAAGGTCCTGCAAGATGCGTTTGAGGCCGACGTCGACGGCGGTGAATGGCTCGTCGAAATAGATCATTTGCGGGCTGACGGCCAAGGCTCGAGCCACTGAGGCGCGCTGGCGCATGCCACCCGAAAGTTCGATCGGATACTTATCGAAGTCGCCTGTAGCCAAGCCAACCTGCAGCGCGCGCTCGGCAGCGATCTCCCGAGCCGCATGGCGGGAATTGCCGCTAACGCGCAGGCCATAGGCGATATTGTCGAGTGTCGTCAGCCATGGCAGCAGGCGCGGCTCCTGGAACACAACGGCATGACGATCATAGTTGCGCGCGACGGTGCCGCGGGTCGGTTCGACGAGGTCGGCGGCGATCTGCAGGATAGTGGTCTTGCCGCAGCCCGAGGGGCCGATCAACGCCACGACTTCGCCGCCGCCCAGGCTAAGGTCGAAACCCTCGATGACGGTCTTACCAAAGTAGTGGTGGCCGATGTCTTCCAGAGCCAGCCTCATCGTTTAACGCCCCAGGGAATGCCGGCGGCGCGCCAACGCTCCAGCGCCTCGCGGACCGGCTGGAGCAGCAGGTATTCCGTCATCAGCGCAAAAATCACGACCAGCAGGATCCAGGCCATGACCTGGGGTATGTCGAAAAGAGCCCGTGAATTGGCAAGAGCGCCACCAATGCCCCCGGTATTGGAGAGGACCTCGGCCATCACGACCACTTTCCAGGCATTCCCGGCGGTCGTGATCCAAGCGGGGTAAAGGTATGAGAGAAGATGGGGCAGGGTGACGGTGCGGAAGCGTGTGAACGAAGAGGCGCCGTAGGAGCGCGCCATTTGTTCCAGCGCCCGATCGCGCGTTGCGACGCCTTCCAGCCCGCCAGCAAATGCTATGGGGAAGGAGGCGATGACGACGGTGAGAATGGCCGAGCCACCGCTCGAACCGAACCAGATGATGGCCAGCACGATCCAGGCGATCGGCGGCACGCCCATCAGCAGCGTGACCATGGGGCGCAGGAGGCGCATGGCGGCGAAAAAGTACCCGGCAAGCGTGCCCAGTACGGTGCCGATCAAGGCCGCAAGGAGAAAACCTACCAGGGCCCGAAAAATAGAATTGCCGGCAATCTCGGCAACGCCAGGCATGGAATAGAGATCAATCAGCGCCAGTACGGTTTCGAGCGGCGATGGCAGAATGAACGAGCCATAGATTTCGTGGCCAAACTGCCAGACTGCGGCAAAGCAGAAAAGGCCGGCAGCGCCCGCCCAGCCCGCCCAGACATAGCGGCCAATCCACGCGGCAGCCGAGAGCAGCGCACGCGTGGGGCGAAGAAGGATGGTTGCGAACATAGGGCGTCGACCAAAAGATGGGCGCGGATAGTCTCCGCGCCCAATAGGGATTAGAGGGCGTAGAAACCGTCATCGGGCAGCTTGCCCCCGATGATGCGCGGATCGGCCTCGGCCAGCACGTTGAACAGGGCTTCGATCTCGGCTTTCGCCGACTGGGCGCGACGTGCCACGAGATTGGAATGGTCGACGGCTTCGGCGATCACCGGCACTGGCAGGCCGAGCGCTTCGGCGGCCAAGGCGGCAGCCTCTTGTGGTCGGGCCTTGACGATCTCGACGGCGCGTTCGATCGCCTGCTGCAGCACTTCGATGCCGTCGTCGCCAATGCGCTCACCAAGGCTGGCGGTGATGGCAAGGCCAGGAGAGGGCTGGCTCGAGGTGCCGGTGGCGGCAAACCATTCTTCGCGGACATTGATCGAGCGGTAGAGCGTCTTGCCTGCGGCCTTGGCGGCTGCGATGGCACCACTCGCCACCGGTTCGGGAACAGCGATGGCGTCGACGCGCCCGGCCAGCAGCAATTGCATGCCTTCGGGTGGGGTCGCCGTGTATTCGATGGTCACATCCGTGCCGATGACAAGGCCGGCCTCGCTGAAGAGGCGCTGCAGCATGTAGTCTGGCATGTCGTTCTTGAAGGGGCAGGCAATTGTCTTCCCCTTGAGGTCGGCTGTTGTCCGGATACCTTCGTCTGCGGAAACGACGTAGAGCAGACCATCGGTCAGCGTATTGGCGAGGCGTACGGACAGGCCGCGATTGTAAAAATTGGCGGCGGCATAGACCGGCACGATCACCGCCGACATATCGCCCGAAGCAATGCCGGCGCGCATTTCATCCGGGTTGCGCCAGACGGCGAAGGAGATGCCGGGAGCCACTTTGGCAAGCTCGGCATCCTGGGCGGCTTGCGCCAAGATCAGCGACGGCGTTGCCGGCGGGCCCCAGAGTACCAACGGCGCCTGCTGTGCCCGCACCAGCGACGGCGCGAGCAGTGCGCCAGCAACGCCAGCCGACGCGCCCGCGACAAACTTGCGACGAGTGATCATATCCAACTCTCCAGAAGGACCGACCAGGGACAATTCCTTGATCAGTTAACATGTATTCAAAAGTCATGTTTTGATAGCGTGGGTTTTAGGACCCCGCCATGCGGCAGCGCGCCACACCCTGCCAAGCGGTGTGAAGATTTATGACTTGTGTAGTCAGCATAATTGATGTCAGGATTTTGGTAAATTACCAAAATCGAGATTCTGATGAGCCAGATGCCACGCTTTGATGCTTCCGCGGCCCGCACCTATGACAAGGGCATGCCGCAGCGAGTTCCCGGTTATGCGCTGGGGCTGGAGCTGGCTGCAGCAGTGCTTGCGAGCCGGCTTCCCGTCGCCGCCCATATTCTGGTCGTCGGAGCGGGCACGGGCGCAGAGATCCTTCATCTTGCGCCATTGCAGCCGGGCTGGCGTTTTACGGCACTCGATATTTCTCAGGCCATGCTGGATGTGGCGCGCGAACGTCTTGATGAAGCTGGATTTGCTGATCGCGTTGATTTCGTTTCGAGCGCGATGCAGGTGGCTGAGGGTTTGCCAACTCATGATGCAGGGCTCGCGCAACTAGTCACCCAGTTCGTGCCGCATGCTGAAAAGCCGGCCTTTTACGCCGGGATTGCCAAGGCGTTGACGGAAGGCGCGCCGCTGTTGAGCCTCGACTATCGCCCTGATTTGTTTGCGGACACGGTGACACTGCGCAACTGGGCCTTGCAGGCAGGCGCGACGCCCGATGCGGCTGATGTCATGCTGTCGCGGATCAAGGACAGTTGGTATATTCCCTCCGAGAAAGATCTCACCAGGGCGTGGCTCGGGGCTGGGCTGATTGCCGAGGCCCGCTATATGCAGGCGCTGGCCTACACCGGCACCATTCTGCGCCGGCAATCATAAGGAAAACCGCGCTGAGCAGCGATGTCCGAAGGCGCATTCTGGATGCGGCGCAGACCATCATAGATACCGAGGGACTGCCGGCTCTGACCCAGCCGAAGGTCGCGAAGGCCGCTGGCGTCAGGCAATCGCACCTGACCTACTATTTTCCGCGCCGAACAGATCTTCTGTCCGGTCTGTTGGAGCATTCCCACGAAGGCGCGGGGCATTCCGAGTCGGAGGCCGATCTCGCGGTCGAACTGGCCCGCTTGCTGTTCGATCCGCGGCGGGCCCGCTTCTTTCTTGCGGTGGTCGTTGAAACCTGTGGCTCGGAGGAGGGGAGGCGGGCGACGTCAGCACATATGGCTGGTTTCGGTGCCTATCTGGCCGCTAGATTTGCGCGAACCGTGGACGATCCGGCAGTCCTCGCGCTCATGGCGCAACTACGCGGTATGTCGCTGCAAAACCTTGTCGATCCCATTGGCTTCGAAGAGGGCGCCAGGCAGATCGCGGCGGCAGCTCGGCAACTTGGATTGCAGCTGCCGAGCAACGCACTATAGGTCGCCCGCCCGCATCGGTGTGATCCCCGTCGTGTCTTCGCCGCGCTGGAAAGCGATAGCCAGCCGAAAACTCTGGGCAATGCGCTCGGCGCGATCGATAAAAATGGCTGCGGTGTCGGGGTGGCAGACGGTGTCGACTGTTTGCTTGAAGAGAATTAGCCAGCGTACAAAGTGCTCATCTGCCAATTGCGGAATCGCCAGGTGCTTTGGCATTGGGCGGCCCTCATAGCGCCCGGTGCCCAGCAGCATTGCCGACCAGAAATCATACATCTGGCCCAAGTGATGCGGCCATTGTGCATTGGCGATTTTGCTATCGAAGACCGGCGCCAACAGTTCGTCGCGCCTTACGAGGTCGTAAAAGCTGTCGACGACGAGCTTGACGCCGTCTTCGTCCAATCCGGGCGGCGGCTCGCGTCCTGGTGCTTTTGGATGCATGGGCCGCTTCAGGTCGGATTCGTTGATCGCGTTGAGAAAGGCGGCCGGCGAAGGGGGAGGGGCGTTCTCCGATCCCTCATAGAGAAACTCATAGCGTATGCTCGCATTGGCCGAAACGTGGAGGCGATGCGCCTGGCGTGGCATCAGGGCGATTGGGGCGCCAAGGCCAACGCGCCGCCGCTGTCCATCCTGTGGCGTTTCGATCTCGGCCTGGCCGCTCAGCAGATGAACGCGTGCCCAGATGCCATTTGGCGTTTCGCGCAGGCCGGTCGTTCCCTCGGGCAAAATTTCGATGTCGCTTTGCGCAAGGCGTCGCATTTGCGTCGAGGGAGTTGTCACGGTTCTGTCCTTTGAACTCTCGATATGAGATGAAGGTGTATATAAAATACATGTTATTGCGTTGGCACCGCCCCGCGGCTGCGACAAATTACTGCGGGTGCGATAGGTTGCACTCCGCCGTCGTGCATCCGATTTTCTGTTCTCCGTTTTTGGTCTCTTCAGGTCCCCCCATGCGCCTCACTCAATTTACCGATTACGCGCTGAGAATCCTGATTTTCGCGGCGACCCACAGCGATAGGCTGATCACTATCGAGCAGACCGCCGACGCCTATGGCATTTCGCGCAATCACCTGATGAAGGTGGCTAACCACCTGACTCGCGAAGGGTATCTAAAGGCCGTTCGCGGCCGTTCGGGTGGGCTTACCCTCGCAAAACCGCCGGCTGAAATCGGCCTTGGTGTGGTTATCCGCACCACCGAACCGGACTTCGCGATTGTCGAGTGCTTTGGTGAAGAGAGCTCTTGTCGCCTGACGCCATCGTGTCGGCTGAAAGGAATCGTCGGCCGCGCGCTGGCGGCGTTTCTGGCCGAAATGGACCAGTACACACTCGCCGACCTTACCGTTGATCCCACCCAATTCGGCATCGAACGCCCCGCTGCTTGAGCGGCCGCGACAAATTGGCAGCGAGCCGATTTAAAACATGAGTTTGCAATACATCTTTTTGGTGTATAGACGGAGTCGAGCCGCAAAGCGGTCCTGACATCTCTGGAATTTCCCTCATGCCTGCTGCATTTGCTGCGGACGGTGCGTCATGACTGACGCCGCCGTGTCGCTTTCGCGCGCCCCGATTGTCCCGCTGAAGATGGTGCTGACCATCGGCCTTATCGTGTTGCCGATCATTCTGGCAGTGGTGGCGCTGTGTCTTGGTCGCTACATGGTTGCGCCGGGCAATGCCCTCTCGATCCTTCTCAATCAGGTGCTGCCGATCGAGCCCCATTGGGAAGCGGTCGAAGAAACCGTCGTGCTCAACATCCGCCTGCCGCGTGTGCTCATGGCGCTGCTGATCGGGGGCGGGCTCGCGGTCTCGGGGGCGGCGTTCCAGGGGCTGTTCGGCAATCCTCTGGTCAGCCCGCACATCCTCGGCGTTTCTTCCGGGGCCGGTTTCGGTGCAGCGCTGACCATTCTCATCTTCCGCCACATGACCTTCGTGCCGGCCGGCGCGCTGGTGTTCGGCATCGCCGCGATGATGGTGGCATTGTGGATTTCACGTCGCGGCGGCCGCTCCTCGCTGTTCATGCTGATCCTGGGTGGTGTCATCACCGCGGCCATGTTCGAGGCGCTGCTGTCGCTGCTGAAATACGTCGCCGATCCCAACGATACGCTGCCTACCATCGTCTATTGGCTTATGGGCAGCCTCACCTCGTCCTCCTATGACATGCTCGCCTGGGGCGTGCCGCTGATCGCCATTGGCAGCTCGGTGCTCTGGGCCCTGCGCTGGCGGCTCAACATCATGTCGCTTTCGGAAGTCGAGGCGCGCTCGCTGGGCACTGACGTGCAGAAAATGCGCTGGGTAGTTATCGTCGCTGCTACGCTGGTGACGGCCACTACGGTCTCACTCGCCGGCATCATCGGCTGGGTCGGGCTGGTCATCCCGCATGTGGCGCGCATGCTGGTCGGATCCAATCATTCGGCATTGATCCCGGCCTCGATTTCCATCGGCGCCATGTATCTCCTGGTTATCGACACGGTGGCGCGCACTGCCACCAGCGCCGAAATTCCGCTCTCAATCCTGACCGCTATTATCGGCGCACCGTTCTTCGCCTACCTCCTGAAACGCGCCAAGGGAGGCTGGTCATGAGCTTGGTCATCCGCTCGGCCGGCTATGGCCACAAAAAGGGCGAGCCGTTGTTCTCGGACCTCGACTTCTCGCTTTCGCCCGGCGAGATCATGGCAGTGCTCGGTCCTAATGGTGCGGGCAAAACCACGCTGCTCAATACCATCACCGGCATGATGGCGTGGCAGAACGGCCAGACGGAAATTCATGGGAAACCGCTCGCCGCCTATGGTGAGCGCGAGCTCTGGCGCCATATCGGCTATGTGCCGCAAGCGCGCGCCAATGCTTTTGCCTATACCGTGCTCGACATGGTGCTACTCGGCCGCTCTGCGCATCTGGGCACCTTTGCCCGGCCGGGCGAGGACGACGTGAAAATCGCCCGCCGCGTGCTCGATCGGCTCGAGATCGGGCATTTGGGAAAGAGCTACTGCAACGCCATCAGCGGTGGTGAACTGCAGCTGGTGTTCATCGCCCGCGCGCTGGCCGGCGAACCAACGATCCTCTTCCTCGACGAACCGGAATCGCATCTCGATTTCAAGAAGCAGCTGATAATCCTCGATATCATCGAGCGTCTGGCTCATGAGGACCGGATGATCTGCGTGATGAACACGCATTTCCCCAATCACGCGCTGCGCATCGCCGATCAGGTCCTGATGTTGGGATCAGACGGAACCCATCGCTTCGGTCCGACCGACCAGGTGCTCACCGAAGATGCGATCCGAAGTTGTTTTGGTGTGAATGCTCGCATCGACACACTCGAGGCCGATGGCCGCCCCCTACGCGCCATCTACCCCGTCTCACTCGCCTCCCAAGCCTTCGTTCCTCACTCGGAAACTTGATTCATGATCAAACCCGTTCTTTTAGCCGCCCTGTTGGCGTCGGTGTCGCTTCTCGCCACAGTCGTGCAAGCGCAAGAAACTCATACCGTCACCGATCGCGCCGACCGTGAGGTCGAAATCCCGGTCTCGCCAGAGCGCATTGTGACCAATTTCCTGCCTTTCCCCTCGGCCTATTACATTTCGACCGGGTCAGTGGATGAACTCGTTGGCATTGCCGAGGACTCGCGGAACATGGCCGAGCGCTCCGTGTTCGGTCGCATCGTGCCCGACCTGCTCAACAAGGCGACCGGCTTTGCCGCCGGCAATAGCGTCAATGTCGAGGAAGTTCTAAAGCTCTCGCCGGACCTCTTCGTCACTTACGAAAACAATCCCGCGCTCGCCGATATCGAAAAGATCGACCTTCCGGTGCTGGTGCTCGACGTCCTGTCGCGTTCCAAGGGTAATGTGCTTGAAACCTTCGAGGGCTGGATGACCCTGCTCGGCCAGGTGACGGCTCAGCAAGATCGCACCAGCGAAATCATTGCCTTTGCCCATGCGACGCTCGATGACACCCGCAGCCGTGTCGCCGATCTCACCGACGAGGAAAAGCCCGGTGCGCTGTTCTTTGCCCGGCTCGAAGAAAAATCGCTCAAGGTGAATGGCGCCGGTCACTTCGGCAATTTCTGGCTCACTGAATCGGGTGCCCAAAACCTCGCTCCGACCGATTTCGCGCCTCTGGCCGATATCGACATGGAACAGGTCTATGCTCTCAATCCTGAGGTGATCTTCATCTCCAACTTCTCGGCCACCAAGCCCGAGGACCTCTACGAGAACCGCGTGCCCGGCCAAGACTGGAGCCACGTCAAGGCAGTCGCCGATCGCCGCGTCTATAAGATCCCCGAAGGCGTATTCCAGTGGTACCCGCCCAGCGCCGATGCCCCGCTCATGCTCAAGTGGATGGCCCAGAAGAACCAGCCCGAACTCTTTGCGCATTACAGCATCGAGGCCGAGATCAAGGCCTACTACAGCCGCTTCTATGGCTACGAACTCAGCGATGCCGATGTCGCGTCCATTCTCGATCCGCAGTTCTAAGGGCTTTCCCATGTTCAATTTCGTTTCGCCCATCGCCCTTGCCGTGACGATCAGCCTCGTTTCGGGCAGCGCCTTTGCCCAGGAAACCCATATCGTACGAGACGGTATCGACAGGGAAGTAACCCTGCCGGTCGAGGTCAACCGGATCGTCGCCGGCTTCTTTCCCTTCCCGTCCGCTTTTTTCATAGCGACCGGGTCGCTCGACAAACTCGTGGCGATCAGCTCGGATTCCCGCCACGCCGCCGAGCGCTCGATCTTCAGCAAGATCGCTCCCGGCATTCTCGATCTGCCGACCAGTCATATCGAAGGTGGTGTTCTCAATGCCGAAGAGCTGCTCAAGCTCAATCCGGACGTCTACGTCACCCATGAAGGTAATGCCTCGCTCGAAGTTGCCGAGCGCGCCGGCGTGCCGGTTCTCGCGCTCGACGTTTTGTCCAAGGGGCAGGGCAACACCATCCAGACCTTCGAAAACTGGATGAAGATCATCGGCCAGGTCACGGGCGACACCGTGCGTACCGATGAGCTGATCGCCTATGCCAACAAGACGCTAGAGGAGACCCGCGCGGTCATGTCTGGTCTTGGCGAGGAGGACAAGCCTAAGGCGTTGTTCTTCGCCCGTCTCCACGAGAACGAGCTCAAAATCAATGGCCCCGGCCATTTCGGCCATTTCTGGATCACCGAAGCCGGCGGCATCAACCTTGCCGAAAAGGACTTTCCGTCCTTCTCCGAGATCAGCATGGAACAGATCTATGCGCTCAACCCCGAAGTGATCTTCATCACCAACCTGTCCCCGACCAAGCCCGAGGACCTCTATGAGAACCGGGTGCCCGGCCAGGACTGGAGCCATGTCAGCGCCGTTCAGAACAAGCGTGTCTTCAAGCTGCCTGAGGGCGTGTTCCAGTGGTATGTGCCCAATGGCGACGTGCCGCTGATGCTGAAGTGGGCGGCCCAGAGCATGCATCCCGAGCTCTATGCCGATTATGATTTTGCCGCCGAGATGAAGGCCTACTACCAGCGCTTCTACGACTACGCGCTGAGTAATGATGAGGTCGCCTCCATCCTGGATCCCACATTCTGACCCTTTCTGCCGCTGGCTTGCGCCGGCGGCTTCTCCATCTTGAGGCTACCATGACCCTACCTCAATTCTTCGACGACGCGCCCACCCTCAAAATGCGTGATCCTTTGGCTGCCTTTCTCGGGGCCGCAGAAGACGGCGTGATCGAGTACCGCTATGCCGATGCGGTTCGGCTTGCGGGGCATTCCTGCCCGGCGGTGGCTGGCGCCTATCTGATGGTGCTCAACGGGCTTTCGGCGCTTTACGATGATGAGATCCCGGAACGCGGCGGCATCGAAGTGTTCATGCGCAATGAACGCGACCATGCGACAACCGGCGTTCTCGCTTCGGTTGCGACCCTGCTCACAGGCGCTGCGCCCGAAAGCGGATTTCAGGGCATTGGCCCGGCCAAGCGCTTTGCGCGCAAGGATCTCCTCAGCTTCGAGACCGATATCGACGGCACGCTGGCGTTGCGCCGCCGTGACACAGGCAAAGGCGTGGTGGTCGACATAAACACCGACCACGTGCCGCACGAGCTGATCATGAGTCAGCTCATGCCCAAGGCTGTTTCTGGCAAGGCGAATGCCGAGGAACTGGCCGAATTCGCCCGCCTTTGGCAGGACCGTGTCCGCCGTATGCTGGTCGAGCATGCCGACGATCCCAAGCTGGTTCATATCTACGACTGGGATGGTGCCTGATGGTTGATATCGACCGTCACTGGCCCGATGGGCTCGTCGCCTATAAGCGCACGCCGGAATTTACCGAAATGACGGTCCCGGCGGGCCTGCTGCGCAGCCACTCCACCAAAGCTGGGGTATGGGCGAAAATCCACGTCCTTTCCGGGCGGCTGCGCTTTGCTGACCTGGTGCTGGGCACGCAGCAGGAGCTGGACGCCGGCATTCATGCTGTTATCTATCCGCAAGCCGAGCATGAGGTGGCTCCGGAGGGGCCGGTTCGCTTTTTCGTGGAGTTTCATTCGGTGCCGTAGCCACCCAATCCTGGACCGTATTCCCCTTTGCAGTCGCGAGATCAGCGCCACGCACGCTTATTTACTGGACTGTCGCCCTACCAAGTTGCATTTCAGAATTCGGCGCTCGATCGCACTAGCTTCCTCTGCCAGGTCGTTCAGCATCTCGGCTCCCTGCCATCCCAGGTCGTAGTAGGGCAGGGCCACGGTTGTGAGTTCGGGCTTTAGAGCCAGGGACACAGTCCTGAAATCGTCGAAGCCGACGATCGTGATGTCGTCTGGTATGCGAAGGCCGAGAGACAGAGCCGCGAGGTAGGCCTGAAGCGCCATTTCATCATTACCGCACACAAGCGCCGTAGGGCGGTTGGGCATCGACAGCATGCTGAGAGCCTCCCGATAGACGTAGTTCGTTTCTGCGCCGATTGGCCCTTCCATCCCCAGCCGGACAATGATGTCGTTTTCGGCAATGCCACCTGCCTGTGTCGCAGCAAGGAAGGCGTCGAGCCGTTGATTGGCGCCGAGAAGCAGGGGGTTGAGCCTGATATAGCCTATGCGGCGGTGGCCGAGCTCGACGAGATGTTGCGTCAATGCATAGGAGCCGCCGAAGTCGTCCGGCTCGATGGATGAGTAGGTGAGCCCGGCTTCGGCGTGAGAGTTCACCAGAACCGTCGGGATTGATACGTCACCTGACGCCGGAGCGACCGTGCGGTGATACATGGCGACATAGAGAACGCCATCGATCCTATGCGCCTTGAAGGTTCGCCAGATATTGGCCTCGCGTTCGGCGTTGCCGTCGGTATTGGCGAGCAGCACCGTGCGGCCATTGGCACCTGCCCAGTCCTGCACGCCCCTGACGATGTCGCCGGAATAGGGGGTGGTCGAAATGTAGTCTGTGATGATGCCGATGATATTGGTGCGGCTGGAGCGAATGCTTCGGGCGGCAAGATTGGGAATATAGCCCAGCGCGTCGATGGCTGACTGCACCTTTTCAATCGTGTCCTGCGTCACATTGGGTTCGCGGTTGACGACGCGCGACACTGTCTTGTCCGAGACACCAGCGATGCGCGCGACATCCTTGATACTGACCATGCAATTCCTCCAATGCGGGAAGGACACTATCTTGCTCGTTCATACGCTGCAATCGACAACGTCGACATATCGAATGTCGACGTTGTCATTTCAATTGACGACGTCGACATCGCCTCTTATGGTCCGAGGTGCAGCGGGTTGATCGCCTGCTAAAAAAACGACCGGAGGAGACATGAACAAGACACTTTACTGCTCGGTGGCGGTACTGGCCCTGATGACCTCGGTGGTCCATGCCGAAGCTATTACCGTGTTGGTAGAAGGTGGCGGCCACTCGCTTCAGCAGGCTGCCGCCGATGCTTTCACCAAGGAGACCGGCATCGAGGTCAATTTCGTCGAGGTGCCCTATCAGGGCGTGTACGACAAGTTGTCGGCGGAGATCGCCTCGGGCACATCGAACTACGACGTCGCCACCATCGACGTGGTGTGGAACGCCGCCTTTGCCGATCATGTCGAGGACTTGAGCGACCTCTTCACCGACGCCGTCAGGGCCGATATGCCGCCGGCCCTCGTGGCCGATGCTACGGTCGGTGGCAAGATGATCGGTATGCCTGCCTGGGCCAATGCCGAGATCGTCTTCTACCGCAAGGACCTCTGGGAAGACCCCGCCAATCAGGCCGCGTTCAAGGAAAAATACGGCTACGATCTCGTGCCGCCGGCGACCTGGCAGCAGTGGCGTGACATGGCTGCTTTCTTCACCAAGGACGGCATCTACGGCACGGTGGTGATCGGCGGCACGTCCGAGGAATGGATGGCCGAGGTGTTGCAGGCCGGTTCGCCCGGCGTGATCCTCGATGATGCAGGTCAGGTCATTCTCGACAACCAGGCCCATATCGATGCGCTGGAAAACTATCGCGCGCCGCTGTGCCTGGATAAGTCCGTGCCCGACAATGCGCTCGAGATCAGCTGGGGCGAGGCGCAGAACCTGTTCTATCAGGGCCAGGCGGCCATGATGAAATTCTGGGCCCATGCCTACAAGATGACCCCGGAAGACAGCCAAATTGCCGGAAAGGTCGGCGTCGCGCCGATGATCGCAGGCTCTGCCGGGATCGCGGCCATTCCGGGCCCTTGGTACAATGTCATCCCGTCGACGTCGCAGCACAAGGATGCGGCGCGGCAGTTCATTGCCTATCTCGAAGCGCATAACGCGCTGGGGATCGAAGCGCCTCTCGGGCTGGCCGCGACCAATTCGGCCTATCAGAGCTATATGGGCAAGCCCGGCTACGAGCATTTCGCCCCCTTGATGGAGACGCTGTCGGCGCCCGCAACCAAGGGCCGGCCGCTCAACAAGGACTACCAGGAACTCGTGGACGAAGCCGTCATGCCCGCCTTCCAGGGCGCGCTGGAATGCGAGGACAATGTCGCCGAACTTCTTCAGGATGCGGCGGAGACCGCGCGCGACATCCTGGGCCAATAGGGTCTGAACGCATCAAGCCGGAGCGGTGCCAGGCCGCTCCGGTATCCGGTCAAACGGGAGGGGGATATGTCCGAACGCAGGTTCGTGCTTCTTATGCTGGCGCCTGCAGTGTTGTTCCTGGGATTGCTCGTCGCCTACCCGGTCGCCCTGCTGGTCTATAATTCATTCTTCGAAGTCGAGTTGATCAACCCGTCGGCCCGAGTCTGGGTGGGGTTAGCCAACTATGCTGACGCCCTGACGTCCAAGCGCATTCTCGAAACCGCCCTGCGGACACTGCAGTATTCGGCTTTCGCTCTCTGCTTCGAATTCATCTTCGGCTTTGGCGCGGCGCTGCTGTTTTCGGCCATATCAGGCAAGTCTAACTGGCACCGCACCATCTTTGCCTTGCCGCTGATGATCTCGCCGATCGTTGCTGGCCTGCTTTGGCGATTTCTCCTCGTCGGCGATATCGGCATCCTCAACTACGGTCTTTCCGCACTGGGCATCATCCCCAATCCCAAGGCCATCAACTGGCTGTCGGACCCCGATATCGTGATCTATTCGGTTGCCTTTGCCGACATCTGGCTGACCACGTCCTTTGTCGCCCTGGTCAGCTATGCCGGCCTCACCAACATTCCCAAGGATTTACTCGAAGCCGCGCGGATCGATGGCGCCAATGCGCTCAAGCGCTTCTGGCATGTGACCCTGCCGCTGATGCGCCCGGTCATCGCCGTGGTCGTTATCGTGCGCGGCATCGACGCGCTCAAGACCTTCGACCTCATCTGGATCCAGACCCAAGGCGGTCCGCGCCAGGCGAGCGAAGTGTTCTCCATGAACATCTATCAACGCATGGTCCGATATGGCGACCTTGGCGAGGCCTCGGCATCGGCCACCCTGTTCCTGGCCTTCATGATTTTGCTCGCCGCCTTCGCCTACTGGAAAATCTGGAGGACCGACAATGGCTGACCGTCCGTCGCCTGACTTTGGCAAGACCATCATCAACCTGGCGGCCCTCGTCCTGGTCCTCTCCTATGCCCTGCCGTATGTCTATCTCGTCTCCACTTCGCTAAAATCCCCGGCCGATGTGCAGCAGATTCCGCCGTCCTTTTTCCCTGGTCGGGTGTCGCTGGAAAATTTCGCTACCGTCATCGGGACGGCGGGGCTGCCCAATGCCTTCGTGAATTCGACCGTGGTGGCGGTGCTGACGACCCTTCTGTCGCTGCTGATCGCCGTTCCAGCCGCCTATGTCTCCGCGCTCTATCGAAGGCGGATCACGGTCATCTTCCTGCTGTTCGCACTGGTCACTCGCATGGTGCCCGCCGTTTCGCTCGGCGTGCCGCTCTTCCAGGTGATGAAGACGCTGGGCCTGTTGGACACAACATTTGGCCTCGTACTCGCCCATACCTCGACGGCCGTGCCGCTCGCGCTACTGCTGATGTCGGCCTTCTTCGAGGGTGTGCCTAAGGAACTGGAGGAGGCGGCGCGCATGGATGGGTGCACCCGGTTTGGCGCATTCGTGCATATCATCCTGCCCCTGATGCCGAGCGGCCTGGCGATCACCGCGCTCTTCAGCTTCATCGCGAGCTGGAATGAGTTCCTGTTTGCCTTGCTGCTGACCTCGCAGAACAGCAAGACCGCCCCCATCGTCATCGCTGAATTCAACTCGGTCTATGGCCTCGCCTGGGGCCCGATGACTGCTGCAGCGGTGCTCTATTCGCTTCCCGTCATTCTCGTCACCCTGTTGCTGCAAAAGCAGATTGTGGGCGGACTGACCTTCGGCGCCGTGAAAGGCTAGTCAAATGGCACGCATCAAACTGGACAGGATCCACAAGGTCTATGGCGACCGCTATCCCGCCATTCACGACCTGAGCTTCGAAATCGAGGACGGCGAATTCATGGTCTTTGTCGGCCCCTCCGGCTGCGGCAAGTCCACGGCATTGCGGATGATCGCGGGCCTCGAAACCATCAGCGCCGGCGAATTGATCATTGGCGATCAGGTCGTCAACCATGTCGATCCCAAGGACCGTGACATCGCCATGGTGTTCCAGTCCTACGCGCTCTACCCGCACAAGACCGTGCGCGAAAACATCGCCTTTCCGCTCCGCATGGCTGGGGTCGCCAAGGACGAGATCGAACGGCGCGTCAGCGAAGCGGCGCGTATTCTCGAACTCACCCCGCATCTCGACCGCAAGCCGGGCAAGCTTTCCGGCGGACAGCGGCAGCGTGTGGCCATGGGCCGCGCCATTGTCCGCCGGCCCCGCGCCTTCCTGATGGATGAACCTCTCTCCAATCTCGACGCCAAGTTGCGCGTGCAGATGCGCGCCGAGATCGTCAAGCTCCAGCGTGCGCTGGGGGTGACGACGGTCTATGTCACGCACGACCAGGTCGAGGCCATGACCATGGGCGACCGCGTGACCGTGCTCAAGGCCGGGCGCCTGCAGCAGATCGACACGCCGCAGAACCTCTATCAGCGGCCCGCAAATGTCTTCGTTGCCGCCTTCATCGGCTCGCCATCGATGAATCTTTATCAGGCGACGCTCGCCGGCTCGCAATTGACCCTGGGCAGCCAGAGTATCGCTCTGCCCGAGGCGGTCTTTGCCGCGCGCCCGGGGCTCGGTGCCTATTCGGGCCGCAGCCTGATCGTGGGTATCCGACCTGAGGATATCGACGATGCCGCCGTCACCGACAAGCGCGACTATGCCGAGATTTCCGCGCCGGTGACGCTGGTCGAAGCGCTGGGCGCCGAAACCATGGTGCATTTGGCGCTCGATGCCACCTGGGTTGATGCTGAGGATCCCGATATCGCCGCTGCCGAGACCATGAGCCGAACTGCCGTGGGACGTTTTTCGCCACGCACCCAGTTGCGCGCCGGTGATCGGGCGCGCCTCGCGATTACCCCGCACAACCTCCACTTCTTCGACCCAGACACCCGCGAAAGCATCTGGTGACCGACATGCAGAACCTGCAGCAGGCCCCGGTGTCGGGCGGCCAGAACACATTTCAAGTTGAGAAAGACCTCTCCATGACCAGCCCCAATGCCTACGATGTCACCCGCTGGCCAGCGGGCGATCCGAGCAAGGATATTGGTGCGGTCATCAACAGCATCATCGCCGATATCAAAAATCGGCAGGCAGATCGCGATATTCGGGACGGCGGCAAACCGGGCGCGGTGATCTACATCCCGCCGGGTGACTACCGCCTGGCTACCCAGGTTCTTATCGATATCAGCTATCTCAGAATTGTTGGTTCGGGGCACGGCTTCACCTCGTCCAGCATCCGTTTCAACACGCCCGCCGACGAAATCAGGAACTGGCACGAGATTTGGCCAGGAGGCAGCCGTGTGCTGGTCGACCTGCCTGCCGATATGGCGGGCGACGATGTCCGCGCCGCGTTCCTCGTCAAACGCGACGGCAATCCGCGCCTCAGCTCGATCGAGTTCGCCGATTTCTGCATCGACGGCCTGCATTTTGAAGACCATGTCCCGGATGGCGATCCCGAGAATTCCTACCGCAATGGCAAGACGGGTATTCATATCGCCAGCGCCAATGACTCGTTCCGCATTACCGGCATGGGGCTCATCTATCTCGAGCACGGCATTGTCGCGCATCACTCAGATGCGCTGACGGTTGATAACAACTTCATCGCCGAATGCGGCAACTGCCTCGAATTGCGCGGTATGGGGCAGGCTTCGAAGATTTCGAACAATCTTATCGGCGCTGGCTATGATGGCCATTCGATCTTCGCCGAGAACTTTGGTGGTCTGCTGGTCAGCGGCAATAATGTGTTTCCGCGCGGCAGAAGCAGCGTGCATTTCTCGGGCGTGGCACGCTCTTCCATTACCGGGAACAGGCTCCATTCCTTTTATCCGGGCATGCTGATCTTTTCGGAGAACTGCTCGGAAAACCTGGTCTCATCAAATCATTTCCTCCGGGATCGTGAGCCCTGGGCGCCGATGAAGGGCTATGACAACGGACTCGATGATCAGTTCGGGCTTCTGCATATCAATGGCGACAACAATTCGGTGATCGCCAACCACATTTCGGAGTCGATTGATGCGCGGCTCCTCAAGCCCGCTGGCCAGAAGCCTGTCATCATCCGACTGGTGTCCGGGGGCGGAAACTATGTCGCCAACAATCACGTCGTTGCCACAACTGAGCCGGCGCAGGAGGACGATGCACCCAACAGCGCCTGTTTTGCCACGCAGGTCGAGGCCATACTCTCAACAGGCAGCCTGACCCGCCTCGACGTGGTGGCCGTCAAGGTCGAACCCGGCTCGACCCAGAACGTCATTCTCGACTCCGGCAGCGAAGCACAGGTTGAGATCGATCGGGCGGTCAACGCCTTCCGCGGCACGCCGGTGCCCGGCGGCCAAGGCGCTACGGAAGCAAGGCCCTGACCGTGCAAGCAAATGTTACCCTTGCCGCAGGCTATCGGCTCGAATTCTGGGCCGAGGGGCCGGGAACCATTCGCATCACCGAAGGCGAGGCGGTGCTCTGGCGGGTTCCTGCCTTGGCGGCGCATCCGGAGTTTTTCAGCTACCAGCATCGCGAAGCCTCGTCGATTACCCTCGACTGCGATAGGCCCGAGGCCATTCTCTGGGCCTATGGCTATGACCCCAATACAGTCGAACACGCGGGCATCACTGTCTGGGAGTTTGGCGCCGATGGCGTGGTTCTGCGCAGCGGTTCCGAAATCGAAGACTGGATGGCGTCCGACCCTTTGCGTCCGACCCTGCATTTCTCGCCGATCCGCCAATGGATGAACGATCCCAACGGGTTGTGCCGGATCGGGGACACATGGCACATGTTCTACCAGTTCCATCCGGCTGGCACCGATTGGGGGCCAATGCACTGGGGTCATGCGGTCAGCAAGGACCTCTTCAACTGGACCCACATGCCGGTCTTCCTGCATCCCGAACAGAATCTGTGGCGGCTCGGCGCTACCGGCGGTGCCTTTTCGGGCAATGCCTTCCGGGATCGGAATGGTAGCCTGATGTTCTTCTATACCGAGCGCCTCCCGGCCTACGATCTCTTCACCGGCTACCGGGAAATCCAGAAGCTGGGGCGACCGGACCGGGGCATGCTGCACCTGTCGGGCGCGGAAACCATTCTCGATACCCGACCGGTCGACGATGGCGTCGAACACGACTTTCGCGACCCGAAAGTGTGGTGGGACGAGGGGGCAGGGGCCTATCGCATGGTGCTGGGCGCCGCGCTGCATGGCGATCCCGCCGTGTTGCTCTACGGCTCGCCCAACCTGATGGACTGGACCTATCTCGGTCCGCTCTACCGCGCCCCGGCCCATTATCGCCAGAACGGCGCCCGTGCCGTCGAATGCCCCGACTTCTTCCCGCTCGATGGCAAGTGGGTGATGATCATGGGATTTGTCGGCTATACCGAGCCGGAGAGTGGTCGCCATAACCTGCTGTTTGCAATAGTCGGCGACTTTCGGAACGACACATTCGTTCCGAGTACCGGCGACCTGCAGATCCTCGACTTCGGCACTGACTACTACGCCATGCAGAGTTTTGCCGCGGACGAGCGGCAAATCGCCTTTGCCTGGCTCTTCAACTGGGAATATCGCAAGCCGCCGGGTTCTCCCTATTCGGGCGAGATGTCCCTGCCGCGCGAACTTGCCCTCGATCCGTCAGGGCGGCTGCTGATGCGGCCTGCTCGGGAACTCGACAAAGCTTGGCCCACGCGTCTGCTACCCCCGGAGTTGGACGGGAGCTTTGCGCTGGGCGATGTTCCAACCGAAATACGTCTGAAGGGAGCGCTCGAGGGTACCAGGATCATGGCAATGTCGGGGGCTGCCCTTTCCTTTGAGGTCACCATTTTGAACGGCCGACTCTCGATACGCTTGCCGCAAGATGATGGAAAGATCCGCTACGATGCGGCCCTCGAGTCAGCCACGGTCCTTCTCGTGTTCCACGACCGCGGCATCCTCGAGGTGTTCGGAGAAGGGGGCGCCGTTTGCGGCACACGGCGCAGCTACACGAACATCACGCCGGACAGAATTGTGGTCACGTCGGCCGCAGAAGTGTGTGTGTTTGAGCGCAAGAGCGCGTCTGCCAGCTAGTGATAGCCTGATAGCAAACAGAAAGGCGAGACATGATCTTGCCGACAGGAGTGGCACAAACCCGAGCGCGGAACGCATGATCTCGAACTTTGCTTAATGGGGCACCGGATCGCCTACGCGAGTGTTTGCCCTTGCCCGACTCGAGCTTGCCCGGTCAGATCGAATGAAGTGTCGCCTCGGCCGTATTTCGGCCGAGGTTCGTTCTGCGACAGGTGCCAGAATATGCTTATTCGCGAAGGTGATCAGCGAACTGTCGATATCGATCTGAAGCTAGCCACCTTGCTGGCAGGTGTGGCAGGCGCACTCAATGGGGCCGGGTTCCAGGCAGCGGGCTTCTTCTCCGCCAACATGACGGGCAACGTCTCTAGTCTGTCCGATCATCTTGCCCTGGGCCGGCTGGACACCGCCGCATTGTTCGCGGCGATGATCGTGTCCTTCATTTTGGGAGCTTGCTGTTCAGGATTCATGATTGAAATCGGTCGGCAGCGAGGCGTGCGGGGTATTTATGCCTATAGCGTGCTGCTCGAGGCTGGTCTGCTGCTGCTACTTGGACCCATAGCACTGTTCTTTCGTGGCTTTCAGACAGGTCTTGTTATCTGCCTTAGCTTCATCATGGGCGTGCAGAACGCAGCGACGACGCGCATCAGCGATGCACGCGTTCGAACGACGCATGTGTCGGGCATGGCCACAGATATCGGACTAGGTCTGGCCGCCCTGGTGCGCGGTCAACCCGCGCCCCGCTTCCGGCTGTCCCTATTTACGCTCACGGCATTTCTTGCCGGCGGCGTCCTTGGCGTTTTCGCTTACTTGCTCATCGACGGATGGCTGCTGATCATCGCAGGGATAGCCTTATTGGCGATCGGGATACCAGAGGCACATAGGGCTAGAGGCGGCGCCTAGATACGAGTAGTGCCTCTCTTCTGCATCGCACCCATTCTCGGCCACTATCGCTGCGCGCACTCGAGGGCCGCATACGCCCTATCGCGGGCATTCAGATCGCCTAGGCGATTTCGGAAGCAGACAAACCTTGGTGGCCGAGACCTATACCACCCATTGCAATTGCCGTCCGAGCGGCCTATGTGGGCCCTGCTCGGCCATGTAGGTCGGGCAGACGTTCTCAGGGCGGGGTGCAATTCCCCACCGGCGGTGTTTGCATCGAAAGCTGCATCAGCCCGCGAGCGCTCTTTCCGTAAGGAGAGAGGTCAGCAGACTCGGTTCAACTCCGAGGCCGACGGTATAGTCCGGATGGAAGAGAACACATGACTGTCTAGCAAGCGACCATTCCGCGCCGGAATGGGCGCCACTTGTCGTCATGCGCCCTGAGCTTCGTCGTCACCAAGGACGAAGCATGGGTACTGAGCCAGAACAATCTCCCTCCCCAGACGCCGTTGCACTGGCGTTTCGCCTGGCACTGGACGCTGCTCGGGCCTTCGTGGGCGCTACTGCGCCCAACCCGCCGGTCGGCTGCGCGATCCTCGAGGCATCCGGCAACGTGCTGGCGGTCGCCGCGCATCAACGGGCCGGCACGAGCCACTCCGAGGCTTTGGCAATCGCGGAGTGCCGGGCAAAAGGTCTTGGCGGGGCGATCCACACGATCGTCGTCACGCTCGAACCCTGCAATCATTTCGGGCGCACACCGCCCTGCTCTGAAGCCATCCTGAGCACAACGGCAAAGGCCGTCTGGATCGGTGCGGCTGATCCCAATCCCGCCGTAGTTGGAGGCGGCGCTGAACGTCTGCGGGCGGCAGGGCTGACCGTCCGGAGCATCGGCGCCCTCGATCCCAGCCTTGCCGCCAGCGCACAGCGCTTGGTCGAGCCTTTTGCGAAACGCATGCTAACGGGCCTTCCGTGGGTAACCGTCAAGCAGGCGGTGGACGGTAGTGGGGCCATGATTCCACCCCGCGGGCAAAAGACGTTCACCTCCCAAGACTCGCTGAAACTGGCTCACGAGCTGCGCCGTCGGGCGGACGCCGTGCTCACCGGTTCCGGCACGATTCTCGCAGACGCACCCGAGTTCACGGTGCGTCATGTGCCTGATTTTGTAAGCAGAAACCGCCACCTGGCCATTCTAGACCGACGCAGACGCGTCTCCACAAACTATATCGACGCCGCGACGGCGCGCGGCTTTCGCGTCCTGCTCCCTCACTCCCTCGCCGACGCGTTGCACCAATTGGGAGAGGCCGGTGCTCTCGAAGTGCTGGTCGAAGCGGGTCCGCTGCTCACCGAGAGCGTGCTCGTCAGCCCGTTCTGGGACGAGCATGTCCGCATCACCGCCGACAAAGACGGCCCTGATCGCGTCGAGGTGCTTTCCCAACCCCATTCATTCGCCCTGACAGAAAGGTCCTAGATGTTTTCCGGCATTATTCAACGCCTCGCCAAGGTGGAGGTCGCCGAGCCAGTCGGTGCAAGCCTGAGACTGGCGATCACGACGGGCTACCCCGACCTTGAGCTTGGAGAAAGTGTCGCCGTCAACGGCGTCTGCCTCACCGTCACTTCGCTTGAGATCGGCGGAAGGACCGAGTTCTTCCTTAGTCCCGAGACGCTGGCGCGCAGCACGCTCGGCACCATCGAGGTTGGCGATGCCGTCAACCTCGAACGCTCGGTTCGCCTGGAAACGCGGCTTTCGGGGCATCTGGTCCAGGGTCATGTCGATGGCCGGGCCACACTGGTCTCGGCGACCGAGGAGGCCGGCGCCTATCGGCTCGCCTTCGATGTGGACGCGGAATTGGCCCGCTATTGCGTCGCCAAAGGCTCGATTGCGCTCAACGGCATCAGCCTGACCATCAATTCCATTTCGCAAGCCGACGTGCGGTTCCAGGTCGGGGTGATGATCATCCCTCACACCTGGACCCACACTAACCTGCACGCCCTCGCCGTGGGCGACCAGGTCAATGTCGAAGTCGATGTTATCGCCAAGTATGTGGAGCGGCTATGCCTGCCCTATCTGAAGCCCTGAGCGCCCTGAAAGAGGGGCGTATGATCGTCCTCGTCGATGACGAGGATCGTGAGAACGAAGGCGACCTCGTGCTGCCGGCGCAGTTTGCCACGGCGGAGGCAGTCAATTTCATGGCCATGCATGGCCGTGGACTGGTCTGCCTCGCGCTCACCGGCGCGCAGGTCGATCATCTCGGTCTACGCCCCATGGTGCGTGACAATCGCACGCGTCGGTCGACGGCCTTCACCGTATCTATCGAGGCCCGCGAGGGTATCTCCACCGGTATTTCAGCGGCCGATCGCGCCCACACGATGCGACTGGCGGCGTCGTCCGAAGTGACGCCGGACGATATCGTCTCGCCGGGGCATGTCTTCCCGCTGCGAGCGGTGGACGGCGGCGTCCTGGCCCGCAACGGGCATACGGAGGGCGCAGTGGATCTCGTTCGCCTTGCCGGGCTCGAACCCGGTGCTGTCATTTGCGAAATCATGCGGGACGATGGGCAGATGGCAAGGCGTGAAGACCTCCTTGCCTTCGCAAGAAAGCATGGCCTCGTCATGCTCAGCGTTCGCGAGCTTGCCGAGCACCGGATCAGGACTGAAACGCTCGTTGAGGAAATCGCCAGCACTGACCTGCCTTCGGCATTCGCAAGCGACGTGCTGCGGCTGCATGCGTTTCGCAATAGCATCGACGGGATCGAGCATATCGCGGCGGTCAAGCGCGGAGAGACACAGACGCCGCTCGTGCGGCTGCATTCGGAATGCCTCACGGGTGACGCTCTCGGGTCGCTGCGCTGCGATTGCGGCGCGCAATTGCAGGATGCCATGCGCAGGATTTCCGAGAGCGCCGGCGGCGCCTTGCTCTACCTGCGCGGCCACGAAGGCCGTGGCATCGGCCTTGGCAACAAGATCAAAGCCTATGCCCTGCAGGATCAGGGCCACGACACGGTGATGGCCAACCAGATGCTTGGCCATCCGGTCGATGCTCGCGACTATGGGGTCGCCGCGCAGATGCTGAAAGCGCTTGGCTATGCCCGCATTCGCCTCCTGACCAACAATCCTGAAAAGGCGCGGGCGCTCGAACGTTACGGTATCGCCGTGGCGCAATGCGTGCCGCTCGTGGTTCCCGCCACCCCCTTCAACCAGACCTATCTTGCGACCAAGCGCGACCGCCTTGGCCACACATTGACCCTTGGATGAGACCCGATATGATCACCAATCCAAATCCCCGTTTTGCCATTGTCGTCAGCCGCTTCAACGAGGAGGTCACATCCGGCCTTCTCCGCGGCGCGCGCGCCTACCTGAGCGAAAAATCCATCGCTTTGCGCGATGAAGATGTGCTGTCGGCGCCCGGGGCCTTCGAAATTCCGCTGATCGCGCAGATGCTGGCCCAGACGGGAAAATTTGACGGCGTGATCTGTCTTGGCTGCGTAATCAAGGGAGACACCGCGCATTTCGAATATATCAGCGAGGCCGCCAGCACCGGTCTGATGAACGCCTCGCTCGCGACGGGCATTCCGCTGACATTCGGCATCCTGACCACCTATACCGATGAGCAGGCGATCCTCCGCAGCCGCGACGACGAGCACAACAAGGGGCGGGAGGCGGCCGCCGCGTGCCTGGATTCGCATCGCATCTTGCGGAAAATCACCTAACACGGTGCCACCACCTATGCGTTCGGCGTCCGGAATTGGGCACGTTTCAGCGCAGCTTGTCGACCAGGAAGTCCACAAAAACGCGAACGCCGGCCGGAACCGTGGTCGGCGATCTGCTGCTCGGCATCGTTCAGGTCGGCCAGGACGCGTCGCGCAGCCTGGAGATAGGCGCGACCTTCCGCCGTCAGGGTGAGCGTGTGGGTCGAGCGCAGCAGCCGCCGCACGCCGAGTCGTTGGCAAGCGGCTGCGCCGATGAAAGGTGGTGCCACGACGAACGCAGTAAAGCAGGCGCGTACCCATGCTAACCTGTGTTGGGTCGGCGCGTGTGGAGCCCCGTGAGACTATGCGTGCAAGATTCGCAGACTCACAAAAATAACTCTGAAAAATCCACTGCGTGATGGAATTTTGGCTGGGGAACCTGGATTCGAACCAAGATCGACGGAGTCAGAGTCCGCTGTTCTACCATTGAACTATTCCCCAGCAGAGCCTGCTGGCCGGGCCGTGATCCTCAGAAGCGGTGCTTCCGTGGCGGCGCGGGGTCTCATTAGACAAAGCGGACGAGGATTGCAAGCGGGGATGGTGCAAGTTTGCCCAACCAATGTGTGCATTGCGCTTGGCTCAGCGTTGAAGTACCGTCTTTTTCAACAATGCAACACCAAAGCTGCGCCTTGGGCGCGGCCGGAAATACCGGCCAGCGACCGCGCCGCGTCAGGAGAATCAGGTGACCGATCCGAATCGGTCCGCTGCCTTGTCGGTCGCCCGGACCGGCACGGCGCTCCGCACGCCTTCCGCTCAGGATCGGAAGGCAAGGGGCTCGGCTGCGCCACCTGTGGCGGAGCCGCGGACAAGTCATGCGCCCCGGCGCGCGCGCGGCCCGCTCTATGCGGCGCTCGACCTTGGGACCAATAACTGCCGCCTTCTCATTGCGCGCCCGCACGAGCACGGTTTTCGTGTGCTCGACGGGTTTACGCGCATAGTGCGTCTTGGTGAGGGTGTTTCGGTAACCGGGCGCCTTGGCGACGCGGCCATGGAACGCACCATGGAAGCGCTCAAGCAGTGCCGGAACAAGCTGCGCGACCACCAGCCGACCCGCATGCGGCTCATCGCCACCGAAGCTTGTCGCGCTGCCGAAAATGGCCCGGAATTTCTCGGTAGGGTGAAGGAAGAGCTTGGGCTTGAGCTTGAAATCGTCGACCGGCGCACCGAGGCCGAATTGGCTGTGACCGGTTGCGCCGATCTTATCGACGATACGGCTCAGGGCGCGCTGATGTTTGACATTGGCGGTGGTTCCTCCGAACTCGCCTGGCTCGATTTCCGCGGTGGCCGGCCGCGCTCGCAGGGGCGCATGTCGGCCTCGATCCGCTCATGGCAGTCGCTGCCGGTCGGCGTCGTCTCCATTGCCGAGCGCTTTGGCGGGGTCAATGTCACGCCCGAAGTGTTTGAAGCCATGGTCGGTTTTGTTTCCGAGCACCTGAAACAGTTCCGCGGCCGCGAAAAGCTCCGCCAGATGATTGCCGCGCATCCCGTGCACCTGATCGGCACTTCGGGTACGGTGACGACGCTGGCTGGCCTCCATCTCGGCCTCGAGCGCTATGAGCGCCAGAAGGTGGATGGGCTCTGGCTCAAGAGCCAGGAAGTGGACGACATCATGCGCGTCCTTCTCAATATGCCCTTCGACCGGCGCGTGACGCATCCCTGCATTGGTCGGGATCGCGCCGATCTCGTGCTGCCCGGCTGCGCCATTTTTGAAGCCATTCGGCGTGAGTGGCCGACCGAGCGCGTGCGCGTGGCCGATCGCGGCCTGCGCGAAGGCATCCTGATTTCCTTGATGGATGCAGATAAGGTTCACAAGCGGCCGAGCCGCCCCAAGCGGAGAAACGCAAATGGTGGATAAGGCACTCGGCACAGGCGGCCGCAAGTCCGACAGGGACCTCAAAATCCGGCTCAAGACAGCCAAGGGGCGGACGACCTCGTCCACCAAATGGCTGCAGCGCCAGCTCAACGACCCCTATGTGGCCCGCGCCCGTTCGGAAGGCTATCGCTCGCGCGCGGCCTTCAAGATCAAGGAAATCGACGAGAAGCAAAAGCTCTTCAAGAAGGGCATGCGTGTCGTCGACCTCGGCGCTGCGCCCGGCGGCTGGTCGCAGGTCGCGGCCAACGCGGTGGGCTCGACGGCCGAGCACCCGCTTGTTGTCGGCATCGACTATCTTGAAATGGACCCGATCCCCGGCGTTGTCCTGCTCCGCAAGGATTTCACCGAGGAAGACGCGCCCGATCAGCTCTTCGCGGCCATGGGTGGCCACAAGGCCGACGTGGTGATGAGCGACATGGCCTGGCCGACGACCGGTCACCGGCCCACCGACCACCTGCGCATCGTGCATCTCATCGAGATCGCCGCCGATTTCGCCATTCAGGTGCTCAATCCCGGCGGGTCTTTCGTTGCCAAGGTTTTCCAGGGCGGCACCGAGCATGAGCTGCTGCACATGCTGAAACGCCATTTCAAGACCACCATGCACATAAAGCCGCCGTCGAGCCGCAGCGAGTCGGCCGAGGCCTATCTTGTGGCCAAGGGGTTTAAGGGTAGGGCAGAGGTCGAGTCCGAAAGCGAATAGCGCCACGCCGGGCCCTCAATATTGCAAAGGGCTCAAGTTTAATGTTTTGTCTGGTGATCTATGTCTTCGCTGATGCGGGAGGCGTAAGTGAAAATCACCAACGACGCGATAACGCTAAACAACCAGATATATCCGACGAAGAACATTTCGTCGGCACGCATGGTGGAACGGAAATCGCATACCTTTCAGAAGGGATGGCCCTATTTTCAGCGGGTCGTCACCTTCATGGCGATTGGGATCTTCCTCGCCGTTTTCGGTTTCAACGCGGAGATCGAGCCACTCTTGGGCCTCGCGGCCATGATTGCGGGCGTCATCGTCTTCTTTCGCGGCTTCGTCCGGCCTCGAACAGAAGGCAAGGAATACGGCATTGAGCTGCTCAGCAACAGCGGCGGCATGACCCTCTTCTGGTCGCGCGATCAAGAATTCATGATCCAGGTGCGCGACCTGATTTTCGCGGCCCTCACTTCATCGGGCAACGCCTTCAACTATACCGTCAACATCGACAACAAAAAGATCGAAGATCATTCCGTCAATGTTTTGGATAGATCGGTCCATCATGTCTACGACTATTCTGTTCATTTTTCCCAGCATCAAGGTATTTCTGTAGATCAGCTCAATTTCCTCAATGGTCAGTTCAACGAGGCGCTCAAGGAACTGGGCAACTTCGTCAGGGATCACCGCAATGAGGAGCTGCAGAAGGAACTGCAAAGCCTGGTGACGATCCTCCGCACCCAAAATCCCGACAAGGGCAAATTGAAGACGGCTTGGGGGAGGCTGAAGGGCATCTGCGATGTCTGGGAAACCGGAGACACAGTCAAAAGTATTTTGAGCACGATCGCGATGGGCGTGAACACGATCCTAGGCGTCGTCACCTGATATCACGGAGAGGCCGCGGACTGACCGCGGCCCCCGAGGTCAGGCGGCTGCCCGGCCGTAGCGCTTGATCACATCGGCGAGTGCCACATGCCCCTTGAACGAACCTGATCCCACCGGTGTCTCGCCGTTCTCGATGGCGAGCGCAAAAATGACGGCAGGATCGGTTTCGAGGCGGCGCCGCAAGGCGGCGAGCTTTGGCCAGCGTTGAGCATCGGCCACCTCATGAAAATCGAGCCAGCGGGCGACGCCGATCAGCACGGCATCGGCAAGCGAGGGGCTTTCGCCTACGAGATAAGGGCCATTGCCTGTTATCGCTTCGAGCTTGTCATGGCGCTCCATAACGCCCTCGCGCCCCCAGATGCGCAGGTTCTCCTGCAAGACCGGGTTCGGCGGTTCCATTTCGAGCGCGGCCCAGAGCGGGCTGAAGGCGCCGGTGAAGCCGGTGTTGATAAAACCCAGCAATTGCCACATGCGATCGGCCTCGGCGCTTTCGGGCGAATAGCTGATGCGATGGTCGGTGTCGCGGGCGGCAAGCCAGGCGGCTATGGCCATGGTCTCGGTGATTGGCCGACCTGCGGGCGTGATCAGCGCGGGCGTTTCGTGGCGGGCATTGATCTGCGCATAGCCCGGTTCGCGCATCTCGCCGAGCATGTCGACGCGGCAGAGCCGATAGGGCAGGCCCAGCCATTCGAAGGCGGCAATGAGCCCCATGGAGCTCCCGGCCGGGTGGCCGTAGACAAGGATCGGTTCCATTTGTCATCTTTCAAGAAGTGTCAAATGATGCTGGCCAGCGGGCTGGAACCTACCCGCCTCCGCCCCTAAGTAAATTACGGACAATTTTGTAACCACGAGAGCCCCATGCAGACGCTGGTTTCCAACTGCCCCATCGAGGATGTGATGCGCGCGCTATCCGGACGTTGGCCCGGCCTGCTGCTTTACTATCTCAAGGACGGGACCAAGCGGTTCAGCGATCTCAAGCGCGACAATCCCACGGTGTCACACCGCATCCTGACGATGGAACTGCGCAAGCTCGAAGCGGTGGGGCTGGTCATGCGCACGGCGTTTCCCGGCTATCCCTTGCGCGTGGAATACGATCTCACGCCCGCCGGCGCGCAGGTGCTGCCGCTCATCGAGGGCCTCGCGGATTGGTGGGAGGCCAGCGGACCGGAGCGGGCCAAGCAGGCCCGCGTCGCCGTCCCCTGATCGTTCAATGCGCGTGCGGTTTGCCGAGCAATTGATGCCCGGCATTCTTTGGCAGCGTCATGAATAGCACTGTTGCCACGAGCCCGACCGCCGCCACCACATAGAAGGCGATGTGGAAATCGACCAGCGCCAGTTCGCCGCCGCCGCGCAGGCGATGCACCAGTTCCAGCGTGCCGCCGCCCAGCGCCACGCCCATGGCGAACATTAGCTGGCCCCAGACCTGGCTGATCACATTGGCCTGGCCGGCGTCCTTGTCTTCGATATCGGCAAAGGTGAAGGCGTTCGAACCGGTCCAGAAGGTCGATTGCCAGAAGCCGGTAAACGTGAGGATCGCGAGGATCAGCGGCATCGGCGTTTCGGGCGTGTAGAGCCCCATGGCCACGATGCCGGCGGCCGAAATAGCGGTCGACCAGACCAGCGGATATTTGAACCCCCAATGGGCAAACATCCAGTTGGCGACGAATTTTGCCACTAGGGCGCCGATGGCGCCCACAAAGGTCACCATGCCGCTCTCAAAGGGCGAGAGGCCGAAGGTCAGCTGCAGCATCAGCGGAAAGAGGAAGGGCGTTGCACCCTGGCCGAGGCGGAAGAAGGTGCCCGCGACAATGGCGATGCGGAAATTGCGCACGGCGAGCAGCCGCAGGTCGAGCAGCGGAAATTCGGTCCGCAGCGCATGACGCACGTAGAAACAGCCGATGCCCATGCCCGCGACGGCCGCGATGGCGCCGTAGAGAGGGGGCAGGGCGGGTAGGCTCACCACTGAACAGCCGAAGGCGAAGAGGGCAAAGGCGAGGCCGGCCATGACAAAACCCGGCCCGTCGATATTGCGCGGCTTGTTGCGGTGTTCATTGGGCAGGGCGAAGCCCACGAGCACGATGCCCAGAACACCGATCGGAATGTTGATCCAGAAAATCCAGTGCCAGGAAAAATAGGTGGTGAGGAAGCCGCCAAAGGGCGGGCCGACGATGGGCCCGATCAGCGCCGGAATGGTCAGCCAGGCCATGGCATCCACCAGCTGATGGCGCGGCGTGGCGCGCACCAGCACAAGGCGCGCCACCGGCCCCATCATGGCGCCGCCCATGCCCTGGATGAAACGCGCGCCGACGAACTGGGCCAGCGAGCTCGAGAACGCACAACAAATCGAACCGATCATGAAGACCAGCATGGCCACGCGGAACACGCGACGCGCACCGAACCGATCGGCCATCCAGCTCGAAATCGGAATGAAGATGGCGAGCGCCACGAGATAGGCCGTCAGCGCCAGTTTTAGCGAAATCGGGTCCGTGCCGATATCCTCGGCAATGGCGGCGAGCGAGGTGGCAATAACGGTCGAGTCCATGTTTTCCATGAACAGGGCTGTGGCCAGAATAAGGGGCGTAGTTCGAGACACTGGCTTTTCGGTCCGGTTTTGGCCGGGCCGCTACTCCTTGTAAGCGCGATGACCTGAAACGTCCGCGCCGGCATTCTTGGGGAGGGCGAGATAAACAAGGCTCGCCACGGCACTAAGGCCGCCTACGGCAAAGAAGGCGATCTGGAAATTGAGCAATGACAGGTGACCACCGGTATAGTGGCTGGTGATTTCGAGGATGGCGCCGGCTACGGCGACGCCAAACGCCACCGACAGTTGCTGGCACACCGCGACGATTGCCGTGGCCTGGCTCGCTTCCTCGTCCGAAATGTCCGCGTAGCCAAGGGCATTGGAGCCAGTGAAAAACACCGAGCGCAAGACGCCGCCCGCCAGCAGCACGGCCATCATCACCGGGGCCGACGTTTCGGCGGTAAACAGGCCCTGCGCTGCAATCAACACGCCGCCGAAAATCGAGGCAAAGGCGAGCACGCGCGGAAAGCCGAAGCGTGCAAAAACGCGCTCTGCCACGAACTTGCTCATGATGGCGCCGATGGCCGAAATGAAGGTGATGGCGCCCGACTGGAACGGATTGAGCCCAAAGCCAAGCTGCAACATCAGCGGCAGCAGAAACGGCATGGCTCCAACGCCGATGCGGAACAGCGAGCCGCCGGTGATCGAGGAGCGGAACAGCTTATGTCTGAACAGCTTTGGATCGAGCAGCGGGTAGGTCGTCCGCCGCGCATGGAGGAAATAGAGGATGCCCGCGGTCACGCCAACGGCGATGGTCAGGTAGCCATAGATGATCGGCAGGGCAGGGAGGCTGATAACCGAAAGGCCGAAGACGGTGCCTGAAAAGGCCACCGAAGCGATGACGAAGCCGATGAGATCGACCGGCCGCGGCGTCCGCTCATCGGGCACCTTCAGGTAGATCCCCGAGAGAATGATGCCGATGATGCCGATCGGAATATTGATCCAGAAGATCCAGTGCCAGCTCAGATATGTGGTGAGGAACCCGCCGATCAGCGGCCCCGTCACCGGCGCCACCAGGGCCGGCACAGTCAGCCACGCCATGGCTGAAACGAGCTCATTGCGCGGCGTAGAGCGCACCAGCAGCAGGCGCCCCACCGGCGTCATCATCGATGAGCCAATGCCCTGGAAGAAGCGCGAGAGCACGAAGGTTTCGAGCGAAAAGGCGAAGGAACAGGCGAGCGACCCCAGCATGAACACGAAGATCGCGAGCCTGAAAATGTTCTTGGCGCCGAACCGGTCGGCCATCCAGCCGCTGAGCGGAATAAAGATGGCGAGTGCCACGAAATAGGCCGTCAGCGCCAGTTTCAGCGCAATCGGATCGCTACCGATATCGGCGGCGATGGCGGGCAAGGATGTGGCAATGACGGTCGAGTCCATCTGTTCCATGAACAGGGCGACCGCAAGAATGAGCGGGGTAACGCGGATCACGAGTCTAGAACCGGGAATCGTGCAAGGAGGGATGCAGCCCGATTACTATGAGCCCAAGATTTAGGCTTGGCCAATGAATATTGGGCAAAAGCGGCCAGAATTCTCCGGCGCCGGACAGGTTTGCGCCTGCTCCGAAGTGGCATCCGCAAGGAGTCAGTGCGCCAAACCTTTTTCTGATAGCACCGCCGGGCTCGTTGAGCTAGGGGGCTCGGCGCATTGCTGCCCCCGGTATCGCCCCTATGCAAGCCGGGGCGCCGATGCTATTGACCCTCGCCAACCTGAACCCGCGAGTACACCCGCAGGTTCATATTCCAATAGATCTGACAATGTTCAGAAGGCAGGAAGGGTCTGGCCTTGGCGAAGATTATTACCACGATTACCGGCGATGCGGCTCTGACGTTCGACGACGTGCTGCTCCAGCCCGCGCGCTCCGATGTCCTGCCCACTGAAACCGACATTTCGACCTATGTCACCAAGGACATAGCGCTGAACCTGCCGATCATTTCCTCGGCCATGGACACCGTCACCGAAGCCAATATGGCCATTGCCATGGCCCAGGCCGGCGGCCTCGGCGTCATTCACAAGAACCTCACCGCCACCGAGCAGGCCGAACAGGTCCGCATGGTGAAGAGCTTTGAGAGCGGCATGGTGGTCAATCCGATCACCATCGGCCCCGACGCCACCCTCGCCGATGCGCTCGCGCTCATGCAGAAGAGCCGGATTTCCGGCATTCCGGTCGTGCAGAATGGCGGCGCCGGTGGCCGTGCCATCGGCAAGCTCGTCGGCATTCTCACCAATCGCGACGTGCGCTTCGCTTCCAATCCGGCCCAGCCGATCTCCGAACTGATGACGCATCAGAACCTGATCACGGTGCGCGAAGGCGTCTCCAAGGAAGAGGCAAAAATCCTTCTCCACCGTCACCGCATCGAAAAGCTGCTGGTGGTCGACGAGGACTATCGCTGCATCGGCCTGATCACCGTCAAGGACATCGAAAAGGCCCAGCTCCACCCCAACGCCGTCAAGGACGCACAAGGTCGCCTCCGCGTCGCCGCTGCCTCCACCGTCGGTGATGGCGGCTTCGAGCGCTCGCTGGCCCTCATCGATGCAGGCGTCGACCTCCTCGTCATCGACACCGCCCATGGCCACTCGGTGCGCGTCGCCGAGGCCGTCGAACGCGTCAAGCGCGAGAGCAATTCTACCCGCATCGTCGCCGGCAATGTCGCGACCGCGGAAGCCACCAAGGCGCTGATCGATGCCGGCGCTGATGCCGTCAAGGTCGGCATTGGCCCCGGCTCCATCTGCACCACGCGCATCGTCGCCGGTGTTGGCGTGCCCCAGCTTGCAGCCGTCATGTCCTGCGCCGAAGAGGGCCACAAGGCCGGCGTCCCCGTCATCGCCGATGGCGGCATCAAGTTCTCCGGCGACATGGCCAAGGCCCTCGCCGGCGGCGCGTCCTGCGTCATGGTCGGCTCGCTCTTGGCCGGCACCGACGAGAGCCCCGGCGAAGTCTACCTCTACCAGGGCCGCTCCTATAAGTCCTATCGCGGCATGGGCTCGGTCGGCGCCATGGGCGCTGGTTCGGCCGATCGCTACTTCCAGCAGGATGTGCGCGACCAGATGAAGCTCGTGCCCGAAGGCATCGAGGGCCAGGTGCCCTATAAGGGCGCAGCCGGTGCCGTGCTCCATCAGCTCGCCGGCGGCCTCCGCGCCTCGATGGGCTATACCGGCGCCCATACGCTGAAAGATTTCCGCGAGAACGCCACCTTCGTGAAAATCTCCGGCGCCGCGCTCAATGAAAGCCACGTCCACGACGTGACCATCACCCGCGAAGCGCCGAACTATCGCAGCGGCCGCTAGAACGCATTGACGGCGCGGGCAGATGCAACGCGCCGTCACCCTCCTTCGTTGTCAGGAAACGGAGGAGCCCCATGAGCGAAAGTCATTTCATCGTCTATCTGCGTGATGGCTGCTGGCAGCATACCAATCGCGGCAGCGTTTCAGCCCCGTTCAAAACCCGCGAGGCCGCCATCGAGTCGGCCATCGACGATGCCCGAAACTCGAGCGATCAAAACGCCGAGGTCATCGTGCAGGAGCCCGAAACCACAGCCGAAACGGTTTGGCGATCCGCGGACGATACTGTCGACTAGCGTGTCAGGCCTCTTGATGTGACAGTTTTGCTGCCGCGGAAAATCCTTTCCGCCGTAACCGCTTAGTTCCAGAAATCGACTCTCCGGCGGAGAATGAACGCAGTGCCCTTCGTCGAGAAATTGCTGATGCTCGTCATGGCGGCTCAGGTCGTGCTGACTTTGGGTCTGCTCTTCTGGCTGGGCAGCGAACGCGTACCGCGCGTCATGCGTGGCGAAATCCCTATGGCCGACATAGCCGTTGAGCGCACCGCCTATCCGCTCAAGGCCCGTCTCCTTTCCAATAGTCTCGACAATCAGTTCCAGCTCCCCGTGCTCTTCTTTGTCGGCGCGCTGCTGACCCTGCACCTTGGCGTTGTGGGCTGGGTGGAAACTATCCTGGCGCTGGTCTTTGTGGCGCTGCGCTACGTCCACGCCGCCATTCACGTCACCACCAACAATGTCGGGCAGCGCTTCGTCGCCTATACGCTTGGCCTTGCTGTCCTGTGCCTCTTCTGGCTATGGCTCATCGGACGCATCTTGATGAGCTGAGCCATGCCGCTGATCTCCCGCATCGACACCATTTTCGTTCCGGCCGTAGACACCGTCTCGGCCGCAGCATGGTATGAGCGCATGTTCGGCATGGCCGAGATATTCCGCTCGGCCTGTCATATCGGCCTGCGCATCGCGGGCGAGGGCGCGCGTTCGAGCGCGCTCACACTTATCCCCGTCGAGCAGATGCCGGAGCAGCACTATGTTGCTTTCAACTTCTTCGCGCCTGACATAGAAGCGCTGCACGACGCGCTGACCGAAGACGGTCGCGAGGTCACCCCCATCAACCAGAATGGCGCCATGAGCTGGTTCGACTTTGTCGATATCGCCGGCAATCGCGTCAATATCTGCTCTTTCCCCGAGGCCTGAACCCATGCGCCTTCCCGGCCGTATCGCCGCCGCCATTGAAGTTCTTTCCGATGTCGAAAACCGCAAGCGGCCGGTTTCCGAAGCGCTGAAGGCCTGGGGTCTCAACAATCGCTTTGCCGGTGCCGGGGACCGTGCCGCCATTGGCAATCTCGTCTATGACGCGCTGCGCCGCCGCTCGTCCTATGCCTTTGCCATGGGCGCCGACACGCCCCGCGCCCTGGTCCTCGCCGCCGTGCTGCGCGATTGGGCCGAAACGCCGGAAGCGCTCAACACCACCTTCGCAGAAGACAGCCACGCCCCCGAAACCCTGAGCGCCGAAGAGATCGCCGGCGCCACAGCCAGCCTCGACAGCGCCGACGAAGCCACCCAGGCCGACATGCCCGAATGGCTGCTTCCTTCGCTGAAGCGCGCTTTTGGCGATAACCTCGCCGCCGAAGGCCAGGCCATGGCCGGACGCCCCTCGCTCGACCTGCGCGTCAATGCCCTCAAGGCGACGCCCGAAAAGGTGGCCAAATCGCTGTCCCGCTTCTCCCCCGAGCCGACGGCCTACGCCCTCATGGGTTTCACCATGCCCGCCGGCCCGCGCGATGCGCGCACGCCCAATGTCACGACGGACGAAGGCTATCAAAAAGGCTGGTTCGAAGTGCAGGACCAGGGCAGCCAGATGGTCGCTGCCCTTGCCGGCGCCCAGCCGGGCGAGCAGGTGCTCGATCTCTGCGCCGGGGCAGGGGGCAAGACTCTCGCCCTCGCATCGACCATGGGCAACAAAGGCCAGATTTTCGCCTATGACAGCGACCGCAATCGCCTTGCGCCGATCTACGATCGCCTGAAGCGCAACGGTGTGCGTAACGCCCAGGTTCGCGCCCCCCAGCCCGGCGCTCTCGATGATCTCGTGGGCAAGATGGACCGCGTCGTCGTCGACGCCCCATGCACCGGCACCGGTACCTGGCGCCGCCGTCCCGATACCAAGTGGAAGCTGACCCCGGAACTCCTGGCCCAACGCCAGGCCGATCAGGCCGCCATCCTCGAAGAAGCGCTGCGCTTTGTGAAGCCGGGCGGCACGCTGGTCTACATCACCTGCTCTATCCTGCCCGAAGAAAACGACGATCAGGTCGCCGCTCTCCTTGCCGCGCATCCGGACCTATCGAGCGTGGACATTGCCAAAGCCTGGCGCAGCACATTGGTTACCGATCTGCCTGTGGGCCTGGCAACTGCCGGCGGTGGCATCCTGCTGACGCCGCATCGCACGGGCACGGACGGCTTTTACTGCCACCTGATCCGTAGGGCGTAGCATCCCACCCACGGTGTCATTCCCGCGAAAGCGGGAATCCCTGTTTCCGCGCCATGAGATTCCCGCTTTCGCGGGAATGACGCGGTGGTCGAGTGAACCACGGCGCCTCGCCCTTCGTTCAAGGAACAGTCGTTCAAGAACAAAGGGCCCAAAAATGTCCGCAGCCACTACCGACTACCAGACACCCCGCTCATGGCTGGTCCTCGCGACCTTTCTCCTCGTCGTCATAGGCGTCGGTGCCCTTATCGGCACCCAGTCTGTCCCCGGCGCCTGGTACGAGGCCCTCAACAAGCCACCCTTCAACCCACCCAACTGGATTTTTGGCCCGGTCTGGTTCGCCCTTTACGTGCTGATCGCCATCGCCGGCTGGCGCAGTTTTATCGACAACCCCACCAGCACCTCGTCAAAGCTCTGGTACGGCCAGATGGCGCTCAATTGGGCCTGGTCGCCGGTCTGGTTCATCGGCCAGATGATCTGGCCGGCCTTCGCCATCATCGTCCTGATGTGGTTTGCCATCCTCGGCTTCATTCTCGTCAACTGGAACCGCGACCGCCTGGCGGCATCGCTCTTCTTGCCCTACCTGGCCTGGGTCAGCTTCGCGAGCCTGCTCAATCTCTCGATTGGCGTCCTCAACTGACCGCCTTGGCACCGGCAGGTTGGTCCTCGCGCCTGCCGGTCCGCTCGAATTTCCGCGCCCAGCGCACCACCGGCTGTTCGAGCAGATAAAAGCTCAGCGTCGCCACGACCGCAGTGATTACCAACACCGCGGTGCTCGTCTGCAGCCAGGTCGCCCAGCCATTGGGGCCCGAGGTGCGGAATGAACCGCGCACCAGCTTTTCGAGCAGCCACATGATCACGAAGTGCCAGACATAAATGCCGAACGAGATGCGCGCGATAAAGCGCACCAGGCCATTGTCGAGCAGCCGCCCGACATAGATAGACGAGGGCAGGGTGGCGAGCGCAATGCCAACCGCCAGCGGCATGACGGGGAAGGCATAAGGAATGCCAAGCCAGCCAAAGCCTTCCGTCAGCCCGCCGATATTGAGCGCCATGATCAGCGCGGTCGCCAGGACGGCAAGTCCGCCAATGATATCCATGCCGATCCCGCGCCGGCTCTGAATGAGAACCTGAACCCCGGCTGCTAGTGAGCCGACGGCGAAAATGGCAAAGAACCCGATGGGATTAAACCGCGGCATCCACGCCTTGGCGCCGCCGACCAGCCCATGGTTCCAGCCGCGCTCGACCTCGTCGATAGGCGCATACTGCACCACGAGAACATGCACGATAAGCGCCACGCCGATCACCCCGAGCCAGGCCAGCCGTGCCGGCCAGCTTCGGGCCTTGAGCGCAAACACCGCCGCCATGCCCAGCGGCAGCAGCAGATAGGCTGTCACCTCAAAGCCGATCGACCAAAGCGGCCCATTATTATCGACCGGAAACAGCGTCACCCAATGCCAGTCGCTGACGAGGAACAGGCCGGCCACAAACCGGATGATCCGCTCGCCATCGAGCACCTTGCCGCCCAGCCACAGGTCGAGCAACAGGCTGACCACCAGCGCCAACCAAAACCCCGGCACGATCCGCGCCAGGCGCCGCAGCGTAAAAGTCCGAAGCGAGGGCATCGGCTTGCTTGCATCGAGTGCCAGCCAGAACGGCCGCGCCAGCAGAAAACCGCTGAGCACGAAAAACACTGTCACGCCAAAGCTGCCATAGACGAGGAACCGCACGACCGGCTCGGCGGCATCGGGCACGGCATTCATGTCCATGCGAAAGGCAAGGTGGTGCAACAGCACGCCAAGGCACGCCGTGGCCCGCAAAAAGTCTGCACCCAGCAATCGGTTGTCATTGGTCATCAAGCACGTTCCAGATCGGGGCTCCTCGCCCTAACGCCTCATCGCGCCGGTCGATCCCGCGGAGCGAGCTTGTGCCGCTTGCTGCAGCGTCAGTCCAGCCTTGCAGCGCGGGTGCTTGCGGAATCTTTTGCTCTGCTCTAAAGCCTCGCCATGACGCAAGCAGACACCGCCCCCGCCCAAGACACCATCCTCATTGTCGACTTCGGCTCGCAGGTCACGCAGCTCATTGCGCGACGCATTCGCGAAACCGGCGTCTACTGCGAAATCCATCCCTTCCAGTCCGCGGCCGCAGCCGTCGCGGCCCTGAATCCCAAGGGTATCGTACTCTCGGGCGGCCCCGCCTCGACGCTCGACGAAAACGCGCCGACGATCGATCCTGCGGTTTTCGCGGCCAACGTCCCGATCCTCGGCATCTGCTATGGCCAGCAGGCCCTCTGCATGGCGCTCGGCGGCAAGGTCGAAGCCGGCCATCACCGCGAATTCGGTCGCGCCGACGTCCACGTCGAAAAGCCCTCCGCGCTTTATGACGGCGTCTGGACCACCGGCTCCGACCACCAGGTCTGGATGAGCCATGGCGACCGCGTCGTCTCGATCCCCGAAGGCTTTGAAGTCGTCGGCACCTCGCCCAACGCGCCCTTCGCCATGATCGCGAACGAGGCCCGCCGCATCTGGGCCGTGCAGTTCCACCCGGAAGTCGTGCACACCCCCGATGGCGCAAAACTCTACGCCAATTTCGTGCACCAGATCTGCGGCATCCAGTCCAATTGGACCATGTCCGCCTATCGCCAGAAGATGATCGAAAAGATCCGCGCCCAGGTCGGCAGCGGCAAGGTCATCTGCGGTCTCTCCGGTGGCGTCGACTCTTCGGTCGCGGCCGTGCTGATCCACGAAGCCATCGGCGATCAGCTCACCTGCATCTATGTCGATCACGGCCTGATGCGCCTCAACGAGAGCGAACAGGTCGTCACCATGTTCCGCGACCAGTTCAATATCCCGCTGGTCCATGTCGATGCCTCCAAGCAGTTTCTCGGCGAACTCGAAGGCCAGTCGGATCCCGAGACCAAGCGCAAGATCATCGGCCGCCTCTTCATTGAAGTGTTCGAGGAAGAAGCCAAGAAACTCGGTGGCGCGCAGTTCCTGGCCCAGGGCACGCTCTATCCCGACGTCATCGAAAGCGTCTCCTTCACCGGCGGCCCCTCGGTCACGATCAAGAGCCACCACAATGTCGGTGGCCTCCCCGAGCGCATGAACATGCAGCTCGTCGAGCCCCTGCGCGAACTCTTCAAGGACGAAGTCCGCGTCCTCGGCCGCGAACTCGGCATCTCGGATAGCTTCATCGGTCGCCACCCCTTCCCAGGTCCGGGCCTCGCAATCCGTTGCCCCGGCGGCATCACCCCCGAAAAGCTCGACATCCTCCGTCAGGCCGATGCGATCTACCTCGACGAAATCCGCAAGTCCGGCCAGTACGACAAGATCTGGCAGGCCTTTGCCGTGCTGCTTCCGGTCCAGACCGTCGGCGTCATGGGCGATGGCCGCACCTACGAATTCGTCTGCGCCCTACGCGCCGTGACCTCGGTCGATGGCATGACTGCCGACTTCTACCAGTTCGACATGAACTTCCTCGGCAAGACGGCCACCCGCATCATCAACGAAGTCCGCGGCATCAACCGCGTGGTCTATGACGTCACGTCCAAGCCGCCCGGCACGATCGAGTGGGAGTGAGGTTCTAACGAACCTCACTTTTCCACCGGCCACCTACCGATCCTAAATCTCATTGACTCGCGCCACTTCATGGCGCTAGTTTTGAGGAGAACAAAAAGGGAACAATTGAGGTGTACCATGGAGTGGGAAGGGGAATTTGAGCCGGACCTGTTCGGCAATGCAAAGCCGACATTGCTCTCGGGGTTCTCTCAACACCGATCCTATTTTGGACTCGTTCCACCTCCGCGAGTGGCTCAGGAATTGGAGAGGGACGCACGGACTTGGGCGCGCGAAGCTCGGGCGACGCGCGTTACCCCTGCGAGCCAGTTTCATGTGTCGCTGAACGGAATTTCCGAGGGCGAACCCATGGCACCGGAGCTGTTGGAGGATGCTCTCGAGATCGGTGCCGCAATTCGCCGAGCTCGTTTCGAGATCATTTTCGATGTGTTGCAGACCTGGGATAAAAACAAGCGACGAAACTTTCCGACGGTGCTCTGTTGCTCCTCTTCGTCGCGCGGCGCCTTAGAACTCTATGAAGTGCTGCGGCGCGAAATGCGTCGCTACGGCATCAAGTCGCCATCCTCGTTCAATCCGCATATCACCCTGTTCTATAGCGATGGACGGGTACGAACGCGGAGTGTCGCAAGGCCCGTTCGGCTCCGGGTCGACGCCTTCTGGCTGATCCATAGCGTCGTCGGCACGGGCCGCCTTGAGCATCTGGCCCGCTGGCCGCTAGGCTTCTAGCTATTCCGCCGCTTGCGGCGACATCGGTGCCGATCGCAGGGGTGCCAGCCAGCTGACGCGCTGGCCTATCCAGTCCAGCACCGCCATCGCAACGCGCTCCACAGGTTTCCTGAACCGCCACTCGAAGAGCGCGGCGAAGGCGATTGCCAGCAGGAAGGTCGCAATCACCGTGACCAACAAGGCCACATGCGCCGGCATATAGAGATCGAGCAGGGTCAGCATGCTGATCCCCACGTTTTCGTGGATCAGATACCAGGAAAAGCTCAAAAGGCCGACCTGGGCCACACCCAGTGACAGGCCCGGCACGGCCGGAAAGGTCTTGCCCCTTACGAAGCGCACGAAGAGGCCCACCAGCACGAGATAGACCAGCGCACACACGGTCGCGGTTAGCCAACCATCATGCAGCTCGAACGAGTAGGCTTCGATCCAGACTACCGCGGTTGAAACCGCGATATTTGCGCCCAGCAGCTTGCCCGTGCCCGTCGTGCCCGCCTCGAACTGCCGCCCCAGAATGCCAACGGCGAAGAAGCTGAGATAGGGCGCAATGGCGAGGAATTTCAGCAAGGATTGCGGCGTGATCGGCCCGCTGCCGAAGTTGGAAAACAGCGTCGATACCGCCCAGATCGGCGCCATGACCAGCGCCAATGAGGCAAAGACCCGTGCAAAGCGCACGCGGTCGTGAAAGACGCCGGCGAGCAGGGCGACGAGAAGATAGAATTTCACCTCAACGGCAATCGACCAGAATGAGCCATCGACCCATTCTCCGATTTCGCCGACGAAAAAGAGGTTCATCACCACATCGAGCAGGTTCGGCGGGATGGCGTGGAATTTCGCCTCCGGCACGGACGGAATGTAAGCGACAAGCCCGAAGACGAAGAGGAGCAGCACCGCGGCGACAAAGGCGGGATAGATGCGCGAAATGCGTCGGGCGAGAAAAACGCCGACCGTCGCCGAGCGCTCCAGCGTCATGAAGATGCAGTAGCCCGAGATAATGAAGAAGAAATAGACCCCGACCCAGCCGAAAAACACCGGCCAGGGCGCGCCCTCGGTGATATTGAGCGCATAGGCCGGCAGGCGCGCGGTGAAGTGAAACAGCACGACGAGCAGGATGGCGATCCCGCGAAACATGTCGATGGTCTGGTCGCGCCTGGCACTCATTTGGAGGTCTCTGCCACGGCCGCAATCTAGCCCGTCTGCGGCACATACAGACATTAATGCCATGGCAGCGGTTAATAACCTTGGTTTTGCGCCGTGCAATTTGCATTCCGGGGGCAGCGTGATAAACGTGCCCCGGATTTGCTTGAGACCCAGAGACCGCCATGGCCGAGGACAATATTTTCCGTGAAGTTGACGAGGAGCTCCGCTCCGATCGCATGCGGGCGCTTTGGCGCCGTATTGCGCCTTTCGTCATCGGTGCGGCCGTGGCCATTGTGGCCGTCGTCGCGGTCAACGAAGGCTGGTCCTGGTACACCAGCAGCCAGTCGGCCCGTTCGTCCGAGGAGCTCTATGCAGCCCTCGCCAGCGCGGACAAGGACGACCTTGCGGCCGCCCAGGCCGAGCTCGATGCGCTCGCCGCCAATGGTTCGGGCGGATATCCGGTGCTTGCCGAATTCGCCAAGGCCTCGTTGCTCGCCAAGTCGGGCGACACTGCCGGTGCGGTCGCGGCCTATGACGCGCTCGCCAATGCCCAGTCCAACGTGCGCCTGCGCGAACTGGCCCTGCTGCAGGCGGCAACGCTCCTCGTCGATACCGGCACCCTGGCCGATGTTGAAGCCCGCGTTGCCACCATCGCCACCGATGACAACCCGATGCGCCGCGTCGCCCGCGAACTCATTGGTCTCGCCCAGTTCAAGGCTGGCGATGCCACGGCCGCGAAGGCTACCTTCGAAGCCGTGCTCAACGATCCGCTGGCCCAGGAAGGCATTCGCAATCGCGTTGCCTATTACATCGCCCAGATGACCTCGGCCGGGCTCATCGCCGAAGAGACCACCTCTGACGCCGAAGTCGCCGCCGACGCCATCGAGACCATCGTTGATGGCGACGAGGCTGCGCCCGCGCCTGCGGCTCAGTAAGAAATACAAACCAGCTAGGGAGCGACCATGACGGTCACAGTAGCCATTGTCGGTCGCCCCAATGTCGGCAAGTCGACCCTTTTCAACCGCCTCGTCGGCCGCAAGATCGCGCTTGTCGATGACACGCCCGGCGTGACCCGCGACCGCCGCGAAGCCGAGGGTCATATCGCCGACCTCACCTTCCGTATTCTCGATACTGCCGGCTATGAGGACGTCAAGGACGGCTCCCTCGAAGACCGCATGCGCCAGCAGACCGAAATGGCGATCCGCGAAGCCGACGTCATCCTGTTCATGATCGACGCTCGCGCCGGCGTCGTGCCGCTCGACCAGCGCTTTGCCCAGGTCCTGCGCAAGGCTGGCAAGGACGTCCACCTCGTGGGCAACAAGGCCGAAAGCAAATCCGCCGAGCATGGCCTCGTGGAAGCCTTCAAGCTCGGCTTCGGCGAACCCATCGCGTTGTCGGCCGAACACGGTCTCGGTCTTTCCGAGCTCTATTCCATCGTCTCCGCCGCCATCGATGTGGCCGAAGAGAAGAAGGCGGCCGAGGCCGCCTCCGGCGCAAAAGCTTCAGGCGATCTCGATGAGCTGCCCGAAGTCGACGTCGATATCACGCCCGACATGCTCGAAGGCGAGGGCGACGAGGCGACGCTGCGTTGGAACCCGCGCCGCTATCTCAACGTCGCCATTGTCGGCCGCCCCAATGCCGGCAAGTCGACGCTGGTCAATCGCATGGTCGGCGAGGACCGTGTGCTCGTCGGCCCGGAAGCGGGCATCACCCGCGATTCCATTCTCGTTCCATGGGAATGGGAAGGCCGCGTCATCAATCTCGTCGATACCGCCGGCATCCGCCGCCGCTCGCGCGTTAACGAAAAGCTCGAAAAGCTGGCCGTCGGCGATAGCCTTCGCTCGATCCAGTATGCCGAAGTCGTCGTGCTGCTGCTCGATGCCACCATTCCGTTCGAAAAGCAGGATCTGGCCCTGGCCGATCTCGTCGAGCGCGAAGGCCGCGCCATGGTCATCGCGCTGAACAAGTGGGACCTGATCGAGGACAAGAACGCCAAGCTCGCCGAACTGCGCGAAGAGTGCGAACGGCTCCTGCCGCAGCTGCGCGGCATTCCGCTGGTAACCCTGTCGGGCCTCACCGGTCGCAATATAGACAAGCTGATGCAGGCGATCTTCGAGATCGAGCGCACCTGGAATTCCCACGTGTCGACGTCGCGCCTCAATCGCTGGCTCGCCGCCATGACCGAGAGCCATCCGCCCCCGGCCGTCTCCGGCCGGCGCCTCAAGATGCGCTACATGACGCAGGCCAAGACCCGTCCGCCGAGCTTCATCGTCTTCGCTTCGCGCCCCGAAGTCGTGCCGATGTCCTATCAGCGCTACCTGATCAACGGGTTGCGCGAGAGCTTTGACATGCCCGGCACGCCGATCCGTCTCTGGCTGCGCGGCGGAAACAACCCTTACGCCGACAAGAAGAAATAAGGCGCACGTCGCTTCCAGGCCTCATGTCCATGAATTCGTCATTGCCCGGCTTGTCCGGGCAATTTCATTCAGTCGCGAATGACAAGGGGCTGGGGACAAATTCAGTCCCCGCCAATTCAGCCCATTGGCCTATTCACATCGGCCGGCCTTGCCCTATAGTGCGCGCGTCGTAGCACCCCGCCATTGGTAGCGGCGTGTCAACTTTGCACTTTGTTGCTTACAGAAATCATCATCGTCGTCGTTCTGATTCTCGTGAACGGCGCCTTGGCAATGTCCGAACTGGCCGTTGTTTCGTCCCGCTCCGCTCGCCTCAAGGTCATGGCCGACCAAGGAAACAAAGGCGCAGCCACGGCCATGAGACTGGCCGATGACCCGGGCAAGTTTCTCTCCTCCGTACAGATCGGTATTACCCTTGTGGGTATCCTTTCGGGCGCCTTCTCCGGCGCCACGCTCGGCTCGCGCCTGAGTGTCTGGCTCGCCGAAGTTGGCGTGCCCGCCAATATCGCCGATGTGGGGGGCGTGGGCCTCGTCGTGGTCCTCATCACCTACGGCTCGCTCATCCTCGGCGAATTGGTGCCCAAGCAGATCGCCCTGCGCAATCCTGAAATGGTGGCGTCCTATGTGGCCCAGCCCATGGCCATCATCGCGCTGGTCGGCTCGCCCATCGTCTGGCTGCTCGATGTTTCGGGCAAGCTGGTCCTGCGCATTCTCGGCCAGAGCGGCCAGAGCGAAGAACAAGTGACGGAAGAAGAAGTCCGCACCATCATCGCCGAGGCTACCTCTGCCGGTGTCTTCGAAACCGAAGAACACTCGATGATTTCGGGCGTCATGCGTCTTGCCGACCGCTCGGCGCGGGGCCTCATGACCCCGCGTCTCGATGTCGTTTCCATCGACGTCGAAGACAGCTTTGAGGACAATCTCAAGATCATCCTCGGCACCTCGCACTCCCAGGTGCTGGTGCAAGAGGGCAATGCCGATTCCATCCTCGGCGTCCTGATCCTCGGCGATCTGCTGCCCGCCCTTGCCACCGGCCAGCAGCCGGACCTGCGAAAGCTGGTCAAGCCGCTCCCGGTCGTCATGGAACATGCCGATGCTCTCGACGTGGTGGAGGCCATCCGCCAGTCGACCGTGAAAATGGTGCTGGTCGTCGACGAATACGGCCATTTCGAAGGCATCGTGACCTTTGGCGATGTGCTTGAAGTCATCACCGGCGTCTACAACGAGGAGCCGGGCGACGATCCGGCCATCGTGCAGCGTCAGGATGGCTCGTGGCTGGTCGCCGGCTGGATGCCGGTCGACGATTTCTCCGAGCGCTTTAGAATCTCTGTGCCCAAAGATGCACGCTACGAGACCGTGGCCGGCTATATCCTCTCCGTGCTCAACCGCCTGCCGGCTACCGGCGAGAGTTTTGAGCGCGATGGCTGGCATTTCGAGGTCGTCGACCTCGACGGTCGCCGCATCGACAAGGTGCTGGTCTCCCCGCTCCAGCCCAGCGAAGGCGCATAACAACAAAAAGGGCCCCGGAGCGATCCGGGGCCCTTCTTCTTTATCGTTGAGGTCGGTGCCTCAAATATCCTCGAACGCACCCTTGGTGATGTCGTAGAGCCGACCATTCTCGGTCACGCTGGGGCTCAGGAGATCAACCAGCTTCGGCGCAATATCCGAAGGTTGCGGCAGGGCGTTGGGGTCTTCGCCCGGCATGGCCTTGGCGCGCATCGCCGTGCGAACGGCGCCGGGATAGAAGACATTGGTCTTCACATTGGTGGTGTTCATCTCGCCGGCATAGGATTTGACCATCGCATCGAGCGCGGCCTTGCTGGCGGCATAAAGGCCCCAGAAAGGACGAGCCGAACGGGCCGAGCTGGACGAAACGAAAACCGCACGCCCAGCCGCCGATTGGCGCAGCAGCAGGTCGAGCGAGCGCAGCAGCCGATAATTGGCCGTCACGTTGATCGCAAAAACCTTGTCGAACTCGTCGGGCTTCAAATGCGGCACCGGGCTCAGCGTACCGAGCAGGCCAGCATTGGCCACGAGGCCATCGAGATGTCCCCAGCGCTCAAAAATCGCCGCGCCCAGGCGGTCGATGGCATCGCCATCGCGCAGATCAAACGGCACCAGCGTCGACGAGCCGCCCACTTCCTGGATGGCGTCGTCGAGTTCCTCAAGGCCGCCCACGGTACGCGCTACGGCGACCACATGCGCACCACGGCGTGCTGCCTCGACAGCCGCCGCATAGCCGATGCCACGCGACGCGCCGGTGACCAGCACGACCTTGCCGGTCAGTTCGGTATTGTCAGTCATTAACCCGCTTCCTTGAGCAGCGAAATCTGCTTGGGATCGTTGTTGGAGCGACCATTGAGGTCGGTGAGAAGGGTAGGGTAGTCGCCCGTGAAATAGTGATCGGTGAACTGCGGCGCCGCATTGTTGCGCTTCTCGCCGCCCACGGCTTCGTAGAGCCCATCGATGCTGAGGAAAGCCAGCGAGTCCGCCCCGATGAACCGGCACATGGATTCAAGGTCGTGATACTGGTTGGCCAAGAGCTTGTCCGGGTCCGGCGTGTCGATGCCGTAGTAATCCGAGTGATAGATCATCGGGCTCGCGACGCGGATATGCACTTCCGTTGCCCCGGCATCGCGGATCATCTGCACGATTTTTACCGACGTTGTGCCGCGCACGATGGAATCGTCGATCAGCACCACGCGCTTGCCGGCAATCTCGGCCCGGTTGGCCGAATGCTTCAGCCGCACACCAAAGGCACGAATCTGCTGGGTCGGCTCGATGAAGGTGCGGCCCACATAGTGGTTGCGGATGATGCCGAGCTCGAACGGAATGCCGCTCTGCTGCGCATAGCCGATTGCCGCCGGCGTGCCGCCATCGGGCACGGGCACCACAACATCAGCCTCAACCGGCGCTTCCTTGGCGAGGTTCATGCCGGCATGCTTGCGCGCCTTGTAGACGCTGCGGCCCGAAACCATCGAGTCGGGGCGGGCAAAGTAGACATATTCGAACAGACACGGCCGTTCCGGCGTCTTCCGAGCCGGCTTGCGCTCTTCGATCGAGATCGAGCCGTCGGGCTGGATTTCGCAAATGATGACTTCGCCATTCTCGACGTCGCGAATGTACTTCGCACCAATGATGTCGAGCGCACAGGTTTCCGAACAGAAGATCGGCTTGCCATCGAGCTCACCCATAACCAGCGGGCGAATACCGACCGGGTCGCGCGCCGCGATGAGTTTCGTCCGCGTCAGTGCCAGCATGGCATAGCCGCCTTCCATCTGCCTGATGGCGTCGATGAAACGGTCGGTAGTGGAAGAATGGCGTGAGCGGGCGATCAGGTGCAGAACCACTTCGGTATCGGATGTGGACTGGCAAATAGCACCAGTTGCAATGATCTGTTTGCGCAGCGTCAAACCATTGGTGAAATTGCCGTTGTGGGCAATGGCAATGCCGCCGGCTTCGAGCTCGGCGAAGAGCGGCTGCACATTGCGCAGCGCCACTTCGCCCGTGGTCGAGTAGCGCGTGTGGCCGATCGACATGGTGCCGGGCAATTTGGCGAGAAGGGCAGGGTCGGTATAGTGGTCGCCCACCAGGCCCATGCGCTTTTCCTGGTAGAACTGGCGCCCGTCGAAACTGACGATCCCCGCCGCCTCCTGGCCGCGGTGCTGCAGGGCATGCAAGCCCAGCGCGGTCAGCGTCGAAGCATCGCTATGCCCCAAAATGCCAAACACGCCGCACTCTTCATGCAGCGTGTCGCCTTCAAGATCGAAATCGTCGTCGCTCGGGTGGGTCACCGAACTTCTCCATATCGTTCTGCTCGCCAATCGCCAAAGCGATCAGCGCCGGCCGAGCCGGTCTCTTGGTTCACGCCAATAGCGCATTTTGTGGCCGGCGACCAATGACAGAATTGGGCGTCAGGCCTGAGGCGGGCGCTTGGCGCCCGTCCCGGATCAGGTCTGCGTTTCGCCTTCGATCGGCGCTTCGGTCGGGTCAACGGTGCCATCGACGGTCGGGTCGACCGGCACGGTTTCCTGCGGCGTTGCGGGAACTTCGGGGTCCGAAGTCAGGTCAGCACCGCCGCCCTGCAGAATGTCGTTGACCTGCTGCTCGAGCCCTTCAGGCAGCATGGAGATCAGGGTTTTGCCCATATTGTCGAGATAGGGCAGCGACTGCGAATTGCTCGCCCATTCCGGCAGATTGGTGCCGAGCAGCCAGACGCCGAAAATGGTGATGACGATGGCAATCAGAATGCCGCGCAAAACGCCAAAGATGAAGCCCAGCGTGCGGTCGATCGGCCCGATGCGGCTGTCGACCACGAAATCGGCAATGCGCATGGTGAGCAGGTGCAGCACGATCAGCGAAACGATGAAGCTGACGACAACGGTGGCAATATTGGCCACGATTTCTTCAGCGATATACTGCTGCGCGATATCAGGGTGGTAGAGGTACATGTAGATGGCGATGGCGGCCGAACCGGCCCAGGTCGCCAGTGACAGGACCTCGCGTGTCAGGCCCCTGGCCGTAGCCAGAATTGCCGAGATCAACACCAGGACACCCACACCAACGTCAAACGCTGTCAGCATATGTCTTCGCTAGCTCCACTTGCCGTCGGCCTGTTGCCGCGACCATTAGCGACTTTGCGCGCCCCTGCCAAGGCCACGAGGGCCAGAGGAACACGAACTTTCAGAGATTCTTAACTTACCAGCCTTCCGGCTCGGCCACCGGCTTCTTGCCATTGGCCGCAATTCGCCCAACCATTTCCGACAATTGCGAAAACTCCGTGACCTCGAAGCCGTTCGTCTTGTCCACGTTATTGACGCGCCCGGTGACCACCGACTGGAAGCCGAGCTTCTGCGCCTCGCGCAGCCGCAGCCCGGCATGCGACACGGGCCGCACCCCACCTGCCAGCGAGATTTCGCCGAAATAGACCGCTTCTTTCGGGAGCGGCGACCCGGTCAGCGACGAAATCAGCGCCGCCGCAACGGCAAGGTCCGCGGCAGGCTCGTTGATTTTCAGCCCGCCCGCGACATTGAGATAGATATCGTTGGCGCCAATCCTGACCCCGCAGCGCGTCTCGAGCACTGCCAGCACCATGGAAAGGCGCTGAGAATCCCAGCCCACCACGGCGCGTCGGGGTGTCCCAAGCGGGGAGGGGGCCACCAGCGCCTGAATTTCGATGAGGATCGGCCGCGTCCCTTCCATGCCGGCAAACACAGCCGAGCCCGCCGCGTCCTGGTCGCGCTGATCTAAGAACAGCGCCGAAGGGTTCGCCACCTGCTCGAGCCCGCGCTCGGTCATGGCAAAGACGCCGATCTCATCGGTCGCCCCATAGCGATTCTTTACGCCGCGCAGGATGCGGAACGTGTGGCTCGCATCTCCCTCAAAATAGAGCACCGCGTCGACCATGTGCTCCACGACACGCGGCCCAGCGATCTGCCCGTCTTTCGTGACGTGCCCCACCAGCACCACGGCCGCGCCCGACTTCTTCGCCAACCGCGTCAGCGCCTGCGCAGAAGTGCGCACCTGGGTCACCGTTCCCGGCGCGCTTTCCACCCTGTCCGTCCACAGCGTCTGGATGGAATCGATGATGACGAGGTCCGGCGGCGGTCCATTCTCCAGCGTCGCCAGGATAATCTCGACATTGGTCTCCGCCGCCAGCAGCACATCGGCCTCGCCAAGCCCTAGCCGCTGCGCGCGAAGCCTGACCTGCGCCACGGCCTCTTCGCCCGACACATAGATGACACGCTTGCCCTTGTTGGCCAGCGCCGCCGCCGATTGCAGCAGCAGTGTCGACTTGCCGATGCCGGGATCACCACCCACCAGCAGCGCCGAACCCTTCACGAAGCCGCCGCCGGTCACGCGATCCAATTCTGCGATGCCCGTCACGACACGCGCGGCGCTTTCCGTCTCCCCCGACAGCGGCTGAAGATTGGCCGGACGACCGCCAGATTTCGCCGCCTTCGGACCCGCCCCGATGCCGCTATCGACCAGCTCCTCGACAATGGTATTCCACTCGCCGCAGGCGTCGCACCGGCCCTGCCAACGGGTCGTTATCGCGCCGCAGGACTGGCAGACGAAATTGGATTTGTTCTTGGCCACTATGCGTTCTCTCGCGCTGCGCACCGGTCGGCGATGCGCCGCACGCTGTTCCAGTTTCGGGCCGTATTCGTCCCGCAATTTTTGTCGATCAGCCGGATGAGTTTTCCGGATTGCGCCACGTCGTGGGTGAAATCGACGACGAGATGGTCATGCACCACATGCACCGTCTCGGGCCCGTCATGGCGCTTCAGCCAGTCGAAATCCGGCTTCTTGCTGGCGAAGAAATAGACCCCGGTCTGGTTCGGCCGCTCCGCCGCCGCCTCGGCAATGGGATCGGCCTTCATCAGCTTTTGCAGCAGCGCCGGCTTTCGTACTACGGGCACGACGTTCTCCCCGAGCCCGAAGCCGCGCAGCACGCCGACCGTCGTCGTCACGACCGTCGCCTCAGTCCCATCGAACCCAGCAATCATATTGCCCGTATTGACCAGCGTTTCCGGCGCCACGAACCCGGCCGCTTCTGACGCCTCGCGCCACTGCGCCATGGTCATGAGCTTGTGCGTCACCGGCCCGATGGCGCGCAGCAGGATCACATATGTGCTTAATGTCAGCGCCAAATCCGGTCGATTCCTTGTTGGTGGGACGCTAACAGCTTTGCCCCACCCGTTCAAGAACGAACAGAGAACAAACTATTCCGGCAGATAGCCATTGCCGACATAGTTGCGCGTGTAGCGCCCCTTGAGAGCGGTCAGCAGTTCGTAGCCGATCGTGCCGGCCACATCAGCCTGCTCGTCTAGGCCGACATTGGGCCCAAAGATCTCGACGCCCTCTCCGGGCTTCGGCAGGTTCGGCCCCAGCTCGGTAATGTCGACGATGGACTGGTCCATGGAAATCTTGCCCACCACCGGGCAGAGCTTTCCGCGCACAAACACCTTGGCGCCCGGCCGCGCATTGCTCCCGGAGAGCGAGCGCAGGAAGCCGTCGGCATAGCCATGCCCGATCACCGCCAGTCGGCTGTCGCGCGAGAGTGAATAGGAGGCGCCATAGCCCACCGTTTCGCCAGTCCGCGCCTCGCGCACCTGCAACACCGGCGCATGCAGCGTCACCACCGTCGCCATGGGGTTCTTGCGCCCGACAACGGCGCGGCCGCCATAAAGCGCAATGCCCGGCCGCACCATCTGGAAGTGATAGTCGCGTCCGGTCATCAAGCCCGCCGAATTGGCGAGCGAAGCGGGAATGCCCGGAAACTGGTTCAGCACCGAACCGAACAGCGCCAGCTGCGTGCGGTTCTTTTCGTGGCTCGGAATATCGGCGCAGGCGAGGTGGCTCATCACCATCTGCGGCGCATAGCTCAACCGTGCAATGCGCTCGCGCACGGTGACGGCCTCATTGAGCCTGAAACCGAGCCGGTTCATGCCGGTGTCGAAATGGAAAGCGCTGGGATAGGCCTCGTTGCGCTCGACGCACTTGTTGAGCCACTCCTCCAACATATCCATCGAGGAAATGACCGGCATCAGGTTCTGCCGGATGTAGAGATTGGCTGCGCCCGGATAGAGCCCGTTGAGCACGAAGATATGGGCGCTGGGCAGGGCCGTCCGCACGGCAATGCCTTCATCAGGCGTCGCCACGAAGAAGAAGCGCGCGCCAGCCGCATAAAGCGCCGTCGCCGCCATTTCGATACCGGTGCCATAGGCGTCAGCCTTGACGACCGCAGCCGTCAGCGCACCTTGGCTCACCTTGTCGAGGGCGTTCCAGTTTCGGGCGAGTGCCCCGAGATCGACAGTCAGTTGGCTCCCGAGGCCCGAGGTCAGCTTCATACCTATTCCATGCGTTCGGGCAGATAGTCTGCCCTAGCGAGGTTACCGAAGCGTGTGAACTGGGCCTCAAAGCTCAGCTGCACGGTTCCGGTAGGGCCATGGCGCTGCTTGGCAATGATGACTTCCGCCTTGCCGTGCACCTGCTCCATTTCCCCTTGCCAGGTAATGTGTTCTGGCGTGCCCTCTTTGGGTTCCTTGTTCTTGAGATAGTACTCTTCGCGATAAACGAAAAGCACCACGTCAGCGTCCTGCTCGATAGAACCCGATTCGCGCAAATCCGCTAGCTGAGGATGCTTGTCGTCGCGCGCTTCCACCTGACGGGAGAGCTGGGAGAGCGCAATCACCGGAACTTCCAGCTCCTTGGCCAGTGCCTTCAGCGTCGTGGTGATTTCGGTCAGTTCCTGCACACGGTTCTGGCTCGATGCCTTCGACGAACCCGAGAGCAGTTGCAGGTAGTCGACAATGAGCAGGTCGAGCCCCTTCTGCCGTTTCAGGCGCCGCGCGCGCGCCGCCAGCTGCGCCACGCTGAGACCACCCGTATCGTCGATATAGAGCGGCACCTTGCTCATCATGTTCGACACATCGACAAGCTTGGAAAATTGGCTGTCGTGAATACGTCCGCGGCGAATGTCGGAAGACGACACTTCCGCCTGCTCGGCGAGAATACGGGTCGCCAGCTGTTCCGAACTCATTTCGAGGCTGAAGAAGCCGACGACACCGCCATTGACGGTCTTGTTGTGCCCGTCCGGCGTCACCTCGCCGCGCCAGTTCTTGGCGACATTATAGGCGATATTGGTCACGAGCGAGGTCTTGCCCATGGCGGGACGACCGGCGAGCACGATCAAATCCGAGCGCTGCAAACCACCCATCTGCCGATCGAGATCGTGCAGATCTGTCGCCACGCCCGAAAGGCCGCCATCACGCTGAAACGCCTCGCCCGCCATACGAATGGACGCACTAAGCGCCGTACCGAAGCTGAGGAAGCCGCCATCGTAGCGACCCTTTTCGGCCAGCTGGAAAAGCTCGCCTTCCACCTTTTCGATCTGCCGGTTCGGGGTCATTTCGACCTCCGACTCATAGGCAACCGAAACCATCTCCTCGCCGACGAGAATCAGGCTGCGGCGAATGGCGAGGTCATAGATGGCCTGCCCATAGTCGCCGGCATTGATAACGGTGGTCGCTTCAGCCGCCAGACGCGCCAGATACTGCGCCATGGTCATTTCGGGCAGCAGCTGGTCGGGCAGGTGGGTCTTGATGGTGGTGGGGTCAGCCGACTTGCCGGCACGGATCACCTTGCTGGTGATCTCATAAATGTCCCGGTGCACGGGCTCATAAAAGTGTTCCGGCTCAAGGAAATCCGAGACCCGGTAAAAGGCTTCGTTGTTGATCAGGATAGCGCCCAAAAGGGCTTGTTCGGCCTCCACATTGTGGGGGGCGACGCGAAACGACTTGTCTTCGGCCGGGTGAAGCCGTGCGATCTCAGCCATCGTGATCCTCGGGGGGTGTTAACCTTTCTAACCACGGGGGAGTGGTCGGAGTCCCACCGGCCTATCCCTCAAGGGGTTAAGATTCTTTTCGAGGTGTGAACTCTGTGAACAACGGGGATAGTGACCATCGTGTGTTGCACGGCACGAAGGCATCAGCATGGCGACCATGAGTCGGTCTGGAAGGTCTATTTAAGGCCCCAAGGACGCGCCTCGGGGTCCGAAGCCGCCCAGACCACCCGCTCGACACGCCAGCTTCCGTCGCTGAGTTTTATCGTCGAGATAAGCACCACAGCCGGCTCACCCTTGGCCTCGATCATATATCTGCCTTGGTCGTCACGCTCGAATGTCGCGCTCGAAAAGGCGCCGGGCTCGAGATCGAACGGCAGCAGCCCTTCGGCCTTGGCGTGCACCATGGTGCGATCGAAGAGGAGCGCGCCTTCGAGGTTGACCTCCTTGAGGATGTCGAGACCAATTTCATCGGTGGTCTGTCGCCCCAAGGCGCCGGTGCCGGCTTCCATGCCGGGGAAGAGCTGAGCCTCGTTGAACTCGAAGAGCTTGTTGGAGAAGGCCGTCTTTGCCTCCGGGCTCAGCAATATCCAGGCCCGGTAGTAGTCTTCGGCAGCATAGGCCTCGACAAAACCGCGCAGCACCGCCTCGCTGCTGCTCCTGTCGATGCTCTCGATATAGGTGCGCGGCAGCTGCGGCGCCTTGGTCTTGCCCGCCTCCTGCGCCGCCGCGGGCAGGGCGAGCGCGGCCAGAGGCACCATCAATGCAAGGAACACACGCATAAGAGCCATCCCCGACATGTTGTGCCGGGCAGCATGGCGCAAAAAGAAAGGCCGGACAATCTGTCCGGCCTTTCTGGTAACTTGGCAGTCCGAAGAGACTACTCTTCGAAACGGTCGTCCGCAGCAGCGTCCTTCTGGCCGGCGGCGAAATCGCCGTCGTCATCAGCTTCGAAGGTGTGGACGGTGACGTCTTCACCCTGGGCCTGGCGGGTCGCTTCGTCAGCCGAACGGGCGACGTTGACGGTGATGGTCACGGCGACTTCGGCGTGCAGGATCAGCGGCACGGTGTGGACACCGACCGACTTGATCGGGTCTGCAAGGTCGACCTGGTTGCGCTGGACGATGTAACCATCGTTGGCCAGGGCTTCCACGACGTCGCGGGCAGCGACCGAACCATAGAGCTGGCCGGTTTCGCCAGCCTGACGGATGATCACCACGGTGCGGCCATTGAGGCCTTCGGCGATACCGGCAGCGGCGTTACGACGCTCTTCGTTGCGCTGTTCGATGTGAGCGCGTTCGTTTTCGAAACGCTTGCGGTTGGCTTCGGTGGCGCGAAGAGCCTTGCCCTGGGGCAGGAGGAAGTTACGGGCAAAGCCGTCCTTCACATTGACTTCGTCGCCGATGGTGCCGGTGCGACCGATACGCTCGAGCAGAATGACTTTCATGTCTTTATTCCTTTGGCTGTCCCGTTCTTTCGAACGGTTAGGAGCCGCGGACCATCCGCGACCCCAGCGGGTATTTCTTTGGAAGTGAAGCCGAAGCTTACTTCACAGCGTAGGGCATGATGCCGATGAAGCGAGCACGCTTGATGGCACGGGCCAGTTCGCGCTGCTTCTTGGCCGAAACGGCCGTGATGCGGCTCGGGACGATCTTGCCGCGCTCGGAAACGTAGCGCGAGAGCAGACGGACGTCCTTGTAGTCGATCTTCGGTGCGCCTTCGCCCGAGAACGGGCAGGTCTTGCGACGGCGCTGGAACGGACGACGGGCCTGGGAAGTGGTGAGGTCTTTAATAGCCATGGCTATGCGTTCCTTATCTTAGAAGCGGCGGGGACGACGGTCGCCCGAGGGGGCACCACGTTCGCCACGGCCACCACCATCACGGTCATCGCGATCGCGCTTCTGCATCATCGCGGACGGGCCTTCTTCCAGCTCGTCGACGCGCACGGTCATGAAGCGCAGGATGTCTTCATTGATGCGCATCTGGCGTTCCATTTCGGCAACGGCCGGAGCCGATGCTTCGATGTTCAGCAGGGTGTAGTGAGCCTTGCGGTTCTTGCGGATGCGGTAGGAGAGACCCTTGAGGCCCCAGTATTCGTTCTTGGTGACCTTGCCGCCGCCCTGGGACAGCACTTCGGTCAGCGCAGCGGTCAGTTCTTCAACCTGCTGCTGCGAAACGTCCTGGCGAGCCAGGAAGATGTGTTCGTAAAGGGCCATTGAATGCGCCTTCCTTTCAGTTGTCATACGCATTTCGCTGGCGCGGAGCCCCTTCGAAGCCGGAAAGGCGTCAAAGCAGTCTTGCAAAGAGCGGGAACACGGGAGGCCGGACGTTTACGGTCCTATCTTTTCAAACGAAAAAACCCTCCGTTCAGCCCCCGGCCAAACGAATTGCTGCGGCGGCTATAGAGGAGAAGGGCCCCCAACGCAAGTGTCACGCTTAGAAGCTGGGCCTTTGGGCCGCTTTGCCTCCAAAAAATCGCACTGCCGCGGGAGTCTTTCCCAGAATCATCGGGCAGATTGCTTGACTCCTCTATCTACACTCGGCAAACGCCTCGCAATGTCCGCAACCTCGGAGACGTCGTCATGACCAGCAGAGCTTTCACCTTCCCCGGCCAGGGCAGTCAGGCCGTCGGCATGGGCAAGGAACTGGCCGATGCCTTCCCCGAAGCGCGCGCCGTCTTCGACGAAGTCGATGAAGCGCTGGGCGAAAAGCTTTCCCAGACCCTGTTCGAAGGTCCGGAAGACGTTCTGCGTCTCACCGAGAACGCCCAGCCCGCCCTGATGGCCTCGAGCATTGCCGTGCTCCGCGTCGTCGAAAGCCGCGGCGTCAGCCTTTCCCAGCACGCAAAGTTCGTCGCCGGCCACTCGCTGGGCGAATATTCCGCCCTTTGCGCCGCTGGCACCTTCTCTCTTTCCGATACGGCCCGTCTCCTCCGCACCCGCGGCCAGGCCATGCAGAAGGCCGTGCCTGTCGGTCACGGCGCCATGGCTGCGCTCCTCGGTCTCGACCTCGACACCGCCCGCGCTGTTGCTGAAGAAGCCGCGCAAGGCGAAGTCTGCCAGGTTGCGAATGACAATGCGCCCGGCCAGGTCGTCATCTCCGGTGCTCTCGCCGCCATCGAACGCGCCGTCGAAATCGCCAAGGCCAAGGGCTCCAAGCGCGCCCTGCTGCTACCCGTCAGCGCGCCGTTCCACTGCTCGCTAATGCAGCCCGCCGCTGAAGCCATGGCCGCCGCGCTCGCCGAAGTGCAGATGAACGCGCCCGTCGTGCCGCTTGTCGCCAACGTGCTGGCCGCCCCGATCACCGATCCCGCCGAAATCCGCCAGCGCCTCGTCGAGCAGGTCACCGGCGTCGTCCGCTGGACCGAAAGCGTCACCTGGCTTGCAGGGCAGGGCGGTGTCACCGAACTCGTCGAGCTCGGCACCGGCCGCGTCCTCACAGGCCTTGCCAAGCGCATTGCCCCCGATCTCGCCACCCAGGCCGTCGGCGGTCCCGCAGACATCGACGTCTTCGTCGCCTCTGTCACGGCCTGAAACAAAACAATAAAGTCATCTCCAAAGGGAGAGAGAAGAAATGTTCGATTTGACCGGTAAGCGCGCCTTGGTCACTGGCGCCAGCGGCGGCATTGGCCGCGAGATCGCCAAGGCGCTGGCTGCCGCCGGCGCGACCGTCGCCCTCTCGGGTACCCGCGTCGGCGCTCTCGAAGAAACTGCCCAGCAGATCGGCAAGGAATGCCCGATCCTGCCGTGCAACCTCTCCAAGATGGACGATGTCGACACCCTCGTGCCCGACGCCGAAGCCGTCATGGGCGGCGTGGATATCCTCATCAACAATGCCGGCATGACCCGCGACAATCTCTTCATGCGCATGAAGAATGAAGAGTGGGATGAAGTCATCGCGGTCAACCTCACCGCGGCCTTCCATCTCAACCGCGCCGTACTGCGTGGCATGATGAAGCAGCGTTGGGGCCGTATCATTGGCATCTCTTCCGTTGTTGGCGTCATGGGTAACCCCGGCCAGGGCAACTATGCTGCCTCCAAGGCCGGCCTCATCGGCATGAACAAGGCGCTGGCCTATGAAGTGGCGAGCCGCAACATCACGGTCAATTCCATCGCCCCGGGCTTCATCGCCTCGGCCATGACCGATGAACTCAACGACAAGCAGCGCGAGTCCATTCTCTCGACCATTCCGGCCAACCGCCTCGGCACCCCCCAGGAAGTCGCCGCCTGCGCCGTCTTCCTCTCGAGCGACGCCGCAGCCTACGTCACGGGCCACACGCTCAACGTCAACGGCGGCATGGCGATGATCTGAGGCAGGGCTTGCTTCCCCGCCCTGGGGGCATCCCTTTCCATCCCGCGTCATTCCCGCGAAAGCGGGAATCTCTTCGGCGGGCGAGGGATTCCCGCGTTCGCGGGGATGACGCGGTGATGGGCTTGCGCTCCGTACCCCGTTAATAAAGCCTTAAACCCTTGGAAACCACGCCTCTCGCTGCTGGCAAACCTCAGGGAAACATGCTACTCGCGCCCCGTTAACCCTTGCCGGTCCGCCTTGCGAGCGCCGAAAAGGCCGCTTACATTGCCTCTGTGCAAGTCAAAACCGAGCTTGATGAATTGGCTTCGCGCCAATAAGAAGCGAAACGAAACTTCGATTTCTAAAAAGGGAAGTCAAATATGAGCGATGTCGCTGATCGGGTCCGCAAGATCGTTGTGGAACACCTCAATGTGGACGCCGAGAAGGTCGTTGAAAAGGCCAGCTTCATCGACGATCTGGGCGCTGACTCGCTCGATCAGGTCGAGCTGGTTATGGCTTTCGAGGAAGAATTTTCGGTCGAAATCCCGGACGATGCTGCCGAGTCGATCCAGACCTTCGGAGACGCTGTCTCCTTCCTGACCAAGGCCACCAGCTAAGCTGGACGGGCAGTAGACATGGAACTTCGCCGAGTCGTCGTCACCGGAATGGGGCTTGTCACGCCCCTTGGTTGCGGAGTGGAGGCCACGTGGGCCAACATTCTTGCAGGCAAGAGTGGAGCCAAGCGTATCGACGAATTCCAGGTCGACGATATTGCCTGCCAGATCGCCCATCGCATTCCGCTGGGTGATTATGCCGATGGTAAGTACAATCCCGACGAGTGGATGGAATCCAAGGAACAGCGCAAGGTCGACGATTTCATCGTCTACGCCATGGCCGCTGCCACCCAGGCCATCCAGGATGCCGGGGTCGAACCCAAGACGCAGGAAGAGCAGGAGCGCACCGGCGTTCTGATCGGCTCGGGTATCGGCGGGATTGGCGGCATCTATGATGCCTCCATCACCCTCCACGAAAAAGGCCCGCGCCGTATCAGCCCCTTCTTCATTCCGGGTCGTCTGATCAACCTGGCTTCCGGCCATGTTTCCATCCGTTTCGGTCTCAAGGGGCCGAACCATTCCGTCGTCACCGCCTGCTCGACTGGTGCGCACGCCATTGGCGATGCGGCCCGCCTGATCGCGCTGGGTGATGCCGATGTGATGGTTGCGGGTGGTGCTGAAAGCTGCGTCAACCGCATCTCGCTGGCAGGCTTTGCCGCAGCGCGTGCGCTCTCGACCGGTTTCAACGACAACCCGACCGCCGCTTCCCGTCCTTACGACAAGGACCGTGATGGTTTCGTCATGGGCGAAGGCGCCGGCATTGTCGTGCTCGAAGACTATGAGCGCGCCAAGGCTCGCGGCGCCAAAATTTATGGCGAAGTGATCGGTTATGGCCTTTCGGGCGATGCCTATCACATCACCGCACCCGCGCCCGATGGCGATGGTGGCTTCCGTGCCATGAGCGCGGCGGTCAAGCGTGCAGGCATTTCGCCCTCCGATATCGACTACATCAATGCCCACGGGACTTCGACGCCGCTCGGCGACGAAATCGAACTGGGTGCTGTTTCCCGCGTTCTCGGCGCTGCTGCCGAAGGCCGCGTGATGAGCTCGACCAAGTCGGCCATCGGTCACCTCCTTGGTGCCGCTGGTTCGGTTGAAGCGATTTTCTGCCTTCTCGCCATGCGCGATGGCATCGCTCCGCCGACGCTCAACCTCGACAATCCTTCCGTCGAGACGCCGATCAATCTGGTGCCCAAGGTGGCACTGAAGAAGGAAATCAACGTGGCCCTATCCAATAGCTTCGGCTTTGGCGGCACCAATGCCACGCTGGTCATGCGCAAGGTCGCCTGACTTTTTTGCTTTGCAAGAGGGGCACGTCGCTCGACCAAGCGACGTGCCCCTTGTTTTTATTCAAATCCATTGCAAACAATGCCGCCGCCCTGCCGCTTTATAACAACAAGATCGGCATACCCGCTGACTGGCCATGAGGTGATTCCTTAGATGAACGACCGCCGTAAACGCCGCCGCCGCTCGTCCAATGGCCTTGTCGATGTGCTCAACGCCCTGCTTACCCTGCTCGTCATCGGCCTCGTCGTGGTCGGCGGCGGCTTTCTCTTCGTGGCGCAGCAATACTATAGCGATGGTCCATCCACCGAAGAGCGCGTCTTCCGCGTCGAAAGCGGCAATACGCTGAGCACCACGGCGAGCCGTCTCGAAGAGCAGGGTTTCATCACCAATTCGCTGATCTTCCGGCAGTTCGGCGCGCGCGTCGAAGAGAACACCACGGTCAAGGCAGGCGATTTCACCATCCCCGCCCATGCCAGCATGTCCGAAATTCTGCGCGAGCTGACCACCGGCACGCCGATCCGCTACGCCGTCACCATTCCCGAAGGCTGGACCTCCTGGCAGGTCGTGCAGCGCGTCAATGCCGACGATCGCCTGACCGGCACCATCGACAACCTGCCGCCAGAAGGCTCGATCCTGCCGGGCAGCTACGACTATCTGCCGGGCGATACCCGCCAGTCGGTCATCGACCGCATGCAGGCCGCCATGACCACGGCGCTGGCCGAGACCTGGGAAGGCCGCCAGGCCGATCTGCCACTGGCTAGCCCCGCCGAACTCTTGATCCTCGCCTCCGTCGTCGAGCGCGAAACCGGCGTTGCCGAAGAGCGTCCGCAGGTCGCCGCCGTCTTCGTCAACCGCCTCAAGGAAGGCATGCGCCTTCAGTCCGACCCGACGATCATCTATGGCATCACGCTGGGCCAATCGACGCTCGAGCGCGGCCTGCGCCGTTCGGAGATCGAGGAAAAGACCGCCTACAACACCTATCAGATCGACGGGCTACCCCCGACGCCCATCGCCAATCCCGGCATCGAATCCCTGCGCGCCGTCGCCAATCCCGATAGCCACAACTATCTCTACTTCGTCGCCAAGGGCGCCTCGCCGCGCGATGGCCACGTCTTCGCCGAGACCTATGCCGAGCATCAGCAGAACGTCGCCCGCTATCGCGAGATCGAGCGCGAAGCGGCCGAACAGGCAGCAACCGATGCCGAAGCTGCGCGCCAGGCCCTAGAAGCCGAAGAAGCCAACGGCACGGAAGGCTCCAGCCAGTGACCTCCCGCCTCGCCAGCATGACCGGCTATGCCCGGGCCGACGCCATGTTCGGCCCGGCTCGCCTCCGCGTGGAGCTGAAATCGGTCAATGGACGCGGCCTTGATATCCGTACGCGCCTCGCCTCCGGCCTCGACGCCTTCGACATCCCGATCCGTCAGGCGCTGAGCCAGGCCCTCTCCCGCGGCTCGGTCAATGCCACCCTGTCGCTCGACCGCCAGGGCGCGACTGGCGCCGTCTCGGTCAATCCCGCGGCGCTCGAAACCATCCTCGCCGCCATCGCGGCGCTCTCGGACCGCGTCGATGCCCGTCGCCCCAGCCTTGACGGCATCCTGGCTCTGCCGGGCGTGCTCGTGGTCGAGGAAGGCAGCGACATCGACGAGGAGGGTCTTGAGCCCGTCCTGATGTCCGCTATCCGTCAGGCCATCGCCGCGCTGCAGCAATCGCGGCTGGAGGAGGGCGCCCGCATCGCCGAAATCCTCTCTCGCCAACTCGATGCCATCGCCGAACTCGTCGAGCGCGCCGATGCCCATCCCGGCCGTTCGCGCGAAGCGATTTCCGCCCGCCTCGCCCAGCAGGTTCAGTCCCTGCGCCAGGAAGCCGATATCTCGCCCGAGCGCCTCGCCCAGGAAGCTCTGGTGCTGGCCACCAAGGCCGACATCCAGGAAGAGATCGATAGGCTCCGCGCCCACATTGCCGGCGCCCGCGCGCTTCTCTCCGGCTCCGGCGCTGTCGGCCGCCGCCTCGATTTCCTCGCCCAGGAATTCAATCGCGAAGCCAATACGCTCTGCTCCAAATCGAACGCCGTGGAACTCACTGCCATCGGTCTTGACCTCAAGGCGGTGATCGATCAACTACGCGAGCAAGTCCAGAACATCGAATAGAGTGCCTCAAAGATGGATTTTCAGCGCCGCGGCGTCATGCTCGTCCTCGCCTCTCCCTCAGGCGCCGGCAAATCCTCCATTTCGCGCGCGCTCTTCGGTGCCGATCCCAATATCAAGCTGTCGGTCTCGGTGACCACGCGCGGCCGCCGCACCGACGAAGTCGACGGCAAGCACTATCACTTCATCGACGTGCCGACCTTCGAGCAGATGCGTAGGGATGGTGGCCTCCTCGAATCCGCCGAAGTCCATGGCAATTTCTACGGCACCCCGCGTGCCCTCGTCGAAGAGCAGCTGTCCTCGGGCAACGACATTCTCTTCGACATCGACTATCAGGGCACCCTGCAGCTCTATGAAAAGTGCCGTGCCGACATGGTCACGGTCTTCATCCTGCCGCCCTCGATCAAGGAACTGCGCGCCCGTCTCGAACGCCGCGCCCAGGATAGCGTCGGCACCATTGAAAAGCGCCTCAGGAACGCGCGCAACGAGATGGATCACTACGACGAATACGACTACGTGCTCGTCAACGAAGACCTCGAACTCTCCGTCGCCCGCGTCCGCGCCATCCTCGCCTCGGCCCGTCTCGACCGCAAGCGCCAGATCAATCTCGATAACTTCGTGCGCGACCTGCAGAACCAGATCGGTCCGGCCTGACAGGGTCGTATCTCACCCCACCCACTGCGTCATTCCCGCGAAAGCGGGAATCTCTGTTTCTGCGCAATCAGATTCCCGCTTTTGCGGGAATGACGCAGTGACCGGAATGATTGCGGCGCTTACCGCAACCCCGGCAGCGCCCGCGCCATGGCCAAAAAGGCCTCAATGGGAAGATCCTCGGCCCGTTCGTCGCCCTTGAGCTCCGCTGCCGCCAGCAGCCCTTCCACCGGCACACCCAGCGACTTCAGCGATTGCCGCACCATCTTGCGCCGCTGCCCAAAGGCCGCCTTGGTCACCTGCTCGACATGCTTGACCGACAAGCCTGCTTCCACCGGCTTTGGCACCAGATGCACCACGGCCGAAGTCACATTGGGCGGCGGCACAAAAGCCTGTCGCCCGACATTGAAGGCAATCCGCGCGTCGCTGCGCCATCCGGCCAATACGCCCAGCCGCCCATAGGGGTCTTCGCCGGGCTTGGCGCAGATACGCTCTGCCACCTCGCGCTGAAACATCAGCGTCATGCTCTCGAAGAACGGCGGCCAAGGCTCCTGCGTCAGCCAGCCTGTAAGCAGCGGGGTGCCGATGTTGTAGGGCAGGTTGGCGATGATCCGCGTCGGGCCGTCGGCAAGCTGCCGATAGTCCATTTCCATCGCGTCGCCCGATATCACCGTCAGGCGCCCCGGATAGGCATCGGCGATTTGCGCCAGCGCCGGCAGCGCCCGCGCATCGCGCTCGATGGCAATCACTTCCCGCGCACCCTCGGCCAGCAGGGCCCGCGTCAGCCCGCCGGGCCCCGGGCCCACCTCGATCACCCGCACGCCTTCGAGCGAACCGCCAACGCGGGCAATACGCGCCGTCAGGTTCAGGTCGAGCAGAAAGTTCTGCCCCAGCTCTTTCTTCGCCTGCAGCCCATGCGTGGCAATGACCTCGCGCAGCGGCGGAAGCGTATCGATCTGGCTCATGCGGTCCCGGACGTCATCTTGTCTGCCATGGCTATGGCCGCCAAAAAGCTCGATGTCGAGGCTTTTCCGGTGCCTGCCAGGTCAAACGCCGTCCCATGATCAGGCGATGTCCGCACGATCGGCAGTCCCAGCGTCACATTCACGCCGGCATCGAACGCCACCGTCTTGATCGGGATCAGCGCCTGATCGTGATACATGGCCAATACCGCATCATACTGCCGCCAGTGGCGCGGGAAAAACAGCGTATCGCCGGGCAGGGGCCCGATCGCGTCAATCCCCTCCGCCCGCGCCTTCTCCAGCGCCGGAATGATGATCTCTACCTCTTCGCGCCCGATAGCCCCGCCTTCGCCCGCATGCGGATTGAGCCCCGCCACAGCAATCCGCGGCGCCGCAATCCCGAACCGGCTCTTGAGGTCTCGCGCCATAACTCGCAGCGTCTCGACGATCAGGTCCTCGGTTAGCAACCCCGGCACATCCTTGATCGGCACATGGATAGTCAGCGGCACCGTCCGCAACTCTTCATGCGCCAGCATCATCACCGGCAGCGGCTCTTTCCCGTTCTCGACACAAAGCGCCGCCAGAAACTCCGTATGCCCCGGATGCGCAAACCCCACATGATAGAGCGCGCCCTTATGGATCGGCGCCGTCACCAGCGCCCGGCATTCTCCCGCCCGGACGCTCGCCACAGCCTCTTCGATTGCCGCAATCACCACCCGCGCTGACTCTGGATGCGCTTGCCCAGGCTGGTCCGGGACTACCCCCGCGATATCGACAACGGGCAGGGCCCGCGAAAATACCTCACCCGCATCGGCAGGCGTGGTCGCCAAAATCTCGATGTCGAGCCCCAGCCGCCTGGCCCGCTCAGCGAGAAACCCCGCATGCCCGAACACGACGAATGCCGGCAACCCAAGCGCCTGTCGCTGCGCAAAAAGTGAGAGAAGAATATCCGGGCCGATCCCCGCGGGTTCGCCCATGCTGATCGCCAGCGGCTTCATTTTGCGCCCAATTCCACCGAGAGGTCATTTCACCCTCGGTGTCATCCCCGCGAAGGCGGGGATCTCTGTTTGGGCGCTGAAACAGGGATTCCCGCCTTCGCGGGAATGACGCCGGGCGGGTAGTATCGCCCGGCTCTTTGTCTTAGTTGTAGATGATCTTGGCGTTCTTGCGCAGGTTCTCGAGATAGGCCGCGGCTTCCTTTTCCATATTGCCGCTACCAACTTCGGCGCGCACTTCATCCTTCATGAAGGTGAGATCCTGCGCCTGCGTCTTTTCGCAGATGGCGAGCATGGAAACGCCAGCCTCGACCACGCGCGGCTTGGTAATCCCGCCGACATTCATCCCGGCTAGTTCCTTGGCCATGGCCTCGGGCAGCTGGGTGGCATGGCGGCGGCCGATATCGACCACGGCGGCGTCGGTATAGGCGAGAGAGAGCTGCACGGCGCTGTCGCAGCCGGCAAAGCTCGAACGATACTTGTTGGCCTGCGCCGTGCGCCCGCTGGCGCCAGCGCCCACAAAGACGATCTCTTTGAGGATGTAGTCAAAACCCTGGTAGTCGGCGAGACGCGCGGCTGCCTGCTGGTCGAGTTCGAGATCGGAAATCTGCACATTGGGAACCACAGCCTGCTCGGCAATGGCGTTCCAGGCGATGGCAGCGCGGAGGCGATCCTTGAGCGTGTCGGCGCTCACGCCACCCTGACCAAGCATTTCGATCAGCCGGTCCTGGCTTACCTTGAGATTGCGCGCAATCTGCAGCAGCGCTTCATCGACCTGCGCATTGGAGACATTGATGCCAAGCCGCTTGGCTTCGGTCATCTGGATGGCTTCGGTGATCAGCTGATCGGTCGCGCCCTTGCGGCCGGTCTTGTTGCCTTCCATGTTGAACAGGCGCAGCCGCTGGTCGACCTGCACGTCGCTGATGGCGGTGCCGTTCACCGTTACAATGGTTGCCGCGAAGCTGGGCAGGGCCGATGCCGTCGCCAGCACGAGGCCGAGGATCATGGCGCTGGTGGCGCGCCGCATAAATGCAAAGGTCATCGTCAGGTCCGCATTGTAAAGTTTGCCGCATCAATGCGGCTCGAAACATGTGCTGTCAATTGCCCAAACAATACGGCCAAAATCCGAATAGGCGGGCGGCAATGAGTCTCAATTACCGAGGAAGCTCGGCGTCGGCACCGCGCCGCTATAGCCCAGGTTCAGCCCCGCCGGCGCCTTGATGGCAAAAGTTGCAAGCACACTGGTCGAATTTGGCGAAGTATGGGTCGGCCCGTTCCGCTGCGCATTGGCACCGAGCATCAGGTAGCCGTCGTCATAGACCAAGCCACCGCCAACCTGCAGCCAGCTATTGGCGCTGAGGTCCCATGCTGCGCTACCCTTGAGGCTCCAGTAATCCGCCACCGGAATGGTCAGGCCACCGACGATCTCGTGCTGGTCGAGCAATTGTCCCAGGCTCGGATTGGCGCCGATAACGCGATAGTCGAGCGTTGCTCCATAGCCATCGGCGCTGTAGCTCGCGCCAGCCCCAAACCGCGCCAGTTTCCAGGCCGATGTATCGAGCTGTGTCTTGGCGCCAAAGGTCAGGCCCGGCGTGAACGAACCATAGGCGCCCAGCACCGCATAGGATGCGTCATTGCCCAAACCACCGCCCGCGCCGGTATTGGCGTGGTCCACGGTCGAGAAGGCATTGGCCCCGGCCAGCTGGAACGATTGCCCGCCGATCAGTTCGAGATAGCTGCCATTGTCGAAATTGGCCTGGTAGCGCCCGCCAATATTGGCGCGCAGCCCAGTCTCCTGCCGGTCATAGCCGGAGAAGCGATTGTAGCTGAAAAGGTTCGTGTCATCGAAAACGAAGCTCTGCGCATCGTCATTGGTGATGCCGAGCATGGTCGTGTTCGAGCCACGATAAACCAGCTGCGCAATCGGCTCGATGATATGCACATCCGCGCCATTGCTCGCTATCAGCGGATAGCGCACATCGATCGCGGCAATCGGCGTCGCGCTCAAGAGGCTCGCTTCGCCCGGCAGCAGCACGCTCTTGCCTTCATAATAGGAAAAGTCCGCGCGCGCGCCGACATAGGGCGTAAAGACGAAACCGCCACCACCGATGATCTGCTTCTGCCAGCTCGCCTGCAGGGTCGCATGCGTCTTGGTGCCCTGATAGCCATAGACGTAGCTCACGCCATTGACCGATGTCTTGCTGTCCGCATTGCGCACCACATTGCGCAGATGCCCCTCAAAGGCCAGCCGGCCCATATCGTCTTCGAGGTCAATGATATGCTCGAAGCGGGTCACCGGCAGGTTGGCGCCCTGCGCGTCCTGGCTCGCCTGGGTCACATTGCCGAGCTGATTGAACTGCTGCAGGCGAATGTCGAAATAGGTCTGCTCGCTGACATGGGTCGCATAGACCTGATTGGTCGAAGACTTTGCCGTCGTCAGTTCATAGTCGCTGAGATAATTGGCATCGGTGAAAGCCGTATAGGACCAGCCCGCTTCCCAGTTCTCTACCGGGGTGAACGTGCCCGAGGTCTGAATGGCGCCACGCCATTCGCGGTTTCCCACTTCGGTTCCAAAGGCACCAGGATCCCACTGGTTGAGGCCCGAAGCCTTGACCTGGAACGAACCATTCTCGAACCGCTGCACCCATTCGGCACCCAGCAGAAAACCCTGCCGAGAGAAAAACTTCGGGCTCAGCCAAACATCGGTCCACTTGTTGCCATAGACATTGACCGAAACGCCGACGCCAACGCCGGTTTTCTCGCCATAGCTGATGCTCGGCCGCGGCGCCCGCGACAGCGCGGATTCGCTGAGGTCCGGCAGCCACAGATAGGGCACCCAGGCGACCGGAACGCCGAGCAGGTAAAGCGTCGAGTTTTCGAGCGTGACGGAGTTATCTTCCGAATTGTGCACGATCCGGCTGGCATTGACCGACCAGCCGATACGGCGGCCCTTGTTGTCAACGCACTCGCCGCAGGGCGCATAGCTCGCATTGTTGTAGATGCTCTGCAGCACGGAATCATAGTCGGCGCTATCGGCGGTGATCCGCGATCCGTCATAGGCCGTGATCGTCAGGGCATTGAAGAAAGCCTGTTTCAGCCCGCCGGTGATGTCGAGATCGGTCGTCTCCATCACATTGCCCGAAGGGTCCGTCACCGTCACGGCGCCGCTCATCTTCACCGAATTGGCGTTGCGATCGTAGGTCAGCGTCTCGCCGGTCACGATGTAGCCGCTCGATTTCAGCACCACGCCGCCCGAAGCCTGGATCGTATTGGTCCTGGCGTCAAAGGTCAGCACGTTAGCCTCGACCCCGGTAGGGGAGGCCGGATCAATCGGGGCGTTGAAGAAGTCAGCGGGAACAAGACCCTGCGCCCCAGCAGGCAAGGCAAAAAGGCACAGAGACGCACCAACGAGCAATGCGCGCAAAAAGCCCTTTCGATGTCCCTGGCTTCGCGTCACGTCCGTCCGTCTTCCTTGTGCAGTAGCACTGTTACACCAATCACAATGGCTACCAATGCCGGTCCGACTGCCGCGAAAGTTGGATCGAGAACGCCAGTCGACCCCGCGCGGTCGGCCATCTCGGTAATCACGAACACGACAAATCCGAGCACGATGCCATAGAGGACCGCGGGACCTAGACTAGTGCCCCTTCGATAACCTGCGGTAAACGCAAAGGCAATGAACAGCGAACCGCTAAGCACAAGTGGAAGCGAGAGAAGTTTGTAGAGTCGCATCGTCGCCGCCGATTTGACCAGCGGGTCGGCCACGCCCTTGCTCAAGAGGTCCACAATGTCGAAGAAGGTCATGTCCTCGACCGAAGCCAGTTTCAGGCTGATTTCGGCCGCGGTGGAGGCGGTAGGCACTTCATAGTCGTAGATCGTATAGGGCGGCTTTTCCGGCGTCCGCGCCGTGGCCATCGGCATGCGCCACACGCCATTTTCGAGCAGTGCTTGCGCGGCCTCGATCCGGGGTATGTCGGTCCTTGCCATGTGGAAGAGCGTCACATCGTTGAGCTCGGCGCCACCTGGCGCCATGGAGCGCGCCATAATGACGTATTTGACTCCTTCGCCCTCCTGTTCGAGCCAGATTTCGCCCGGCGGCGTCAGCAGGGCGGCGAGGCCCGGCGGGGTAGGGTAGAGCCCGCGATTGATCTGCGTGCTGACCGTCTCCGCCCCGATGGAAATGACGAAACTGACCAGCAGCAGCACCGCGGTCGGTGCGCGCACGGCCCGCCAGATGGAAATGCCGCTGGCCTTGATCACCGTCAGCTCATGCCGCGCCTTGAGGTCCGCGAGCCCCAGAATCGCCCCCATCAGCACCGTCACCGGCAGCGTCTTGATGGTCCAGCGCACCGCGCTCATCGCCACCATCACGATGGCCATCGGCAGGCCGTCCCGTTCAGAAACGACGCTAAAGCGCCAGGTGTCGAGAGATTCGACCAGTGCAATGAGGCCGTAGAAGATGAAGACCGTCATCCCGATGCGGCTCGCGAGGCGCTTCAGCACCAGCCAATCGATTCTGGTCATGCGCTCACCAGCGCAACCGGTCGCCGCGGCCAAAGCCGCCAGGCCAATACCAACCCCGAAAAGATGATGAGCACGACCGATCCAGTGCCAATGCCGAGCGGACTATAGGTGCCAATGCCGCGCTCTGCGAAGGCAACCAGCAGCACCATGGCCTCAATGGGCATGGGTACTCTGGCGCGCGCGCCGCTTGGAAAAGCCCCGATGGCGAGAGTAAAGAGCCCGATGGCGATCACCCGCAGCGCCTCGGCCGAGCGGTCGAGCAGCCGATTGCCTGCCTCCTGCGATAGGAACCCGGTACTTATCGCCTCGCTGATGAGGTCGACACTGTTCCGCTCAGCCATCGAGTCGCCACCGGCAATGGCCTGCGAAATGCTGGCGACGCTGAGATCGTAGCGGCTGAAGCGCACTTCCGAATAGCGCCCGTCATCCTGCACATATTGCAGCATGCCATCGCGCAGCTCGAGCACGTAGTTTTCCCCGTCGCTCGAAACCCGCGCACTCTCGGCGATATAGGTCCGGCGGGAATCGGGCAGGCGGCGGTCATCGGCAAAGAAGTCGGTGATCTCCCCACCCGCCTCGCGCCCGCCGATAAGAAGGATCACCCCCGGCGTCACCTGGGTGAACCGCCCGGGCCGGAGGGTCGAACTCACGAGATCGGCAGCCACGCTCGCCGCCAGTTCCGTATATTTGCGATTGGCCCAGGGTTCGAGCCAGTGCGAAAGCAGCATGACGACGACGATCCCGCCCATGATCACCGTGGCCGCACCGCGCCAGATACCGCTCGTCGAACCGGTGGCGTGGATGATGTGCAGCTCACGGCTCAGTTGCAGCGCGCTCAGCGCCCGGATCATGCCGATACCGACGCAGATATAGAAAAAGGCCATCGCCAATGGCGGCATCGTATAGAGCGCCTGGATGGCCAGCGTGCCGAATCCCTGACCCTTTACCGAGATGAGTTCGAACTGCCTCAGGCAGTTCACCAGCCACAACAGCACACACAGGATTGCGGTGAGGATCAACGCATCCGTGGCGAAAAGCCGTGCCAGATAGGTAGTCAGGCGTCTCATGCCGTTACGCTAGAATCCTTTTGCGGCGCACATTTGGCCGCGTTTTCTGGGACAATGGGCCAAACCCTTCTTCGATACAATTGCGCGGATTGTGCACATCTCAATTCGTGCAGGCCTGTTGCCCGCTTGCCGCGCTGGCGCTCCTCGCGGCGCCCGGATAATGTGCCGCCATGGCCGAAGTCCTCTTCTACCACCTCGAAGTCCGTCCCCTGGAATCGGTCCTGCCGCAGCTTCTCGAAAAGACGCTGGAGCGGGGCTGGCGCGCTGTCGTCGAATCCGGATCGCGTGAACGCGCCGAAGTCCTCGATTCGCTCCTCTGGACGTTTCGCGATGATTCTTTCCTGCCCCACGGCCTAGCCGGCGAACCCAGTGATCCGCACCAGCCGATCCTTCTTACAACCGAAACCGACAATCCCAACGGCGCCGTGGTCCGCTTCTTCGTCGATCGCGCCGTGCCCCAGTCCGCCGACGGCTACAAGCGCATCGTCTACATGTTCTCCGGCCACGATCCCGATGCGGTCACCGAAGCCCGCCAGGCCTGGCGGGCGTTGCGCGACGGCAACGAGGTCACCTATTGGCAGCAAGAATCCGATGGCCGCTGGATGAAAAAGGCATGACCTCAGACCTTGCGGCGCCCAGCCGGCACACTTTGCCCGAAGACCTCTTTGCCATGCTCATCGGCACCATGCTGGTCTCGCTCGGCATCGCTTTCTATTCGGAAGTACAACTCGCGACCGGCAGCACCGCGGGCCTCGCGCTGCTCCTCCAATACGCCACCGGCATTCCCTTCGGCTGGCTGTTCTTTTGCATCAACCTGCCGTTCTACGCCCTGGCATTCCTGCGCATGGGCTGGCCCTTCGCGGTCAAAACCATGATCTGCGTCGGGCTCGTATCCTACTTTTCGAGCCAGATTCCGGGCTGGATCGGCATCAGCGACATCCACCCGCTCTTTGCTTCGCTCGTCGGCGGTGGCCTCATTGGCCTGGGTATTCTCTCGCTCTTCCGTCACAAGGCGAGCGTTGGCGGCATCAATATCCTGGCGCTTTACCTCCAGGAAAATTTCGGTCTCCGCGCCGGCTATTTCCAGCTCGCCGTCGACGCCGCCATTCTGTTTGCCGCCTTCTTTATCCTGCCGCTCGACAGGGTGCTCTATTCCATCCTTGGCGCGCTGGTTCTCAACTTCATCGTCGCTTTGAACCACAAGCCCGGCCGCTACGTCGGGTTTAGCTGATCCCGACTACTCCGCCGTGTCGCTCCAGCCCACGATGTCATAGAGGTGGAGATAGAACATGTGCTCGGCCAGCTCGTAGCAATAGGTGATCTCGCGCTCGGCCGGATAGAAATAGGCATTGGCCTCGCCGCACTGCGTCGCCCGGAACGTCACGGTTTCGGGTAGCACATACCAGTCCATCACCAGCTTGGCCGCGTGTTCGAGAATGCCGCGGGCCTTCATCTCCTCGGCAAAGACCTCGTAGTCGCCCGCGTCCTCATAGACGATCTCGATTTCTGCGCCCTGTTCCCCATCGACCAGATGTGGTTCGAGCAGGGCATCCCATGACGTCACCGCCTGCTCATAGGTATCGGCACAGGCCTCCTGCTGGTCCGCGTCGATCTCGTAGATATCGGCCGTCTCGCCGAACACGTCGGGTTCCGCGCCCACCATCATGCAGACCATGGCATAGGCCCGCTGAATATCGAGACTATGGTCGTCATAGTAGGAAAAGTCCTCGACGCCAGAGCCGGTCGATTTCAGCGCGTTGAAGTACCACCCATCGGCGGCGTCGATCAGCGCATTCCAGCTGTCGTCATCGGTCTCGTCGGTCAAAAGCCAGATCGTCGCCAGCGCGTCCGCCGCGTCCTCTTCCTTGCCCAGCACCGGCAGTTCAAGCTCGCCCACCAGCATGTGGCCGACCTCGTGATACATGGTGTAGAGCGCGTCATGCATGGCAAAGTCCATGGACTCGGCAAGCACCTGGTCCTCGTCCTGCGCCATTGCCGGCGCGGCGAGGAGAGCAAGGCACACGGAAACGGCCGCCGTCTTGCGCAGCGAAATCATGGGAGAGAACTCCGAAAGGGGTTTGACGCTTCGGTCCGCCTCCGGACCGGCAAGGCGGATAACACGCTTCCGGTTAAGAACGCGACAAAATGCTAGGACCGATCGACAGTCAGCTCAGGCTGAGGCGAAAATGGCGGTTTTTGAGAACCGGAGCGGAGCGTACGTTGGGTACGTGAGCACCGGAAGCGCAGAAAACTGCCATTTGTAGACAGCATCAGCTGAATGGCGATCGGTCCTAGTTCGAGCCGCCCTTGTCCTTGCCGGCGCCCGAAGGCCTCGGGGCAGGGTCGACAGTATCGGGCAACTCCGCCGCATAGAGCTCCATGAAATCCTTCATCAGCTCGTAGCAGAAGATGATTTCGATCGTGTCCGGATCATAATAGGCATTCGCCTCGCCGCAGCGCCGCGCATTGAATTTCACCGGCCGGCGCAGGTGATATTTCTCGCGCACCTCTTCGGCGACCTCGTCGAAAACCCCGCTCGAACGGAAGGCATCGGCGGCAAATTTCAGCCGCCCGCCGGCGTCGTGATAGGTCACGTTGACCTTGGCATTCCCGGCATCGGCCGTGTGCTCTTCAAGCACGCCCTTGAGGCTCCGGTCGACCAGCTCATATTCCCAGTAGCAGGAATCCTGCCGGTCCCGGCCGATGGCATATTGATTGGCAATGGGCCGGAACGCCGTATCGTCGCTCCCCACCATCAGACACACGATCTGATAGGCCCGCTGCTTGTCGAGGCTATGCGCGGCCGCAAAATCCTCTTCATACTTGCCGCTGCCATAGGCAACGCCAGTAAGAAGCCAACCCTCGGCCGCGTCCGCCAGCGCCTTGTCCGATTCCGGCGTGCGCTTGTTGAGCAGCGTCCATGTGGCCATGTTGTCGGCCGCATCTTCCTCGCGCCCGAGCACAGGCAGGCGGAGCTGGTCCACCAGCAGGTGCGCCATCTCGTGGTAGAGCACAAACAGGCTGTTATTGGCGGCGAAACGGATGATTTCGGCGCGCTGCTGCTTGGAAAAGCCCGCCATATCCTGTGCCTGGGCTCCACCCGTCAGCAGGGCGGCAAGGGCCAGCAGGATCGGAACGAACAAGCGACGCATGAACTGCCTTTCGGCTCACTGATACCAGTCACAAGATGCCAATGCCGCGTCACTGTCAACGCGGCAGCGCCGAAGTCCTTAACGCCCCGGCGCCCAGTCCTTGGCGGCCATTTCAAAGCCGGAGAACTGGAAACCCGGCGCCACGGTGCAGCCGACCAGCGTCCAGTCTCCCAGCGATTTCGCCGATTGCCAGACGTCGCGCGGCACCACCACCTGCGGCCTCTGCCCCGCCGCAAGATCTGATCCCAGCACCTTGCGATCGACCGAAATCCCCTCCGACAGGTTCAATTCTATCGGTGCCCCGGCGTAATAGTGCCACACCTCGACCGCATCGACCCGGTGCCAGTGCGACAGCTCGCCCGCTTCGAGCAGGTAGTAGATCGCGGTGGAATGCGCCCGCGCAGTCTCGCCCTCGATGTCGACAAACGTCTCGGCATACCATCCCCCTTCGGGGTGGCGTTCCATGCCCAGCGTATAGATGACGTCCCTGGCGGCGAGCCTGTTCATGCGCGCTCCGCTTCCTCCAGCTCGGCGCTCAGCGCCAGCCATGTTTCTTCGGTAGTTTCGAGGTCGGCGCCAAACCGCGCCTTGTCCTTGCCGAGTGCGATCAGCTTGTCGGCGGGCCCGTTGTAGACCTTGGGGTCGGCCAGTTGCGCCTCGATCTTCTCGATTTCCACCTTCAAACGGGAAATCTTGGTTTCCGCATCCTTAATGGAGTTCTTGAGCGGTGCCAGCTCGGCTCGACGCGCCGCGGCCTCTTGCTTGGAAAGCTTGCGCGCGCCGGTGCTGCCACCGCCGCCGTTCTTGCCTTCCTTTGTGGAAGTAATGCTGCGCTGGTAGCTGTCGAGATCCTCGTCCAGTTCCTTGATCGTGCCGCCTTCGGCGATCCACAACGTGTCGCAGGTCGCCTCGATCAGATGGCGATCGTGGCTGATGATCAGCACCGCGCCCTCATATTCGTTGAGCGCATGCACCAGCGCATCGCGGCTGTCGATATCGAGGTGGTTGGTCGGCTCGTCGAGGATCATCATCCCCGGCCCGCCAAAGGTGATGAGACCCATCAAGAGGCGCGCGCGCTCGCCACCCGAAAGGTTCTTCGCCTTGGTGTCCATGCGCGATTTGGTCAGCCCCATCTGGCTCAACCGGCTGCGGCGCTTGGCTTCGCTATCGGTCGGCATCATGTCGACCACATGCTCGAATGGCGTCCATTCGGGCTTGAGCTTGTCCATCTGGTGCTGCGCAAAGTGCGCAATCTCCAGCTTCTTGCCTTTTCGCAATTGTCCGCCCATCGGCTGGATGTCGCCAGCGAGGAGCTTTGCGAAGGTCGACTTGCCGTTGCCGTTGACGCCGATCAGCGCAATCCGGTCATCAGGGTCGATGCGCATATTGATACTGCGCAGAATGGTCTTGTCGCCATAGCCGGCCGAAACCCCGTCCAGCGTCAGCATAGGCGTTGCCGCTTCCGCCTTGGGCTGCTGGAAGGTGAATGGTGCGGAGAATTCATCGAACAGCGCCGCCGGTGGCCGCAGCTTTTCGATCATCTTCATGCGCGATTGCGCCTGCTTTGCCTTGGTCGCCTTGGCCTTGAAGCGATCGACAAACTTCTGCAGATGCGCCACCTGATCGAGAGCCTTGTCGCGGCTCTTGTTGTGCAGCTCCATCTGCATGCGGCGCGTGTTTTCGAACGTATCGTAATTGCCCTTGTAGAAGGTCAGTTTCCGATGCTCGAGATGCACGATCGAATTGACCGACTTGTTCAAGAGGTCACGATCGTGGCTGATCATGAAGACGGTATAGGGATAGGTGGCGAGATACTTTTCCAGCCACAACGTACCTTCAAGATCGAGATAGTTGGTCGGCTCGTCGAGGAGCAGCAGGTCGGGCTGCGAAAACAGCACCGCCGCCAGCGCCACGCGCATGCGCCAACCACCCGACAGCTCGCGCGTCGGCCCATTCTGCCGATCCTGCTCGAACCCCAGGCCCTTCAGGATCGAAGATGCCCGCGCCTCAGCCGAATAGGCATCGATATCGGCCAGCCGCGTGTAAACCTCGGCAATCCGATGCGCGTCCGTCGCAGTCTCCGCTTCAGCAAGGAGCGCCGTGCGCTCCTTGTCGGCGGCCAACACAACATCGAGCACGCTTTCGTCGCCCGCCGGCGCTTCCTGCGCCACGCCACCGATACGCGCCTTCTTGTTCAGCTCGATCGTTCCTGAATCGAGGTGGATATTGCCCTGGATCAGGTGAAACAGCGTCGTCTTGCCCGTGCCGTTCTTGCCGACAAAGCCGGTCTTCGAACCCGTCGGAATGACCACGGAGGCCTCTTCGAACAGCTCGCGGCCTTCGATGCGATAAGTGAGATTGGAGATGGTCAACATGGCGGGAAAATTATCGGTCCGGATAAAGGGGCTACGCAGGCAACGCTTCCTGCAAAGGGCAGGGGGCCGCGACAAATGGTTCGCTGCTGGATAGTGTTAAGGCTTCCTTATAGCAACAGGCCGAGCCCTTGCCGTGCCAATCTGTCGCCCAAATTCATGCATCCAATGTGTGATACAGACATTTCTGCATCAGTCATCGAGCCAAAAGGACGCCCACATGTTTGACGCCCGCCTCGCTTTTGCCCTCATCGCCACTGTCGGTCTTTCCGCTCCTGCGTTGGCACAGGACAATGGGCAACCGCTCGACGACCTCGACGCCACCCGCATCAACCCCTACCAAATTCTGATCGACTTCGAATTCGACGGCGGCGCCTGCGACGCCATTGGCCGCGCCGAACTCGGCGACCTTGTCGATGGCACGCTCACGGTGAATTTCCCCGTCAGCTCCACTGCCGAAGTCTGCACCATGCAGATCGTCGAGCATGACGTGAAATACGCCATCGACACCGAAGACGAAGCGATCACCCGCATCGACGTCACCGTAACCGCCGCCGATGGCCGCGTTGTTGGCACGGGCTCGACGGATGTCGAGCGCGATTAGTCGGTTAGGCCGAACCCGCACGCCCACCGAACGTCATCCTCGGGCTTGACCCGAGGACACTGCACTTGGCTGCCGCGAGAGAATACAACGCCCTCGGGTCAAGCCCGAGGGTGACGCAGTTACGTCGGGACCTCAAACCCCATCCGGCACCCGCACCACCATCTCAACCTCGATCAGCAACCCCGGCGCCGCCAGCGCAGCGACGCCAATCCCCGTCAAACTCGGCTGTGCGCCGTTGAGAAACTTCCCGATCGCCGCCATTCCGATCCCCATGCTTTCCGGCCCGAGTTCCACGGCATAAATCCGCATCTGCGCGATGTCCTCTGTCGTTGCTTTCAGCGCGGTGAGTGCCGCCGACAGGTTCTCCGTCACGATCACCATCTGCTCGGCCAGCGTCCCCGGCACCGCACCCCCATCCCGCCGCCAAGGCACTTGCCCCGAAACGAAAGCCAGCCGTCCCGGCTCGACAATCGAAATCTGCGAATACCCCGCTTGCCCGGCATCGGGCAGGGTTTCAGGATTGAGGCGCGTGATCGATTGGGTCATGGCAGTTCTCCTGTTGATGGAAGCACCATCCCCAGTCGTAACGTCTGATCGTGTCAGTATGGCCAAACCCAGCGGCCATCACCCGCTGTGCCTCCTCCATCACTGTGTCATTCCTGCAGGAATGACACAGTGGTTGAAGCCGAGAGAATAAACCCGAGAAAACACCCCGTCTTGCCTCCGTCAAACTCTCCCGTTAAAAGGCGCCACCTTTCCAAACCCAATCAGGATTTTCTCGCCATGGCGATTGAACGCACCTTCTCCATCATCAAGCCCGATGCCGTCCGTCGTAACCTCATCGGCAAGATCCTGACCAAGTTCGAAGAAGCCGGTCTGCGTCCGATCGCCCTCAAGAAGATCCACATGACCCGCGCACAGGCCGAAGGCTTCTACGCTGTTCACAAGGAACGCCCCTTCTTCGGCGAACTCGTCGAGCAGATGATCGCTTCCCCGGTTGTCGTCCAGGTCCTCGAAGGCGAAGGCGCAATCCTCAAGAACCGCGAAATCATGGGCGCCACCAACCCGGCAAACGCTGCTGACGGCACCATCCGCAAGGAATTCGCCCTCTCCGTCGGCGAAAACTCGGTCCACGGTTCGGATGCTCCCGAAACCGCTGCCCAGGAAATCAAGTACTTCTTCAGCGACGAAGAACTGGTTGGGTAAGACGCGACGGCCGGCTTTTTGCCGGCCGTCAAATCGCTCCAGTGGAGCGATTTGAGCGACTTACGCCACGACCCGAGGGAGGGGCCGGTGCCCTACGTCAATGTCCGCATCCTCGACGACGGTGTCACTGCCGAGCAAAAGGCCGAAGTGATCGCGGGCATTACGGAGATTATGGTCCGCGTGCTCAACAAGAAACCCGAGAGCACTTTCGTCGTCATCGACGAAGTGCCGCTTGAAAACTGGGGTTTCAAGGGCAAGCCGGTCTCCGAGCTGCGCAAGCAGCCGAAGGAATAGTCAGCGTCGGGCTTAGCCCGATCGCGCTGCGGCGGCCGAGCCATGCTTAGGGGCCTTGCCCCTCATGCAGTCCCGAGCATTGCGCGGGAAGGGCCCGGACGATAGACAGCACCAAAATCAGGCCGCCCAGCCGGGCGGCCTTTTTGCTTGTTTGTGCTAGAATGCACAGACAAGACCGACGACGCTCCCCGAAATGGTGGGGAACCCGGCGCCACAAAAGCCCTTCTGCCAGCGAAGATGCCCCGCCTCTTGGGAATGGACATCGCGCTCACCGGGGCTATTCCGCTTTACGAAAGCCCCTTTATGTCCCTGCCTGAAAACATCTTTGCCCCGATCGCCGCGACCCTCGCAGCCAAGGGCTATGAAAACCTCACCCCGGTTCAGTCCGCCGTCATCGAAGACGAAGCCGACGGCCGCGATCTCCTGGTTTCCGCCCAGACCGGCTCTGGCAAGACCGTCGCCTTCGGCATGGCCATCGCGCCAACCATTCTCGACGGCGCCGAAATTCTCCCGCGCGCCGAAGTGCCGCTGGCCCTCGTCATCGCCCCGACCCGCGAACTCGCCATGCAGGTGCAGCGCGAACTCGAATGGCTCTATGCCCAGATGGGCGCCCGCATCGTCTCCTGCGTCGGCGGCATGGACGCGCGCACCGAGCGCCGCGCCCTCCAGCATGGCGCCCACATCGTCGTCGGCACCCCGGGGCGTCTGCGCGATCACATCACCCGCGGCGCCCTCGACATGTCCTCGCTCCGCGCCGTCGTCCTCGACGAAGCCGACGAAATGCTCGATCTCGGTTTCCGCGAAGATCTCGAATTCATCCTCGAAACCGCCCCCGAAGAACGCCGTACCCTGCTGTTCTCGGCAACCGTCGCCAAGCCGATCGCGAAGCTCGCCGAGACCTTCCAGCGCAATGCCCTGCGCATCACCGCGACCTCGTCCGGCGAGCAGCACGCCGACATCGAATACAAGCTGATGACCGTGCCGGCCGACGAGCGTGAAAACGCCGTCATCAACACGCTCCTCTGGTACGAAAGCACCAATACCATCGTCTTCGCCTCCACTCGCGAAGCGGTAAAGCACCTCTCGGCCCGCCTCCAAAATCGTGGCTTCGACGTCGTTACCCTTTCGGGCGAACTCAGCCAGGCCGAACGCACCAATGCCCTGCAGGCCATGCGCGATGGCCGCGCCCGCATCTGCGTTGCCACCGACGTCGCCGCCCGCGGTATCGATCTCCCGAACCTCGACCTCGTCATCCACGCCGAACTGCCGATGAATGCCGAGACCCTTCTCCACCGTTCCGGCCGTACCGGCCGCGCCGGTCGCAAGGGCACCTGCGTCGTCATCTCCCCGACCCATCGCCGTCGTGTCGCGCAGTCGATCCTGCGCACCGCGAAAATCGAAGCCGAGAACATCGCGCCGCCGACCGCCGAGGCCATCGACGCACGCTATCGCGAGTCGATTCTCACCAATTCGCTTTTGAGTGACGTAATCACCGATGACGAGCGTCCAAGTGTTGACAGTCTGCTAGCCAAATGGGCACCGGAAGCCCTGGCTGCGGCCTACCTCCGCCTGCAGCTCACCGCCCGTCCGATCCCCGAGGATATCTCGGCCACGCTCGTCACCGATTTCGACAAGCGCGAACCGCGCACCCGCGAAGCCTTTGCCGGCGGCACCTGGTTCAAGGTCACGGTCGGCCGCAAGCAAAGAGCCGAGCCACGCTGGCTTTTGCCCATGATCTGCAAGGCCGGCGGCGTCACCAAGGGCGCTATCGGCTCCATCCGCATTTTCGACACCGAAACCATCTTCGAAGTCGCCGCGGATAAGGTGGATAGTTTCCTCAAGAGCGTCGGCAAGAACGGCACCGGCGAAAAGGGCGTCTACATCTCCGCCATCGACGGTCCGACCGAGCAAAAGCCGCAGTCCAAGCGCCGTCCGCCCGGCCCGCCAGTTGCCTATGATCCCAGCGCTCCCCGCCCGGAACGCGCCGATCGCAAGCAGCGCTATGGCTCCGGAAATCTCCGCCCGGACGATTTTGCGGTCTCGGCAGACGTGTCGGTTCGCCCCGCTAAGTCCTTCAAACCAAAGGAAGGCAAGCCCTTCGACAAGAACAAGGGTAAGCCAAAGTGGTCCAAGGCGGCCGGTGAGGGTGCTCCCAAGCCCAAGTCCAAGGACCACAAGAAGCCGCGCGCTCACGACTGAAAACGCAAAAATCTATCCCCGCCTTCAGGCGGGGATCTACACTCTGGTCAAAAGCGCTATCCGGCCTGCTCGACCTGCCGCAGTTCGCCCAAGCGCGACATATTCCCAAATGCCATGATCGCGGCTCCTGCGACCGAAACGCCGGCCGCCACCATCAGCGCAAAGCGATAATTCCCGCCCGAAGTCAGCAGGCCAAAGGCCGTTGCACCCAAAAGGTTGGCGGCAATCGCCACGACATCCATGAGCGAGGTGGAAAGCCCCACGCGCCCTTTGATGGCATCCTGCAAGTAGGGAATGTTGACGCTCATCAGCGCCGCGGTCCCGAGCCCGTTGAGAATGAGCAGCCAGTAAAGCGCTGTCATGCTTGTCAAAATGCTGGCGAGCCCGATGAAGATAGCCATCACGATCCCCGCCGCAGCCAGCAGCGTTTCCTTGCTCAATTTGGTCGTGAGATAGGCAAGCAGCAGCATGCAAGGCGCTTCGACAGCCGCAGTGATCCCGGCATAAAATCCCACATCGGTGACGGTTCCACCGAGATCGGTGACGATGAACAGCGACACCGTAAAGGTGAGGATGCGCATGGCCGCCGTCATGACGATGAGACCGAGCAGTCCCGCCAGCGTTCCAAGGGGCAGGGCGAAAGTCGAGAGCAGTGACGCACCTTCCGCTCGCACCGGCGTCGGCATCTGCACGGCCGTCGCCTTGTCCGAAATCAGCAGCGCAAAAATACCGCCCATTACGGCATAGCTCAGCGACGACATCAGGAAGACGTTGAAAATGCTGAACTTTGCCGCCACCCAACCGGCAACGGGCGGCACGATGATCCAGGCCAGCGTGAACACGGTGCGCAATGCCGTCACCATGAAATCGGCCCGCGCCGGCATGTGCCGCACATAGTAGACGCGGACATAGGCAAAGCACTGCCCGTAGCAGGCGCCGGCCAAAGGCATCACCACGGCCATGGCCAGCATGAAGCTCAACTGCGTCGGCCAGAGATAGATCATCCCATGGCCGATAACGCCCGCAAGAGCCGTGATCAGCACCAGCAAACGCCGGTCGGGCAGCTTGTCCGAAATATAGCCCAGCCCCAGCGAGACAAAAGTGCCCAGCACCGCGCCCACGCTCATCACCGAGGCAAACCAGCCCGGCGACATGCCCAGCGTGTCGACACCCACCAGTGATGCATAGGGCATGGTGGCGGCATAGGTGACGCCCGAAAAGAACATGTTCGTTCCGAGCAGCGCCGTCACCGGCAGGCGTGGTCTCGCAGTCATAGTCCCCTCCCAGAGAGCGGCAAGACCTAACGCCAGCGCCACAATCCGTCCATCGAAATCGATTTCGATAGCCTGAAATCTGCTGTGATAGGCCCTTTCAGAGGAGTAGAATGAAAACTCCGCGTCAGGCCCCGTGGGCTTGGGCGGCCAACATGGGAGGCCCTCGATGACGGCCTATAATATCGTGCGTGTCCGGGTAAAACCCGGTTCCGAAGACGCCCTGATTGCCCATCATGACGCCTTGCTGAAATCGGTCGGAGAAGAGTTCAAGGCCGCCGGCATGCGCCGCTTCAGTCTCATCAAGACCGGGGACCGCGCCTTCTGCATCGTCGGCGAGTGGGATGCCTTTGACGGCATCGTCAAGGCGCGCCCCGCGATGATCAAGTCGCTGGACGGCATGCGGTCCATGCTCGAGGATCTTGGCGGCGATCTCGGCGTCACCGACCCGGTTTCCGGCGAGGCCGTGGCCGAATACAACGTGCAGACGCACTAGCTGGTCCTGACAACCTAGTTCCTCAGGCCGGCTCCGTCTGCGTTCCCGCCCGCGCGATCCCCTCGGCCAGCGCCGCGATTTCGGCTGCGTGCTTTTCCGAGGCCGGATCGATGCCGTCCATCCAAGTACCGAAACGCTTGAGCAGCGGCACGAAGGCAGCCAGATCCGCCGCGCTCCATTCGGAGAGAAAATCGCCCATGATCAGGAATTTGTAGGCGCGCACGGCCTCGATCACCGCCCGGCCACGCTCGGTCAGTTCGAGAATGGTGCGCCGCGCATCCGCCTGGCTCACGGCACGGCGGGCATAGCCCTGGTCCACCAGGTCGCCCACCACTCGGCTGGCCCGGGAAGGGTCGATATTGAGCCGCTCGGCGACGGTGGCGACCATGGTCTCGCCCTTGCTCTCGCCGGGCTCCGTTGGCCCCTCGATGGCAATGAGCACGTCGAACTGCGCCAGATCGAGCGCGATCTTGAGATGCGCCAGAGCCCTTGTGCCCAGCTCGCGCTTCTGTGCCCGCCGGCGCCATTTCTGCATCAGCATGTCGATTTCCAGCATGGCCTCTGCCGTGTCGGGGTCGAGTCCGGCTCGCAAAATCACGGCATTCATCTCGGTCTTGTCGCTCAGTGGCATGGCAGCCCCCGCAGTTTTGCATGCTTCGGGCAATTGCATGCTATTGACATGTAATTGCGTCCAGCACATTTATGCCTTCAGAATTCATTTCGCAAGGGCCGACGCCGGGCGCCGGTCCTCTCTATTTTGAGGATTGCCCCAATGTCACAACCCATTCAACCGGCCGAAGCGCCGCAGGATCAGTCCGTCAAGCTGATCATCGGCGCCGTGGCCGTCACGCTGCTCCTGGCCTCCCTTGGCCAAACCATCGTTTCTGCGGCCCTTCCCACCATTGTCGGCCAGCTCGGCGGCCTCGACCACCTGACCTGGGTGGTCATCGCCTATCTCCTCAGCTCCACCGTCGTCGCGCCCATTTATGGCAAGCTGGGCGATCTTTTCGGCCGCAAGATCGTGCTGCAGGCTGCCATCATCATCTTTGTCGGCGGCTCCATCCTGTCGGCCATGGCCAACTCCATGACCATGCTCATCGTCGCGCGCGCCGTACAGGGGCTTGGCGGTGGCGGTCTCATGGTCGTTGCCATGACCGTGGTGGCCGACGTCATTCCGCCGCGTCAGCGCGGCAAGATTCAGGGCATTTTCAGCGCCGTCTTTGGTGTGTCCACCATTGCCGGCCCGCTCCTCGGCGGCGTCATCGTCGAGCACGTCTCCTGGCAGTGGATTTTCCTCATCAACCTGCCGGTCGGCCTCGTCGCGCTCGCTGTCATCACCTTCGTGCTGAAGCCGCGTGCCGAACGTGTCGCCCACAGCATTGACTATCTCGGCTTCGTCCTGCTCTCGGCCAGCCTCACCTCGATCGTGCTGGCCACCTCGCTCGGCGGCAACACCTGGGCCTGGATGTCCGTCGAGATCATCGGCCTCGTCGTTCTCGCCATCGCGGCGCTCGGCGCCTTCCTCTATGTTGAAAGCCGCGCCGCCGAGCCCGTGCTGCCGCTGACCCTCTTCCGCAACAACACCTTTGCCGTGTTCAATTCCATCGGCTTCCTGGTTGGCATCGCCATGTTCGGATCGATCACCTTCATCCCGATGTATCTGCAACTCGCCAAGGGCGTTTCGCCCACCGATTCCGCCATGCAGCTCGTCCCCATGATGATCGGCATGATCGGCGCTTCCATGCTCTCGGGCTTTGCCATGACGCGCATGGGCAAGTACCGCATCCTGCCGCGCCTCTCGACCTTCGTGCTGACCATCGGTCTCCTGCTGCTCGCCTTCATGCAGCTCGATACGCCGTCCTGGCAGATCGCGATCTATATGTTCCTCGTTGGCGTCGGCATCGGCCCGGTCAATAGCGTCAGTGTCACCGCCACGCAGAATGCCGTGCCGCGCAATCTGGTCGGCGTCGCCACGGCGGGCACGACCCTGTTCCGGCAGATCGGCGGCTCCATCGGCATTTCGGTGTTTGGCGCGATCTTCTCGTCTGGCCTTGCGTCGCGCCTTGGCAGCCTCCTTCCAGAAGGTCAGGCCGCCCACGGTGTGTCGCCGACAATGGTGGCGAGCCTCCCCGAAAATCTGCGTGGCCCGGTGCTCGAAGCCTTCGCGTCCTCATTGCACCCGATCTTCTTCGCTGCCGCTGCTGCTGCCTTCGTTGCTTTCGTCCTGACCTTCATCGTCGAAGAACTGCCCCTGGCAAACTCGTTGCGTCAGGAACCCAAGGCTGAAATCGACGCGGAGGAGGCCGCTCTGGCAGCCGTCGCTGCCGCCCCGGCCAGCGTTACGCGCTAAACGTCGAGGGCCACCCGGTAAGCCGGAGTGGCCCTCGCGGTGGTGCTCGTTCAGGATGCGAGGCCGATCATTCTGGCGGCACTCCTGTAGGCGGCCTGCGCATCGCCATCGAAGCGGAAGGTGTCGAGAAAATGCTCGACGTCATATCCGGGGCTCTGCTGCCGGATCCGCGCAGCATGTGCACGCGCGTCTTCCAGCCGCCCGGCAAGCGCCAGGCAATGGGCGGCGATGGCGAGGATATGCACATGCGCATTGGGGCGCGCCGCGGCCTTGAGGCTCCAGTCCGATGCTTCCTCATACCGGCCGAGCCGCACCAGAGCCAGCGCGCGGGAGCCGAGCATCCCGAAGAGCAGCGGGTCGCAGGGGCTGAGCAGACGCGAATGGTCGGATGCGGCGATGGCCATTTCAGGGTCACCCGACTGTGATTGGACAAATGCCATGGCGTAGTGCCCCAGCGCGAAATTGGGGCTGAGATGTATCGATTCCCGCAAAGCCCGCGTCGCCTCGTCGGTATCGCCGGAGAGCCACAGGGCGCGGCCCATGGCCCAATGGGCGGCGGGGTTCTGGCTGTCCCCCAAAAGGCTGCGTCCTGCCGCCTCCAGTGCATGCCGGGTCTCGGCATCGCGATCCTCCCAGCGCTGAAAGGCGCTCTGCCAGTGCGTGAACGAAAGGCCGGCCCAGGATCGTGAGAAGGTCGGGTCGAGGCGGATCGACTGCTGGAAAAAGTCTGCCGCCCGAGCGTTCTCCTCCGCCGTGAAATTGTACATATGCCAGAGGCCGCGATGATAGCATTCCCAGGCGTCGAGCGAGTCAGCGGGCTTCAGCATCGCGCGGTTGCGCTCCGCATTCTCGATCTCCGCGGCGATCGAGGAGACGATGCCGTCGCAGACATCGTCGAGCAGCGGCATGCGGGCAATGGCGGCTGCCTCCAGCGTATCGGTCCAGAGGATATGTGAGGTCGCCGCTTCAGCGACCTCCACTGCCACCGACAGCGTGTCGCCATGGCGCTCCAGGTGCCCGGTCGCCACATAGTCGACAGCTAGCCGCGCGCCGATTTCGCGCAGGCCGAGTTCCTCTTGCGCAATGGCGAATACCGAGCCCCGGGCAATCACGAACAGGCTGCGCAGCCGGGCGAGTTGGCTGATGATGTCATGCGTCAATGCGTTGCCCAGTTCGCCACGACCGGTCTGGCCGCGGCGGCCTTCGGTAAAGGGCATGACGGCGACCGAGGCTCGCCGTGTTGGAGCCTGTTGCGCCGGGCCCGGCGATGGGCCGTGCAGTCCGGGTTCGACCACCGTCGCGAAGGCTGGCGCTGCGTTCCCCCGCATGGCCGCCCATGCGGCTCGAACCGGGGCAAAATCCACATTCTCCGCCGCAAAGGTGCGCGCTGCCGCATCAATGTGGCGATTGCCCTCCTCGATCATCTGCCGGTGCAGCAGCTCCATGAGGAAGCGTTGGTGGGCACTGACATCGTGCGGGGCGTTCTCCAGCCAGTCCCGCGCAGCCACGAGACCTTCCGGCGTGCCGGGCAGGGAGCGTCGCCCGATCTCGGCGATGATCGTCGTCCTCAACGAGCGGAACTCGCTGCGCCGCCCAGCGAGCCAGTGCTGCAGGTCCGGACTGCCCTCCGCTGCGATCCCATCGAGAAAGTCGCCACCGAAGAGCGCCAGCAAAGCTTGCAGGTCGTCGCTAGAAATCGCCGCCATACTCGTCTCGGCCGCTGCGAGAACCCGCAGCGCGTCGACCTCATATCCTTCGAGGTCGAGAGCGACCCGACCCTGATCGGTAAGTACGCGGAGCCGCCCGGGCTCGTCCAGCAGCCCCCGCAGCTTGCTCAGACACCACCGCAATTCGCTCCGCGGGTCGTTCGGCACGTCCCAGAAGAGCTCGCAAAGGCGCTCGCGGGATAGGGGATGGGCGGAGAGCGAAAGGTAAGCGATCAGGAGGCGCACCTTGCGCGAGGGAGGCAATGGCACAACGGCACCATCGCGCAGAAGCGTCAGCGGCCCGAAAAGCCGCAGCTGCGTGCCCGTTGCCGTCCCGTCAGCTTTGGAACCATGCGATTCCATGCGCACTCCAATGCCGCTTCCCACGGCATTTCCTGCGGGCTCACCTTAGCATTGGCTTCGTTCTGGCGAAATCTAATAGGAGACCGCGCTGCGCGCGGCCTTCCGCATGAAGGAAGCACGACATGACCACTGCACAACCGATAAGGACCACTGCCGGCCGAGGCCGTCTATTCGACAGCGTCGTGGACACCGTAGGCGACACGCCCGTGATCCGTATCAACAATCTTGGCGTCGACGGCCGGACAATCTACGTCAAGGCCGAGTTCTTCAATCCTGCCTCCTCGGTCAAGGACCGGCTCGCCATCGCCATAATCGAGGAGGCCGAGCGCAACGGCACATTGCGGCCCGGCCAGACGATTGTGGAGGCGACCAGCGGCAACACCGGCATCGGTCTCGCCATGGTCTGCGCCCAGAAGGGCTACCCACTGGTCGTCACCATGGCCGACAGCTTCTCGGTCGAGCGCCGGAAACTGATGCGCATGCTGGGCGCCAAGGTCGTTCTGACGCCTCGTGCGCAGAAAGGTTTTGGCATGTATCTCAAGGCGGTCGAGCTTGCCGAAAAGAACGGCTGGTTCCTGGCCCGACAGTTCGAGACCAAAGCCAATGCGGCAATTCATGAGGCCACGACTGGCCGCGAGATCATCAACGACTTTGCCGGCTCGCGTCTGGACTGGTTCGTGACGGGCTACGGCACTGGCGGCACCGTTGCTGGCGTGTCGCGCGTATTGCGCCGCGAGCGACCGGAAACAAAAATCGCGCTTGCCGAACCGGCCAATGCGCAACTCGTCGGCAGCGGCCATGTGCAGCAGCGTGGCCCCGGTGGTGCGCCCGCTGCGAGCCACCCCGCCTTCGAGCCGCACCCGATCCAGGGCTGGACGCCGGACTTCATTCCGGACGTGCTCCAGGAGGCGATCGACGGCCGGTATTGCGACCAGGTCCTGCCCATTCCCGGGCCAAAAGCGATCGAGTGGGCCAAGGCGCTCGCGCAGAAGGAAGGCATCTTTGCTGGCATTTCCGGCGGGGCAAGTTTTGGCGTCGCCCGGCAGGTGGCCGAGAGCGCACCCGTCGGGTCCGTCATCCTGTGCATGTTGCCCGACACCGGCGAGCGGTATCTGTCGACCCCGATGTTCGAGACCATTCCCGCCGACATGGACGAGGAAGAAATGGCCCTGTCGCTCTCCACCCCCGGCTTCCAGCTCGTCGCGGCCTGACGGAGGACGCCATGCCCGGATATGCAACACGCGCGGCCGAGCTTTCGGCCGCGGGCACCACCGAAACGCTGGATCCCCAGGATTGGTCTGTCGTGGCAGACCTGGCTCACCGCATGGTCGACGATGCCGTCGACCACGTCAGCGGCGTTCGCGACCGGCCGGTCTGGCAACCGATGCCGGAGGAGATCGAGGCGGCCTTTGCCGGGCCGGCGCCCGAGGGTTCGACGTCGCTCGAGGATGTCTATGCCGAGTTCCGGCGCAACGTGCTCGCTTATCCGATGGGCAATATCCACCCCCGCTTCTGGTCGTGGTATATGGGCGCGGGCAATTTTACCGGCGCATTGGGCGATTTGCTGGCCGCCGTGCAGGGGTCCAATCTCGGTGGTGGCAGCCACGCCGCCGCGCTTCTCGACCAGCAGGTGATCGGCTGGCTGCGCGATATGGTTGGCCTGCCCGAGACGGGCAGCGGCACGCTGACCAGCGGCGGTTCGATGGCCAACCTTCTCGGCCTGACCGTTGCCCGCAATGCCGCGGCGGGCATCGACCTGCGGGAGGAGGGGGTCGCCGCACTGCCGCGGCCGCTGAGCTTCTACGCTTCCGACCAGGTGCATTCGTGTCACCGCAAGGCGGTCGAAACGCTTGGCCTCGGCAACAAGGCGCTTCGCCGCATCGAAACCGACAAGGGCTTCCACATTAACGTCCCAGCCCTGAAGAGGGCGATCCGCGAGGATCGGGATGCTGGCCTCAAGCCGGCCTGCATCATCGGCACCGCCGGCACCGTCAACACCGGTGCGGTCGACGATCTCCGTGCGCTCGCCGATCTGGCGGCCGAGGAAGGGCTGTGGTTCCACGTCGATGGCTGCATCGGTGCGCTGGTGGCGATCTCGCATGAATATGCCGGGCTTGTCGAAGGCATCGAGCGGGCGGATTCCATAGCGCTCGATCCGCACAAATGGCTGCACGCGCCGTTCGAGGTCGGGTGTGCCCTGTTTCGTGACCGCGCCCTGCACCGCCAGACCTTCGCCGTGTCGCCCGAATATCTCAAAGGCACGGCGCGCGGACTGGCTTCGGGCGAGTTCCTGCACGAATATGGCCTTCAGACGAGCCGCGGCTTTGCCGCGCTGAAGGTGTGGATGGCCATCAAGGAGCACGGCATCGCAAAGTTCGGGCGGCTCATCGACCAGAATATGGCTCAGGCCCGTCGCCTCGCCCGTCTCGTACGCGACAACCCACCCCTCGAACTCATGGTGGAGCCCGAGCTCAACATTGTCTGCTTCCGCTATGCTCCAGCCGGATGGGCCGAGGCGCAGCTCAGGGCGCTGAATACCGAGATCATGGTCCGTCTTCAGGAAACAGGAGTTGCAGCCGTGTCCGACACGGTCATCGACGGACACCACTGCCTGCGCGCCGCCATCTGCAACCACCGCACCCGCGACGAAGACCTGGACCTGCTCATCACCGAGACCTTGCGCCTGGGCTCAATGCTCTCACACCAGACGAGTAAGTTAGTGACGTGAAAAGGCTCTGAACGGATTGCGGTGGAACAGTTGAAGGATGGTGTCTTCCGGCACACCCCGCGCCCTCAGTAGCGGGATCAACTCGGTGCTGACCACGGTATAGGGTTTGGGCACACCGCCATTGGGCAGGGCGGGGTCATACCAGCCGCGGTCGTGACTAATGAGGAGCTGTTCGCCCAGGCCGGCATCCAGCGCGCGTAAGATAAGATCGGTGCTCTCCGCGACAGGAACCGCGCCGACATTGTCGTATTCGATCCACGCACCTCTCGCGGCGATAGCGCGATGCAGCGCAAAGTCGGGCTCGGCCTGGGTATGGATAGAAAGGAAGCGCGCGGGCGAGCCGCCTTGCGCCTCGATGATATCGAGCTGGTCCATGACCACCGAACCACGAATGGTATGGCTTCCGATCAGTGCGTCGGTTTCCACGGCCGCCCGCGTGGCGGCGCGAAGAATGCGGGCTTCCAGGGGCGTTATGCCATCGTCGCCAGCGCTAAGCTTGATCCAACCGGCCCGAAAGCCGGTCTGCTCAATTTCGGTCGTGAGCTCGGCGAGCATCCAATTGAACAGCTCATCCTCGTCAGCACTGTGGACCCAGGCCGGTATCCAGGGTTCGCGGTAATTTCCTGTCGGCACGACGATGGGAAAGTTAGTGGCAAGGCTCACGGCGAGGTCCAGATCGGCTCGTCGCCCCACCCCGCCCGTCGAGCATTCGACCAAAGCCGTGACGCCCAGCGCCTGGATCGCTTCGATTTGCGGCACCATAAGGGCCAGCACGCTGGCGGTGTCGGCCTGACCGTAGCCGGGCTTATCCGGCGTCCTGAGATCGACAAAGACGTGCTCGTGCGGGAGGATCATTCCCAGCTGTTCTGCACTCAGCTTGCCCAGAGTCGAATAGATGTACCGCATAGCTTCTCCCTCCTTCTCTTGGGTTTTCCGCCAGCGAGTGTCCTCGCTGGCGTCCCGCGAAAGGCCCAAAAGATACCATCGCAACGGTATTCGGAGGCTACACAATTGCCCGCCTGTCGCAAATGCAATGCGAGTGGCCGACTTAGGCCATGGTGGGCATCTGGAATTCCGCGCCGTCCTTGATGCCGCTCGGCCAGCGCGCCGTGACCGTCTTGGTCCGCGTCCAGAACTTGATCGAATCCATGCCGTGCTGGTTGAGATCGCCGAAGGCGCTGGCCTTCCAGCCGCCAAAACTGTGATAGGCCAGCGGCACGGGCACCGGCACATTGACGCCCACCATGCCCACATTGATCCGCGCCGCAAAATCCCGCGCAGCATCGCCATCGCGGGTAAAGATGGCCGTCCCATTGCCATAGGGATTGTCCATCACCAGCTGCAGGGCCTGCTCATAGGTGTTGCTGCGCACCACGCTCAGTACCGGCCCAAAAATCTCTTCCTTGTAGATGTCCATGTCCGGCGTCACGCGATCGAACAGCGTCGGTCCGACGAAATAGCCATTCTCATATCCCTGGAGCGAAAAATCGCGCCCATCGAGCACCAGCTCGGCGCCCTGGTCCACCCCGCTCGAAATCAGGCTCCTGATGCGCTCCTGGCTCGCCTTGGTGATCACCGGCCCCATTTCCGAAGCCTTGTCGCTCGCCGGCCCCACCTTGAGCTTTTCGACGCGGGGCCTTAGCGCCGCAACGATCCGATCAGCCGTTTCCGCGCCCACCGGCACGGCCACCGAAATCGCCATGCAGCGCTCGCCGGCCGAGCCATATCCTGCCCCGATCAGCGCATCGGCCGCCTTTTCCATATCGGCATCAGGCATGATGACCATGTGGTTCTTGGCCCCGCCAAAGGCCTGCACGCGCTTACCCTGCGCGGCTGCCGTGCCATAGACATAGCGGGCAATCGGGGTCGACCCGACAAAGCTGATCGCCTCGATTTTCTCATGGGCGAGAATGCCGTCAACGACGTCCTTGCCCCCGTGGACCACATTGAGAATGCCCTTGGGTAGCCCCGCCTCCACGGCCAATTGTGCCAGCCGCACCGGCACCGATGGATCGCGCTCCGACGGCTTCAGGATAAAGGCATTGCCCGCGGCGATGGCCGGCGACAGCATCCACAGCGGAATCATCGCCGGAAAGTTGAACGGGGTAATCCCCGCGCCAATACCCACCGGCTGGCGCATCGAATACATGTCGATCCCCGGCCCAGCGCCATCGGTGAACTCGCCCTTGAGCAGATGCGGCGCCCCGGCCACGAACTCGGCCACTTCCAGCCCGCGCAGAATATCGCCCTTGGCGTCGTCCACGGTCTTGCCGTGCTCACTCGAGAGCAGCGCGGCAAGCTCGTCCATGTGCTTGTTGATCAGGCCGACAAAGTTGAAAAACACCCGCGCCCGGCGCTGCGGATTGGTTGCCGCCCATTTCGGCTGCGCTGCTGCCGCCGAGGCTACTGCGGCCTCAAGGTCTGCAGCACTTGCCAGCTCCACCTGCGCCTGCACTTCGCCGGTCGCCGGGTTGAAAACATCCTGGAAACCTGCGGCTTTGCCCTCTGTTTCGACGCCGTCGATGAAATGACCAATCCTGCGCATGCATACCTCCTTGGTTGGCGGTAGCTTTCGCAATATGATCAACGCACATCAACGCCAGAAAAAGCCGCATCCGTTGTGCAGAAAGTGTAGTCAATGAACTGGGATGACGTGCGCATCTTTCTCTCCGTCGTCCGCCACGGCCAGATTCTGGCCGCCTCAAAAGCCCTCGGCCTCAATCACGCGACCGTCGCCCGGCGCCTCACGGCTCTTGAGACCGACCTCGGCAGCATCCTCCTCCGTCGCCATACGCAGGGCGCCGAGTTGACCCCCTATGGCGAGAAATTCCTGGTCCATGCCGAGGCCATGGAGAGCGCCGGCCTCGCCGCGCGCGGCCTCACTGGCGCGGATAGCGCCGCCGAAGGCACGGTGCGCATCGGCGCCCCCGATGGTTTTGGCGTCGCCTTCCTCGCCCCGCGTCTCCATGAACTGTCCGAGCGCCATCCCAGTCTGCGCGTGGAACTCGTTCCCGTACCCCGCGCCTTCTCGCTCTCCCGCCGCGAGGCCGATATCGCCGTGACCATGGAACGCCCGAGGGAAGGGCGCCTGATTGCCCGAAAACTCACCGACTACGCCCTCGGCCTTTACGCGAGCGCGGCCTATCTGGAAAAGCACGGTCGCCCCCAAAGCCTCGACGACCTGAAACAGCACCGCCTTGTCGGCTACGTCGAAGACCTGCTCTTTTCCGCCTCGCTCGATTACACCGCCGAATTCCACAAGGAATGGCGCACCACCATCGCTGTCTCCTCGGCCATGGGCCAGACCGAAGCCGTCCGTTCCGGCGCAGGCATCGGCATCTTGCACACCTTCATGGCCCGCCGCGCGCCCGACCTCGTGGCCGTGCTCCCGCAACACACGCTCACGCGATCCTATTGGACAGTCTGGCACGAAGACCTGCGCGGTTCCCGCCGTGTCGCCATCGTCTCGGAGTTCCTGGCCGAACTCGTCGCTCGCGATCGAGCGATTTTCACGCCCTGAATCAGCGCGCGGCCGGCGGCCAAAAGTGCCCAAGCTCGCCGTTGCCCACCACTCCTCTCGCCGCGTTCGCACGCCCTCGTATGAAATAAATTTCATATAAAGAAAAATAGTGCAAAGTGCTTGACGGCGGCCGAAAGCCTCCGCTATCGATAGGGCGTTGGAACAAATATCAACGCATGGGAAAAATTGCTGACGGGAGGTCGGCGATGATCCTGAGGAGGAGATCGAATGCGTATGAACAAGAGCGCGCTGAGCGCAGCTTTGCTGGTCGGCGTGAGCCTTGGCGGGGCAGGGACGGGCTATGCCCAGGCTGGTTTCCAGTGTGAGCCGGGTGAAACCTACGTCATGAACGTGATGGTTTCGGCCCACCCCTATTGGGTGCCGGTCTACCAGGGCTTCAAGCAGGCCGCCGAGGCTATGGGTTGCGAAACGGTGTTTTCCGGCACGCCCGATTATGACATCGCCAAGCAGATCGCTTCCTTCGAGCAGGACCTGATCAAGAAGCCGGCGGGCATTCTGCTGCATCCCATGCAGTCGGATCCGTTCATCGAGCCGATCAACCGCGCCATTGACGGCGGCGTCGAAGTTGCGACCTTCGCGGCTGACTCGCCCAATTCAAACCGCACTGCCTATGTCACCTCGGACAATGTCGCCGAAGCCAAGTTCGCCGCCGACGAAATCGTCAAGCAGGTGGGCGATGCCGGCCAATATGCCGTGCTCGAAAACCCCGGCCAGAGCAATCACGACCTGCGCGTGACCGCCCTCATCTCCTATATGGAAGAGAACTATCCGAACATGGAACTGGTCGGCCGCCAGGCCACCAACCAGGATAGCAACGCGGCCTACCGCGCGACCGCGTCCATTCTCCAGGCCAACCCCGAGCTCGACGCCATGTGGATCCCCGAAGCGGGCTCCGCAGAAGGCGCCGTCGCCGCGGTTCTCGAAGCCAAGGCCGACGTGCTCATCATGCATGCCGACGTCACCCCGACCACGCTCGAACACATCAAGGCCGGCAACATCCACATGGCTCTCAATCCCAACCAGGGCATTCAGGGTTTCATGGGTTTCGTTGCCACCTTCATGGCGGCCCATTCCGACATGTTCGACCCGTTCAACGACTACAAGGTCTCCGGCTACAACCCCATGCAGATCCCCTTCGTGGACAACGGCTTCGCCGTGATCACCAAGGAAAACGCCGACTCCTTCGACCTCGGCGTCTACATGGAAGGCCGCGATCCCAACTGATCGTTTCCCGACGAACTGCTTGCGCCGGACCATCTCGGTTCGGCGCGGGCACCAGGTGCAACGCGAGTGACGACCATGTCCGATGTCATTCTCCAGGTGAGCCATCTCAGCAAGGCCTTTGGTGCAATCCAGGCCCTGCGCGATGTGCAGTTCGAGCTGCGGCGCGGAGAAATCCATGCGCTGGCTGGGGAGAACGGCGCCGGCAAGTCGACACTGATGAACATCATCGATGGCATTCTGCAGCCCGACAGTGGCGAGATCAGCCTCGATGGCCGCCCGGTGCGCATATCCTCGCCCGCGGCCGCCCAGCGCCTCGGCATCGGCCTCGTGCATCAGGAAATCGCGCTCTGTCCTGACATCACCGTCGCCGAAAACATCTTCATGGCCGCGACCAATGCGAGCCGATCGCTCCTCGTCGACTATGCGGGCCTCCATCGCCGCGCCGCTGAAATCCTGTCCGGCCTCGGCGACATTGACCCTTCCACGCTCGTGCGCAGCCTGTCGATTTCCCAGCAGCAGCTGGTGGAAATCGCCAAGGCGCTGACACTCGATTGCCGCGTGCTGATCCTCGACGAGCCAACGGCCGCCCTCACCGAAAAGGAAGCCACCGTCCTTTTCGCCATCATGCATCGCCTGGCAGAGCAGGGCATCGCCATCATCTATATCTCCCACCGCATGGCCGAAATCTTTGGTCATTGCGACCGGGTCTCGGTGTTCCGCGATGGGCAATATGTCGTCACCCACAATGTGGCCGAAACCACGCCCACCGACATCGTCAATGCCATGGTCGGCCGCGTGGTGGATAACCGCTATCCCGCAAAATTTCAGGGCGACGGCGCTGCCGCGCCCGCCATTCTCGAAGTCGAAAATCTGTCGAGCCCAGGTCTCTTTTCTGAAGTCAGCTTCACCCTTCGTCGCGGTGAAATTCTCGGTCTCGGCGGCCTGATCGGTGCCGGCCGCAGCGAAATCGTCAAGGGCATCTGCCGCATCGACGAAACCGCCACCGGCACAGTGCGCCTGCAAGGCGAGACGCTCACCGCAAAACGCTACCAGCAGAGCATCAGGGAAGGGCTGGTCTATCTCTCTGAAGACCGCAAGGGCGACGGCCTTTTCCTCGATATGTCCATTGCCGCCAATGTCTCGGCTCTGCGCCTTGGCCTTGTCAGCAAGGGCGGTATCATCGATCAGCGCCGCGAAAACCTTCAGGCCTCCGATCTCGGCCGCCGCCTCAATCTCAAATGCGGCCATGTCGGCCAGCCGGTTTCCGCCCTGTCCGGCGGCAATCAGCAGAAGGTGGCTATCGCCAAGATGCTCTCGGTCAATCCGAAAGTGATCTTCCTCGATGAGCCAACCCGCGGCGTCGATGTCGGCGCCAAGCTCGAAATTCACCGCATACTGCGCGACCTCGCCAATGCCGGGGTCGGTATCGTGGTCATCTCGTCCGAACTGCCCGAATTGATCGGCGTGTGCGATCGCGTCCTCGTGGTGCGCGAGGGCCGCATCAACGGCGTGGTCTCGGGCGACGCCATGACCGAACAGAACATCATGTATCTGGCCTCAATAGACGCCGAACGGGCGCGGGCCGGGGGAGCAAGACCATGACCACTCAGATTGTTGAGGCCCAGGCCGGCAAATCACCCGGCAATACATCCGGCTCCGGCTGGAAGCGCCTAGCCGGCATGCGCGAAATCGGGCTGATCCTGATCATCCTGGCGCTCTTCGCTGCGATGTCGTTCGCCTCGCCCTATTTCCTCACCTGGGAAAACATGCGGGCCATGGCCATGGCCTTCGCCGTGGAAGGCATCGTGGTGGTCGGCATGACCATCCTGCTCATCTCCGGCGGCATTGACCTTTCGGTCGGTTCGGTCACTGCGTTGGCCATGGTCATCGCAGGCCTGCTGTTCCTCAACGGTGTCGATCCCTGGACGGCCTCGCTGATCGCCATTCTCGCCTGCACCGCCATCGGCGCGCTCATGGGCTTCTTCGTCACCAAGGTCGGTTTGCACCATTTCATCGTGTCGCTCGCCGCCATGGTGATTGCCCGCGGCGCCTGTCTCCTCGGCACTGGTGGACGTCCGCTCGGCCTCTTCACGTTGCCGCCGGAGTTCAAATTCATCGGGCAGGGTTCGATCGGCGTTATTCCAGTCGTCATCGTGATTTTCGTGGTGGTGGTCGTCGCCTTCGACTTCATGCTGCGCCGCACCACCATGTTCCGGAAGGTTTTTTACACCGGCAGCAACGAGAAGGCGGCCGCCTATTCCGGCATCCGCACCAAGAAGGTGATCTTCCTCACAACGACGCTCTGCTCGGCCCTCTGCGGCTTTGCCGGGGTCATCTATATGGCGCGCTTCGGTTCGGCCCAGCCCACCTTCGGCGTTGGCATGGAGCTCAACGTCATCGCCGCGGCGGTGATCGGCGGGGCGAGCCTTTCGGGCGGTTCGGGCACCATTTTCGGCGCCATCCTCGGAACGATCCTCCTTTCGGTGGTTTCGAGCTCGCTCGCCTTGCTCGACGTATCCGTCTACTGGCAGGACATTATCCGAGGATCGATCCTGCTCGCTGCCGTGACCATCGACCACTATCTCAGCAAGCGGCGCAGGTGATCCATGTTCAGGCGACTGGGTGACGAGATGACCGAAAACAGCGACTTCGAAGCAACGCGCCAGATCTACACCGTGCTCGTGATGCACTTCCTCGAAGGCCACAAGCAGTCCGACATTGCCGAAGCGCTGAACCTGTCGACCTCCAAGGTCAACCGGCTGATCGCCCAGGGGCGCAAGCAGGGCATGGTGCGGATCGAGATCGAGTCGCCGTTCCAGCGGCTCGTCGAAATCGAACGCCTGCTGGTCCAGGCCGCCGGCCTCGCCAATGCCGTGGTCACGCCCACGGTCTCGGGCAATCTCGATACGACCCTGAAACAGGTCGGCCGTGCCGCCGCCAATCAATTGCTGGAATCGCTGCGCGACGGCGACGTCATCGCCATCACCGGCGGCAAGGCGGTGAGTGCCGTGGTCGACAATCTCGATCCCGAACGCACCTTTGATGTCACCGTCGTGCCGCTCACCGGCGGCGTGCAGGGCAAATACTATACCGACGTCAATCACCTCGCCTCGCGCCTGGCCGAACGGCTGGGTGGCAGCACCCACCTGGTTCATGCACCGCTCTTTGCCGAAAGCATCGAGCAGCGCGACATGCTGATGGAACTGGGCTCGGTCAAGGAAGCCTTCCAGCTCGCCCGCAAGGCCGCCATTGCCCTCGTCGGCATCGGCTCCATCCAGACGCCGGGGTCGAGCTACTACGACCTTCATCCCGACTCCACGGCCGACCGCGAACGCCTGACCAAGAGCGGTGTCGTCGCCGAATTCCTGGCCCATCTGATCGGCGAAAACGGCGAAGTCGCCGACTACGCCCTCAATTCGCGCCTCGTGGCCCTGTCGCCCGCCGATCTCGCCGGCTGCCCAAAGGTCATCGGCGTCGCGGCCGGCGCCGAAAAAGTGCTGCCGATCCGCGCGGCCCTCCGCGGTCACTATCTCAATTCGCTCGTGCTCGACGAAGAAACCGCGGCCGGCGTACTCGACAAGATGGAAAGTAAGCAGAATGTCGCCTGATGCGAACAAGCGAGAGATCGGCGCCTCCGGCATAAAAGCTTCGGCCATCGGCCTTGGCACCTGGGCCATTGGCGGCTGGATGTGGGGCGGCACGGAAGAATCCGAATCCATCGCTGCTATCCAGGCGTCCATTGATGCCGGCATAACCCTGATCGACACCGCCCCCGCCTATGGCCAGGGCCTTGCCGAAGAACTGGTCGGCCGCGCCATCAAGGGCCGCCGCGATAAGGTCGTGCTCGCCACCAAGTGCGGCCTCGTCTGGCACACCACCAAGGGCCATCATTTCTTCGATTATGACGGCAAGCCCGTGCACCGCTATCTCGGCCGCGACGCCATTTTCTACGAGGTGGAACAGAGCCTCCGTCGCCTCGGCACCGATCACATCGATCACTACATCACCCATTGGCAGGACCCGACGACCCCAATCGCCGAAACCATGGACGCCCTTGTCGAGCTCAAGCGGCAGGGCAAAATCGGCTCCATCGGCGCCAGCAATGTCTCGGAAGCCGATCTCAAGGCCTATATCGCTACCGGTTTGCTCGATGCGATCCAGGAGGAATATTCCATGGCCCGCCGCGGTCTCGAGAGTACGCTGCTGCCGCTCTGTCGACAGAACAGCGTCTCGGTCCTCAGCTATTCCTCGCTCTCCCGTGGCCTACTCACCGGCAAGGTCGGGCCCGATCGCGAGTTTTCGGGCGACGACCAGCGCCGCACCGATCCGCACTTTTCCCTCGGCAATCGCGAAAAGGTCGGACGGCTGATGGCCGACATCGCCCCTATCGCCGCCGCTCATGCCGCGACGCCGTCGCAAGTCGTCATCGCCTGGACCATCAGGCAGCCGGGCATCACCTTCGCCTTGTGCGGTGCGCGCAATGTCAGCCAGGCGCGCGAAAATGCCGGGGCCGCCGAAATTGACCTGAGCCCGGACGAAATCACCATCATCAGCGAGGCCGTCACAAGGCAACTCGTCCAGCTCGCCGCCTGATCGAACCCGAAGAACCGAATTTTTCAACGCTGTCGCGAGACAGCGAGGGGTACTCTATTGTCTCAGCAACGACGCGACAGTTTCGAACAGATCGGTACCGATGGCTCCTTCGACGTCATCGTCGTGGGTGGTGGCATCAACGGTATCGGCGTTTATCGCGAGCTGGCCCTGCAAGGCCTGCGCGTGCTCCTTGTCGAGCGCAACGACTTTGCCTCCGGCTGCAGCGCCGCCCCCTCGCGCATGATCCATGGCGGCCTCCGCTATCTCGAAAACGGCGAATTTTCCCTCGTCCGCGAATCGCTCCGCGAGCGCGATGCGCTCCTCGCCAACGCTCCCCACATGGTGCGTCCGCTGCCGACAACCGTGCCGATCACCTCGCTCTTTTCCGGCCTCCTCAATGGCGCGGCGAGTTTCCTGGGTTTTTCCGGCCGACCCGCTCCGCGTGGTGCCGTGCCGATCAAGATCGGCCTCTGGCTTTATGATTGGACCACCCGCAATCGCCGCGTCCTGCCGCCGCACAGTTTCCGCACCGCTGCCGAAACATTCAAGACCTGGCCCAAGCTCACGCCTCGCCTCACCTATTCTGCCACCTATTACGACGCCTGGATCAGTTACCCCGAACGCCTGGCCCTCGAACTCGTGCTCGATACCAAGCGCCTCGCGCCAAACAGCCTGGCGCTCAACTATGCCGAACTGGTGCCCGAAAACGGCGGCCATGTGCTTCTCGACAAGCTGACCAATCGCCGCTTCCCCGTTTCCGCCCGTGCCATGGTCAACGCGACAGGCGCCTGGCTCGACGAGTCACTCGTTGCTCTCGGCGCCGCTGAAAAAGACCACGAACACTTCGTCTCGGGCACCAAGGGCTCTCATATCGTGCTCGACAACCCGGCGCTTTACGAAGCGTTGGGTGGGCACATGATCTTCTTCGAGAACGACGATGGCCGTGTCTGCATCGTCTTTCCCTATCTTGGCCGCGTGCTTGCGGGCGCCACCGACATCCGCGTCGAAAGTGCCGAGCGCGTCGCCTGCTCGGACGAAGAGCGCGACTACATCATCGGCGCCCTGCGCGGCGTTTTCCCGGCGCTGACGATCACATCCGAACAAGTCGTCTTCAGCTTCAGCGGCATCCGCCCGCTGCCACGCAGTGATCAGCAATTCACCGGCCGCATCTCGCGCGGTCATTTCGTCCACCGTATCGATGGTGACGTACCGCAATTCTGCATGGTCGGCGGCAAGTGGACCACGTTCCGTGCCTTCGCCGAACAGACCGCCGACGCGGCTCTGGAAGCCCTCGGTCAGGAGCGCTTAGCGGACACGCTGGCCCTTCCCATCGGCGGCGGCGCAGATTTCCCCAAGAACCCGGCCGATCTCATCCTGCGCCTGGCATCGCGTCACGGTATCACGACGGATCGCGCAACTCGCCTCGTCGACCTCTACGGCTCCCGCGCTGAAGAGGTCCTGGTTTTCTGCCGCACCCGAACCGACGACGAACCGCTCGACCCCGGCACGACGTTGACCTCAGCCGAGATCGTTTTCCTCACCCGGTACGAACACGTCGCCGACCTCGCCGATCTCGTGCTTCGCCGTCTGCCTCTCGCCATCACCGGAGCAATCTCGGCCAGCCGCATCGCCGCCATCGCCGCTATTGCCGCCGCCGAACTCGGCTGGAGCGCCACCGAAACCGCCGCGCAGATCGCCCGGCTCGCCAACGAACTTCACACCTATCACGGCGTCACCGCAGAAATGCTGGCGCTGAGGACCGACGAAAGGAACCAGCCATGCGCGTGAGCAGCAAGGCCCGAATGAACCGACTCTTCGCCAATGGCGGCTGCCTCGACGTCGCCATTGACCACGGCGTCTGCAACGAACCAAGCTTCCTCTCCGGCCTCGAAGACATGGCTGGCGTCGTCGATGCGCTGGTCGATGCGAAGCCCGATGCCATTCAGATGGCCTATGGCCAGGCCGACCTGCTGCAAGCGCGTCCGGGCAAGGACAAGCCCGCGCTCGTAATGCGCATCGACATGGGCAATCCCTACAATGCTCAGCGCCACAAGGTCATGTGGTCCATGCTGCAGAACCACGACGAGCCCATCATCGGCGCGCTGGAAATGGATGCCGCCTGCGTGGTGGTCAATCTTTTCATGCTGCCCGACGAGCCCGAGCTTTTCCGCCAATGCGTCGCCAATATCAGTCGCGTGCGGGCCGATTGCCTCAAATACGGCATGCCCCTGATGATCGAACCCCTGGTCATGCTCCCCAATGACATAAGGGGCGGCTATCAGGTCGATGGCGATGCCGAAAAGATTGTCACCCTGGTGCGCCTCGCCGCCGAAATGGGCGCCGATATCATCAAGGCCGACCCCACCGACAATCCCGACGATTTCCACCGGGTCGTCGAAGCCGCCCGCGTGCCGGTTCTGGTGCGCGGCGGGGGCAAGGAAGACCTCAAGGCCGTGCTCGCCAAATCAGCCCGCTTGATGGGGCAGGGCGCCAAGGGCATGGTCTATGGGCGCAATATCTATCAACATGCCAATCCGCGCGCGGTCGTATCCGCCCTGATGGCGATCATTCATCAGGGCGCCAGCGGCGAGCAAGCCTGGGACGTGTACAATGGCTAATCCGCAACGCTACCTCCTCGGCCTCGACGCCGGAAATACTGTTATCAAGGCCGTGCTCTTCGACCTCGCCGGCCGCCAGATCGCCGCCCACGGCCTCGATGGCGCCACCCATAAGCCCGCCGCCGGCACGGTCGAGCGCTCCGTTGGCGAACTCTGGGCCAATGCCCAGATCGCCATCGCCCGCTGCATCGAAACCGCCGGGATCGACCCCACCGAGATCGCCGCCATCGGCACGGCCGGCCACGGCAATGGTCTCTACCTCCTCGACCGCGCCAACCAGCCGCTTCTGGGCATCCAGTCGCTCGATAGTCGCGCCGCTGCGCTCGCCGCAGCCACCGACGAGGCCGTCGGCGCCGCACTCCACGCCATCTGCTTGCAGCGCCCCTGGCCCTCGCAGACCCCGATGCTTCTCGCCTGGCTCAAGCAGAACCGCCCCGAAATCTACGCCCAGGCTGGCACCTTGCTCTATGCCAAGGACGTGCTCACGTGGCACCTCACCGGCACCCTCGCGACCGACATTTCCGACATGTCCGGCGCCGGTCTCCTGCGTCTGCCCGAGGCCGAATATGACGACGAGCTCCTTCGTCTCTATGGCCTCGAAGACGCCCGCCACCTTCTCCCCGCGCTACACCAGCCAAGCGCCATCGTCGGCACGGTAACTGCTGATGCCGCCGCTGCGACCGGCCTTGCCGCCGGAACGCCTGTTGTCGCCGGTCTCTTCGACGTCGTCGCCTCCGCCATGGGTTCAGGCGCCGCTTTGCCTGGCTCCGCCTCGGTCGTTGCCGGAAGCTGGTCAATCAACCAGGTCTTCTCCGATACCCCGGTGCACGACGACCGCGTCTTCATGGTCGCCACCTATGGCCCCTCGCGCTATGCCAATATGGAAAATAGCGCCACCTCGGCCGCCAATCTCGAATGGTATGTCCGCACCCTCATCGAACGCGGTCACCATCACGACGACCCGTTTGGTGTCGTCAATGCGCTCGTCGGCGAGACGACGCCTTCGCCCGATGATCCGCTGTTCCAGCCCTTCATCTATGGCGGCCGGCTCGGCGCGCATTATCGCGGCGGCTTCTTCGGCCTTGCCGGCTGGCATGGCGAAGGCCATATGCTGCGCGCGCTCTTCGAGGGGGTCATGTTCGAACACCGCCGCCATATCGGTGTCCTCGCCGATGCCGGGGTCGGCCTCTCGCAAGCCGTGCTCTCGGGCGGCGGCGCCCGCTCGCCCCATTGGCCGCAAATGTTCGCCGATGGCCTCGGCGTTCCCGTCACCGTGGCGGAAGCCCGCGAAACCGGCGCGCTCGGCGCCGCCATGATGGCCGCCATCGGCGTCGGCATCTATCCCGACGAAATCGCCGCCGCTGCCGAAATGACCCGGCCGGTAAAAACCTATCAGCCGCAGTCCCAAATGCGCCGCCACTACAACAGGCGCTACGAGGCCTGGACCGCGCTTAATGCGGCCAGCCAGACCGCGTGGCGAGCCCTTGCGGCCGCGGAGCCCCCGCATGCAGATTGACGGCCAATATGACTACATCATCGTCGGCGCGGGTACGGCGGGCTGCGTGCTCGCCAACCGCCTGACGGAAGACCCGCGCAACCGCGTCCTCCTTCTGGAAGCCGGCGGCAGCGACAACTACCACTGGGTCAATATCCCCGTGGGCTACCTCTATTGCATCGGCAATCCGCGCACCGACTGGATGATGAAAACCGCCTCCGAGCCCGGCCTCAATGGCCGCTCGCTGGTCTATCCGCGCGGCAAGGTTCTGGGCGGCTGCACCTCGGTCAATGGCATGATCTACATGCGCGGCCAGGCGGCGGACTATGACCGCTGGCGCCAGGCCGGCAATGTCGGCTGGGGCTGGGACGATGTCTTGCCCTATTTCCGCAAGTCCGAAGACCACCATGGCGGTGAGAGCGACCTCCACGGCTCCGGCGGCGAATGGAAGGTGTCGCGCCAGCGCCTGCGCTGGGACATTCTCGAAGCCGTGCAAAAGGGCGCCGAAGAATTCGGCATCCTGCCACGCGCCGATTTCAACGACGGCAACAACGAGGGCTCGGGCCTGTTCGAGGTCAATCAGGCCGGTGGCCGCCGCTGGAACACCGCACGCGGCTTTCTGCGCCCGGCTTTGAAACGCCCCAATCTTCGCCTCATCACCAAGGCCGAAACTCAGTCGTTGATCCTCGAAGGTCGCCGCATTGTCGGCGTTCGCTTCCGCCAGGGCGGGCAGCTCCGCGAGGCTAGGGCAGGGCGTGAAGTCCTCCTCGCCGCCGGCGCCATCAATTCCCCAAAACTGCTCGAACTCTCCGGCATCGGCAGACCGGACGTCCTGCAGTCCCACGGCATTCCCGTGCAACACGCCATGAACGGCGTGGGCGAAAACCTGCAAGACCATCTGCAGATCCGCACCGTTTATCGCGTTACCGGCGCTCGTACCCTCAATACGCTCTTCCATAGCCCCCTGGGCAAAGCGCAGATCGGGCTCCAATACGCCCTGATGCGCAGCGGTCCCATGTCCATGGCACCGAGCCAGTTCGGCATGTTCACCAAGTCCGACGCGTCGCTCGAAACACCCGATCTCGAATATCACGTCCAACCGCTCTCAACGAACCGCCTGGGCGAACCTCTGCATGACTTTCCGGCCATCACGGTCTCGGTCTGCAACCTGCGCCCGCACAGCACCGGCAGCGTGCACATCACGAGCACGGAAACAAAGATCCAGCCTGACATCCGCCCGAACTACCTCTCTGCCGACCACGACCGCCAGGTCGCCGTCCGCTCGGTGCAGCAGGCCCGCCGCATCATGACGGCCAGAGCGCTCCAGCGTTATCGCCCAGAAGAAATCCTGCCCGGTCCAAAGGTCGACAGTGAAGCCGACTTGCTCCACAGCATCGGCGATATTGCCACCACCATCTTCCACCCCGTCGGAACCTGCCGCATGGGCGTCGACGCCGAAGCCGTGGTCACCCCCGACCTGCGCCTCAATGGCTGCGAGGGCCTGCGCATCATCGACGCGTCCATCATGCCCCACATCGTCTCCGGCAATACCGCCAGCCCCGTCATCATGATCGCCGAGAAAGCTGCGGACTTGTTGAGAGCCGGTCGGTAGGTCCCGCCGCAGAGGCCTATAGCTGATCGTTGTCCTTGCCCTTGGTCTCTCCGACCATGCGGGCCAATTCTGCAAAAGATGCCGTGCCGGCCCCGTCGCCCATATTATTGGCCAGCCGCAACAGCCGAATGGGGAAAGCGATAGCGTCGCGATTGGCCGGCGAGAGATCTTCAACCACGCGGTCATCGCCGAGAACACCCTGTTCTGACCGGGCGAGGGATTTGTCGATCTCCTCGACGCTGGCGATCCCCTTGGCGACCAGCAGCTGGTTCAATCCGGCAATGGCCATGAGCAGGCCCTCGATTTGAAGGTTGGCAGTATTCATGACGGTCCTCCTATTTGCCGGGAAGAACGAGTGACGATCGATACCGTTGCTGTGCGAGACCGGACGACCGCACCAGCCGGGATCATCTGAGAGGCACCGGTCGCGATTGTGATGGGGCGGTGCCCGCGGAGTGCTTGCGAACAAAAGGAGAATGACTTCCCTTAGGAGCCAAATACCGGGGAACGATTCGTGCCTGCCGACACAACCTATCTCGATGCGCTCAACACCAATCAGCGTGCGGCCGTCGTGCACGGTGTCGGTGAACCGACCCCAAAGCCGCTTCTCGTCATCGCCGGTGCCGGTTCAGGCAAAACCAATACGCTTGCCCATCGCGTTGCTCATCTCATCGCCAATGGCGCCGATCCCCGGCGAATACTGCTCCTGACCTTCTCGCGCCGCGCCGCCAGCGAAATGGCGCGACGGGTCGAGAGGATTGCCGGCAAAATTCTCGGTATCAGTTCTGGGGCAGTGTCCGATGCGCTGACTTGGTCCGGCACCTTCCACGGCATCGGCGCGAGGCTCTTGCGCGAGCATGCCCACCAGATCGGTCTCGACCCTGCTTTCACGATCCATGACCGCGAAGACTCGGCTGACCTGATGAATCTGGTTCGCCACGAGCTGAAATTCAGTGAAGCGGCAACGCGCTTTCCAACCAAGGGCGCCTGCCTTGCGATCTATTCACGCGTGGTCAACGCGCAGGCCGATCTCGACGACGTGCTGAAGACGGTATTTCCCTGGTGTGCCATGTGGTCGAAGGAATTGCGCATTTTGTTCGGCGCCTATGTCGAGGCCAAGCAGCAGCAGAATGTGCTAGATTACGACGACCTGCTGCTCTACTGGGCCGGCATGATGGCCGAGCCCATGATCGCCCGGCAGGTTTCAGATCTGTTCGACCATATCCTCGTGGACGAGTATCAGGACACCAATCGGCTGCAGGCCTCGATCCTGCTTGCCATGCGGCCCGATGGACGAGGGATGACGGTTGTGGGCGATGATGCCCAGTCGATCTATTCCTTCCGCGCCGCGACCGTGCGCAACATCCTCGACTTTCCGGGCGCCTTCACGCCGGCCGCCGATATTGTCACGCTTGATCGAAACTATCGCTCCACCCAGCCGATCCTTGCCGCTGCCAATGCCGTCATCGAACAGGCTTCGGAACGCTTCACCAAGAACCTGTGGTCTGAACGGGTTTCCGATGCAAAGCCACTCCTCGTCACCGTGAAGGATGAGGCCGACCAGGTCGGCTATGTTGCCAAGTCCATTCTTGAGGCGCGGGAAGCCGGCACGCCGTTGAAACAGCAGGCTGTGCTGTTCCGCACATCGAGCCATTCGGGGCCGCTGGAGATCGAGCTGACGCGCAGGAACATTCCATTCGTGAAGTTCGGGGGCCTGAAATTCCTGGATGCAGCGCATATCAAGGATCTGCTGGCCATTTTGCGCTGGGTGGAAAATCCGCGCGATCGCGTCGCGGGGTTTCGTGTGTTGCAGCTGATGCCGGGCGTCGGGCCGGGCACGGCGGGTCGCGCTCTCGACTCTTTAGGCGCCAGCGCCGACCCGGTCTGGGCCTTTTCCGAAATTCCAGTTCCAGCCAAGTCCGGATCACATTGGACCGATCTTGTCACTTTGGTTGGCCGCCTCTCGGCCAGGGAAACCACCTGGCCGCTCGAGCTTGCCTATGTCAGGCAATGGTACGAACCTCTGCTTGAAATGGCTCATGAGGACGCAGCAGTTCGCGTTGCCGATATCGTCCAGCTCGAACAGATCGCCGCCGGCTATGCCAGCCGAGAGCGGTTCCTCACGGAACTGACACTCGATCCTCCTGATGCCACCAGTGATCAGCCGGGCGTCCCCCTTCGCGACGAAGACTATCTCATTTTGTCCACCATCCATTCGGCCAAGGGGCAGGAATGGAAGTCCGTGCATGTCCTCAACGTCGTGGACGGTTGCATTCCTTCGGACCTGGGCACGGGCTCCACCCACGAACTCGAAGAGGAGCGGCGTCTCCTCTATGTGGCCATGACCCGCGCCAAGGACGAGCTGCATCTGATGGTGCCGCAGCGCTTCTATGTCACCCAGCAGACCAGAAGCGGTGATCGCCACCTCTATGCGCAGCGCACGCGATTCATTCCGAGGTCGATGACGGCATTTTTTGAAGACATTCTCTGGCCACCGGTAACACCGATCCGTGACGATATTCGCCCGGCCCAGTCGGCCGTGGTCGATATCGCCGCCAAGATGAGAGGCATGTGGTAGCTAGCCCCACTACGATGGCTCGCGCACAACGTCCGTCGCAAATATTGGCTGGCCCGCACACCCGGTCAAGTTACGGCAGTCGAGGCGTAGTTCGCGTCAAAATAGTGGCGCTATTTCAATATGTTGCCTTCGCCAGCGGAATCTCGATGCCAAGCGCTTGAATCACTATTTGAGGCATTTGACTCAAAGGGCAAGGTTGCGCTTTCGCAACATCGCGCGCCCCGCGACGCCGCCACGGGGCTCATGGCGGAAATGTGAATAGTCAAATCACGTTGGCTCTGTACTCTTCACGATATTCACTCGCCGAAATTGCGTCACCGGCTTGCACCTTACGGAGATACAAGCGTGCCCTTGCGTTGGCAGGAAGTGGCTTTGCCGCTTTTCGTGATTACCCTTCTCATTGCCCTCAAATACTTGCCCATGACGGCCCATTTGCCGCTCTCCCGCGCCGCCGGCGTGGTGGCCTTTGGCTATGCGGCATTCCTCGCCCTGCGCCTCGTCCAGCCTGAAGAGGGCATCACGGTCGAAGGCGGCTGGTCCGAACTGCGGCCGTCGCTCGTCGAGTATTTCGCCTGCTACGGCTCGGCCGCCCTGGCCGCCGTGCTGCTCTTTGCCGTCATCTTCATGGGCGAAGCGGCGGACACCACTCAGCTCATCGCCACCTATCTCGCCGTGCTCCTCCTGGCCGCCGGTTCCATCGGCATCGGCTTGGCCGGTCTTTTCACCAATACCCGCTGGGACAATCGCCAGGTGATGCAGCGCACCGCCCGTGGCACTGAGACCACCCTCGATTGGGCCGATGTCCGCTCCGTCAATCCCAACTGGCGCGGCATCACCATAACCGGCACGTCAGGCCGCATCACCTTCTCCCAGTTCCACAGCGGCGCCTCCCAGCTCGCCAAGCACGCCGCCACCCGCGCCATACGCAATGCGGAAACGGCCACCAAGGCCTTTGCCGCGCTATGACGAAACGGGGGCGCATCAGCGCCCCTTATTCCACCCATAAGCACAATGCGATTGTCCGGGCGGCCAGCCTCTAATACCTTGGCCCCATGAACGCCCCCACGCCCCACCACACCATCCGCTCCGTCTGCCCGCACGACTGCCCATCGGTCTGTGCGCTCGATGTGGACATTCTCCCTGATGGCAAGGTGGGCCGCGTCCGCGGCGCCAAGGACGATCCCTATACGGCCGGCGTCATCTGCGAAAAAGTCGCCCGCTACGCCGAGCGCATCCACCACCCCGAGCGTCTGACCCACCCCATGCGCCGTGTCGGCCCCAAGGGGGCAGGGCAGTGGCAGCGCATCTCCTGGGACGAAGCCCTCGACGAAATCGCCACCCGCTTCCTTGCCATTGAGGAACAGCACGGCCCGGAAGCCATCTGGCCCTATTTCTATGCCGGCACCATGGGCCACGTGCATCGCGACGGCATCGAGCGCCTGCGCGCCGTCCGTGGCTATTCCCACCAATACGACACCATCTGCACCGGCCTTGCCTGGCCCGGCTATATCGCCGGCACCGGCCTTTTGGGCGGCGTAAACCCGGAGCAGATGGCCGAGAGCGATTGCGTCGTCATCTGGGGCACCAATGCGGTGCACACCCAGGTCAACGTCATGACCCACGCCATGAAGGCCCGCAAAACCCGCGGCGCCAAGATCGTGGTCGTCGACATCTATCGCACGGCCACCATGGACCAGGCCGATATGGGCCTCGTCCTCCGCCCCGGCACCGACGGTGCGCTGGCCGCCGCGACGATGCACGTCCTCCTGCGCGACGGTCTCGCCGACCGCGAGTACATGGCTGATTACACCGACTTCTCGCCAGACTTAGAAGCGCATTTGCAAACGCGCACCCCCGAATGGGCGAGCGAAATCACCGGCCTTTCCGTCGCCGAGATCGAAGCCTTCGCCCACCTCGTAGGCTCGACGCCCAGAACCTTCTTCCGCCTCGGCTACGGCTTCTCCCGCCAGACCAATGGCGCCACGGCCATGCACGCGGCGCTTTCCATCCCCGCCATGACGGGTGCCTGGCAGCATCGCGGCGGCGGCGCCTTCCATTCCAATTCCGGCACCTGGGGCCTCGACAAGTCGCGCCTCGAAGGCACGCACCTGCAAAAGGGCACGCCGCGCCTCCTCGACATGTCCGAAGTCGGCCCGATCCTCACCGGCAATGCCGCCGCCCTGCAAAACGGCGCCCCGGTCCACGCCATGATCGTGCAAAACACCAATCCCGCCTGCGTCGCCCCCGACCAGACACTGGTGCGCCAGGGTTTCCTCCGCGACGATCTCTTCCTCGTCGTCCACGAGCAGTTCATGACCGAAACGGCCGAACTGGCGGACATCGTCCTGCCCGCCACCATGTTCCTCGAACACAACGACTATTACACCCGCGGCGGCCACACTCGCATTCTCTTCGGCCCCGCCGTCGTCGAAGCGCCCGGCGAAGCCCGCTCCAATCACGAAGTCATCAACGCCCTGGCCCAGCGCCTCGGCAGCGACGACCCGACTTTCGCTACCACCGACCGCGAAGTCGTCGCCGAAACCTTTGCGCGCTCGGGCCTCCCCACCATCGAGGAAGTCCAGAAGACCGGCTTCATCGACAAGGAACGCCCCGACGACGTCGCCCGCTTTGCCAAAGGCTTTGGCTGGCCCGACGGTCGCTTCCGCTTCGAACCCGATTGGGACGCAGTGGCTAGGAAGAAGGGCTATCGCTGGGTTTGCGACCCTTCGATCATGCCGCGCTTCGCCGACCATTGGGACATCACCGAAAAGACCGATGCCGAGCATCCCTTCAAGCTCGCCACCAGCCCCGCCCGTGCGTTCCTGAACTCCTCGTTCAACCAGACTCCGGGCAGCCTGAAGCGCGAAGGCGAACCCTCCGTCTTCATCCACCCCTCAGATGCCGCCGCCCAGCACATCGCAGATGGCGAGCCTGTAACCGTCGGCAACCATCGCGGCGAAGTGCAGCTTACAGCGCGCCTCTTCGATGGCCTCCCCACCGGCACGCTCATCGCCGAGGGCCTGCATCGCAACAAGGCCCATCGCGGCGGTCAGGGCATCAACATGCTCACCACAGCCCAACCCGCGCCACCCTTCGGTGGCGCCCCATTCCACGACGCGGCCGTCTGGATCCGAAAATCCAACTGATGCGCCTTCGCCTTGCGCCCGAATGGGAATGCTGGCCCCTTTGGGACGATGAAACGGGGAACAATCTCGACCCTGGCGCCCTCGACCTGCCACCAGCCCTGCTGGCCCGCCTCGTCGCCTGGGACGACGTGTTTCAGGCCACCTTCAATCGCGAAGACCCTCTGGCGAGCGTGTTGCCGGGTGAAGAGTGGAGAGCCGAGGGCAGGGCGCTGGCAGAGGCGTTGAAGGTTTCGGGCTTTGAAGTTCTCGTACTCATTTAGGGTCGCTGTCCCCCTCATCCAACCGAATTCGCATTTGCGAATTCGGTGAGCTTCGCTCCACCTTCTCCCCGAGAGGGAGAAGAACAGGTCGGCGTCCGTGACTCTGTCGGTGGTCACCTCTTATTCCTCTCCCTCTTGGGGAGAGGTGGCTCCGCGAAGCGGAGTCGGTGAGGGGGGCCGAGGTCCGCACAACCTCCCACTGCCGTCGTCATTGCCGCGCTTGTCCCGGCAATCCATCTCGACCCCTCAATCACCACGTCATTCCCGCGAAAGCGGGAATCTCCCACCCAGGGCTGACGCCGTGGCAGGTAGGGACAGCAAATCTATCCCTCTTATCCCCGCCCTCGAAATCTCCGCCATAATCCCCTCATCCATCCCCGCACGGGCGGCCTGCAGGCGACAGTGGCGGGGTGGGCCCTACATGGGTTCGTCTCCCATGGCCGTTCAAGACAGGCCGCCTCGCGACGAGCGATCAAAGAGGCCCTGCCTACTTGCCCGAAAAAGGGGCGCTCCCGAGGTGGTCACGCCTCATTTTTCACACTTCAGGGGCGAGAGACGCCTCGGGAGCCCGTCCACCAGCCAAACCGGAGGCGAAGATCGCCGTCCGGCGCTCAGCCCTGCGCGCCGTAAGCCGTCCAGAAGAAATAGAGCGTCATGGCGATCCCATAGACGATCACGCCGATCCTGATCCATTGCGTCGGAATGTACTGCGCCAACCGCGCCGCGACATAGCCGCCGGTCGTCACCCCCACCAGCGCGATCGAGCCATGGTGCCAGTCAATCGTGCCGTTGAGGACAAACCGGACCACCGCCACCAGCGCAATGGTCGAGGAGATGAACAGCTTCAGCCCGTTCATCGCGTGCATGTCGCTCATCCCCGCCATGGCAAGGAACGCCAGCAGCAGAATGCCGAGGCCGGCATTGAAGAACCCGCCATAGACCGACACCGCCGCCAGCAGCGAAAGGATAAGCACTGTCCCCAGCAGCTTCATTCCGCTGCGCCCGCCACCCCGCGCCCGCAGCGTTGCGTTGATGCGATTACCGAAGATGAAGGACAGCACCGCAAAGGCCATCAGCCAGGGAACCACCTTGGAAAATTGCTCGTCCGAAACCACCAGCAGCAGTTCCGCCCCGATATAGCCGAAGACGGCCGCGATCAGCCCATAGATGACCAGCCGGTCCTTGTAGGGCGCGACCGACTTCCAATAGCCCGCCGCGCCGCTCACATAGCCGGGGAGGGCCGCATAGGTGTTCGACGCATTGGCAAGCACAGGCGGCACACCGGCAAAGAGCAGCGCCGGGAAAACGATGAACGAGCCGCCACCGGCCAGAGAATTGACGGCGCCGCCAAGAAGGCCGGCAAGAAGCAGCAGAATTTCAGTCATCGGAAGGTCACCCAAGGCAGACACATGTTCCTAGACCGACCCGCTCCGTCAGCCCAACACAATTGTCTGATCTCTCCCATCACCCCGATTGATCGGCTGATCTTGACTTCGCGGCCCATGAAGCGCATTTACGCCTCCGGTTGCTGGCGCCTGCCGCTCGCGGACATCTGTCCATGGTGAAGCTCAGCGGCAAAAACGTGACACTTCGGTTCTCTCCGAGGCGCATCATGGCAAAGCGGGCACCCATGGACCAGTCGCCTCCTTTCAGGAGATGACCTTTCATGTCTTTTTCTCTCGACACCCCTTCGGCCCAGACCCTCAAATCCGAGGCCAAGAACCTGCGCGAAACTCGCGCCAAATCCGGCCAGCCGATCACCCACAGCGCCGCCCTCGAAGAGGTCGCCCGCACCCACGGTTATCGCGATTGGAACACAGCCCGCGCGGCCTTGCCCGATCGTGTCGCCGTACCCTTCCAGGTCGGCATGCGCGTCAAAGGCTTCTATCTGGAACAGCCTTTCCGCGGCCTGCTCATCGGCCTGCAATTGTCCACCGACATGCAGCACCACAAGGTGACTATCCAGTTCGACGAACCCGTCAACGTCACCCCGACCTTCATGTTCGCCGCCCATCGCCAGCGTGTTACCGCCACGGTCAACATCCACGGCCTCTCGCCCGCCCTCCGCGGCAACGGCCAGCCGCAAATGCGATTGATGCGGGAATAGGACCTTCCTACACCCGGTTGTCACCCCGGCGAAGGCCGGGGCCCATCCTGAGATATCAAGATGGATCCCAGCCTTCGCCGGGATGACAGCCGGTGGGTGGCACTCCATTGGAGCCCAAAGCACTCCCACGGGGGATCGAAACCTCGGTGGCCCTCCCGTTGGTCAGGCAACTTATCCCCGCTTCTACCCAAGCGACTAAACTAGGTACTCCAATGGTTCAGGAGGCCTTTTCATCAATTGCGCTTATCAACCCAGGGTACGCTTTCATGGTGACGGCCCGTTCCAGTCTGCCCATGTCTCCTTCGTCCACCCACAGCGTCATTCCCGCGAAAGCGGGAATCTCTGTCTAGTGGCATGAGATGCCCGCTTTTGTGAGAATGACACCCGAGAGAACGAGGGCCGGAACCAGGCCAACACAATCGTTCTAACCAACCTCCTCCGACATCCACCGACATCCACCGTCTTCCCCTAATCCCCCCAATCCAACCCCCACACTCAAACCCCAAACCCCAAACCCCAAACGGCCGATGCCCTCCGCGCCCGGCCTTGCTCTTCATCGTAAAACACCGATATACCTGTTTCATCCAAACGAGGACGGTGCTCATGACCACCCAGACCAAGCCGATCGAAGCCTATTCCCTCCCCACGCCCAACGGGCAAAAGGTACACATCATGCTCGAAGAGCTTGGCGTGCCGTGGAATTACCATCGCATCGACATCGGTAAGGGCGAGCAGTTCACCCCTGAATTCCTGGCCATTTCGCCCAACAACAAGATTCCCGCCATTGTTGATCCCGAAGGTCCGGGCGGCGAGCCGATCTCGATCTTTGAATCCGGCGCTATTCTGAAGTATCTCGGCCTGAAATTCGGCAAGCTCTATCCGACCGACCCGCGCGAACAGGTCAAGGTCGATGAATGGCTCTTCTGGCAGGTCGGTGGCTTTGGCCCCATGCTCGGCCAGAACAATCACTTCTCGGTCTATGCGCCCGAAAAGATTCCCTACGCCATCAAGCGCTACAATGACGAAACGCACCGTCTCTTCGGCGTCCTCAACAAGCAGCTGGCCGGCAGGGAATACATCGCGGGCGAATATTCGGTCGCCGACATTGCTGCCATCGGCTGGGCCCAGGCCTGGGACCGTTATGGCATCCACAGGGACGAATTCCCCCATGTCCACGCCTGGCTCGAACGCCTCGCGGCCCGCCCCGCCGTCGCCGCTGGTCTGAACTGGGGTAAGGACGTGCAGGCCAAAAGCCTCGCCGACGACAAGGAAGCGCAGAAGGTTCTGTTCAACCAGCGCGCTCGCTAAATCAAGGCGCCCCCGACTTATCCTCGGGGGCGTATTCCGCGCTATTGTTGAGTCGCTTGCTCTTCCGCCAGGCGCGCATCGAGTTCAGCCTGAGGCACACGCACCCAGTCTTCGCCGCGGCAGATGACATTGTAGAGCACGCAGCCATTGAGCCGCATCGTGTCCGGCCCAGTCAGTTCCACATAGCCCGAATAGGTTTTGCCGTCCTGCGGGTTGTAGATTTCCCCGTCGAAGATCGTCGGCTTGTTCCCCGGCCGCAGAGTGAGCAAATGAAGGTCCTGCATCGGCCGATTGCGCAGCGCGGGGTCCTCATTGCGATAGTCAAAAAACTGTTCCGGCGACATGGCCGCTGCGGCCTCGGCTTCCTCTGCGCTCAGCCCCTCCGAGGGCACCACGATCGTGGTGAGAAAGCCGCAATAGCCCAGTTCACAGACCTGGATCGTAACCTCGGACAAAAGCTGCGCGCGCCAGACGCCTTCAATCGGCGAAGCCGGAAACGGATATTGCGGCGCCTCGGTCTGCGCCAGCGCAAGGCCCGCAACACCCAGCCAACACGCCATGGTCCACTGCACCAGGCTCATCGCTCTGCCACAAATCGTCATGTCCGCCTCAGCCGCTTTGAGCCGCGATTCGTCTCTGATCGCCGCCGAGAAGCCTATCCGCGCCTCCGCGCCAAGGCCAAACAAATCGGCACGGGGCCAGCCAAAACCGTCCGGACCCCGATTTGCCCGACAATCTCGCCCCCCACCCAAAAACCTCTTGCCATAAAAGGCCCCTCCCGCTAGACCCGACCGCGTTGGAGAGGTGGCCGAGTGGTCGAAGGCACACCCCTGCTAAGGGTGCAGGTCCGGAAGGGCCTCGAGGGTTCGAATCCCTTCCTCTCCGCCATTCTCCTGAAACAAAGCGTTTTCAATAGCTTAGATTCCGAAGGATCCTAGGTATCCTACAGCTTGTGTCGTTCCGCTCTCCGGCCTATCGGCTCCGGAGTCGGAGACGAGCAGTCTTGCGCCAGTTTCGACCTGTGCCGGAATTGCCATCACCGCCAGAGGCAGTGGTATCGGCAGACGGCATGCGCCCATAAAACCATGAAACAGCCGCTTGCGGTCGTCTGCGTCCGGCAGCAGCACTGACACTCCGGGCAAGGTGGACGAAGCCGGCCCAAGTCGCGATATCCGCTAACTAGATGCGCAGGCATGGAACTGGCAGGGGCGTTTCGCGAATGAGCAAGCTACACGCTCGCCCATTCGCGTTTCCACTCAAGCGTGTTGGGCCCAAATCCGTTTGAGCCAAGATCGTCGCGCATCTAGTGCGGCGCGCGCCAGCTCGGTTTCGGGGGCAAAAAAGTCAAAGCCGTGGAAGCCACCTGACCAGATATGGAGTTCGGCCCTGCTGCCTGATGCCCAGATGCGGTTGGCATATTCGACATTTTCGTCCCGGAACATTTCGGCGCTGCCGGCCTCGATGAAGGCGGGAGGCAGATTGGTCAGGTCTGTGGCCCGGTAGGGGGCGGCATAGATGGAGACGGCGTCGGTGCCGACCCGGTCGCCCAAAAGCGATTGCCAGCCGAGGAGATTGCGTTGCCGTGTCCACGTATTGCCCCGGAGATAGTGATAGCTCGAAGGCGTCGTGTTGGTGTCGTCGATCATCGGGCAGAGCAGCATCTGTCCGGCGATTTTAACTGTGCCGCGGTCGCGGGCGATGAGCGAAACGCCCGCGGAGAGGCCGCCACCGGCGCTGCCGCCCATGATGACGATGCGCTCGGGATCGATCCCCAGCATTTCGGCCGAAGCCGACATCCAGACAAGACCCGCGTGGCAGTCTTCCACGGGGGCAGGATCGGGATGTTCAGGGGCCAGCCGATACTCGACTGTGGCAGCAACAATGCCGAACTCGAGGACGAGATCGACAAGCCGCGGTACATCCATGCGGCGATTGCCCACCATCATCCCACCGCCATGGATGTTGTACATGGCCCCAACGGGGGCGGCGCCAGCAGCCATCCGTTCCTTGAGGCCGCGGGGTGAGAGTACCGAGACAATCACGTCGGGTGCGCCCTGGGGGCCGGGCACGGCATATTCAGCGAAGTCGATGGGATGGTCGCCGATGGCCGCCTCGAAGGACGGGAACCATTGGTCCATGGCCGCGCGCTCGGCCACAAGGCCCTCGGCAGTCATTTCGGGGGCATCCTCTGGGGCGATCAGCGCCAGGGTTGCGAGCATTTCGCGGGCATAGGGAACGGGACGCGAGGTGGGGGTGCTCATGAGGGATCCTCGGATCAGGGGCCTTCGGGATTGACGACATCGCGGTCCGCCCAGAGCGGTTCCACGGCGGCGCGGATGGCTTCGGCGCCAATGCGCTCAACCAGTCCAATGGCCGCAATGGCCTGTTCGAGCTGGGTGAGTTTTGTCGCGCCGAAGAGCGTGTTGACGTTGTGCTTGTGGGTGAGGGTAAAGGCGACGCAGAGCTGCGCCGGGGTGGCCCCGAAATCGGCGGCAATATTTGCGAGGGCCGGAACCGAGGCCGAGATTTTCTCGCGGATATTGCCTGGGTCGCGTCCCACTTCGCGTTCGAGCGGCGTCGGCTTGACCAAGACGCCGCCCTCCATCACGTCGGAGGCCTGCATCCTAAAACCCTGGGCGAACAGTTTGGCGAAGGGCGCGCCATCAGGAATCGAGCGGCGCGAAACCGAATACTTGAGCTGCGCCATGACGGGGGCGTCGACGCCCTCGGCGCGGGCGATGTCGATGACCGCGGCGATATTGGCCGCCGACCAGTTGTTGACGCCCCAGGCCCGGATAAGGCCAGCCCTTTTGAGTTCGGCGAGCGAGAGGACGAGATCGCGCAATTCCAGATCGTCGCGCCGCAAGTCGCCCAGTACAACCATGTCGGCATGGTCGGCGCCGACGCGGAAGAGGGCATTTTCGAGCTGCGGCCTGAAACCCTTGTCGGGGTCAAAGCCTTCGAGCCAGAGTTTTTCCGACAACAGATAGTCGTGCCGTTGCAGGCCGGCGGCGCGGACGATGGCCGAGAACAGAATGTCGGTCAGCGGCGGCGGCTGGGTGTCGGGTGTGCCATAGACGCCGACATCGAACATGTTGATGCCGGCATCGACGGCCTGCCGGATCATGCGAACGGCGAGGCCGAAATCCATGCGGTCATAAATGTGCCAGGAGCCCATGGAGAGGAGCGGTAGGCTGAGGCCGGTATCGCCAAGCGCCTGATGAGGGACGGTTACGTTCATGCTGAAAATTCCCAAAATTCAGGCGATGCGGGGATCGATGACGGCTTTGATCATGTGGTGCTTGCACATGGCATCGACACAGGCGGAGGCTTCCGAGAGACCGACGGGAGCGGCAAAAAGCTCGTCCCAGGGCATGGCACTGGCGAAGGCCCTGAAGAAGTTGATGGCACGGGCGTAGTCGGCAATATCGCCATTGAGCGAGCCGAGCACGGTCAGTTCCTTGCCCATCAGCATGCCCAAGGGCAGGGGATAGTCGTCGCGGGCGGTCGAGCCGACGACAACCACCTTGCCGCGCTGTGCCGCCATGCCGACCGCTTCCTTGCCGACCGATTTGGCTCCGGCAAAATCGAAGACATAGTCGGCTCCCCGGCCGCCGGTCAGTTCGAGCACTTTTGCGACCACGGCCTCCGAACCCATGGCTATATCGACCACATGATCCGCACCGAAACGCTTGGCCATATCGAGGCGTGGGGCTGGTGAGCCGACGGTGATCACCTCGGCGGCGCCCGAGAGTTTTGCTGCGGCCGTAGCAAAAATGCCGAGCGCGCCGGAACCCTGAATGACGACCTTGGAGCCGACCTTGATGCCGCCGGCCCGGTCCACGGCGCGCAGCACGGTTTTGGCGGCGCAGCCGGCCATGGAGGCCCAGGTGTCCTTCACATTGTCAGGAATGCGCAATTTGGCCGAGCCGGGGGCGACATAGCTGTATTCGGCAAGGCCGGCGGTCGAGAAGGGAAAATTGTCGGAGCGCTGCAAGAAGCCATAGCCGCGCTTTTCGCAGGCGACGGGCTCGCGCAGGATGACGCAGCCATAGCATTCCCCGCAGGTCGATTCCGACCAGCCGATGCGGTCGCCGAGCTTGAGTTCGGTGCCGAGGGCATCATGGGTGTGCTCGCCCAGGGCGATGATTTCGCCCACCATTTCGTGGCCGAGCACCATGGGCAGCATGCCCGGAAAGCTCATCTTGCCTTCCCAGATTTCAATATCGGTGCCGCAAAGCGTGGCGCAGACGATGCGCACCAGGGCTGCGCCGGGATCGAGCTTTTCCGGCAGGGGCAGGGTGGTCAGTTCAAGCGGCTTGCCGTGCCCGGTCAGCACGGCAGCTCGGGTCGAGGTCGGGATCATCTTCTCTCCTCCAGAAACGATCAGGCCAGCAATTGCCCGCCATCGACGGCGAGGCTGACGCCGGTAATGTGCGAGGCGGCGTCGCTCGCCAGGAACACCACGGCCGGTGCGATCTGTTCGACCTCGGCAATGGTGGCGAGCGGAATACGCTTTTCCCAGGCGGCGCGCGCTTCGGGATGGGCGGCAAAGCCCGCGGTCAGCGGCGTGATCACCGGGCCGGGCGCAACTGCATTGGCGCGAATGCCATGGGGCGCCATTTCGATGGCGGTCGAGCGGGTGATCGCATCGACGGCGGCCTTGGTGCATTCATAATGGCCCATGCCGGGCGTCGGCTGGCGGCCGCCAATGGACGAAACATTGACGATGGTGCCCTTGCCTTGAGCGATCATGCGCTTGCCGACGGCTTGGCTCATCAGCCAGGTGCCGCGCACATTGACCTGATAGGTGAGGTCCAAGAGGGCAATGTCGAGATCGACAACCGTGCCGCCGCCGCCGACCACACCGGCATTGTTGACGAGGACGTCGATTCTGCCATGCCGCGCCACGATCGCGGCCACGGCGCTTTTCACGGTCGCGGCGTCGGAAATGTCGAGCGCCACGGCCTCGCCACCAATGGCGGCGGCCGTCCGCGTGGCTCCCTCGCCGTCGCGATCAATGACCACAACCTTGTCTCCAAGCGCGGCAAAAGCTTCGGCAATGCCCTTGCCCAGGCCCTGCGCGGCCCCGGTGACGACGATGTTTCTTGGGACTGACATGTCCTCTTCCCCCTCGTTGATTTTTGGGGTCGCCAAAAGACCCTTAACATGTTTATTATACATGTGTAGAAAATAAGTCCACTATCCGGTAGCACGGAACATGGGGGGATTACATGCCAGGAATCGATGTGCCCAAGCGCCGGCTCGGAAAGAATGGACCGCTGGTTCCGGCCTTTGCGTTGGGATCGTGGAACACCTGGGATCGGATGAGACCCGACGATGCCGTGACCATGGTGCGCCGAGCGGTCGAAGTCGGCGTCGCCTTCTTCGATGTTGCCTACTATAATATGGGGCCGCACGAGGAGCATTCGCGGACGGACATTCTGTTCGGCGAGGCTATTCGCGCTGCCGGTGTCGCGCGCAAGGATTATCAGGTCTGCGGCAAGCTCTGGCTCTGGGAATATCCCAAACTCAATTTCCGCCAGCAGATCGAGACCAGTCTCGAACGCGCGGGTCTTGACCGTTTCGACACGCTGGTGGTCGGCGACTATTTTGGCGCGCCCGACATGGAGCCGGTGGTGGCGGGGGTCTATGAGCTGATCGCTGCCGGGCTAGTGGACAGCTGGGGCATCAACAATTGGCATTTTGTGCATACGCGGCAGGCGCTGGATTTTGCCGATAAGGCCAGCCTCGTAGGCCCAAGCTTTGCGCAATTGAAATATAGCGTCGTGCGCCGCTCCATGGCCGAGGGGGCCGAGTACAGCGCGCTCTTTGCCGATGGCACTTTGGGCTTGCAGGCTTCCGATTGCCTCGAAGGCGGCATTCTTGCCGGGCGTGGCGTGCCCGCCCGCAAGATTGGGGCCGATGTCGGGGCCATTCGCGAGCGCATTTATGCGGCTGCGCCAAAGCTCAAGCAGATTGCCGATGAGTTTGAGGCAAGTCCCGTGCAATTGGCGCTGGCCTTCTGCCTCGCCAATCCAAATGTCGCCAATCTGCTGTTCGGCGCATCGCGCCTGGAACAGCTCGAAGACAATCTCGGCACCATCGCGTTGCTGAACCGCGCTGGGGGCCGGATCAGGCCAGCTCTGGCCGACCTCCGGCTCGATCAGCACGTCCGCTCGGATGGCGTCTGGTAGCTGAAATCGCTGGGGGAAGCCGCCTTGTGCTTCTTGTCAACGTATGTAGAATAAACCACGGATAGACCCAATCGAACCGTGGTTCGGCATGCTGGGAGGCGAGGGGCCTCCGGCAGCAAAAGGGAGAGAACGATGAACCAATTCAGGGCACTAGCCGCCCTTTCCTTTGTAGTCGCCACGCTGGGTATTGGCTCCTGGGTTGTAGCTCAGGATGCGCCGACCGATCTCAATATCGGCAATTTCCTCGACATTACCTCCTGGGACCCGAGCCTGGCCGATATCGGTTTCGACGGGCCCTATCTGTCGGCGGTCTATGATCCGCTGGTGGCGCTCGATGCCGCCGGCAAGCCGATCCCGGTGCTGGCAACGGCCTGGACCTATTCGGACGATCTTCTCACCCTGACCATGGATCTGCGCACCGGCGTCACCTTTAGCGATGGCGTGGCTTTCGACGCCGAAGCGGCAGTGGCCAATCTCAATCATCTCAAGGCTGGCGCCCGGTCTGGCGAAGCCTATCTCAACGTCACCGGCATCACCGCTGTCGATGCCGATACCATCGAGATCGCCCTCAGCGAGCGCGACGACACCATGCTCTATCTCATGGGTCTGGGTCGCAGCTACATGGCTTCGCCCGCAACCATCGAGGCCGGCACGCTGGTGACGGCGCCGGTCGGTTCCGGGCCCTATCTCCTCGATGAGGGCATGAGCGTTGCCGGCTCGGAATATCACTTCACCAAGGTTGCCGAACACTGGGATAGCGCCACCTATCCCTTCCAGAATATCGCCATCTTCCCGATCATTGACCAGACCGCGCGTCACAACGCCATGTTGTCGGGCCAGATCAATGTCAATTTTGCCGATCCGCTCAACCTCGAGCAGGCCAAGCAGATGGGTTGGAACATCACCTCGGGCGTTTCGGCCTGGGTGGGGCTGCAATTTGTCGATCACATGGGGACGACGCTGGCCCCACTCGGCGATGTCCGCGTGCGCCAGGCGCTCAATTATGCCTTCGATGGCGCTGCCATCCTCAATTCGCTCGGCGCCGGCGCTGGTCAGGTTACCAATCAGGTGTTTCCGGCCGGGCAGAGCGGCAATGATCCCGCGCTCAACGCCCTCTACGCCTTCAATCTCGACAAGGCCAAGGAACTGCTCGCCGAAGCCGGCTATGCCGATGGCTTTGACGTGAGCATGCCCATGTCGCCCATTTTCGCGCTCTGGCAGCCAGTGGTCGACCAGACTTTTGGCGAACTGGGTATCCGCGTCACTTGGGACGATATGCAGATGATGGATTATCAGGTCAACGCCCCGAACTATCCCATGTTTGTCGCCCTTATCGCCATGGACAACGACCCGGTCGCGACCCTGGCCCGGCAGGTCTCTACCCAGCAGTGGTACAATCCGGCCCCGCAATTCGCTGACGTTCCCGAGCTCAAGGCTCTGGTCGATGACGCCCTCGCTGCGGTCGGCGACGAACAGGTCGCCAAGATTGCCGCCGCCAATCAGAAGCTCACCGAATTGGCCTGGTGGTCCGTCTGGTATCAGGCCGACAACACCTACTACTCGGTCCCCGAAATTGCCGTGACCCCGGTCATCGGCATGATGTTCCCGACCCTGCGCTCGATCCAACCGACGCAGTGACGAAGCCGGCGGCCGGACTCCGGCCCGGCCGCCACCCTGAATTGTCTTTGGAGGAAACGTCGTGATCGGCTTCATCGTGAAGCGGCTTGTCGCTGGTATTATCCTGCTGCTCGCCGTGTCCATCGGAACGTTTTTCCTCGCTCATGCCGCGATCAGCGACCCCACGGCGGGTCTTCTGGGAACAACGGCAACGCCGGCCCAGCGCGCGGCGCTGGCTGCAAAAATCGGGCTCGACCGTCCGCTCATGGTGCAATTCTGGGATTGGTTCCGTGGCGCCCTTGTGGGTGACTTCGGCGTCTCCTGGCGCAATTTCCAGTCGGTCAACAAGCAGATCGCCATAAAGCTACCGGTGACGCTGTCTGTGGTCACCTTCGCTACCCTGATCACCGCTGTGGTCGGCACCGCCTTCGGTCTCATCGCCGGCCTGCGCCCCACTAGCCTTTTCGATCGCATCATCAAGACCGTGTCGGTCGTGCTCTTCGCGCTGCCGGGCTTCTGGATCAGTCTCGTGCTGGTCGTCTGGTTCGCCATCCAGCTCAAATGGTTTCCCGCGGTCGGCTATGTGCCGTCGGCCCAGTCGCTGGGCGGCTGGCTCCGCTCAATCACCCTGCCGGCCTTTTCGTTGGCGCTGGGCGCCATAGTCGTGGTCGCCGAGCAGCTCCGCAATGAGGTGATCGCCGTCAACAAGCAGGATTTTGTCCGCACCCTGCGCAGCCGTGGGCTGTCGCGCGGGCGGGTGACCCTTCATATCCTGCGCAACGCCTCGCCGGCTGCCCTGACGGTGCTCGCCGTAATGTTCGTCGGCCTTCTCAGCGGCGCTATCGTGGTCGAGGCGATCTTCAGCCTGCCGGGTATCGGCCAGTTGACCAATGCCTCCTCGCAGAATGGCGATATTCCCATTCTGCTTGGCATTACCGTTGTGTCGGTCATCTTCGTCGTCATCGTCAATTTCCTGCTCGACATCGCCCTGGGTTGGATCAATCCCAAGGTGCGCGTGCGATGAGTTCCCTTTCCGTCATGTCCGATCTCGCTCCCAGCGCGCCGCGCCGGCGCTCCATTCTCTCGCGTTTCCTCAGCGTGCCGGCCGGCGCCGTTTCGCTCTCGGTCGTCATCGTGGTTATCGCCATCGCGGTTTTTGCGCCCTGGCTTGCCCCGCACGATCCCAATTTTGTCGATCTTGCCAGCGCCAAGGCACCGCCCAGCGCGGAACACTGGCTGGGGGGCGACGCCACCGGCCGCGACATGTTGAGCCGCCTCATCTGGGGCGCGCGCACGACCCTGCTCGGGGCTCTCGTGACCATCATCACGGCCCTCATCATCGGCGCGCCGGCCGGCATTGCCGCGGGCTATTTCGGCGGGTTTTTCGACCGCCTTTCGTCCTGGGTCAGCGATGCCCTGCAGGCCGTGCCCGGCATGATTATCCTGCTCGTCGTCGCCGCCGGAACGCGCTCGAACTTCGTGCTGATCATGGCCACAGTGGGCGCCTTCCTTGCGCCCGGCTATTTCCGTATTGCGCGCTCGACGACCCTTGCCATTCGCAATGAGCCGTTTATCGACGCCGCCCGCGTCGCTGGGCTCACCCATCCGCGCATCATCCTGCGGCATATCCTGCCCGGCATAGGCGCGCCCATCATCATCCAGACTGCGCTTGCCACCGGCATTGCCATGGGCATTCAGGCCGGCTTGCAATTCCTCGGCATTGGCGCGGCCAGCGTGCCCGCCTGGGGCGCCATGATGAACGAAGGTTTTCGGCATATGCTGTCGACGCCATTGCTGCTGCTCTGGCCTTCGGCAGTGCTCGGCATCACCATTGCCGCCCTCGCGGTCGCCGGTTCGACTTTGGCCGATGTCGTGCGTATCAGAACCGATGCTCCAAGCGCTGGTAGTAGCGGCCAGGTCACTAATGCCGCTCCCGCAGACGTGGTCACCGGTAGCTTTGCCTATGCCCCGGAAGCTGCCGCCGTGCGCGTCGACAATCTGCGCGTGCGCTACGCCGCCGGTGATGGTGCGGTCGAGGTCGTCCACGGCATTTCCTTAGACATTGCACCGGGCGAGGTTCTGGGCATTGTCGGGGAATCCGGCTCGGGCAAATCGCAGACCGTGTTCTCTATCCTCGACCTGCTGCCGACGGGCGGTTCGAGCAGCGTAGACGGCATGTGGATCGGCGGGCGTGCCGTGCACACCATGTCGCCGCGCGAGCGGGCCGGCATGCTGGGCACCGAGATCGGCTACATTCCGCAGGAGCCGATGTCCAATCTCGACCCCTCCTACACCATAGGTTTCCAGCTGACCCAGCCGTTGCGTACCGTTCACAAAAAGTCGCGCGCCGAAGCCGATGCAATTGCTCGCGCCGTGCTGAACCGCGTCGGCATTGTGGACATCGACCGGGTGATGAAATCCTATCCGCACCAGATTTCCGGCGGCATGGCGCAGCGCGTGCTGATCGCCGGAGCGATCGCCGGGCGTCCCTCGGTGCTGGTCGCCGACGAGCCGACCACGGCACTTGATGTGACCGTGCAGGCCGAGGTGCTGGAACTGCTGCGCGAATTGCAGGCCGAACTCGGCATGGCCCTGGTGCTGGTGACCCATAATTTCGGCGTCGTTGCTGACATATGCGACCGCGTGATCGTTATGCGCGATGGGGCGATCGTCGAGGCGAGCGCGGTGGAGACCGTTTTCGCTGCCCCCGAGCAGAACTACACACGCGAACTGATCGCCGCTTCGCTCGATGACACCAAGGGCCGCCGCGAACTGGACGCTGTCCATGCCGCGCAGACGGCGGCGACTGCCTAGGAGTTCCGGATCATGGCCAACCCCATCCTCTCCGTCGAAAATCTCGTGGTCGAGTACGGTGACCCAAAGCGCAGCTTCCGTGTGCTGCATGAGGTGTCGCTCGACGTCGGCGTCGGCGAATGCGTCGGCGTCGTCGGCGAAAGCGGTTCGGGCAAATCGACCCTCGGCAAGGCCATTCTGGGCCTAGCCCCGGTGCGGCACGGGCGCATCTTCTTCGAGGGCGAGGACATTACCCATGCGCGCGGGGCTGCGCGGCGGCGCCTTGCCAGCAGCATTCAGGTCGTTTTTCAGGACCCCTATGGTTCTCTCGATCCAATGATGAATGTCGGCGACATCCTCTCCGAGCCGCTCGAAGCTGCCGGACAGTCCCGGCGCACGGCCCGTTCGGCAGTTGCCGAAATGATCGAGCGAGTGCGTCTGCCGGCCAGCGCTATCGACCGCTATCCCAGCGAATTTTCGGGCGGCCAGCGCCAGCGTCTCGCCATTGCGCGCGCCCTGGTGCGGCGGCCAAAACTGATCGTCTGCGACGAACCGGTCAGCGCGCTTGACCTGACCACCCAGGCGGCGGTGATCGATCTGTTCATCGAGTTGCAGCGCGACATCGGCGTGTCGTATCTGTTTGTTTCGCACGATCTTGGGGTCGTGCGCCGCATCTGCCATCGCGTCGCCGTCATGCAGCGGGGCGAGATCGTCGAGTTCGGGGAAGGGGAACAGGTGACCCGCGCGCCGGCCCATCCCTATAGCGCCCGGCTGCTTCTCGCCTCGCCCGTCGCCAATCCTCAGGCCCAGGCCCGGCGCCGCGCCGCCTGGCTGGCGCTGCGGGAGGCCGACCGCGTTCTTCCCGCGGGGCAGTGAGCGCCAACGGAGCCTCGAAAGAACTTCATGCCAAAAATCATCGATCACGACCAACGCCGCCGCGACATCATCGAGGTCGCCAAGCGCCTCATCCTGCAAGGCGGTTTTGAGGCGGCCACCATGCGCAGCCTCGCGGCCGAGGCTGGCTTTGCCAATGGCGCGCTCAAACATTATTTTCCCGGCAAGGAAAGTATCATTGCCGCGACCTTCCAGAGCGTACTGGCCGAGATCGATCCCAGGCAATTGCTCGATGAGGAAGCGCCGCCCCCCGACCGCGACCCGGTCGCGTATCTGCGTGAAGCCATCGATACGTGGCTACCCTCGGAAGAGCACGAGATCAATGCCGGCCGCGTGCTGCTGGTGCTGTGGGAGCATGCCGCGTCCAATGGCGAACTTGCCGAACTCTATCGCCAGTTCTTCGCCAATTGGGGCGAGCTGATCGCGCGTCTCCTGCGCGATGCTCGCCGTGATCTGCCGGCGCTGAGCCAGGCCGATCTGACCCGCTATGCGCTCGAAATCCGCTCCGTGGTCATCGGCGCCAACGTCGTCAACCTGATGCATCCCGACGGGCAGCACATCGCCACCTATGGCGCCTATGTCGACGACATCATTCGGCGCGTCACCAGTCCGACCTAGCATTTTTGAGAAGAGACCGACCTTGACCGCACAAGCAAATTTTCTGGCTGTCCAGCACTTTCGCAGCCCCGCGCCAAAGCATGCGCCGGTTTTGTTCCTCCATGGCTTCATGTCGAATAGCGCGGCCGACTGGCCTGCGGCCGCCTGGGTCGAGCCGCTGCTGGTTGCCGGACGCGATGTGATCGTAGTTGATCTGCCCGGCCATGGCGCCAGTGCGCGGGTCGAAAATGCCGAGGCTGCGCGTCCCTCCCGCATCGTCGCCGCCCTGGCCGATACTCTGGCGGAAGCCAGCGGCCCTGCAGATGTCATCGGCTATTCGCTGGGCGCTCGCCTCGCCTGGTCGCTGGCCGCGCAGAGCGGCGATCTCGTGGGAAAACTCGTGCTCGGCGGTCTTGCTCCCAATGAACCCTTTGCTGCCCTTGATTTCCCGGCGGCTCGCCGCCTTGTGGATGAGGGCGTTGCTCCGGCCGATCCGCTGACCGGCTTTATCGCTGGCATGGTCGCACGCGCGCCCGATCCGCATTCGCTGCTCAATCTTGCCGAAGGCCTTGCCGCAGAGGCTTTTGATCCCGAGCGGGAAGCGCCAGCCAAAAACGTGCTTTTCCTTGCCGGCACCGAAGATCCCATGGCCGGTGCCGTCGATACGCTCGAACCCTTCATTCCCGGATCGCGCACCCTGCGCGTGCCCGGCGATCACATGGGCGCGCTCGCCTCCGAGGCGTTCCGCCACGAGGCCCTGGCCTTCCTCTGAAGGCCTTTTCCGCCCGAACTTTTTTAAGACAGCCTAGCCAGAGAGGGGCTCCTATGTCTGTTTCCACCCCGGCCACTGCCGATCCCAGCCGCATTCTCGATATTGCCACCGGCTATATGGGTGCACAGCAATTGTTCGCTGCCAGCCGCATCGGCCTTTTCGCCGCCCTTGCCGAAGGCGAGCGCAAGGTCACTGATCTCGCCAAGACCACCGGCGTTAGCGAGCGCATGGCACGTATCCTGGCCGATGCCATGGCCGGCCTCGGCCTGCTTACCCGCCGCGACGGCTCTTATTCACTGACGCCCAGTGCCGCCGCCTATCTCACCGGCGGAAAAGCCCAACTCGATCTCGCGCCCTTCCTGACCTTCCTCGCAGAAATCAGCTATCCGCACTGGCTACAATTCCCCAAGACGGTCGATACCGACCAGCCGGGTGATCTGGGTATGACCGAGGCGCGTTGGGCGACCTTCATGGCCGGCGTCATGACCTATAACAAGCTCCATGCCGACATGTTCGTCGGCGCGCTGGATTTTTCCGCCTATCGGAAGGCACTCGATCTCGGCGGTCTCGCGCCCAATTTCGCCATGCGGGCGATGGAAGCCAATCCTAACCTGCGTACCACCTTCGTCTATGCGCCCGATTTCATCGAATCCGTAAGTCAGGCGGTGACAGAAGCCGGCCTGGTCGACCGCGTCGAACTGATTGGCGCCGCCACCGAAACGGCGGAACCGAAAGGCGAATTCGACCTGGTTTTCGTCAACCACGTCGTCCATCGCTTCACCGTGGAACAGAACCGCGCCATCTTCCGCCATGCGCGTGCTGCGGCAGTATCAGGCGCGCGCCTCGCCGTGCTCGATTTCTATCTCGATGACAATGCCGAACAGCGCGCCATTGATGCGCTCCATGCCGCCGAATATCTGGTGATCGACGGCACCGTGGTGTTCCCCGAGGCCGAGGTTCGCTCCTGGCTGCTGGAAGCCGGCTGGCGTCCGCTCGAAACCGTGGCTCTGCCCGGCAGCCCACGCGTGCTGCTCGCCGAAGCGATCTGACAAAAAGCGGGGGCCCCTGGGGCCCCCGCGCTTTCTTCAGGCAATGACGCTTTCGGCCGGCGCATTTGAACGGTCGAAGACCACACGCCCATCCACGATCGTCAGCTCGACAGTGAGTTCTGGCAGATTGGCCGCGCCGACGGCATGGGGATCGGCGCTCAACACGCAGAGATCACCGACTTTTCCTGGCTCCAGCGTGCCCTTCCAGTGCTCCGCCCCATCCTGTTCGGCCGGAATGCTCGTATACATGCGCAGCAGGCGGGTGAGTTGTGCAGGACCTACGGCCACGCCGCGCTGTTCGAGCAGACCCGCGGCCGAGGCAATGATGCGACGCCAGTCAAAGCTCGCAATTGGCGCATCCGAACTCAACACGGCGCGCAGACCGTCTTCGAGCATCAGATGGATCGGCCAAGCCGATGCGGCCGTTTCGGGGCTCACCGCTCCCGCGAGCCAGCCGGCCGTGTGATCGGCAATCAGCGGCTGCAGCGCCAGGCCAATGCCGGCTGCGGTCATGCGGCGCAATTGCTCGCCCGAAACCAGATCGACATGAATGAGATAGTGCCGCCGTGCTCCGGCGCCGCCGAGCCTTTCGATGATGCCGACAAATTCCTCGATGGTCCGGTCGCCTGTAGCGTGGACGCCAATCTGCAGATCCATGCCGTGAGCCATTTCGACCATGGCGGTGAATTCAGCGAGGCGTTCGGCTTCGTTGCCCGTGCCGGTCATCAACCCGCCATAGCCGCCCTTGGGATAGGGTGTGCGGGTCCAGGCGCTGTGCATAGGCGGAATGCCATCGGCGAAAATTTTCACGCCGGGAATGGCAAGCCAACGCGGGTCGGTGCTGGGGGCGGGGACGGCGAGACCCGCGCGCATATCGGCGAAAGTGCTGGCGCCATCGAGGAAACCAAAAAGCCGCAGCATGGTCACCCGCGCCGTCTGCGCTTCCGTGCCGGCCAGTTCGACATAGGTGTCGAGCATGGCGGTGCCAAAACAGCCGGTTTCGCCCTGGTCCTCACCCGGCCCGATGCCCGGCTCGGTATAGCTGGTAATGCCGTGGGCTGCGAGCAGCGCCCAGGTTTTTCGCAAGGCGGCGCGACGCGCTTCGGCGCTATCAAGCAGCCGGCCATCATGCCCGCTATCGCCGCCGCCGAAGAACAGGCTCGGCCAGCGCGCGCCCAGCCAGCTGCCATGCAGATGCGCGTCGTTGATCCCCGGCAGAACAGCCCTCCCGTCGAGTTCGATCACCTGCGTCATAGGCCCTTTGAGCGCCGAAATATCCGCCGTACCACCGACCGCGATGATCTCGCCACCCCGGATCGCCAGCGCCTCCGCTACCGTGTTGGCAGCGTCGAGCGTGATGACCGGGCCGCCGCGCAGGATCAGATCGGCCGGCCCCCCGATGGGAGCGCTGCGTGTCGCTTGCGGGGCGGTGGTCATGGTCAAATCCTGAATCGTGTTCTATATTCCACCAATGTAGAAGAAAAAATTCGACAGGGATAGGGAGCATTGCCAAAAGCTGGCGCGAAGGCGGGGCGAGTTCGCTTTCAGTCAAGTTTCAATTCGCTCCCAGACGAGACAGGAGAGCCGTTTGCGGCCACCTTTTGCATAACCAGGGAGGGTTTCATGCGTTTCGCAGGTAAGACGGCGTTGATAACGGGCGGGGGTACGGGCATCGGTGCTGCCGTGGCGCGGCGGATCAGGAGCGAGGGTGGCAATGTCGCCCTGGTCGGCCGTCGCCGCGAACCCCTGCAAGCCGTGGCCGATGAAATCGGCGCTGCGGTCTTTGCCGCCGATGCCTCCGATGGCGCCAGCATGAAGGCGGCGGTATCAGGTATTGTCGAACAGTTCGGCGGGCTCGATATTCTCATCGCCAATGCCGGCGGGCATGGCGTCGGCCCCACCATTTCCATGAGCGATGAAACCTGGGCCCTGGCGGTCCAACTCAACCTCAACACCGCCTTTGTCAGCGCACGCGAATCCTTGCCCGCTCTTATCGAGCGCAAGGGCAATATCGTCGTTCTGGCCTCGATTGCCGGACTTTTCGCCGGGCCCGATGCTGCCGGCTACGTCACCATGAAGCATGGCTGCATCGGCCTCGCAAAGTCCCTCGCCCGCGATTATGGCCGTTTTGGCGTGCGTACCAATACGGTCTGTCCCGGCTGGGTCACCACGGCCATGGCCGACGACCAGATGGCGGCTCTCGCCAAGATGCGCGGCCTTGCCAGCATCGAGGATGCCTATGCCCTCGTGACCAAGGATGTGCCGCTCGGCCGTCCGGCCGATGCCGAGGATGTGTCCAATGTGGTGTGCTTCCTCGCCTCAGGTGAGGCGGCGATGGTCAATGGCGCGGTGGTGACGGTGGATGGCGGTGCGGGCACCGTCGATCTGCCCACGCTCGCCTTCGTTCAATAAAAAACTGGAGGAGATCTTTATGGCGGTCGAAAACCCCAAGGATTGGAAAACTTACGATCAGTTCGCCTATGGCATCGACACCAATCGGTTGCCGGCAAGCGACGCGCTGGTTGGCGCCAGCCACACAGTGACCTTCGAGGATGGGCGCGTGCTTACCCTCGGCTTTGGCAAGGGCAAAGTGACCTGGTCGGATGGCGGCGCGAGCGCGGAGGACGCATGCGAGGTCGTCGAGGTCGCTCCAAGCACCTACTTTGTCGAGATCATCTTCGCCTCCCGCCCCACCGAGGCGGAAACCATTGTCATCAATACCGTCTCCCGCCGCGCGCTTTCGATCTATTCCGTCGTGCGCGACAAGGACGTGTCGGTGGGCGAACCGCAGGTGGCGCAGGTGTTTCGCGCCGGCATCGTCGGCGATATTTCGGTGCCTCCGACTGGGCCAGTGCCCGCCGAAACGCGCGACCTCATCGGTCTACGCGCGCATTTCACCTATAGCCCCAACCATGTCTATGAACACACCTACCTCTCCTCACAGCGCTATTGCTGGCAATGCCTTGTGGGTGTGCAGCGCGGCCATGGCGATGTCGATCTGACCACGACCTACAAGTTCGACGAGGACCAATATGTCTTCACCTTCCGCGAGTTCAAGATCGCGGTGGCTTCGACCTTCTTCTACAATTTCAAGGACATGCGTTCGACCGGCAAGTTCCTGGGCATTGCCGGAGATGGCCGCATTCAAAATAGCCCAGCCGGCGCCTTTATCCGCAAGGCTTCCACGACCTTCTACCTGCCGGGCCGGGACCCAGTCTGAGGATTTTCAGGGATGCGCAGCACCTACGAACTCGCCAGAGCCCACTACGACGCCAATCTGCGTCATGACCTCGACGGCATGTTGGCCGATATAGCGCCCGATTGCCGCTGGACGGAAATGGATGGTTTTCCCTGCGCCGGCACCTATGTCGGCAAGGACGAAATCTTCAAAAATGTCTTCGAGGTGCTTGGCCAGCAATTCGATGGCTACACCTTCACGCTCGAGCGCCTGCTCGATGCCGGCGACGATGCCGTGGCTATCGGCACCTATACGGCCAAGCACAAGGGCACCGGCAAGACTTTCAATGCCCGCGTCGTCCATGTCTGGGGCGCCGGTGGCGGCCTGCTCAGGCGTTTCGAGCAGTTCACCGATACGCTGCGCGTCGCCGAAGCGATGCGCTAGTGCCAAAAGCCTTCAGCGACCTTCCGCCTGACGGCGGAGGTCGCGGGGGGCCATATCGTAGCGGCTGCGAAAAGCGCGGGAAAAATGCGCGCTGGAGGAAAAGCCGACACCGAAGGCAATTTCCGAAATGGATTGGCCGGCATATTGGCCTGAGAGCAGGCGCTGATGCGCCGCTTCGAGCCGCAGGTTCCACAGATAATCCGAAGGCGTCGTGGCCTCGGCAGCAAAGGCGCGAAACACATAGCGCGGTGTGCAGCCCATGCGGCGGGCGACTTCCGCAATGGAAAGATCGCTGCGATCCAGATTAGCTCGGAAATAGGCTTCGACGCGGCGGCGCAGCAGATCGAGGCCCGTAGTGTCATTCTCCTCGGTCATGGGATCGGCCTCAAGCATTGTGCGCACGAGGCCAGTCATGGTCTGGCCTATGCTCGCGCGGGCGACAGCATCGAGCCGCTCGACCTCGTCAAAGGTCGAGCGCATCAGGGAGAGCAGCACGGCTTGCAGCCCGAGCTGGCTCGGGCCAGCGGTGCGCGGTTGGTCGAGGCCCGCGACAGTTTCGGCGGGCAGGGCGGCCCGGGGAATTTGCAGCAGCAGCAGTTCCACCGGCTCGGGATTGGCGAGCATATAGGGCCGCGTCGGATCATAGATGATCGCAGCATCGCGGCTGACGCGGGCCTTCTTCCCGCCCTGCACGATTTCGGAGAGGCCGTGCGACTGGATGATCAGCTTGATCGCATCCGGGTCATAGGAATGGCGCGCCACGTCCTCCCCAAAAACCAGATGCGCGCCGGCCGAGAGCCGGGATAGCCGGCACTCGCCCAGGCGCACTGAGGTCAGGTCGCTATCATTCTCATCGCCGCCCAGAAAATCGAGGCGAACATTGCCGAAGAGGTTTTGGGCAACGCGGCCGAAATCCCGGCCGGTGCCACGCTCGAGCAGGATTTCGGCCAAGATTGTTTCCCTCCGTGGTCAGCGCGCGATGGCCTTGCCGGTCATGAAGGCGGCGGCCCGCGCCGCGATCATCATCACCGGGGCGTTGGTATTGCCCGAAACCAGGGTGGGCATGACCGAGGCGTCGCAGACGCGCAGGCCCTCGATGCCATGCACTTTGAGGTCCGGTCCCACCACGGCCATGCGGTCCTCCCTGGCGCCCATGCGGGCGGTTCCCGAGGGATGGAACACGGTTTTGGCCGTTTGCCTGATATAGTCGCGCAGTGCCTGCGGATCGCTTTCGACGCCCGGCTTGGGCAGCACGCGACGTTTCAGAATGCTCTTGAGGGCCGGCGCTTCGAGAATGCGAATGCTGAGGTTTACCCCGCGCACCAGCGTTTCGACATCCGCCGGGTCCGAGAGCGCATTGGCATTGAACAGCGGCTTTTCATGCGGGTCGGCCGAACGCAGCTTGATCGTGCCGCGCGAGCGCGGGCGCAGGAAGCAGGGATTGATCGAGAGGCCGTGGCCGGGCTCGGGCTCGCGATCGACAAAGCCGATCAACGTCGGCAGGACATGAAACTGCACATCCGGCTGGCCGCTGCCCGATGTATCGACGAAGCCGCCGCATTCCACGACGTTGGAGGTGAGCAGGCCCTGACGGCGCACCAGGTAGTTGAGCATATGGAGGGCAGCGGTAATGCCCTTATCATGGCCAAGGATAGAGAGCGGATCGCGTGTCTCGCCCTGCACCGGCACTTCGAGATGATCCTGATAGTTCTCACCCACGCCGGGCAGGTCGGCCGCCACCGCAATGCCGAGAGCCGACAGCTCCTCCCCATTGCCGATGCCGGAAAGCTGCAAAATGCGCGGCGTGGCGATAGCGCCGGCCGTGAGCGCGATTTCGCGCCGCGCTTCGTGCCCTGTGCCATCCTGCAGTTCGACCGCCACGGCGCGCTTGTCGGCGATGACAATGCGCTGCACCCTGGTTTCGGTAAGGATGGTCAGGTTTTTCCGCTGTTCCGCCTCGCGCAGAAAAGCCTGGGCCGAACTCCAGCGACGTCCATTATGCGTGGTGCTTTGATAAAAGCCGGCACCGGCCTGGTTGTCGCCGTTGAAATCGGCATTGGCGGGGATGCCCGTTTCGGTGGCGGCGGTAACAAATGCCTGGCTCAGCGGATGGCGGTGGCGTGGGTTCGAGACGAAGAGGCTGCCTTTGCGCCCGTGGAAGGGCCCATCGAGAGTTTCGTTATTCTCCAGCGATTTGAACGCAGGCAGCACATCATCATAGGACCAGCCCTTGCAGCCCAGTTCGGCCCAATGGTCATAGTCGTTGCGATGGCCGCGAATATAGATCATCGCATTCACCGAACTGCCGCCGCCCAGCACGTTGCCCTGCGGCACGATGCTGGGCCTGCCATTGAGGCCCGGCTCTGATTCCGAGGCATAGGGGTGAATGGCCTCACCCTTGCCGATAACCTTGAAGAATGTCGCCGGAATGTGAATCCAGGGATCGCTGTCGCGCTTGCCCGATTCAATCAGCAGGACGCTATGCGCCGGGTTTTCCGAAAGCCGGTTGGCCAGGACGCAGCCGGCCGATCCGCCGCCGACGATGATATAGTCAAACTGCGCCATGGTCAGCTCAGCACCGTCTGGGGAATGGTGAACTCCTTCAGGCCATCGGCACCGAATTCCACCCCGAAGCCGGATTGCTTGACCCCGCCAAAGGGCGCGTTGGGTTGGATGGCGCCATGCTTGTTGATCCAGACCGAGCCACATTCGAGCTGGGTGGCATAGCGCTTGGCCTTGGCGGCATCCGCCGACCAGATCGAGCCGCCGAGCCCCGCCGGATTGGCATTTGCGCGGGCAATGACCTCGTCAATATCGCTATAGCGGATGATCGGCAGCACCGGACCAAACTGCTCGTCGTCAACGAGCCACACGCCATGATCGACATCGGCCACAAGCGTAATGGGATAGAAATAGCCCGGCCCATTGGCGGGCGTGCCACCAAGGAGAACGCGCCCGCCCTTCGCCCTGGCGTCCTCCACCATGTCGCGCACCTTGTTGAACTGCATTTCGTTCTGCACGGGGCCCAGCAGATTGGCTTCATCCTGCCCATCACCCACCGGCACGGTACGGGCAAAATCAACCAGCGCCTCGCAGACCGCGTCATAGATGCTGTCATGCACATAAAGGCGTTTCAGGGCCGCGCAGGTCTGGCCATTATTGATGAAAGCGCCCCAGAACAGCCCCTCGGCAATCGCCTTGGGATCGGCATCGGGCAGCACGATACCGGCATCATTGCCGCCCAGCTCAAGCGTCAGGCGTTTCAGCGTCGCAACGGCCGAAGACATGATTTTCTTGCCGGTCTCGGTCGAGCCGGTAAAGGTCATCTTGGCGATATCGGGATGGGCCGAGAGCGCTGCCCCAATGCTGTTTTCGCCGGTGACCACATTGACGACGCCGGGCGGCAAGACCTGGCTGATGAGTTCAACCAGCCGGATGGTGGAAAGCGGGGTCAGCGGCGATGGTTTTATGACCACGGTATTGCCCGCCCGCACTGCCGGAATGATGTGCCAGCAGGCGATCATCACCGGCCAGTTCCAGGGCGTGATCGAACCGACAACGCCAATGGGTTTGCGGTGCAGCTCTACCCTTCCGTCTTCGCTGTCCTGCAAGACTTCCACGGGCAAAGCGAGATCAGCGGTGGCGCGCGTCCAGGCATAGGCGCCGCCCATTTCAAAGCGCGAGCCCAGGCCATTGAGCGGCTTGCCTTGTTCGCGGGTAAGAAGCTGCGCGATGTCTTCGGAATTGGCCTGGATCTGATCGGCAATGGCGTGGCAGGCCCGCTGCCGCTCCGCGTCATCGGTCTTGCTCCAACTCTTGAAGGCTTCACGCGCTGCGGCAACGGCCTCGTCAAGCTGCTCCTTGCCCGCCAGCGGCATCAGGCCGACGACTTCCCCCGTCGACGGGTTTTTGACCTCGGCATACTGGGCCGTCGGTACAGACCGACCGCCAATGAAGAGGTTGTAAGAATTCATGTCCGGTTTCTCCCCCGATTTTTGGGAGCACTATGGGACGGTGAATTGGCTCCGTCTTGGAAACGGGCGCGGCGCGATTTGGACAAAAGCGCGGTAGCCCCTCAGCGCAGCAGGTCCCGCGGGGCGCATTCAAACATCTCCTTAAAACTGCGGTTGAAATAGGAGATGTCGTTGAAGCCGGTGGAATAGGCCACCTCGGCAATGGTCAGGTTCGATTGCCCGCTACGGATCTGCTCGATCTTTTCCCGCGCAAGGCGGAGCCGCTTGTCGCGAATGACGGTGGTGCAGGTCACGCCGAGTCCCTGAAAATCCTCCTGCAGCGTCCTGATCGACACGCCCACCTGTGTCGCCAGCCATTTTGCGCCGAGATCGCTTTCGGTCAGGTGCCGGTCGATCAGTACATCGACGATTTCGAGCCGCTTGGTCGCACCGTCATTGATGCCTACCGGCTCCGGCTCGCCTTCGGAAATGAAGGCTTGGCGTGTGGCATTGAAGATCAGTTCGCGCAAATGCGGCGAGCCGGCGCCTGAGGCTGGGGCGGACATGATCTTGGCGATGAGGGCACGCAGCATGATCGCCATGGGATCGCCAGAGTTGAGCTTTCGCGCGATATCGAAGTCGATCCGCACATCGGAATACATCACCTGGCGGGGCAGGTGCATGGAGAGGTGGTTGGAAAACTGCCCCTCGAAATGGAAGGTTGTGGGCTTGGTGGAATCCACCAGAATGCAATCGCCGACTTCCAGCCGGTTCTGTCGCCCAAAGTGCTCGACGCCGCACCAGCCCTCGATCTGGACAATGAGGAACAGGTGTTCATTGCTGTCGCGCCTGATGTCTTCCATTGAGCGATGCACGCGGTCGAGATTGTTGGAAACATGGGCAAAGCTCATGCCGCCCACATCGATACCGCGCGCGGCCCCGAAAACCTTGTCGCCACGGGCAACGGTCACCGGATTGAAATGGCCGCAGATCGAATGCAGATCGTCCGCCCATTGGTCATAGGGCGTCGCGGTCCAGTTCTGCCGGACAAGGCTCTGATTATGCAGCAGTTCCAACTTCGCCTCCCACAGCCGTTGGATGGGATCAGACAATAGCGCCCGATCCCTTGGGTCAAGTCCTACACCGCCCGATTGCTCACCGGAGCGCGCCCGCCGCCATCGGCGAGCAGGACGGCCCCCGTGACGAACGAAGCCTCATCGCTGGCGAGAAACAGGCAGCAGGCGGCGATTTCGGAAGCGTCGGCGATGCGCTTGAGGCCGATGCGCTGGCGTACCAGTTCGAATTCTTCCTCGCGGCTCGTACCATTGCGACGCGCCAATTCGTCCATTTCCATTTCGCTCATCGGCGTTCTGACCCAGCCCGGCGCCAGCACATTGGCCCGCACGCCATCGGCCCCATAGGCATTGGCGATGGAACGTGTATAGGCAACCAGCGCCGCCTTGCTCGCGGCATAGCTCGCCATGCCAGGGCCGCTATTGAAGGCCGCAACCGAAGCGATATTGACGATTGCGCCACCCCGCTGCCGGAGCTGTGGCAGCGCCGCGCGGCATACATTCATGGCGCCGGTCGTGTTAACGGCAAAGGTGCGTTCCCAGCCTTCATCGGTCACCGTTTCGGGATCATCAGTGAGAATGATGCCGGCGGCATTGACCACGATGTCGAGCGTGTCCTTGCAGGCTGCGATAGCCGCTTCGACTTCGGCCCGCTTGGTGACGTCGCCATGCACCGCACGCCCATTGGTGGCGCGGGCAACCTCGTCGAGCATTGTTCCGCCGAGCCCAAACAGCACGAGATCGGCGCCTTCGGCGGCAAAGCGTTCAGCGGTGGCGCGGCCCATGCCGGTGGCAGCGCCGACGATCATGGCGGTCTTGCCATGCAAACGACCACTCATTGCTGGTCTCCAAAGAGCGCTTCCACGGCAAAACCGGTTTCGGGAAGGGTCGAGCCGCCATCGACCACAATGGTCTGGCCCGTCATGTATTTGGCCTCATCACTGGCGAGGAACAACATGGCATAGGCGATGTCGTCGGGCTCACCCATATGCCCCATGGGGATGGCCGCCCCGAGCTTGGCCATCATCTCCGGCGTTCCCATTTTGCCTCGGCCGGGCTTCGCGATGAAACCGGGCTCGACGCCATTGACGGTAATCCCGGTGCGCGCCAGCTCCAGTGCTGCACCCCTGATAAAGGCATTTACGCCGGCCTTGGCGGCCGAATAATGCGCGCCACCGCCCATGGCCACGCGCGCCGAAACCGACGACGTCACAAGAATGCGCCCATGCTTCTGCCGCTTCATGTGCGGAACGGCGGCTTGCGCCAGCCAGAACGTCGCCTTGAGATTGATGTCGAGCGCGGCATCGAGTTTTTCTTCGTCAAGCTCTTCAAGGCTGGCCCAGGGGCAGCCGCCAGCATTGTGGACCAGAATGTCGAGCCGCCCAAACTGTTCGGCGACCCCATCGACAAGCCGGGTCAGTTCCGCGCGGCTCGTGCCGGGCAGGGGCAGGGGGCCTACATCGAGCCCCTGCGCGCCCAGCGCTTCCGCCAGGTCCTGGGCGTGCTCCACCGTCCGGTTCGCCACGATCACTTTGGCGCCGGCCTCGGCAAAGCGCGTTACGATCGCCGCGCCAATGCCGCGTCCGCCGCCGGTAACCAGCGCCACCTTGCCCGCCAGCGAAAAAGCCATCACAGCACGCCCGCAGCGGAAATGTGCTGCACGAATTTCTCGAACACGTGCGTGTGGTGATCGACATCTTCCGCTGTTGTCGCCGGACACATCAGGAACATGGTGTGGAACGGGGTCACCAAAATGCCCTCGTTCATGTAAAAGGCATGCAGCAGCGTTTCGAGATCGCCGCGTCGCGTGGCGATGACATCGGCGCCATTGCGTGGTGGCGTGGGCGTGAACATGATTTCGGCCCGCGCGCCGATCTGGGTGACATGCCAGGGCAGGTTGTATTTGGCGATAATGCCGCGCGCGCCTTCGGCCAAGCGCTGCGCGTTGGCGATCATCACCTCGAAATTGGCCTCGGTGAGAATGGATTCGAGCACGGCCCGCATGGTGGCAATGGTCAGCGCATTGCCGGCCAGCGTGCCGCCAATGCCCAGATGCGCCGACTGGCGCTGGCGCGGATTGACATAGGGCACGGCCTGCCAGATGCGCTCGGCGGTTTCCTGCGAAACCCCGAATATGCCGGCCGGAATGCCGCCGGCAATGGCCTTGCCGGCAACGAAGAAGTCAGGCTCAAGGCCATGGCTGCGCGTATAGCCGCCGGGGCCGCTCGATATGGTATGGGTCTCGTCGATGATGAGCAGCGTGCCGGTTTTTCGCGTCTCTTCCCGCACGAGATCAAGAAAACCCTCGGCCACCGGGATCATGCCGAAATTGGTCATCAGCGGTTCCATCAGCACGACCGCGACGTCGCGGTCCGCCAGCGCCGCCTTCAGCCCCTCGGCATCGTTGAATTCGACTACCTTCGAGACTCGGGCATGATCGACACCATTGGGATGGATCATGTTGCGCAGGCCCACCTTGCCGTCGCGGATTTCGACATGGGCCTCTTCGACCCCGCCATGATAGCAGCCGGAAAAGACCAGCACCTTGTCGCGGCCGGTGACCATGCGGGCAAAGCGGATGGCGCCGCGATTGGCGTCGGTGGCCGAAGTGGTCAGGGTCCAATAGGGCAGGCCAAAGCGGCGCGCCAGTTCCTTGCCGACCCAGAGACTATCCTCGGTCGGCAGCATGGTCGTGGTGCCGCGCTGCAATTGCGCTACGGCCGCCGCCGTGACGGCCTCGGGCGCATGGCCGCACATGCCGCCGGTATCGCCGAGGCAGAAATCGACATAGTTCTTGCCATCGACATCGGTGAGATGCGCCCCGCGAGCGCTCTCGACATAGACGGGAAAACCGCCGGCCCAACGCCGCATCCAGTGCGAGGGGCCGCCATAGAGAAAGTGCTCCTTGCCCTCCTCCCACAGCGCCCGCGAGCGGGGATGGTTATCGGCAAAACGCTGCTGCTCGATGTCGATCAGGGCGTCAATGCTGGTCGTATTGGAAGCGGCAATGCTCATTTGAGATCGATCCAGGCAGTCTTGAGGTCGGTATATTTGTCGAGGGCATGCAGGGACTTGTCGCGCCCGAAGCCGGATTGCTTGAACCCGCCCAGCGGCACCGTCATGTCGGAGCCCCCATAGGTATTGACGTGTACAATGCCGGCATTGATGGCGCGAACCATGCTGTGCGCCGTCGTCAGGCTTGAGGTCCAGACCGCCGAGGCCAGGCCATAGACGGTGGAATTGGCAATGCGCACCGCATCTTCCGCCGTCTTGAACCGGGTTACGGCCAATACGGGGCCAAAGACTTCTTCGCGGGAGAGAGCCATTTCGGGCGTAACATCGGCGACAATGGTTGGCGCCATATAGAAGCCGCCGCTTTCCACATTCACTCGCGCGCCACCCGTAAGCACCGTGCCGCCTTCGGTTCGGGCGGTTTCGACAAAGCCGAGGTCCTTTTGCAATTGCTCGGCGCTGGCAACGGCCCCGATGTCGCTTGCAAGATCAAGCGGATTGCCGACCTTCATCTTGCCTGTCGCTGCCACGAGCTTTTCCATGAAGGCATCATAAATGCCCTCCTGCACGATGAGGCGGGAGCCGGCGACGCAAACCTGTCCCGAATTGCGGAAAATCCCGGCCGCGCTCACCTTCACCGCCTTGTCGATGTCGGCGACATCGTCAAAAACCACATTGGGCGATTTGCCGCCCAGTTCGAGAAACACCCGCTTGATGTTCGACTGGGCCGAATATTCCAGCAGTTTCCGGCCCACCGGACCCGAGCCGGTAAAGGCGAGGGCATCGACATCCATATGGAGGCCCAGCGCCTTGCCGGCACTGGCGCCGCGCCCGGTAACCACATTGAAAACGCCCGGCGGCAATCCCGCTTCCAACGCCAGTTCGCCCAGTCGCAACAGGCTCAGTGAGGCTATTTCTGCCGGCTTCAGCACCACGCAATTGCCTGCCGCCAGCGCCGGAGCGATCTTCCAGGCTCCGATCATGAGCGGAAAGTTCCAGGGCACGATGGCGCCCACAACGCCCAATGGCTCGCGGTGGATCAGCGCCAGCACATCAGGCGCTGTCGGGGCGATCTGGTCGTAAATCTTGTCGATGGCTTCGGCATAGTAGCGGAAGCTGCCCGCTGCCGAGAGTGGTTCGGCCTTGTAGGCCATGCTGATCTCAGTGCCATTGTCGCGCACGCCGAGCACGGCCAGTTCCACGGCATGGGCTTCGATGAGATCGGCCAGCCGATGCAGCACCTTCTTGCGAAAGGCCGGGGCCGAGCGCGACCATGTGCCCTTGTCATAGGCCGCCCGCGCCGCCACGACGGCCCGATCCACATCCTCGGCGCTGGCATCGGCAATTGAAGTGATGACCTTGCCATCGATCGGGCTGACCACGTCGAGACGTTGTTCCGCGCTCACGCGGACCCCGTTGATCAGGTGCTCCTGCGGCGTAATGGGCGCGCTGGCGAGCCTGTCGATACCTGCCTGATCGAGCATGTCGTCCTCCGTGAAAGCTGCTTCTGCTTGGGTTCATTAGTTGAACCTCGATTTCAACATGAGCCTTGCAAACTTCCTCATGGGGTGTCAATATATTTCACACGTTAAATAATCAAGCATGCCAAAATCCAGGGCCTGGCGTGGTCTTGAGGCTTCTACCGGCAGGTTTTGAAGGGGCGAACATGAGTACAGTTGGCAAGGCCGTCACCCTGCTGGAAGCCTTCGATGTGCATCGCCCGCAATTGGGGTTGACCGAGCTGGCGCGCCTCACCGGCTTCGACAAGGCGACCGCCAGGCGCCTGCTGCTGTCGCTCGCCAGCCACGGCATGATCGAGCAGAACGAGACGACGCGGCTCTATCGCCTGGGGCCGGCCCTGGTGCGCTTTGCCCGCATTCGCGAAGCGCATTTTCCATTCCTCGAAAGCGCCCGCTCCTTCGTCGTTGCTCTCGCCGAAGAAACCGGCGAAACCGCGCATCTCTCCGAATTCGACACGGACTTTCTGACGTCCGTCTATGTCGAGGAATCGCCGCAGGCCAACCGGATATCGGTGTCGATCGGCGACCGCTTTCCCCTCCATGCCACGGCCTCTGGTCTCGCCTTTCTGGCGGCGGCGCGTCCCGACTACGTCGACGCCTATTTGAGCCGGCCGCTGGAGCGACACACGCGCTTCACGCTGACTGCCCCCAACCTCCTGCGCCAGCATCTCGGCGAGATCCGCCAGCGTGGCTATTCGATCAGCGATCAGGGCCGGGCGCAGGGCGTGTTCAGCGTCGGCGCCGCCATTCTCGATGGTGGGGGTCTGCCGATTGGCGCCCTGGCCGTCGCTTCCCCGGCGGTCCGCGCCAGCGGCGATACGGCGGAACGCCATGGCCGCGCCGTCATGCTCGCCGCCGGCAAGATTTCGGCCCGCCTCAACGGCCGCGCCACCAACACCAAAGACAGGACACGATGAGCCGTCCCAGAATTCTCGTTATCGGTACGGGTGACACCAAGGCCGAAGAACTGCGCTTTATCGCCGATTGCATAAAGGAAGCCGGTGGCGAGCCCATCGCCATGGATGTGAGCATTTTGGGCGATCCGCCCTATCGCCCTGATTTCGACAAGCACGCCGTGCTTGCCGCCGCCGGTACCTCCATTGCCGCCGCGACAGCCGGGGGCGATGAACTCTCGGCCATGACGCTGATGGCCGAGGGAGCGGCCAAGCTCACCAAAACCCTTCATGCCGAAGGCCGCATCGATGGCTTTATTGCCCTTGGCGGCACCATGGGCACCGATCTGGCGCTCGACGTCGCTCTGGCCCTGCCGCTGGGCGTGCCCAAATTCGTGGTTTCGACCATTGCCTATTCCCATCTGCTACCGCCCGACCGCATTGCCACCGACCTGATGATGATCCTCTGGGCCGGCGGGCTCTATGGGCTCAATAGCGTGTGCAAGGCCGTGCTGTCGCAAGCCGCTGGTGCCGTGGTGGGCGCAGCCCGTGCCGTCGTTGCGCCGGTGCGCACAAGGCCGGTCATTGGCATGAGTTCATTGGGAAAAGCCTGCCTCAACTACATGGTCGATCTCAAGCCGGCGCTCGAAAAGCGCGGCTATGAGCTGGTGGTTTTTCACACCACGGGCATGGGCGGGCGGGCGCTCGAAGCCATCGCCGCCCAGAACGGTTTTGCCGCCGTCATGGATTTCTCCCTGCAGGAACTGGCCAATTTTCACAATGGCTCGGTGGTCAATTCCGGGCCGGATCGGCTCGAAAATGCCGGGCTTGCCGGCATTCCGCAGATCGTCGCCCCCGGCGCCATCGACATGATCGACATGCCCGCCTGGCAGCCGCCTCCGGCCCATCTTGGGGATCGCACCTATTATGCCCACAATCGCCTCATCGGCATGGTCACCGCCGATGCCGAGGTGCGGCGCGCCGTCGCCCGCAAGATCGGGGCGAAACTGTCCATGGCCAAGGCCCCCGTGGCGGTCATCTTGCCCTCGGCCGGCATTGAACAATGGGATCAGGAAGGCGAGCCTTTCCACGATCCAGAGGCGCTCGCCGCCTTTGTCGATGAAATGAAAACATCCATCGTGGAGCCGGCCACCCTCCACGTCATCGACGCCCATATCAACAGCACGCTCTTTGTCGAAAAGGCGCTCGAAATTCTCGACCGCTGGATTGCCGAGGGTGTTGTCCCCGCCGGCCAGCCCAATGAGGTCGCAGCATGAGCGCGTTCGGCGCCAAGGCGCTTGTTCTCGATTTCGGCGGCGTCATTTCCAAGACGCTGTTTGAAACCCATGACCTCACCGAAGCGAGCCTCGGCCTATCTCCCGGCACGCTCTCCTGGCGCGGGCCGTTCGATACCAGTTCCGATCCGCTCTGGCAGAGCATGCAGCGCGACGAGATTTCCGAGCGCGACTATTGGCACCGCCGCACCCATGAGGTCGGCCAGCTGGTCGGCGAGGATTGGAAGGACATGCAGACCTTCGTCATCCGCGCCCGTGGTGCCGATCCCGATGCGGTGATCCGCCCCGAAGCCCGTCGCGCCATCAAGGCCGTCCATGCGGCCGGCTATCGCCTCGCCATTCTTTCCAACGAGCTGGACCTTTTCTACGGCGCCGATTTCCGCAGCAAGCTGCCGCTCCTCAAACATTTCGAGCTGGTGGTTGATGCCACCTATACCGGTATCCTGAAACCCGATCCGCGCGCCTATGGCTTTGTCACCGACGCGCTCGGCCTGCCGGCCGAGGCCTGTGTCTTCGTCGATGACCAGATGCGCAATGTCGATGGCGCGCGGCGTGTCGGCATGAAGGCGGTGCATTTCGACGTCACCAATCCATCCCAATCCTATGGCGAGGCGCTGGCCTATTTCGGCCTCGCAATCAAATGAGGGCATCTTCATGCGCGACGACAATTTCCTGATCGAGCAGAACGCACGCGCGATCTGGCACCCCATGGCCCATCCGGCCGATATGCATGCCAACCCGCCAAAGATCATCACCGGTGGCACGGGTACGCGCGTCACCGATATTCACGGCCGCGAATTGCTCGACGCGGTCGGCGGGCTCTGGAACGTCAATCTCGGCTATAGCTCGGCCCCGATCAAAGCGGCGATTGCCGGTCAGCTCGACGCCTTGCCCTATTATTCGGGTTTTCGCGGCACCTCCACCGCGCCCTCGATCGAACTGGCCTATGAACTGAGCCAGTTCTTCGCTCCCGAAGGCATGGTGCGTGCCTTCTTCACCTCGGGCGGTTCGGATTCGGTTGAAACGGCCTTGCGTCTTGCCCGGCAATATTGGAAGATCCGCGGCCAGGCTGACCGCACCAAATTCCTGGCGCTGAAAAAGGGCTATCACGGCACCCATTTCGGTGGCGCTTCGGCCAATGGCAATGCCAATTTCCGCCGCAACTACGAACCGCTTATGCCGGGTTTCTTCCACGCGCCGGCTCCCTGGACCTATCGCAATCCCTTCAACGAGACTGACCCGGCCAAGCTGACCCAGCTCGTCATCGCCGCCATCGAAGACGAAATCGCCTTCCAGGGTGCCGACACCATTGCCGCCTTCATCATGGAGCCGGTTCTGGGGGCAGGCGGCGTCATCGTCCCGCACGAAACCTTCATGCCGGCGGTCCGCGCCATTTGCGACAAGCACGATATTCTGCTCATTGCCGATGAAGTGGTGACCGGTTTTGGGCGCACCGGCGCCTGGTCGGGCTCGCGCCTCTGGGGCGTAAAGCCGGATATGATGTGCATCGCCAAGGCCATTACCTCGGGCTATTTCCCGCTCGGCGCCACGCTGATCGGCCAGAAAATGGCCGATGCCTTCGAGACCGACAAAACCAGCTTTGGCGCCATCGGTCATGGCTATACCTATTCCGGCCACCCCGTAGGCTGCGCTGCCGGCCTTGCGGCCCTCGCTGAAACGCAGCGGCTCGGCCTTGCCGACAATGCCCAGCGTCGTGGCGTCGAACTTGCGGCCGGGCTGCAGGACTTGCTGGCCCGCCACGAGGTGATTGGCGACGTGCGTTCGCAGGGCCTGATGGCCGCTATCGAACTCGTCTCCGACCGCGCGAGCAAGAAATCGGCCGACAAGAAGGTCATGGCCCGGGTTGCCGAGGCGGCCTATGAAGAGGGCGTGATGATCCGCATTTCGGGTCCCAATATCATCCTCTCCCCGCCGCTGATCCTGACATCGGACGAAGTCGGCACCATCATCGCCGCCCTCAATACGGCTCTAGCAAGCCTCTGAAGCAAAACGGGAGGGCCAAGCCCTCCCGTTTCTTTTGTCCCTGGCGTCCACAGGGTTTTGATTTTTAGCTTTAGGCGTGTTGCCTCGTTTCCTCGGCGCCCGTTTCCCCGGCGTCACCGAGATAGAGATGATGCAACCGGGCCGGGTCCTTGGCCAATTCCGCACAGCCACCTTCAAACACCATCTGCCCGCGCCGAAGCACATAGGCGCGATTGCCGATGGCGAGGGCCAGCGCGGCAAACTGCTCCACCAGCACCACGGCCACGCCGCTATCGGCCAGTTTGCGCACCGCGCTCATCAATCGACCGACAACGACCGGGGCGAGTCCTGCTGACATTTCATCGATCAGTACCACTTTGGGCAGGCCGACAAGCGAGCGGGCAATGACCAGCATCTGTTGTTCGCCGCCCGAAAGCATGCCGGCCAGCACCGTGCGCCGCTGTACGAGTTCAGGAAAGAGCGCATAGGCCTGGTCGAGGCTGGCACTGGGATGCAGCGCCACGCGCAGGTTTTCCTCGGTGGTCATTTCGCCGAACACGGTGCGCCCCTGTTCGACATGGCTGAGCCCGGCGCGGGCGCGATGGCCGGCAAGGCTGCGGGTGAGATCGGCGCCATCGAGCGCAATGCGCCCGCTGGCCGGAATGACCCCCGAAATCCCTTCGAGCAGCGTGGTCTTGCCGGCCCCATTGGAGCCGAGCAACACACTGATCTCGCCGGCCTTGGCGATGAGATTGACGCCCCGCACCACCGGAATGCCGGTGCGATTGACGACGAGGTTTTCGATAGCGAGCGCGCTCATGCCACCGCTCCTTCCGGCTCGATGCCCATATAGGCTTTTTGGACGACAGGCAGGGCCAGCACCAGTTGCGGCGGTCCCGAGGCGATGACGCGGCCGAAATCGAACACGGTTATGCTCGAGCAGGCGCGGCGCACCAGATCCATGTCATGTTCGATCAGCAGCACGGCCGAGCCGAATTTTTCCGGGATTTCGGCGATGCGCGCTCCGAGCCGGATCGCTTCGGCATAGGATTGCCCGGCAGCGGGCTCATCGAGCAGGATGACTGGCGGACGCGCCGCCACCACGCCGGCCACATCGAGCAGCCGGCGCGTACCCGCATCGACCGACGCAATCGGGGTATCCGGACCGGGGCAACCGATCCAGTCGAGCACGGCCGTCAGTTCGGTATGGCTGATGGGACCTGCAGCGAGCCTGATATATTCGCCCACCGTCAGTTCCGCCGCGATCCGCGTCGTCTGCCAGGTGCGACGAATGCCCAAGAGGGCCCGTGCTGTCGCTGACTTGCCCTCTAGCGCGGTGCCGTTCAGCAGCACCGAGCCCTTGTAGGAGGGGAAGAAGCCGGTGATCGCATCAACCATGGTCGACTTGCCCGCGCCATTGGGCCCGATTAGCCCGACGACCTTGCCGGCCGGCACGGTGAGATTGACCCCATCGAGCGCCACCACATTGCCATAGCGGACCGTGACGTCCTTCACCTCAAGGGCAACGCCCCTGGCGTGCTTGGTTGCCGGAGCGAGGCCAGTGGCCGCGCCGGTCAGGTCAGCTCCCTTGCGCCGCGGCACTACCTTGCGGAAGAGCCGGGCCCAGGTTTCCCCGATGGTTTCCCCCGTGGATAGTGCCTGCACCGCGCCAAGGGCAAAGAACACGCTGCCCACGTCCTGCGGCAGGTTTAGCCGGCGCAGCAGTTCTGGGAAGAGTGTGATCAGCACGCCGCCGATAATGGCGCCCTGGGTCAGATGCGCACCGGCCATGGTCGCCACGGCAAAGAGCGCCAGGGACTGCATCATGTTGAAATTGTCGGCGACCAGCGTGCCAAGATAACCGGCCAGCAGGCCCCCGGAAACACCGGCAATGAAGGCGGAAAGCGCAAAGGCCGAGAGCTTGGCCTTGGGCACCGAAACCCCGAGCGCGGCGGCCGCGCGTTCCGAATGGCGCACGGCGAGCCACGACGCGCCGAGGCGCGAGCGGCTGATATATTCGAGCCCCACGGCGATGACGATGTAGACCAGCACCACCAGGGTGAAATAGCCATAGTCGCCCTTGAACCAGGCCGGCTGCGCTACTTTGATGAAAGCGGTCTGGCCTGGATAGGTGATGGTCCCCAGCACCGAGTCAAAGGCCGCGGCAAAACCGAGCGTGACAATGGCGAGGTTGATGCCGCGCAGGCGCAGCGCCGGCAGGCCGATGGCAATGCCGACAGGAACGGCGGCGAGACCCCCGATGATCATCCAGACGATGAGACCGCCGGGAAACTGGGCGACATTGAGATAGCCGGTGACCCAGGCGCCGACACCAGCAAAGGACATCTGCGCCAGCGAGATCATTCCAGTGCGGCCGGTAACGAGCCCGAGGCTTTGCAGCGTAACGCCGACGATGAAGACCGGCGTGATGATATAGACCCAGTATTTGGGCAGGAGGAAATAGATCAGTGCGGCGACAACGGCTATCGAGATAGCGGTCGAAAGGGCCGCCCGAGTGCTAGCGTGCGGCATCCCAGCGGGCTCCACGTTGCGACCACAAAAGAACGATCAGGATGACGAGGAAGGGCACAACGCCGCGGAAGCGCGCCCCGAATTCGAGTGCCGAAACCATGCCTTCGACAATGCCGATCAGCACGCCACCCAGAAGCGCGGCGCGGAACGAGCGGAAGGCGCCGATCAGCGCGGCGGCCAGGGCCGGCACGACCAAGAGGCTCAGCGACATGAAATCGGGCGAGCGCAGCGGGGCGATGATCATCATGGCAAAGGCGGTGACCGCCCCCATGATGCCCCAGACGGCCAAGGCAAGGACACGCACACGAATGCCAATCAGTTCGGCCGCCATGGGGCGTTCGGAGAGCGCCCGCATCTGTAGGCCAGTCCGGGTCCGCGCCAAAAACAGGTCCGAGGCAATGGTCAGGCCCACGGCCAGCGTCACTGTTAGCACCGAGCCCCAGGTCACCTCGACGCCGGCGAAGCGGAAGGCCGAGCCGGAAACGAGATCGGGGAAGAGATGCGGGCGCTGCCCGCCGGTCAGGCGCAGGCCGAGCGCGATGATGCCGACCAGCAGCGCCGCGGTGACGGCGGCTTTGGTGGTGGCGGAAGCGCCGGAAAACCATTTGGTCATCACGCCGCCGATCACCACGCCGACAAGCGCGCCGGCCAGAATGCCGATGATGACGGCAGGAAAGAGCGGCATGCCGTGTTCGGTCAGGGCGACCATGACGAAGGTGCCGGCAGCACCAATTGCAGCGCCGGTGAAGTTCACCACGGCAACGAGCCGGTAGGTGAAGATGGCGCAGACGCCTAAGATGGCATAAGCGCCGCCAGCCGACAGGCCGGCCACGGCGGGAGTCAGGAGCGAGTTCATCGCGTCTCCAGATGGCTAGGTGATTCAGGTGGCCCGACTGCATTGAGCGCGCAGGGCCACCTGTTCAGCTGAGGCGATCAGCCCTTAGGGCAGAATAACCCATTCGGGCGTATTCAGCGTCCAGGCGCCGGACTTGAGCTGCATGACCTTGGTCGCCTGCATGGAAGCGTGCGATGGCGCATCACCGAACTTATAGGCCGAGCCGATGATCGAGTAGGGCATCTCGATGCCCTCCTTGAGCTTGGCTGTAACCGATTCACGGGTCACCGGGCCATCGATCGACTTGATCACGTCAGCCATGATGGTGGCTGCGAGATAGCCGCCCTGGGTGAAGGCGGTCTTCTTCATGCCGGCAGCGTCCATGGCGGCCGCCCAGTCCTTGTTAGCGTCGGAAGCCTCGGTATAGGGCTCCCATTCGGTGCCGACATAGATCGGCTGCTGGCTGGTGGCCAGGGCCGATGCCACGCCTTCCGAATAGCCGGGGGCGAGGAACAGCCAGTCGATGCCTTCGAGCTTCTGGGCATCCACGGTGTTGATCCACTGCACGATCTGCGGCTCGACCTGGTTGGTCAGCACCGCGTCACAACCGGCGTCGCGAGCCTTGAGGGCATAGGCGGTCAGGTCGCCCTGCACTGGCAGGGTGAGGTCGAGCACGTGGATGGTCTTGCCCGAGATCTGCTCCCAGCGCTTGATGGCATTGGTATAAGCCTCGGCTGTGCCACCCGCGATGTAGAAGAAGGCGCAGAGCTTTTCGTCCTTGAGCTGCGTATCGGCGAATTGCAGCATGGCCGTCGTCAGCGTGAAGGGGCCGACATTGACCGGAGACACCGAGGGGCTGGCAAAGCAGGCGGCATCAACGCCGAGGCCCTGCACGGCCATCACATTATTGTCGGCATAGGTGCCGGCATTCACGGCGCATTCGAGCAGCGAACCGGCGCCGACCATGGCGACAACGCCCTTGTTGTCGATCAGGTCGCGGGCGGCCTGAGCCGCAACCTGTGGGTCAGCCTTGTCGTCGGCAATCGTATATTCGATCTTGCAGCCGTTGATGCCGCCATTGGCGTTGATCTGGTCGAACGTAGCCTTGGCTGCGTCTGGAACCTCGGCAAAAACGACCGGACCGGTGACCGAGGACACACCGCCAAGCTGGATGACCCCGCCATCGCAGGTCGGCCCCGAGGCCGCGGCGCTACTCGTCATGGCGGCCAGACCGAGGCAAGTCGTGCCTGCCAATACGGAAAGCGTGATAAGGCGTTTCATGTTTTTCCCTTCCCTTTACTCAGTGCGCCGCTTCCTAGGCGGCACTTCTGATCCCTGCCGGCGAGACCCCGACGAACTTCTTGAGGGTTCGTTCGATCGTCTCGCGCGGAATATTTCTTGTGATGAACACTAGCCGCGTGCGCCTGTCGGCCGAGGGCCAGGCAGCAAGCTTTTGCGGCGGGTGAAAAATGTGCTGCACCCCGTGCAGCACCAGCGGCGCTTCGGGGTGCTCGGCAATGGCGACCAGCCCCTTCATGCGCAGCATGTCGGCGCCCTTGAGCGCGGCAAAATGGTCGAGCCATTGCCGCAACCGCGCCCATTCCACCGGCTCGTCGATGATGAAGGCGTGGCTCGCAATATCGGAGAGGTGGTGAGCGTGCCCGGCATGGTTGCAGGTGGGATCAGCGCAGGTGTGCTCCGCCTCCTTGGACCAGGCAAGCGCGTGGTCGAGATGGCGGGGAGCGCCCGCGCCCAGAACATCGTCCATCCGCACTGCGCCGTGCTCGGCCGCCCGGCGGATCGCCGTGCCATTGATGCCGGCCAGCGCCGTATGCAGCGCGACAACCGCCTCGGGTGAAGCAATATCGGCCTTGGTGAGGAGCAGCAGGTCTGCCACCCCGGCCTGCTTTCGCGCCTCGGTGTGGCGGGCAAGCGTATCGAGACCGTTGACCGTGTCCACCGTGGTCACCACGCCATCGATGCGATAGGTGGCCGCCAGCTCCGGCTCGACCATCAGCGCGTGGAGGATAGGCGCAGGATCGGCGAGCCCGGTGGTTTCGATGATGACGCGCGTGAGCGACTGCCGCTCGGGCAGGCGTTTCAGCGTTTCCACCAGATCGTCGCGCACAGTGCAGCAGACACAGCCATTGTCGAGAAGGGCAAAGCGTTCCTCGGTCACTTCCACCAGCAGGTGATCGAGTCCGACGGCGCCGAATTCGTTGATGATGGCAACGGTGCCATCGAGCGCCGGTTCAGAGAGCAGACGGTTGAGCAGCGTGGTCTTGCCGCTGCCCAGAAAGCCGGTGACCAGCGTCACCGGAACGAGCGGTTTGCCGGTCACCTCAACCATGGCTCAAGCCCGCTCAAACACGGCGCGACCTTCAAAATAGGTCGTGAGCACCTGGGTGCGGGAAATCCGGTTGGCCGGAACCTCAAAAATGTTCTGGTCGAGCACGATGATATCGGCCGACTTGCCCGGGGTCAGCGACCCGGTCAGGGCCTCGATACCGATGGCCTTGGCCGAATTGACCGTGAAAATGGCAACCGCAGTTGCGACATCGACAGCCTGTTCCTTCCACAGAGCCTGGCCAGCAAAAGCCCCCGAGGGATTTTCGCGCGTCACGAGACCCTCGATGCCGTTCCACGGATCGGGATTGGGAATGACCGGCCAGTCCGAACCGCCCGCGAGCAGGGCGCCCGCCTTGATGAGATCGGCATTGGGCCAGAACTTTTCCGCGCGCTCCGTGCCCATAACGGCCCGATGCCCTTCGAGGAAAGTCGTCGGATACCAGATCATCGGCGAGAGGTCGGCGGCGACACCCAGTTCGGCAAAGCGCTTGTAGTCGTCTGGGTGGATATAGGAGGCGTGGGCGATGTGATGGATGAGATCGGTCGGCCCATTAAAGCTGCGCACCACATCGATGGCATCCAGCGCTTGCGACACGGCCGCATCACCCGCGCAGTGGATCTTTACCGCCAGCCCCTGGGCCTCGCACTTGCCCAGCCAGCGCACGAGGTCGGGATAGGTCACCATGGTCTTGCCGCGGAAGCAGCAGCCATGGATGGGGTCTTCGAGATAGGCTTCGTGAAAGGCCGCCGTCCGCGCGCCGGGCACGCCATCGAGGAAAATCTTGACGAAATCCGGCTTCACATGAGGGCCGCGATAGTTTTCGCGCAGAGCAAAAAGCTCGTCGCCGGCAAGACCAAACAGAAAGTTCGGTTCGACGGCGGGCATGGCCATCACGGCCCAGGCGCTCAGCGCGTTGCGCTGGTCGAGCCCATGCACCGCCGCCATGACCGATTGCATCGAGGCAGCTTCGAGAAAGCCGGTCACGCCATAGGAGTTGAGCGTCTTGATCGCCTGGGCAGCGGCGGCAATGCCCATATCTTCGGTGAAATGCGTGCTCGCCACCCGCTCGACAATGCCGGCGGCGGCCTCAATCATCATGCCGGTGAGCTTGCCGGTCGCGGCATCGCGGCCGAACGAACCCATGTCCGGGTCCGGCGTCGTTTCGGTAATACCGGAAAGGCGCATGGCCTCGCTATTGACCCAGCGATTGTGCGCCGTCTCGTCGCGCAGACAGACCGGATGCCCGAGGCTTGCCGCATCAAGCGCGGCGAGCGCCGCTGAATTATCCAGTTCCGCAATGGCGTCGGCGCCCCAGGCGGCGCCCAGAATCCACTGGCCGGGCTCGGCCTTTTCAGCGGCTTCGCGGACCAGCGCAATAATGGTGTCGAGCCGTGCATCGCGGGGCAAAGCGAGCTCGAAAAGTTCGGCCTGGCCGCCCATGACGACGTGATTGTGCACATCAACAATGCCCGGCATGGCGAAGCGCCCACTGAGGTCGACAATGCGGGTGGCAGCGCCTGCCAGCTCGCTCATCTCCGTCGCGCTACCGCGCGCCAGAATGCGTCCATCGGCAATCGCGATGGCCTCGACCCAGGGTTCCACCGCGTCGACGGTGTAGATCCGCCCATTGGTCAGAACGAGGTCCGCATGCTTGGTCGACATTCGTAAGGCCCTCTATTGGTTCATTATTTGAACCGTTCATTTGAAATCCAGCTTGGGCTAGGTGGGGGAGGCTGTCAATATATTTCACACGTTAAATAATAATACGAGCGGAAACGTCCCGGTTCAGGCCTTTCAGTAGCCGCTGCTGGTCTTGGATGTGCTGGGGTTGGCGGTCTTGAATTTGGTGGCGAGCGCGGAGGTTGCCTGTGAGAACAGGGTGACATCGGTACCGACAGCTACGAAGCTCGCGCCCAACTCCAGATAGCGCGCGGCAAGGTTCGTGTCGGCGGTTAGAATGCCCGCCGGCTTGCCCGCCTTCAGGATACGGGCAATGCCATCTTCGACCACCGCCCGCACCGCCGGCTCGCCGGGCCGTCCGAGATAGCCCATATCGGCGGCAAGGTCGGAGGGGCCGATGAAAATCCCGTCCACGCCGTCGACATCGGCGATCTCTTCGAGCGTGGTGAGCCCCACCTGGCTTTCCAGTTGCACCAGCAGGCAAACCTCGTCATTCGCGGTAGTGAGATAATCCGGGATGCGGTTGAAGGCCGAGGCGCGGGCCATGGCTGCGCCGACCCCGCGAATACCCTTGGGCGGATAATTGACCGCCCGCACCAGTTCGCGCGCCTGGGCGGCACTCTCCACCATGGGCACCAGAATGGTCTGAGCCCCGATATCGAGCAATTGCTTGATGATCCAGGTTTCCCCGATCGGCGCGCGCACCACTGGCCTCACGCCTGACGCCGCTATCGCCTGCAATTGCGCCACCATCAGCGGCAGATCATTGGGCGCGTGTTCCCCATCGATCACCAGCCAATCGAAGCCCGCGCCCGCGCAGATTTCGGCGGTATAGGCATTGGCAAGGCCAAGCCAGAGGCCGATCTGCTTTTCGTGCTTTTGCAGGGCGCTTTTGAAGGCGTTGTGCGGCGCGGGCATTGTGTTCTCCTAGGCGAAATAGACGCTGACAGTGCCATAGGGGCCGAAATCGGCAGTGATCGTATCGCCGTGCCGCGCCTCGACCGGCCGGATGAAAGAACCCGAGAGCACCACATCGCCGGCCGCAATGGACGAGCCATACTGGGCCAGCCGATTGGCGAGCCAGGCAATCCCCGCTGCCGGATGGTTGAGCACCCCGGCCCCCAGCCCCGTTTCCTCGATTTCGGCATTGCGTGAGACGATGGCGCCGATCCAGCGCATATCGGCGTCGAGCGGGCGGGCAGGGCGCCCACCCATGACGATCCCGCCATTGGCGGCATTGTCGGAAATGGTGTCGAAAATCGTCCGCACTTTCCTCGTCTCGGGATCGACCCGCTGCACGCGCGTATCGAGAATTTCGAGCGCCGGCGTGATGTAGTCGGTGGCGTTGAGCACGTCGAAGATGGTGACATCGGGTCCGTTGAGCGGGGCCTTCATCACGAAGGCGATTTCCGCTTCCACCCGCGGCTGAATGAAGCGATCGGCCGGAATGGTGGCGCTGTCGGGGAAGAACATGTCGTCCAGCAACACCCCGGAATCGGGAATGTTGATATTGAGCGCATACTGCATGGCTTTTGAGGTCAGCCCGATCTTCCAGCCCTTGGCCTTGCGGCCGGCGGCGAGCTTGCGACGGATCAGTGCCGCCTGCACCGCATAAGCATCGTCCATGGTGGCTTCGGGAAATTCGAGGCTCAGAACCCTGGTTTGGGTCCGGGTCCGCTCGGCCTCGAACAGGCGCTCCGCTAGGGTCTCGATCTGATCGGGGGTCATGCCAGCACCTCATCGGCAATCGGATTGCGCAGTGTTCCAAGTCCTGTGGCCGAAACCTCGACGACATCGCCAGGCTTGAGCCAGACCGGCGGCTCGAACCGCGCGCCTGCGCCGGTCGGCGTGCCGGTGACGATCATGTCGCCGGGCACGAGAGTGGTGAAAGTCGAGATGTAGTTGATCAGCTTGCGGAACCCGAAAATCATGCGGCTGGTGCGATCATCCTGGCGCACCTCACCGTTTACGCTCGTGGTCAGCGCTATGTCGGCAATTTGGCTTTCATCGACATAGGGCACGAGCCAGGGCCCGATGGCGCCAGTGCCATCAAAGTTCTTGCCTTGGGTCACGTTGAACTTGGCGTGGCGCACCCAGTCGCGGATCGTGCCCTCATTGCAAAGCGTCAGCGCCGCGACATGATCGAGCGCCTCGGCTTCGGCAATCCGCCGGCCGCCCTTGCCGATCACCAGAACGACCTCACCCTCATAGTCGAGTTGCGGCGATTCCGGCGGCCGGTTGAGCGGCACGCCATGGCCGACAAAGGAGCGAGGAAAGCGCGGAAAGAGCGAGGGATTGGAGGGCGCTGCCTGGCCGTCCTTATATTCCTCATTGCGGTCGGGATAGTTGACCCCCACGCAGATGATCTTTTCCGGGTTCGGAACAGGGATCTGATAGTCGATGGCATCGAGCGGAAGATCGGCCGGCAGAGAGCGCCCTGCCTCGACGAGCTGGGTCAGCGTACCGGCCCTGATCGAATCGCGCAGGGTCGGCCACTGCCAGCTGAACCGAGCGCTGAGATCGACAAAGCCATCGTCTCTCACAAGGCCATAGCGGGTTGTGCCCCCGGCCGTAACCGTGGCCAGGCGTCCATAGTCGGTCATCAGTTCGTCCCCCCAATGCCGCCGAGGCAGACATATTTGATCTCGCAGAATTCCTCGATGCCGTACTTGGAGCCTTCGCGTCCGAGACCCGAGGATTTGATGCCCCCGAAGGGCGCTTCGGCGGTGGAGATGAGTCCGGTATTGACCCCGACCATCCCATATTCGAGCGCCTCGGCGACGCGCCAGACACGGGCGAGATCATTGGCGTAGAAGTAGGAGGCAAGGCCAAATTCGGTATCATTGGCCTGGGCGATGACATCGGCTTCGTCCTTGAAGGAGAAGAGCGGCGCCAGCGGCCCAAAGGTTTCTTCGCGAGCCACCGCCATGTCCGTGGTCACTCCGGTAAGAATGGTGGTTTCAAAGAAACTGCCGCCCAGGGCATGCGGCTTGCCGCCCAGCGCCACGCTCGCGCCCTTGGCGACGGCATCGGCAATATGCTCCTCGACCTTGGCCACCGCCTTCTTGTCGATCAGCGGCCCAAGGATCACGCCGTCTTCGAGCCCATTGCCGATCTTGAGTTTTGCCACTGCTGCCTTGAGCTTGTCGGCAAAGGCGTCATAGGCGCCTTCCTGCACATAGATGCGATTGGCGCAGACGCAGGTCTGTCCATTATTGCGGAATTTGGCGATCAGCGCCCCTTCCACCGCCGCGTCGAGATCGGCGTCATCAAAGACGATGAAGGGTGCATTGCCACCCAGTTCCAGCCCCAGCTTCTTGATGCTGGGCGCGCTCTGCGCCATCAATTGCGCGCCGATTTCGGTCGAGCCGGTAAAGGTGATTTTGCGTACCGTGGGGTTCGACGTCATCTCCGCGCCGATTTCAGCGGCCGAGCCGGTCAGCACGCTGAAAAGACCTGGCGGCAGGCCGGCGCGCTCGGCCAGCACCGCCAAGGCAATGGCCGAAAAAGGCGTCTGTGACGCCGGTTTCAGCACCATGGCGCAACCTGCCGCCAGTGCCGGTCCAGCCTTGCGCGTGATCATGGCATTGGGAAAATTCCACGGCGTGATCGCCCCGACCACGCCGATGGGCTGCTTCATGATCATGATGCGCTTGTCGCGCTGGTGGCCGGGCACGAGGTCGCCATAGATGCGCCGCGCCTCTTCGGCGAACCATTCGATAAAACTCGCGCCATAGGCAATCTCGCCCTTGGCCTCGGTCAGGGGTTTGACCTGTTCGAGGGTCAGGATCAGGCCGAGATCGTTCTGGTTGAGCATCATCAGCTCGAACCAGCGCCGCAAAAAGCCCGAGCGCTCTTTGGCCGTGCGCTGGGCCCATTCCACCTGGGCCACGCGCGCCGCCTCGATGGCTGTGCGCGCTTCCCTGGTGCCGAGCTTGGGCACGAGGCCAACCAATTCGCCCGTCGCCGGATTGTTGACGGCAATGGCATTGTCGCCACTGGCTTCAATCCAGGTGCCACCGACAAGGGCTGCCTGTCGCAACAGGCTCGGATCAGCGAGAGTTTTATCCATTTTACCGTCTCACGGTGCGATGATCGGCTGGGCGTCCAGCACCGGCGGCACAATCTCGGCCCCGGCAAAGCTGCTGCCTTCCTCGAACCACGATTTTGGCGCCGGCGCCCCCCACAGCGTCTGGCGCTGCGGGTCCTTGAGGTCCCAGCGAATGGGTTCGAGGTCGGGATCGACGGTCTGATAGTCCGAGCAATAGATCTCGATGCGGTGCCCATCGGGATCGCGCACATAGAGGAAGAAGGCATTGGAAATGCCGTGCCGGCCCGGGCCGCGTTCGATATTGGCCAACCAGCCCGTCGTCGCCATCAGGTCGAGCAGATCAATGATATTGAGCGGCGTCGGCACCCAGAAGGCGACATGGTGCAGGCGTGGGCCACGGCCATTGGTAAAGGCGATGTCGTGCACGCCGCCCTTGCGGTGGGTCCAGGCAGCCCAAAGCTTTTTGCTGACCTCGTCCTCGGTATATTCGGTAACCCGGAAGCCGAGTTCATTATAGAAGGCCACCGAGGCGTCGACATCGGGCGAGAAGCAGTTGAAGTGGTCGATGCGCAGCGGCTTCACGCCTTTGTAGAGCGCATATTTCTGGTGGATGGGCGGCAGCCGCTCCATCTTGGCATAGAATTCGAGCGGAATGCCGTGGGGATCGCGAGTGCGGAAGGTGCGCGACTGGTGCGGCCGCTCCACCCATTCGACCGGCAATTCCTTGCCCTTGAAGAAGTGTGCTGCCTTGTCGAGATCGTCCTCGCTGAACACCTTGAAGCCAAGATCGCGCGCTTCGGCCTTGTCGGCTTTCTTCAGCACGATGCAGTGGTGGCCGCGCTCTTCGAGGGCGCGCAGATAGATGGTGTCGGCGGTTTCATCCGTCACCTGCAGGCCGAGCGTGTCGACATAGAAGGCGCGCGATTTGGCGAGATCGGTCACGGCCAGTTCGACATGGCTCAAACGGACGATATTGAAGGCGGGGTAGAGATTGGGTGTGGGTAGCGGCACGCTTTCCTCCTTGCGGGGCAAGAAACTTGTCCTGCCCCGGTGCGCTCTGATTGCAGGTGAACGGGCGGCCGGGTTCTAGCCGCCGAGCTTCTGGATCGCGTGCGGCGCGGTCGCAAAGGCAACGTTCTTGGTTTCCATGTAAAAGTCGAAGGACCAGTCGCCGCCATCGCGGCCGATGCCGGAATTCTTGACCCCACCAAAGGGCGTCGGCAGATGGCGGACATTTTCCGAATTGACCCAGATCATGCCCGCTTCGAGCCTGTCGGTGAAGCGCAGGGCGCGCGTCACGTCAGAAGTCCAGAGATAGCCGGTCAGCCCATATTGCACGTCATTGGCAATGGCGAGCGCATCGGCCTCGTCGGCAAAGGGAATGGCGCTGAGCACGGGCCCGAAAATCTCCTCCTGGGCAATCCGCATGTCGTTGCGCACCTGGGTAAAGAGCGTCGGCGTCACATAGCAGCCACCGCCAGGGCCCGCCTGCTTTTCGCCCCCGGCGGCGAGGGTCGCGCCCTCTGCCTGACCGATGGCGATATAGGCGAGCACCTTCTTTTCGTGCTCGGGATGAATCAGCGGACCCATAACGGTCTTGGGATCGAGCGGATGGCCGACCGGAATGCGCTTGGCCTTTTCGGCCACAATGGCGGTAAAGCGCTCATAGATGGAAGCTTCCACCAAAAGGCGCGAAGACGAGGTGCAGCGCTCGCCATTGAGCGAGTAGATCATGAACACGGCGGCATCGGCGGCGCGCTCGAGATCGGCATCGGCAAAGACCACGACTGGGTTCTTGCCGCCCAGCTCAAAATGCACGCGCTTCAGCGTATCGGCGCCCTGCTTCATGATCAACGAACCGGTGCGGCTCTCGCCGACAAAGCCGATGGCCTTGATATCCCTATGTTCGGTCAGCGCCTTGCCGGCATCTTCGCCAAAACCGTTGACGAGGTTCCAGACGCCCTTGGGCAGGCCCGCCTCTTCGGCAATCTCAACCAGCAGCCGCGCCGTCAGCGGCGAAAATTCCGCCGGCTTGTGCACCACGGTGCAGCCCGCCGCCAAAGCCGGCGCGATCTTCCAGGTCGAGAGCATAAAGGGCGTATTCCAGGGCGTGATCACCCCGACCGGCCCGATAGGCGAACGGCTCGTCACATTGAGCTGGCCGGGCCCGCGGATCGCCGCACCATCGCGCGCTTCGGGCGCCCGATCGGCAAAGAAGCGGAAATTTTCTGCGCCACGCAGGGCTGCCTTGGCCATGAATTTGAGCGATTGGCCGGTATCCATGCACTCGACCAGCGCGATTTCCTCGGCCCGCGCCTCGATGGCATCGGCAATTTTGTGCAGCAGTGCCTTGCGCGCCGTGCCACTCATCGCCGCCCAGGCGGGGAAGGCGGCCTTGGCGGCCTTGGCGGCGCGATCGATGTCCGCCGCTTTGCCCAGCGCCACCTTGGCGAGGGGTTGCAGGTCGACCGGCGAAATCGTCTCGAAAACCGCGCCGTCGAGCGCCGGCACCGCTTCGCCATTGATATGGTTGAGCACGCCCTCGGTCTTGAACCGGGCGAGATAGCGCTCCGCCTTTTTCAGATTTTCCGCAAAATCAGACATTTGGTTTCCGTTATTTGCCGCGCAGCCGCGGATGAATGGCGTTTTTCTTCCAGCTCAGCGCCGCGTCGATTTCCCGAATTTCGAGCGAGAGAGCGAAATGAGGTGTGGTGAAAAGGGGAGCAAGAAAGTCGCTGGCGGCAGCAAAGATCGCTGCGCCGACCCGCTCCTTTTCTTCCGCCGTGCGGCCCTGGCCGATGCGGAAGGACATATCGAGAAAGCCGTTCTCCAGCAGCTCATCGGCCACGGCCCAGGCATCCGCCCTGAAGGCGCGGACGCGCACGGCGCCGATTTCAAATGGGCCATTTTTGAGAATGGTCCCGGCAACAAGCGAACAAAAGGCCTTCATATCGACCTGGCTGTCGAGATTGGCGGAATATTCGATGGAGAGATGCGGCATCGCGCCCTTCTCACGTTCGGTTGCAATCAATCTATTTAACGTGTTAAATAAATAGCAAGCCGAGGTCAAGCATGGATTTTTGGTCTCTGGCAAACATCTGAGGCAGGGGAAGCCCGTTGCCTTGGCAGGGCCGATAACGCTATAGCCGCAAGGGGGCAGTCCAAACCGCCCGACATGCCGGAGGTCGTCTTGCTGCCGCACAATACGCGCCGTTCCCTGCCCATGTCGCTCTTGAGGGCGCGTGAAGCGGTCATGTCGAAATTCCGGCCCATGCTGGCGCGACACGATGTGACCGAACAGCAATGGCGCGTCATCCGTGTTCTCGGGGAATCGAGCCCGCTCGATGCCACCGAAGTCGCCGAACGCGCCTCGATCCTGGCGCCCAGCCTCACGCGCATCATCAAGGCGCTGGAAGATCGCGGTTTTATCACTCGCGGCAAGTTCGAGGATGACGGAAGGCGCGTGCAGCTCGCTATCGCCCCGGCCGGCATGGCGCTGATCGAGGAATTGTCACCCGAACGCGGGGCCATTTATGCCGAGCTCGAAGCCCGCTACGGCCACGCCGAAATTGAAAAGCTGCTCGACATGCTCGAAGCGCTGATCAAGAGCCAAAACGACGGTTGAAGTATGGAAGGTCCAGCAGAAGTCGCGCTGCGGCGACATTGTCAACTTGGCTATGGGCAATAGCGACATTCGCGGCCGGAACACCCCAGTAGCAAAGTACCTGGCGACAACACTCGCTCATATTTGATTTTGCCCTCCGTGTAAGCGTGCATGGCGAGGTCGCCGTAGCCGCTCTTCAGTAAGGGAGGACGAAGCCAAACTCCGGCGGACGACGCCTATCCAATCGGATTGGTCTTGCGCCATTCCTCGTATTCGCCACGCGCATCCTGATGCAGCGGATAGTAGCGTTGCAGCGGCGCGCCCTGCTTGAGTTTCATTCGCGAAAAATCTTCCCATTCGTGGTGTTGGCTTGACCGCCCGATGACTTCGGCGGCGAGGGCCGCGGGAACGCAAACCGCACCATCGTCATCGGCGACGATGATGTCCCCGGGCACCACCGTGACGCCGCCACAAGCAATGGGCGTGTTGACCGCAAAGGGCATCAGGTTGGTTTGCGTGTGAAAATTGGGCGTCCAGCCGCGTATCCACATCGGGATGTCGAGCTTGCTCAGGTTCGGCCGGTCGCGCAGCGCCCCGTCGATCACCATGCCGGCCCCACCGCGACCGCGGAAATAGGTCGACATCATATCGCCGAACACCCCCGCGGTCATGTCGCCGCGCGCATCAACGACGACAATGTCGCCTTCCTGCACGTGATAGAGCACATGGCGGTGGAGCTGCTTTTCGGGGTCTGAATATTCCCCATCACCATAAAGGTCCTCACGCTTGGGCATGAATTGCAGCGTCAGCGCCGGGCCTGCGATCGCCTTGCCGAATTGCTGCGCCACAGGTCCAAGAATGTGGCAATTGCGAATGCCCATATGCGCCAGCGTCGAAGAGGCGGAGGCAGCGCCGACCGCAAGAATGCCGGCGATGAGGTCTTTGGACGGGCGAACGATGTCAGGCGTGTGCGTCATGTTTTTGCTGCCTACCAGTTAGTGACCGAGCCGTCGTTGCGGCGGAGATGCGGGGCTTCCCAGAATTTGAAGGTCTGGCGTCTAACCGCCTCTTCATCGACTTCGACGCCGAGACCGGGGGCGGCGGGCACGTCATAGATAGCGCCGCGTAACTGTGGCTGGACCGAGAAAATCGAGCCGTCCCCAAAGCCGTGATAGAGCTCGCCGGGCGAAGCACGGGTTTCGAGCCAGGAGAGGTTGGGCACCGCAGCGCTGAAATGCAGCGTGGCCGCCGTGCAAATCGGTCCCAACGGGTTGTGCGGCATCACGTCGACATAGTGGGCCTCGCTCCAGCCCGCGACTTTCATGGCTTCGGTGAGCCCGCCGACATTGCAGATGTCGATGCGATTGAACTGGTGGATGTCGCGCTCGATATAGGGCAGGAACTGCCATTTGCTGGCGAATTCCTCGCCGATGGCGAAGGGAATGTCGGTCATTTTCCGCAAGGCTTCATAGGCCTCGGGCGTTTCGTCGCGGATCGGTTCTTCGAGGAAATCCAGCGTGCCGCTGGGCATCTTCTGGCAGTAGCTGGCTGCCTCGGCGACGCTCAGGCGATGGTGATAGTCGATGCCGAGAACCACTTCATCGCCAAGGGCTTCTCGGGTTTTGACACACCACCTTGCGGTTTCGGCGATGCTTTGGCGGGGCTCGAAAATTTTCGGGTTTTCGTGGCCGTGCGGGAAGAGGCGGATGGCGTTCCAGCCGAGCTCCATCAGCTCCTTGGCCTGGTCGATCATCTGCGGGCCGCAGGGACCGCGGACGGTGGCGAAGGTGGGGATATGATCGCGCTGCCGCCCCCCGAGCAGCTCATAGACCGGCACACCGAGCGCCTTGCCTTTGATGTCGTGGAAGGCAAGATCGAGCGCCGACATGGCGGCGGTGAGGACGCGGCCGCCCTCAAAGTACTGGCTGCGATACATTTCCTGCCACAGCGCGCCAATGGCCATGGGGTCGCGACCGATGAGAAACTCGCGAAAATGCTCGAGCGCGCCGACGACGGCCTTTTCGCGGCCGGAGAGGCCGCTTTCGCCCCAGCCATAGATACCCTCGTCGGTCTCGACCTTGACGATGAGCTGGTTCCGCGTGCCGACCCAGGTGGGGTAGGGGATTATGTTGGTGATCTTCATCGCTGGCTCAGCTCCAGGTCCGGTCCCAGCTATATTCGTGGTCCCACTGGTCCGTCGGCTGCCAGATGCCGGTGACGCCTTCCTGCAGGTGCTGGCTGATCAGTTCGTCATTGATGTCATCGATGCCGAGGCCGGGCTTGTCGGGCACGGTGATGAAGCCGTTCTGTACGACGGGTTTCGGCAGGCCGATGGCGATGTCGTCCCACCAGTCGACGTCGACCGAATGATATTCGAGTGCCATGAAATTCTCAGTCGCCACAGCAGCATGGGCGGCGGCCATGCAGGCGACGGGGCTTTCGGCCATGTGGATGGCCATGGCGACGCCGTGGTCCTGCGCCATGTCGCCGATTTTCTTGGTTTCGAGAATGCCGCCGGAGGTCAGGAGATCTGGGTGGATTATGGAGATGCCGGACTTCAGCAGCGGTTCGAAACCTTCCTTGAGGTAGATGTCTTCGCCGGTGCAGATCGGAACTGTGGTGGCCTGCTGAAGCTGTTGATATTGCTCGGTATATTGCCAAGGGATGACGTCTTCGAGCCAGGCGGGGGCGTATCTCTCGATGCGCTTGGCGAGGCGGATGCCGCTTTGCAGGGAAATGTGGCCAACATGGTCGATGGCGAGGGGGATTTCGTAGCCGATCACTTCGCGGACCTGGTGGATATATTCCTCAAGCAATTCAAGGCCTTGCTCGGTGAAATTGAGGCCGGTGAAGGGGTGGCGGACGTTGTGGACGTCGTAGACGGCATTGCGGGCGCGGCGGTCGTCCATGGTCTTGCCGCTGCCGCGGCTGGGATGGATGCGATAGCCTTCCAAGGAGCCGGCTGGGGACACGACGGAGCCGGGGGTGTCGACGACTTGCATGAGGCCGAGGTCCATCTTGAGGAAGGTGAACCCTAAATCCATTCGTTCTTTCAAGCGCTTACCGGTTTCGGTGCCGCTCGGGACGGTGGCGTCGGTGTCGCAATACATGCGGACTTTGTCGCGGAATTTGCCGCCAAGCATTTGGTAGATCGGGACGCCATAGGCTTTGCCGGCTAAGTCCCAGAGGGCGATCTCGACGGCGGAGACTCCGCCGCCCTGGCGGCCGTGGCCGCCGAACTGCTTGATTCTCCTGAACAATCTGTCGATGTCGCAAGGGTTTTCGCCGAGGAGGCGGCTTTTGAGCATCAGGGCATAGGTGGCGCTGGCGCCGTCGCGGACTTCGCCGAGGCCGACAAGCCCTTGATTGGTATAGATTTTCAGGATCGCGCTGGTGAAGGGGGCGCCGACGATTTCGGCGACCCGCATATCGGTGATGCGCAATTCAGAGGGTTTTGAGTGCGTGTTGACGTAGTTAAGGGCTTCCTCGGGACGGTGCATTTGTGTCGCTCTTGGGAGGTGAGTTGGTTAGCGGACTGTTAGCGCTGAGGTTGTTTCAGCGTCGAATAGGTGGACGCGCTCCTGATCGAACTCGATCCAGACCGGTTCGTCGGGGGAGAGGTGCACGCTCGGATCGACACTGATGTTGACGACGGCCTCGGCGATGAAGACCTGGGCGAAGGTGACGTCGCCCGTTGGCTCGACGGTGTAGATCTTTCCGGGGACCGAACCGGGGACCTGGCTCTTGTGCAATTTGAGGGTCGAGTGGCGGGCGCCGAGGACGACGTTTTTGGTTGTCGAGAGACGGGCCTTTTGCGCGTTCCTGGGGGAGAGGGGCAGTTCCCAGCCTTCGGCACTCTGGAGCACCATGTCGGTGCCGCGCGAGACGGCCTGCAGCGAGATCAGACTCATGGCCGGGCTGCCGACGAAACTCGCGACGAACATGTTGACCGGATTGGCGAAGACCTGGGCCGGGGTGTCGTATTGCTGCAGGAAGCCGCCATTCATCACGGCCATTTTGTCGGCCATGGTGACGGCCTCGAGCTGGTCGTGGGTGACATAGATGATGGTGGCGCCGAGGTTGTGGTGAAAGCGCTTGATCTCGCTGCGCATCTGCACGCGCAGCTTGGCGTCGAGGTTGGAGAGTGGTTCATCCATCAGGAAAACGAGGGGGTCGCGCACGAGGGCACGGCCGAGGGCAACGCGCTGCTGCTGGCCGCCGGAGAGTTCGCGCGGTTTGCGTTCGAGCAGGTGCGTGATGTCGAGAATGCGCGCGGCTTCGGCGACTTTTGAGGCAATCTCGGCCTTGGGCAGTTTCCGCATCTGCAGCGGGAAGGCGAGATTGTTGAAGACAGTCTTGTTGGGATAGAGCGCGTAATTCTGGAACACCATGGCGATGTCCCGGTCCTTGGGGTCGAGATCGTTGACCACGCGATTGCCGATGGCGATGTCGCCGCCTGAGATCGGCAAGAGGCCAGCGATCAGGTTGAGCGTCGTGGTCTTGCCGCAGCCCGAAGGGCCGACCAGCGCGACGAATTCGCCATCGTTGACGGTAAAGCTCACGTCGTTGACGGCGTAGAGGTTGCCGTAATTCTTCATGACGTGCTCAAGGACCACCTCGGCCATCGACAAAACTCCTAATGTTTGACGGCGCCTTCGGTGAGGGCCTGCACGAAGTATTTCTGGAGAACGAGGAAGAGCACGACGACCGGCACGCTCATCATGAACGTCGCGGCCATCAGGCCCGGCCAGTCCGTGGCGTTCTCCGAGAAGAAGCGCTGGATGCCGACGGGCAGGGTCATCTGGTCGTGCTTGGTGAGGAAGGTGTAGGCGTAGATGTATTCGTTCCAGGCGCCGATGAAGGAGTAGATCGCGGTGGCGATGATCCCCGGCGTCGAGAGCGGCATGACGATGTAGAGGAAGGCCTGGAACCGGGTGGCGCCATCGATGCGCGCCGCCTGTTCAAGCTGGATCGGGATGTTGTCGTAAAATCCCTTGAGCAGCCAGATGGCGAGCGGCAGGCCGAAGGTGAGATAGGTCAGGATCAGCGAGCCGTGGGTGTTCACGAGGCCGAGGAGCCGCATCAGGATGAACAGCGGCACGAGGAAGACGATGGCCGGGAACATGTTGCGCAGCAGCACCGAGAAGAAGAGGAAGGTGCGGCCGGGAAAGCGGAAGCGCGAGAAGGCGTAGGCGGCTGGGACGGCGACGATGATCGCGAGGATCGTCGTGGCTGTGGAGACCCAGAGGCTGTTCCAGAAATAGCGCAGGAAATCCTGGCCGATACTGTTCCGCGGATCGAGCAGGCGCGCGTAGTTTTCGAGCGTTGGGGAAGCGGGCCACCATTGCGGCGGATATTGCATGGCCGCGAAGCCGGTTTTCAGGGAAGTGATCAGCATCCACGCCATGGGCATGGCGGTGAAGATCAGCAGCAGCACGAGGAAGATGCGGCCCGACCAGCGCCAGTAGTCGACGGGTTTTTTGGTGACGGGGCGGATGTGGGTAGAGGTGGCGTCGGTCATGGGGTGTTTCCTCCGACGGATGGCGCGGGGGGCATCGGCATTCCCCCATCGGTCCCTTCCCACTGGGGCGGACGTGACGAGGCCTCGGCTATCGAACGTGCCGACACCCCCTCCCAACCTCCCCCGTCGAGGGGGAGGTGCCGATGGAGTTTGGGGCGGGATTTGTGCGAGAGCCACCGGCCCGGCACCCTCCCCCTCGCGGGGAGGGTTGGGGAGGGGGGTGACACGGTTGATAGCTCGGTGGGCGCCGAACCCCCACCCTCGATCCCTCCCCACAAGGGGGAGGGAGGCGAAAAAGCCCATGCCTGGGAGCCGCTTCCTCCCTCCCCTTGATGGGGAGGGATTGAGGGTGGGGTGGAGCCAGGCACTCTGAAGTCTGTGTTCATGCGCCGGCCCTCTTGTCGTCGCCGCGGGTCAGGGCGCGGACGTAGAAGTAGCCAAGGGTCATCATGATGATGAAGAGCAGCACTGAATAAGCAGCGGCCGCGCCCCAGCGCTGGCGACCGAAGGCGAGCTGGTAGATCTGGGTGATCCAGATATCGGACGAGCCTGCCGGGCCGCCGCCGGTCATGATGAAGGGGATGATGAAGGAGTTGAAATTCTGCACTGTCAGTAGCAGCACGGTGACCGTGGACACGCCGGCAAGGTGCGGGAAGGTGACGTGCCAGAAGCGCTGCCAGGCATTGGCGCCGTCGACCTTGGCGGCGCGCAGCAATTGTTCGGGCACGGTCTGGAGGCCGGCCATCAGCATGATCATGGCGAAGGAGAATTCCTTCCAGACATTGACCACGATCAGCGAGGCGAGGGCGGTGGAGGTGTTGTCGACGAAATTGATCGGCTGATCGGTTACGCCGATCTGCACCATGAAGGCGCCGATAGCGCCGAAATCGGAGTGATAAAGCCACTTCCAGACATAGGAGGCCGCAACGGCGCTGACGACCCAAGGAATAAGCAGGATGGCGCGCAGCACGCCGCGACCGACGAATTCGCGATGCAGCGACAGGGCGGCGCCAAGGCCGAGGAAGAAGGCAAAGAGGGTCGAGAAGAACGTCCAGATCAGCGTCTGCCAGGTGACCTTCCAGAACGAGGCGCTGGTGAGGATGGTGGTGTAGTTGTCGAGGCCGACAAACACCTTGTCCCGCAATTGCAGGCTGGCCGGGGTTTTGAAGAAGCTCAGTTCGATCGTGTAGTAAACCGGATAGGCGATGACGATGAGCATCACCACGATGGCCGGGAGCACATAGAGATAGTCGGCGCGCTGCTTCCACATGCGCGAGAGAAGACTGCTCCGCCGTGCCGGCTCCACCGGGCGATCGGTGAAGATGGCAGACCCTGATACGCCGCTCATTGTGCTGTCCCTGTTGGTGGAAGGAACGGCCGGCAATCAGGGACTGCCGGCCGTCTGCGCGGGAGGGATCGCTACATTCCGCTCATCAGTTCTTCGACCTTGGCCGCCGCGTCGTTGGCTGCCTCATCGACCGTCATGGTGCCGGTAAGCGCGTTCTGCAGCATGTCGGGCACGATGATATTCATGATCTCAGGCGCGTAGGGCTGGACCGGGAACGGGATGCCGTTGGGCAGCATGGAGGTGGTGACGTCGAGGAATTTTATGGTGTCCAGACGTTCCTTCATCCATTCGGTCTTGAAGCCGCCCAGATGTCCGGGATTGGAACCGACCCAGGCGAGCTTGGTCGACCATTCCGGGCTCGTCCACATGCAGATCAGCGCCTTGACGGCCTGCTCATCGATGGCGCCGCCATCGACATATTCAGGCTTTACGACGTGAATGTTGGAGCCGCCGAACACCACGGCACGACGGGCCGGACCTTCGGGAAGCAGGCCATAGCGCATGTTTTCGACCACGGCGTCAGCGGTTGCCTTGTCGGCCCCGGTTGCCTTGGAGGCGAGGTCGAGCATTTTTGCATATTCAGCCGGGTGGGCGATCATCATGGCGAGTTGGCCGGCGATGAACGGCGCCTGGTTTTCGGCCTGGGTATTGGTCAGGGCCGAAGTTGGGACCGACTGGTCCCTGACATACATGTCATAGGCGGCCTGCAGGGCGGCCTTGCTGCCATCGTTGTTGAGCTCGACGGTTTCATAGGCTGGTTCCGCAGAGGTTTCGTCGAGCGCGCCGCCGCCATAGGCCCAGAGCTGGGGCATGAAGCGGAAGGGCGTATTGCCGGCGTTTTGCTTGGCGACCAGGCCATAGCCGGCAATGCCGAGCTTGTCGTGGATCGTCTTGGAATAGGTGACGACGTCGTCCCAGGTTGCGGGCGGAGATTCAGGGTCGAGCCCGGCATCGGCGAAAATCTTGGCGTTCCAGATGAACCCCATGGTCTCGTTATTGGTCGGGATGCCGTAGGTTTCGCCGTCCCAGGTGACCGACTTGAGGGCGCCCGGCCAGAAGTCGGCTGCGGTATAGCCGACATCTTCCGGCTTCAGCGGATTGAGATAGCCCTTGGCGGCGAATTCGACGCCACCCAGAATTTGCAGGCGCACGACCATCGGCGCGGCATTGCCGAGAAGGGCGGTGCGGAATTTGTCGAGCAGTTCGTTGTAGGTGATCGACTGCACGTCGGCCTGGATATTGGGATAGGCGGCCTTGAAGGCCTCCCAGAAGGCCTTGTCCTGATCGTGGGCGATCTGCGGATCGGCCTCGAAGGGCCCGGTGTACCAGTAGCTCACCTTGCCGGCATAGTCGTTGGGCACCACGGCACCGCAATCCTTTGCTGTGTCATAGGTGGCCGTGCCGGCAATGGATTTGATGTATTCCGGCGACCACTGGCTGAGATCAACCGACTGCGCATAAACGGTCGTCGACATCAGTGAGGCGGTGGTCAAACCGGCCAAGGCATAGGCAACGACTTGCCGACGATACGGCGAGCCAGACCGCCGAACGCGGTCCTGCATGTTCGTCATCGATAGTCCTCCTCGGTTGGATTCCGGCGCTTACGGCACGGCATCCGCGGCGTCCCGCCGCTAGGTCCTCCGGGGCCGGGCTTTTGCCCATGTCTCCCGCTTGGGACAGTTCCAGACCAGAACTTATCTGTCAATATAGCTTGGATCGTACATTATTTGGTATATTTAATGTGCATTATCCCGCTTGGCATCCCGCAAGAAGGCGCATAAACCATGCTCCATGACCACGATGCCTGCCGACGACACCAATGAATTCGCTGCTTCCGAGCAGCCGCTATCGATCTATGAGCTGATCCGGGAAGACATCATTTCCGGACGCCTGGAGCCCAATGCCCGATTGAAAGTTGCCGATCTCGCGACGCGCTATGGCACCTCCACCAATCCCGTGCGCGAGGCGCTGCAGCAATTGCGCGGCGAAGACTTTGTGGTGATGGAGCCCAATCGCGGTGCGCGGGTGCGGCCCATCGATGAGGCTTTCGTGCGCGACATCATCGAGATCGAGATGTTGATCGAGCCGGCGCTGACCAAGTGGTTTTGCTCGATCGCGACTGATGCCGATATTGCTGATCTCGAAGCGGCGCAGGCCGCAATCGAGGCGCACAATTTTGCCGATCCAAAGCATCACGGCGAACTCGATACGCGGTTTCACCAGCTCATCTACGACCGCCACTACAACCGGCACGCGGCTGATCTTTGGTGGAAGCATCGCGAAATCCTGCGGGCCATCAGCCGGCGTTTTCCGACCTCGCTGAGCCGCATGCAGGCTGTGTTGCGCGAGCATCGCGAGCTGATCGAGGCTATTCGCGCGCAGGACGCCGATCGCGCCGCCGCGGTTGTGGCGCTGCATGTGGAGGGGTCGGGCCGGCACATCATCGAGCAGATGGGCGTTGCCAAGCGGAATGGGCCGAGGAGAACGCCGGCCTAGGGGCATTCGAGGGAGGAAACCAATGAAAATCACGGACTTGCGCTGCGCCGTCATAGGGCGCCACCCGATCGTTCGTGTCGTTACGGACGAGGGAATTTATGGTTTGGGCGAGGTGGAATATACCAAGCCGTACCTAAAGCCCTGGGTGCTGCATTTTCGCGAGGCGCTGATCGGGGAGGATCCGACCGATGTCGAGCGCTGCATGCTGAAAATCCGGCAGCGTGGTTCGTTCAAGCCCTATGGGGCGGCGGTCAGCGCCATCGAGCATGCGCTTTGGGACATTGCCGGTAAGGCGGCCAATGTGCCGGTCTATAAGCTGCTTGGCGGCAAGGTGCGTGACAAGGTGCGGGTTTATAACGGCTCCATCCGTAAGAAGCGTACCGGGGATCGGCCGGAGGATTATGCGGCCGATGTGAAGTGGATGATGGAGCGGCCGGAAAACTTCTTCATGGTGAAGCAGGGGATCAGTTTCCACTCCAACATGAAGGATTCCGTCGACGATTTTCACTATGGCCCGCGCCAGACCAAGGCCGGCTATCACGGCGCGATGGATCAGGGGCAGATCAGCGAGCGCGGCATGGCGCACATGATCGACTGCGTCATCGCCATGAAGGAAGTCTTGGGGGACAAGGTGAGCCTGGCGCTCGATTGCGGGCCGGGCTGGTTCCTCAACGACGCTATCCGCTTTGCGCAGGCGACGGAAAAATACAATCTCATGTGGCTCGAGGACATGCTGACCGGGGACTATGTGCCCTGGGTCAATCCGCAGGCCTATCGCGAGCTGACGGTGTCGACATCGACGCCCATCCATACGGGCGAGCAGATCTATCTCAGGCACAATTTCAAGGAGTTGATCGAGACGCAGGCGGTGCGGGTCGTCGGGCCAGATCCGGCTGATATTGGCGGGATTGCGGAGCTGAAGTGGGTGGCCGAACACGCCTATATGCACTCGATCATGATGGCGCCGCATGGCACGGCCAATGGGCTTCTTGGGCTCGGCGCGCTGATCAATGTCTGCGCCACGCTGCCGGCCAATTATATCGCCTTTGAATATCCGAGTGCGTCCGACCCTTGGTGGGAGGACATCGTCATTGGCCTGCCGAAACAGATCGTGCGGGATAGTCACGTCGATCTCCTGGAGGCGCCGGGGCTTGGCCTCGATATCGATGCCGAAGGGGCGAAGAAATATCTCTCCGAGGAGGATGCTGGTTTCTTCGACTAGGAGGGCGAGGCGCGGCCATTGGGTGTGAATTCGTATGCACAGTTTTGCGTCTTGCTTTGTCTGACAATGGAGGCAATCGAAAGTCCTACTGGCGCTTTGTTGGTCATCGCGGTAATGCATGCGTATGCATTATGGAGGATTGATCCATGCCAGTTTGGCTGAAGCGCGGTAAGGATGTTGAAGAGCGGGCCGAGGCGGATCGCCAGGTTCGGGCGACGGTCGAGGGGATTTTGGCCGATATCGAAAAGCGCGGCGACGCTGCCGTGCGGGATCTGTCGATCAAGTTCGACAAGTGGGATCGCCAGGATTTTCGGTTGAGCCAGAAAGAGATCGACGATTGCGTGGCGCAATTGACCGATCAGGATCTGCACGACATCGAATTCGCCCAGACCCAGGTGCGCAATTTCGCCCAGAAGCAGAAGGACACGATGCTTCCGCTTGAGGTCGAGACCATGCCGGGCGTGACGCTGGGCCACAAGCATGTGCCGATCAATGCCGTGGGCTGTTATGTGCCGGGCGGCAAATATCCGCTGCTGGCTTCGGCCCATATGTCGGTGCTGACGGCGAAGGTCGCTGGCTGTCCGCGGGTCATCACATGCGCGCCGCCCTTCAATGGCAAGCCGGCGCCGGCGATCGTTGCGGCTCAGGCTATGGCGGGTGCCGATGAGATCTATGTGCTCGGCGGCATCCAGGCCATTGGCGCCATGGCTATCGGCACGGAGACGATCCAGCCAGTCGACATGCTGGTGGGACCCGGCAATGCCTTTGTCGCCGAAGCCAAGCGCCAGCTCTATGGTCGCGTCGGCATCGACCTTTTTGCCGGCCCAACCGAGACCCTGGTCATCGCTGACGAGACTGTCGATGGCGAACTCTGCGCGACCGATCTTCTGGGGCAAGCGGAACATGGGCCGACAAGCCCGGCCATTCTGCTGACCAATTCGGAAAAGCTGGCGCGCGACACAATGGCCGAGATTGAGCGCATTCTCGCCATTCTGCCGACGGCCGATATCGCGAAAAAGTCCTGGGCCGATTTCGGCGAGGTCATCGTTTGCGACTCTTACGAGGAAATGCTGGCTGAGGCCGATCGCATCGCTTCCGAGCACGTGCAGGTCATGACCGATCGCGATATGTGGTTCCGGGACAATATGACCAATTTCGGCGCCCTATTCCTCGGGCCGCGCACCAATGTGGCCTATGGCGACAAGGTGATCGGCACCAATCACACGCTGCCCACCATGAAGGCGGCGCGCTATACGGGCGGTCTCTGGGTCGGAAAATTCCTCAAGACCTGCACATGGCAGACCGTGACGACCGACGAGGCCTCGGCTGAGATCGGCGCCTATGGTTCTCGTCTCTCCATGCTTGAGGGTTTTGTCGGCCATGCGGAGCAAGCCAATATCCGCGTGCGTCGCTATGGCGGTCGCAACGTGCCCTATGGTACCGCTGCCGCACCGACAGAAGAGGCCGCCAAATAATGACGCTTCCCCGCACGCCCAGTTTCCGTCTCGATGGCAAGCGCGCCCTGGTTACCGGCGGCACCCGCGGGATCGGGCTGGGCGCGTCGGTTGCCCTCGCCGAGGCGGGCGCCCATGTGACGGTGGCGGCGCGCACCGCTGCCGATGTCGAGCGCGTGGTCAATGCCATGGCCGATATCGGCCTGGCGGCTGAGGGCGTCGCCATCGACATCACTGACTTCGACGCCATTCGCGAATTCGTCGCTGAAAGCGACCCATTCCATGTGCTGGTCAATTCGGCCGGCACGGCGCGGCATAGTTCGGTCGCCGGCATTACCGAGCGTGATTATCAGGCGGTGATGCAGCTCAATCTTGCCGCGACCGTTTTCGTGTCGCAGGCCGTGGTGGGCAAGCTGCAGGCGGCGGGGCAGGGCGGGTCGATCATCAATGTCTCTTCGCAGATGGGGCATGTCGGTGGCCCCAACCGCGCCATCTATGCCGCGAGCAAGCATGCTGTTGAAGGCCTCACCAAGGCCATGGCCATCGAGCTGGGCGCCAGCAATATTCGCGTCAACACGGTCTGTCCGACCTTCATCGAAACCGAGCTGACGGCGAAGAACCTGAGCGATCCCGATTTCCGCTCCTGGGTCCTTTCCAAGATCAAGCTGGGTCGTCTGGGCCGGGTTGAAGACATCATGGGGCCGGTGGTTTTTCTCGCCTCCGATGCGGCGGCACTGATCACCGGCACTGCGCTCTTGGTGGATGGCGGATGGACGGCGGAGTAAGGAAAACCGGGGTCACATCTTCGCAGGTGGCGGAGCGGGCTGGGGTTTCCCAGTCGGCTGTGTCGCGCAGTTTTACCCCCGGCGCTTCTATTGCTCCGGAAACCCGCGCCAAGGTCTTGGCGGCGGCCAAGGAGCTGGGCTACCGGCCCAATGCCATTGCCCGCTCGCTGACGACGAACCGCTCGCGCATTGTCGCGGTGGTGATGGCCTATCTCGATAATCTCTTTTATCCCGACGTGCTTGAGCAGTTGGGGCGGTTGCTGGCCAAGGAAGACTACCGCCTGCTGCTTTTTACCGGCCTGGCTGATGGCGACAGCGACCCGGTCTTTGACCAGCTCATGCAATATCGGGTTGATGGCATCGTGCTGGCTTCGACCTCGCTGTCTTCGGCCTTGTCGGAAGAGTGTGCCGCGGCTGGCATTCCGGTGATTCTGTTCAACCGCACTACCGAGCGCGACGCAGTATCGAGCGTGACGACACGAAATCGCGAGGGCGGGCGGCGGGTTGCCGAGTTCCTGCTGGCCGGTGGTCACAAACGCTTTGGCTATATCGCCGGGCTTGAAAGTTCTTCGACCAATCGCGACCGTCTCGCGGGCTATCGCGAAGCGCTGGCCGAGGCGGGGCACACGGAAATCCTGATTGAGGTTGGCAATTACGATCGCGCCGAAGCACAGGCGGCGGCGCGAAAACTGCTGACGCGACCGGATCGCCCCGATGCGTTGTTTGTCGCCAATGATCACATGGCTGTTGCGGTGATAGATGTGGCTCGATTTGAGCTTGGGCTCTCTATCCCCGAGGACATTTCCATTGTCGGCTATGACGATGTGGGACCCGCGCGCTGGGATGCCTATGGCGTCACCTCCATGAGCCAACCGCATAAGCGCATGGTCGAGGCTACGGTGGAAATCCTGATGAGCCAGATCAATAGCGGGGAGATCGAGGCGGAGCATCGCGTGTTCAATGGGGAACTGGTGGTGCGGACATCGGCGAGGCTACCGGTTTCGGGCGTGGTTGAGGTTGAGGGTAGGCGGGTGTTCAGGCCGGGGCGGTGAAGACCTTTTTGGGCGGCTAGCCAGGCTGCGATCTTGCCGGGAAATCTACCCCATCGTCACCACCGGGCTTGTCCCGGTGGTCCATACCGTCCGGGGTCCCCAAGATGGATTGCCGGGACAAGCCCGGCAATGACGAAAGGGGGGTATTGGGGAATGGCTTCAGCCGCGTGACCGTCAGCCTTCCCCCAACCCGTCGCGATAGTCATTCAAATCCGCGTCGACCGATGATGGCGCATCGATCCATTCGATCATCGGCAATCCCGTTGCCGGATCGCGCGCCGGAATGGGCAGCATCATGATGCGCTTGGCGACGGTGCGGCGGCTCTCTTCGGTGAGATTGGCCTCCTGCACATTGTCCCAGTCGCGGCCATCGGGATAGCCGCCGACCATCTGGATATCGTCGGACTTGCCGGTCATGCAGTGGGAGACGCCGGCCGGCAGGACGACGATGTCGCCCGCTTCCACGCGCAGTTTCACCCCGCCCACCCCGAAGAATTCCACTTCCATCCAGCCGCGGGCGCAGCCGAGGCATTCATGCGTCGTCGAATGAAAATGCGGATAGGTGTAGATGCCGGGATAGCGCCAGTTGTTGAGCCAGTTGTTTTCGCGCAGACGCGTCATCACGGCGTCTTCGCCGCCGCCCGGCACCGCATTGCGATGCACCAGCAGCGGAAAGCGGGAATTGGGCAGCATGCCCTTGGGCTTAGACCAATGCAGTTCTGTCTTGATGCTCATGAACGTTCCCCTTCCTGAACGAAGAAGGGGCGCCCTTGGGCGCCCCGCAGTCGTCGTTGGGAAGTTTTTATTCCGTACCGCCCCAGGCCTGGGGATAGTTCGGCATGTCTTCGCAGCCGCACATGGCGTAGTGGAGCGGCGGCATCTTTTCGTTGATGTATTGGCCGAGCACGTCCTGGGTGATGGCCGGCTGCGGCAGCACCCATTCCGGGCTCGGGACCTGTTCGCCCTTGAGCGTGTTCACCGCAGCAATGATGGCGGTGCGCCACTGATAGGTCGGGTAGGTCGGGGCAATGCCCTTGAAACCAAGGTCGCGCCACTTCTGCAGATAATCCTGCTGGTCTTCGCCGGTGACGACCGGGACATCGACGCCCTGGTCTTCAAAGGCTTCAACGGCGGCGACGGCAGTAGCGCCGGCATCCATCCACACGGCGTCGATGGTGCCGCGCTGCAGATAGTCTTCAACGATGGATTTGGTCTTGGCATTGTCGCCGTCGGTGAATTCTTCACCGAGGACTTCAAGGCCAGCTTCCTTGAACATGTTGCGGGCGCCGGAGGCACGCGTTTCGAGCACGTCGACGCCGGGCAGGATGCGCAGCATCAGCACTTTGCCGCCGGCCGGCACATTGGCGATGATGTGTTCGGCCGCCTGGATACCAAAACCGTAGCCGCCCACGGGGTGGACGAAGGTGACCGGGCAATCGGTGGTGACGCCGCGGTCGAAGACGATGACCGGAAGACCGGCGGCGCAGGCCTTTTCGACCGCCGGCGTGAGGGCTGCGGTGGAGTTCGGCGAAACGATCAGCACGCTGCAATTGCCGCCTGCCAGCAGGTCGTCGATATCGGCGATCTGCTTGTCATCAGAACCTTCGGCGTCGACATGGGTGAAGGTGCCGATTTCCGGATGGAGTTTTACCTCTTCGGTCATGTCGGTGTAGCCGACCACGCGCCAGGGATTGTTGACGCCTGCGTTCGAGAAGCAGACGGTCCAGGGACCTTCCTTCTTGAACGAGGCGGTATCGGCCATGGAGTCGCCGGCATATTGCAGATACGGCTGGTCCGCGGGGCCGTTGAAGGTTGCGGTCAGCTGGTCGCGCTGCTTGGCGAATTCGGCCGGATCGTCAAAGTTTGGAGCCTGAGAAAATGCGGCTCCGGTCAGCATGCCGAACACGGCAGCCGCCAAAATAATCTTCTTCACGTCTTCCTCCCTCGTGAGGTTTTCCCACTCTTCCCTCAGACGGCCGATCGGCCATCTGTCTCAGCTCACCGGCCCGCGCGCTTGCGCTGGTAAGTCGCAAACGCCACTGCGCCGATGAGGATTAGTCCCTGCACCACCAGACGGACCGGCTGGGCCAGCCCGAGAAGGTTGAGCAGGGTGAAAATGGCTTCGAGCGCCAGCGCGCCGGCAATGGTCGCGGGGACGGAGCCGCGACCGCCGAGCAATTGTGCGCCGCCGATGACGGCCGCCGTGATGGCCTGCAGCTCGAAGCCTGAACCGATATCGACGGAGACGCCGGCGCGGCCACCGAGAATGACGCCGGCGAGAACGGCGGTCAGCGCCGAGACGACGAAGGCGGAGATGCGCACGCGCTCGACCGGTACGCCGGCGAGGCGCGCCGCCTGCTGGTTGTCGCCCACGGCATGCAGCATGCGGCCGAAATTGGTGCGGTGCATGCCCCACCAGAGGATGGTGCCGAAGACGACGAGGCAGATTACGGCGACGGGCAGCAGCGTGATCACCGGTATGTCGGTGATGTTGTAGCGGCCGAAGAAGCGGAACGTGTCTGGCAGGTAACCGCGCGGCGCGCCGCCGGACCACATGAAAGCGACGCCGTTGAGCGTGATCATCATGCCAAGCGTGGCGATCAGCGATGGGACCTTGAGGTAGCTGACGACGAGGCCGTTGATCAGCCCGATGACGGCGCCGATGCAGAGCATCAGGGGGATAATCCAATAGGTCGAATTGGGATCGTTGCTGGCGAGCATGGACGAGCCGATGACCGTCAGCGTCATGATCGAGCCGACGCTGAGGTCGAAACCTCCGGAGACGATGACATAGAGCGCGCCGGCCGAGAGAATGGCGAGGGCGGTGACGCGCTTGAGGAAATTCATGTAGCCGGTGGGTTCGCCGAAGGCCGGGTTCATGACGATGATGGCGAGGATCAGCGCCACGACCAGCACATAGACCGGATTGATCTTGGGCAGGCGGCGCGTCGTCGCGGTGGGTTGCGGAAGGGATTGCGCGCTCATGCGACGGGCCTCTTCGAACGGGCGGCATAGAAGGCGACGGCAGCGACAATGATGATGCCGCGCAGCACCTGCTTCACGAATGCGTCGACGCCGGCGACGTTGAAGATGGAGTCGATGAGCGAGAAGATGATGACGCCAGCCATGGTGCCCCAGATGCCGCCGCGGCCGCCCGCGAGGACGGTGCCGCCAATGACGACGACGGCGATGGATTCAAGGTCATAGACGCCCTCGGCGCCGATCCACGGCGCGCCCGAACGGAGGCGCGAGGCGAGGTAGATGCCGGCAATGGCGGCGCAGAGCGAGCAGATGACATGGGCGCCGATGACGACGCGGTCTGTCTTGATGCCGGCAAGGCGGGCCGCGTCCTTGTTGCCGCCGACGGAATAGACATCGGAGCCGAAGCGGGAAAAGCGCAGGACGAACCAGGCGCAGCCGGCGAGAACGAACATGAAGATCAGCGAGAAGGGCACGATGCCTACCGTGCCATAGGCAAAGAGCTGGAACTCGACCGGCACGTTGCCGGCGAAGTTGTTGTAATAATAAGACAAAACGCCCTGGATGACGAGCGACATGCCGAGCGTTGCGATCAGCGGATTGACCTCAAGTTTGGTGATGACGAGGCCATTGGCGAGGCCGACGACGGCGCCGAGGGCGAGGACGGCGGCAACCGCTGGCAGCATCATGGCCGGGTCGCCATTCATCACCACCGAAGTGACGACGGCGGCGGCCGAAATGACGCTGGCGACGCTGAGGTCGATCGAGGCGACGAGAATGGCAAAGGTCTGGCCGATGGCGGTGATGCCGAGGGTGATCGAGCGGCTGAGAATGGCCACGAGGTTGTCGAGCGTCAGGAAACGCGTCTGGCCCATGATGATGATCAGGGCGATGTAGAGCGCGACCGCCGAGAGCAGCAGGATGGTTGAGGCGTGGCGCTCGAAGCGGAAGCGGCGGGGATTTTTGGCGGGGAGGGGCATGTCGGTCATGCGGCCACTCCCGTTTCGCCCGTGGCGGCCAGCATGAGTTCGGCTTCGGTGGCTGTGCGCCCGAATTCGCCGGCAATGCGGCCTTCGCGCATGACCACGATGCGATCCGAGGCGCCGAGGATTTCGGGCAGGTCGGATGAGACCATCATCACGGCCGTGCCTGCGCGGGCGAGGTCGCGCATCAGGTGGTAGATGCTTGCCTTGGCGTCGACGTCGATTCCGCGGGTTGGTTCGATGAAGATCAGGACTTTTGGGCGCAGGGCGAGCCAGCGTGCGACGATGGCCTTTTGCTGGTTGCCGCCGGAGAGGAAGCGCATTTCCTGCTCGTAGGAGGGCGCGCGGACTTTCATCTGATCGAGAAGGGCGTTCATGCCGGTGAGGTCGGTGAAACGATTGGCTTTGTGGCCGCCGAACGGATTGGCAAAGCTGCGGGCGGTGAGCATGCCATTGTCGCGCACGGATTGCATGAGGAACAGCGCCTGGGCTTTGCGGTCGCCCGGCAACATGCCGATGCCGGCGCGGATGGCGTCGCGCGGCGAGGTGAGGTGAACCACCTTGCCGTCGAGAGTCATGGAACCCGAGGTGAACGGCGCGGCGCCGAAGAGCGCCATGGCGAGCGGCGTGCGTCCGGCGCCTTGCAGACCCGCAAACCCGACGATTTCGCCCGAGCGCAGTTCCAGATTGATGTCGCGCAGCGCGGCATTGGCGCCGCCGGAGACCGAGAGGACGACGGGGCCGATTTCAGACGCGGTCGCTGGCTCCGGGTAATATTCGGAGATGTCGCGGCCGACCATGGCACGGACGATGACGTCGGGCGCAGGAACATGGTCAAAGCTAGCCGTGACTTCGCCGTCCTTGATGACGGTGACGCGATTGGCGAGGCGGGTGACTTCGCGCATGCGGTGGGTGATGTAGACGATGGCCGTGCCGGAGGCGCGGAGCTGGTCGACCAGCGAGAACAGCACCTCGCATTCGGCTTCGTTGAGCGCGGCGGTCGGCTCGTCCATGACGATGACTTTGGCATTGAGCGAAATCGCCTTGGCGATCTCGACCATCTGCTGGCTCGCCACATCGAGGTCGGCCACCAGTGTTTCCGGCTCGATGCGATGGCGTACGCCAAAAAGGCCGAGCACGCGCTGGGTCTCGGCGACCATGGCCTTGTTGTCGATCAGCCCGTTCTTCATCGGCTCGCGGCCGAGAAAGAGGTTTTGCGCGACCGTGCGCTCGGGCAGCAGCGAAAATTCCTGATATATCACCGAAATGCCGGCGAGCAGGGCTTCCTGCGGATGCTTGAAATGTTGCTCCTGCCCGTCGATCAGCACCTCGCCGCTATCGGGTCGATAGACGCCGGAGAGGATTTTGATGAGCGTCGATTTTCCGGCGCCGTTCTCGCCGCAGAGCGCATGGACTTCGCCGCGGGAGCAGGTGAAGGACACGCCGCGCAGCGCCTTCACGGCCGGGAACGACTTGGAAATGCCGCGCATCTCGATGGTCGGGGCATCACTCATGCGGCGATTTCCCTCCCGGCCGCGTCCCAGGTGCTGCGGATGAAATCGGCGCTTTCGGAAAAGAGCGTGTCGTAATCGGGAAAGAGCGGGCGCCAGACGCGGGTCGCCGCCGCGATGGCGGGGAGGCCGGCGCCGAAGGCCTCGAGCGTCACCCAGCCATCGTAACCCGAGCGGCGGACGGCCTGCATGATCGAGAGAAAATCGATATGCCCGCGACCAGGAATGCCGCGATCGTTCTCGGAAATGTGCACGATGCCGACATGCGGAGCGACGGTTTCGTAGGCTGCGACCTGATTTCGGTCCTCGATATTGGCGTGGAACGTGTCGTACATGATCCGGCAGGCCGGGTGGTCGACGCGGCGCGCATAGTCGCGGCATTGCGTCGTCGTGTTGAGGAAATAGGTCTCGAAACGGTTGAGGTGTTCGAGGCTGAGATAGATGCCATTGGCCTCGGCGCGGGTCGCCAGCGCCCGGTGCGCCTCGGCGCCATAGGAAAGCTCGCTCTCGGTGGGGCCGCTGCCGGTAAAATGCCCGATGGGGGCATGGATCGGTCCTCCAACGCTTTGCGCACCAAGGGCGATAGCGCAATCGAGGGCCCAATCGAGATGTTTCCGGCCGCGTGCGCGATTGTCCCGGTCGTCTGAAATCGGGCTGGCATCGGGGCTCGGCACTATGGAGGTCGTGCAGCGCTCGAGCCCTATGGCATCCAGCTCCTTGGCCAGCCACGCATAATGCGACGGCTCGCCGGAAAGAACCGGCACCTCGACGCCATCATAACCCAGCGCCTTGATCTGCCGGATTGCCGGCAGATGCGCTTCGGTCACGAAGTCGGTCAAGCACAGCAGATTGATGCCGAGCTTCATATGCTTCCCCTCGCGCCGGACGGTGCGCAGCCGCTCTCAATCGCCTTGAGGCACGTACAACAATTGTTGCACCTCACCTCGCCAGCGAATTTCGAACGCCGCAGAAACCTGCTCCGGCCTAAACTCCTCCACGGTCCGAAATGTCAGTCTGGCTGTCTTTATGACTGCTCTGGTTGACTTCCGGACGTTCGACTCTCTAGCATCAGCGCCAGGAGGCGAACGTTGCGATCATTGCGCACTGCGTGCACTCGCGCGTTCGAATGATAACACTGGTAGAATTTGCACATGGAGGGGACCATGAACGCAGAGGCCCGTTTGCACGCCTTGGCCCGGCCGGCCGTATTCACCGAGCCCGGCGCGCTGATGTATGCCGGCAATTGCGCCGACCTTTATGAGGCTTCGCTCGCCGGCAAGGTGACGCTGAACGCCTGGACGCGGCGGAAGTATCCGGGAAAGCCGCTGGGCGAAGCGCTGCCACAGGTGCTTTCCGTGGGCGGTTGGGACGCTGTACGCAGCCAGGACTGGGGGCTCAAGGAGCACTGCAACGAGGGCGTGAAAATCGCCTATCTGGCGCGCGGCTCCATGGTGCTCAAGGTCGATGGGCAGCGGCACGAGCTGACCGAGGGCCAGATGTTCGTCGTGCGCCCCTGGCAATTGCACCAGTTCGGCGATCCGCATGTGTCGGCCAGCCAGATCATCTGGGTGCTGTTCGATGTCGGCGTGCGCCGGCCGCATGAGGATTGGCTCTGGCCCGACTGGATGGCCTGGCCGGAACGCGATACCGAGCGGCTGACGCGGCTGCTCTCACGCAATGAGCAGCATGTTCTTACCGCCAGCCGCGACGTGATGCGCAGTTTTCACGATATTGCCGAGATCGTTGCTGGGCATGATGTGGCGGGCGATGAGACGCGCCTGCGCCTGCTGATCTCGATGATGCTGCTGCAGTTCATGAAGCAGCTTGAGAGCCAGGCGCCGGTGCTCGATGAGGATCTGGCGAGCTCCAAGCGCACCGTGCAGATTTTTCTCAATCGCCTGCCACATGCGCTCGACGAAAACTGGACGCTCGAAAACATGGCCGCCGAATGCAGCCTGTCGCGTACGCAGTTTTCCCAGCATTGCCAGGCGCTCACCAATATGACGCCAGTGCGCTATCTGCAGATGGTGCGGCTTGAGGCGGCGAAGAAGTGGTTGAGTGAAAAGGCCGACGCCAGCGTGACCGAAATCGCGCTGGAATGCGGCTTTTCCTCAAGCCAGTATTTCGCCACCTGCTACAAACGGCGGTTTGGCTTTTCTCCGCAGGAGACGCGGAGAGAACCGCACGCCGCTTAGGCGCGCTCTTCCCAGAGTCGCGCCAACTCGACGATTGTGGACACAGCCTTTTCCATGTCCTGACGGCTGATCCATTCGAGCGGCGAATGGAAAGCGTGGCCGCCGGCAAAGATGTTGGCGGTGGGCAGGCCCATGAAGGAGAGGCGCGACCCATCAGTGCCGCCGCGAATGGAGCCGCGAACCGGCTCCATGCCGGCACGGCGGATGGCTTCGACGGCGAACTCGACGATCTCGGGGTTCTTGTCCAGAACCTCCTTCATGTTGCGGTACTGTTCTTTCACCGCAATGCGATAGCTTGAGCCCGGGTAGTTCGCGATCACCGCCTTGGCGATCTCGTCCACCATGGCTTCCTTTTCGTGGAGGCTGGCGACGGTGAAATCGCGCACGATCATCGAAATCGTTGCCTTCTCCATCGAGCCGGTCACGCCGACGGGATGCACAAAACCCTCGCGGCCTTCGGTGCCTTCCGGCGAGACGTCATGGGGAAGGCGAGCGATGATTTCGCCGGCGATCTTGATGGCATTTTCCATGCGGCCCTTGGCAAAACCGGGATGCATGGCGACGCCGGTGATGGAGATTTCGAGGCCGTCGGCCGAGAAGGTTTCGTCTTCGATGGTCCCGGCGGTTTCGCCATCCATCGTATAGGCAAAGCGCGCGCCGAGCTTTTTGAGGTCCACCTTGTCAACGCCGCGGCCGATTTCCTCGTCCGGTGTGAACAGCAGTTTGATCGCGCCATGCGGGATGGACTGGTCCTTGAGGAGGATTTCCGCTGCGGTCACGATCTCGGCGACGCCGGCCTTGTCATCGGCGCCGAGCAGGGTCGTGCCGTCGGTGGTGATGAGATCATTGCCGATCTGGTTGTTCAGTTCGGGATGCTCAGAGACGCGGATGACGCGGCTCTTGTCGCCGACGAGGGTGATGTCGCCGCCGGCATAATTCTTGATGATCTGCGGTTTTACGCCGGTGCCGCTGAAATCGGGTGCCGTATCGACATGCGAGCAGAAGCAGATGATCGGCACGTCCTTGTCGGTATTGGCCGGCACGGTGGCATAGACATAGCCATTGCTGTCCATTTCGGCGTCGGCAAAGCCGATGGCCCGCAGTTCGCTGACCAGCAGGCGGCTGAGCGTCTTCTGCTTTTCCGTCGATGGTTGGGTGGGCGAGGCGGGGTCTGACTGGGTGTCGATCTGCACATAGCGCAGGAAACGGTCGAGAACGGTATCGGTCATGAAAAGGCTCGTCTCAATAAGAATAGTCAGTTGGCGCTTGGGCCGACGCGGGCCGGATCGAGGCGCGTCGGGCGATTGGGCAGGGCGAGCGCCGTCTGGCGCGGTGCGGTGCGGGCGATGACGCGGCCGTGCTTGATGACCGCAAGGCGCGTTGCCTTGAGGCGGATGGCCTCGATGGAGTCTGTCGCCTGCAGCAGCACCATGTCGGCCTTGTTGCCGACTTCGACGCCGTAGCCTTCGAGATGCATGATTTTTGCGGGGCCAGTGGTGACGGCGTCAAAGCACTGGCGCATGGCGTCGCGGCTGGTCATCTGCGCGACGTGGAGGCCCATCGATGCGACTTCGAGCATGTCGGCCTGACCCAGCGAATACCAGGGGTCCATCATGCAGTCCTGGCCGAAGGCGCAGGTGATGCCATAGGTCAGCATTTCGGGGATGCGGGTCATGCCGCGGCGCTTGGGATAGGTATCGTGGCGGCCCTGGATGCCGATATTGATATTGGGATTGGCCGTCGCCGAAACGTCGGCCTCGGCCATCAGCGGCAGGAGCTTGGAAACGTAGTAATTGTCCATGGAATGCATGGACGTCAGGTGTGAGCCATTGACGCGGCCATTGAGGCCGAGGCGCTGGGTTTCGTAGGTCAGCGTCTCGATGTGTCGGCTCAGCGGGTCGTCGGTTTCGTCGCAGTGGAGATCGACGAGCAGGCCGCGCTTTTCGGCGATTTCGCAGAGGGCTTTCACGCTCGCCGCACCATCGGCCATGGTCCGCTCGAAATGCGGAATGCCGCCGACGACGTCGACGCCCATGTCGAGGGCGCGATTGAGCAGGTCAATGGCGCCGGGATAGCGATAGTAACCATCCTGCGGGAAGGCGACGAGCTGCAGGTCGATATAGGGGGCGACGCGCTTTTTCACCTCAAGCAGCGCTTCGACGCCGAGGAGGCGCTCATCGCAGATATCGACATGGGTGCGAATGGCGAGGAGGCCCTGGGCGACGGCGAGGTCGCAATAATTCAAGGCGCGTTCGATGACGGCTTCATGGGTGAGCAAGGGTTTCAGTTCGCCCCAGATCTGGATGCCTTCGAGCAGGCGCCCGCTTTCGTTGAAGCGCGGCTGGCCGAGGGAGAGGGTCGCGTCCATATGGAAGTGGCAATCGACGAAGGGCGGAGCAACGAGCTGACCATCGGCATCGATCACCTCGCTCGCCTCGCCGCCGAGATTGGCTTCGATGGCAGCGATCTTGCCGTCCTTGATGCCGATATCGAGGTTTTTGCGACCATCGGGCAGGGTGGCATTCGTGATTTTCAGCTCGAACATTTTTTGGTCTCTCGTCTCGAAAGGTGGTCGGGCGGATGGCGGACTAGCACCGTCATCTCCCCTCCGTCGTCATTGCCGGGCTTGTCCCGGCAATCCATCTTGCCTCAGCATGGACTACCGGGACGAGCCCGGTAGTGACGACGATTGATAGGTCCTGGCCAGCGCGGAAACTAGTGCCGCTGCCCCTTGGTCCAGGGCTGCAACAGCGCGCGGGGATAATCCGCGCGGCGTGCCACCAGGATCAGTGCCACGATGGATAGCAGATATGGCAACATGAGGAAGACCTGGCCGGGTACAACCTGGCCGATCTGTGCCTGGAGGCGGATCTGGAAAGCATCGAAAGCACCGAACAGCAGCGCGCCGAGGAGGGCCTTGCCCGGTTGCCAGGAGGCGAAGACGACGAGCGCGATGCAGATCCAGCCGCGGCCATTGACCATGCCGAAGAAGAAGGCATCGAAGGCCGACATGGTGAGGAAGGCGCCGCCCAGCGCCATGAGCGCCGAGCCTACAACCACGGCACCGACGCGGAGGCCAACCACGGACAGGCCCTGTGCTTCGACCGAGGCGGGATTGTCGCCGACGGCGCGAATGGCGAGGCCAAGCGGGGTGCGATAGAGCACCAGCGCGACGAGGACGACGAAGACCAGCGCGAGGAAGGTCAGTGGCGTCTGCTGGAAGAGGGCTGGGCCGATGAAGGGTAGGTCGGAGAGCCCGGGAATATTCAGCGGCTGGAAGGCGGCGATGCGCGGCGGCGAGGTCACGTCGGGCAGGGCTGTGCGGTAGGTGAAATAGCTCACGCTGGTCGCAAGGAGCGTTATGCCGATGCCGGAGACGTGTTGGGAGAGGCCGAGGATGACTGTGAGGAAGGCATGCAGTAGGCCGAAGAGTGCGCCGGCCAGCGCGGCGACGAGAACGCCGCCCCAGAGACCAGCGCCAAGATAAACGGCCAGCCAGCCGGCCATGGCGCCCGCGACGAAAATGCCCTCGATACCCAGATTAAGCACGCCGGCGCGCTCGCAGATGAGGGCGCCGAGGACGCCGAAGATCAGCGGCGTGGCGATGCGGATGGCGGCGGCCCAGAAATTGGCGGAGCCGAGAATGTCGAAGAGGACGTCCATGATCAGGCCCCCACTTGCCGGCGTTCGAATTTGACGCGGAACCGCAGGAAGAAGCTCCCCACCAGCACGCAGAGCAGCGACAGGGCCACGACGAGATCGGCGATATAGCTCGAAATGCCGGTGGCGCGGCTCATCGAGTCTGCGCCCACGAAGACGGCGGCGACGAAGATGGCGGCGATGACTGTGCCGACGGGCGAGAGGCCGGCGAGCATGGCGACGACGATGCCGGAATAGCCAAAGCCCGGCGACAGGTCGGCGGAGAGATAGCCCTTTACGCCCGCCACTTCTCCGACGCCGGCAAGGCCCGCGAGGCCACCGGAGATCAGCGCGACCTTCAGCATGGTTGCGTCGACCGGAATGCCGGCGAAGCGCGCCGCGGCCTTGTTCTCGCCGACGGCGCGGATTTCAAAGCCGAGCACGGTTTTGCGGACCATCAGCCACAGGATCAGCGCGGCGACCAGACCGACAATGAGGCCCCAATGCATGCGCAGGCGCGGCAGGAGTTTTGGCAGCTTTGCTTCCGCAATCAGCGGCACCGATTGCGGCCAACCCATCGAAAGCGGGTCTTTCAGCACGCCTTCGACCAGCATCTGGATGAAGAGGATGACCACGAAATTGAGCAACAGGGTGATGACCACCTCGTCGGCACCAAAACGCTGCTTGATGATCGTGGGAATGACCATCATCAGGCTACCAGCTAAGAAGCCGGCGATCATCACGGTCGGGATCATCAGGGCGGCCGGCAATTGCAGCAGGCCGCTGCCAACACAGACGGCGGCGAGGGCGCCGATATAGAGCTGGCCCTCGGCGCCGATATTCCAGAGCTTTGCGCGGAAGGCGACGGCGGCGGCAAGGCCGGTCAGGATCAGCGGCGTGGCGCGGTTGAGCGTTTCGCTCAGCGCAAACATGGAGCCGAAGGCGCCTTGCAGCATGAGCCAGTAGGCTTCCAATGGCGTGCCGCCCGCAGCGACAACGGGAATGGCGACCAGCAGCAGGGCGATCACGCCGGCCGCGAGGGACACGGTGAGTTTGAGGCCGACGGAGGCGTGATCCCGCGGTTCGAGACGAAGGCTCATGACGCAATTCCTACTGGCGTGCGGGCCTGGCCGGCCATCATCAGGCCGATCGTGCCGCGGTCGAGGCTCTCGCTTGAACCGGCATCGCTCAATTCGCCAGCGTGAACCACGACGAAGCGGTCGGCGAGAGCGAAGAGCTCGTCTAGGTCTTCGGAGATCACCAGCACGGCGGCGCCGCGGTCGCGCGCGGCGAGGATGCGGCGATGCACTTCGGCCTGCGCGCCAACATCGAGGCCGCGGGTCGGCTGATTGGCGAGGATGACACGCGGTTCGCGCTCCAGGACGCGGGCGAGAATGAGCTTTTGCACATTGCCGCCCGAGAGCAGCCGCGCCTCGGCGTCGGGGCCAGGGCAGCGAACGTCGTAGCCGGAAATGGCTGATGTCGCGCGCTCGCGCATGGCCTTGCGGTCGAGGAGACCCATTTTGGAGAAGGCGGGGCTGCGCACTTCTTCGATGGCGATATTGTCGGCGACGCTCATGGTGCCGACAACGCCGTCGTGCTGTCGGTCCTCCGGCATGCGGGCAACGCCTAATGTGACGAGATCGCGCGGGCTGGCTTTGGTGACGGCTTCACCGTAGAGCCGCAGCGTCCCGCTGCTTGGCACGGCAAGGCCCGAAATCAGTGCTGCGATGCCCGATTGCCCGTTGCCGGAAACACCTGCGAGACCGACGATCTCGCCAGCGCGCAGTTTCAGGTTCACGCCGCTCAGCGCCTGTCGGCCACCCGCGTGTAGCGAGACATCATCGAATTCCATCAGGGTTTCGCCGGGCAGGGCGGGGATGCGAACCACTTCGGCAACGGCCTTGCCGACCATCAGGTCGGCGATGGCGCGGCGATCGGCTTGGGCGGTCACCAGTTCGCCGGCTTTCTTGCCAGCGCGAAGGACGAGAATGCGGTGGGAGACGGCGAGCACTTCGCCAAGTTTGTGGGAGATGAAAATGACGCCGAGGCCATTGCTGGCGAGCCGGCGCAGGACCACGAAAAGCCCCTCGGCCTCCTGCGGGGTCAGCACGGCGGTGGGCTCGTCGAGAATGAGCACCTTTGCGTCGCGATAGAGTGCTTTCAAAATCTCGATGCGCTGCTTTTCGCCAACTGTCAGGTCGGCCACGCGGCGGTCGAGATCGACGTCGAGCCCGCTCTCGGCGATGATTTTTTTGACTTTTGCTCGTGCGGCGCTCTCGCGCCCGAACGAGAGCAGCGGTTCGGTGCCGAGGCGGATATTGGCGAGGCCGGAGAGGTTTTCGGCCAGGGTAAAATGCTGATGCACCATGCCGATGCCAGCTTTCAGCGCGGCGCCAGGCGAACCGGGGGGCAGGGTGGACAGGGTGCCGTCGTCGGCTAGCACGCACACGTCGCCTTCGTCCTGCACGTAGTGCCCGAAGAGGATGTTCATCAGGGTCGTCTTGCCCGCGCCATTCTCGCCGAGAAGGGCGAGGATTTCGCCCCGATGCAGGTCGAGGGAAATGGCGTCATTGGCGGTGAGGGCGCCGAAACGCTTGGTGATGTTGCATAAGGAGAGGAGCACAGGGGCGTCGGTCATGGGTGGTGCTCCGGAGGGAGTTCGGACTTCGTGTTTGCCGTCCACCCCCTCCCAGCCTCCCCCATCAAGGGGGAGGTGCCGATCGAGTGTGTGGCATCATCTCGTCAAACCCACAAATCTTCACCTCCCCCTTGATGGGGGAGGCTGGGAGGGGGTGAGGGAGCCACAAATGTTGCGGCTCCCAAATATCTTACGGCGTCGAAGTCGGTTCGGTGTCGTCGATCTCGACCGTAAAAGTCTTGGCGATGATCTCGGCTTCCTTGGCCTTGGCAGCAGCAACCGCATCGGCGCCGGCCAGGGCTTCATCATAGACGGCGCTCGATCCGCCATATTCCATGAAGGCATAGATGCCGTAGTCGGACGCAGTGAACGACCCGGCCTTCACGTCGGCGATGGCCTTGTCGATCATCGGCTCGCCATGCCAAAGGGCGCTGGCGAGGATCGTGCCGGGGTAGTCGGCCGAGGTGTCGATGACGTTGCCGATGGCGAGAATGCCGCGTTCTTTGGCGGCGTCGGAGACGCCGAAGCGTTCGGCATAGAGAATGTCGGCACCGGCATCGACCATGGCGAAGGCGGCTTCCTTGGCCTTCGGCGGATCGTACCAGGAGTTGATGAAGCTCACCGAGAAGGTCACGTCGGGGTTGACCGACAGGGCGCCCGCCTTGAAGGCGTTCATCAGGCGGTTCACTTCGGGGATGGCGTAGCCACCCACCATGCCGATCTTGTTGCTCTCGGTCTTGAGACCGGCAACGATGCCCGTGAGGTAGCTCGGCTCATGGATGAAGTTGTCGAAGGTGGCAAAGTTCGGTTCCACCGGTGGCAGCGACGAACCCATGAGGAACGAGATTTCTGGATATTCCGAAGCCACGGCGCGGGCCGGCTGCTCGACACCGAAAGCTTCACCGACGATGAGCTGCACGCCCTGCTCGGCATATTCGCGCATCACGCGCTCATAGTCGGTGTTTGAGATATTCTCGGAATAGACGTAGTCGATCTCGCCGCGATCCTTGGCGGCCACCAGCGCATTGTGCAGGCGACTCGCCCACTGCTGCTCGACCGGCACGGTCCAGATTGCGGCGACCTTGGTCAGATCCTGCGCAATGCTCACGCCGCTCATGGCTAGCGCCATACCCGCAGCGAGCACGCCTACGAAGCTGCGTCGTCCAAGCGTAGAAAATTTGCTCATTTTGTCCCTCGTGTCGAAAACTTCATCCGGGCAATCCCTTGCTCATTCTCTGAGCAAGAACCCGGGTCTTGGCAAGCACAGCCATTCCGTTGTGCACCGAACTGTCACATTTCAGAACTGGCTGAGAGTGGTCCGCACATTGCCCAGGAAGCCATTGAGCTGGCCGGGCGAGACATTGTTCATGTCGTAGAGCGCCAGGTATTTGGGGCGCGTCTTGAAGGTGACCCAGCCCCAGCGCATGGCGATGCGGCGCGGCGGATCGCCCATCACCCAGGTCCGCCAGCGATTGCCGCCATAGGTCGTGACGAAGGCGACTTTCTTGATGTTGGTGAGGCAGGGCACGAGTTTGCCGCGATCCCCGCCGCCTTCCATGGTGAAGGAGACGCCCGGCACGAAGATGCGGTCGAAATAGCCCTTGAGGATCGCCGGATAGCCATAGTTCCAGACCGGATGCACAACCACCAGCGCGTCGGCCGCCTGCAGCCGATCGACATAGGGTTTTATGGCCGGCGTCACGTTGCCGGGGACGTCATGATAGTTGAGCCGCTCTTCGCGCGTCAGGACGGGCGAAAAGCCTTCCTCGTAGAGGTTGAGAGGATCGACCTCGTGACCGGCGCTCTGCAATCCCTCGATGGCCGTCCGAAAAAGCGTCCGGTTGAAACTCGTTTCGACGGGATGGGCGTGGATGACATGAACTCGCATCAGGCCGCATGCACCGGGTTGAGACCGTCAAAGAGCCAGGCTTTGCCCGAGGAGAAATCATAATCCGGATTTTCCCAGGCGATCATCTTGCCGGGGTTGAGAATACCCTTCGGGTCAGCTTCCTTCTTGAAGGCCAGTTGCTTCTGGTCCGTGCGTTTCATCCCGCCTTCTTCGAGGGTGAAGCGGTGCGGATTGAAGACGTCGCAGCCGTTCTCCTCGTGGATGCGGATGATTTCTTCGAGGCGCTCCTCGGTGGTGTAGCGCACCATGGGAAGGCCGGCATAAGTCACGAGGCCATCCTGCCGGGTCATCTCGATATGCATGGGCAGTTCGTCGCCCAGGATATCGACGATCTTTTTCACATGCTCCAGCGTCGGATAGCGCGTCTGGAGATAGGTGATGGTCGGATCGATCTTGAGCGCGCGCAGGGTCGTGTGGTTCCAAGCGAGCTCGTAGACCGGCGGCAGGCGCTTCAGTTCCTCTTCGCTTGCCTTGTCCGAGCGATAGAGCATCTCGCCCTTGTGGTGCGAAACGAACAGCGCCAGCGCTTCCACCGAAACCGGCGCCACCATGATCAGCACCACCGATTGGCCGTCCTTGATATAGGGCTTGTGGCGGTTGAAATAGGCCTGCGGAATGGGCGCGGCGCAGGGCGAAAGCTCCTTGAGGAGGATGCCGTCCTGACGCGCCAGTTTTTCGGAAAAGGCCGCCGCTTCGATGAAATCATCGAAGCCGACCATGACATCGATCCAGTCATGCGCCTCGGTCAACGGCATTTCGGCTTCGACGATGATGCCATTGGTGCCATAGGCATGGGCGACCTTGAGGATGTCTTCGCCCACGAGATCGAGTTCGCGCGGCTCAGCTTCGCAGGTGATGATCTTCAAACCGAGGATCGAACCCAGCGCCCGCAAGCCACCCCAGCGGATCGACCCGACGCCGCCAGAACCACCGGCGATGAAGCCGCCGAGCGAGGCCATGCGATAGGTCGAGGGGTGAAAGCGCAGTTCGCCGCCAACGGCTTCCTTGGTTTCATGGTCGAGCTTTTCGAGCACTGCGCCGGCCTGGGCCCGCACGCGGTCCTTTTTGATCTCCAGAACCTTGTCCATGTTCATCAGGTTAAGCATGGCGCCGCCCGACAGCGGCATGGCCTGGCCGTAATTGCCCGTGCCGGCGCCGCGCGGGGTGATGGCCACGCCGTGCTTGTAGGCGGCGCGGAGGACGGTTTTCACTTCTTCATTGGAGCGCGGGGAGACGACGACTTCGGCGGTGACGTGGTCGAGCTTGGCCTTGAGCACAGGCGAATACCAATAATGGTCACGGCTGCGCTGCTGCACGATGCGCGGATTGTCTTCTTGCGGAATGTCGCTGAGGTCAGCGCGGAAAGCGGCAATGCTCATGATTGGCCCATCAAGTCGTCGAGTTCACGGTAATCGGGGAGGGTAGTGTCAATCGCCTGGCCGGCGCGGATCACGATCCGGTCGGCCTGCGGGCGCGACATCAGTTCAGTCCAGGTGCGGCCCTTGAACAGGACCAGATCTGCCGGCGCCCCGACGGCCAGCTCACCTGTGTAGCCAAACCCGGCAATCGCGGCCGGGTCGGCGGAGACCACGCGCGCCCAGGCAAAAGCCTCGGTCTGCGGGTGATCGAAATGGAGGATGCGCGCGCCTTCGCGAAAGACCTCGAAGCCGTCGAGATCGCCGTAGGCATAGAAGGGGTCGCGGGTATTGTCCGAGGCGATGGCGACTTTGACGCCCGCCGCCTTGAGTTCGTTGACGAGGGTGACACCGCGCCAGCGCGGCGTGCGGACGCCGTCCTTATTGTCGCGATCCTGCAGGTACATGTTGCACATCGGCAGGGACACCACGGCGATACCGGCCCGCGCCACCTTATCGATCACGCTCTTGGCGGTTTCGCTGTCCTGCACGGCGAGCGAGCAGCAGTGGCCGGCGACGACCGAGCCGGTAAATCCGCTTTCGATCACCGCATCGGCAAGGCATTCCAGCGCATTGGCTTTCGGGTCGGGGCTCTCATCGGTGTGGAGGTCGATGTTGAGGCCCAGTTCTCCAGCCATCTCCACCAGCTTGCGCATGATCGTCGGATTCTCGGGATGCACCGCGGTGGAGCCACCGAGGATGCCGCCGGATGCCTTGGTTCGTGTCGCGACCGCCCGCAGCTTTTCGGCGTCGAGGATCGTGTCCGGCCCCATCAGGCCGGCAGCCTGCAACTCGATCCGCCCGGCCCAGCGCTCGCGCATGGCCTCAAACACATCCCAGGTGATTTCGTGCTGGGGCGGGGCCATGTCGAGATGGGTGCGGATGGCGGCCGTGCCGTGCGCATAAGCACAGCGCAGCGAAAAATCCATGCGCCGCTCGACATCGCTCGCCGCCCAATTGGCCTCGCGATCCCGAAGCACCGCCATCAGCGCGCCGAGCCAGGTCCCGTCCGGGTTCTCCTTGCGCGGCCAGATATGGCCCTTGTCGAGGTGCGTATGGAGATCAACGAAGGCCGGCAGCACGATATCGCCGCGGAGATCGATCTGCTGCGGCAGGGTTGCCGAACCGGGGGCGCCGATCGAGGCGATCTTGCCATCGGCGATCGTGATGTCGACCTTGGCGAGATCGCCCGAAGTGGCATCGCCAAGCACCGAAACCGGCACGCTGGCATTGGTGATGGCATAGTGGCCATCGGCAGGAATAGTGATCGGCACCTCAATTCTCCCGCTTGAGGGCACTTTCGTGCCAGCGGTGCAGCAGCAGCCAGGAAACCAGCGAAGTCATGGCGAAAATGGCAACGCCGGTCAGCATCAGCAGCACCAGAGCCGCGTAGAGCCGCGGGTAGTTCAGGCGATACCCCGACTCCAGCAAGCGGAACGCCAGGCCAGCACCCTTACCGGCGGAGCCTGCGGCAAACTCTGCTACCACTGAAGCGATCAGCGACAAACCGCCACCAATGCGCAAGCCTGCCGCAAAATAGGGCAGGGAGCTCGGCAATTTCAGCTGGATCAGCGTCTGCCAACGGTTCGCGCCATAGAGATCGAACAGGTTGAGCAGGTTGTGGTCGACGCTCTTGAGGCCCGCGACCATGTTGGAAAGGATCGGAAAGAACGCCACGACGAAGGCGCAGGTGAGCAGCGCCGATTGCGTGTCGGGCATGTAGATCAGCAGCAGCGGCGCAATGGCGATCATCGGCGTCACCTGCAGGATCACCGCGAAGGGAAACACGGCCAATTCGATCCAGCGGCTCTGCACCAGGATGATGGCAATGCCCACCCCGCCGATCAGCGCCAGCGCCAGTGCGAGAAAAGTGATGCGCAGGGTAACGAGCAGCGAGGGATAGAGCGTCGGCCAGTCATTGATCAGTGCCGTGATGACGTCCATCGGCGCCGGCATGATGTAGCGGGGCACCTGATTGACGACGATGTGGAGCTGCCAGAGCCCGATCGCCAGCAGCACCATGAAGATGGGAATGGCGATGCTCAAAATCCGTTCGAGCCTTGAATCCTTATGGACCACAATGGCGACGGCGCTATCGGTGCCCGCTTCCGAGCGATTGGAGAGGGTTGGGGCCGCGTCGATCATTTGCCCTGTGCTCCCAGCATGATGGCTTCTTGAAGGGCACGCGATACCTTGTCGGTCGTCGCCCGATATTCCTCGGAAGTGCGGTAGTGCTCGTCTCGCACGGCCGAGGTTTCGATTGGCAAGTCGGCGCAGACCTGGCCCGGCCGCGCCCGCATGACCACGATGCGGTTGGAGAGGAATGCACTCTCGAACACCGAGTGGGTGACGAAGATCACCGTGATGCCGGTTTCACGCCATAGCCGCAGCACATCGTCATTGAGCTTCTGCCGGGTGATTTCATCGAGCGCAGCAAATGGCTCGTCCATCAGCAGCAGCTTGGGCCTGGTCACCAGTGCCCGCGCGATCGAAACGCGCATTTTCATGCCGCCCGACAATTCTCGCGGATAGGCATTGGCGAAATCGCCGAGGCCGACGCTGGCGAGGTTTTCCATCACCGCCGCGCGGGCCTGCGACTTGCCCTGGCCGCGGAGTTTGAGAGGCAGGTGTACGTTGTCGAACACGGTTGCCCAGGGCATCAGCGTCGGTTCCTGGAACACGAAGCCGACATCGCCTTCGGGCAGGCCCTTGGAATTGATCTTGGACGAAGGCCAGTCGATGCTGCCCGAAGAGGGGGCGCCAAGGCCGGCGATGATGCGCAGGGCAGTGGATTTGCCGCAGCCCGAGGGGCCGAGGAGGGAAATGAATTCACCTGCCTGCACGTCGAGCGACATGCCCTTGAGGGCCAGCGTGCCATTGGAAAACAGCTTGCTGACCTCCCGCATGGCAACGACGGGGCGGCGTGAACTGGCGGTTGGCGCCTGCGGCGCCGGAGCAACGGAAATATCGGTCAATGAAACAAGCACCCGGGTTAGGGCTGGAACGGCGCGGGCAGTATCGCCCGCGCCGAGGTCTCCAGACTACTTTACGAGATCCGTGCCGAGGCCCTGGCACACATACTCGGTGGTATAGGCCTGGGTTACGTCGATGCCTGTATCATAGAGGCCGATAGCGGCCATGGCGTCGTAGTAGGACTTCCAGCGCTCGTCGGTCATACAGCCGATGCCCTTGTCCTCGGCATCGCCGGAGACCACGATGCCATATTCCTTCATCTTGGCGATCGAGAAGGCGATCTGCTCGTCGGTCATTTCCGGATTGTCCGACTGGATCAGTTCGTTGGCCGCGGTGTTGTCGCCATAGAGGTAATTGTACCAGCCGACGATCGATGCTTCGACGAAGCGCTTGGCCACATCGGGGTTCTCTTCAACCCAGGGCTTCATCGCCTCGATGGTGGTCGAATAGCCATTGTATTCGCCCTGGTCGGCGATGAGGTAGACGACAGGAGCAAATCCGGCCTGGCGCTCGATTTCATAGGGTTCCGAGGTCAGGTAGCCCTGCTGCACGGCCTTTGTATCGGAGAGGAAAGAGGCCGGGTTGAACTGGTAGGGTTCGTATTTCTCATCCACAAAGGCCGGCCACTTGGCCTTCATCCAAACGTAGTAGCCGGCAAAGCCATCGGCCCCCATGATGATCTTGCTGGCATCGGCCAGCGATTCAAAGGTGTCGAAGCCTTCATCGGGATGGGCCATCAGGATCTGCGGATCCTTCTGGAAGATCGACGCCAGCGTGATCGTGGGAATGCCTTCCTTCACCGCGTTGATCGCGCCGCCGGAGCCGCCCATGTAGAACTGCACCTGGCCCGAGATCAGCAAAGGACGGCCCGGCGATTGCGGTCCGCCCGGCATGATCGTTACGTCGAGCCCGTACTTTTCATAAGTGCCGTCGGCGACGGCCTGATAGTAGCCGCCGTGCTCGGCCTGGGCCAACCAGTTGGTGGCAAAGGTTACCTTGTCTTGCGCAAAGGCCGGCGTGGCGGCGAGCGCCATGGCGGCCAGAATGGTCGTCTTGATTGAAGCGTGCATTTACTGCGTTCCCCTGTGCTCCGGTCGTTTCGCCGAAGCCAATTTCTCGGACGATCTCCTTCGCCCTGGCAGCACCATTCCGCACGACGCTCCTCGTGTGAACCCAAAAAATAGGCAATTTTTGGGAATGCCTGCCATGCGTGCAATTTATGCGCTTTAGGACTGGTCAAGCGCTTTACCTTTGGCTTAGCATTCGCCCGGCAAGCATTGGATAACCATGACCACCGCCCTAGACCCCAAGGACATCCACCCGCCATTCGCGCCCTATAGCCACGGCATTGTCGTTCCGCCGGGCCAGCGTCTGGTCTTCTGTTCTGGCCAGCTCGGCATATCGGTCGACAAGACCATTCCCCCAGATTGCGCGGGGCAGACGCGACTCTGCTTCGACAATGTCGCGGCCATTCTGCGTGAAGCCGGGCTTGGCCTCGAACACATCATCCGCATCAACGCCTATGTGACGGGGCGTGAGCATCTCCCCGAATACATGGGCGTGCGCAATGCGCTCTTTTCCGCCCCATACCCTGCCTCGACGCTGATGATCGTCTCCGGCTTTGCCCGGCCCGAATTCGTCGTCGAAATCGAAGTCATCGCGGCCGGCCCCGCCTGAGGAACTTTTTTGCATGCGTAAGATCTGGTGGACTGATTTCGCGGCGCGCGAATTCGACGGGCTCGACCCGAACAAGACCATAGCCATCCTGCCCATCGCCGCGGTGGAACAGCACGGCCCGCACCTGCCGGTCGGCACCGATACGATCATCAACACCTCGATGATCGAACTTCTTATTGAGCGCGCACCGGCGGATATGGACCTGCGCATCCTGCCGGTTCAGGCCATAGGCAAGTCCAACGAACATATCTGGGCCAAGGGCACCATTACCCACACGGCCACCAACCTGATCGAAGCCTGGACGCAGATCGGGCTCGAAGTGGCGCGCGCGGGTGTGAAGAAGATCATCTTCATCAATTCGCACGGCGGCAATGAGGAAATCATGGGCATCGTCGCCCGCGAACTGCGCGTTCGCGCCGGCATGCTGGCCGTAAAGAGCGGCTGGCGCTTCACGCCGCCGGGTGTGTTGAGCGATCTCGAGCGCCGCCACGGCATCCATGGTGGCGACGCCGAGACCTCGCTTGTGCTGCACTTCAAGCCGCATCTGGTCGACATGTCGAAGGCGGAGAATTTCGTTTCCATTGCCGCAAGCGACGAACAGCAGTTCCAGTACCTGCGGCCCACGGGGGCTTTTGGGCACACCTATGCCTGGATCGCGTCCGATGTGAACCCGTCAGGCGCGGTGGGCGATGCATCCATCGCTACGGCCGAGAAGGGCAAGACGATCGCCGAAGCCAATGTGGTCGGCATGATCGAGGTCTTGCGAGAAATCGAAGCCATGCCGCTGCCCGGCGAGCGCAGGGGCTAAGCGACCGGCGTCCAGCGCTTGTTGTCGTTGAGCGTGAAGCGCGGCGAGTTGAGGGGCGCGACGATCCGGTCGCGCCAGGCCGCCAATGGCTCCTCCCAGTTCGTGCCCTGCAGCATGGCGCAGCCGATCACCGCCGGCTCAATCTCGGCCTTCTGCAATAGCCGCAGGACCGCGCCCATCGACTGACCCGAGCTGATCACATCGTCGATCACGGCCACCCGCTTCCCGCGCAGCAGCGGCAGCATGCGCGGATCGACATAGAGCGTCTTGCTCGCGGTCGGGCTGGTGATGGATTTCATCGGCTCGGAAAGATCGTCGCGATACCAGAATTTTCGCGAGGTCCCGAGCGGCACCATGCGGGTATGGCCCAACCGTCGCGCCACGTTTGATGCGAGCGGTAGGCCGAGCGTTGGCACGCCAATGATGACTTCGGCATCTTTGCTCTTGAGCAGCGCCGCCAACGCGGCCGCAAGGCCGTCTTCAACCGCGAAACTCGCCTGGTTGAGGATCAGCGAGGCGACGGCCGATTTGCCATCGCCGGGCAAGACCCGCAACGGCAGGGGCAATTGCCGCCCGTCGGCCAGTGGCGCGGGGTAAAAGCCAAGATGCCCGTCAGCCGGGTTTTGTTCATGCGTACCGGGCTGGGCAAAGGCTTGCCAGAATTCATGCGGCTCGAAACTCACGCCAAGTCCTTGATTCAATGATGCGGTGCAAGCAAAGGTTCTCCACCGATCCTATGACAAGACGAGCAGGCCAATGCAATCGCGCAGCAATGATCCCTTCGAACTCGAAGCCATGACGGCGCTGCGCCGCGATTTTCATGCCCATCCCGAACTGGGCTTCGAGGAAGTCCGCACCAGTGCCATCGTCGCCGAAAAGCTCGAAGAAGCGGGTATCGAAGTGCATCGCGGGCTTGGGAAAACCGGCCTCGTGGGCACGCTTAGGATTGGTGACGGCACCCGCCGTATTGCGCTCCGCGCCGATATGGATGCGCTCGCCATGCCCGAACTGGCCGATCGTCCCTATAAGTCGGGCACGCCCAACACCATGCATGCCTGCGGCCATGACGGCCACACCGTAATGCTGCTCGCTGCAGCCCGGCATCTGGCGCGGACGAAGAATTTCTCCGGCACCGTGCATTTTGTCTTCCAGCCGGCCGAAGAGGGCAGGGGCGGCGCCAAGGCCATGGTGGATGAGGGATTCTTCAAGCAGTTTCCGGTGGATGCCGTTTATGGCCTCCACAACATGCCCGGTCTGGCGACCGACGAAATGGCTGTTGTCGCCGGGCCGCAGTTGGCTTCATCGGATAGCTGGACCGTCACCTTCAAGGGTGTTGGCACGCATGGTGCCAAGCCGCATCTCGGGCGCGATGCCGTGACGGCGGCGGGGCACTTCCTCGCGGCGATACACACCATCGTCGCCCGCGTGGTCGACCCATTGCAGCCCGCCGTTGTCAGCGCCTGTGCGCTCGAAGCGGGGGACTTCAAGGCGCTCAATGTGATTCCCGATATCGTTCGGATCGGTGGCACGGCTCGCGCCTATCGTGCCGACGTACGCGACCAGCTTGAACTGGAAATTGGCAATATCGCGCGGGGTGTGGCTGCGACCTTCGGTATCGAGGTCGACTACGAATTTCTGCGCCGCATTCCGCCGGTGGTGAATGATGGCGACGCGACAGCAAGGGCTTTGAAGGCAGCGCAGGCCGCCTCGGGCCGCCCTGTCGTCACCGATTTCCCGCCCTCAACCGCCGGTGATGACTTCGCCTATTTCGGCGCCGAAGTGCCTGGCGCCTATGTCTGGCTGGGCAATGGCCCCGCCGTCGATGGCGCGCTGCACCACAATTCGCGTTACGATTTCAACGACGATGCCATTCTCACCGGCGCCCGTTTCTGGGCGACGCTGGTGGAACAGGAACTGTCGGCCTGATCAGACGAAACCGGTTCGCAGCAATGCCAATGCGCGCTCGGTATCGACGCCGAGCGCCACATCGACCGGCTTGCCGCGCCGGTCGACCAGTAGCCGGCCGGCATCGGGATCATCGCCAAGGTCGATATCGAGTTTCATGTTCTCGATCTTGAAAATGCTCGGGTCGAGCGCCACCAGCATCACGCAGGGGTCATGCAACGGCCGGCTCAGTCGTCCGTCCTGCAGGTAGGCCGTGAGCAATTCGCGGGCGAGGCGCCCGTGTGGCGTATCGGGCAACGCCTCGACATAGTCCGTCTGCGCCCGGACCTTGCGGGTCACGTCGAGCGGAATGATCGTCACCTTGGCGGAACTGCCGATGACCACCGAAGCGGCCTCGGGATCAGAGGCAAAATTGAACTCCGAATTCGGGCCGGAATTGCCGGGTTCGTTGATGGTCCCGCCCATGACGATGATCTCGCCGATCCGGTCAACCACCTCGGGATGCTCCGTCAGTACATGGGCGACATTGGTCAGCGGTCCCAGCGCCAGAATGTCGACGCTGCCCGGTTCGGATTCTGCGAGAACCCGCGCGATCCAGCCGGGAGCGTCGTCGAGTGCCGGCGCTAAGGGAGCGGGCAAAGTAACGCCCTTGAGCCCATCGGTGCCGTGAACGATGGCGACCAGATCCTGCAATTCGCGTGTCAGCGGAATATCCGTGCCGCGGATGACCGGAATGTCGCCGCGCCCCATCACTGCGAGCAGACCGCCGGCATTGTCGGTCGTGCGGTCGAGGCCGATATTGCCGGCAATGGTCGTGAGGCCAAGCACGTCGAAATGGCCTGATCCTAGCGCGAAGAGGATGGCGATAGCATCGTCGAGGCCCGGATCCGTGTCGATGATGACGCGCTTCTTCATGGTCTAAATGTCCTCAACGCCGCCTTTTCGCGGCCTTGGTTCCAGACGATCGCCTAGCCTTGGCGATCGATCCGATCCATTTCCGCCTTGAACTGGCGGGCGATCTGATTGGCATCGGCAACGGTCTTGCCGACATCCAGCGTTTGCACCTTGCGCTCCCGCATCAGCCAGCGGCCGGCAACCATGGTGTCGGTCACGTCGGACGGCATGGCCGCGAAGACGAGGGCGGAATAGGGATCATAAATCGGGTGGAAGCGCGGAGCGGCGAGGCTGATGCGGATCAGGTCCGCCTGTTTTCCAACCTCCAGCGAGCCGGTCTTCAAATTGAGGCTCAGGGTCCGGGCGCCTTCGATCGTCGCCATGCGGATCACGTCGACGGCTGGCAGAGGCTTTCGCGAGCCGGCGAGGAGCTTTGCGAACATCGAGACCGGCGCGAACTGGCTGAAAAGATCAAGCGTATTGCCGCTCATGGCGCCGTCGCTGCCGATGCCGACCGGCAGGCCAGCGTTGCGCATCTTTTCAACCGGGGCAATGCCGCGGCCAGCCTTGCCGTTGGAGCGCGGATTGGTGACGACGCAGACTTGGTGCTCGGACATCATGCGGATGTCGGCGTCATCAAGCTGCAGGCAATGCGCGCAGATGAGGTTGGGTTTTAGGAGCCCCGCTTCAGCGGTGACCTCGACGGTGGATTTGCCGTGCGTGTCGAGCGCCCATTTTACCTCAAGCGAACTCTCGGCGAGGTGCATCTGCACGGGCACGTCGGGGTGGTCGGCCGACCACTGTGCGATCCGGGCCATGGTGTCGCGGCCGGTGGAGTAGGGGGCGTGCGGGGCGATAGACGGTGTCACCAGCGGGTGGCGGGCGAAGCGGTCAACCAGCTCTTCGACGCGGGCAAAACCCTCGTCGAAATTCTTGTGATCCGGCGGATCGAAATCGGCCAGGGTCTGCCCGACAATGGCGCGGAGGCCCGCCTTGTCGCAGACATCGCCGACTTCGGTTTCGAAGTAATACATATCGGCCACGGTGGTGACCCCGCCCTGGATCATTTCCAGCGCCGACATGGCCGAACCGACGCGGACCATCTCCGCCGACACGAACTTGCGTTCGAGCGGCAGGATGTACCGATAGAGCCGGTCATCGACATCTTCGCCGAGGCCGCGGAACACCGACATGCCCATGTGGCAGTGGGCATTGACCATGCCCGGCATGACGATATCGCCACTACAATCAACGATTTCCGCACCCGGAACATCAGGCGCCGTGCCGGAGCCGAGTGCCGATATCGTCGTGCCCTCTACATGCACCCAACCGTTTTCATGAACGGTCAGGACGTCGTCCATGGTGACGACAAGGGCATTGGTGAAGAGAACGCTCATTCCACCGCCAGGATGGTGCACTGATCCGGCACCGGCACCAGCTTGGCGTTCGAGCCCGGTTCCAGCGGCTTGCTGAGCGGACCATTGGCCACGAGCATGCCGGCCGCGGTTTCGCTCTGATACTGATAGGCGCGACCCAGATACGTGCGCAGGCCCAGCGTCGTCGGAATGCCTTCGGTGGCCATATTGTCGGTGACCGCCAGGCCATCGGCGCGGCAAGCGAGGACAAAATTGTCCGGGATCGCACCAAAGTGCTCGAGGCTGAGCGTCAGTTTCACTCCGCCGGCCGCTTCGGCCGTGATCTTGGCGCCATCGCGGGCCACGACCTTCATCGGCACGAGGTTTTCAAAGCCGACGAAGCGCGCGACGAAGGCATTGGCCGGACGCTGGTAGAGGTTTTCCGGCGTATCGAGCTGCATGATCTTGCCCGCATGCATGATCGCCACGCGATCCGAGATCGAGAAAGCTTCTTCCTGATCGTGGGTCACATAGACCGAGGTCGTGCCATTGGCGCGCTGCAGTTGGCGGATTTCGACGCGCATGTCGATGCGGAGTTTTGCGTCGAGGTTGCTGAGCGGCTCATCGAACATCAGCAGCGGGGGCTCGATAACGAGGGCGCGCGCAAGCGCAACGCGCTGCTTCTGGCCGCCCGAAAGGGCGCCGGGCAGACGGTCAGCGAGATGGGCAAGACCCACGCGTTCGAGCATGGCGCCGACGCGCTTGGTCTTGGCCTCGCCAGAAATGCCGCGCTGCTTGAGGCCGAAGCCGACATTCTCGGCGACGCTCAGATGCGGGAAGAGCGCGTAGTTCTGGAAGACGAGACCGATATCGCGCTGGTGCGCCGGCAGCTTGGTTAGGTCCTTGCCGCCAAGGGTAATGCTACCCGAGGTCGGCTGGAGGAAGCCGGCGACGAGACGCAGGGTTGTGGTCTTGCCGCAGCCGGAAGCACCGAGGAGGGAAACGAGTTCACCCTCGGCGATATCGAGCGACAGGTCCTCAAGCACTTTGGTCTGGCCGTAGTGGGCGGTGATGTTGCGAATGGAAAGCGGCTTGGTCACGGCAGACCTCTATTTGGCAAGGAAGGTGAGGCCCAGCGTGCGCTCGACAATGGCCATGACGGCCACGGTGAGCACCATGAGCATGACCGAAACCGAAGCGACGGTAGGATCGAAGAACTGCTCCATGTGGGCGAGCAGCTGAATGGGAAGCGTGGAAATGCCCGGTCCTGTGAGGAAGATCGAGATCGACACGTCATTGATCGAGGTGATGAAGGCCAGGATGAAGGCCGCAATCACGCCCGAGCGGACATTGGGCAAAAGCACGGTGAAGAAGGTCTTCAACGGCGGCGAACCCAGGCTGATCGCTGCTTCCTCGATGGAGAAATCGAAGGAGGCCAGCGAAGCCGAAATCACCCGGATCACATAGGGCAGGATCAGGATCGTGTGGCCGATGACCAGCGACAGGAAGATCGGCGCATTGAACTGGAAGGCGAGGTTTTTCAGCAGCGAAAAACCCAGCACCAGTTCGGGCACCAGCACCGGCAGCACGAACAGCGTCGACAGCCAGCCCGGAAGCTGGATGCGATAGCGGCTCATGGCGTAGGACGCCGGAATGCCGATCAGCAGCGCCACGAAGGTCGAAAGCACGGCGACCTGCAGGCTGGTGAGAATGGTGCGCCGGAAGGCGTCGATCTCAAAAATGTTCTGGAACCAACGCAGGCTAAGACCCTGCGGCGGGAAGGTGAGGAACGTCGTATCGCTGAGGGCGGCACCCACCACGATGACGAGCGGCCCCACAAGGAACAGGAAGACGAGAGCGGTGAAGCCGATCAGGGCTGGATGGATCTTTGTCGGCATCAGACGGTCATCGGGTTGAGGCGGCGGGCCGCGGCATTCATCGCCATGACGATGGCAATGGTGATCACCACCATGATGGCGGCGATGGTGGAGGCGCTCACCCAGTCAAAGGTGACCATGGCCTGCTGATACATCAGCGTCCCCATCATCATCACCTGCTCGCCGCCGAGTAGCTGGGGCGTGGCATAGGAGGTGAAGCTGCCGGTAAAGACCAGCACGGCGCCGACGATCAGGCCCGGCACGGCGAGCGGCAGGATGACCTGGGTAAAGGTCGCCCAGGAATTGGCGCCGAGCGAGGCCGAGGCCTGGATCAGGTCATCGGGAATGGCTTCCAGCACACCGACAAGGGTGAGGACCATCAGCGGCACGAAGAGATAGACCATGGCAACGATCACCGATCCCTGCGTGTAGAGCATGGAGAGCGGCTCGCCGATGAGGCCGAGATTGAGCAGCGTCGAATTGAGAATGCCATTCTTGCCCAGGATAATCAGCCAGGCGAAGGAGCGCACGACCACGCCGGTGAGCAGCGGAAAGACTGCAGCGATGATCAGGATGGATTTGAGCCAACCGGGCGCGCGCGACACCACATAGGCAGTGATGAAGCCGATCACCAGCGCGATGACCGTGACGATCAACGAGACATTGATGGTCCGCAGCAGCACCGTGCGACGGAAGCCGCTGCCGAAGAAGGCCTGGTAGGTAGCAAATGGTCCGCCCGGCGTTCCGAACGTCGTGTAGATCGTGGCTGCAACGGGGGCGACTAGCCCCAGCAGCACCAGCAGGGTTGCCGGCGAAGCCAGCGTCCAGCCTGCAAAGCGTTTCATCGCCTATGGCCTTTTTCTTTGGTAGCCCCTCAACCACCGCCGTCATTCCCGCGGGTAGCGGGAATCTCTCATTCAGTGCAATACGGGATTCCCGGGGTTGCGGGAATGACCTCAAAGTAGAGGTGGGGAAAACTCGCGTTTCCCCCACCCGAAAATCTTACATGCCGAAGATTTCGTTCCAGCGATCAACCCAGCCGCCCTTGGCAGCATTGAGCGCGGCCGAGTCGATGTTCTGGAGGCCGGCGATCACGTCTGCACCATAGGTCCAGAGCGCAGCCTGTTCCGGGGTCAGCGTGACGGCGGTATTGACCGGAGCGTCAACGCCCTGCTCGGCCAGCTGCTGCTGGATTTCCGGCGACAGGATGAAGTTGATGAACTCGTAGGCCAGTTCCGGCTCGGCAGCGCCCTTCGGAATATTGACCGTGTTCAGCGTCGCGATCGAACCTTCCGAGAGGTCGGCCCAGACGACGGTCGGAACGGCGGCCTGGATCTGAGCCAGGGTAAAATCCTGCGCGATGGCAGCGGTCACTTCGCCGGTCGAGAAGAGGTTAATCATCTCCGAGCCGGTGTTGTAGTTCTTCACGACGTTCGGCTTGAGGGCCTCGACGCCGGCAAAGGCGCCATCGGCGTCTGCGAAGGCGTCGACGCCCTGATGTTCGCCGGCCTTGACCACGACCATCGGGCCGGCCGTGGTGGTGATGCCGGGCAGCGACAGCGAGGAGGCGAGGTCTTCGCGCCACAGGTCGTTCCACGAGGTGATCGGGGTCGTCACCTTGGCGCTGTCATAGACGACGCCGACGCGGCCGATGGAGTAAGCCGGGCCGTAACCGCCCTGCGGGTCCTTGGCGAGGTCATAGAGACCTTCAATGTTCGGGAGCTTGGAGCGGTCGAGTTCCTGGAACAGGCCCAGCTCGATGCCCTGCTGGCTGAAAGCGTCGGTGAAATAGGCCACGTCGACGCCGGCACCGTTGCGGATCTGCAGCTTGTTCAGGCGCTCGCCATTGTTGCCGGTTTCAAACTGGATTTCGCAGCCGCACTTTTCGCGGAAGGGGGCCAGGATGATGGATTCGAGCTTTTCGCCGTTAAAACCCCACCAGGAAATGGTGAGCGTCTTGGTCTGCGCGAAGGCAGGCGTGGCAAAAGCCGCGGTGGCGGCAAGGCCAAGCGCGAGAGTGGTTGCGACGATACGTGACATGTCTTGTTCCCTGTTCCAGCAGGCTTGGGACCGCTGGCGTTTGAGTGTGCTCCCTCGGAAATTCAGCCTATTTTTGCGCCCGAGTTAACACAAGACTAATTTCTGGGCTTTCCGTCGCAATCCGCATGAAATCGCAGAACTATTCGGCGTCGTCCTTAACGGCCTCCATCGAGACATGCGTGCTGGTATGGGCCACATGGGGCAGAGCGGAGATTTTCTCGCCCAGAACCTCGCGATAGGCCGCGATGTCCTTGGTGCGCACCTTCAGGAGATAGTCGAAGCTTGAGGCGATCATATGCGCTTGTTCGACCTCGGGCAGGGACCGAACCGCCTTGTTGAAGGCCGCCAACGCTGCCTTGCGCGTGTCCGAAAGCTTTACCTCCACGAAGGCTACGTGAGGCAGGCCCAGGCGCTTGGGATCGATGACGGCGCGATAGCCGAGGATATAGCCTTCGGCCTCCAAACGCTTGATCCGGGCTTGGCACGGCGTCTTGGAAAGATTGACCCTGCGGCTCAGTTCAGCGACGCTCAACCGCCCATCGCGCGCCAGCTCATCCAGAATCTTCCGGTCGATCTGGTCTAAAGTTTCGAGAACGACTGTTTTCATGGTCACTTCGCCTACTTGATGGGCTGAAATTACCACTGCCGTCGCGAGACGGCCATACAAATAGGCGAAACGACTTCCCGGCTTCTGGCATTTTAAGGCAACGCTTTTGAGTGCTCTTCCATGACCGACACGACCGCCTTCCGCGACACCATGCGCAACCGCATTTATGCGGATGAAAACATCCTTGTGCCCCAGCTGATCGAAGCCACCGGCCTCGACGCGGCCCAACGCCAGTCCATCTCGGGCCATGCCGAGAAGCTGGTGACATCAGTCCGCACGGGCAACAAGCTCGGGCTGATGGAGAGCTTCCTCGCCGAATATGGTCTTGCCACCGACGAAGGCGTGGCGCTGATGTCGCTGGCCGAAGCGCTGCTGCGCGTGCCTGACGCTGAAACCGTCGATGCGCTGATCCACGACAAGGTCGGCGGTTCCGACTGGGCCAGCCACTTTGGCTCCTCGTCGAACACGCTGGTCAATTTTTCGTCCTGGGCGCTGAACCTGACCGCCGACGTGCTGGGCGATCCTGAAGTCGGCCCCAAGAACGCGCTGCACCGCGCCATTGCGCGCCTGGGCGAACCGGTTATCCGTACCGCGGTCGGCCAAGCCATGCGCCTCCTCGGCAGCCAGTTCGTCTTCGGCCGCACTATCGATGAAGCCGTCGCCAATGCGAAGAAGCCGGAGTCATTGGGCTATCGCTATTCCTACGACATGCTGGGCGAAGCCGCCCGCACCGCCGAAGACGCTGAGCGCTATTTCAAGGCTTACTCCGACGCCATCGCGACCCTGGCCCCGCACTGCAACTCCTCGGCCGTGCGCGACAATCCCGGTATTTCCGTAAAACTGTCGGCGCTGCATCCGCGCTACGAGTTCGCGCAGCGCGAGCGCGTTCTTACCGAACTCGTTGATGCGACTCGGAAACTGGCCATTGCCGCCCGTGAAGCCAATATGGGCTTCAATATCGACGCCGAAGAAGCCGACCGTCTCGATCTCTCGATGGAAATCATCGAGGCCGTGCTGGCAACGCCCGAGCTCGCCGGCTGGGAAGGCTTTGGCGTCGTCGTGCAGGCCTATGGCAAGCGTGTGCTGCCGCTGATCGCCTGGCTCGAAGCGACGGCCGAAAAGTACGATCGCAAGATCATGGTGCGTCTCGTGAAGGGCGCCTATTGGGACGCCGAAATCAAGCGCGCCCAGGTTCTCGGCCTGCCGGGCTTCCCGGTCTACACCCGCAAGGCCATCACCGACGTCAGCTACATCGCTGCGGCACGAAAACTGTTCTCCAAGAAGCGCATCTACCCCCAGTTCGCCTCGCACAATGCACACACGGCCGCTGCCGTGCTGCATCTCGCCGCTGAGGCCGGCCGCCTCAACGACACCTATGAGTTCCAGCGCCTCCACGGCATGGGCGAGCGCCTGCACGAAGTGCTGCGCACCAATCATGGCACCACCACGCGCATTTATGCGCCGGTCGGTCCGCACAAGGATCTGCTGGCCTATCTCGTGCGTCGCCTGCTCGAAAACGGCGCCAATGGCTCCTTCGTCTATCAGATCGCTGACGAGGACATTCCGGCCGCCAAGGTCGCCGAAGACCCGATCACCAAGCTCCTGGCGCTCGATGGCTTTGCCAACCCGAACATCCCGTTGCCCGACGCTGTCTTCGGTGCGCGCCGCAATTCGGCTGGTCTCGACCTGACCGACCCGGTTGCCTTTGGCGCCGTCAAAGCTGCCCGCGAAAGCTTCTGCAAGACCCAGTGGCTGGCAACGCCGTTGCCGGTCGCCGAGGCTTCGAACGAGACCACCCCGGTCATCAACCCGGCTGACCCCACTGACATTGTTGGCCAGGTCGTTTCCGCCTCAGCCAAGGGCGTGACTGCAGCGATCTCTGCCGCCATCGCCAGCAAGTGGTCGCAGACGGCCGTGGGCACCCGCGCCGAACTCCTGCGCAAGACGGCCGACCTCTACGAAGCCAACCGCGCCGAACTCTTCGCTCTGCTGGCCCGCGAAGCCGGCAAGTCGTGGGCGGACGCTATCGCCGAAGTCCGCGAAGCCGTCGACTTCCTGCGCTACTACGCAGCCGAAGCCGAGACCAAGCCGCTCGCCGCCGCCCGCGGTCCCTTTGTCGCCATCTCGCCGTGGAATTTTCCGCTCGCCATCTTCTCCGGCCAGATCGCTGCGGCGCTCGTCGCCGGTAACCCGGTGGTGGCAAAGCCGGCGCCGCAGACCCCGCTCATCGCCTTCCGCGCCTTGCAGCTGATGCACGAAGCCGGTATCCCGACCGACGCCATCCAGCTCATGCCGGGCGGTCCCGACGTCGGCACCGCGCTGACTTCGGATGCGCGTATCGCCGGCGTCGCCTTCACCGGCTCGCTGCCGACCGCCCATCGCATCGATCGCGCCATGGCCGAACATGTCGACGCCAAGGCGCCGCTGATCGCCGAAACCGGCGGTCTCAACGCCATGATCGTCGACTCGACCGCGCTGCCCGAACAGGCAGTGCGCGATATCCTCGCCTCCGCCTTCCAGTCGGCCGGCCAGCGCTGTTCGGCGCTGCGTGTTCTCTATGTGCAGGAAGATGCCGCCGAGCGGACCATTGAAATGCTCAAGGGCGCGATGGACGAACTGACCCTCGGCAATCCCTGGGATCTTGCCACCGATATCGGCCCGATCATCGACGAGCCCGCGCGCAAGAAAATCCAGTCCTATGTGGATGTTAACAAGGCAAAGGTGATTCACGCCATGAAGGCGCCCGCCGCTGGCACCTTCGTTGCGCCCACGGTCGTAAAGGTCGGTGGCATCGGGGAAATTCCGGAAGAAATCTTCGGGCCCGTGCTGCACGTCGCGACCTTCAAGGCTGACGAATTGGACAGCGTCATCGACGCCATCAACGCCTCCGGCTATGGCCTCACCTTCGGCATGCACACCCGCATTTCGAGCCGCGTGAAGAAGGTTTCGGCCGCTGTTCACGCCGGCAATATCTACGTCAACCGCAACCAGATCGGCGCCGTCGTCGGCTCCCAGCCCTTTGGTGGAGAAGGTCTCTCCGGCACGGGCCCCAAGGCCGGTGGCCCGCACTATGTGGCGCGTTTCACCAAGGGCCATTCCGGCCTGCAGCCAGCTGCCGAAACGCTGCCCGGCCCAACGGGCGAAAGCAATGTGCTGCACGTTTCCCCCCGCGGCACCCTGTTGTGCCTTGGCCCGACCGAAGCCGACATCTCGGCCCAGAAGGTCATGGCCGGACAGGCCGGCTGCGTGCCGCTGGTCGCCTCGCTCGACAAGGATATGCTTGCTGTCGCCACCACCTTCGACGCCGTCGCCTGGTTCGGCGATGACGCGACGCTGTCGACAATTCGCAAGACGCTTGCGGGTCGCGATGGCCCGATCCTGCCGGTGCTGACCTCAACCGAGGACGTCGCCCGCCTGCAGCACGAACGTCACGTCTGCATCGACACCACGGCGGCCGGTGGCAACGCGACCCTGATCGCCACGGCGAGCTGAGGGCTTTCCTCTCTTCCACTGTGTCATCCCCGCGAAAGCGGGGACCTCCGTTTCCTAAAACAGGGGTTCCCGCTTTCGCGGGAATGACACCGTGGGGTGGGGTAGCCTAGTGTGAAGCTCAAAACAAAAAAGGGCCCGTGGTAATCACCACGGGCCCTTTTATCTCTTCTATGTGAACGTCGGCTTCAGCGCGCAGCAACCGCCGCAGCGAGCTTCGCCGGGATCGACAGCACGGCCTTAATCTCGGCAACACGTTCCGGCGTGTAAAAATCCGTCTCGTGCAGCATGTTGACCGTGCCAACGAGTTCGCCGCCGAGGATGACGGGCATGTTCACCACCGACTGGCAGCCGAGCGAGTTGATCAGCTCATAGTCGGGAAACACCTTGGCGATGTCTTCGATGGTGTTGGCGACGAAATAGGCGTGCTGCTTGTGCACGATGTCGAACCAGGCGTCGTAATGGATCGGCTTGGTGCCCGAAGTGGGGTAGCTGACGGCATCGCTCGTATAGGCGCGGCGGGCCAGTTCATTGGCCATGTCGACGGTCATGTAGGTAAAAAGCTTCACGCCTACGGTGGCTTCGGTCAGCGTCTGCAGCGCGGCGAAAGCCGCCTCGACACCCTTGGCCTCGGCAATGGCTGCGTCAAAAGCAGCGAGGGCGGCGGAATGGTCAGGCATTCGAATAGTCCTTAGTATGAAATATCAGGCGGCCGTCGCGGCGAGCAATTCGCGCGAGTAAGGCTCCTTGAGGTCGCCCTGCTTGAGCTGGGCGACGTCGGCAATCTCGACGATTTTCCCGTGCCGCATCACGGCGAGGCGGTCGCAGAGGAAGCTCACGACGGGCAGGTTATGCGTCACCATCAGGAAGGTGAGGTTCTGTTCCCGACGCAGGCGCTTGAGGAGGTTCAGGATTTCTGCCTGCACCGAAACGTCGAGCGCGGAGGTCGGCTCATCGAGCAGCAAAACCTTGGGTTCGAGCATCAACGCCCGCGCAATGGCGACACGCTGGCGCTGGCCGCCCGAAAGCTGGTGCGGGAAGCGGAAGCGAAAACGCTGGTCGAGACCGACCTGCTTCAGCACCGCTTCAACCCGCTCACCACGATTGCCGATGCCGTGAATGGCCAGCGGTTCGGAGAGGGCGGAGTCGATGGTCTTGCGCGGGTGTAGCGACCCATAGGGGTCCTGGAACACCATCTGCACGGTGCGCGACACGTTGCGATCAACGCCATGGGTGCGCGGCTTGCCCAGCACCGAAATCTCGCCGGTCCATTCGGGCGCGAGCCCGGCAATGGCGCGCAAGATCGTCGATTTGCCCGAGCCGCTTTCACCCACCAGGGCAAAGCTTTCGCCTTCCGGTACGTCGAGGTTTACCCCGTGCACGACCTTGGTGTCGCCATAGGAAATGTCGAGGTTTTTGAGGGTAAGTGCGCTCATGTGCCCGCCCATTGTGTCCGGTCGAGCACCGGCAATTCGTCGCGTGTTTCGTCAATCACCGGCATGGCCGCCAGCAGGCCCCGCGTATAGGGGTGCTGTGCCTTGTCGAGTTGCCCCGCGGCGCATTCTTCCACCACGCGGCCGGCATTCATCACGAGGATGCGGTCGCAATAGCGGCTCACCAGCGCCAGGTCGTGGCTGATCAGGATCAGGCCCATGCCCTTGCGGGTCACGAGGTCGTCGATGATGTCGAGCACCTGCGCCTGCACGGAAACGTCGAGCGCCGAAGTCGGCTCGTCGGCGATGAGCAGTTCCGGCTCGGGGATTAGCATCATGGCGATCATGATGCGCTGGCCCATGCCGCCCGAAACCTCGTGCGGATAAAGCTTTGCCACGCGCTCGGGATCGTTGATGCGCACGGCAACAAGCATGTCTATGATGCGCTGCTGCACTTCTTTGCGGCCCAGCTTCTGGTGCGTCACCAGCGCTTCGGCGATCTGCTCGCCCACGGTCATCACCGGATTGAGCGAGAATTTCGGGTCCTGCATAACCATGGAAATGCGGGCGCCACGAATGGCGCGCATCTGCTTTTCGTTCTGGTCGAGGATGTCGATCCCCTCGAAACGCAGCTTGTCGGCGGTCACTTCGCCCGGCTTGCGGATGAGTCTGAGGATCGAGCGTCCAGTCATCGACTTGCCCGAACCGCTCTCGCCCACAATGCCCAGCCGCTCGCGGCCGAGGGTGAAGGACAGGCCCTTCACCACTTCGACGCGACCGGAATGGGTCGGAAACGAAACGCGAAGATTTTCGACTTCGAGGAGGGTGCTCATGATTTGCCCTCGCTCTTGGGATCAAGCACGTCGCGCAGGCCATCGCCGAGGAAGCAGAAGCCGAGCGAGACGATGATGATGGCAAAGCCGGGCATGGTCGCGACCCACCACTGATCGAGAATGAAGGTACGGCCGCGCGAAATCATCGCGCCCCATTCGGGCAGCGGCGGCTGTGCGCCAAGGCCGATAAAGCCGAGGCCCGCCGCAGTCAGGATCACGCCCGCCATGTCGAGCGTCACGCGCACGATCATCGACGAGGTACAAAGCGGCAGGATGTGCTGCACGATCACGCGGATCGGCCCGCCACCGGCCAGCTGCACGGCCGAGATGTATTCGGCATTGCGAATGGTCAGTGTTTCAGCGCGGGCAATACGCGCATAGGCCGGCCAGGAGGTAATGGCGATGGCGATGATGGCATTGTTGATGCCGGGCCCGAGGGCCGCCACGAAGGCCAGCGCCAGGATCAGTTTTGGCAGCGATAGGAAGATGTCGGTAAAGCCCATCAGCACGCGATCGACCCAACCACCGAAATAGCCGGAGATGGCGCCGATGAGGAGGCCCAGCGGAGCAGAGATCAGCGCCACCAGCAACACGATGGTCAGGGTGATCTGCGAACCCCAGACCACACGTGAAAAAATGTCGCGGCCAAGCTCATCCGTGCCCATCCAGTTGACGCCCGAGGGGGGCAACAGGCGCTGGCTCAGGTTCTGCCCGGTAGGCGAAAACGGCGCGATCCACGGCGCAAAGAGGGCCGTCAGCAGCAGGACGAGGATGATGACCCCACCCAGCACCGAAAGCGGATTGCGGAGGAGGGCGGTGAACACCCGATAAGCGCGGCCGGCATTGGCCTGCCAGCGCGAAGTGGGGGAGTCGGCGAGAAGCCAGTCACGGGTGGTCATAGTGCGTGCTCCAGATTCTCACACCGCGCGTCACCCTCGGGCTTGACCCGAGGGGACTGTACTTGATTGAGCACAGCAAAGTGCAGAGCCCTCGGGTCAAGCCCGAGGGTGACGACCTGAGGTTGTTGAAAAATCGAGGTCATCAGCGAGCCCTCGGATCGAGGACGCGGTAGAGCACGTCCGAAACTTTATTGATGACGATGAAGACGGCGCCGATGACCAGAGTCGAGCCGAGCACGGCATTCATGTCGGCATTGAGCAGCGCCGTTGTCAGATAATTGCCAATGCCGGGCCAGGAAAAGACAGTCTCGATCATCACCGAACCTTCAAGCAGGCCCGCATAGGAAAGGCCGATAACGGTGATCAGCGGCACGCGGATCGGATTGAAGGCGTGGCGCCAGATGACGATCCGCTCGGGCACGCCTTTGACGCGCGCCGTAGTGACGAATTCCTGGCTCAACTGATCGAGCATGAAGCTGCGCGTCATGCGGGCGATATAGGCGAGGCTGAAAAAGCCCAGCACCGACGCCGGCAGCACGATGTGCCAGACCGCGTTCCAGAAAATGTCGATCTCGCCCTGCACGAGACTGTCGATCAGGATCATGCCGGTGATGGGCGTAACGAGCCCGTCGTAAAAGATGTCGAGACGACCCGGTCCGCCAACCCAGCGCAGTCGGGCGTAGAAGATTGCGAGACCGACAAGCCCAAGCCAGAAGGCCGGCACGGAATAGCCAAGCAGGCCCACGACGCGGATGGCCTGATCGAGCCACGTTCCCTGCCGCGCCGCAGCGGTCACCCCAAGCGGCACGCCGATGGCAACACCGATGAGAATGCCCAGCGTCGCCATTTCGAACGTAGCCGGGAAGAAGCGGCTGAGATCGTCGGCGACGGCACGGCCAGTGGACACAGACATGCCGAGATTGCCGGTGAAGACATTGCCCACATAGGTGACGAACTGCATGTAGAGCGGCTGATCGAGCCCCATGGCAATCTTGGCCGCGTCATACTGCGCCTGCGTCGCGCGGTCGCCCACCACGGCGAGCACTGGATCGATCGGGATCACGCGCCCGATGAAAAATGTGATCGCCAGCAGGCCCAGAAAAGTGAGGAAAAGCGTGACGAGAAAGGTCGCGACGGCCCCGATCTGCCGTCTTGTACGCTTGCCCGATAGTTTTTCTGGCGGTGGCGAGGTCAGCGCCGGCTGTTCAGTCGTCACACGAAATCCTCTTGTAATAACAGGGTTTTATCGCCGCAGGATCAGTTACCTGCAGGTTGCAAAACCTTCACATTTCCCTTTCACCATACAAGAAACTTTGCTTATATCAAAAAAATTTTGGTGGGATGGATGGCACAGAGCGCTCTCGCAGAAGTGGAGCAGGGGCACCCGAAGGTGGGTGCGCTCATCCGTGCGCGCCGCCGACAGCAGCATATGACGCTGATGGATTTGGGTGCCGTGGCCGAGGTTTCGGTGGGCTATCTCAGCCAGGTCGAGCGCGATCATGCCACACCCTCGCTGGGCACGCTCGCCCAGATCGCGCGGGCCCTCGGCGTTTCCATTGAATATTTCGTTTCCGCCCCGGCGCCGCACAATGCGCTGACGCGGGCAGGGGATCGCAATCGCTTCTCGCTCGATGGCTCGTCCATCGTTTACGAGCGTCTCGGCGCCGACTTCCCCGGCAACCAGCTTTCAAGCTTCATCATGCTCGTGCCGCCCGGCTATCGGTCGGAAACGGTGTCGCATGAGGGCGAGGAAATCCTCTACGTGCTCGAAGGGGCCATCACCCAGCGCCTCGATGGCGAGGAGATGGTGATGAACGCGGGCGATAGCCTCCATTTCCGCGGCAACCGCCCCCATTCCTGGGCCAATCACACCGATCAGCCTGCCAAGCTCCTCTGGACCGGCACGCTCGCACTCTTCCGCTCCACGGCGCGTCCGTCGCGCCAGGTGGTTGCGAAAGCAAAACCCGGCATCAACAAGCCGGTTCGAAAAAAAGTCACTTCAAAGGAGAAACGCACATGAAACTCTTCCGCGCCGCCCTTCTGGCGTCCGCGCTCAGCCTGCCGCTGGCAGCTGGCGCCGTCTACGCCGCGACCCCGGCCGATGCCCTGGTCATTGCCCAGAACATCGACGACATCGTCGCGCTTGATCCCGCACAGGCCTATGAATTCTCGGCCGGCGAAATCAACGCCAACCTCTATGACCACCTGGTGCAGTATGCTGCCGAGGACACCACCGTTCTCGCGCCCGGCCTTGCTTCGGAATGGACTGCCGACGAAGCCGCCAAGTCGCTGACCTTCACCATGCGCGAAGGCGCCACCTTCGCCTCGGGCAACCCGGTCCGCGCCGAAGACGTGCACTATTCCTTCAAGCGCGTCATTGCGCTGAACCTGACCCCGGCCTTCATCCTGACCCAGCTCGGCTGGACCCCGGAAAACATCGACGAGATGGTCACCGTTGACGGCAACACTGTCACCGTGAAGTGGACCGGCGACTTCGCTTCGGCCTTCGTGCTGAACGTACTCGCTGCCCGTCCGGCCGCCATCGTCGACGAAGTGCTGGTTTCCCAGCATGTGACCGGCGAAGACTGGGGCAATGCCTGGCTCAACACCAACTCGGCTGGTTCCGGCCCGTTCGTCTTGACCGACTACCGTCCGGCTGAACTCGTTCGCCTCACCGCCAACGAAACCTATTTCGATGGCGCTCCGGCCATGAAGCAGGTTCTCATCCGTCACGTTGCCGAAGCCGCGACCCAGCAGCTGCTGCTGACCTCGGGCGACGTCGACATGGCCAAGAACCTGACCCCGGACCAGATCTCGGGTCTGCCGGCTGACACGGTGAAGGTCGAATCCTACCCGCAGGCTGCCGTCCACTTCCTGTCGTTCAACCAGAAGACGGAATCGCTGACCCCGCCGGCGGTCTGGGAAGCTGCGCGTTACCTCGTCGACTATGACGGGATGACCGAGACCTTCCTCAAGGGCCAGATGGAAAAGCACCAGGCCTTCTGGCCCAAGGGCTTCCCCGGCTCCTATGACGAGACGCCGTATTCCTACGACGTCGAAAAGGCCAAGCAGATCCTGGCTGACGCCGGCATCACCACGCCGATCAACGTCACCCTCGACGTGATCAACTCGACCCCGTTCACCGACATTGCCCAGTCGCTGCAGGCTGGCTTTGCCGAAGCCGGCATCAACTTCGAAATCCTGCCCGGCACCGGTGCTCAGGTGATCACGAAGTACCGTGAACGCACCCACCAGGCCATGCTGCTCTATTGGGGCCCGGACTTCATGGACCCGCACTCGAATGCCAAGGCTTTCGCCTACAATTCGAACAATGCGGACGACAACTACACCGCCACCACGACCTGGCGTAACGCCTGGGCCGTGCCGGCCGAGATGAACGACGAAGTCAACGCCGCTCTTGCTGAAGCCGACCAGGCCAAGCGTAACGAGCTGTATGTCGACCTGCAGAAGAAGGTTCAGGCCGAAAGCCCGATCGTCATCATGTTCCAGGCGGCTCTCCAGATCGCCATGGCCAACAATGTCGAAGGCTATGTGAACGGTTCGAACTCGGACTTCGTCTACTACCGTCTCGTGACCAAGCAGTAGTCTTTCCAAACACGACCGCGGGGCCAAAGCCTGCGGTCACCCACGGCGGCGATTGTCCCTCGGTCGCCGCTTGCGGAGCCGGGCATCCTCCTCCCGCTCGGCTCCGCTCTTTCCTCCGGCCCTTCACCCTAGCCCTCAATGACGAGGGTTAGGGTGAAGGGCTTCAAAGCCCAAAACCAGTTTGAGACCGACAATGAACTCCACGCTCACCACCCGCATGGCCAATCTCCGTCGCCGCATGGCCGAGACCTCCACCGATCTCGTCGCCATCGGCCCTTCGAGCCATATGCGCTGGCTGGCCGATCTCTCTCCCCATGGCGATGAGCGTCCCGTCATGCTGCTGGTCAGCCAGACCTATGCCGGCTTCCTGATGCCTGCGCTCAATGTCGATTCCTCGCGCCAGCACACTGATCTGCCCTTCTTCCCCTGGGCCGATGCCGAGGGTCCGAGCGCCGCGCTCGAACAACTGATCGAAGCAACCGGGATTTCCCGCGAAAACCCGTCGGTCGTGCTCGACGAAACCATGCGCGCCGATTTCGCCCTACTGCTGCTCGACGCACTGCCGGGTGCAAAGCGCCGCTTCACCCAGGACACGGTCGGCTACCTGCGTTCGCGCAAGGACGAAGCAGAATATAAGCTCATCAAGGCGGCTCACCTCCTCAACGACCGCGCCGTAACCGCTGCCTTCGCCGCGCTGAAGCCTGGCATGACCGAGGTGGAAGTCGCTGAGTTCATCGGCGAATTCTACAAGGCCAATGGCGCCACCACCGAATTCTGCTCGGTCTGCTTCGGTCCCAATGGCGCCTTCCCGCACCACCACACCGGCTCGACGCAGCTCAAGGCCGGCGATGCCGTGCTGATCGACACCGGCTGCCGCCTCGACGGCTACCCGTCCGACATGACCCGCATGGGCTATTTCCAGTCGGCGCCCGAAGGCTATGGCCAGATCCACTCGATCATCGACCGCGCCGTGGAAGCCGCCATCGCCGCAGCCAAGCCCGGTGCCGTCGCCAGCGACGTCGACAAGGCCGCACGCGATGTCATCACCGCCGCCGGCTACGGCCCCAACTTCCTGCACCGCACCGGCCACGGCCTCGGCATCGACGTGCACGAGGCGCCCTATATCACTGGCACCAGCGAAACCGTGCTCGACGAAGGAATGGTCTTCTCCATCGAGCCGGGCATTTACCTGCAGGGCAAGTTTGGCCTGCGCCTCGAAGAAATCGTCATCATCCGCAATGGCAAGGCCGAGATTTTCTCGGAAATGCCGCGTACGGCCGTCGCCGCCGGCTGATGTCACCCGTTATCGAAACGGAGCGCCTGCTGCTTCGCCGCCATCAGGTCTCCGATTTCGAGGCGAGCTGCTGGCTCTGGGGCAATGACGAGGTCACCCGCTATATCGGCGGTCGCCCCAGCACGCCGGAAGAGGTGTGGTCGCGGCTTCTGCGTTATGCTGGCCACTGGGACCTGCTCGGCTACGGCTATTTTGCCGTTGTCGAAAAACAGTCCGGCGCCATGATCGGCGAATTCGGCCTCGCCGACTTTCACCGATCCATCGACCCGCCACTGATGGACCCTGAAGCGGGCTGGGTGCTCCATCCCGACCATCACGGCAAAGGCTTTGCCGCCGAGGCGCTCACGGCACTGCTAATTTGGGCAGATGCCCAAAACATGAGGCGCACCTGCTGCCTCATCGACCCGGAAAACACGCCCTCGCTCCGGCTGGCGCAGCGCTTGGGCTATGTGGAGGGGAAGACCGTCTCCTACCACGACAAGCCGTCGATTTTGCTGGTTCGCGGCTAGGCGCGGTGCTTCGGCCTTCGCTCCTAACAATCTCTCCACCCCACAGTGTCATCCCCGCGAAAGCGGGGATCTCCGTTTTGGAACAGGGATTCCCGCTTTCGCGGGAATGACGCCGCGGAAGATGAACTGACCTCAAAGCGTCTTCGCGACTTCCTCAAGCTGCGCGGCACACAGCCCCCAGCCTTCGTGAAAACCCATCTTCTCGTGGGCTTCCTTGTCTTCCTTGGCCCAGTGCCGGGCGACTGCGGTATAGCGCGTCTTGCCGCCTTCATCGTCAAAGGTCAGCGTGCAGGTGAAGAACGGTTTTCCCGACGGTTTCCAGTCGCCGACATAGGCATCGGTGAAGACCAGCTTCTTGTTCGGCACGACTTCGAGATACTGGCCGGGATTGGGATATTCGTTGCCCGCCTCGTCGGCCATCACCACTTCGGTGGCGCCGCCAGCGCGCAGATCGACCGTCGCCCGCGGCGTGCTCCAGGGCTTTGGCGCAAACCACTGCACCATCAGCGCCGGATCGGTCCAGCAGCGATAGACGGCCGATGGCGGCGCGTCGATCAGGCGGGTGAGAACGAGGTCGCGTTCCCCATCGATAGTGTTGTCGGTGCTCATCTTTTGCTCCCAGGCATTTAAGATTGATATGCCCAAACGACGAAGCGCCCAACGTGCATTCGACATTTTGCGATGAAAATTTCTCGCGGCACGAAACTTCTGTTGTATGGAAGCGCCGTTCTCTGGAGGAGTTGGGGATGTCGCGCATAGATCGAGCGCTCGATGGCAACTGGACGCTGACCTGTCTTGGCGGGCAGGGAGCTCGCCCCGGCCTTCCCGAGGCCATTCCGGCCACGGTGCCCGGCACCGTCCACACCGATCTTCTCGCCGCCGGACTGATCCCCGATCCCTATCTCGACCTCAACGAAATATCAGTCGATTGGGTCGGCCGCTGCGACTGGCGCTACGAGACGACCTTCGACTGGTCCGATGACGGCGCAGAAAACATAGACCTCGTCTTTGCTGGTCTCGACACCTTCGCGACTATCACGCTCAACGGCGTGCTCCTCGGCGAAACCGCCAGTATGAACCGGAGCTACCGCTTCTTGGTCCGCGAACACCTGCGCCCCGGCGAAAACCACCTCGCGGTCAGCTTCGAATCCGCCTGGAAGCGCGGCGAAGCCCTCGACAAAATCTACGAGCCGCGCCCCAACAACTATCCCGGTCCGGCCAATCTGATGCGCAAGATGGCCTGCAATTTCGGCTGGGATTGGGGTCCGACGGTCGTCACATCGGGCCTCTGGCAGGGCGTCTCGCTGCAATCGTGGTCAAAAGCTCGCCTGCGCTCGATCCGTCCCGAAGTCACCCTCGCGGGCGCCGACGGACATGTCTGCATCCACGCCGAAGTCGAGGGCGACGCGGCCAATCTGAGCCTCCGCATCAGCGTCGCCGGCGAGACCATAACGGCCCCCGTCGGTTCGGCCGAAATCACCGTCGAAAAACCCGAACTTTGGTGGCCCACCGGTCTCGGCAATCAGCCGCTCTATGCGCTGGCCGTCGAACTGCTCGATGCCGAAACCGTGCTCGACACCTGGCAGCGCGACATCGGCTTCCACTCCCTGCGCCTCGATACGACCCCGGATGAAGAAGGCACGCCCTTCGCCTTCATCATCAACGACGTACCGGTCTATATCTGCGGCGCCAATTGGATTCCCGACGACTGCTTCCTGCCGCGCGTCACGCCCGAGCGCTATGCCGCCCGCATCGCCCAGGCCAAGGCCGCGAACATCAACATGCTCCGCGTCTGGGGCGGCGGCATCTACGAAACCGAAGCCTTCTACCAAGAATGCGACCGGCAGGGCATGCTCGTCTGGCAGGATTTTCTCTTCGCCTGCGCCGCCTATCCCGAAGAGGGCGATCTGCCTGCCGAGATCGAAGCCGAAGCGCGCGAAAACATCGTCCGCCTCATGCCGCATCCTTCGCTGGTCCTCTGGAACGGCAACAATGAAAACATCTGGGGCTGGTTCGATTGGGGCTGGCAGGACGTGCTCAAGAATCGCACCTGGGGCCTCGGCTACTATCTCGATCTCCTGCCGCGCCTCGTCGCCGAACTGGACTCCACGCGCCCCTATTGGGCCGGTAGCCCCTATTCGGGCTCGATGGACATTCACCCCAACGATCCCGCTCATGGCTGCACCCATCTCTGGGACGTCTGGAACGAAATCGGCTACGAGCACTATGCAGATAGCGTCCCGCGCTTCTGCTCCGAATTCGGCTGGCAGGCGCCGCCAACCTGGGCGACGCTCACCCAATCGGTGCACGACAATCCGCTCACCCCGACCTCGCCGGGCGTCTGGCACCACCAGAAGGCGACCATCGGCAACGACAAGCTGCTGCGCGGCCTGAAAGGCCATCTGCCCGAACCCAAGAATATGGACGACTGGCATTTCGTCACCCAGCTCAACCAGGCTCGCGCCATCAAATTCGGCATCGAGCACATGCGCAGCCATCGTGGTCGCAACATGGGCACCATCGTCTGGCAATTGAACGATTGCTGGCCCGTCACCTCATGGGCCGCCATCGACGGCTATGGGCGGCTAAAGCCGCTTTGGTACGCCCTGCGCGCCGTCTATCACCCGCATCTGCTTACTATCCAGCCACGCGGCGAGGGTCTCAGCGTCGTGGCGGTCAACGAACGCACCCTGTTCTGGCGTGGACCCGTCACAATAAAGCGCCTGCGCTTCGATGGCACGGTTCTGGCCGAATGGACCCATTGGCGCCTCTGCGCCGACAGGCTCTCGGCAGCCGAACTCGCGATTCCGGCCGACGTCGCAGCGGTGGGCGACAATGCCAACGAACTGCTCGTCGCCACCATGCACGACAGCACGGCATTTCATTACTTTGCCGAAGACATCGCCCTGAACCTGCCGCAGCCGCAATTCGACCTGAAGGTTGAGAAGGCTTCGGATGGCTACAGGGTCACAGTGACAGCCAAGACCTTGATCAAGGACCTCTGCTTTTTCGTCGACCGCATCCATCCAGACGCGACGGTCGACGACATGTTGGTGACCCTGCTGCCAGGGCAGAGCAAGACATTCGTTGTGCAATCGCCGGTGGAGCTGGACGCGAAAACGCTGTCGAGCGCGCCGGTTTTCCGCTGCGCCAATCAGCTGGTTCAGTAGTCGTCCGTATTCCCGCCCCAGGCGCCGCTCTCTTGATCGTCGTCATTGCCGGGCTTGTCCCGGCAATCCACCTCGCCTCCGCATGGACCACCGGGACACGCCCGGTGGTGACGATCCAGGATAATGCGGTGGTCCTGGCGGAGTCTTCTGAGTTAGCTCCGCAGCGCCGCGAGCGCCAGCCGCAACCGTCCCTTGTGCTCGGCCAGCATCGCCTCTGCCGCGCCAAGGTCTTCAGCCCCCGCCGCCAGCAACACTGCCGGCTTCACCGCACCTTCGCTCGTTTCGAGCGCTGCCGCCGCGCGGTCTTCGCTGGCCCCCGAGATCGACGCGACGATACCCCGCGCCCGTTCGCGCAGCTTGATATTGTCCGCGATGACGTTGACCATGAACCCGTCATGCACGTGACCAAGGTGAATGGCCATCAGCGTCGACAGCATATTGAGCGCGATCTTCTGCGCCGTGCCGGCACCCATGCGGGTTGAGCCGGCAATCACTTCCGGCGGCGTCGGCAAGCAAACGCCAACATCGGCGATATCGAGGATCAGCGCGCCGGCATTATTCGAAAACCCGATGGTCTTCGCCCCTGCCGCCTTGGCCGCGAGAACAGCCGAAACCGGGAAAGGCGTCTGCCCGCTCGCCGTCAGCGCGATCACGCAGTCCCGGGCATCAAGATAGAGGTCCTCAATGGCCTTCTTCGCCGCGTCGCCATCGTCTTCCGGCCCACCGAGCATATTCACCAGCGAGTCGAGCCCGCCGGCCAGCAACACCACGATCTGTTCGCGAGCAATGCCATAGGTTCCCGGCAATTCCAGCGCATCGGCCAGCGCCATCAGCCCCGAACTGCCCGCTGCGACATAGATCAGACGCCCGCCAGCCTCGATACTGGCGGCCGCAAGCACAGCGCCATCGGCCAAGGCATCGACGGCCGTCGCAACGCTTTTTGCCGCGTCTGCCTGGCCAGCCGCCAACAGCGTCAGAATCTCGGTCGGCGACCGCAATTCCAGTCCCTGGGCTGCCGCGTGGCGCTTTTCGGTTTGTCTTTCGGCCATAAGAAACTCCTTGGCCGGATAATGCCAAAAAAATACCACTTGTCCAGCCGGACGCCTCAGGCCATAACCCGCTTGTCGTCGGACCCAAGTTTTTGTTGAGAAATGTCCAGCGCGCCTGCGCTTTGGACTGAGCACTCTGGAAACCGGATCGTGCGAATGGTATTTTATTGGTATTGTGGTTGAGCATGTGCGCGGGGAGGTCCCGCCCGAAGTCTGAGCCCCGACTATGACAGAGAACAGGAGGAAAAACATGTCCGAGACATATGAAACCTTCTTTTCCGATCGCCCTGTTACCCTGCCGCAGGGTGGCCCGCTTTATCTCCAGCTCAAGCGCTGGGTAGAAGAAGCCATCAAGAGTGGCGCCCTCAATCCCGGCGATGCCCTGCCGTCCGAGCGCGATCTGGCGCTAAAAGTCGACGTGTCGCGCGTCACCGTGCGCAAGGCCGTGTCGCATCTGGTGCAGGAAGGCGTGCTCGTGCAGCGCCATGGCTCGGGTACTTTTGTTGCCCCCGCCACGCAACGCGTCGAGCAGTCGCTGTCGCAGCTGACCTCCTTCACCGAAGACATGGCCCGCCGCGGCATGGCCGTGCGCGCCGAATGGCTCGATCGTGGCCTCTATGTTCCGTCGCCGGAAGAGACGGTCATTCTCGGCCTTTCCTCGGGCGAAAAGGTCGCGCGCATTTCGCGCCTGCGTCTCACTGGCGACATGCCGCTTGCCATAGAGCGCGCCAGCCTTTCCGGTTCGATCCTGCCTGATCCAGCAGCAATCGGGGATTCGCTCTACAGGCACCTCGATCTCTCAGGCAATCGCCCAGTCCGCGCCATCCAGCGCATCCGCGCTGCCCATCTCAACGACGATGATGCGCACTTGCTGCAGGTGCCGGTCGGGTCCGCGGGCCTTCATATCGAGCGCACGTCCTACCTGGCTTCGGGCCGCGTTATCGAATTCACCCGCTCCATCTATCGGGGCGATACGTACGACTTCGTCGCCGAGCTCCGGTTGGGCGAAGCACCTGTCAATGGAGCGATCAAATGACGACCAACCAAACGCATATGCGCCGCGAAGTGGATGAAATCCCACAGGTTGTGTCCCGCTTCCTCACCGAAGCTGCTCCGACCCTCGACGCCGCCGCCGCTCGCCTGCGCGAAGTCGATCCGTCCGTTGTCGTCACCGTGGCCCGCGGCTCGTCCGACCACGCTTCGGCCTATCTGAAATATGCCATCGAGCTGACGCTCGGCCTGCCGGTTGCGTCCATCGGTCCGTCCATCGCCTCGATCTACGGCAAGGATCTGCGCCTTTCCAACGCCGTGGCCATCGCCATTTCCCAGTCCGGCAAGAGCCCCGACATTGTCGGCATGGCCCAGTCGGCCCGTCGCAGCGGCGCGACCACTATCGCCATCACCAATACCGCCGGCTCGCCCATTGCCGAAGCCAGCGATTTCACCATTGATCTGCATGCCGGCCTCGAAAAGAGCGTCGCGGCCACCAAGAGCTTTGTGACCTCCGTGGTCGCTGGCCTTGCGCTGCTGGCGCGCTGGAGCGGCGATGCTGATCTCGCCCGCGCCGTTGCCGCCCTGCCGGAAAGCCTCGCCAAGGCCGTTACCTGCGATTGGTCCGAACTGATCACCGCCCTCGATGGCCACAATGCGCTCTATGTTCTGGGCCGCGGCCCGGGCTTTGCCATCGCCAACGAAGCCGCGCTGAAATTCAAGGAAACCTGCAATATCCAGGCCGAGTCCTATAGCGCTGCCGAAGTCATGCACGGCCCCGTCGCGATCGTGACCCCGGGCTATCCGGTGCTCGGCCTCGCCGCGCGCGACGCCGCCGAAGCCTCGGTTGCCGACATGGCCCACAAGCTCGCAGGGCAGGGCGCTCTCGCCTTCCTCACCAGCACCCGTCCGGGCGCTGCCAAGCCGCTTCCGTTTGCGACCACCGGCCACCCGATCACCGACCCGCTGGCGCTGATCGTCTCCTTCTATGGCTTCGTCGAGGCGCTTTCCCGCCATCGCGGTCTCAATCCCGACGTGCCACCGGCCCTCAAGAAAGTCACGGAAACGGTATGAGCGACCTTCTCGCCATCACTGGCGCCCGCATTTTCGACAGCGCCACTTGGCATGACGATGCTGCCCTGCTGATCGAGTTCGGCTATGTCGCCGGCATCGCCCCGGCGAGCGAAATTCCGGCCAATGCCGAGCGCGTCACCCTCGACGGCGGCATGATCGTGCCCGGCTTCATCGACCTGCAGGTCAATGGCGGCGGCGGCATCCTCTTCAACAACGACACTTCGCTCGACGCCATCCGCACCATCTGCGCGGCCCACGCCCAGTTCGGCACCACGGCGCTCCTGCCGACGCTGATCACCGATACGGCCGAGGTTAACGAGAAGGCCATCGCCGCAGGCCTCGCAGCCGAACAGGCTCGCGTGCCGGGCTTCATCGGACTGCACCTCGAGGGCCCGCACTTGTCGCTGGCGCGCAAGGGTACGCACGATCCGGCCCTGATCCGCCCCATTGACGATTCCGATCTCGCCCGTCTCAAGCGCGCCGCTGAAACGCTGCCCAATCTCATCTGCACCGTCGCCGCCGAAACGGCGACCCCGCAGCAGATTGCTGTTCTCTCCGAAGCTGGCGCCGTGGTCAGCATCGGCCATTCCGACGCCGACTACACGACCGCCATGGCGGCTTTCGAAGCCGGCGCCACCATGTCGACGCATCTCTTCAATGCCATGAGCCAGATGGGCAATCGCGAGCCCGGCGTTGTCGGCGCTACGCTCGACAACCCCAAAGCTTTTGCCGGCCTCATCGCCGACGGCATCCATGTGCACCCCGCCAGCATCGGGGCGGCCCTTCGCGCCAAGCGCGGCCCAGGCAAGATCTTCCTTGTCACCGACGCCATGTCGCAGACCGGCACCGACATCCAGACCCTGACGCTCAATGGCCGGACCATCACCCGCGCCGACGGCGCCTTGCGTCTCGCCGATGGCACACTGGCCGGCGCCGATCTCGACATGATCGATGCCGTCAACTTCATGGTCGACACCATCGGGCTCGATTTCGACGAAGTCCTCCGCATGGCCTCGCTCTATCCCGCCGAAGCCATGGGCATCGAAGCCACCTATGGCACGCTACAGCGTGGCGCCGTAGGCAGCTTTGCACACCTGTCCGATGACAGACAGGTCAAGGCAACCTGGATCGACGGCGTAGAAGTTTTTCACGCCTGAGGCAGAACCCTTTGGGCGGGGATCAACCCCGCCCGATATAGGGCATGTTCGTCGCCATCACCCGTCATGAACTGCACACTTCGACCCGTCCCGCAGGGCAAATCGCTCCGGTGGAGCGATTTGAGGTGAGAAGGCCATGAGAGCTGTGCTCGAATGGTAGCTGCCTTGTGTGCGGCGAGCTATCCCCTTCCCACATAGGGCATGTTCGTTGCCATCACCGTCATGAACTGCACATTGGCGCTGAGCGGCAGCCCGGCCATATAGGTTATGGCCTCCACGACATGCGTCACATCAAAGGTCGGCTCCGGCATCATCGAGCCATTGGCCTGCAGCGAGCCCGAGTTCATCTGGCTCGTCATATCCGTCGCCGCATTGCCAATATCGATCTGCCCACAGGCGATATTGTAGGAGCGCCCATCGAGCGAGATCGCCTTGGTCAGTCCGGTGATGGCGTGCTTCGAGGTTGTATAGGACGCCGCCTGCGGCCGCGGCACATAGGCCGAGATCGAGCCATTGTTGATGATGCGCCCGCCCTGCGGGTCTTGTTCGCGCATCAGCCGGAAAGCTTCACGGGCCACATAGAAGGCGCCGTTGAGATTCGTATCGATCATCTCGCGCCAGGTCGCGACGTCCAGATCGCCAAACGGCTTTGCCGGCGCAAAACGCCCGGCATTGTTGAACACGAGGTCAAGGCGGCCCTGCTTTTCCCGAATCCCTGCAAAGAGATTCGCGACCTCTTCAGGCCGAGTCACATCGCAAACAGCTCCATCGACCTGTCCATCGCGGGTGATTTCGTCGAGGAGCTCTGCACGCCGTCCGCAAATGGTCACCGTCCATCCGGCCTTCGCCAGTCCCAGCGCGACGGCCTTGCCGATGCCCGATGTGCCCCCGGTTACAAGGGCGAATCCGTTCGATGTCATAGTCACTCCTCCACAAGTCGGTCACGGTTGTGCCATGTGTCGGGCAGTGGGGTACGTGTGTCAAATCCCTGCCTGCGACGGGCCCCTCGCGCCATTGTGACGGCGGAAACCCCTGAATTCAGGCCTCTTTTAAGAGCCTCTTCAGAAGTCTTAACAGGTGGTTTCGATCTGTGTGCTGAATCTGCAACATCCGGATCGCAACCATATTGTGGCGAGGGTGAATCCAGCTTTGTTCGATTGCGTCCGATGTTTGCATGCGTAGAGTGGGTCTTGCGAATCCATGCATGGGATCGTTTGTCGGTCGCAACGCGACGGCAACACACTGCACCACGAATAGTGTGGTCGCGTTACGACAAACCGCTGGGTAACCGGCACCAAATGACTGACTTTGGAGGTCAACTAATGAAACTCAAGAGCCTTATCCTCGGTTCTGTTGCCGCTGCTGGTCTCTCGACCGCCGGCTTTGCTGCCGATCTTGGCGTTCTCACCTCGCTGGACGTTTGCGATGCGCTCGGTCTCTCCGGCCTGACCATCTCGTCCGACACCAACTGCCTGCAGCTCTCGGGCGGCGTGACCTATGAATTCCAGTGGGGCGACTTCAACCGCGAAATCGCAGTTGCTGGCACCTTCGATGGCGCTCGCAACATCACCAAGGGTGGTTCCTACACCGATGCCACCGGTCGCGTTTACGACCAGGACTGGGAATCGAAGGTTGAAGCCTGGCTCAAGGCTGTTGGTACCGCTGATTCCGACTTCGGTCCTGCCAAGGCTGTCATCAAGCTGAAGTCTGTTGAGCGTCTCCAGACTTGGAACGAAGGTGCGCAGACCGACCGTAACGCTGTGCTGGCCAATGGCTCTGTCGCTGTTTTCCCGGGTTCGGTTGTTAACGGTGATACCACCGTTGGTTTCGAAATCGATGAAGCCTATGTCTCCATTGGTGACACCACCGTGATCATGGCTGGTAAGAAGGGTTCGATCGCCAACCTTGGCGATGACGAACCGTTCAACTTCCTCGGTCTCTTCAACTCCGACGCCATCGATGGCAAGGGTGTTGGCATCGACGGTGACAGCGACTACCTCGGCAACACTGTGATCCAGGTTGTTTCTGACCTTGGCAACGGCGTAAACGTCGGCGTTGGTCTCGAAAACCTTGATGGCAACTTCAGCCTTGGCAGCACTGCAGCTGGCTCGACCGCTACTGCTGTCCCAGCTCACCAGCAGGGCACCCTTGTTGGTGTTCTCTCCTACGCCGGTGAAGGCATCACTGCCCACGTCACTGGTGCTGCTTTCGGTATCCTCGACGGTAACGTCGAATCGTGGGCTATCCACTCCGGCGCCACCGGCACCTTCGATGCCTTCAAGGTTCGCGGTGCGGTTTCCTACTTGAACAACCACAAGTTCGGCACTGCTGACGTTCTGAACGCTCTCGTCAGCGCCGAAGGTTCCTTCGACCTGTTCAAGATCGCCCTCTCGGGTGAAGTTGCCAACGTGACCGACGTTCCGGTCAACTACACCGACTACGGCTTCGGCGGTTCGGTTGGCGTGACCGTCACCGAAGGCGTGTCGATCAACCTCGGCGCTCGCTACTTCTTCGACGACGTTGGTGGTCCGGTTGACGACGCTTCGACCGTTCAGGTTGCTGCTCAGATCGTTGCTGCCGTCACCGAAACCATCAAGGTCACCGGTGAACTCGGCGGTTACTTCGGTAACGCCATCGCTGAAAACGTGAACTTCGCCAACGACTCCATCGTCTACGGCGCTGCCGAACTGGCTTGGGCTCCGGGTGGTGGTTTCACCTCGTCCGTCAAGGGCGAAATCAACTCCGAATCCGCCTACAAGGTCACCTTCAAGGCTGCCAAGTCCTTCGAATAATTCGAAGCTTCGGTTTCCGAACGGAAAGGCCCGGCTCACGCCGGGCCTTTCTGCTTTTGGGAGCAACTCTTGCTTTCTCCGCCGCGCCGCTTTTGCCCTCGCGGCAAATCATCTAACGTCCCGGCAATGCGGCACTTAATGGAATCGATATGAAGAGGCACCTTCGTCACCTCGTGACATCAGGCATGATCGCGCTTGGCCTGGCTTTGGCCTCTGGCCCTTCATCCCTTGCGCAATCCTCCGTCGTTGCTGTGCCGCCGCCGCAAGTTGCCGACTATTGGGTCAGCATTTCGCGCCAGCCGGGCGGCACGCTGGTCTTCGACGGTTATGCGCCCAGTGTCGCTGTGCGTGATGCCCTTGGCCTCCATGCCGGTGCCGACATTTCCTGGCTCAAGCTCGGCTCTGGGGCGCCCTCGGGCTATGATACCGCGACAGCCTTCGGCCTTGATGTGCTCGGCCGTTTGTCGGAAGGCCGTTTTGCCCTGCGCGGTTCCGTCCTGTCGGTGAGCGGCGTCGCGGCAACCCAGGCAGATTTCATCGCCCTGCATCAGACGCTGGCAGATCAGGTTCCGCCGGGGCTCATCCTCGCCATGGCCGAAATTTCCGCGCCGCATGTCGAATCGTATGCCTTTTCGCTTCGCCGCCAACCAAATGGCAATGTGCTGCTCTCCGGTTTTGTCCCCAAGCCCGAGCTCGAGCAGCGCCTTCTTCTGGCAGTGGGCGCGCGCGCCAGTTCCACCCTGCGCTTCGGTTCGGGCGAACCTCTGAATTTTGAAGCCAGCATCGACAAGATCCTGCCGCTCTTCGCTCTGCTGAAAGAGGGAGAAATCAAGCTCGCTGACGGTGCTTGGCTCTTTTCAGGCACGCCGCTAACTGCTGCCGATGCCGAGTCCATCCGTGCGACCTTCGCTCGTGATCACCTGAGCGAAGCGGGCTGGGGGCTTGCCCTTGCCGCGCCCGCGCCAAGCGCTCCGGCCGCCCCGGAGCAGACGCAGGTTGCATCGACCGCGCCAGAACCCGTTGTGGCCGAGCCAGCGTCGGCCGAGGAAGTGGCTCAACCTGCAGCTGAGCCCGTCGAGCCCCCCGTGTTCGAAGCTGCGCCGCAAGCTCAAGTCGCTCCTGCACCGTCTGGCTCGCCCGAAACCCTGGAGCAGTGCCGAACCACGCTCGCAGCGCTCTCCGCTCAAAACGGCATTCTCTTCCGCTCAGGCGCTGCCGTTCTTGCCGAGGGGACGGAGGCGATCCTCGCGTCCATGGCGGACGCGATCAACCACTGCCCGGGCGCCGCAATCGATGTTGCCGGCCACACCGATTCTGACGGTGAAGCCGCCGCGAACTTGGCGCTGTCCGTCGCGCGGGCCGAAGCTGTGATCACGGCACTGATCGGTCTGGGTGTCGGCCCAGAACGCCTCTACGCCATCGGTTATGGCGAATCCCAGCCAGTTGCCGACAACGCAACGGCCGCCGGCAAGGCACAAAACCGTCGCATCGTCGTTTCGGTGCGCCAAGGCGCCTGAGGTTCAGGCTGCCTTGCTCCGAACTTGCCCACCCACCTTGAAAACGAAGCCGGCAACGGCTTCGATTTCATCGTGCTGGTCGAAAAGGGCAGGGGAGCCCTGTCCTGCAATGGTCAGCGCCAACGCATCCGGCCGCCGCCGGACCATTTCCTCATAGGTCTCGCGCCGCAATTGGTCCGTCAGTTGCGTGCGCAGGATCATCAGCGGAACGCCGTTCAACGCATCGAAGAGTGGCCATTGCGGCGTCAGTACATCGTTGAAACTGATGGCCTCCAAAGGCGCCAGCAAGCGCTCATCGAATAGCGGCAGCGCTCGTCCACGCTTGTCGATGGTGTGGCTACGCTGCGCCAGGGCGTCGAGCGCCTCCTCCGAGAGTTCAGGATAGTCGCCCGCCAGCATGCGGCGGAATCCCGCCGCGACGCGCTTGGCGCCCCTCAGCCCGTCGATATGCCTATGATTGTTACGTAATCGCACAATACCGCGCGAATCGACCATCGGCCCGGCGTCGAGCAGGATCGTGCCCGCCACCAGCAATGGATGCGCAGCGGCCAGCGCCATGGCAACCTGCCCACCATGGCCCTGACCCAGAACGATCGCTCGCCCTATGCCCAAGGCTGCCAGAATATCGGCGACATCGCGCGCATCGCTAAGCGAGGTGTAGTCTTCGGCCTTCGTCCGGTCATCGGCGCGGCCCCGACCCGGCAGGTCAATCAGTACCACGGGCCAATTGCCCGTCCCCAAACGCCGGAAATAGCTGATGAAATCAGCAAAATCGCTCATGTTCCGCTGCAGGCCCGCAAGGCATACGAGCGGTATTTTCCCCCGGCTCAGGGGCGCGGTGACATGCACTGCCGCCCGCACTGTGGCGTCGCGCGTTTCGATGAATTGCACCGGAAAAGCAGCAAAAGGCTTGTGATCGGGCGGAACGACGCGGCGTTTGCGCAACATGGATTTATCCCCGGGCCCTCGGGCTCGGCTCTGTTGTGCCCGCCCGAAGGCATGACGATCAAGCCCCTGATGTTTTTGCGCCGCAGCTTTTTGCGCAGAGCGGCTCAAGCGCGCCATTCGTCTTGTGACAGATTGAACTTGAAAGTATGGTGCGCGTCTCCGAAGGCCCCTTCGGCCACAATCCCGATCATGCGCAGCCCGGTTTTCCGGGCCAATTGAGGAATACCGACAAAATGTTGCGAGGTTCGATCACGGCACTCATCACTCCCATGCGCGATGGGGCAGTGGATGAGAAAGCCTTCGCAAGCTTTGTCGAGTGGCAGATCGAGCAAGGCTCGCATGGCCTCGTTCCCGTCGGCACCACGGGCGAAAGCCCGACCGTGAGCCACGAAGAACACCGCCGCGTCGTCGAAATCTGTGTCGAAGTGACCAACAAGCGCGTGCCGATCATTGCCGGCGCGGGCTCCAATTCGACCGCCGAAGCCGTTTCGCTCGCCAAGTTCGCCGAAGAAACTGGTGCGGATGCCGTGCTTTCCGTTGTGCCCTACTACAACAAGCCGAACCAGGAAGGCCTCTTCCAGCATTTTTCGGCTGTCGCCAAGGCTGTGGGTATCCCGGTCATTCTCTACTCCGTGCCCGGCCGCACTATTGTCGATCTCACCGTCGACACCATCGCGCGGCTGCGCGACGCGCATTCCAACATCATCGGCGTCAAGGACGCGACCGGCAATCTCGAACGCGCCACCATGCAGCGCGTCAAGCTCGGCAAGGATTTTATCCTGCTCTCGGGCGACGATAGCACCGCATTGGGCTTCAACGCCCATGGCGGCCACGGCTGCATTTCGGTGACGGCCAACGTCGCTCCGCGTCTTTGCTCGCAGATGCAGGAACTCTCGCTGGCCGGTGATTTCGCCGGCGCCCGCGACATCAACGACAAGCTGGCTTTCCTCCACAAGGACCTGTTCATGGAGCCCAATCCGGCTCCGGCCAAGTATGTGGCGAACCGCTTGAATCTCTGCGCCAATGAAATGCGCCTGCCGCTGACCCCGATCAGCAAGCCGACCCAGGACGCCATGGACTTTGCAATGAGCCATGCAGGGCTTATCTAAGCTTTATGGCTACACCCAAAAACGACAAGAACAAGAACGGATGGATCAGCCACGGCCTCGTGGCTGAAAACCGTCGTGCGCGCTTTGATTATGAAATCGGCGATACCCTCGAGGCCGGCATCGAGCTGACTGGCACCGAGGTTAAGTCGCTGCGCATGGGCAAGGCGCAGATCGCCGAGTCCTATGCCTCACCTGAAAAGGGCGAACTCTGGCTGATCAATTCCCACGTCCAGGAATACCTGCAAGGCAATCGCTTCAACCACCAGGAAAAGCGCCCGCGCAAACTCCTCGTGAGCAAGAAGCAATTGGCCCGCCTCGATCAGGAAGTTGCCCGCGCCGGCCACACGATCGTGCCCCTAAAGCTTTATTTCAACGATCAGGGCCGCGCCAAGCTGCTCATCGGTATCGGCAAGGGCAAGAAGAATTTTGACAAGCGCGCCACCAGCCGCGACCGCGACTGGAACCGCGACAAGGCGCGCATCATGAAAGAGGGTGGGCGGGGATAACCCACGGCTCCGTCTGTTTGTTCTTGATATGTCCGTGTCTCGGAATCAGTATTGCAGCTTGATGCTGCATGGAGACTGATTCGATGAGTGAGTTGGATGTAGTTAAGCTGCGTGGAATTGTCGCCAACTGCTCGGACGGCAAATCTACCTACGAAGTAATACAGCACGTTCGCGAAAAATACTCAAAAGAGCTCGCGAAAGTGACTGACTATCTGATCGACAAATCACTGGCGACCATCGTCGAGCGTAGTCGCCGCCGACGTGCCACAGTGGTCCTGAACGATGGTTTCGATCTGTTCGCAGAGTTTTCAGTGAAGGGCCAACGTCTGATTGAGGCCAGAGATGCTTCCGGCAAGGTTGTTAAGAAAAACCGGAACATCCGCGACGTGACAATCGGGCAGATGCGTGAGGAAATACAGCGCATAGAACGACGCGCCCTTCCGGAACACAAAGAGCTAGATGCACTGAAACGTATGGTTGAGCGGGCCGAGAAATTCGGAGATGACGCGACCACGCTCGGCGATGCTTTGACTAAGGCGCATACGGAGCTTTAGGCCTCGACCGGCCTCTGCACCTGCGGACGGCCGACGGTCTTTGCCAGTTCCGCCACATCGAGGAAAAAGTCCGCTTGGCGTCGGAGATCGTCCGAGATCATCGGCGTCGAGGTGGTCAGCGTCGAAACCACCGTCACGCGCTTGCCCTTGCGCTGCAGCGCCGCGACCAGTGCGGTAAAATCGCCGTCGCCGGAAAAGAGAATGAGGTGGTCGAAATAGGGGGAGAGCTCCAGCGCATCGACGCAAAGCTCGATGTCCATATTGCCCTTCACCTTCCGGCGCCCGAGAGCGTCGGTGAATTCCTTGGCCGGCTTGGTGACGACCGTATAGCCATTATAATCGAGCCAGTCGATCAGGGGCCGGATCGAGGAATATTCCTGATCCTCGATCAGCGCGGTGTAATAATTGGCCCGCAAAAGATAGGCCTTGCTGCTGAATTCGCTGAGCAGCTTGCGATAGTCGATGTCGACGCCAATCGCCTTCGACGTGGCATAAAGATTGGCGCCATCGATGAAGAGCGCAATCTTCTCCCGTGGATCTACGGCCATGCTTTTCAAATTTCCTTAATGAAATGAGTTGGTTGCAATCACACTGCGCCCATCTGCCCCGGGGCGCGGCGAGGCAATCTCGCCCTGACGCTTATCTTAAGTTCTCTATCCGTATATTTTCTCGGGATCGGCAGTGCAAGAGGAGTCGCTTTTGGGGTCAAGCTTGCCATCCCGGTTAACGTGGTGTATGCGGAGACTTTCTCCCCACAATTTTGGAGACGTTCGTGGCACGCGTCACCGTTGAAGACTGCATCGAAAAGGTCGACAATCGCTTCGACCTCGTGCTCATGGCCGCTCATCGTGCGCGCATGATTTCCTCAGGCGCCCAGATCACCGTATCGCGCGACAACGACAAGAACCCCGTCGTTGCCCTGCGTGAAATCGGCGATGGCACCATTTCGCCCGATGACCTGCATGAAGACCTGATCCACTCGCTGCAGAAGTATGTCGAGGTCGACGAGCCCGAGAGCCATGCTGCTCCGCTCATCGAAAGCGCCGGCGACGACGACTCGATCAACTTCGATACGATCAGCGAAGAAGAACTGCTGCGCGGCATCGAGAGCCTCGCTCCGCCGGAACGTCGGGACGACTAAGTCGTCTCCTCGCTCGCAGCGAAAATCTACAAAGCACCCTCGGCTTGTCCGGGGGTGTTTCGTTTACTGCACTTCGAAACTGTCCTTCCGTCTCTTCCTATTTTCATTCAACGCGCTAAGTATGGAATCTTCCGAGAGCGGCGACTTCCATGATGCGTCAGTATGAGCTCGTCGAACGTGTTCAGGCCTATAACCCGAACGCCGACGAGCAGTTGTTGAATAAGGCCTATGTCTACGCCATGCAGAAGCATGGCTCGCAAAAGCGCGCCTCCGGCGACCCCTATTTCAACCATCCGCTCGAAGTCGCAGCCATTCTCACTGAGCTGAAACTCGACGACGCCTCCATCGCCGTTGGCCTTCTCCACGACACCGTGGAAGACACCGACGCGACCCGCGCTGAAATCGACCAGATTTTTGGCGCCGAGATCGCCACCATCGTCGATGGCCTGACCAAGATCGAGCGCCTCAATCTCGTCAGCCGCGAGGAAGCCCAGGCCGAAAACCTGCGCAAGCTCTTGCTCGCCATCAGCCAGGACGTGCGCGTCCTCCTGGTGAAGCTCGCCGATCGCCTGCACAATATGCGCACCCTGCAATATATGCGCGCCGACAAGCAGCAGCGCATCGCGCAGGAAACCATGGATATCTATGCCCCGCTCGCCGGCCGCATGGGTATGCAGGACATGCGCAACGAGCTCGAAGACCTCTCCTTCCGCATTCTCCAGCCCGATCACTACAAGGCGATCATCGAACGCCTTGAGCATCTCCAGGCCGAGAACAAGGAAACCATCGACACCATCACGCGCGAACTGACCGAGCGCCTTTCGGCCGAGGGCATCACCCCGCGCGTAAAAGCGCGAGTAAAGTCGCCCTATTCGATCTTTTCGAAAATCCAGCGCAAGTCGATCGCGCTCGAACAGCTCTCCGACATGATCGGTTTCCGCGTCATCGTCGGCTCGACCGAAGAGTGCTACCGCACTGTCGGTTTCATTCACACCACCTGGAAAGTCGTGCCCGGCCGCTTCAAGGACTACATCTCCGTCCCCAAGCACAACGACTACCGCTCGATCCACACGACAATCGTCGGCCCCAGCCGCCAGCGCGTGGAGCTGCAGATCCGCACTGAGGAAATGGACCGCATTGCCGAATTCGGCATCGCGGCTCATGCTCTTTACAAGGACGGCTCCTCGGCCAATCTCGGCCGCATCGAGAATGAGTCCCAGGCCTATGGCTCGCTGCGCCAGTCGATCAGCCACCTGACCTCCGGCATATCCGCCGAAGATTTCCTTGAATACACCAAGCTCGAACTCTTCCAGGACCAGGTCTTCTGCTTCACCCCGCGCGGGCGCCTCATCGCCCTGCCACGCGGCGCGACGCCCATCGACTTTGCCTATGCCCTGCACACGGACATCGGTGACACCTGCGTCGGCGCCAAGATCAATGGCCTGATCCTGCCGCTCGTCACCCAGCTCCGCTCGGGCGACGAAGTCGAAATTCTGCGCGATCAGAACCATCGCCCGCCAAGCAACTGGATCGGCATTGCCGCCACCGGCAAGGCCCGCGCCGCCATTCGCCGCGCCGTGCGCCAGTCGACCATGCAGCGGGCCTATGCTCTGGGCGAACACGTCCTCAACATGATGCTCGAGCGCGAGGGCGTCATGCTCGACGATAGCGAGAGCAAGACCCTCGCCGAAGAACTCGGCCAGGTCGGCAAGCGCGAATTCCTGGTCGCCGTGGGCGAAGGCAAGATCGGCAGCGAAGATCTCGGCAATGCCCTCGCCAAGGTGAAGGGCATCCGCAAGCGCCGCCGCAAGCTCGACCTGCCGGTTGCTGACACGGCCGATGGCTGGTTTGCTCTCCGCGCCACCGATCAGTTCAAGTTCCGGGTGCCCGGTGGCCAGCATGCCGGCCCCAATGCCAAGGCGGCTCTCGCCCAGCTCGATTTTCACACCCCCGTCACCATGTCGGGGGAGGGGGTCGTGCCCGGCGATCGGCTCGTCGGCATCCTCGAACCCAATGCGCCGCTCACCGTCTATCCCATCCATTCTGACGCGCTGATCGAAAAGCACGACGGCGATGTTGCCTGGGTGGATGTCCGCTGGGACGTCGCGGCGACTGAAGACAAGCTCTACGCAACCGTCATCTCGATGGAATCGGTCAACCGCCCGGGCTCGCTCGCACAGATTTCCGCGGCCATTGCTTCGTGCGAAGCCAACATCAACAATCTGGTCATGCGGATGATTTCGCCCGACTTCCACCAGATGATTTTTGAAATCGAGGTCCGCGACCTTGCGCAATTGACCGATGTTCTGGCAACGCTCAAGCGCAGTCCCGGCCTTTCCGCCGTCCAGCGGGCTGGCCTGAGGGAAGCGAGCATGATCTCGACCCTCGAATGGGACGGCAAGATTGATAGGAGTGCGCGCCGTGACGAAAGATGAAGTGCTGGATATTTTCCGCAAGTGTGGCGCGCTGCTCGAGGGCCACTTCATCCTGTCATCGGGCCTGCGCTCGCCCCTGTTCCTGCAGAAGGCAAAGGTGTTCCAATACGCCGCCGAGACCGAAAAGCTCTGCAAGGCACTGGCCGAGAAGATCAAGGCCGAAGTGCCCGGCGTCACCAAGGTCGTCTCGCCGGCCATCGGCGGCATCATCCCCGGCTACGAAACCGCCCGCCAGCTCGGTCTGCCGGCGCTTTACACCGAGCGCGTCGAAGGCCAGTTCGAGCTGCGCCGCGGCTTCGAGATTTCGCCTGACGACAAGGTGATCGTCGTCGAAGACATCGTCTCGACCGGCCTCTCCATCCGCGAATGCGTCGCTGCCCTCCGCGGTATCGGCGCCAATGTCGTGGCCGCCGCCTGCCTTATTGACCGCTCGGCCGGCGAAGCCGATGTCGGCGTGCCGCTGGTCTCGCTGATTGAATTCAAGGTCCCGGCTTACCCGGCCGATCAATTGCCCCCCGAACTCGCCGCCATCCCGGCCATCAAGCCCGGCAGCCGCGGTATTCAGGGCGTGAAATAGTGGCCCGGAGCCGCGAACGAGGAGCAAGAAAATGATCATCGGCCTCGGCTCCGACCTCATCGAGATCCACCGCATTGGCGCTGCGCTCGACCGCCATGGCGAGCGCTTCACCCACCGCTGCTTCACCGAACTCGAACGCGCGAAATCCGACCGCCGTGCCCAGCGCGCCGCGTCCTACGCCAAGCGCTTCGCAGCCAAGGAAGCGTGTTCGAAGGCCCTCGGCACCGGCCTTAGTTTCGGCGTTTATTGGCGCGACATGGGCGTTGTGAACCTGCCCTCGGGCAAGCCCACGATGAAACTCACCAATGGCGCCCTGCGCGCCCTCATGCGCCTTGTCCCGGCGGGCCACGAGCCCCATATCCACATCACAATTACCGACGACGCGGGCCTGGCGCAGGCTTTCGTCATCATCGAAGCGCTGCCGGTTGACCCTGCAAGGGCAAGCGTCTAACGCTCTCGTCAGCGCTGATCCTGGAATTGCAATGACCCAATCCGCCCAAAAACCTGCCAAGAAATCCGCCGCCAACGAGTGGTGGGATACTTTCGTGGTCATTGTCGAAGCGCTGCTGATCGCCATCGTGCTGCGCTTCTTCCTTTATCAGCCCTTCTCCATCCCCACTGCGTCCATGCAGCAGACGCTGATGATTGGCGACTACTTCGTCGCCAACAAATTCGTCTGGGGCTATGGCAAGCATTCCTTCTCGCTCGGCCGCTATGGCGATTTCGCTCTGCTCGATTTCGAGCTGCCGATTTCCAACCGGATCATGGGCCGCGACCCCAACCGCGGCGACATCGCCGTGTTCCGTCCGGTTCCGCAGAACATGGAATACATCAAGCGCGTCGTCGGCCTGCCGGGCGACCGCATCCAGATGATCGAAGGTCGCCTCTATATCAACGGCACCATGGTCGAGCGCGAAGAGCTTGGCAAAACCATCGATACCGACAGCAATGGCGATGCCCGCGAAGTGACCGTCTATCGCGAGACCTTCCCGGAAGGCACGACGCACATCATCCAGGAAATTTCCGACAGCGCGCCGCTCGACAACACGCCTGAATATGTCGTGCCCGCCGGCCACTTCTTCATGATGGGTGACAACCGCGACCGCTCCGCCGATAGCCGCGTCCTGAGCCAGGTCGGCTATGTGCCCGCCGTCAACCTGATCGCCAAGGCCGAAGCGCGCTTCTTCTCCATCAAGAACAATATTCCGCCCTGGCAGATCTGGCAGTGGCCCGCCAACGTTCGTTGGGACCGCATGATGCAGGGCGTCGATAGCGACAAGCCGTTCTTCACCACGGAAGCGCTGTGAGCCGGCGCGACAAAAGCCACGAAAAGCTTCAGGTCCGGATCGGCTACAATTTTGCCGATCCGGACCTTCTCGCTCGTGCGCTGACCCATTCGAGCGCCGTTTCGCCCGGCAAGCGCGTCGAACGCTCTTATCAGCGCCTCGAATTCCTCGGTGACCGCGTGCTTGGGCTCGTCGTTGCCGACATGCTTTATCAGCGCTTCCCCAAGGCGAACGAGGGCGAATTGAGCCGCACGCTCAATACGCTCGTGCGCAAGGAAACCTGCGCCGTCATCGCCCGCCAGCTCGAAGTCGGCCCCGAACTGATCCTGGGCGACAGCGAAGCCCGCACCGGCGGCGCAGAAAAGGAAGCCATTCTGGGCGACGTCACTGAAGCCATCATCGGCGCCATCTATCTCGATGGCGGCCTCGAAGAAGCACGCACCTTCATCGAGCGTTATTTCGAAGAATTCATCGCCGACGGCCAGACCCATCGCGCCGATGCCAAGACAACACTTCAGGAATGGGCCCAGGCCCGCGGCCTTGAGCCGCCGACCTATGCGCTGGTCGAGCGCACCGGCCCCGACCACGCCCCCGAATTCACCATCGCCATCGATCTCGCGGGCTTTGACCGCATCTCGGCGACCGGCCCCTCGAAGAAAATTGCCGAACACAAGGCTGCCGAGGACTTCCTCAAGCGCCAGAAGGTTTGGAAGGAAAGCTGATGACCGAACCCGCCGATCTCACCAACACCTCCTGCGGCTTCATCGCTCTTGTCGGTGCCCCGAACGCCGGCAAGTCGACCCTGCTCAATTCCCTCGTCGGCACCAAGGTTTCCATCGTCACCCACAAGGCGCAGACGACGCGTAGCCAGGTTCGCGGCGTCCTGACGCTGGATCAGGCTCAGCTCGTCTTCATCGACACCCCCGGTATTTTTGCGCCAAAACGCCGGCTTGAGCGCGCCATGGTCGATAGCGCCTGGGGCGGGGCGGGGGATGCCGATCTCGTCGCCTTCATCATCGATGTCGATCGCGGCATCACCCCCGATATCGAAATCCTCCTTGAGGGTCTCGAAAACATCAAGCAGCCGCGCGTGCTGATCCTCAACAAGATCGACACGGTCAAAAACGAACGCCTGCTCACCCTGTCGCAAACGCTCAACGAGCGCCTGCGGTTTGAAGCCACCTTCATGCTCTCGGCCCTGAAAGGTCACGGCGTGCAGGATTTCATCGACTGGTGCGTCAAGCACATCCCGCCCGGCCCCTGGCACTTCCCGGAAGATCACCTTACCGATCTCACCATGGCCATTACCGCCGCCGAGATCACGCGCGAAAAGCTCTTCCTGCGTGTGCACGACGAGATCCCCTACAACTCCACGGTCGAAACGGAATCCTTCAAGATCCAGAAGGACGGCTCCTACAAGATCGACCAGGTCGTCTACGTCACCCGCGACAGCCACAAGAAGATCGTGCTCGGCGCCGGCGGCCAGACCATCAAGTCCATCGGCGCGGAAGCCCGCAAGGAACTGATGGAAATGTACGAGGTGCCGATCCACCTCTTCCTGTTCGTCAAAGTCCGCGAAAAGTGGGCTGATGATCCCGAGCGCTATCAGGAAATGGGCCTCGAATTTCCGCAGAACAAGAAGTAGCCGCGCCCCTCAGGGCACGGCCGCGTAGTTCGACATATTGGCCTCGATGCCAAGGGCGCTGAGGAACTGGGCGGGATCAAAACCACTCATCCCCCGCTTTTCCATCATGGCGGTCTTGGCATTGGCAAAGGCCGCCTCGCTTTCCCATTCCACCACCGTCACCACATTGAAGCGCTGCGCGCCGGAATGGTGTTCCAGCACCAGGTTCTGCAGGCAGCCCTTCTGCTGGTCGAGAAAATCCTTGGTGTCCCGTACCTGCGCCATGAAGGCTTCGCGGGCCTCCGCCGGCACGGCAAAGCTATCGATACGAAAAACGGAAGCATTCTTGGCTTGCGTTGGGGCGTTCATCTCTGGTCTCCATGCTGAAGTCATTCAACCGATCCGTTGAATTGACAGTATGCTGTCAAAACGGTATTGTGCTGTCAATATGAAATCATCCATGGCACTGAGCGCCCTGTTCCTCGATATTTTCCGCGCCAATGCCCTGCTCGTGGCGTCCGGCGATGACCTCGTCGCGCCGTTGGGCCTCACCAGCGCCCGCTGGCAGGTGCTGGGCACGGTTGCCATGGCGCCGACACCGCAGCCCGTCGCCCACATCGCCCGCGACATGGGCCTCGCCCGCCAGAGCGTCCAGCGTCTCGTCAACGAATTGGCCGATGCAGGTCTCGTCGATCTCAAGGACAATCCGCACCACAAGCGCGCCAAGCTCGTTTGCCTCAGCGAGGCAGGCCGCCGCTCGTTCGACGCGATCCATAAATTGCAGCGCCCCTGGGTCGATGGGCTTGCGGAAGGGCTCGAAACGGAAAAAATAGCCATCGCGGCCGAGGTGTTACAGAGCTTGCGCGCAAGACTGGAGCAGCAACTTGGCGATCAGGCGGAGTGAGCGCGAATGACCCAGACGCAGACTGATTGGCTGAGCCGCCTCATCGCCCTTGCGATCGCCCTGGGCGCATGGGTCGGCCTTGGCATCACCCTCGAAGGGCAAGTGGTCAAGTTCGGCTCGTTCTTCGTCTCGCTCTGGGTGCTCTCCGGCTATTTCACCATCCTCACCAATTTCCTCGTGGCCGTGGTCTTCACCGTCCTCGCGCTGGGCGGTCGCCACAGCATCCATCCGCGCTTCCTCGCTGGCGTCATGCTGGCCATCGTGCTTGTCGGCGTCGTCTATGGCGTCCTCTTGCGCGGCCTGCAGGAGCTGACGGGCGTCGAGCTCATCTCCAACATGCTCCTCCACCAGTTGATCCCCCTGTTGGTCCCGATCTACTGGTTCTTCTTCACCCCCAAGCTCACGCTTCGCTGGACCGATCCAACGCTCTGGGCCATCTATCCGCTGGTCTATCTCGTCTATGCCCTGGCCCGCGGCTTCTCCGAAGGGCACTTCGCCTATCCCTTCATCGATGTCGGCACCAACGGTACGGCCCAGGTCGCCGTCACCGTCCTCATCATCACCGCACTGTTCCTCATTGTCGGCCTCGGCGTCGTCTGGGTCGATCGCCGGATTGGTGCAGGTGCAAATCCTGCGGGCGTGACGGCCTGACGTGGAATGGACCGGTGAAGCCCTGCTTATTGGCGTCCGCCGCCACGGCGAAACCAGCCTCATCGCCGAGGCCATGGTGGCAGGCCGCGGGCGCTGCATGGGCCTCGTCCGCGGCGGCCGATCGTCAAAACTCGCGCCCGCCCTGCAGGTCGGCAACACCATCCAGCTGACATGGCGCGCCCGCCTCGAAGATCATCTCGGCACCTTTACCGTCGAACTCATGCAGAGCCGCGCTGCCGACCTCATGGCCGACCGCACAAAGCTCTACCTGACCCAACTCGTCTGCGATCACCTGCGCCTGCTGCCCGAGCGCGATCCCCACGACCGCCTCCTCGGCCAGGCCCTGTCGCTCATCGACAACCCACCCGACGGCCCCGCACTGGCACGCTTTGAACTCGCTCTCCTCGACGAACTCGGCTTCGGCCTCGACCTCTTTAGCTGCGCCGCCACCGGCGCCACGACCGATCTCACCCACGTCTCTCCCAAAACCGGTCGAGCCGTCTCCCGCGCCGCCGCCGCCCCCTATCTCGATCGTTTGTTGCCGCTCCCCAGTTTCCTCCACGAACGCGGCAATGCCTCGCCCGACGACATCCGCGATGCCTTCAAGCTTACGGGCCATTTCCTCGATCGCCACATCTGGTCGGCGCGCCAGATCGACCATCCATCCGTCCGCGAAGCGTTGATCGATATCCTCAGCAGAGACCATTGACGTATAAATATGATTTGATTAGTCAGCTTTATATCGACCAATACCGGAGCTGACGATGATCAGGTTTGCTGGCGCCATGGTGGCGCTTGTTTTGATGGCCTTGCCGCTTGCCGCTGCTGAAACGCGCACCTTCGAGGCCGCCAACGGCGCCGTGGAAATCCCCGCCGATCCGCAGCGCATCGTCTCGCTGCACGATCTCAGTATCACCCTGCCGCTCGTCGAGTTTGGTGGCGTCGACAAGATCGCCGGCAGCCATGGCCGCGTCGACGACGCCGGCGAGCCCTATATCCGCACCGTCAACACGCTCTACGGCGTCGACTACGACAATTCGGACATCGAATTCGTCGGCATCTTCAACGAGATCGACCTCGAAAAGATTGCGCTGCTTGAGCCCGACCTCATCATCGGTCGCGCCGGCAACGACGACAAACTGCTCGAAAACCTCAACAAGATTGCCCCGACGGTACTGATCGACGTCGTCGGCCTCGATTATTTCGGCCGCATGCACGCCGTCGCCGACGCCGCCAATCTCACCGACGAATACGATCGCCGCCTGGCGCTCTATCAGGAGCAGATCGCCGAATCCCGCCGTCTCGTCCCCAACGCCGCCGACATCTCGGTCTCCATCATCCAGCCCTGGCCCAAGGACGGCTATATCAACGGCTCGCGCACCTACTACGCCCTCTCGCAGGTGCTGGACGATATCGGCTTTGCCAAGCCCAAGGTCATCGCTGACATCACCGACGCGAGCGGCGACGCCGAGTTCAGCCCCGAATTTCTCCCCGAACTCGACGCAGATTTCGCCTTCAGCACCTATGAGATCGCCTCAAGCGAGCAGGCGAGCCCTCAGCTGATCCGCGAGGCTTTCGAGGCGCTGATCCCCGGTTTCTGCGACATCGTACACTTCTGCCGCAACCATCAGCTCGTTATCCTGCCCCGCTCGCCGATCTACGCTTCGTCGTTCCGTTCGCTCGAAATCGCCAACGACTCCGTGCTGACCCATATTGCCGGCCGCGAATTCGTCCCATTTGCCCAAAACTGACCGCATGCACCGGTCGGGGCATTTTTGCCCCGGCCAAACCTGCGGAAACCGGGGTAAAACCCCGCAAAACCTGCCTTTCCGAGCCGGCTGGACTATACTCTGCTCCTGATTCGTTCTCTTGCAGATTGAGCCACGCATGTCCGACGCCGATACCTTGCCGCCCGCCGACGATCAGCGCATCGTTGATCTCAAGCAGGCGCTTGAAGAGCGGTATCTGAGCTATGCCCTCTCGACCATCACCCAGCGCGCGCTGCCCGACGCCCGCGACGGCCTGAAGCCCGTTCATCGCCGCATCATCCACGCCATGCGCCTGCTGCGGCTTGATCCCGGTCAGGGCTACAAGAAGTCCGCCCGTATCGTCGGCGACGTGATCGGTAAGTTCCACCCGCATGGCGACCAGTCGATCTACGACGCCCTGGTCCGCCTCGCGCAGGATTTCGCCCTCCGCTATCCCCTCGTCGATGGCCAGGGCAATTTTGGTAACATCGACGGCGATAGCGCCGCGGCCATGCGATACACGGAATCGCGCATGACCGAAGTCTCGATGCGCCTCCTCGAAGGCATCACCGAGAACGCCATCGACTTCCGCCCCACCTATGACGGTGAAGACGAAGAGCCCGTCGTGCTCCCGTCCAACTTCCCGAACCTGCTGGCCAATGGCTCCACCGGCATCGCCGTGGGCATGGCCACTTCCGTGCCGCCGCACAACATCGTCGAGCTCTGCAACGCCGCGCTAAAACTGATCTACAATCCCGAAGCGACGACGGAAGACCTGATCCACGCCGATCTCTCCGCCCCGCCCAGCATGGACGACCTCGTCCGCGGCCCCGATTTCCCGACGGGCGGCCACCTGGTCGAATCCCGCTCCTCCATCGTCCAGTCCTACGAAACCGGCCGCGGCGCCTTCCGCCATCGCGCCGTCTGGAGCAAGGAAGAAAAGGGCAGGGGTGTCTATCAGATCGTCGTCACCCAGATTCCCTATGGCGTGCAGAAATCGCGTCTCGTCGAAAAGATCGCCGAGCTGCTCCTCGCCAAGAAGCTGCCGCTGCTGAAAGACGTCCGCGACGAAAGCGCCGACGACATCCGCCTCGTCCTCGAGCCGCGCGCCGGTACGGTGGATGCCGTCATCCTCATGGAACAGCTCTTCAAGCTCACCGAGCTTGAACTGCGCTTCCCGCTGAACTTGAACGTCCTCGACAAGGGCACGACGCCCCGCGTCATGAGCCTTGCCGATGCCCTGCGCGCCTGGCTCGACCACCGCAAGATCGTTCTCGTCCGCCGCTCCGAACACCGCCTCGAACAGATCGCCAACCGCCTCGAAGTGCTCGAAGGCTATATCGTCGCCTATCTCAATCTCGACGAGGTGATCCGCATCATCCGCGAGGAGGACGATGCCAAAAAGAGCCTGATGGCGACCTTCGACCTGACGGACAATCAGGCCGAAGCCATCCTCAACATGCGGCTCCGTTCGCTGCGCAAGCTCGAAGAGCTCGAACTGCGCAAGGAGCACGAGAACCTGACGGCCGAAAAGGGCAAGCTCGAAGCGCTTCTGGCTTCCGACAAGAAGCAGTGGGGCGAAATCTCGCGCCAGGTCGAAGCGCTGAAAAAGGCCTATCCGCTCTTCGAAGCCGATGGCGTAACTCCGCATCCGCTTGGCGCCCGCCGCACCGTCTATTTCGATGCTCCGACTGCCGACGCCGCCGAAATCACCGAAGCCTTCATCGAGCGCGAGCCGATCACCGTCATCCTCTCGGAAAAGGGCTGGATCCGCGCGCCCAAGGGTCACAATGCCCCGGTCGACGAAAAGGGTTTCAAGACCGGTGACCGCCTGAAACTGGCGCTCAATTGCGAAACCACCGACAAGCTGCTGATGCTCACCACCGGCGGCAAGGTCTATACCCTCGGCGCCGACAAGCTCCCCGGCGGACGCGGTCAGGGCGAACCCGTTCGCATCATGGTCGATATGGAAGAGGGGCAGGACATTGTCGACCTCTTCGTCTATCGCCCCGGCACCAAGCGCATCGTCGCCTCGTCGGCCGGCTATGGCTTCATCGTCCCCGAAGACGACCTGATCGCCAATACCCGCAAGGGCAAGCAGATCCTCAACGTCTCGCTGCCAGAAGAAGCGCGCCTGATGGTCCCTTGCGATGGCGACCGCGTCGCCGTTATCGGCGAAAACCGCAAGCTGCTGGTCTTCCCGATTGCGCAGCTCGCCACCATGTCCCGCGGCAAGGGCGTGCGCCTGCAGCGCTACAAGGATGGCGGCATTTCCGACATCAAGACCTTCTACGCCGCCGACGGTCTCACCTGGACTGATAGTTCGGGCCGCACCTATTCCAAGCCCACAGAAGAACTCACCGACTGGCTCGCCGACCGCGCCACCGCCGGCCGCCAGCCACCGACGGGCTTCCCGAAGAATAACAAATTCGTCGGGTGAGGGCCGGACGCGCTCGCAGTTCGTCACCCCTCGGGCTTGACCCGAGGGGTGACGCGGTGAGGGGGGCCTCACCGAATGAACTTCCGGTCCCAACCGATTCAGAGGACTCAACAAAAATGATCCGCCATTGCGTCCTCGTCCGTTTCCGTCCTGAAGTAACGCAGCAAGATCGCGTCGCGATCTACGCCGAACTTGAATCACTGCGTGAAGTCGTCCCGGGCTTCCTCGGCATGAGCGCCGGCCCCAACGTGTCGCCCGAAGGCCTCCACAAAGGCTTCGTCGACGGCTTCACCATGGATTTTGCCGACGAAGCCGCCCGCGACGCCTACCTCATCCACCCCGACCACAAAGCCGCCGGCGCAAAACTGGTCGCCGCCTTGGAAGGCGGTCGGGACGGTTTGATCGTGTTTGATATGGTGGTTTGAGAGCCTAAGCCCTCGTCGATCAGCGCCCCCACACCCACAGCGTCATCCCCACGAAAGCGCGGATCTCTGTTTCAGGACAGCTTCCTCCCCGTCGTCATTGCCGGGCTTGTCCCGGCAATCCATCTCGCCTCCGCATGGACCACCGGGACAAGCCCGGCGGTGACGACCAACGAAAAATCTCTGAAATGTGGACCTATTAGAAACGCTAGCGCGGTGTCGCTATGCCTCAGTCCTCGACCCGGCACCATCCGGCATGCCCGCGCTGCACTTCCAGCGGGCGATACTGTGCCTTGTAGGCCATCTTGGGCGAGTCCTTCACCCAGTAGCCGAGATACACATAGTTCAGCCGCGCCGAGCGCACCTGCGCAATGTGGTCGAGAATGAGAAACGTCCCGAGGCTGCGATGCGCCAGATCGGGATCGTAGAACGAATAGACCATGGACAGCCCATCGGGCATCACATCGGTTAGCGCCACGGCCACCAGCGTCTGTTCGGGATGATCGCGCAGCCGATATTCCACCAGCACCGACTGCACCGGCGTATCCTCGACCATGTATTCATAGTCCTGATACGACATTTGCGTCATGCCGCCGCCCGCATGGCGGGAGTCGAGATAGCGCTTGAACAGTTCGTATTGCTCCACCGTCGCCGTCGTCGGCCGTACGGTGATGGAAATATCGGCATTGGCGCGCAACACGCGCCGGAACCGCCCGGAAGCCGCAAATTCCCCCGCCACGATTCGCACCGACTGGCAGGCATTGCAGCCCTCGCAGGCCGGGCGATAAATCAGGTTCTGGCTGCGGCGGAAACCATTGTCGCTCAGCACATGATGCAGCGCCGACGCCCGGCGCCCGCTGAGGTGCGTGAACAGTTTACGCTCCATGTGGCCCGGCAAATAGGGGCACGGCATGGCCGCTGTAAGAAAGAGTTGGGTGGTTTCTGGCGACTGGTCGGTCATCTACGACCCATGGCTACAATCCGGCGATTGTACCCCTCCCGTCACCCGCCTGCAATATTTCAGTAAAATGCGCTGCTACGGGCGTTCTGCCAGTGCCGGATCATCGGCGATCGCCGCACCATCAGCGTGCCGACCACAAAATCGTGGATCATCTGCCGGCGCGGGGTGAACAGCGCGAAGAGCAGCGAGATCGGCCAGCAGATCCAGAACGTCAGCCAGAAGACCAGCGCGTGGAGGATCGCCATCCAGCCATCAAGCGGCTGCCCGCGTGTCGGGGTCAGCACGATATCCATCATCTGCATGCCAATCGTGGCGCGCCGCGGTGAGCCAAGCGTCGCCGCATAATAGAGGACGATCACCGCCGGCACGACAAAGACCAGCGCCGCCCAGGCAAGCCCAAAGGTCAGAAAGCCCAATATGCCGCCGACAATGGTCGCGGCCAAGACCAGCCCGCCCATGATGGCAAGGTCAATGAAATAAGCCATCACCCGTCGCGTCAGCAGGCCGTCGAACAGCTCCGGCGCGGTGGCAGGGTCGGGCAGGTAGGGGCGGGGTTGAGCATATTCCTGGGTCATGATGCTGAAATTGTCACGACCTCGCCGCAATGCAAGACCTCCTGCGCAATTCTCCTGTGCTTCGGCCCGTGACCGGCCTATCCTTGACCCAATCCTGCCCCTCGCGAGTCGCTTGCCCTGCCGCACTCGCTCCTTCGGAACCTCACATGTCGACGACTTCCGCCCCCGCGCCGCTGACCGATCAGCCATTGCGCGGCCTTGCCCTCATCATCGGGGCAACTCTGCTCTTTGCCTATAACGACACGACCAACAAGTTGCTCATCACCGAGTACAATGTGCCCATGGTGGCGGCCATCCGCTATATCGGCCATTGCCTGCTCATGCTGGCGATTGTTGCGCCGCTCCATGGCCGCGAAATGGTTCGCACCCAGCGCACCGGCCTCGTGCTCATCCGCGCCGGCAGTCTCGCCATCGGCTCCCTGCTCGTCAGCCTGGCACTCCAGCGCATGCCCGTCGCCGAAACCACGGCCATCGTCTATCTCTGCCCGGTTCTCGTCGTTTTGCTGTCCGGCCCGCTGCTCAAGGAGAAGGTCGGCCCCATGGCCTGGGTGGCGGCGGTCATCGGCTTTGCCGGCGTCCTGCTCATCGCTCGCCCAGGTGGCGGGCTCGATCCGCTGGGCGTGATCTTCGTGCTGGGCAACGTGGTCGTATCCCTGACCTACAATCTGCTCTCGCGCGTTCTCGCGCGCACTGAGCGCACCATGGCCATGCTGTTCTATTCCGCTCTGGTCGGCGCCATCGGCTTCGGCATCTTCCTGCCCTGGACCATGCACGGCGTCGCCCCCACGCCGCTACAAGTGTTCCTCTTCATCGGCCTCGGTGTCTCCGCCTGGCTCGGGCATTACCTCTTCACCCAGTCCTATCGCTATGCCCCCGCGGCCCTCGTCGCGCCCATGACCTATATGCACCTGGTCTGGGCCGGCATTTTAGGCTGGCTGGTCTTCGGCCACGCCCCCGAGCCAATCGCGCTTGGCGGTATGACGCTCGTGGCTCTCGCCGGTATCGTCAGCGCCTTCCGCCCGCGCCGCGGCGAACGTCCAGCCCAATTGGCCGCCGAAGACGGCACGACAGAACGGGCAGGCTAGGGCGCCTTTAGCGCCCCAGCTTCCGCGCCATTTCCAGCGCGTAATAGGTGAGAATGCCATTCACCCCGGCACGCTTGAAGGCCCAGAGGCTTTCAAGCACCGCCGCATCGCGATTGATCGCCCCGGCCGCCCCAGCCAGCTCGATCATCGCGTATTCGCCGCTCACCTGATAGGCGTAGATCGGCACGTTGAAGGCGTCCTTGGCCCGGCGGATGATATCGAGATAGGGCATGCCCGGCTTGACCATCACGCTATCCGCGCCTTCCTCGATATCCTGCGCTATCTCGCGCAAAGCCTCGTCGGAATTGGCATAATCCATCTGATAGGTGCGCTTATCGCCCTTGAGCCGGCTGCCCGAGCCGACGGCCTCGCGGAACGGCCCGTAAAAGCACGACGCATATTTCGCCGCATAAGACATGATCTGCACGTGCTCAAAGCCTTCGGCATCGAGCGCCGCCCGAATGGCCGCCACGCGCCCATCCATCATGTCCGAAGGCGCAATGATATCCGCGCCCGCCTTGGCCTGCACCAGCGCCGACTTCACCATCGCCGCCACGGTTTCGTCGTTGAGGATTTCCCCATCACGCACGAGCCCGTCCTGCCCATCGCTCGAATATTCATCGAGCGCCACGTCGGCAATCAGCCCGATATCCGGCACTGCCGACTTGATCGCGCTCAGTGCCCTGCACATCAGATTGTCCGGATTGTAAGCCTCGGCGCCGCTTTCCGACCGCAGATGGTCCGGCGTATTGGGAAAAATCGCCAGCGCCGGAATCCCCGCATCCCGCGCCGCCTTGGCCGCTTCCACCATCAGGTCGACGGACAGCCGTTCCACCCCCGGCATGGTCTTGATCTGCGTCTTCTCGTTCTGTCCTTCAATTACGAAGAGCGGCCAGATCAGATCGCGCGGCAGCAGTTCGGTTTCGCGCACCATATCCCGGCTCCACGCCGTCCGCCGCAACCGCCGCTGCCGACGGCCATCGAGAAAAGACATGTCATGCTTGGGCCAGTTCTGCGTCATTCTTCTGTTCCTTGCCGCATGGCCCCGGCATCCACCGGCCAAACACCTCCCCCTTGATGGGGGAGGATGGGAGGGGGTGGGGCCACACACCGCGCTCTGTGTCCTCGCCTCATACCAGCCGCGTCGCTTGCCTCCAAGCCGCCGCTTGTCGCAGCCCCTCGCGCTCGCTACTAAAGAGCCATGTCGTTCAAATCACCCCAGCTCGGCCTCTATATCCGCGTCGTCGCTCTGCTGAGCCTGGCTCTCGGCCTCAGCGATGCCGGCCGCCTGCTCGGCGTCAATCTCGGCGCCACCAGCCCGGTCGCCGTTCTCGGCCCCGTGGGCTTTGTGCTCCTCGGCATCTTCTCGCTCGCGCGCCTCTTTGCCGGTGTCGGCCTGTGGCTCAAGGCAAGCTGGGGCGCCGTTCTCCTGGTCGGCTCCACCACTGCCGAGCTGGCGCTCTATCTCGCCGGCAGCCCCGACATCCGCATGTCCGCCTTCGGCTTCGCCGTCCGCATCGTGCTGCTCGTCGCCATATCTGTCATCTTCGCCCTCAGCTTCCGCTTCACACGCGCCCAGGCAGCTGACTAAGCAGGATGAAACTGCTCGATGGTGATCTCCTCGGCCAGCGCATCCTGCGGCGCACCAAAACTCGTGACCGTCGTGAACCAGCGCGTCACCTGATCGCCCATCCGGAATTCCAGCGGTAGCAGCACCTGCCCAAGCATACCTTCCGGCCGCAGGCTCAAGCCATCGACGCCCTCATGCCTTCGCACCCGCATGAGCACCCGCGCCACTGGTGCGCTCGGCCCATGCCGCCTTACGCCTTCGCGCAAGCGATGCATCAGATAGGCCGCGACCTCCGCCCAGTTGACGATGGCCTCGCGCACCGCGCCCGGCTCAAACACGAGATCGGCCAGGTTAAGCCTCTCCTCCGGCAGCGTCTCCACCCCGATCAGCACCAGCGCCGCCCCATTGGCTTCCAGAATATCAAAGGCCGCATCGAGCACGATGGCAGGGTAGGGCCCATGCGCCTTCAGCAATAGCTGCGCCGCCTGCCTAAGTTCGGTCATCTGAGGACTAAGCCAGTCATTGTCCCCATAGTGCGGCGCAAACCCGGCCGCCACGAGCAGGCCATTGCGTTCCCGCAGCGGCAGGTCGAGCGCTTCCGAGAGCCGCAGCACCATGGCCGCGCTCGGCCGCGCCCGCGCGGACTCCAGAAATGACAGATGCCGCGGCGATACTTCCGCCGCCATGGCCAGCGCCATCTGGCTCATTCCTCGTTGATTGCGCCAATCGCGCAGGGCCGTCTCAAACATGGCTTGTCTCCTTGACCCCAACCTGCCGCATGAGCCGCCGCAATTCCATTACCCCGGAGGTAATTGTCTTCATGACCTCCCGCGCGCCACCCTCCAGCCATCGACAACCCGTTCCTTGGAGAACCACCATGGCGACCGCCACCCAGCCCCTCATCCTCCGCGATCCCGGCCTCATCTATCGCTTCGACGCCGTGCTCTCCCTCACCATGTGCATAGGCCTTGTCGTCCTCGCGGCCCCACTCACCACTCTCATTGGCTGGGCCCCCATGCACACAGTCCTTCTCGGCGTCGGTATTTTCCTCCTGCCCTGGGCCCTCTTTAACTGGACCATCGGCGCCGCCACGGGCCCCGACAGGATTTCCCTCCTCGGCAACCTCCTCGGTGACGGCCTTTGGGTCCTGCTGAGTGTTTTGCTTCTTGTACTTTATTCGGCTCAAATGACCGCGATCGGAGTAACCTTCATCATCGCCCAGGCGCTGGCCGTATCGGTCATTTTCGCCATCAAGCTGGCCGGCCTCAAGACCCTGCGAGCCTGACATCACATATGCGGGCGGTCGCACGGGCCGCCCGCCGAAAGCTGGTCCGAGAGCCGTTTACGCCTCGGAAAGGTTACAACTTTATGCACCGGTGTGACGAAGCGTTAAGCCAAATTCTCATTGCTTTCCAGTAAGATGCCATTAAGCGTGCTGTTTAGGGCGATCTTAGTTCGGCCGTCGTAGTTTGGCCTCATGAGATGCGAAAAATCGCACGCAGAGAAAAAACAGTGAGGCAAAAATGGCAACCAAGTCGAACGCAGCTGAGGCCCTGATCCCGAACCGTCCGGAAGGTCTCAAGCCCCTCTATCTCGAAGCCGTCTCCCGTGTGGAACGTCTCCACCGTCGTCTTCTCGACCTGATCAAGGACGAGTTCGATCGCATGGGTTGGGACGATATCAACCCGGTCCAGGCGCTGCTGATGTTCAACATCGGCGACAGCGAACTGACCGCCGGCGAGCTGCGCTCGCGTGGCTACTATCTCGGCTCGAACGTTTCTTACAATCTCAAGAAGCTGGTCGAGACCGGTTACATCTTCCAGGAGCGTTCGCGCACCGACCGTCGCTCGGTCCGCATCCGCCTCACCCCCAAGGGCGAGGAAGTCGCGGAAGTGATCGACGAACTCTATGATCGTCACCTCAAGTCCATCGACAAGGTCGGCGGCCTCGGCGACGAAGAGTTCGACAACCTGAACAAGGCTCTGGCCCGTCTCGAACGCTTCTGGGTCGACCAGATTCTCTACAAGCTCTGATTGCATGCGGGGCAGGGCTCCGCGTCAATTGAAACAGCATGCGGGTGTAGGCTTGTGTTGCCTCCACGCCACACTCTCTGCGGAGACGCCGGCCCCTGGCCGGCGTTTTCTTATTTGTGCCGCAAATCCAAGGCACCCGATTACGTGGTTTTTAAACCATTCCTCGACTATGGATGGGGCTGCCCTCATGGTTCACAAGGCGTTGACAGCCGTTGTGGAACAGGTGCCGGCAATGATAATCGCGCCTATGTGGCGACAGATTCCTTCGGGTGACGATATGCGGGTTAATCGACGTTCCTTTCTGCAGACCATGGCCATTGCCGGCGCCAGCACGGCGCTGCTGCCAAGCTTGGCAACGGCACAGGAAGGCGAGTCGATCTGGGACATGTTCGCCCGCAATCGCGTGCTGAAGGATGCAGATCAGGGCGGCGCCACTGCCGCGGCCGAAGCGCTGATCTCCACCAATGAGCCGATCCTGTCCTTCGACACGGTCTATAACCTGCAGCTCGCCATCTCGCAGTACGAGCCTTTCGTGGCTGCCGGCGGCTGGGAAGAAATCCCGCAGGAGGCCTATGGCCTCAATCTCGGCAAGTCCGCTCGCCACGTCGTCAATCTCAAGCGCCGCCTGATTTCCTCCGGCGACATGGGAATGGTCGAGAACGTCAACGAGCTGTTCGACGCCCCGACCGATGCCGGCGTCCGCGCCTTCCAGGCCCGCCATGGCCTCGTGGTCAATGGCCAGGTCGACGAAGCCACCTGGTACGCCATGGCCGTTCCGGCCCAGCAGCGCCTGCAGCAGCTCTACCTCAATTACACGCGCGTCCAGAACATGGCCGCCAAGCTCAACCCGCGCTATGTGGTGGTGAACATCCCTGCCGCCACCATCGAGGCGGTCAATGACGGCATGGTCGAGCAGCGTCACACGGCGGTCGTCGGCCGCGTTGAACGCGCCACCCCGATCATGGCCAGCAATATCAGCCAGATCAATTTCAACCCCTATTGGCACGTGCCCAAGTCGCTGGTCCGCCAGGACCTTACCAAGTACATGCTCGAAAACCCAAATTACCTGACCGAGCAGAACATTTTCATCTACGACGGCGCGGGCAACAAGGTCGATCCGCAGTCGATCAATTGGGCTGCCATCACCGATGCGCAAGTGAACTACATGTATCGCCAGGAGCCCGGCGCCGCCAACTCCATGGGCCACTGCAAGATCAACTTCTACAACCCCTACGACTGCTACCTGCACGACACCCCGACCAAGGCACTCTTCAACGAGAACGCCCGCTTCCACTCCTCGGGCTGCGTCCGCGTTGATGGCGTCAACCAGTTGGTCAACTGGCTGCTGCGCGACAATGGCGATTGGGATCAGCAGAAGGTCGACTCGACCTTCGACTCGCTCCAGCGCCTTGACGTCGAGTGCAAGGCCCGCGTGCCGATCCACACGACCTACATTACCGCTTGGGCCAACCGCCAGGGCACCGTCAGCTTCCGCGACGACGTCTACAAGTTCGACGAACAGGGTAAGGTGTCGTTTGACGCTTGAGGGCTAAGCTCGAATGGCGACAATGCTAAACAAAAATCCCCGCGAAAGCGGGGATTTTTGTTTGCAGGGTAGGGACTAGCGGAGACTTACATCCAACTCGATGTCACCCCGGCGAAAGCCGGGGCCCATCCTGAGATGTTCTTGTTCAAGCCCATCGTGCGTTGGGGCCTAGCCGCGGTGACATCAGGAAGCGACGCCCAGCGGAAGGGACATCCGCATAATTCCGACTCCGCGCCGTCCCGAATCCCTGCTAAACTCCTCACAATGATGGAGGTCCCATGTCGGGCGGGGTTCTTTTTGAATTCGTGCAGATGGGTCAGGTCATGCGCGTCGCCGCGATAGACGAGGTGACGGGCACCGAAGTCTTTGTCATCACCCCCGTCAGCGCAACGCGCCTGCAAATGGAGCGCGTTGCCCTTGCCAAGCTCAGGCGCAAGCTGGGCGAACCCGAACCTCCTCCGCCACCACCGACAGGCCGCTACGCCTAGAGATTGCAGCGGTGACGAATACCGTCATAGCCCAGGAAAGAGTCGGTTTCTTCGTCATAGGACCTGTAGCGGTTGTAGCAGGCCTGCACATGGGCGTCGTAATTGTTGCCACCATAGACCACGACGCCGCCACGCGTGTTGTTATTGCCATTGGCAATGATCGATCCGATCGCAGCGCCAAAGGTGAAACCGAGAATCCCCGACGCAATATTGTCGATGGAAGACCGGCGCGAGTAATAGAAGTTGTTATAGTCGCGATCGTCCCAGCCGCCACCGTAAAAGCCTTGGCAGTCAGGGTCCCATGGGTTCCGGTCGCAATAGGTTTCGATCACCTGGTACCGTTGACCAAAGCTCATCGTCACCGATTGGGCCTGCGCCGGAACGACAGCGCTCAATGCCAAAATACCGCTCATTGCAAGACCACTCGCAAGGCCAGCTAGCTTTCTCATTTCTCCACTCCCGGGCCGAAGCCCGCCAATGCTGATTGTGGAGTCAATGTCCGGGCAGGGCAGGTGGTTGCAAACTATCGAATGTCTGCCGCCCCTGCGCAGGCCGGGGCCTGTGAAGCCCCGGCGCGCCAAACACTAGAGCGTGCAGGGGTGGCGAATGCCGTCATAGCCAAGGAACGTATCGGTCCGCTCGTCATAGGACTTGTAGCGCTGGTAGCAGCGCGCCACGTGGCCGCTGTCGCGCCTGGTAAAGGTCGGAGGCGGGCTCGTATTGTGGCTCTTGTTGCTGTTGGCAATGGCGCCGCCGATGATCGCGCCGATCGCAAGGCCCAGAATACCGGCCACCAGCGGATCGAGGTCGCTGCGGTTACGATAGTAGAACGCGTCATAGTCCCGCGCGCTCCAGAACCACCAGCCGTTGCAATCGGGGTCCTGCGGGAAGCGCTGGCAATAGCCTTGGACAACCTGCTGCCGCTGGCTGAAGTTCAATGAGTTGTCCTGCGCCTGCACCGGCGCAAAGCTCGAAATGGACAATAGGCCGGTCATGGCAATGGCGGTCAATTTGGTCACGAGCGGTTTCATTGATCCCTCCTGGATGAGCGCACTCTGTTGGCAAGAGAATGGACAGAGCTTCTCTAGAAAGGGTTCGCTGGCGTGGTGAAAGTACCGCGCCAGAACTCGGTAAAATTCAATATTTTGAGTGTTGATAGTAGGATGGCATGTCGCTCTTGGGGCCTTCACACGGCTGCCGCTTTCAGCCATATTCACCGCGTTCGCGCGACTGGCGAGAAAGAGATGGGCAACCATCGGGAAACGCGAACTTCATAGAGCCGCTCGCCTGGGCAACCCATCCACGATCAGGGGGAGCCCCATGGATCCAGTACAGATGTATCGGTCTTGGATTCGCGCTACTCGCCGTGATAAAGGCACCGCCATGCCGGTCACCCTGATCCTTTGTGAGGAAATCGTCGCATGAGCGCTGCCACTTCTACCCCGCTCTTTCCCCATTTCTTTTCCGCCTCGGTTGCTCAAACCGACCCGGAAATCGCCAAGGCAATTCAGGACGAACTCGGTCGCCAGCAGAGCGAAATCGAGCTGATCGCCTCGGAAAACATCGTTTCCCAGGCCGTGCTCGAAGCCCAAGGCTCGGTGCTGACCAACAAATATGCCGAAGGCTATCCCGGCAAGCGCTACTATGGCGGCTGCCAATATGTCGACGTTGCTGAATCCCTTGCCATCGAGCGCGCCAAGCAGCTCTTCGGCACTGCCTTTGCCAACGTCCAGCCCAATTCCGGTTCGCAGGCCAACCAGGGCGTCTACCAGGCCCTGATCCAGCCCGGCGACACCATCCTCGGCATGTCGCTCGATGCCGGTGGTCACCTGACCCATGGCGCCAAGCCCAACCAGTCGGGCAAGTGGTTCAACGCCATCCAGTATGGCCTGCGCAAGCAGGACGGCCGCGTCGACATGGACCAGGTCCGTCAGCTCGCCCGCGAGCACAAGCCCAAGATGATCGTTGCCGGTTTCTCGGCCTATTCGCGCATCATGGACTGGGCCGAATTCCGCGCCATCGCCGATGAAGTCGGCGCCATCCTTTTCGTGGACATGGCCCACGTTGCCGGTCTCGTCGCTGGCGGTGTCTATCCGAGCCCATTCCCGCACGCCCACGTTGCGACCACGACCACCCACAAAACCCTGCGCGGCCCGCGCGGCGGCCTGATCCTCACCAACGATGAAGACATCGCCAAGAAGATCAATTCGGCCATTTTCCCGGGCATCCAGGGCGGCCCGCTGATGCACGTCATCGCCGCCAAGGCCGTGGCCTTCAAGGAAGCGCTGCAGCCCGAATTCAAGCTCTACGCCCAGCAGGTCGTGGCCAATGCCCAGGTGCTCGCCGAAACCCTCATCAAGGGCGGCGTCGACATCGTCTCGGGCGGCACCGACAACCACCTGATGCTGGTTGACCTCCGTCCTAAGGGCCTCACCGGCAAGGCGACTGAAAACGCCCTCGGCCGCGCCCACATCACCTGCAACAAGAACGCCGTGCCCTTCGATCCGGAAAAGCCCGCGATCACCTCGGGCGTGCGTCTCGGCACCCCGGCCGGCACGTCGCGCGGCTTCGGCACGGCCGAATTCAAGCTTGTCGGCGAATACATCATCGAAGTGCTCGATGGCCTCAAGACCAATGGCGATGACAATAACGGCGCCGTCGAAGCCGAAGTCCGCGCCAAGGTTAAGACGCTGACCGACCGCTTCCCGATCTACGGCTGATCTGAAAGGGCCACATAAGGATGCGCTGCCCCTATTGTGGCAATGACGATACCCAGGTGAAGGATAGCCGCCCGACCGAAGATTCGGGCGCTATCCGCCGCCGCCGCGTGTGCAATGCCTGCGGCGGCCGCTTCACTACCTTTGAGCGCGTACAGTTGCGCGATCTCACGGTGGTCAAGAAAACCGGCAGAAAAGTCCCCTTCGACCGCGAAAAACTCACCCGCTCGGTCAACACGGCGCTGCGCAAGCGCTCGGTCGATCCCGAGCGCGTCGAGCGCATGATTTCGGGCATCGTCCGCCAGCTCGAAAGCCTTGGCGACGTTGAAATTACCTCTGATCAGATCGGCGAATATGTCATGGTCGGCCTTAAGGGCCTCGACCACGTGGCCTTCGTGCGCTTCGCCTCGGTCTACAAGAATTTCGCCGGTCCCGACGATTTCCGCGATTTCCTCGCCGAGCTTGATTCCGACGCGAATACGCCCCTTCCCGAGGACGATTGATCTAGTCTCGCCTTGCTCGCCGTTGCGGGCCGGACTATGGGGTTGGGTAGCAAAGGCAAGGATGTCTGCTATGGATTCTTACGGCGAACGCTTTTCGATCGAGCCCAATTCGGCTGAGGGGCTCCATTTCCTCATCGTCGAGGGTCGGGCCTATCCCGGCATTGCCGATGAGATGAAGGCTGGCGCCAGCGCCGCCCTCAAGGCCGCCGGCGCCACCTTTGACGTCATCGCCGTCCCCGGCGCCATGGAAGTGCCCGTCGGCGTCGCCATGGCCCTCGAAACCGACAACTACGACGGCTACGTCGCCCTCGGCTGCGTTATCCGCGGCCAGTCCAATCACTACGTGTCCGTCGCCAGCGAAAGCATCCGCGCCCTTGCCGAATTGGCGGTGGTGGATGCCCTGCCGCTTGGCATCGGCATTCTTACGGTCGAGAATGAAGGCCAGGCTTGGACCCGCGCCCGCGTCGCCGATGGCGATCGCGGTGGCGATGCCGCCCGCGCCGCCCTTGCTCTCGCCGCTCTCAAGGCAAAGTTGAACGCATAAATGACTGATACGCCCCCCATCCCGAACAATTCGCGTCCAGCCAACCAGCGCGGCGCTGCCCGCCTCGCGGCTGTCCAGGCGCTCTACCAGATGGATGTGGGCCGCGCGACGCTGGAAGACACGCTGGCCCAGTTCAGTGCCTTCCATCTCGGCCGCGAAGTCGAGGGCGAACAATACCTGCCGGCGGATGCCGATTTCTTCGGCCAGATCGTGCGTGGCGTCACCAAGAACCAGCTCGAGATCGACCCCGCCATCGACAAGGCGCTGGCCGAAGACTGGCCGATCGATCGCATCGATTCCACCCTCCGCGCCATCCTCCGCGCCGCCGCCTTCGAACTCCTGCGCCGTAGAGATATCCCGGCCCGCGTCGTCATCACCGAATATGTCGACGTCGCCCGCGCCTTCTTCGAAGAAGACGCCTCCGGCATGGTCAACGCCGCGCTTGATTCCATCGCCCGCTCGGCCGGCGTGGATCTGGAAAAGAAGAGCTGAGGGTACTACCCCTCTCACTACACCATTCGACCTTTCACCGTGTCATTCCCGCGAAAGCGGGAATCTCTGTTTCTGTGCGTGGAGATTCCCGCTTTCGCTGGAATGACGCAGGGATAAGGGGAGAGCCGTCCCCCAAAAACAAAAAAAGCCCCGGCAAAACCGGGGCCTTTCTAATTCTCTGCGTTCCGAAAACGTCAGAACGACTGCAAGATCTGGTCGATAAACGTGCGGTCTTCGCCATAAGACGGGGTACGTCGGCTTTCCACCGCGACGACCTTGCCATCCGCAGCAGTGTAGACAGCCTTGTCCACGACCTTCTTGTTCTTGTCGAAATAGATCGCGAGCACGGTGCGCTCGAGCGCGGTGTTCATGCCGAACGAGGTCTGCGCCACCTTGGTCTGCACATAGTACCAGGCGGTCTGGTCGCCAAAGGTATTGGTCGACTGCGGCGAGCCGAGCACCAGCGTCACCAGATCCTGGCTCTGGCCCACGCGAATCTGCTGCATCGCGCTATCGGAAATTTCGTAGCCCTGCGTCCTCTTGGTGACGAGCGACGTGCTGCTCGTGCAGGCGGCCAGCGCAACAGCCAGCAAGGCTGCAGCGGCGATCGGTGCGAAGGGAGCGGAAGCAATACGCATGGGCATGAATTTGACTTTCCCGATGGCTCTCGACTATAGGCGTGACAACAAGGCGCGTGCCCTTTGGTCGCCGGAATGTGTAGCTGTCAACCTGGCTTTTTGGCAAGCTGACATTGGGTCGGCTGACTTTGCATGTGTTTGACCCATCCCGAGGCTGAGCGCAATCCCATGATCCTGTCTCTGTTCCGCAAAAACACGGCCACCGACGCTGTTTATGGCGTCTATCGGGCCATTGTGGCGCAATCCCGGCAACCTGTCTTCTATGCCGAATGGGGCGTGCCCGATACGGTCACCGGCCGCTTCGACATGATCAGCCTCCATATGGCGCTGCTCTTCCGGCGCCTGCGCGGTGCCGAGGCTACCAAGAATTTCAGCCAGGCCGTCTTCGACCTCTTCTTCAAGGATATGGACCGCTCCCTGCGCGAAATGGGGGCAGGGGACCTCGGTGTCCCCAAGAAAATCCAGAAGATGGGCAATCTCTTTTTCGGCCTTCTTGCTGCCATCAATGAAGCTATGGATCGCGACGACAAGGAAGCCTTGGCCACCGTGTTCTCGCGCAATATCTATGGTGGCGCCGGCATGGACCATGCCCGCACCCTCGCTGACTACTTCATGGCGCAGGACAAGGCCCTGGCCGACCTGCCGGTTGAGACCATCACCGGCGGCACAGTGACATTCGGAAATGCCGCATGAAAGACCAGCCTGAGCCCCTTTTCGACGCGATCGTTCGCATCGACAAACTGCCCACAGCCGGGCGATCCGTCAGTGTCGATGCCGATGAAGCGACCCGCGCCCGCATCGCCGAGGAAATGAAGCTGATCGCAGTCGAGCGCTTCGTCGCCGAACTCACCGTCGCCCCGCTGCGCGGCGGCCTGAGGGCACAGGGGCGCCTCAAGGCGCGCATCGTCCAGCCCTCCGTCGTCAGCTTCGAACCGGTCACGCAGAATATCGATGAGGAAGTCGACCGCGTCTTCCTGCCCGTCGGTCAGACGGCGCATGCGCCCGCGCCCGGCACGGAAATTTTCATCGACCTTGAAGATGACGATTTTCCCGATCATATCGACGGTCCGGAGGTCGACCTGAGCGCTCTCTTGATCGAAACCCTGGCTCTGGCCATCGATCCCTACCCGCGGCGCGAGGGCGAAGACCTCTCGACGCTGGGGATCGATGCCACCGAAGACGATAGCGGTCCTTTTGCGGCCCTGCGTCAGCTCAAGGACAAGGGCGAAACTTGAACCTTCCTGGGCGGGGCTTGCACCCACTTCCCTATGGGATATGTTGGAATGCCTGCCCAAGCGGGCCGAAAAACGGGCTGAAATGACCGAATATATAACGATTTCCGTGGATGCCATGGGGGGCGACCACGCCCCGCGCGCGGTTATCCATGGCGCCGATCTGGCCTTGCGCGAGCGTAAGAACACCCGTTTCATCTTCCATGGCCGCAAGGAGCAGATTGACCCGCTCCTTGAAGAATTTCCCCGGCTCAAGGCCGCGAGCCAGGTGCGTCACTGCGAAGAAGTGATCGCCATGGACGAAAAGCCCAGCCAGGCCCTTCGAAAGGGCCGAAACGTCTCCTCCATGTGGATGGCGATCCAGGCCGTGAAGGACAAGGAAGCCGATGTCGCCATATCCGGCGGCAATACTGGCGCCCTGATGGCCATGGCCACCTTCTGCCTCCGCCCCATGGAAGGCATTTCTCGCCCCGGCATCGCCGCCATCTGGCCCACCGTCCGCTCCGACATCATCGTGCTGGATATGGGCGCGACCATCGGCGCGGACGCCCGCCAGCTTGTCGACTACGCCATTCTGGGCTCCGCCCTGGCCCGTTCGCTCTTTGATTCCGAAAAGCCCACCGTCGGTCTGCTCAATATCGGCACCGAAGAGGTGAAGGGCCTCGATTACATCAAGGAAGCCAGCAAGATCCTGCAGCAGGCCTCCGGCGCCGGCTTCACCTATCATGGCTTTGTCGAGGGCGACGATATCGGCAAGGGCACGGTCGACGTCGTCGTCACCGAAGGCTTTGTCGGCAATGTGGCCCTCAAGACCGCCGAAGGCACTGCCCGCCAGGTCGCCACATATCTCCGCACCGCGCTCAAATCCAACTGGATCAGCATGCTCGGCGCCTTCTTCGCCTCCTCCGCCCTGACGGCCCTGCGCCGCAAGATGGACCCGCGCGCCGTCAATGGCGGCGTGTTCATGGGCCTCAATGGCGTTGTCATCAAATCCCATGGCGGTACCGACGAAGTCGGCTACAAAAGCGCCCTGGGCCTTGCCTATGAAATGGCGCGCAGCAACCTGATCGAAAAGATCAGCGACAGCGTGAAGCGCTTCCCCGTCCATGTTGCAGCTTCCGAGCTGCCTTCTGATTCCGAGGCCAAGTCGGCGTGACCAGAGTTCGTTCAATTGTCCGCGGGGTCGGTAGCTACCTGCCCCAAAAAATCCTGACCAATGAAGAGTTGGCCAAGACCGTCGACACGTCCGACGAGTGGATCCAGCAGCGCGTCGGAATCAAGGAGCGCCATGTCGCCGCCGAAGGCGAGTTCACCTCCGACCTCGCCGTCGCCGCCGCCCGGGCCGCACTCGACAATGCCGGCATGACGCCGGAAGACATCGACCTCATCATCGTCGCCACCACGACCCCGGACTATACCTTCCCGGCCGCCGCGACCCTCGTGCAGATGAAGCTCGGCATCCACCACGGGTTCGCCTTCGACCTGCAGGCCGTCTGCTCGGGCTTTGTCTATGCCGTCACCACGGCCGACAGCTACATCAAGAATGGCCTCGCCAACCGCGTCCTCGTCATCGGCGCCGAGACTTTTACGCGTCTCCTCGACTGGACCGACCGCACCACCTGCGTGCTGTTCGGCGATGGCGCCGGCGCCATGATTCTCGAACGCGTCGAATTGGCCGATGGCGAGCCTGAGCGCGGCGTCCTCTCGTCCGCTCTGCGCTCCGATGGTCACCATTGGCAGAAGCTCTATGTCGATGGCGGCCCGTCCACCACCGGCACCACAGGCCACGTGCACATGGCTGGCGCGGAAGTCTTCCGGCACGCCGTCGGCAAGATCACCGACGTCGTCTACAAGGCGCTGGAGCAGGGCGGCTACACGGTCGACGATCTCGACTGGTTCGTGCCGCACCAGGCCAACAAACGCATCATCGACGGGGCAGGGGCCAAGCTCGGCCTGCCGCCCGAAAAGGTCGTGACCACCGTCGACATCCACGCCAATACCTCCGCCGCCTCCGTGCCGCTCGCTCTGAGCGTTGCTGTGGCCGATGGACGCATCAAGCAGGGTGATCTCGTCATGCTTGAAGCCATGGGCGGCGGATTCACCTGGGGGGCCTCGCTCATTCGCTGGTAGTCGGGCATTGAGCCGATTGACCTCAAGCGTTTCAAGGCGTTAGTGTCCTGCCGGGTGGAGGAGCCTGACGTTAAGGCTAGGCGAATTGACGATTGGCCGCGTCGATCAAAGGAAGGTTTTCCTGCCAATCTGCGGAGGCTGATTGGCGACAGCGGAAGAAAAAATATCACGCTGGCCCGGGAAGCCAGTCCTGAACCACGGGGGTGCGAATGACGCAGAAGACGGTAACGCGGGCAGACCTGGCGGAAGCTGTTTATGGCTCTGTCGGCCTGTCGCGAACCGAGTCGGCCGAACTGGTCGAACGTGTTCTCGAACTCATCACCGACGCCTTGATCACCGGCGCCAATGTGAAACTCTCTTCATTCGGCTCCTTCCAGGTGCGCTCGAAGAACGAGCGGATCGGCCGCAATCCCAAGACCGGCGAAGAGGTGCCCATCCTCCCCCGGCAGGTTCTTGTGTTCAAACCCAGCAACGTGTTGAAGTCCAAAATCAACAAGTCTATGGTCGCCTCTGAAAAGTAAGGCTTTCTTACTGGAGGGGCAGGCGGTTTGGACAAGTCTCCAGACGCATTCCGGACAATCTCAGAGGCCGCGGAAGAGCTCGATCTTCCTCAGCACGTCCTCCGATTCTGGGAAACCCGCTTCGCCACCATCAAGCCCCTGAAGCGCGGCGGCGGCCGCCGCTACTACCGCCCCGAAGACGTCCTGCTGCTCCGCGGCATCCGTCACCTGCTCTACGATCAAGGTTTTACGATCAAGGGCGTCCAAAAGATCCTCAAGGACCAGGGTCCGCGCTATGTCATCGCCGTCGGCGAAGGCAAGGGCCTGGACGAGATCATCCCTCTCATCGAGGAAGCCCAGGCTGCAGCCGACGAGGCCGAGATCGAAGAGGCCGTTCTTACCGCCGACCCCAGCCTAGACGAAGAATCGCGCGAAAAACTCTCCGAAGTCCTTCGCGAGCTTCTCGAGTGCAAACGCATCCTCGAACGCGCCCGCGAACACTGACCCTTCACCTCTCCCAGTAGACCTCATGGTGAGGTGCGAAGCGCAGCGTACCTCGAACCACGAGGGCGTGGCCCCCACGATGGAACCGCGGTGCCTCAGCCCGCGCCTCCCTCCCCTTTGTGGGGGATCAAGGGTGGGGGTTAGGCAAGCCCGAATCCCATCACTCCTGCTAGAATTCTCATTCCATCCGACCCAAAAATCGCCTATTCATTCCATACCAATTTTCGGGTGGAGGAACCCCGCTATGACCGTTCGTTTTGGCCTGCTCGGCGCCGGCCGCATTGGCAAAGTTCACGCTAAGGCCATCGGCTCCAATGCCAAGGCGAAACTCGTCGCCGTCGCCGATCCCATGGCCGATGCAGCGAACGCCATCGCCACCCAATACGGCGCCGAAGTCCGCACCATCGACACCATCCTCGCCTCTGCCGACATCGACGCCGTCGTCATCTGCACCCCCACAGACACGCACGCCGACCTCATCGAGCGCTTCGCCCGCGCCGGCAAAGCCATCTTCTGCGAAAAGCCCGTCGACCTCGACATCGAGCGCGTAAAAGCCTGCATCCGCGTCGTCGACGAAACCGCCGCCACCCTCATGGTCGGCTTCAACCGCCGCTTCGACCCACACTTCCAGGCCGTCAAGGAAGCGATCAGCACCGGCCAGATCGGCGACGTCGAAATGGTCACCATCATCTCGCGCGACCCCGGCGCCCCGCCGGTCGACTACATCAAGCGCTCCGGCGGCATTTTCCGCGACATGACGATCCATGACTTCGACATGGCGCGCTTCCTCCTCGGCGAAGAGATCGACGCCGTGACCGCCCAGGCCTCCGTCCTCGTCGACCCCGCCATCGGCACCGCCGGCGACTTCGACAGCGTCTCGGTCATGCTCTCCACGGCCACGGGAAAACACGCCACGATTTCGAATTCCCGCCGCGCCACCTATGGCTACGATCAGCGCATCGAAGTCCACGGCTCTAAGGGCGCCGTCGCCGCCGAAAACCAGCGCCCGGTCTCCATCGAAATCGCCAACGCCACCGGCTACACCCGCCCGCCGCTGCACGACTTCTTCATGACCCGCTACACCGAAGCTTACGCGAGAGAAATCAGCAGCTTCATCGATTTCGTTGAATCAAAATCCCCGGCCTCGCCCAGCGGCACCGACGGCCTCATCGCCCTCGCCCTTGCCGACGCCGCCCTGAAATCCGCTAGGGAAGGCCGCACGGTAAAAGTCAGCGAAATCACCGGGCCAATGGCCGACAGCTCGGTCTTCCAGGGCCGCTAGAAACAGAAAGGGCGCCGTGAGGCGCCCTTTTTCATTTCAGCATCCACTCATGTTCCGACGCATTGTGGAACTTCCAAACCCGCTTGGGCCCGGCCATGACGTTGAGATAGTAGAGGTCATACCCCGCCGTCGTCGCCACCGGATGATAGCCCCGCGGCACCAGCGTCACATCGCCATCCTCAACCGCCATTGCCTCATCAAGGCTCCGGTCGTCCGTAAACACCCGCTGAAACGCAAAGCCCTGCGACGGGTTGAACCGGTGATAATAGGTCTCTTCCAGAAAACTCTCGTGCGGAAGATTGTCCTGGTCATGCTTGTGCGGCGGATAGGACGACGTATTGCCCTGGGGCGTGATCACCTCCACCACCAGCAGCGCGTTCGCCGAGCCATCATCCTCGGGCATGATATTGTAGACATGCCTGATATTGGCGCCCTTGCCGCGCGTGATCCGCGGATGCGTCCCCGGCGGAATGACCTTGGCATGGAAATCCCCGCCGCCTGGCGCCGAGCACACAGCCAGCTCCAGGTCCGTCGTGGCATCCACAGCCCAGTTGCGCCCCGCCGGCACATAGAGCGCCCAGGGCGCCCCCTCGAAGGGCGTCATGCGCTCCCCAAGCTCGCCAAAGTCCTCGCCGTCCACGGCAAAGCGCCCCTTGCCGCCGACGATGACGAGGCAAACCTCGCGCTCGCCCGTCTCCTCGCCATAAGCCTCTCCGGCCGCGAGCCGATGTAACCCGAAGCCGACATGGCCCCACCCCGCCGAAGCGGGCGTTACGTCATGAATCCGACCGGTCTTCGCTGTCGGTCGGACCAGCAGGTGGGACTTCGTCATTCTTGGGCTCCTCCTTGGGGAAGGCATAGAAGAAATTATAGAGCGCATAGGCCAGCGCCGCGCCGACCAACACGATCCACAGCGTCTCCTTGGTCCATATCGCCTCCCAGGCGAGCCAGACGGTCAGAAACACCACGACGGCAACCCGCCGCCACAGCGGCCGAAACCAGTTGAGATCGTTTTCTTTCAGAGCCATGCACCAATCCTTCTCAGTTGCCGCAAGCTCTAGCATTGGACCGAAAAGTGCGCAGCGGTTTTCGGACGAATCCGATGCGCACTACCGTTCAAAACTTAAGCGCTCGGAAAACCTTGCGTCTCGACGGTATACCCAGCCGCCGTCATCACCCGCATCAGTTCCTTGTGGCCCACCTGCGCCATTTTCAGCGGCGGATTAGCCGTCGGATCCTGCTCGGCCTCGACAACGAACCAGCCCTCATAGCCATGATCCGCCAACCGCTGCACGATGGCGCCAAAGTCGAGCGAGCCATCCCCCGGCACCGTAAAGGCGCCCAGCGCCACGGCATCCAGAAAACTCTGCTTCGTCCGATCCAGTCCATCGACAACCGACCGTCTGATGTCCTTCACATGCACATGGTTGATCCGCCCATGGTGCTTGTCGATCGCCCGCAGCGGATCACCACCAGCAAAGGCGAGATGTCCCGCATCAAGCAGCAGTGGAATGCCTGCGCCCGAAGCCGCCATAAACGCATCCAGCTCCGCCTCGGTCTCAACCACAGCCGCCATATGGTGGTGATAGCTCAGCGGCATGCCCTGCTCGGCGCACCATTCGCCAAACGCGGTGACCTTCCGCCCATAAGCCTTCATCTCGTCGTCGGAAAGCTTCGGCTTTTGCGCCAGCGGAATCTCCCGCTTGCCCTGGATCGATCGACCCACTTCGCCATAGACGATGCAAGGCGCGTTGACCGCCTTGAACAGCTCGATCATCGGCAGAATGCGGTCCTTATTGGCAGAGAGATCTTCCTCGACCAGCGTCCCCGAAAACCACCCGCCACATAGCGTCACGTCAGCGGCACGCAGGATCGGCAGCATAACCTCCGGATCATCCGGAAACCGCCGCCCCTTTTCCATCCCGGTAAACCCGGCCGACCGCGATTGCCTGAGGCACTCTTCGAGCGACACATCATCGCTCAGCTCCACCAGATCGTCGTTCCACCACGCAATGGGCGACATCCCAAGTTTGGCTTTCATTCTTTTGGTCTCTCCTCGTCCACCGCACCTTCCCTCGCCCCTTGCGGGAGAGGGACCGACTTTTCGCGTTCAGCGAAAAGTCAGGGTGAGGGGTATCTCTCCTCCGCAGAGGAATTCGTCTTCGTCAAAGCGTTCCCCTCATCCGGCGCTACGCGCCACCTTCTCCCCGATGGGGAGAAGAACAGATCGGCGCTCACCTCTTATTCCTCTCCCTCTCGGGGAGAGGGTGGATCGCGCAAAGCGCGAGACGGGTGAGGGGGCCCTCACCCAATCCGCTGCGCCTGCAACGCCTTCAAATACCCCTCGCGCGCCGCATTCACTTGGGCTCGCTCACTGACCTCCGGCACCGCCACATCCCACCAGGTCCCACCGGCAACGGTCGTCACCAGCGGATCGGTATCAATCACAATCACCGTCGTCCGATCCGCATCCGCCGTCTCGGCCAACGCCGCCTCAAGCTCGGCAATCGACCCGACCTTGCGGCTCACCGCCCCCATCGCCGCCGCGTGCGCGGCAAAGTCGATGTTCGGCAGCGTCACGTGCTGTGTGTCCTTCAGCAGATTGTTGAAATTCGCTCCGCCGGTCGCCATCTGCAGCCGGTTGATGCAGCCATAGCCCGCATTATCCAGCAGCACGATGGTGAGCTTCGCCCCCAGCATGATCGACGAAACGATCTCCGAGTTCAGCATCATATAGCTGCCGTCCCCGACCATCACGACCACGTCGTCCTCCGGCCGCGCCAGCTTCACACCCAGCCCGCCGGCAATTTCGTAGCCCATGGTCGAAAAACCATATTCGAGATGGTAGCTCCCCGGCGCATCCGCCTTCCAGAGCTTGTGCAATTCGCCCGGCAAACCGCCTGCGGCGCACACCAGCGTCGCCTTCTGCCGCGCCCGCTGCACCGCCCCGATCACCTGCGCATCAGATGGCAATTCCACATTGGTCGGCGCGGTCGCAGCATCGGCGTCCAGCAGCCATTTATCCTTTTCCCGCATGGCCTTATGGGTCCAATCGGAATCAACCTGCCAACCCATCAGCGCCGCATCCAGCGCTTCAAGTCCCACGCGAGCATCCGATACCAGCGGGAGCGCCTCATGCTTGCCTGCATCGAAAGGCTGCACATTGAGCCCGACGATCTTCACCGCCTCGTTCTTGAACAGCGACCACGAGCCGGTGGTAAAATCCTGCAGCCGCGTGCCGACCGCGATCACCACATCGGCCTCTTCCGCCAGCACATTCGATGCCGACGAACCGGTAACCCCGACGCTACCCATATTCAGCTCATGCCCATGGGGCAGGGCGCTCTTGCCCGCTTGCGTCTCCATCACCGGAATGCCATGCTCCTCGGCAAAGGCCGCAAGGCTCTCGCTCGCCTCGGAATACAGCACGCCGCCGCCCGCAATAATGACGGGCTTCTTGGAAAGCTTGATCGCCGCCGCTGCCGTCGCAAATTCATCGGCATCCGGCATGATCCGCCGCGGTACCCAAACCTTTTCGGCAAAGAAGCTCTCGGGATAGTCATAGGCTTCCGCCTGCACATCCTGGCAAAGGCTCAGCGTCACCGGCCCGCATTCTGCCGGATCGGTAAGCACCTGCATGGCCCGCCGCAGCGCCGGAATGATCTGCTCCGGCCGCGTAATCCGATCGAAATAGCGGCTGATCGGCCTGAAACAATCATTGGCCGAAACCGTGCCGTCGCCCCAGTCTTCCACCTGCTGCAAGACAGGATCGGGCAACCGATTGGCAAAGACATCGCCCGGCAGCAGCAGCACGGGCAGCCGGTTCACATGCGCCAGCGCCGCCGCCGTCACCATGTTCAGCGCCCCCGGCCCGATGGAGCTGGTCACCGCCATGAACCGCCGCCGAAAACTGGCTTTCGCATAGGCAATTGCCGCATGCGCCATGCCCTGTTCGTTCTGCCCGCGATAGGTCGGCAGGGTATCCCTAACGCCATAAAGCGCCTCGCCCACCCCGGCCACATTGCCATGCCCGAAAATGGCAAAAACCCCGCCAAAGATCGGCACGGTTTCGCCAGCAATGACCGTCTTCTGCGCCGTAAGGAAGCGCGCAACAGCCTGCGCCATGGTCAATCGAACAGTTTTCTGGCTCATGGCCACTCCTCGTATTCCTCGGTGTCATTCCCGCGAAAGCGGGAACCTCCGTTTTATCTTTTGGGCTGGGTTCACCCCCTCCCATCCTCCCCCATCAAGGGGGAGGTGCTGCATCGTGTGTTTGGCTCCGTCCCTCCACACCCACGGGCTCAACACTTCCCCTTGATGGGGGAGGAGGGAGGGGGTGACGGCGCCCACAAATCTATCGGCTAAGCCCCATCCCAGGCCGCCACCAATCCCGCAAACCGCTGCGCCATCATCGCCACGGCCTCATCATCGCCAATCCGCCCATCAAGCCAGGCCCGCGCCGCATCGCCAAAGATCGTCCGCCCCACGGCAAAACCCTTCACCGACCTGGCCGTCTTTGCCGCCGCAAATCCCGCCACCAGTTCCGACTGTGGCGCATCGAGCCCCAGGAGCACAACACCCCGGCAGAACGGATCATTGGCCTCAATAACGGCATCAATCTGCCGCCAGGCCTCAACCCCCGGCTGCGTCTCGAGCTTCCACCAATCCGGCTTGATCCCGGCCGCATAGACATCCGTCAGCGCCCGCGCCGCCGTATCGTCCTTCAGCGCGCCATGCTTGCTGGAAATGATCTCCACCAGCAATTCACGGCCCACCTTGCGCGCCGCGTCATAAGCGGCCCGTAGCTTGGCAATCTGCACCTCGCGCAAATCTGCCGCATCGTCCGGATGGTAAAAGCACAGCACCTTGATGCAGTGATCCACCGGCCACTCCACCAGCCGCGATCCCAGATCCTGCGAAAACTCGAACTGCAAAGGCCGCGAGCCCGGCAATTCAATCGGCTTCGCCACCCAGAAATTCGGGATCGCGCTCGCCGCATAAAGCGCATCGCGCCCATACTTGTCGTCCAGCAGCATCCCAAACCCGTCGCGACCATCAGCCACCTGCACCGCCGCCTTCACCGCCAGCACTTTAAGATCCGGTATCCGCGCCAGCTTCTGCGCATCGCCCCCGGCCATATCCTCAAGCTGCGACCGATGATCGATCGCCAGCGCCTTCATGCTGGGGATTTCGCGCCGCCGGGTGGTCGCCCAATGCACATGGTTGATTTCGGCATCCTTGCGCAGCGCCCGTTCCTTGCTGCCATGCTCAAGGAAATAGGAAAGCTCCGTCCATGTCGGAATCTCCGGCGCGCAGAGCAGCCGGCTCACCGCAAAAGCCCCGCAGGCATTGGCCCAGGTCGCGCTCGTCGCATGCGGCTCCCCGCGCAACCAGCCACGCAGGAATCCGCTCATAAAAGCGTCGCCGGCCCCCAACACATTGTAGACCTCAATCGGAAATCCCTTGCCGACAATCCCATCCTCGAGATCATCAGGAATAGGTCCGTCATAAACGATGCACCCCATCGGCCCACGCTTGAGCACAATGGTCCCATTCGAAAAGCTGCGGATGGTCTTCAGCGCCGCCGTAAGGTCGCTCTCGCCCGAAGCAATAAGAACCTCTTCCTCGGTCCCAACAATCAGGTCGCAGTCAGCCAGAACCGTCTGCAGGTGCTTGGAAACCTCATCCGAAGCGATATAGCGGCTGTCGCCCGCATCGTGCCCCGCCAGCCCCCAAAGGTTCGGTCGATAGTCGATATCGAACACGATCCTTGAGCCATTCGCCTTGGCGATCCGCATCGCCTTGCGCTGCGCCGCATCGCTATTAGGTTTGGCAAAGTGCGTGCCGGTTACCAGCACCGCCTTGGCCGACCGCACGAAATCCTCGTCGATATCGCCTTCGTCCAGCGCCGCATCGGCGCAATTGTCGCGATAGAAAATCAGCGGAAACGATTTGTCATTCTCGACCGACAGCAGCACCAGCGCCGTTAACCGTTCAGGGTCGGTCACAACCCCCTTGGTCTCGACGCCTTCTCGCTGCAACTGCTCGCGAATGAAGCGCCCCATCTGCTCATTGCCGACGCGCGTGATCAGCGCCGACTTCAGCCCCAGCCGCGCCGTGCCAACCGAAATATTGGTCGGGCACCCGCCCACCGATTTCGCAAAGCTGCCGATATCTTCGAGCCGCGTGCCGATCTGCTGGCCATAAAGGTCCACCGAGGCCCGGCCAATGGTGATCACATCGAGCGTCTTGTCAGAATTCACCAATTTCCTCCCGGGTCGGCTCTCCCCTCCGTCGTCATTGCCGGGCTTGTCCCGGCAATCCATCTTGGGGAGGCATGGACCACCGGGACAAGCCCGGTGGTGACGGTAACTGGAAGGCCGATTATTGGCCTTCTCTCTGGGAGGAATTGAAACACATCTTCCAAATCAGTTCAAATATAGAATTTCTGTTCCATCAGAAAAATCACCCCCGCCGACGCTCTTCGGCAATGGCCACAGCCAGCGCCATGGCAAAGGCCATGCTGGCCGAAAGCGAGCGGAACCCCGCATGATCAGCCTCGACCAGTTCGAACCAGATGGTCGAACATTCCGCCAGCGGTGAAAACGCCGAGTCGGTCAGCGACACCACAGGAATACCCCGCGCCGCCAGCGCCGAGGCCTGCGCTACCGTCTCCGGCGCATAGCCCGAAAAGCTCACCGCGAAAGCCGCGTCACCCTCGTCGGCGAGCGCGAGCAGATCGTCATCGATCCCTGACGCTGTCCCGGCGATCTGGCAGCGGATTTTGAGCTGGGAGAGCGCATAGGCCATGTAAGTCGCAATCGGGTAGCTTCTCCGTCGCGCAATCAGGTGAATGGTGCCTGCCGATGCTAACAGTCTGCTAGCGGATTCGAACTTTTGCGGGTCGATTGCGGCACTCAAATTATCGAGGCTGCGATGCGCCGCACCGACAAACGAGTTGAGAATCGCCGCCGATCCGGCAGCCACTGCATCTCCGCCCTCAAGCTCGGCCAGCCGGTCTTCATAGCTGGAATTTCGCTCGCGTAGCCGCGCGCGAAACACCGCCTGCAGCGCCGAAAATCCATCAAAACCAAAGGTTTGTGCAAACCTGACCAGTGTCGAAGGCTGCACCTCGGCATCCGTCGCAATACTCGCCGCCGTGCCAAAAGCGATCTCGTCGGGGTTATCCAGCGCAAAGGCCGCCACCTGCGCCAGGCGCTTGGGCAATTCGCGTCGCCTTTCCAGGATAAGCGTCCGCAGCGCCTCGAAATTCTTCGGCGCGCCCTGATTCTCTCCCCGGTCCATGCGAGTCCCCTAAAATGCCAACGCCGGCAATATCGCATTGCCGGCGTCAGATTTGGAAGGATTATTCTACGCTTGGAACGCTACGCCGCCGCGAAGTTGGAGGGCCGGTCGCGACCCTCCACGAGATAGAGGAACAGCGAAGCAAGGATGATCAGCGCGGCACCCGGCCAGAACCAGATCGACGGCACCTGGCCGAGCACAACCCAGCCCACGATCGCCCCGAGCGGCACCTTCAGGTCGCCGAATGGCTGCAGGAAGGTCGCATCGGCCGCGCGGTAGGCAAAGCTCAGCAGATATTGTGCCGCAGCCGTCAGGGCGCCGAGCAGCAGGAGCAGCAGCAGGCCGGTACCGGAGGGCAGGGCCAACGGAAAGCCGGGGGCCGCGCCAGCCGGCAACACCCACGAAAAGAGGGTGACCAGCAATAGAATGGCCAGATGGTTCGGGGTGATCAGCACCAGCAGCGAGATGGTCAGCGTCTCAGGGCTTTCACCCTTCTGCGTCAGGTACTTGGTGAGAATGTCGGTCGTTGCCCATAGTGCTGCCGCAAGGATCGGCACGAAAGTTTGCCACGTAACCCCGTCCGCACCAACGCCCGAGACGATGATTGCGCCGGCAAAGCCCATCAGTGCAGCCCCGATCCGGGCCGTAGAGGCTTTTTCGCCCAGGAACAGCGTTGAGCCGAGAATGATGAACAGCGGCCCGGTGGCAAGCAGCGTCACCATCTGCCAGATCGGAACGCCCGAGGCAAAACCATAGACGAAAACATGCACGCCCAATGCCGAGGCAAAGGCGCGGATTTCATGGGCGAGGGGATGACTGGTGCGCAGGTTCTTGAAGCCGATGCGAAGGATGATCGGCAGCGCCAGGATGGAGGCAATGACATATTGCCAGAAGGCCATGCCGGTCGAACTCATGCCAAACCCGCCATATTCGATCGGCGTCGGCAGAACCGATTGCAGCGTGTTGGAGCCGGCAAAAGCCAGGCTTGCGGCCAGCATGAAAATGGCGCCCGAAGTGGCGCTGGCATGTGAAGAAGAGGAAATCTGGTTCATATGTCGTCCTTTCCGTAACCAGTTTCCCCAGGGTTACGGGAAGGCGACGCAGAACTCTGCCCGCGCAAAAACGCGAGCATAGTCAGGCGCTTGAGGCCAACCCATTCTCTTTCATCCGGACTATGACCGTCGGCTCCGGAATCACACCGGATCTGCTGACCTTTCGACCTTTCGGCCAAAAGCGCTCGCGGGCTTGGCGTTTCCGCCTTACCGCCGGTGGGGAGTTTCACCCCGCCCTGAGAATTGCATGAGATCGTAATCCCACGATGGATAACATAGGGCAGGGACGTTGCCCTGGCAACTCGGCCAGAGGGTACAAACTGTCTTCCCAGGGTGAACAGTCGAAACGAATATGCCAGTCATTCTCCCGCAACGAAAAAGGGGCCCGTCGCCGGGCCCCTTGATCTATCTAGCTTTTTCGCGATTTAGCCTTCGAGCCACTGCACCTGTTCCGGCGTCAGCTTGATCTCGAAAGCCTTGAGGCTGTCTTCGAGTTCGACCAGACGGCGCGGCCCGATCAGCGGCACGCTGGGGAAGGGCTGGGCCAGCACATAGGCCAGCGCCACATGGATCGGATTGTGGCCAATCTGCTTGGCAAGCTCGATGGCCCGATCGCGGCGACCAAAGTTCTGCTCGTTGTACCAGACCCTTACCAGTTCCTCGTTGTCGGTCTTGTCCCGTCCGGCAAGGTCGGTGAAGAAGCCACGAGCCTGGCTCGACCAGGAGAAGTTGGTCACCTGACGGTCGATCAACCACTGCTTGTATTCCGGCGTCGACGAGGTGACGCAGCCGCCCCAGATCGGGTCGAGCATTTCGGCCAGCGCAAAGTTGTTGCTCAGCGCCTGCGGCTTGGCCTTGCCGGTGCGCTCGGCATAGGCAATCGCCTCGTCCATGCGCTCCTTGGTCCAGTTCGACCCGCCGAAGGGCCCGCGAATCCGCCCGGCTTTCACCTCGGCATCCATGGCATCGACGAACTCACCCACCGGCACATCAAGATTGTCGCGGTGCATGAAATAGACGTCGACATAATCCGTCTGCAGGCGATCCAGCGTCTGGGTCAGCTGCTTGGCGATGACATCGGGATAGACGAGCGGCGAATGCGCGCCCTTGCCGATCACCACGGCGTCTTCGCGTACACCACGGCTCTTCTGCCATTCGCCAAAGAGCTTTTCGGTATAGCCGCCGCCATAGATGAAGGCGGTATCGAAAATATTGCCGCCGCGTTCCCAGAAGGCATCGAGCAGGATCGCGCCCGAGGAAAAAGTCTTGAAATCCTCAAAGCCCAGCGCAACCGCCGAAGCCTGCTTCTTGAGACCCGGAATGGAACGCTTCGGAATGACGCCGGTATTCGGACCAAGCTTGCGATTGTCCAAGGTCTTGACGCGGTTGGTGTATTTTTCGACCGAATATTCGATGCCCGCATCGCGGCGCCACTGGTCGAGCACGCGCGCATTGCCAAGGCTATCCGCCCAGCTCATGCCCGGCGCCGGAAACTCCTGCTTGCCTTCGATAATGGCGAGCGAGGCGGCATCGGCTTCAAAGGAATAGACATGCGCCGTCTCGTTGACGCTCACCGTCTCGGTCTTGCCACCCTTGATGATGTCGATGCGGCCAAGGCCCTGATCGCGATTGCCATTGGCAAACCAAAAATCCGGCACTTCGATCCGGCCTTCCGAACCATGGATGCGCAGCACATTGTCGAGGTTCGCCATCACCGCACAGGAAACCTGCGCCACAATGCCATTCTCGAACGTCAGGATGGCGGCCGCCCAGTCGTCGGTGCCTTCCTCGTTAAGCTTGGCAGTGCCCGAAACCTTCACCGGATCGGCAAACGGTTTTCCCAGCGTCGCGCCGGCAATCAGCCGCGCCATCGAAACCGGATAACCGCCCACGTCCAGAATGCCGCCGCCGGCCAGCGCCGAGGCGAACAGACGGTGCTGCGGCTGGAACTTGCCCATCGAGAAACCAAAGCTCGACTGGATCATCCGCACTTCGCCAATGGCGCCGGATTTGACCAGGTCGAGCAACTGCTTCACCTGCGGGTGCAGGCGATACATGAAGGCTTCACCGGCAAAAGTGCCGGCCTTCTTGTGCGCATGGAACACGGCGTCGATTTCATGTGCCGAAAGCGCCAGCGGCTTTTCCACCAGCACATGCTTGCCCGCTTCTGCCGCCTTGATCGCCCATTCGGCGTGGCCGGTATGCGGTACGGCGATATAGACGGCGTCGATCTCCTTGTCGGCCAGCAGCGCGTCATAGCCATTGACCACGCGCACGCCCGGAAAATCCGTGGCAAGGTTCGGCTTGCTGGGGTCGCGCGTGGCAATGGCCGCCAGGACGCCGTGCTTGGAGCCGTTGACCCCGCCGCGGAATGCCTTGGCAATGCTGCCGGGCCCGATAATGCCCCAGCGAATCTTCTTGTCGGTCATGGTCTGCTCCTCAAATATCCATCGGCCAAGACAGGCGGCGCGGCAGGTTTCAAAACCCCGCGCATTCTCCTCCCTTGCTCTTGTGCCGAGCGATACCTAAGCTATCCACTCCTCATGAGCCGTCGCTCTTATCGGGTATTTCAAATTGGCGGATAGTAAGATGGTGGAGCGCGGCTATTACGAGCCGGCCCTCGACGGCGTGGAGAACCTTCCCACCGAACTCAACATGTTCCATGCCTCGCCCCTGCTGATGCGCTCGGCGCATTGGCATGCGCAGGTCGAGGTGAACTATATCATTCGCGGGTGGGCCCACTATGCCATGAGCGGCTACGAGGTGCGTTTCGGCGCCGGCGATCTCGCCCTCTTCTGGGGCGGCCAGCCGCATCGCCTCGACGACGCCTCCGAAGACCTCGTCTATGCCGGCGGCCACCTGCCGCTCGTGCACTTCTTCCGGCTGCGCCTGCCACAGGGCGTGCAGGCCGGTCTGATGCAGGGCGCAGCCCTCGTTACCCGCGCCACTGACGCCTCCGACCCAATCAATTTCGTCCGCTGGAACGATTATGTCCGTTCCGGTGATCCGCTGAAAATCAGCATGGCTGTGGACGAGTTGCTGCTGCGGATCGAACGCATTCGCTTCGCGCCCTACGAGCTGTCCTCTGGCCACCATGCCGGGTCGAACAGCCAGTCGACCGACCAGCACATTTCGCCCATCGTCGTTCGCATCTGCGACTATATCGCCGACAATTTCCGCGAAGACATCGACTCCGTCGACATCGCCGTCGCCGCCGACGTGCATCCCAAATACGCCATGACGGTCTTCAAGAAATGCACCGGCATGACGCTCAACGACTATGTCAGCCTCATGCGCCTCTCCTACGCCCAAGCCCTCTTGATGCGCGACGATGCCAATGTGTTGCAGGTTGCCATGGATAGCGGTTTTGGCTCGCTCAGCGCCTTCAACAAGCTCTTCCGCAAGATCGCCGGCATGTCGCCCAGCGATTTCCGCCGCGATCTGCGCTCTCGCCCGAGCTCGGTCCTGCCGCAGCGTGTCGCGGCCTGCACGCCCTACAATTGAGGGCAGGGGCCATGGGCAGGCGGCTTGCGGCGCTTACTCTGGGCCTTCTCGTCATTCTCGGTCTCGTCGCGCTCCGGGTGACCGATCCCTATCCGGTCCAGGTAGCGCGCGAGACCAGTTTTGACGTCTTCCAGCAGCTAAAGCCCCGCACTGCGCCGGACGGCCTGCCGGTCCGCATCATCGATATCGATGAAACATCCATGGCCGAAGTCGGCCAATGGCCCTGGCCCCGCGAAACCCTGGCGCGCCTCTCCGAGCGCTTGACCGAACTCGGCGCCGCCGCCATAGCCTTCGATATCCTCTTCAGCGAGGCTGAGCGCGGTTCCGACGCTGACGAGAATTTCGCCAAAACCCTGGCAGCCGGCCCCACCATTCTGGGTCTCGCCCAAAACGGCAGCGCGCTCCCCGTCACCACCCCGGCCAAGGCCGGCCTTGCCACCACCGGCAGCGATCCGCTCTCCGCCGTGCCCGAACTCGGCGGCGCGGCCCAACCCCTTCCCATCCTCGCCGAAGCCGCAAGCGGTCTCGGCATCGCCAGCTTGGACCGCCAGGGGGCAGGGGTAGCCCGCCGCCTGCCGCTCCTTTGGCGCATCGATTCCGGCGCCATTCCGACGCTCTCCGTCGAAGCCCTGCGCGTCGCCATGAGCGTACCTACACTGGTCGTCATGGGCGACAATGTCGATGGCCGCACTGTTGATGCCGTCAGGGTAGGAGACTTCTCCATCCCCACCGGCCCAACCGGCGACCTTCGGCTCTACTATCGCGAGCTGCCGCCCGAGACCTACATTCCGGCCACCGATGTCCTTGACGATGACTACGTCGCGCTTGCTCCGCTCATCGCCGGCCACATCGTCTTCATCGGCAGTTCCGCCAGCGGCCTCAACGACATCCGGATCAGCCCCCTCGGCGTCCCCGTTCCCGGCGTGTCCATTCACCTCCAGGCGCTTGAACAGATCCTGACCCAGACCTTCCTTGACCGTGCGGACTGGGTATCCGGGCTCGAACTGCTGCTTCTCGCCGCCTCCTGCTTCGTCATCGTTCTGGCCGTCGTCGTTTCCGGCCCCCTCGTGGGCCTCGGCGTGTCACTCGCCGTCGCCGCAGCCTCGGTCTCCTTCAGCTGGTGGAGCTTTTCGAGTCCCGGCCTCCTCATCGACCCGAGCTATCCGCTCTTTGCCGCCCTCGTCAGCTACGCCACAATGGCCTTCCTGCGCTTCACGGTCACCGATTTCGACCGTCGCCGCATCCGCCGCGCCTTCGGCTACTATGTCGAGCCTTCGGTTCTTACCCAGATCGAAGCCGACCAGAGCCTGCTGCGCCTCGGGGGTAACGTGCGCGAATTGACCGTGATGTTCTCCGACGTCCGCAATTTTTCGGCTCTCGCCGAACGGACGACACCCGAGCAATTGGTCAGGATTCTCAACAGCCTCTTCGGTGCCCTGGGCGGCGCGATCATCCACCATCGCGGCACCATCGACAAATTCATGGGCGACTCGGTCATGGCCTTCTGGAACGCCCCGGCCGAAGAGAAGGAACATGCCCTCCTCGCCGGCCGTGCCGCCCTCGCCATGCGCAATGCCCTACGCGATCTCAATCGCGGCAGCGACGACCCCATCCATATCGGCATCGGCATCGCCACGGGTCCGGCGCTCGTCGGCAATATGGGCTTTGAGAAACGCTTCGACTATTCCTGCGTCGGCGACACCGTCAATGTCGCGAGCCGCATCGAAGGCGCCTGCAAGCCGGTCGGCTACAGCATCCTCGCGACATTAGGCATGGCAGCGGAAACCCCAGGCCTGGCCTTCCTTGATGCGGGGCAAGTGGAGCTCAAAGGCATGTCCGGCCGTGAGCCGGTCAAATTGCTCGTCGGCGATGAAACGGTCAAAGCGAACCCAGCCTTCGAAGAATTGGCGACGCTCCACGCGGAACTCGTCTCCGCCCTCACGCGCGGCACTCTCGACGCAAGCCTGCTGAAGCGCTGCGAGGCTCTGGCCGAAAAGGTCGAACCGGAACTGGTCCAGTTTTACGCCGCGTTGCCCTCTCGCCTCGCAGACTTTCCGGCAGACGAGCCGGACATGCCCTCAGCCATTCGCCTGGGCGATGAGCCCGTGGCGAGCCGAGGCAATGTGCCGGCGCATCAGGATTTCCGATAGTTCCGCATCCCGGTCAGCAATCGCCTCGACGATCCGCTCATGCTCCGCCAGCGCGCGTTGCGCCCGGCCCGGCACGATGCGATGCTGCATGCGATAGAGCCGGAACAGCGTGTAATATTCGCCGCATAGCAGGTCGAACAGGTGCTGGTTCCTCCCGATACGCGCGATCATGAAGTGAAAGTCCGAATTGGCGGTGGCCTGCCAATAGACCATGGCATCGGGCTTGGAGAGCGCATCGCGGTGGTGCGCCAACATGGCGCGCAGCTGGTCAATCTCCGCCTCGGTCGCATTCTCCGCCGCATGCCGCGCGGCCAGCCCTTCCAGCACCTCACGGATGGTGAAAAGCTCCAGCGCATCGCCGGGGGTCGGCACGACTACGCGTGCACCCTGACGAGGCGCACGGGTAACGAGCTTGCGCTCCTCAAGCCGCCTTATGGCCTCGCGCAGTGGCCCACGGCTGACGCCATATTGCGCAGCAAGCCGCGGTTCGCTGAGCTTGGTGCCGGGCGCGAGAGTGCCAATGACAATGGCCTCGCTGAGTTGCTCGAACAACTGATCGGTCAGCAGCCGGTCGTCTGGTAACTCGATTGTCTCGGCGTCCTGATCCATCATGCTCCAGCGTCGCTATAGTCCAAAGGCGGGCCTCCATAGCGCATGGATCGCGCCACGCAAAGCAGCGCGATCCGGCTTGTGTCCCTTAGAGACCGTGATCGAAAATGCCCTGCCCGGTGGGCTTCGACGGGGTCACGTTGCCCTGTGGCAGAGCGGGAATAAGCACATCGAGCTTGCCAGCAGCGAGACCGGCAAAACCCTTGGCCGCTTCAAGGAAAGCCTTGCGCTCGGCATCGGCGAGTTCGCCCTTGGTCAGCGTTTCGAACTTGCCGGCATAGTCCGGCCAGGTCCAGGGATGGTTGCCATTGGGATGAGCATCGGCCACGCCACGCTCGCCGGTGATCACGCGGCCATCATCGAGCGTAACGATGATCTTGCCACCAAAGGCGCGCTTGTCGGGATTCGGATCGAGATAACGCACCGTCCAGGACGGCTCTTCCACCGTGCGGATCTTGTGCCACAGCGCCACCGTCGACGGCGTGCGGGCGCGCTCGCGCGTATAGGAGTCGACATGGTGCCATTTGCGGTCTTCGAGCGCGACCGCGAGGATATACATGATCGAGTGATCAAGCGTTTCGCGTGATGCTTCCGGGTCCATCTTCTGCGGGTCGTTGGCCCCGGTGCCGATCACATTATGCGTGTGGTGGCTGGTCTCGAGCAGGATATCCTTCACCTTCGAAAGGTCACCGATCTGACCCGAAAGGTCGATCGCAAGGTCGATCAGCGCCTGTGCCTGATACTCGGCCGAATGCGCCTTGGTATAGGTCTCCATGATGCCGCGCGGGCTTTCGCCGGGGGCGGGCAAGGACACCTTATAGGCCTCGTTCTTGCCGCCGAGCATCCAGGCGATCACCGAATCTTCGCCCTCGTAGATCGGCGAAGGCGAAGCCTCGCCACGCATGGCGCGGTCGATACATTCAATGGCAAGCTTGCCCGAGAATCCCGGAACATAGGCCTTCCAAGAGCTGATCTCGCCCTTGCGCGACTGGCGCGTCGAGAAACTCAGGTGCACCGCCTGGTTGACCGCCTGGAAGATCACTTCCGTCGACAGCCCCAGCATGGCGCCGATGGCGGCAGTGGTCGCCGGTGCCAGATGCGCCACGTGGTCCTTCTTGTACTTGTGCAGCGAAATCGCCTTCACCAGCGCCACATGCACTTCATAGGTCACGGCAATGCCACGGGCGAGGTCAGCGCCACCGATCCCCATCTGCTGCGCCACGGCGATCAGCGGCGAGATCGCATCGCCCGGGTGTGAATAGTCGGCCGCAAGGAACGTGTCGTGGAAATCAAGCTCGCGCACGGCCGTAGCATTGGCCCAAGCGGCCCATTCCGCATCGACGCGCACGCCGCTGCCAAGACCATAAACCGTCGCACCGCCCTTGCGCGGATGCGCCAGCGCCATGGCACGCGCCGCAGCGACCGGTGCGCGGTTGATGGCCGCAAGGCCAACGCTGGCGTTGTCGACGATACGGCAGGCGATCATCTCGATCACGTCGGCATCGAGCGGGCCGCAATTGGCAGCAAACTCGGCAATGTGCCAGGCAAGCTGGCTCTCGCGCGGCAGGTTGGCGGCGGATGGATGAACTTTTACGTCGTAGGTCTTCATGGTCGGAAGATTTCCCTATTCAGGCTTTTAGGCGTTGGCGCGCAGGCGCTTGAGGAGAATTGGCAGTGCGAGGAGCAGCACGGCCAGGGTGATGAAAATTGCCGAGAGCGGCGTTGAAACGAGAACCAGCGGGTTGCCCTGGCCGGCGGCGAGAGCCGTCCGCAGCTGCGTCTCCGCCATCGGCCCGAGAATGAGCCCGATCAGCACCGGCGCGATGGGGAAGTCATAAACCCGCATCACATAGCCGGCGAGACCGACGACCAGCATGATGGTCAGATCCATCCATGATCCCGCGAGCCCCCAGACGCCGATCATGGCAAAGACCAGAATACCGGCATAGAGCTGTGGCCGCGGAATGCGCAGCAGCTGCACCCAGATGCCCACCAGCGGCAGGTTGAGTACCAGCAGCATCACATTGCCCACATAGAGCGAGGCGATCAGCCCCCAGATCAGCGCCGGGTTGGACGTGAAGAGGAACGGTCCGGGCTGGAGTCCATAGTTCTGGAACGCCGCCAAGAGCACTGCCGCCGTCGCCGAAGTCGGCAGCCCCAGCGTCAGCAGCGGCACCAGAATGCCAGCCGCCGCAGCATTGTTCGCCGCTTCCGGCCCGGCCACGCCCTCGATGGCGCCCTTGCCGAATTCTTCGGGATACTTGGTGAGCTTCCGCTCCAGCGTATAGGACAGCATGGTCGGGATTTCCGAGCCGCTGCCGGGCAGGGCGCCCATGGGGAAGCCGATCGCCGTACCGCGCAGCCATGGCTTCCAAGACCGCGCAAAATCCTGCTTGGTCATCCAGAGCTGCCCCTTGATCGGGGCCATCACGCCCGGCGTCGAGCGATAGCGGCTCGCGACATAGAGAATTTCACCGACCGCAAAGAGCGATACCAGCACCACCGTCAGCGCAATGCCGCGCAAAAGCTGCATATTGCCAAACGTCAGACGCGGCTGCCCCGTCATCGCATCGATGCCGATGACACCAATGGCGATGCCGAGGAACAGGGACACGAACCCACGCGTGCGCGACGTGCCCATCACCACGGCCACCGAACAGAAGGCCAGCGCCGTAATGGCAAAATAGTCGGTTGGCTTGAAATAGAAGGCTAGCTCAGCCACAGCCGGTGCGGCAAATGTCAGTGCCAGCGTCGCGATTGTACCGGCCACAAACGATCCGATAGCCGCCGTCGCCAACGCCGCCGCGCCACGCCCGGCCCGAGCCATCTTGTTGCCCTCGAGCGCGGTCATCATCGACCCCGCTTCGCCCGGCGTATTGAGCAGGATGGACGTCGTCGACCCGCCATACATCGCGCCATAAAGAATGCCGGCAAACATGATGAAAGCGGAAGTCGGTGCCAGCGCGGTCGTCACCGGCAGCAGCAGCGCAATGGTCAGCGCCGGGCCGATGCCGGGCAGAATGCCGATAGCGGTGCCGAGCACCGAGCCGACCAGCGCCCACATGAGATTTGTCGGCTGCAGCGCAACGCTGAAGCCATGCAGCAGAAGCTCGAAAGTTTCCACGTCCTACACTCCCAGAGGCGGGAAGAACCGGCCCAGTTGCAGCCCGAGCTGGTTGAAGAGGAACCAGGCAGCGCAAGCCAGTATGGCGCCGCAGATGAGGTCGAGCCACCAGCGGCGCGAGCCAAAAGCATTGGCAACCAGCACGAAAGAAAGCGTCGCGGTAAATGGCATGCCCAGCGGCCCCATGGTGACGATCGGCAAGGCGACGGCGACGAGGGCCGTCAGAAAAGCCCGCTTGTCCATCTTGGTCGAGCCGTCGGCATCTTCAGCGTCCTGCGCCTCAAACGTCTCACCGCGCCAGATTTGCAGCACCAAAATGGCGCCGAGAATAAGCAAGCCCCCGCCGGCAAGCGTCACGAACAGGCCCGGCCCCACGGCAGCATAGCGCGCGCCCTGCGGCAGTCCGAAACCGGCATAGAGCCACACCGCGCCCATCGCCATCAGGCCGATGCCGATCCAATAGGGTTTGGGAGAAGCGGGGGCAGCCGCTGGGCTGCCCCCTTCAGTCGTGTTGCGCTCGTCAGTTGACAAGGCCGGCGTCCTTCAGGATCTGGCCCTGACGCTCGGTTTCTTCGGCAATGAAGGCGCCGAATTCGTCACCGGCGAGGAAGTAGTCTTCCCAGCCCTGCGCTTCGAGAACGGCCTTCCACGCATCGCTCTGCGAGAGCTTGGTGAAGTTCTCGACCCAGACGGCATAGTTGTCGTCCGGAGCGCCCGGAGCGGCCAGAATACCGCGCCAGTTGGCCATCTCGACGTCATAGCCGGCTTCGTGGAAGGTCGGCACGTCAGGCAGGTTCGGGCGACGTTCGGCAGAGGTCACGCCCAGGATCTTGATGCGACCCTGTTCAGCGAACTGGGCAAATTCCGAAGTGCCCGAAACACCGGCAGTCAGGGTGCCATTGACGATGGCCGTCACGGTTTCAGCGCCCGAGGTCTGCGGAATGTAGTTGAGGTCGGCCACCGGAATGTCGCCGGCCTGCGCCAGCAGTGCGAGCGAGATGTGGTCGACGCCACCGGCAGAACCGCCGCCGAGAGCTGCCGCACCCGGATCAGCCTTGATGCCGGCAACGAGGTCGGCCAGCGTGTTGTACGGCGAATCCGCCGCAACGGCGATCACCAGATATTCAGCGGTCAGGCGAGCAACCGGCCGGAACTCGGCAAGATTGATCGGCGAATTGTTGAGCTTGATCGCGCCCACGGTGATGGCGCCGAACACAGCCAGCGCATCGGGCTGGCCCGTCGAGGTACCGAGGAATTCGGCGAGACCAACCGTACCACCGGCACCACCGGTATTGGTGAAATTGACGCCACCGGTATAGATGCCGGCATCATTGAGCGCCTGGAACGCCTGACGACCCGTGCCATCCCAGCCACCGCCGGGATTGGCGGGCAGCATGACATTGACCTGGGCGCTGGCTGCGCCAGTTCCCAGCACCGCCGTCATGGCCAGCGCGGCGAGCGTCTTCGAAAACTTCATTCTGATCCTCCCGAGCGCCCGTTTTGCGGCATCATGCCGTCTCCTCCGGTTGCGCTCAAAACTGTCGACAGATTTTGCCCATAAACCTCACCACATTGGAGAATGGGCGTCAACATTCTTAATTCTGCTGACAGAATGTGAAATGCGACCTTTGTCGGAGATGGCGCCTACCGCCACACGTCTCACCCTGACGCCGCCAAATTTGCCGGATTTGCTTATGGCCTAGATGCAACCGTGATCTATTTGCTTTAGTGGGGCTCACCGCCCCGCTGCCGCGAGAGACGGGTTCGCTTCCGGGAGCCATCATGTTCGCCGAAACCCTCGTCGTCATCATCGTCGCCATCGGCATCTCCGCCTTCGCCGAGCGCAGCAATTTTCAGCCGGCGTTGCTGGTTGCCATCGTCGGGCTCGGCGCCTCGTTCATTCCCGGTCTCCATCGCCTCGAACTCGAGCCCGAGATCATCCTCGGCATCGTTTTGCCGCCTCTGCTCTTTTCCGCCGCGTCCGATTTCTCCTTCACCAGTTTTGCCAAGCGCCTCGGCTCAATCGTCAATCTCGGCGTGTTTCTGGTCTTTGCCTCCGCCGTCGCAGTGGCCGTCGTCGCCACCTGGACAGTCCCTGGCATGCCCATCACCGCAGCGCTCGTGCTCGGTGCCATCGTCGCTCCGCCCGACGCGGTCACCGCCATTGCTATTGGTAGCAAGGCCGGCCTGCCATCGGGTCTCATGACCGTGCTGAAAGGCGAGAGCCTCATCAACGACGCGGCCGCGCTGACCCTTCTCGCCGTGGCGGTGGCAACCACGGCTGGCACGCATGCCTTCATCGACAACACGGCTCTCTATTTCCTCTACGCATCGGTGGTGGGGGTGATACTGGGCCTCGTCATCGGCCACGGCGCGCAATTTGCCCGCCGGCGCCTCGCCAATCCGTCCCTCGCCACTGTCGTCTCGGTCATCGTGCCCTTCGCGGCCTATCTCGTCGCCGAAGAGCTGCATGCCTCGGGCGTACTCGCAGTGGTCGCCGCCGGCTTTGCCCTCGGGCATCACGGCACGCAGTCCGGCTACGAAGAGCGCATGCAGGAACGCCAGTTCTGGCGCACCATCGACACGCTGCTCGAAACCTTCGTTTTTGCCTATATCGGCCTGCAACTGCGCTTCGTCATCGACGATGCATTCGACGCCGGGCTCGATATCAGCGACCTGCTACTCGCTGGAATCGCCATTTTCGTCACCACGGTTTTGGTGCGTTTCGCCTGGGTCTTCGTCACGGCAGTCATGGCCCGTCGACGTCACCGTGCCGTCATGCAAAGGCTGACCGAACCACGTAGACGCCCCGAGCGCCGACCGCCTCCGACGCCGGAAACACCGCTGACGTGGAAAGAAAATGCCGTCCTCTCTTGGACCGGCATGCGCGGTGTCGTCACGCTTGCGGCTGCCGCCGGTATTCCCTTCATGACGGTATCAGGCGAATCCTTCCCCTATAGGGAAGCCATCGTCGCCCTGGCTTTCCTCGTCACCATAGCGACGCTGCTTGTCCAGGGGATCTCCTTGCCCTGGCTCATCGAGCGCCTCAGTCTCGAAGACGGCGACGACAAGGCCTATGCCGAAGAGCAGCACCAGTTGGCCCGTCGCCTGGCGCACGAGGCCAATGCCGATGCCCTGGCAGAATTCCGTCTCACCCACACTTCACCCCGATCACAACGCCTCGCCGAAGCCATGGCCAGGCGCGCCGATCGCGCCTCCGAGGAGGAAGAGGAGGAGGAAGCACAGGAGCGGGGCTGGGGTTTTGATCCCGACGAAGCCTATCAGCTCGGCCGGCTTTTGCTCGACGCGCGCCGCAAGCGCCTGATCGCCGCCCGTGATGCGCGGGAGCTGGACGATATGGTCCTGCGCGAAGTCCTCGAACAGATGGACCTCGAACAGGCTCTCATGGACGGCATGACCAAGGGTGTCAGCCGCCTCTAGCCGGGGCCAGACGGCCCCGGCAACACTTCGATTTCTTCTTAGCGATCGATGCGCGCCTGATGGATCGGTGCGTATCGGTCGCCCTGAATGACGATCCCCGAAACCGCCGCCTCGATCTCTGCCAATTCCTGTGCGCTGAGTTCGACGTCTGTGGCGCCGATATTTTCCTCAATCCGGCTCAGCTTGGTCGTGCCAGGAATAGGCGCCATCCACGGCTTCTGGGCCAGCACCCAGGCCAGCGCCAGTTGCGCCGGGGTGATGTTCTTGTCCCCGGCGATGCGGGTCACAGTGTCGGCCAACACCTGGTTGGCCTTGCGGCTCTCAAGATCAAAGCGCGGCACCGTATTGCGGAAATCCTTCTCGACGAAGGTGGTATTGGCGTCGATGGTGCCGGTGAGAAATCCCTTGCCGAGCGGGCTGAAGGGCACGAAGCCGATCCCGAGTTCCTCAAGCACGGGAATGATCTGCTCCTCCGGCTCCCGCCACATCAGCGAGTATTCGCTCTGCAGCGCCGCAACCGGCAGCACTGCATTGGCCCGGCGGATATTGGCGACGCCAGCTTCCGACATGCCGAAGTGCTTCACCTTGCCCTCGGCAACCAACTCCTTCACCGTCCCGGCCACGTCCTCCATCGGCACGTTGCGGTCCACCCGGTGCTGATAGAGCAGGTCGATATAGTCGGTCCGCAGCCGCCGAAGCGAGCCTTCCACAGCCTTGCGGATACGCTCGGGCCGGCTGTCCGGCACGCCGCTGCCATCGATATCGAAACCGAACTTGGTAGCAATCACCACCTGATCCCGGATCGGCTCCAGCGCCTCGCCAACGACTTCCTCGTTCTTGTACGGCCCATAGACTTCGGCGGTATCGAAAAAGGTGATCCCGCGCTCGAAAGCGCCCCGGATCAGCTTCACGCCCTCGGCCGTCTCCAGCGGCACGCCATAGGACTGGCTGATGCCCATGCAACCAAGGCCGATCGCTGAAACTTCCAGCCCACCTTTGCCAAGAATACGCTTCTTCATTTTGGTTCCTCCAAAAGGCCATGCGCCATATCGGCGGCTCGCTTATCGCTCACCACCTTCCATCAGCACTCTAGGCCATCCGCGTCTCGCGATAATCCGCAAAAATTTGCGAGCCCTTGTGAGCAAAATTCATCAATGATCATCGTCATCGCCTGTCCATAACGGACGTTTGTCGTTGCAAACGCTTGGGTCTTCTCCCAATCTGGCTTGGTTCCCTGAGCCCGTTCCAAGGCGCCGCTCGCTCTTATTCTTCGCTCGATCCGCCTTCGCCGATGCCGCGAAAACACCAAGCCGATTTCATCCATGACCACACTTGATGCCGTTCTTGCCCAAGCCGATCAGCAACTCGATATGAGCCTTGAGCGGCTCTTCGAGCTGATCCGCATTCCCTCCGTTTCGACCGAACCCCAATACGCCGCCGATTGCCGCCGCGCCGCCGAATGGCTGCGCGATGAACTCTCCGCCCTCGGCTTCGATGCGACGGTCCGCGACACGGCAGGTCACCCCATGGTCGTCGGCCACGGCCCAGCCACGCCCGGCCCACACGTCCTCTTCTACGGCCACTACGACGTTCAGCCAGTCGATCCGCTGGCCCTCTGGAATACGCCGCCCTTCGAGCCGACGCTGGTTCCCCAGCCCGATGGCGAAACCTTCATCACCGGCCGCGGCGCCTCCGACGACAAGGGGCAGTTGCTGACCTTCATCGAAGCCTGTCGCGCCTGGAAGGCCGTCACCGGCAGCCTCCCCATCCGCATTTCCATGCTCTTCGAAGGCGAAGAGGAAGCCGGCTCACCCTCGCTCGGGCCATTCCTCGCCGCCAATGCCAATGACCTCCGCGCCGATACCATCCTCGTCTGCGACACCGACATGTGGGACCGCGAAACCCCCGCCATCACCACCATGTGGCGCGGCTTCGTCTCCGAAGAATTCGAGATAACCACCGCCGACCGCGATCTCCATTCCGGCATGTTCGGCAGCGCCGCCCGCAATGCCGTGCAGCTCATCTCCACCATTCTCGGCCAGCTCCGCAGCGAAGACGGCAGCGTCGCCATCCCCGGCTTCTACGATGGCGTCGCCGAACTCCCCGCCGCCAACAAGGCCGAGTGGGAACGTCTCCCCTTCGACGCCGAAAAATTCCTCGGCGATATCGGCCTCTCCATCCCCGCCGGCGAACAGGGCCGCTCCGTCCTCGAACAGGTCTGGGCTCGTCCGACGGCTGAAGTCCACGGCGTCTGGGGCGGCTATTCCGGCGACGGCTTCAAGACCGTCATCCCCGCCAAGGCCGGCGCAAAGATCTCCTTCCGCCTCGTTGACGGTCAGGACCCCAATCGCATCCGCGAGATTTTCCGCGACTTCGTCCGCGCCCGTATCCCGGCCGATTGCTCGGTCACCTTCAAGGCCTATGGCACCGCGGCCGCCCGCTCCATGCCGCTCGATGGCGTCCTGCTCACCAAGGCCAAAGAGGCCCTGACCGAAGAATGGCAACGCGAAACCGCGCTTGCCGGCACCGGCGGCTCAATCCCGATCCTCGGCGAATTCAAGGAACGCCTCGGCATGGACAGCTTGCTCATCGGCTTTGCCCGGTTCGACAACCGCATCCATAGCCCCAACGAAAAATACGACCTATCGAGCTTCCACAAGGGCATTCGCTCCTGGGTGCGCATCCTCCACGCTTTCTCCGAGGCCTGAACCATGGCGATTACCCGCTTCTCCGTAGCCCCGCTTCATAGCCAGATCACGACCCTCGCCGCCGTCGCCGGGGGCAGGGCGCCTGCCGATCTCGTCATCACCGGCGCCCGCATGCTCTCGACCTATTCCGAGCGCATCGCGACAGATAAGGAAATCTGGCTCTCCGGCGGCCGTATCGCCGCCGTCAAGCCCGCCGGTTCCTACAAGCTCGGCCCCGCCCCCAAGGCCCTCTACGACGCCAAGGGCGGCATTATCGCGCCCGGTCTCGTCGATCCCCATATCCACATCGAAAGCTCGATGGTCACCGCCTGCGCCTATGCCGAGGCGGCCCTACTCAACGGCACAACGACGATCTTCTGCGACAGCCACGAGATCGGCAATGTCATGGACGTAGCCGGCGTCGAAGCCATGCTCGAAGACGCACGCCTCGCCCCGCTCTCGATCTTCCTCACCGTCCCCTCGACCGTCCCCGCCACCTCGCCCGATCTCGAAACCGCCGGCGGTGACCTGGCCCCCGAAAAGATCGGCGCTCTCTTCGACAAGTGGCCCGAAGCGGTGGCCCTCGGCGAAAAGATGGACTTCGTGCCCGTCGCCATGGGCGATCCGCGCAGCCACGCCATCATCGCCGAGGCCCTCAAGCGCGGCCGCCCGGTCTCCGGCCACATCTACGGCCGCGAATTCGTCGCGCCCTATGCCGCGGCCGGTGTCACCGACACGCACGAAGCCATCGACCGCGACATCTCCGACGATTTCGTCGATGCCGGCATCTGGGTTTTCCTCCGCGGCGGCAACCCGGCCACACCATGGAATTCCATCGTCGAAGCCATCAAGCCGATCACCGAACTCGGCGCCAGCCACAAGCGCTACTGCGTCTGCACTGATGATCGTGACGCCGACGACCTCCTCAGCTTCGGCCTCGATTGGGTCGTGCGTGAAGCCATCCGCTGCGGCGTAAAACCTGAACAGGCGTGGTCCATGGGCTCGCTCCACGGCGCCACCCGCTTCGGCATGGGTGATGAAATCGGCGGTCTCGGCGGCGGCCGCCGCGCCGATCTCGTCCTCCTCGACGACGACCTGAAGCCCGTCAATACCTGGTATGGCGGCGCCTTGATGGTCGAAGACCGCAAGGTCACGCCCTTGTTGGAAGACACGCTCAACCAGCGCTACCGCTACTCCGATGCGGCCTACAACACCGTCCACCTGCCCAAGTCGCTAAAACTCGTGCCCGACCTGCCGAGCGGCGCGGTCACGGCCAATGCCATCGGCATCGAAATGCCCGGCATCATCCTGCCGCATCGCAAGGTGGACATCGCCCCGGCCAATGACTGGGAAACCATCCTCGAACGCGACAATCTCAGCTTCGTCACCGTCATCGAGCGCCATGGCAAGTCCGATGGTGGCATCGCCTACGGTCTCCTGCATGATTTCGGCATCAAGAACGGCGCCGTCGGCTCCAGCGTCGGCCACGATAGCCACAACATCATCCTCGCCGGCACCAACGAAGCCGACATGCAACTGGCCCTCAAGACCATCGAGGCGGCCAATGGCGGCATTGTCGTGGTCGAGGACGGCAAGGTGCTCGCCTTCGTCGCCCTCCCGGTCGCCGGCCTCATGTCGACAAGCGCGTCCACGAAGTCGCCGCCGAAAACCAGGCCCTCAAAAAGGCCTGGCAACAGGTCGGCTGCACCATTCCCTATATGGGCTTCAACCTCATCCCGCTCTCGGTGATCCCGGAAATCCGCATCACCGACAAGGGTCTGGTAAAGGTGCCGGAAATGACCCTGGCGCCGCTCTTCGACTAGAAAGGAAAACGACCATGGCCGGCCACCGCGTCTTCTCCATCAGCGTCGCGAGCGTCTATCCGCACTACATCACCAAGGCGGAGAAGAAGGGGCGGACCAAGGCCGAGGTCGACGAACTCATCTGCTGGCTGACCGGCCACAGCCAGCAGACCCTCGAGGCGGAACTGGATAAGAAAACCACCTTCGAGGACTTCTTCAACCACGCCCCGCAGTTGAACCCGGCACGCTCGCTGATCAAGGGCGTCGTCTGCGGCATTCGCGTGGAAGAGATCGAAGACCCGATGATGCGCGAACTCCGCTACCTCGACAAAATCATCGACGAACTCGCCAAGGGCAAGGCGATGGAAAAGATCAAGCGCAGCTAGTCGAAGTTCCGAAAATCATAGTTCCGCCAAGCACCTGGTGGCCCTCGCCGGGATGCCCGTAGCCGCCGCATGACGGGGAGACGTCCCCGTGACGCGGCGACGCTGGCCCCCAAAAATCTTCGCACTCATCCTCCTCACTTAAGGAAATGTCGCCGATTGACTCTTTACCGGCCGACCAGTAAGTAAATATCCGCCCGGCGAGGAGCGAGCGGGCATGCTTTTGCAACTGGGAGGAAATAATGACAGTCTGCACAGTGATTGGACGGCGGGCACTGCTCGCGGCCAGCCTCGGTCTGATGGTTTCGGGCAGCGTTGGTGCCGTTCTGGCGCAGGACAATCTCTACGGAACGGCGGAAGCCCCCGTTGAAATCCGCATGATCGCCAATGAAGCATTCGCCGGCCAGTGGCAGGATGCGATGGTCACCGAGTTCAACAAGCACTATCCCGGCATCAAGGTTGTCATTGACGGCGTGCCCTATCCCGAACTGCTCGCCAAGAGCATGCTCGATGCGACCGGCCCTGAGCCGACCTACGACATCATCATTGCCGACGATCCCTGGATTCCCCAGCTCGCAGAGGCGGGCGTGCTGCTCGACCTGAAAAAGGACGCCGCAGAGTGGACCGATGCCGGCTATGACTGGGACGATTTCAACGCTGCCCCGCTCGCGGCCAGCGAATGGAACGGCGTGCAATATGGCGTGCCGCTACGCTCCAATCTCCTGCTGATGTTCTACAACAAGTCGCTTTACGACAAGGCCGGGGTGCCGCAGCCGACCCCTGAGCTGACCTGGACCGACTATATGGCGCAGGGCGAAAAGTTGGTGCAGGACACCAACGGCGACGGCCAGATCGATGCCTGGGGCGTCGATACCTATTTCAACCGCGACGTACTGACCCCCACCATCTGGCAGACCATTCTCAACTCCAATGGCGGCCAGTTGCTCGATGAGAACAACAAGGCGGCCTTCAACAACGACCTGGGCAAGGCAGCGCTGCAGACCCATATCGACCTGCTCAAGTTTGCCCCGACCGGTGGCTCCAGCCACAGCTTCAACGAGTCCCTGCAGGCGTTCCGCCAGGGCCAGGTTGCCACCATGTTCATGTGGGGCAGCGTGTTCAAGGGCACGGCCGTCGATCCCAAGACAACGACGCTGACGACCGATCAGGTTGGCATTCAGGTCATGCCGGTCGGCTCCGAGAGCGCCGGCGCGCACCGCGGCATCTGGAGCGGTGCCGTCAACAACAAGAGCCGCAATCCGGCTGCTGCCTGGGCACTGCTGCAGTGGCTGAGCTCGAAGGAAGGCGAAGTCTGGCATTCCAACACGCTGGGCGTGTTCCCGGCCCGCAAGTCGACCCTGGCCAGCACGCCTGAGCAGGAATGGCTGAAGCCGGTCTTCGCCGCGCTGCAGATGGGCTATGAAATGGTCGACACGGGCCATATGTGGCGCCCGCGTGATCCCAAGTCCGACGCTGTGCAGCAGGTCCTGGCCGACGAAACCTCGCGCGCCATCTCCGGTCAGGTGGACGTTGCTGGAGCCCTGGCCAGCGCCGAGCAGAAGATCAACGAGATCATGGGCAACTAACCCCATCTCCTGAGCCAATGAGCAAGGGCGTGCCAGTCGGCGCGCCCTTATCTTTGTCCGGCATAGTGGAACCCGTGATGTCCGATCAGCTCGTAGAACGTGAAATTACCGCGCGTGTCGATATCTGCCTCCCCGATGGCCGGCTTAATCCGGAGGCGGTCGGCTGGAGTCGTTTCCCGCAACACCGCTCAAATCTCAGCGGTTGGGGCCGCAACAAGCGTTTTGAATATTGGTGCATCATCGCGCCGGATCTCATCGTCTCGGCCAATATTTCGCACCACGACTACCGGGCAAATGTTTCAGCCACAGCGGTGGATCGGGAAACTGGAGCCAAGGCGGGGAAGGGCGCCAATGTCTGGCTGCCGCGCGCTAACATGCTCAGCGACCCGACTTACGGCGTCTCGATGCGAGCGGATGCCCCCGGCCTTACCCTGCGCCTCGAACCCAATTCTGCGGGTACGCGCCTCATAGCGGAAACCGCCGATATGCGCTTCGACCTGCAGGCGCACACGCCGCCGGGCCACGAAAGCATGGGGGTATTGGTCCCCTGGTCATCGAGCCGCTTCCAATACACCCGCAAGGACAATTGCATTCCGGTCGAGGGCTTGGTCGAGACGCCCGGCCGGCAATACCGGCTCAGCGCCGACACCACCCTGGCTCTTTACGATCACGGCCGCGGCCGCTGGCCCTACCACACGCGCTGGAATTGGGGCGCCGGCAGCGGCTACTGCGATGGCCGGCAGCTTGGCATCAATATCGGCGGCAAATGGACCGACGGCACGCCATCGAGCGAGAATTTCGTGCGCATCGATGGCCGGGTCAACAAGATCAGCGAGCATCTGACCTGGCACTACGATCCCAAAGACTGGCTAGCACCATGGCGGGTCACTGGAGCGCGCGTCGACCTGACCTTCACGCCAAATCACCACCAACTCTACCTGTTCGATCGTTGGGTGATCATGGCCCGCGCCGACCATTGCTTCGGCCACTTCAACGGCACGGTTGTTGCTGACGACGGGACCACCGTGCCGGTCCGCGAAATCTTCGGCATGATCGAGGAAGTGGAGCGCCGTTGGTAGGCGCCGTTTTGGCGCATTGACACTTTACCGGCCGTTCGGTAAGTAAATGCCCAACAACAGACCTGTTGCGGATTGCCAAGGATTTTGCGCCCCAGAATGGCGCCCGGCAATACCTACATTATGAGGGGAGGGTGCCGGGTGGCCATCACAGCCATGGACAATCAGACTACGCATCGGCGTAGTCGCACAAGGGCTCGCCTGGCGGATTTTTCCAGCCGCTGGTCCTTCATGCTGCCGGCGGCGATCATTCTCTTCGCGGTTCTGGTGTACCCGATCTTCTATACCCTGCAGATCAGCTTCTCGCGGCTCGATCTCGCCTCCTTCACGGCCTCGCAATGGGTCGGTTGGGACAATTACAGCACGGTCCTGCGCGATGACCGCTTCTGGCAATCGATGCAGGTGACCGGCATCTACCTGCTGTTCGCCCTGCCCATTCAGATGGTCCTGGGTTTTGGTATTGCCTACCTCATCAACGCGCCCTGGAAGGGGCGGGACGTGGTTCGCGCGCTCTTCATCATCCCCATGGTCGTCGCCCCGGTCGTGGCCGGCGGCGTCTGGCGCATGATTCTCGATCCCCTCTGGGGCCTGATGAATTATTGGCTCGGCCAGATCGGTATCGGGCCCATCGACTGGTTGGGCACGCCCAGCCTTGCCATGGCGACCATCGTCATAATCGATACCTGGCGCTGGACCCCCTTTGTCATCCTGATCGCCACGGCCGCCCTGCTGTCCCTGCCCAAGGATGTGTTCGAGGCCGCCGATATCGACGGCGCCAACTGGTGGACCAAGCTCTGGTCGATCGCCTTGCCGCTCCTGCTGCCGATCATTGCGGCCACCTTCGTCGTGCGCTGGCTCGGGGCGGTAAAAATGTTCGACATCGTCCTCGCCGCCACCTTGGGTGGGCCTGGCGGGGCTACCAATGTCATCAATCTCTTCATCTACGAGCAGGCCTTCCGAACGCTGCGCTTTGCTGAATCATCGGCCATGGCCGTCATCGTTCTGCTCATCACCATGGTTCTGACAGGCGCTTTCCTGTTTGGCATTCGCAAGCTGGAGGACGTGCAGTGACCCTCGACGCAACCCCGGCCTCCACGCATCGTTTCCGCCGCAATCTCGCCCGCCAGCTCCGCATCTGGAGCGGGGTGGCCATTGCGCTGGTCTTCCTCTTCCCGATCTTCTGGATGGTGCTGACCTCGTTCAAGATGCCCAAGGACATCTTCACCACCCCGCCGACGTTCTTCTTCCAGCCCACCATCGACACCTATGTCGAATATATCTGGCGCGCCGATATTCCCCGGCGGCTGCTCAATACGGTGATCGTCTCCTTTGGCTCGGCGCTGATTTCCATCGTCGCCGGCGGCATGGCCGGCTACGCCCTGGCGCGGTTGCGCATTCGCGGCGCCGGATTTTTGGGGACGCTGCTGCTGCTGTCGCGCGGCGTTCCGCCCATCGCGCTGGCCGTGCCGATGTTCCTCGTAGCGCGCAAATTCGGGCTGACCGACAAGCACATCACGCTGATCTTGGCCTATTGCACCTTCCTCATTCCCTACGTCATGTGGCTGATGCGCGGCTTTTTCCTGGCTCTGCCCAAAGAGCTCGAAGAATCTGCCATGATCGATGGCTGCTCCCGCTTCGGCGCCTTCATCAAGATCATCGTGCCCATCGCCATGCCGGGCATTCTCTCCACCCTGATCTTCAGCGTCATTCTGGCCTGGGAAGAACTGCTCTTCGCGCTGGTCCTCACCAACCGCAACGCCTCCACCGTCCCCGTCGCCATGGCCGGCATTGCCGGCGATACGGTCAACGGCGCCAATTGGGGCGCCTTGACAGCGGTGGGTACGCTCATGGTCGTGCCGGTCGTCATCTTTGCCCTTCTGGTGCAGAAGTGGCTTGTTCAGGGTCTTGCCGATGGGGCGACCAAGGGATGAACGCCATTCATCGCATCGAGCGTGAAATCACGCAGCCGGTCGACATGTGCCGCCCCGATGGCCGGCTGAACCCGGAAGCCGTTGGTTGGAGCCGCAAGGCTTTGCATCGTGCAAATCTGAGGGGCTGGGGGCGCAACAAGCGGTTCGAATACTGGTGCATTGTCGCGCCGGATTTCCTGATCACCGCCAATGTTTCCCATCACGATTATCGGGCCAATGTGGCCTCGACCTATATCGACCGGAACAGCCACGCAAAGCTCGCCCATCGCCAAAATGTCTGGCTACCGCCGAGAGACACCATGAGCGATCCGCTGAGCCGCGAGCGCGTGGCCGGCAAGGCCAGGGGCCTGACCGTCGTGCTCGAACCCAATGCAGTGGGCACCCGCATTCTGGTCGAGGCGGAGCGCCTGCAGGCAGAGCTGCAGGCCTTTGAGGCGCCCGATCGGGAGTCCATGGGCGTGCTCGTGCCATGGGATAACAAGCGCTTCCAATACACCAGGAAAGACAACTGCATCCCGGTAGAAGGGGTAGTGGTCGTCGACGGCGTCGAGAAGCGCGTCTCGCCCGAAACAACCCTTGGCATTCATGACCATGGGCGCGGCCGTTGGCCCTACGACACCCGCTGGAATTGGGGCGCCGGCAGCGGCACCACCGACGGGCACGAGATCGGTCTCAATTTTGGGGCAAAATGGACCGATGGCACGCCATCGACCGAAAACAGCCTCCGTCTCGATGGGCGCGTGCACAAGATCAGCGAAGATCTGCGCTGGACCTATGACCGGGACAACTGGACGGCGCCCTGGCGCATCAAGGGTGAGCGGGTAGACATCGTCTTCACCCCGCAGATCTACCACCATCACAAGTTCGACCGGATGATCATCTCCGCCCAGGGCGATCAATGCTTCGGTCATTTCGACGGCGAGGTGGTCGCCGATGGCGGGAAGGTCGTTCCCGTCCGCAATATTTATGGTTTGGTCGAAGAGGTACATCGCAAGTGGTAGCTGGTCCCGTTCAACCCGAGCGCGAGCTCGATCAGCCCGTCGACATTGCTTTGCCGAATGGGCGGCTCAATCCCGCCGCTGTAGGCTGGAGCCGGCACCCCGTGCAGGGCATCAACCTCAAAGGCTGGGGCCGCAACAAGCGCTTCGAATATTGGTGCATCACCAGTCCCGACCTGATCGTCGCCCTAAACATTTCACATGGCGACTATCGCGTCACGCTGGCCTCGTTCTTCTATGATCGTGCGACCGGCGAGGCCGTGCCGGAAGCCGAGATCCATTGGCTGCCGAACAATGACCGCGCCAGCATGCCCGGGCAGACCGGTCGCGACGACGCCGTGGGCAAGGGCGAGCGCATGCAGATCGCCATGCGCATCAACAAGACCGGCACCCGCCTTACCGGCGAGACCAGCCGGCTCAAGGCCGATATTCAGGTACACGAAGCGCCAGGCCACGAAAGCCTCAACGTGCTGGTGCCCTGGGATAGCAAGCGTTTCCAGTTCACCCGCAAGGACAATTGCCTGCCGGCCTCCGGTTGGGTCGAGCTCGATGGCCGCCGCTACACGCTCGATGTTGGTTCCGCCTATGCGACGCTCGATCATGGGCGCGGCCGCTGGCCCTATTCTATCGTCTGGAATTGGGCATCGGGCAGTGGCCGCAGCGACGGCCGCGAACTGGGCCTGCAGTTCGGCGGCAAGTGGACCGAGGGCACACCCTCGACCGAAAACGCCCTCAAGATCGACGGGCGCTTGCACAAGATCAGCCAGGAACTGGAATGGCGCTATGATCGCGCCGATTTCATGAAGCCATGGCAAATCCTGGGGGATCAGGTCGATCTGACCTTCACCCCCGAATATGACCGCTATTCCAATTTCGACCGACTGATCGTGCGCAGCAAGGAACACCAGTGTTTCGGCACCTTTGCCGGCACGGTGACGGACAATGACGGCAAACGCTATCGCGTTGCCGATGTCTATGGCTGGGCCGAGGAAGTGGCGCGGCGGTGGTAGACAGAGCGATACGAACAGACCGGGAGATCCCTAATGAGCGCAGTTGAAATCCGCGACGTTCAAAAATCCTATGGCGGCCATCCGGTCCTGCATGGCGTTTCCGTTGATATTCCCGACGGGGAATTCGTCGCCCTTGTCGGCCCGTCCGGCTGCGGCAAGTCTACCTTGCTCCGCATGATCGCGGGCCTCGAAGATATCACGGCCGGCGAGATCGCCATTGGCGGCAAGGTCATGAACGACTTTGCGCCCAAGGATCGGGACATCGCCATGGTGTTCCAGAATTACGCGCTCTATCCGCATATGAATGTCGCGGACAATATGGGTTTTGCCCTCAAGCAGCGCGGGTTTTCGCGCGAGGTCATCAAGGAGCGCGTGGCCGATGCCGCCCGCATTCTGGGCCTCGAAAGCCTCCTGGCGCGAAAGCCGCGCCAATTGTCGGGCGGCCAGCGCCAGCGCGTCGCCATGGGGCGCGCCATCGTCCGGCATCCCAACGTTTTCCTCTTCGATGAGCCGCTCTCGAATCTCGATGCGAAACTGCGCGTGCAGATGCGCAGCGAACTCAAGGAATTGCACCAGCGCCTCGGCACCACCACCGTCTACGTGACGCATGACCAGATCGAAGCCATGACGCTGGCGGATCGCGTCGTCGTCATGAATGCCGGTCGCGTTGAGCAGATCGGCGCGCCGCTCGATCTCTACGACCGGCCGGGCAGCCTGTTCGTCGCTGCCTTCATTGGCTCCCCGCCGATGAATTTTCTCGCCGGCACCGTCAATGAGCAGGGCCAATTGCAGGTCGAAGACGGCCTCTCCCTCGCCATCCCCGGCGGTGGGTTGCGGCCCGGCCAGCGCCTGACTGTGGGCGTGCGTCCGGAACACCTCGAACTGGCCGAGACCGGCTGGCCCGCAACGGTGTCGGTGGTCGAACCGACCGGCTCTGAAACGCAGATCATGACGCGCCTGGGCAATCAGGTCATCCGCGTGCTCATCCGAGGCCGCACCGATCTCAAGCCGGGCGCGGTTGTGCATCTCGGCGCTGATCCAGCCCATATCCACCGCTTCGACACGATGACGGGGCGGCGCCTGTGACCTATCCCGATACCGCGCTCTTCATCGACGGCGCCTGGCGTCCGGCAATCGATGGTGCCCGGCAGGACGTCGTCAATCCCGTCCATGGCGGCGTCATCGGCCAGCTAGCTCTGGCCGGTCGCGCCGATCTCGATCTGGCTCTGGCCGCCGCCGCCCGAGCCTTTCCCGCTTGGCGCGACCTTGGCCCAATGGCCCGTTCCGACCTGATGCGGCGCGCGGCAGGCCTGTTGCGCGACCGGGCCGAACAGGTCGCCGCGACAATGACGGCGGAGCAAGGCAAACCTCTTGCCGAAGCACGGGCAGAGGTTCTGGCCGCCGCCGGCACCATAGAATGGTTCGCCGAAGAGGGCCGTCGCGCCTATGGCCGCATCGTCCCCAGCCGCGATCCCAGAGTCATGCAGCAAGTGCTCAAAACCCCGGTCGGCCCTGTCGCGGCCTTCACGCCGTGGAATTTCCCGATCAACCAGGCCACACGCAAGATTGCTGCGGCGCTGGCAGCGGGCTGCACCATGATCGTCAAGGGCCCCGAAGAGGCGCCCGCCAGTTGCGCTGCCCTCGTTGCTGCCCTGGCCGATGCCGGCCTGCCGGCAGGCGTGCTCAATCTCGTCTATGGCGTGCCGTCTGAAATCTCCGCCTACCTGATCCCGCACCCAGTGATCCGCAAAATCTCGTTCACCGGCTCGACCGCCGTTGGCAAGCAGCTGGCGAGCCTTGCCGGCCTCCATATGAAGCGGGTGACCATGGAATTGGGCGGCCACGCGCCCGCCATCGTCATGGACGACGCCGATATCGAACAGGCAGCCACGGTTCTGGCCGCCGCCAAATTCCGCAATGCCGGACAGGTCTGCATCGCGCCCACGCGCTTTCTGCTGCACGAAAGCATCTACGACCGTTTCCGCGACAGCTTTCTCGAGCGCGCGCAACGCATTGTCGTCGGCGATGGCGCTGAGCCCGGCACGACGATGGGGCCATTGGCCAATGCTCGCCGCGTCGAGCACATGGAGGCCCTGGTCGCCGATGCCGTCGACCGCGGCGCCCGTCTGACCCTGGGTGGCCACCGCATCGGCAATGCCGGCAACTTCTTCGCGCCCACCGTGCTCGAAGACATACCGCCCGATGCCCTGGTCATGACCACCGAGCCGTTCGGCCCCGTTGCCCTCCTTGCGCCATTCTCACGCTACGAGGACGCCGTCGCCGAGGCCAACCGACTGCCTTACGGGCTTGCCGCCTATGCCTTTGCCGCCCGGCAGTCGACGATTGGCTCCCTGTCGCGCGATATCGAGGCCGGCATGCTCTCGATCAACCATCAGGGGCTGGGCAGCCCCGAATTGCCTTTCGGTGGCATCAAGGATTCCGGCTATGGCTCGGAAGGCGGCTCCGAGGCGCTCGAAGCCTATCTCGATACGCGCCTCGTCACCGTGGCCTGAGGCCGTTGTAGATCAGCTGGAAATATTCCTCGGCGAAGTCGCGCGCTGCCAGCCGCCCACCGGGCCGATACCAGCGCGCCATCCAGTTGAGCATTGAAAGCACCGCACGGGCGGCGATGGCCGGGTCCGCCATCACCAGCTCGCCGCTGGCGCTGGCATCGGTCATCAGCCCGCGGATCATGGTTTCATATTCGTCGCGCACCGACACCTGGCCCGGCGCCAGCGTGCGGCTGAGGCCGCCAAAGCCGTGCAGCAGCGTGACGAAGGATTCGTAATTGGCCTCGAAGAAGCTGGCATGAGCCACCATCATCTGCCGCAGCCGATCGTTGAACGGCGCCGTGCCTTCGATTTCGGCCTGCACATGCTCGCGCAGGCGACTCAGCAGGTCGATGACGATCTCGTCGTAGATGACCTGCTTGGTCGGAAAATAGTGATAGACCGCGGCCTTCGAAATGCCGACGGCCTTGGCCACATCCTGCAGGGAAGCCCCTTCGAATCCCTTTTCGGCAAAAAGCCGCGCCGCATGTGCGAGAATGGTCTCGCGAGGCGCCGTGATGGTTGCCGGACGTCCGAGGGCGCGTTTCCCGGTTTTTTCCATATAATTCGATCCTCGCGATTGACGGGTGCTGATCCAGTGTCGTATTACCGGCCAGCCGGTCAATAAACCGTTATTGTTACATGACTGGTGTATAACGACGCAATCGGGTGTGCAAATGGCCGACCTGCCGCTGCTGGGTGTCAAGGTTCTGGATCTGTCGAGGGTGCTTGCGGGCCCATTGTCGGCAATGGTGCTGGGCGACCTTGGCGCAGACGTGATTAAGGTCGAGCGCCCCGGCCGGGGCGACGACACCCGCGATTGGGGCCTGCCGCTTGCTGCCGGCGACACCACCTATTTTTACGGCTTCAACCGCAACAAGCGCTCGATCACGCTCGACCTTGCCAGTGAGAGCGATCGCCAGTCGCTGTTGCAACTGGTCAAAGAGGCCGATGTGCTGGTGGAGAATTTCAAGGCTGGCGACATGGAGCGCTTCGGCCTCGGCTACGATCATCTCAGCACGATCAATCCACGCCTCATCTATTGCGCCGTCGCCGGCTATGACCGCCAGGGTCCTGAAGCGGCGCGACCGGGCTACGACCTGGTGATCCAGGGCGAAAGCGGGCTGATGTCGATCAATGGCGAAGCCGATGGTCCCCCGCTCAAGCTCGGGATCGCCGCGGTGGATCTTTTTACCGGCATGTCCGCGGCCCAGGCCATGCTGGCGGCCCTTTTCCAGGCGCAACGCACGGGGAAGGGGAGGCGCGTCGATGTCGCCCTCCACGATCACGGCATTGCGCTGAGTTCCTACTACGGTTTGGAGGCGCTTTTGCGCCAGGCCGACCCGCCGCGGGTCGGCAGTGCCCATCCCTCCATCGTGCCCTATGGCGTCTTCGAGGCAGCCGATGGCCCGCTGGTCATCACCGTGGGCAACAACGAGCAATATCGCAATTTCTGCCTGAAGGTGCTCAAGCGCCCAGATCTCGCCGATGATCCGCGTTTCGCCACCAATGTGCAGCGCGCCGCCAATCGCGCGGTATTGCTGGCCGCACTTGAGCCCGAAATCGCCCGCCACCAGCGCGCCGACCTTCTGCCGGCGCTGGCCCAGGCCGGCATTCCGGCCGGCGAGGTCAAGGGCCTCCACGAGGCCCTCAGCGGTGCGCGTACACAGCAATCCGGCATGGTGGGCAGCTACGAGCATCCGGCGGGCGAACCGGTCTCCGTCCTCTCCTCGCCCTGGCGCTTCGATGGCGAGCGCCTGCCGGTGCGCCGGCCGCCCACGCTAGGCGAACACAATGCCGATCTCCTGCATCCGGATGGAGCATTTTCCAAATGAGCGCGCTTTACTCTGCTGAGCTCAAGGCGTTCCGTCAGGAATTACGGGCCTTCTTCACCAGCCAGATCCCGGAGCGCATCCGCGCCAAGATCAGCGCCGGCCAACCCCTGGCCCGCGCCGATTTCGTGGAATCGCAGCGTATCCTCAATGCGAACGGCCTCGCGGTGCCCCATTGGCCCGCCGCCTGGGGCGGCCGCGATTGGGACCGGGTGCGCCTCCATATCTTCACCGAGGAATTGCAGCGCGCCGCCGTGCCACTGCCCCTGCAGTTCAACTGCAACATGCTTGGCCCCGTCCTCGCTGCCTTCGGCTCCGAGGAACAGAAGCAGCGCTTTCTACCGCGCGCGGCCAATCTGGACGACTGGTGGTGCCAGGGCTTTTCCGAGCCCGAGGCCGGGTCTGATCTCGCAAGCCTGCAAACAAGGGCCGTACGCACGCCCCAAGGTTATCGCGTCACAGGCCAGAAGACCTGGACCACCTATGCCCAATATGCCGACTGGATTTTCTGCCTGGTGCGGACCGATCCCGATGTCCGCAAGCAGGCCGGGATTTCGTTCCTGCTCATCGACATGCGCTCCCCCGGCATCACCGTCCGCCCGATCATCACCGTCGAAGGCCACCACGAGGTCAACGAGGTCTTCTTCGACGACGTTCTGGTGCCCTTCGATCAGCGTGTCGGCGAAGAAAATCGGGGCTGGGACTATGCCAAATACCTGCTCACCAACGAGCGCTCCGGCATTGCCCGCATTGGCCTGACCAAGGAGCGGGCGGCTCGCGCACGCCGGCTGGCCGCCACCACGCCCTTCGGCTCCGGCACGCTGCTCGACCACGCGCCCTTCCACCAGCGCCTGATCGAACTCGAACTCGACCTCAAGGCCCTTGAAATCACCCTGGTGCGCCTCGCGTCACGCGCTGGCGGAGGCGAGGGCGATCCGGCGGCCTCCATCGTCAAGCTCAAGGGTTCGCAATTGCAGCAGCGCGCTGCCGAACTGTTGATGGACGTAGCCGGCCCTGCCGGGCTGCGCGCCATGACCGGTGACATCGAGGACGATGCGCCAAGCCTGGCGCTCGCAACCTATCTCAACGCACGCAAAGTCTCGATCTATGGCGGCGCCAACGAGATCCAGCGCAACATTATCGCCAAGCAGGTGCTGGGGCTATGAACGCGATGCTGACGCAGTCCGATGAACAGCGCATGCTGGTCGACATGGTCGATGGCCTGCTGGTGGCCGAAGACCATGCCTGGTCCAACTTTGCCGAACAGGGCCTTCTCGCCATGCCCTTCGCGACCGGGGAAGGGGGCCTCGATTCATCGGCCGCTGATCTCTCGCTGGTCATGGGCGCGCTGGGCCGCGCCGACGTCGACGTGCCATTCCTCGCCAGCGCCATCATCGGCTCCCGGCTGGTGCGCAATCTGGCGAGCCCCGCTCAGCGTCTCCATTGGGCGCCGAAAATCACCGCGGGCACGATGGTCCTCGCCCTGGCTCATGCCGAGCCGGGACAGCATTTCGACGCCGCCCCCGTCGGCACCATTGCCGAGCCGACTGCCTCCGGCTTTTCGCTGACCGGCCAAAAAACCATGGTCCTGGGCGGAAAGCACGCCACCCATTTCCTCGTCAGCGCCACCGGGCCTTCCGGTCTCAACGTCTTTCTGGTTCCCGCCGACGCAGCCGGCGTAACCATGTCGCCACATTGGCTTGGCGATGGCGCAGAACTGACCCTGACAGGCGCAGAACTCTCTTCGTCCAACCTGCTGGACGGCCCGGACGCCGCAGCTTTCCTTGCCGCTGCCCTCGACCACGGCCTTGCCGGCCTCGTCGCTGGCGCCGTGGGCGCCATGGAGCAACTCCACCACCTGACGATCGACTACCTCAAGACGCGAAAGCAGTTCGGCGTCGCCATCGGCAGCTTTCAGGCCCTGCAGCATCGCGCCGTCGACATGCTGATCGAGCTCGAACAGGCCCGTTCCATGCGCGACCACGCCACAGCTGCCCTCGATGCAGACCCCGCTATCCGCCGCCGCGCCGTTCTCGCCGCCAAGGCTTATGTCGATGGCGCGGCACGGCTTCTTGGCGAAACCGCCGTTCAGCTTCATGGCGCCATCGGCATGACGCTGGAAAGCCCGGCCGGTCGCCTGTTCCGGCGCCTCTCCACCACTCAGATGCAGCTGTGCGACCGCACCCAATGCCTGCACGAACTTTCGCTCAGTCCGGCGAGCCTGCTTGAGGAAGACGAATGACCTCCACCGCTGCCTTTGCCTGGCATGACCCCCTGCGCCTTGAGGACCAGCTAACGGAACTGGAGCGCCTGCTGCGCGACGCCGCTGCCCGTTTCGCGGCCGAACGTCTCCAGCCGCGCATAGAACAGGCCTATCTCGACGAAACCGTCGACGCCGGCATCTTCGCCGAAATGGGCGCGGCCGGTCTCCTCGGCACCACGGTTCCCGAACAATATGGCGGCCTCGGCGCCAGCTATGTCGCCTATGGCCTCGTGGCCCGCGAAATCGAACGCGTGGATTCGGGCTATCGCTCGATGATGAGCGTGCAGTCCTCGCTCGTGATCCATCCCATCCTTGCTTATGGCAGCGAGGCGCAAAAGCAGCACTTCGTGCCGCGCCTGACCTCGGGGGAATGGATCGGCTGCTTTGGCCTGACCGAACCCGGTGCTGGCTCCGACCCGGGCTCCATGCGCACCCGCGCCACCCGCACCGCCAACGGCTATCTCCTCAATGGCGCGAAAACCTGGATTTCCAATTCGCCCATTGCCGATGTCTTCGTCATCTGGGCCAAGTCCGATGCCCATGATGGCGCCATCCGCGGCTTCGTCCTCGAAAAGGGATATCCCGGCCTCTCCGCTCCCCGCATCGATGGCAAACTGTCACTGCGCGCTTCGGTGACCGGTGAAGTCATCCTCGAAAATGTGGAAGTGGGCGAGGACGCCCTGCTGCCACATGCCTCTGGGCTCTCCGGCCCCTTCGGCTGCCTCAATCGCGCCCGCTATGGCATTGCCTGGGGCGTCATGGGCGCGGCCGAGGATTGCTGGTTCCGCTCCCGCCAATATGGGCTCGATCGCGAACAGTTCGGCAAGCCTCTGGCCGGCATGCAGCTCTACCAGAAGAAGCTCGCCGACATGCAGACCGACATCGCCTTCGGCCTGCAGGGCGCCCTGCGCGTCGGTCGGCTGATGGACGAGGGCGAAATGGCCCATGAAATGGTCTCCCTGATCAAGCGCAACAATTGCGGCAAGGCGCTCGATATCGCGCGCCTCGCCCGCGACATGCACGGCGGCAACGGCATTCAGGCCGGCTACCAGGTCATGCGTCACGCGCAAAATCTGGAAACGGTGAACACCTACGAAGGCACACACGACATCCACGCGCTGATCCTGGGTCGCGCCCAGACCGGCCTGCAGGCGTTTTTCTAGGTGCAGATCGTCCTCGACAGACCGGTCCGCTATCGTCGCGAGGGTACGCTGGCGGTAGCAACGCTCGACAATCCGCCGGTCAATGCCCTCAACCACGCAACCCGCGCTGGCATTCTCGCCGCCATCGAGGCCGCCGAAGCCGACCCCGAGGTGACCGCGCTCATTCTCGAAGGTTCCGCCCGGGCCTTTTCCGCGGGCGCCGACATCGCCGAATTCTCCGCCCCGCCACAGGCTCCCAGCCTTGCTGACCTCAACACCCGTCTCGCCGCCTGCACCAAGCCCACGGTAGCCCTCATCGCCGGTGTGGCGCTCGGAGGCGGACTCGAACTGGCTCTGGCCTGCCGCCATATTCTGGCGTCGCCGCAAGCAAGCCTCGGCCTGCCTGAAGTCAAGCTCGGCCTCATTCCGGGCGCGGGTGGCACGGTGCGACTGCCAAAGCGCATCGGCCTCGTCCGAGCACTTGCCCTGATCGGAGACGGAGAAGCGGTCACCGCCACCCCCGCGTTCGACCTCGGTCTCGTCGACGCCATGGTCCCCGCGGACGCCGATGCTCTGGAAGCTGCCCGGGTCTTGCTCGCTAATCCGCCCCAGCAACTTGTTCAGGAATCGCCCGACGATCTCGCTGCTTTCGAAGCCGCGGCCGATTCCTTTCTCGCCCGACACAAGGGGCAGGCGGCCCCGCTGGCTGTGGTCGATGCCTTGCGCAATGCCGCAACCCTGTCCCCGCCGGAGGCTCTGGAGCGCGAGCGCCAGTCCTTCGCGATCCTGCGCACCAGTCCTGAATCCGCAGCACTCCGCCATCTCTTCTTTGCCGAGCGTGTCGCTGCCAAGGTCGATCGGTCAACGGGCGCCACTGACATCAAGACCGTCGGCGTCATCGGCGCCGGCACCATGGGCCGCGGCATCGCCATGGCCTTCGCCAATGCCGGTCTGGCCGTCCACCTCTTCGACGCCGACCCCGAGGCCCTCACGCGCGGCCTCGACAGCATCACCGCCACCTATGCCAGCGCGGTAAAACGCGGCAGTCTGTCGGCGCAAATGGCGGACCAAGCTCGCTCGGCCATCCGGCCTCTATCCGAACTCCCACAGCTGGCCGATTGCGATCTCGTCGTCGAAGCCGCCTTCGAAGACCTTGCGGTCAAGCAAAGCATCTTTGCCGCGCTCGACGCCATCATGCGCCCTGGCGCCATCCTCGCCAGCAATACCTCCTACCTCGACATAGACGCCATTGCCTCGGCCATACGCCGACCCGAAGCCGTGCTCGGGCTGCATTTCTTCTCCCCAGCGCAGGTGATGAAGCTCGTCGAAGTGGTCCGTGGCGCATCAACCGCGCCCGACGTCGTCCAGACCGCTGTGGCGCTCGCCAAACGCCTCGGCAAAGTGCCAGTTGTCGTCGGCGTCTGCCCCGGCTTTGTCGGCAATCGAATGCTGGGTGCCCGCAACGCCGAGCTTGTCGACCTGCTTCTGGCCGGTGCACCGCCTATGCAGGTCGATGCCGCCTTCACCGCCTTCGGCTGGGCCATGGGCCCCTTCGTCATGCAGGATATGGCGGGCCTCGATATTTCCTGGCGCAACCGCCGCGCCAAGGGTGAAAGCCTTCCTGTCGCCGACGATCTCTGCGCCGCCGGGCGCTTCGGACAAAAAACCGGGGCAGGGTACTACCGCTACGAAACCGGCTCGCGCACACCCATGCCCGATCCCGAAGTCGCGGCACTGATCGGCCGCATTGCCGCCGAACGGGGCATTGTCGTCCGCTCCATATCCGATCGCGAGATCATCGAACGCACGCTCTACCCCATGATCAACGAGGGTTTCAGAATCCTCGAAGAGGGCATTGCGGCGCGCGCCTCCGACATCGACCTTGTCTGGGTCCATGGCTACGGCTTTCCTCGCGCGCTGGGCGGCCCGCTCCATTGGGCGCACCGGCAGGATCTAGGCGCCATAGTCGCCTCCCTCTCAGCCTGGCATGACGAGACCGGCAAGGCGATCTTCCAGCCTGCCGCAAGCCTTGTTGCCCTGGCCCAATCCACCTCCAATCGCGAGACCTCCTCATGAAAGTGCTCGTCACTGCCAAGCGCGTCATCGACCCTGTCATGCGCATTCAAGTGCGGTCCGATGGCTCCGGCATCGAAACCACGGGCGCCCGGATGATCATCAACCCCTTCGACCAGATCGCGCTCGAAGAAGCCTTGCGGCTCAAGGAAAAGGGTCAAGCGAGCGAAGTTGTTCTCGTGACGATCGGCCCCTCCGTTTCACAGGACATCCTGCGCACCGGCCTCGCCATGGGCGCCGACCGCGCCATTCTCATCGAAAGCAACGACCGGCTCGAACAGCTCGCCGTCGCCAAGCTCCTGCGCGCCGTCGTGGAACAGGAACAGCCGGGCCTCGTGCTCATGGGCAAGCAGTCCATCGACAGCGATGCCTCGCAAACGGGTTCGATGCTGGCGGCGCTCCTCAATTGGCTGCAGGCCACCTTCATTTCCGAACTCACCCTTGCTTCGGGCAGGGCGGTGGCAGTCCGCGAAGTCGACGCTGGGCTCCAGACCCTCGATCTGCCGCTTCCCGCGGTGATCACCACTGATCTCAGGCTCAACGAGCCGCGCTTTGCTTCCCTGCCCAATATCATGAAGGCACGCAGCAAGCCGCTCGCCGTCGTTCCCGCAGACAGTTTCGGCGTCGATCTCTCGTCGCGGCTAAAAGTCCTCTCAACCCGCGAACCGCCCCGGCGGCAGCGTGGAACCATGCTCGAAACGGCCGGCGAACTCGCCGGCGTGCTCAAGACACAACTCAATCGCGGGTGAGAAAAATGGCCAGTCTGGTTTTGGCAGAAGTACAGTCCGGCGACCTGGGGCCGAGCGTTGCCCGCGTCGTGTCCGCCGCCGCCCAATTGGGCGCACCCGTAGATGTTCTGGTCGCCGGCGCAGAGGCCGCCAAGGCCGCTGCAGCGGCAGTGCTCACGGGAGTACGCAAGGTACTCGTTGCCGAACACCCGCAATTGTCCGGCTCGGTGTCCGAGCCTCTGGCGGCGCTGCTACAGCAATTGTCGGGCGACTATGACGCCTTCCTCGCGCCCGCAAACGCCGTGGGCAAAAGCGTGATGCCGCGCCTCGCAGCCCTGCTCGACGTGTCGCAGATATCCGAAGTCACCGCCATCATCGACCGCAATACCTTCGAGCACCCGGTCTATGCCGGCGCGGCCATCGAGACCGTCTCGGTCTCCGAGCCGCGGCTGATCCTGACCATTCGAGCCTCGGCCTTTGCGCCCGCCGAGGTCGGCAACGCGAACGCGCCGATCGTGCCCGTCGCCTTTACGCCGCTCGCCGATGCGCCGCGTGTGCTGGCCGAGACGGTGACCGCCTCGGACCGCCCTGATCTCGGCACAGCGCGGGTTGTGGTTTCGGGCGGTCGAGCCTTTGCCTCGCGCGACGCGTTCGACTCCCTGCTGGCTCCCCTGGCCGAGCAACTGGGCGCCGCCATCGGCGCCAGCCGCGCCGCCGTCGATTCCGGCTACGCCCCCAACGATCTTCAGGTGGGCCAGACGGGCAAGGTCGTGGCGCCCGACATCTACCTCGCCATCGGCATTTCCGGCGCCGTCCAGCACGTCGCCGGCATGAAGGGCGCCCGCATCATCATTGCCATCAACAAGGATGCGTCCGCCCCCATCTTCGAAATCGCGGACTATGGCCTTGTGGGCGACCTCTTCGACATCGTCCCGCAGTTGACGCAGGCGCTGACGCGGTGAGCCAGCTTGCCCCTAGCTATAGAGGCTGCCCACTGTGTTGATCGCGAAGGCCAGGATGCCGAGGTTGAACAGGAAAGCTGCGCCTCCCTGGGCCAGCGCGATCCGGCGCATATGGGTGCCCTCTATGGTCACATCCGAGGTCTGAAAGGTCATTCCCAGCGTGAAGCTGAAATAGAAAAAGTCCGAATAGTCGGGCGTGCCGCCACCAGGAAAATTCAGGCCCGCCCGGTCTCGTCCATCGCGCTGCTGATAGTAGAGATGGGCGTAGTGGAAGGCGAAAACCGTGTTGGCGAACACCCAGGCGAGCGCCAGCGAGCCCAGGATCAGCGGCACCTCAATCCAATTTGCGTCCGGATGTGCGATCAACGCTCCCACGGCAATCAGCACGATGAGCAGAACCAGCACGGTGATCGCCAGCAGGCCCGCGCGATTGGCATCGTTGGCCGCCGAAGTCGAACGCATCGTCGCAACGTCGTCGTTGAGCAGCGGAAGCGCCGACACGAGGAAGACGAGCGTAGCAACGTCGAAACTGGCAAGAACACCGATCTGCAGTTCAATCCCGGCCAATACTGCCAGCAAGAGCAGGCCAACCAGGGTTGCAGCAAACAGGACGAAGCGCGGTGGCGCAACGTGGCGCCCCATCACTCGGACGAGTCGGGCGGGCAAGACGGGCTTTTCGAACACTCCCTTTGGCACGAAAGCTCAGTCCCCGGCATAGACTATGTCAAAAATCGAATAGCGCTCCTGGCCGTCGTCCAGATCGACCTCGGTTACGTCCTCCACCTGGCTCGACGTCATCGTGGTGCCCGCCGGCTCAACCGGCTCGCCATCCCGGAATTCCAGCAATCGCTGTCCACCGTCCGGCAGCGTTATGAAAATGCTGGCGAGACTTTTCTCGGGCACCCGGATGACGCCGAATGGGCAGGACGTGGCGTCTGGAAAACTCTTGAGAACACAGGGGAGATCGCCGGTCGCATGGTAAGGCGTGCCCTCCACGAGGGCGTCCCCCTCCGTCGGTGGGGCGTTCTCGACAAGGAAGCGTCCTGCCACCCACCCTTTGACGGTGATGCCGTCGGGCGATTCGACCCGGCACCATCGGGCATCGCCCTGGCCCTCGCAGCCAAGATTCCGCAAAACCGTTCCGTTGGCGATCTGGATCACCACTGGTGCCGATGCCGACGCTTCTGATCGAACGTTGAGACTGCCTGTTTCGCTCACCCCGCTCACGGCCCAGAAGTCCGGACCGGCGGCCCCGTTGTCAGCGCCCTGCGCAGCACACAAACCCGGCACGGCAACAGCGATCAGCAGCGAAAGACAAGACGCTTTGAGCATTCGTATCTCCTGGTCACGATGGCGGCCCGGTAGGATCTGGAGTGCGGACGCAGCGGTGACGCCAACAAAACGACGTACCGCACTCCGGCTACCGGCTCCCTATTTGCATGCCGGATACTTGGCCCGATCCGCTTCGCTGACATCGACGGGGCACTCACCATCGGCGGGCGGAGCATAGTCGTCGGCAATTTGGCAGACGCCGTTGGCCCCGTGCTGGCCGGTATAGGAGACGTCGGGCGTACCATCCGGATTGATGGTCAGCGAGATCGTCGTGTGGTTGTGCTTGGCCTCGTAGTAATTCTCGTTGAAGACCTGAAGCTTGGCTTCCGTCCCGTTGATATAGATGGGCCCGCCTTCATCGGCGTGAACCTCGATGTCCCCGGGGCAGGTGGCGTTCACAAGTGGAATGGCGGCCCATGCAGGCGCGCCGAGCAGCATAAAGGCGAAGGCGGTCGTAGCAATCCGTTTCATCGGTGGCTCCTTTCTGCAACCGCGCCACTATCACGCCTGCAAGACACTCAGCTCAACCAAAAAATTGCATTCAGGTCCGTTGCATTTGTCATCGCGCCGCCTCGCCTTCCGTGTAAAATTCTGAGAATTCCGAGATCGTAGAAAGGAATAGACAAATGTTCCCGATTTTCCGACGCTTCTTGTCTATGGCCACCTTGGCTCTGTTCCTCGGGTCGGCGCAGCTGGCTGCCGCCCAGGATGCACGCACCGTGGAGATCCGCTTTCCGCGTGGCCAGAGCGGAACCACCGTTTCGCAAAGCATCTCCGGTTATCAGTCGTTCAACTACGTGCTTGGCGTGTCCGCCGGCCAGCGCATGAACGTGCAGCTCGATACCGACAACCCGAGCAACTATTTCAACATCACCGCGCCGGGCGCATCCGAAGCCCTTTTCAACGGGTCGATTTCGGGTACGTCCACATCGTTCGATATTCCCTCAAGCGGCAATTACACCATCAGCGTGTACCTGATGCGCAATGCCGCGCGTCGCGGCGAGACCGCAGATTACGACCTGACGATCTATGTCGAAGGCAGGCCAACCGCCGCAGCACCAGCCTCGGTCCAGAACGATTTTGCCGACGGCCTGGCGGGCGGGCCCGACTTCTGGCAGGTGCATGGCCTGTCCGGCGGCGACACTCTCAACGTGCGCTCCGCTCCCTCCACTGGCAGCAGCGTCCTCGGGCGGCTCGTCGAAGGTGACATCGTCCGCAATCTGGGCTGCCAGATGAATGGCAGCACCCGCTGGTGCAGCATTGAGAGCAACAGGGGCCTTAGCGGCTGGGTGGCAGGGCGATATCTGCACGAGTCGATGAACCAGGCGCCGCAGCGTCCTGCTCCGCAACGTCCCACGACCTTGCCGGCTCCGGTTCCGTCAGTTCTTCCTGCACCCCTTCCAGTCGTGCCGGTGGATAGCGTTTCCACCGCGAACATGCCCCGCTTCTGCGTCGGCGAAGCCTCCGCGCAGTTCGGCGTGCGCCCGCAGGACATCACCGCCAACATGGCCTTCCAGACGGGCAACATGTACGTCTCACAGGGCTATTTCGATCGCGACGGCGATACGACCTTCTTCAATTGCTATTTCCAGCTCAACGGCAGCTTCATCGCTGTGAACTGAGGGAACCAGCACACCAAACTGTGCGCTTCCACACGCAAATTGCCCTTTGTTTCCATTCTCGGAAAAATCAGGGTTGCGTCAAAACACCTGTTTGTCTATGTCTCCGCGCAGTCGGGGCGTAGCGCAGCCTGGTAGCGCATTTGTCTGGGGGACAAAGGGTCGTCGGTTCAAATCCGGCCGCTCCGACCATTTCACCAAATCAGCTGAAATGCCTGCTGGCCGCGATCAACTCGCGGCCTTTCGCTTTTCTAGACCAGCATCTGCTCGCGGCGCGCGGAAACCCGTTGCTCATTGGCGATCGCCGTCGAGAGCCCCCAGATCAGCCCGATCAGCAGGAAGAAGTGCCGCCAGTGGTCGGAGTCGATGATCGCCGACTCGGCAACGACCATCGTAAATGTCGCCATCACCGGAATAGCCATGAGCCGATACGGGGAAGGGCGCAGCAGCATGACTGTGCCTTTCCAGAGCGTTGCGATGATCATCAGGTAGTAGAGCAGCCCGCCGCCCCAGCCATAGACGTGAATCACGGTGATGTAGACGTTGTGCGGCTCTTCGATGATGCGCAGGTTTCGGAACTCGCCGGGGCCGATACCCCACGGATTGTCGAGCGCCAGTTCCAGCGCATAGCCCTGCCGCCCAAACCGGCCCGTCTCGCCCGTGTCATAGTTTTGAGACGACGCCCGCAGCTCAAAGAAATTGGCAACCGCAGGCACCGAGAGCAGCCCGCCCAGCGCCACGATCAGCATGCCGGCCCCGATGAGCGTCATGAGCAGGATGCGCACCTTGTCCCGCGCCCCGGCCTCCAGCAGGAAAACCAGAACCAGCGTGATCAACGAAGAGGCCGCAAAATGCCCCCAGCCGCCGCGCGAGAAGCTGACGAAAACCCCGACAAACAGCACGAAATAGACCCCGGCCGCGATAAATGACTGCCAGCCACGCCCCAGCAACACGCGCTGCAGCGCAAACATCGCCGGCAGCACCAGGAAGGGCGCATAGACGTTCGGGTCCTTGAATGTCGCCTTGGCGCGATCATAACGCAGGAAGAGGTCGGCACCCGGCATCAGCCGCAGATAGGCCAGCGTGCCGATAATAGCCAGGATCACCGCAATCACCGTATAGGCGCGCATGATCACGCGCATGCGCTTCTCGGTGGATTGGGCCAGATAATTGGCGACGAAATAGCTCGTCAGCATCAGGAAGATCGTCACCGCGGTGAAGATCAGCGCCTCGCTGACCGGCGTGAACCGCACCTGGATGGCGGCGATCAGTGCAAAGGGGATGAAGCACAGCATGATCGCCAAGAGCCCGAAGGTCGAGCGATAGAGTCCGATACCGGCCATGATCGCCACTGGCAGAACAGCCAGAAACATCACTTCATAGGGCGATGGCTCGATGAGCACGATGCCGCCGGCAAAGATCCACAGTGCCACGACACCATCGAGCAGCTTCAGCGCCTTCTGGCGCATGAAGTCAGCGCCGGCCCATCTCGATCCCAGCGCGGCATCGAATGTGCCGGAGACCGTCAATAGGCGTTCTCGCTCTTGGCAACGAGGGAAACGGGCGTCATCAGCACGATGTAAAGATCGAGCAGCAGGCTCCAGTTCTCGATGTAATAGAGATCGTGGTTCACGCGCTGCATGATCTTGTCGATCGTATCGGTCTCGCCGCGCCAGCCATGAATCTGGGCCCAGCCCGTCATGCCCGGTTTTACGCGGTGCCGCGCAAAATAGCCTTCCACGGCCTCATAATAGAGCTTGTTATCGGCCTTGGCCTGCAGCGCATGGGGGCGTGGCCCCACCACCGAAAGCTCGCCCTTCAACACATTGAAAAGCTGCGGCAATTCATCAATGGACGTCTTGCGGATAAACTTACCGACGCGCGTCACGCGCGGGTCGCCCTTGGTCACAAGCTTGGCCGCACCCGCATCGAGCATGTCGGTGCGCATCGAGCGGAACTTGTAGATGCGGATCAGCTGGTTGTTAAAGCCGTGCCGGTTCTGCACGAAGAACACCGGCCCCTTGCTCTCAAGTTTGATGGCAATGGCCGTCGCAATCATGATCGGCGACAAGAGGATCAGCGCCGTAATCGCCACCAGCTTGTCGAACACCCACTTGAAGACGAGGTTCCAGTCCGAAATCGGCCGGTCGGCCATGTCGAGCACAGGCACGCCGCCGACATAGGAATAGGCCCGGTCGGTAAACTTGAGCTTGCTCATATGCGCCGAGAGGCGAATATCTACCGGCAGCACCCAGAGCTGGGTCAGCATATCCAGCACGCGCTTTTCCGCCGAAAGCGGCATCGAAACGATGACGAGATCGACCGGCGTCACCCGCGCAAATTCGATCAGGCTCGACACCTTTCCGAGCTTTGCCAGCCCCGCCACCGAATCCGGCGAACGCTCGTCATAGCGATCATCGAACATGCCCAGCAGTTCGATATCCTTGTCCGCGCCATTCTTGATCTGCTCGATCAGCACTTCTGCATCGCGCCCGCCACCGACAATGACGGTGCGGCGCTTGAGGCGCCCAAGATCAGTCCAGCGCTGCACCAGAAAACGCAGCGCCAACCGATAGACGATCAGCAGCGCCGCTCCCGACAGGAACCAGCTGAAAAGCCAGACGCGCGAAACCATATCGCCCGCCTTGAAAAAGAAGATTGCGGCCGTCACCACGGCCATAACCGTGAGCCACACGGCTAGCACGCGGCCAAATTGCCCGACGACGCGCCGATAGGTGGTGATGCGATGCGCCCGCAGCAGGTTGAGCCCGATATTGGTCGCCAGGCACACGCCCAGCGTCACGAGCAGATAAAAGCCTTCCTGCCCGGATTCGACATAGGCGGCATGAATGCCATAGCCGAGAATGCCCAGCAGCAAGGCTTCGACAACCTGCGCGACGCCAACGATAATATTGCCCGAATAGGTGCGCTCTACCGGCCGGCTGGCGATTTCCGTGGCCGCAGCGGAAAGAACAGGTCCGGCCCCATCCCCATCGGGCCGACGCGCGGCATGGTCCTCAATGGCCTGCTTAGGATCGACACGAAACATCACACGCTACCGCAAAAACTCACTCACGCTGGGCCGGCATGATGCGCGCAATGCGTTTATATCAGGTGAAGCGGGTTCTTAGCCTTTTTCCTGCACGTCCCGGTAGAGCGCTTCGATTCGCCCCACCATGGTCTCGAGCGAGAATTCGCCGGCCACGCGCTTGAGCCGCACCTGCATCTCTGCCCGCCCGGCCTCTGGTCGGTCAAGCACAGCCTGCATCGCCGCCGCCAGCGCCTCGGCATCGCCCGGCGGCACCAGCGTCTCCGCCGTCCCGGCAAAAATCTCGGGAATGCCCCCAACGCTTGTCGTCACCACCGGCAATTGCGCCGCCGTTGCCTCCAGCACCACATAGGGCAGGGACTCCGCCAGCGACGGCAGCACCGCAACACGCCCTTGCGTAAACACCGTCCGGGCCGGCTGCGACCCAACCAGTTTCACGCGCTCTCCGAGCGACAGCGCCACGATCCGTTCTTCCAGCTCCGCCCGCTGCGGCCCATCCCCCGCCATCACCAGAGTGGCCGGGGTTCCACCCTGCCGCCTGAGTCCCACCATGGCCTCGACCAGCGGAAAAATCCCCTTGAGCTCGCGCAACTCGCCGACAAACACGAAATCCGCCGCATCCTCGGCAATCGTCACCGGCTCGAACTCACCGGCATCAAGCCCGTTGTAAATGATCTCCGTCCGGCAGGTCGGCGGCGTGATCAACCTTCCATAGGTTTCCCGAGCAAAGTTGCTTTCGAAAATGATCGCCCCGGTCTCCCCGAGCAGGCGCCGCTCCAGCCAGTGAAACGCCTGTCCGCTCTTCGAGCGCGCTGAAAAGTGCAGCACCCCGCCATGCGGCGTGTAGAGCGCCACGGGCCGCTTGCGCCCGATATGCGCGAGCCGGGCATAAAAGCCCCCCTTGGCCCCATGGCCATGGAGAATATCTACGGAAAGATTCCGCGCCAGTTTCCGCACGGCAAAGGGCGTCGAAAGATCGCCCCGCCCGAGTAGACGCGGCATAGGCATGGCATGCACACCAAGATCGGCAAAATCCCTCAGCGCATCCAGTCGCCGTTCGGTCTGCGCATCGCTGGCGAGGGAATCAACGATCAGCCCGACACTATGCCCGCGCGCCTTGAGCCCGCGCGTCAAATCCGCGACATGCCGAAACAGCCCGCCCACGGGCGCGCGCATAACCTGCAAGATGCGCAGGGGTCGTTCCATCCCGCTTAGAACCAGCGTTCGGAAATGACGATCGTGTCACCGGGATAAATGGGGAAGTCGAGGTCCGCCGGGCCGCGAACCATTTCATTGCCCTGGCGACGATAGACCGTCACCTGGTTGCGGTCCGCCGTTTCCGTATAGCCGCCAGCCGTGCTGATGGCCGCGCGTACGGTCATGTTCGGCACATAGGAGAACTGCCCCGAAGTCCGCACTGCACCCTGGATAAAGAAGGGACGATATTCCGCCACTTCCATCGCCACATTCGGGTTGCGCAGATAGCCATTGGCCAGGGCCCCGGCGATGCGCGATGCCGCAACACTCGTCGTCTGCCCGCGCACCTGCACCTGTCCCACGAGCGGGAAGGCAATCGCCCCGCTATCGCTCACGCGGTAGGTATTGCTCAGCTCCTGATCGCCATAAACCGAAACGCGCACCACATCGCCCGTATCGAGCGTATAGGGGCCGTTTGGCTCGACGAAATAGCTTCCGGGGCGCGTCGTTGCGCAGCCCGCGAGCGGCATCATCAATGTCAAGGCGAGAATGGGAAGCCAGCGCATGGTCAATCCGCGCGTTTCGAGTGGCCCTTAGCATTCCCTGTCATGGTTAAGATTTTCCTTATGCCGGACAAGCTTGCTCCGAATTTGCCGCTGCGATTAACCGATTTTTGACCACGAAGCCCGATAGTGCCGCTGCATGCTGAGGATCTGCCGTGAGCGAATATGCCCCGACAATGCGCGATGCGCGAATTGACGTGACTGCGGTTCTCGCCGCGGTTGGCAAGCGTTTGCCGCGCATCATTATCGTCACGCTGCTGGTTCTGGCCGCTGCGTTTCTCGTCCTCACAATGCTGCCGCGGCTCTATGAATCCTCGGCCTCGATTCTCGTTGAGCCGCGCTCCAATGTTTATACGCGCTCTGCCAATGAGCAGGCGCCCGCCAGTGGTTCTGGCGATACCAGCGTCGTCTCCAGCCAGATCGAACTGATAAAGTCGCGCGATACGCTCCTTGGCGTCATCGACCAACTCGACCTGCGTTCCAAACCCGAATTCAACGGCAGCCAATCCGGCTTCTCTCCGCTCGGCGTCGTCATGCAGCTCATCGGTCGTGGCTCGACGCCCATCAGCGTCGATGAGCGCGTCATCAATACGCTCTATGATCGCATGACGGTCATCCAGCAGCGCGACTCGCGCATCATTTCTATCCTGGTGCGTTCGACCGATCCGCAGCTTGCCGCCGATATCGCCAACGCCGTGGCCGAAGCCCACGTCGCTCGCCGCGCCCAGCTCTCGCTCTCCGACACTGCCGAAGCCTCCGATTGGCTGCGCCAGGAAATCGAGCGTCTCCGCACCGTCGTCGGCGATGCCGAAGCCGCCGTTGCCCAATATCGTGTCGATAACGACCTCTTCATCGGCACCAACAATACCAGCCTGCTCGATCAGCAGCTCTCCACCATCACCACCCAGATCACCTCCGCCCAGGAGCGCAAGAACACGGCGCAGTCGCGTGCTGCCGTCATTCGCGGTCTCCTGGAACGCGGTCAGCCTATCGAAAGCGTCGCCGACGCGCGCAATTCTGCAGTCGTGCAGCAGCTGAGCCAGGAAAAAGCCCGCCTTCAGGGTCAGCTCGCCCAGCTTTCGGCGACGCTCCTCTCCAACCACCCCAATATCCGGGCCCTCAACGCCCAGATCGCCGAGCTCGACAATCGCATCAACCAGGAAGGCTATCGCGTCGCCGCCGCCCTCGAAGCCGAAGCCCAGGTCGAAGCCGATTTGGAAGCCTCGCTCCAGGCCGACCTCAGCCGCTTCAAGCAGACCGCCTCCACGGCAACGCAAGACACCGTCGCCCTCGATAGCTTGCAGCGCGAGGCCAAGGCCCAGCGCGACCTGCTCGAGGCCTACCTTATGCGCTACAACGAAGCATCGTCCCGTGCCGATTCCGGTTCCGCCTTGCCCGACGTGCGCGTCGTCACGGAAGCCGCGCCCTCCGTCACCCCAGCTTTCCCCAAGACCGCGCTGATCCTTGCCGGTGTTGGCATCGTCACCTTTGCCGTGCAGTTCGGCGCCGTCGTCTTCGGCGAGCTGATGTCCGGCCGCGCCCTGCGCCCCATCGAGCCCTATGCCTGGGAACGCGCCGGCCGCGAAGAGCCAGCTGTCAACGCACAGCCGGAGCAAGTCGCGCCGTCCGACGAGGAAGAGCCACTCTACGAAGAACCAGCCTATGAAGAGCCCGTCGCTGAAGTCGACGCGGTTGAGACCGAGCCTGTCTACGAGGAGCCGGCCCGACCTGCAGCCTTCGCCTATGTCGAGCCCGATCCGGCGCAGGCCGCCTCGGAAAGCGCCCGTCGCCTCCTGCAGGAACTGGCCGACCGCCGCAACCAGCGCGACGCCGCCCGTGCCGCCATGGAATCGGCCCCGGCACCAAATCCTGTCACCGTCACACCCATTCGTCCTCAGGCACCGCGCCAGATCACCGGCATGATCCGCTATGCCGACCTCGCGGCCGATCTCGTTCTGGGCAAGACCCACCTCTTGCTCCTCGCCGATCACGGCAGTCGCGAACCCTCTCGCCGCATGGCCGATGCCCTTGCCGCCGATGGTCTGGCCAAGGGCCTCAGCGTTGTGCTCGTCGATGCCGGCAGCGGCCGCACCAGCGACGCGCCCGGCCTTTCCGACCTCAGCACCGGCCAGGCCGGTTTCGGCGATGTCGTGCAAAAATCCGCCGACCAGAGCTTTGCCGAAGTGGCCTGGGGGCAGGGCGACACCGTAGACCGCACCTCCGCAAAGCCCTCCATTCTCATTGAAGCCCTTGGCGACATCTATGAAGTCGTCATCGTCCTGACCGGCCGAGTCGGCGCCCGCTCGACCCTGCCGGTCTTCGCCGATCTCGATGGTCGCGTCGTGCTCGTCACCAGCGAAGACGAAGACGCCGACACCGCCGAAACCCTGCGCAAACAGCTTCTCGACGCCGGCCTGCCACGCGTGGAAATCTCGGCTCTGGAAGACGCCGTTGCGGCCTAGCTGTCGCACTGTCCTTTTACCAAACGCGATTGTCACCCCGGCGAAGGCCGGGGCCTATCCCGAGATCTCAAGATGGATCCCGGCTCAAGGCCGGGATGACACCGGTGGGTGTGAGGACATCACGCCACGTTTCCAATAAGGCGCGAGGTTGCCTCCCATGAAATACGCCGCCATCCGCGCCGCCTTCGAACTGCTCTGGCTCTCCCGCCTGCCGGCTTTGTCGCGCGCACTCTCCGCGTCGCGCGGCGTCATCTTCACCCTGCATCGCGTCCTGCCCGAAAACCCACCCGCGTTCTCCCCCAACGCCATCCTGCAAATCCGCCCCGATTTCCTCGATTATGTCATCGAGCGCGTGCGCGATCTGGGCATCGACATCATCACCCTCGATGAAGCCGTCGAGCGCCTCGCAGCCCCCAAAAAGGGAAAGCCCTTCGTCGTCCTCACCTTCGACGATGGCTATCGCGACAATCTCGAATACGCCCTGCCGATCCTGCTCCGTCACGAAGCGCCCTTCACGCTCTATGTGCCCACTGCATTCGTCGACGGCGTGGGTGAGCTCTGGTGGCAGGCCATTGAAGACATCATCGCCCGCCAGGAAGCCGTCGCCTTCACCGAAAACGGCGAGGTCGAATATGTCGACACCGCCACCACGGCCCAGAAGAAGGACGCCTTCAACCGCCTCTACTGGCACCTGCGCAAATTGCCCGAACCCGAGCGCCGCGCCTTCCTCGCCGAGTTCTGCCACAACTACGGCTACGATCTCGAAAAGCAGTGCCGCGACCTGATCATGAGCTGGCAGGAACTGCGCCTGTTTGCCGGCGAGCGGCTCTGCACCATCGGCGCCCACACCGTGCACCACTACGAGCTGGCAAAGCTCCCCGAAGACGAAGCCCGTCAGGAAATGCTGCAATCAGTGGAAGTCATCCAGGCTCAGTTCGGCATTCGCCCCGAGCACTTTTCCTATCCCCTCGGCGGCCCGCTCTCCTGCGGTCCCAGGGAATTCGCGCTGGCAAAGGACCTCGGCTTCAAAACCGCCGTCACCACCCGCCCCGGCGGCCTCTACCCGCACCACCTCGAAACCCTGACCGCGCTCCCCCGCGTCTCGCTCAACGGCTACTTCCAGTCCGAACGTTACGTGGACGTCTTCGCCAGCGGCGGCATTTTTACGGTGCTAGGCAAACTGACCGGCTGACGTTCGGCGCTCTATGCTCTGACTCTGTCGTCATTGCCGGGCTTGTCCCGGCAATCCATCTCGCCTCCGCATGGACCACCGGGACAAGCCCGGTGGTGACGATGATCACGAGAGTGTGCCGCTAAGCCTGCACGTCCGGCTTCGCCATCCAGCGAATGATCGCCATGGCCGGCAACAGCCAGCCCATGCCCGCCACGATGAAATACACGATAAGCACATACCAGGGCAGTTCCGGCGGAAACGCCAGATAGACCGAGGTGGCGAGGCTCGCCCAGACGACGATGGAGAACACGCACAAAAGCGCGCCGATCAATTTGCGGTTGCGTTGGGTCATGTGCGGCATCTGGACTGTTGCGACTGGGCGAGGGTGGCATTACCACTCCGCCAGCCCCATCGATACCGGAATGTTGCCGTGACCACCCAGCACAATGCCGCACCAGGACAAATCAGCTATGCGAGCGACCTTCTCCGGCCGGTCCGCATCTGGCTCTACGCCCTTGCTAGCTTTGTCCTGCTGATCGTTGTGGTCGGCGGTATCACGCGGTTAACGGAATCGGGTCTTTCCATCACCAGCTGGAAGCCGATTTCCGGCACGATTCCCCCGCTCAACGACGCCCAGTGGCAGGCCGAGTTCGAAGCCTATCAGCAGATTCCGCAATATTCGATCGTCCATTCCTGGATGGACATCAACGACTTCAAATACATCTTCTTCTGGGAATGGTTCCACCGGCTCCTGGCGCGTGCACTCGGGCTGATCTTCATCATCCCATTCGTTATTTTCCTGTTCCAGAAGCGTCTCTCGCGCAACCTTGCTTTGCCTCTGTTCACCCTGTTCATCCTCGGCGGCTTCCAGGGTTTCCTTGGTTGGTGGATGGTCTCGTCAGGTCTTTCCGAATTGACCTCGGTTTCTCAATATAGACTTGCCGCCCACCTCTGCGCCGCCTCGCTGCTCTTCGTCGCGCTCATCTATGTAGCGCGCAGCATCGAACCTGGCCGCGTCCTCGGTCGCGTCAATCCATGGCATCTCACCACCGCTATCATCTTGGGCGTGCTATTGATTTTACAGATCGGGGCAGGGGCCTTCGTCGCCGGTCTCGATGCCGGCATGGGCTACAACACCTGGCCGCTCATGGATGGCGCCATCATCCCCAAGGGCCTGTTCGTCATGGACCCGGCCTGGCGCAACCTCTTCGAAAACGCCCTCACGGTGCAATTTATCCACCGTGGCATCGCCTATGTTATTGTCGCCTATATCGCCTACCTGATCTGGCGCCGCAGCAAGGATGGCGGTTTTGGCGGCGTCCATGGCTGGCTGCCACGCATCGGCATCCTGGTTCTGCTCCAGGTCGGCCTTGGCATTGCGACCCTGCTCGCCAGCGTTCCTATCTCGCTGGCTGTCGGCCACCAGTCCCTGGCCTTCATGCTCGCCGGCGCCACGGCCGCCTATATCGCTGACATGCGCAGAGTGCGGTAATATAATACCGCATTCACAAGTCATTGAAATTACAGAGCTATTTAAAGGCGCTTGACGGCTTCCAGAATCCCCCTTAGAGACCCCTCCGAAACCTGTGATCCGTCCTCTGGATGAGGTCACAAACCAGAGTTTTCTAGGGATTTCAACAATGACCACTTACTCGGCAAAACCGAGCGAGATCGAAAAGCAGTGGATCCTCATCGACGCCGAAGGGCTGGTCGTGGGTCGTCTCGCTTCGATCATTGCTTCGCGTCTGCGCGGCAAGCACAAGGCCACCTTCACGCCTCACATGGACATGGGTGACAACATCATCGTCATCAATGCCGACAAGGTGAAGCTGACCGGCCGCAAGCTCGATCAGCACCGCTTTTACTGGCACACCGGCTATCCCGGTGGCATCAAGGACCGCACCGCTCGCGAGATCCTCGAAGGCCGCTTCCCGAACCGCGTTCTGGAAAATGCCGTTCGCCGCATGATGCCGGGCGGCCCGCTGACCCGCGCCCAGCTCAAGAACCTCCGCGTTTACGCCGGTTCCGAGCACCCCCACACAGCGCAGAACCCGAGCACGCTCGACGTCGGCGCTATGAACACCAAGAACGTCCGGGTGAAGTAATATGGCTGAAACCATCAACTCTCTCGAAGCTCTGGGAACTTCCGCTGCTGCTCCCGTTGCCTCCTCGGCTCCGGTTCACGTGCAGAAGCTTGACTCCCTTGGCCGCGCCTATGCCACCGGCAAGCGCAAGAACGCCGTCGCTCGCGTCTGGATCAAGCCGGGCAAGGGCAAGGTGACCGTGAACGGCCGCGAATTCGCTGCCTACTTCGCTCGCCCGGTTCTTCAGCTAATCGTCAAGCAGCCGATCGTTGCTACCGACCGTCTCGACCAGTACGACGTCAACGTCACCGTTGCCGGTGGTGGTCTCTCCGGTCAGGCCGGTGCCGTTCGTCACGGCATCTCCAAGGCGCTGAACTACTTCGAGCCGGGCCTGCGCCCGATCCTCAAGAAGGGTGGCTTCCTGACCCGCGACAGCCGTGTTGTTGAACGTAAGAAGTACGGTAAGGCCAAGGCTCGCCGCTCCTTCCAGTTCTCGAAGCGCTAAGCTTCACACAAAAAATTCTTGGAAAGGGCCGGGCAACCGGCCCTTTTCTTTTGCTCGGACCGACCTACATCCACCCCGCCATGCCCAGCCTCGTCACCCGCTTTCATCTGCTGATTTTTTCGGTGACGCTGTCCATCACGGCCGTCGCCGTCTTGCGCGTGCCAGCCGACTTTCTCTTTCCGGCCCACTGGCATGGCTCCAGCGCCGATTGGCTGTGGCCCCGCGATACCGCTCTGGCCGTCGCGCCGATCGTTCAGGCCGCGTTGCTGCTGGCCTTCTTCGTCCTCGGCCGCGCCCTCACACGCAATCACATGGCCAAGGTCCGCCACATTCTCGATCCTGCCCTCAGCCTCGCCCTGGCCGTGCCGGCTGCCTACCAGTTCGGCCTCTTGTTCATGGGCATAGGTTCGGACCTGGACCTCATTCGCGGCCTCGGCTTCCTCTTCGCCGCCGTCCTGATCCTCCTGGGACTCGTCCTCTTCCACGCCGAGCGCCACAGCTATGGCGGCCTGCGCATGCCCTGGCCCATCCGCTCCGATCGCGCCTGGATCATCGTGCATCGTGTGAGCGGCATCGCGGCGGGGCTGGCCGGAGCAGGCCTGGCTACCTTGTCGTGGATCGATGCTGGCCCTGGCGTGCTCGCCGTCGCCTTCGCCGCGAGTCTCTTCGGTCTCCCGCTCTTTGCGGCCCTGGTGAGTCTGGCCGTAAGTCGCGCCTGACAACTTCTATTCTCTCTTTCGGCCCTTCGAATGAGAAAATTCTTCTAACCCGGAAAGAAATGGAACGGCATGCGCTGCGGCAAAACTGTGGCGGGCGTATGGTCTGGTCAATCTGCAGGCACAATGCTCAAGCGATGGGCAATGAAGCCGCCAGCCGAAAGGTCATCTAATGTCTCCCACTTCCGTCGCTGCGGCGCGCGCTCCCAAGGCGCCTAAGCCGTTTTACGCCAATTTCGGCTTCCAGGTCCTCGCGGCCATGGTCATTGGCCTTTTCCTCGGCTTCATCGCCCGCAATATGGGTCCCGATGCCGCTGGCAATGCCAATTGGCTGACCCAGACCCTTGCCACCGTCGGCTCGTCCTTCGTGTCGCTGCTGCGCGCGCTGGTGCCGGTTCTGGTCTTCACCGCCATCGTCGCTTCCATCGCCAACCTGCGTGAACTCAACAATGCCGCCAAGCTGGTCTGGCAGACCCTTCTCTGGTTCGCCATCACCGCGCTGATCGCCGTCGTCATCGGCATCGCCCTGGGCCTCATCATCCAGCCCGGCCTCAACACCGAAGTCGCCGCGGAAGCCGCCAAGGCGCCATCTTCGACCGGTTCCTGGCTCGATTTCCTCAAGGGCCTGATCCCCTCCAACATCCTCGGCCTCCAGGCCTCCACCCGCGTCAACGATAGCGGCGCGACCACCAGCCTCTCCTTCAACGTGCTGCAGATCCTCGTGATCTCCATCGTTGTCGGCATCGCCGCCCTGCGCGTCGGCCCCGCCGCCGATCCCTTCATCGCCTTCACCCGCTCGTTCCTCAAGGTCATCCACAAGGTCCTGTGGTGGGTGATCCGTCTGACGCCCATCGGCACCATTGGCCTCCTCGGCAATGCCGTCGCCGTCTATGGCTGGGACGCGCTGGCCCAGCTCGGCTGGTACTCGGCCGCCATCTATATCGGCCTCGCCATCGTGCTGTTCGTCGTCTACCCGGTGCTGCTCCAGGTCCACGGCCTCAACCCGATCCGGTACTTCCAGAGCGCATGGCCGGCCATCCAGCTCGCTTTCGTGTCGCGTTCCTCCATCGGCACCCTGCCGGTCACCGAACGCATCACCGAGCAGGACCTCGGCGTGCCGCGTGAATACGCTGCCTTCGCCGTGCCGCTCGGGGCCACCACCAAGATGGACGGTTGCGCCTCGATCTACCCGGCAATCTCGGCCATCTTTGTCGCCCAGTTCTTCGGCATCTCCCTCGGCATCGAGCACTACCTGCTCATCGCCTTCGTGGCCGTCATCGGTTCCGCCGCCACGGCTGGTCTCACCGGTGCCACCGTCATGCTGACCCTGACCCTGTCCACGCTCGGCCTGCCGCTCGAAGGTGTTGGTCTCCTCCTCGCCGTCGATCCGATCCTCGACATGGGCCGCACCGCCGTCAACGTCGCCGGCCAGGCCCTGATCCCCACCATCGTCGCCAAGCGCGAAGGCATTCTGGATCAGGCCACCTACGACCGCGGCGAAAGCATCGACGCTCTCGACGACGCCCAGGCCGTCCCGGCTCAGTAAACGTCGCAACACGAATGTCGAAAGGGGGAGGCAATGCCTCCCCCTTTTGTTTTCCGGCGCACAATCCTTCGTCTTGACTCTAATTAGCGAAAACACTAATTAGAAAAACATCGAAGGAGAACGCCGTGGGCATCAATGCTGTCTTTGAAGCTTTGTCGCATCCGGTGCGGCGCAAGGTTTTGGCGCTGCTGAAATCGGGGCCCAAAAGTGCCGGCGAGCTGGCCGATCATTTCGCGCTCAGCCGCCCCACGCTCTCGGTTCACTTCGCCAAGTTGAAAGAGGCCGACCTTGTCGCCGTCGAGCGCCAGGGCACCAGTCTCATCTATCACCTCAACACATCGGTTCTCGAGCAGGCGCTCGCCGATGTCCTTTCGCTGCGAGAAGAAAAATGAACCAGTTGCGTCTCGTCGGTCCCTTTGCTCTCGTCTCCGTCGCAGCCCTCGCTGCCGCGACCATAGTCGGCTACCTCATGGTGCCGCCCGAAACTCTCATGCCGGTCCATTGGGGTCCGGATGGCACGGCCGACGCCTTCTGGCCGCGCAACATCGCATTGCTCATGCCGCCGGCAATCCTGGCTGCACTCTGGCTGACCTTCGCCTTGGTCTTGAAGCGGGGAGGGGAGGTGGACCGCGCCCGCCAGGGGCTTCGCGCCGCCTTTGCCGGCATCGGCATGCTGATGGCGGCCATCCAGATCGCCACCATCGCCATAGCCCTCGGCTATCCCGTGGATATGATCCGCGTCATCGCCGTCTGCATCGGCCTTTTGTTCATCGGCTTGGGCAATGTCATGCCAAAGTCCCAACCCAACAGCTATGCCGGTTTCCGCCTGCGCTGGACGCTCGAAAGCCCGGCCAACTGGGTTGCCACCAACCGCTTTGCCGGGGCGCTCATGATGCTCGGCGGCATCATTCTCACTATCGCTGCTTTGCTTATCGCGGAGCCGCTTTGGCTCTTGGCAGTCATCGTGCTATGCACCGCCGCGCCGAGTCTGAGCGGCATCATTTACAGCTACCGTTTCGCCCGGCGCGAAAGTGCGGCACGGCCTCTTTGAGGCCTCCTCGCTCGCTAGGCGTGCGAGCAAACCAAGGAACGAAAATGGCTCAATCGCCGGGTGGCTGGGACGGTCGGCGCAGGGCGCTCGCCTTGGGCATGATCTCCAACGTGATCGGCGCCCTTGCTGCCGCCGGCGCAGCCATCGCGGCCTGGCTCACCACCACGGGTCAGTCGGACCTGACGCAATGGGCACTGATCCTGGCCGGCATCGGTGGTGTCTTCGTCGCCAAGGGCACGGTCATCCTGGCCATCGCGGAGAGCCGCCCCTACGCGCCACAGGATGGCGTGCTCGAGCTGCAGCAACGCCTGACCGCGCTCGAAAACCGTCTGTCCGCGCGGAGTTCGGGTCTGGTCGGCCGCCTGGAACAGATCGAAGCCGATTTGGCAGACCTGCGCCCGCGCAGCTGATGCCTCTCGCTAGACGGCTTTCTTGAGCGAAAGCTTCTTGGCCTTCGACTTCCGCGCGACTTTGGCGGCCTTCGGCACGAAATTGTCCATCACGCGCTCGATCACCTTGATCGCCTTGTCGGTGCCGTCCTCGCTGCGGAGCTTTTCAGCCACCAGAGCGGCATTGCGCCGATAGGATTCGTTGCTGTTGAGGTCCGCGAGCGCCTCGGCCAGCAGTTCCGCCGTCAATTTGCGCAACCGGATCGGCTTCGGCCCGCACCCGAGTTCATAAACGCGCCGCCCCCAATAGGGCTGGTCCATGGCCTGCGGCACGACAAAACTCGGGCGCCCAAGATGCAGACCCGCCGACGTCGTGCCCGCCCCGCCATGGTGCACCACCGCACTCACATAACGGAACAGCCGATCATGCGGCGCTTTCTCGATCGGAAAAATCGTATCCGGCAGGTCGCGCGGATCGATCCCGCCCCAGCCGCGCGCCACCACAGCGCGTCCGCCCCAAAGCTCCACGGCTTCCTTGAGGATGCGCGTATTGCGCTCCGCGCCAAACGGCATCGAGCCAAAGCCGATATAGACCGGCGCCTCGCCCGCCGACAAAAACGCCTCGAATTCCGGCGTCGGCTCCCAATGGCTGCGATCCCTCAGGTTCCAGTAGCCCGTCACCAGCGCCGTGCGCGGCCAATCGCGCGGACGCGGGCTGACTGCCGTCGAATAGGCATAAAGCGTCGTCAGCGGCGAACCATCGGTATTGGTGAAGACACCACCCATATTCCGCGCCTCAAGCCCCATCAGCTCGCGCCGCAACCGATTGCGCGGCAGGTTCCAATAGGCCTGCTGCATGGTCGCCGCGGTATAGGAGAGCTTGTTGAGCGTCGGCCCGAGATCGTCGGCGACGTAATACATCGAAAGCGGGAATTCGCTTGTCGAGTTGAGCGGCTGCAATGCCGTCATGATCGCCGGCACTTTCAGCGCCTCGGCGATATCGATGCCAAAGCTCGTGTTCATATTGACCACGATCGCTTCGGCACCCTGGCACATGCGCCATGCGGCCCGCGCCGCCGTGTCGACGATTTGCTGGCCCTGCCGCAAGAGGGAAGGGCCATTGATGAGCATGGACGTGCTCATCGCATTCTCGAAGCGCGATTCCTTGAGGAACGACTGGATCGAGGGTCCAAGCGAATGAAATTCGAGGCCGTAATTGCCGACGAGGTCCTCAAACTCTTCGGTGGCGCCCAAGGCAACGGCATAGCCGCGCTCCTGCAGAGCCAGCGCAAGCCCGATATAGGGTTGGACGTCGCCTTGCGTGCCGATCGTCACCAGGGCAATGCGCTTCAAGTGTGGAACCTCATCATACGCCGCTATGCCCGAAGGTTGTTCCGCTTCGGGCCATTTACAAGACCTTGCGGAGGAATTATGAACGGCCTGTCGATTGTTGCATTTCTTACAAAAACGACCTTCGAAGGGCAAGAGACATGGTGTCTCCATTCACTGTTGCATGGGTTGGAGCTTCGCTCGCCGGCAAGGTGACTGCTATTGCCGCTGCCAATGCCTTCGCGGCGGCAAGCGCCCGATAGCTCTTCCCGCATGGCCACGGCGTGGCCGGGAAGAGCCGAATAGATCGTTACGGCCCCAAAAGGGTCCTTTTAACCCCTTCAAAACCATAATTCCGCGATAATCCACGCCGCATCATGGCGCAGCGCTCCCCGCGCGTCGCGACAGTTCAGGGTCTCAAAAAGACCTTCCGAGGAAAAAATGAGCGCCGACTTCCACAAAATCCGCCGCCTTCCCCCCTATGTTTTTGCGCATATCGATCCGCTGAAAGCCAAGGCTCGCGCTGAGGGCGTCGATATTATCGATCTGGGCATGGGCAATCCTGATATGCCGACGCCCGAGCACATCGTGGCCAAGCTTCAGGAGACGGTGAAGGACCCGCGCACACATCGCTATTCCACCTCGCGCGGCATTCCGGGCCTGCGCAAGGCACAGGCGAGCTATTATGGCCGCCGATTTGGCGTAAAACTCAATCCCGATACGCAGATCGTCGCGACCCTCGGCTCCAAGGAAGGTTTTGCCAATATGGCTTCGGCCATCACGGCGCCCGGCGATGTGGTGCTCGTGCCCAACCCGACCTATCCTATTCACTCTTTCGGCTTCCTGATGGCTGGCGGCGTCGTGCGTTCGATGCCTGCCGATCCCAACGAGGATTTCCTGCGCTCGCTCGACCGCGCCGTGCGCCACTCGATCCCCAAGCCGATCGCCATCGTTCTCAACTACCCGGCCAACCCGACCGCCTACACGGCTGACCTCGATTTTTACACCGAGGTGGTCAAGTACTGCAAAGCCAACGACATCTTCATCCTCTCCGATCTCGCCTATTCCGAGATCTACTTCGATGAAGATGCGCCGCCGCCATCCGTTCTGCAGGTTCCGGGCGCCATCGATATCACGGTGGAATTCACCTCGATGTCGAAGACTTATTCCATGCCCGGCTGGCGCGTCGGCTTTGCCGTCGGCAACGAGCGCCTGATCGCTGCCTTGGCCCGCGTAAAATCCTACCTAGATTATGGTGCATTCACGCCCATTCAGGTCGCCGCCACTGCAGCTCTTAACGGCTCCGACGACGTGATCGAGGAAGTGCGCAAGATCTACAAGCACCGCCGCGACGTCATGGTCGAGAGCTTTGCCCGTTCCGGCTGGGACATTCCAGTGCCAAAGGCCACCATGTTCGCCTGGGCGCCGATTCCGGCTCAGTTCGCCCATTTGGGCTCACTCGAATTCGCCAAGCTCCTGATCAAGGAAACCGGCGTCGGCGTCGCTCCGGGCGTCGGCTTCGGCGAATATGGCGACCAGTACATTCGCCTCGCCTTCGTCGAAAACGAACAGCGCATCCGCCAGGCCGCCCGCAACATCAAGAAGCTGCTCGGCGGCAAGGGCGACCAGAGCAATATCGTTCCGCTCGCCACCGCAACGAAGTAGTTTGCGTTTCGAGGGGGCGGCACCCGCCTCCTCGACACCTCTGGGATAAAAGCGTGGACGCAGATCTGAGCGCCGCAATGCAATGCGGCTACTACGATAGAGGCGTCTGCCGCTCGTGCACTCTCATGGGCACGCCCTACAATGCCCAGCTTGAGCGCAAGATGGCGCACGCCCAAGACCTGCTCGCCGCGTGGCCGGAAGCAGTCTGGCTCCCACCCATGGCAAGCCGCCCCGACAGCTTTCGCAACAAGGCGAAAATGGTGGCCGGCGGCACGCCCGATGCACCCACCCTCGGTATTCTCGACACAACCCAGCACGGCGTCGATCTCACCGGCTGCGGTATTCTTGCCCCCGGCCTGCGCGCTGCCTTCGAGCCCATCAAGGCTTTCATCTCCCGCGCCCGCATCACGCCCTACGACATTCCCAGCCGCCGCGGCGAACTCAAATATGTGTTGCTGACCGAATCCGCCGATGGCGAACTGATGCTGCGCTTCGTGCTGCGCTCAACCGAAGCCCTCGGTCGCATGCAAAAGCATCTGCCCGGCCTGCTGAGTGATCTGCCGCAGGCTGCCGTCGTCACCGCCAACATTCTACCCGAACACAAGGCAGTCCTTGAAGGCAACGAAGAGATCTCCCTCAGCGGCGGCGAATCCCTGTCCATGCGCCTCGGCGACCGCGTCCTACACCTGCGTCCCGCCAGCTTCTTCCAGACGAACACCGAAATCGCCAAGGGGCTTTACCTCCAGGCGCAAGAGTGGGTTGACGAAGTCGGCGCCCAGTCGATCTGGGACCTCTATTGCGGGGTAGGGGGCTTTGCCCTCCATGTCGCCGCGCCCGGTCGGCGCGTCCACGGAGTGGAACTGAGCGAACCCGCGGTGGAATCCGCCCGGCTCAGCGCCGCCGACGCCGGCCTCACCGACGTGACCTTTGCCGCCGGCGACGCGACCGCCCTTGTCGCCGGTGAAGCACCCGACACCATCATCGTAAACCCGCCACGCCGCGGGCTCGGCGACAGGCTCTGCGACACGCTCGAAACCTCGGGCTCACAGACCATCATCTATTCGAGCTGCAACGCGGTCACACTGGCTCGCGACATCGCCGCCATGCCCGCCTACGAACCCAAATTTATCCGTCTCTTCGACATGTTCCCGCAGACCGACCACTACGAGGTCATGGTGCTGTTGACCCGCCGCTCATCGGCACACTGAAGCACCAAATATTACATGACATCAGAAATCACCTTTTGTATGGAGAAGCACTTCCATACAGAAGGTGATCCATGATCCTCCGTTCGCTGGTTTTCGCCACCCTGCTGGCCGCCACGCCGACCTTGTCGCTGGCCCAAGACTTCCCCGTCACGCTTGAGCATGCATGGGGCGAAACGACGATCGACGCCGAGCCCAAGCGGATCGTCACCTGGGGCTGGGGCAATGAAGACGCCGTCATCGCTCTCGGCGTCACGCCGGTTGGTATTCCCTTCCACGCCTATGGCGGCGGCGAAGACGGTATCAAACCCTGGATCGAGGAAGCACTTGCCAAGGTCGAGGGCGAAAAGCCGACCGTCCTCGAAAATGGCTCCGAGCCCCCCTTTGAGCAGATCGCCGCGCTCGAACCCGATCTGATCCTCGCCGTCTTCTCCGGCATCACCGAAGAGCAATACGCCCTGTTCTCGGCCATCGCCCCCACCGTCGCCTATAGCGGCGATGCCTGGTCCACGCCGTGGCAGGAAGTGACGACGACGATCGGCAAGGCTCTCGGCAGGGCCGATGAAGCCGAGGCCCTCGTTGCCGAAACCACCACCTGGCTCGAAGGTGAAGTGGCAAAACACCCGGCGCTCAAGGAAATCACCTTTGCCAGCGCCAATGACTACGATGGCTCCATTGCCGTCTATGCGCCGAACGATGCGCGCATGTCGTTTCTCACCGATCTTGGCATGACCCTCGACCCCAGCGTCGCCGAGAACGCACCCAATGACGGCGCTTTCTACTATTCCCTCAGCTATGAACTGTTCGACAATCTGAAGGGCGACATCTTCGTCACCTATTACGAAGAGCAGTCCGCACTCGATGAATGGCTCGCAAAATCCTATGCGGCCAACTATCCCCCCATCGTCAATGGTGGCCTCGCCGCGCTCGTCGGCACCGAGAACGTCGCTGCCGTTTCGCCGCCGAGCGTGCTGTCCCTGCATTGGGGTTTCCCGACCTACCTCGATGTCCTGGCCACTGCTGCCGAGAAAGTCACCGGCAAGTAAGCCGTCGTAATCTAGGAGAAACACCATGCATCAGCTCACTGGCGCCCTTGCCCTCGCTGCAGCCCTAAGCATTTCCGTATCGGCCTTCGCCGCCGACACCTTCCCCGTCACCATCGAGCACGCGCTCGGCTCGACAACAATTGAAGCCAAGCCCGAACGCGTCGTCACCTGGGGCTGGTCGGCGCAGGACGTGGTGATCGATCTCGGTGTCGCTCCGGTCGGCATCCCCTTCTTTGCCTATGCCGGCGGCGAAGACGGCCTTCTGCCCTGGACCGAAGCGGCCATCGCCGAACACGGCTTTGCCATGCCCACCATTCTGCCCAACGTCACCGAACTGCCGCTCGAAGCCATCGCTGCTCTGTCGCCCGACGTGATCATCGCCCCCTATTCGGGCCTGACCGCCGACGAATACGCACTCTTGAGCAACATCGCTCCGGTCGTCGCCTATCCCGACAAGCCCTGGTTCGCCGGCTGGCAGGATGTTGTCACTCTCACCGGCAAGGCCCTCGGCCTCTCCGCCGAGGCCGACAAGCTGGTCGCCGATACGCAGGCCTTCCTCGAAGCCGAAATCGGCAAATACCCCGATGCCAAGGGCACGGTCTTTGCCAATGTCGTCAATCGCAATGACGGCCAGGTTTCCGTGCGTCTCGAAGGCGATCCGCGCGTCCAGCTCTTCGTCGATATCGGTCTCGTCTCCGCACCCGAGCCGAGCGAAGCCATCCCTAACGATACCGGCATTTCCTATTTCGTCAGCTACGAGAATTTCGACAAGATTCCCGCCGACATGCTGCTGAGCTTCTTCAACGACCAGAAGTCTGCCGACGACTTCTTCAGCATGGATTTGATCAAGCTTTCCCCGCTGGTCGCCAAGGAAGCCTATACCAAGCTCGTCGGCGACGAGATCACCATGGCCGTCAGCGGCGCGGTTACCCCGGTTTCGCTGCGTTGGGGTTTTCCCCAGGTCGCCGCCGAAGTCGGTCGCGCCGCTACCGCCGCCAAGGCTCAGTAGCGCTCGCCATTCACCTCATCGAGGGCGGCCCAGCCGTCGCCCTCGGCAACATAGCGTGAAGCACCTTCGTCCCAGGCATAGGTGACCGCATAGTTCGCCGCGCCGGGCTCATACGCTTCCGTGCCCTCACAAGGGGCGGTCGAACCCTCGGTCTTGTCAGTGACCTTGATCTCAAAAGGCGCCGGCGTTTCCGCCGCACCGTCCGTTTCATAGGCCACCGATTGCGTCCGGCTCCCGGCGCAACCCAGATCGCTCAGCATCATCACCATATCGACGAGCGTAAGCTTGCCCTCGACCAGTTCGACAATGCTCGTCGCATCATAGAACTGCCCGGCATTGCCATGCTGGTTGCTGACGAGCAGCAGGCTTTGCCCTCCACCCACCGCCAGGCTGGCAGGTTCGGCAAAGCTCACCATCCGGTCGAACCCGACATCGACCACGTCAACCAGCTTGGGCTCGCCCGCAATACCAAACAGTGCCAGCCCCGCCACCGGCCCTGCGGCATCATCGCCCTCGGCAAGATCGATCAGCAGCGCCAGATGTGGCCGTCCGTCGACACTGACCTTTGCCGCCTCGATGGAGTTCACCCCAACCGGTGCCGTCAGCGTTATGGCGAAATCTTCGCCCTCGATGTGGGGCAGGGCAACATCGCGATCGACCACCACAGTGCCGTCCGCCAGATGCGCTCCCGGCAGCGCCATCGCCACCAGATCGGCATAGGAAACACCCGCCACGGCCTCCGCTTCGGGATTCGCGAGGGCCGTCTGCACCTCCTGCGCCTGCACTGCCAGCGCTGCCGCAAACCACATTGCGGCAATGCCTACAAAATTCCTATTGACCTCTAGGCAAGTTCCTATGCACATGTCGCGCACCATGAGCGATATCCAGTCTTTCCGCCAATCCGTCGAATCTTTCATCTCCGCCCGCGGTTGGACTCCGACCCGTTTTGGCCGCATTGTAGCAGGCGATCCGCTCTTCGTCTTCGACCTGCGTGACGGTCGCGAACCGCGCAGCGAAACGCGCGCGCGCATCCTCAAGGCCATGACCGAATTCGGCGAAACGGAAACCCAGACGCCGCTCCGCATCGGCGTTGCCGGCCTCGGCAATGTCGGCGCTACGCTCGTCCGTATCCTTCAGAAAGACGGCGCCGAGCTGAACAAAAAACTTGGCCGCCAATTGCAGGTGACCGCCGTTGCCGCGCGCTCGCGATCCCGCGACCGCGGCATTGATATTTCTGGGCTCGAGTGGTTCGACGATCCGGTCGCCCTCGCCAAGTCCGACAGCATCGATCTTTTCGTCGAACTCATCGGCGGCGAAGATGGCCCGGCCTTCGCCGCGGTCAAATCCGCGCTCGAAATCGGCCGGCCCGTCGTCACCGCCAATAAGGCACTTCTCGCCAAGCACGGCGTTCTGCTGGCAAAACTCGCCGAAGAATCGGGCGCCCAGCTCGGCTTCGAAGCGGCCGTTGCCGGCGGCATCCCCGTCATCAAGACTCTGCGCGAAGGCCTGGGCTCCGCCCGCATCGCGAAGGTCTTTGGCATCATGAACGGCACCTGCAATTACATCCTGACGCGCATGGGCAATGAAGGTATCACCTTCGCCGATTGCCTTAAGGACGCGCAGGCATTGGGTTATGCCGAAGCTGATCCCACCTTCGACGTCGAAGGTTTCGATACCGCCCACAAGCTCTCGATCCTCGCCACGCTCTGCTTCGGCTACGAAATTGCGCCCGACAAGATGCGTATCGAAGGCATTTCGCGCATCACCCAGCACGACATCCAGGTCGCCGCCGACCTCGGCTACAAGATCAAGCTGCTGGGCATCGCCGAACGCACCGCAAGCGGCATCGAGCAGCGCGTGCACCCCACTTTCGTGCCCAAGGGCTCGGCCATTGCCGGCGTCGATGGCGTCATGAACGCCGTTGCGCTGGAAACCGACCATGTCCACGAGCTCCTGCTCGCCGGCCCCGGCGCCGGTGGCCCGCCCACGGCCTCTTCGGTCCTGTCCGACATCCTCGATATCGCCCGCGGCACCCGCGTGCCGCCGCTTGGCGTGCCGAGCGACGAACTGCTGCCCTATCGCGAAGCACCGGCTCGCGCCCATGAAGGCGGCTTCTACATCCGCCTCGCCGCCAAGGATGTGCCCGGCGCACTCGCCGCCATCACCACCCGCATGGGTGAAAAGTCGATTTCCATCGATTCGGTCATCCAGCGCTCCGATCTGGCCGCCAAGGCCATCGCCCCCGATGGCTCGCCTTCACGCACCGTTGTGATGATTACCCAACAGACTTTGGAATCATCCGTGCGCGAAGCGCTTGCGCAAATCGCTGCGGACGGCTTCATAGTCGGCGAACCGCAACTCATTCGTATCGAGAAGCTCTGACACCCTCCCGGTGCCAGGCACCGGGAGAGAAAATGAAGCTCAGCAAGGCCGATGACGGCAGATCGCCGGCACACCTCCATCGCTCGCTGACCCTCGAAATGGTGCGCGTCACCGAACGCGCCGCCATCGCCGCCGCCGAGTGGCGCGGCAAGGGCGACGAAAAGGCCGCCGACGAGGCCTCCGTAAAAGCCATGCGGGCCGAACTCGACCGCGTCTCTATCGCCGGCCGCATCGTCATCGGCGAGGGCGAAGAGTTCGAATGCGATGATCTCTATGTCGGCCAGCCCGCCGGCACCGGCGAGGGCCCCGAGGTCGATATCGCCGTCGATCCCCTCGAAGGCGTCACCCTCTGCGCCAAGAACCAGCCCGATTCCCTCGTCGTCCTCGCCATGGCCGAGCGCGGTGGGCTCCTGAACGTTGCCCGCAACGTCTACATGCACAAGATCGCCATTGGCGCCGAATATCCGGCCGACACCGTCAATATCGAGTGGTCCGCCACCGAAAACGTCAAGGCACTGGCCAAGGCCAAGGGCGTGCCCGTCTCCGAAATCACCGCCATCGTCCTCGATCGCCCGCGCCACGCCGGCCTTCTTGAAGAGCTCCGCATGGCAGGCGTCTCGGTAAAACTCCTCAGCGACGGTGACATTGCCGGCGTCATCCACGCGGTGAACACCGAAGATACCGGCGTCGACATCTATCTCGGCTCCGGCGGTGCCCCTGAAGGCGTCCTAGCCGCCGCCGCCCTCCGCTGCATTGGCGGCCAGATGCAGGGCAAACTCATCCTCGACACCCCCGACAAGCGCAGCCGCGCCCGCGAAATGGGCATCACCGATGCCAATAGGGTCTACAATGTCGGCGACCTCGCCTCTGGCGACGTCCTGTTCTCCGCCACCGGCATCACCGACGGCTCCCTCGTTGAAGGCGTAAAACTCCGTCGCCAATGGGTCGAGACCTCAACCGTCGTCATGCGCTCCTGGAGCCAGACGACGCGATGGATCAAGGCAAGGCACGCAAGGTAGCTTGCGGATCCTGGTCTGGCCAGTATGGCAATACCCAGTGGGGTAGGACACTCGTCCGCCAGAGCCTTTCAAAAGCGCGGTGTCATTCCCGCGAAAGCGGGAATCTCTGTTTCTGTGCAAGGAGATTTCCGCTTGCGCGGGAATGACACGGTGAGGGGTGGGGCTGAGGAGCCTCACTGCTTCCCGTCCGCCACCTCAAAGAACCGCGACGCCGCCCGATCGCCCCGCCAAGCCGCCATCACCCTCTCCACATTCTCCTCGATCCCACCCTCCGCCTGCAGCTCCAGATCATACCGACGCCCCTCATGGATCGTCAGCGCATCCTTTTCCGCGCTGCCCACCGGCCGATCCCCGCGTGCCAGTTCCCGCCGATTAAGCTCCTCCACCGGACAATGCAGCGCCACGAACAGCACATCGAATGGCCGAAACAGCTCCGCCAATTCGCCCTGCCAACCCGGCGTATCCAGAATGTGCTCGACGATGAGATTATTCCCCGCCGCCGCATAGGCAGCCAGCGACGCATGATAGCCGGCAAAGAACGGCGCCCGCATCTCGCGCCAATTGAAGTCGCCCGCCTTAACCCGCCCCAGCGGCAACACGCCCGAGTCGCGCAGATGGTCGATGGAAATGTGCCAGAACGGCCGCTCGATCCGATCCTGCAGCGCCCGCGCCAGGGTGGACTTCCCGCTGCTCGAAGCACCATGCAGGAAAATGATGCTCGCCTTGCCCGTCATCGCTCACTCCTGAATTGCCGGGCGCAACAAGCATGCACACACAACACGCGGCAACCCCTTTCCCCTCTGAGCTAAATCGCCTAACACCAGCCCATGCTGGAAACGCGCCGCAATTTTCTTGACGTCACTCAGTCGGTCCTGGGCCGGGCCTGGGTTGACAGGCTCGACGTCGCGGGCGCGCGCATGGCCACGGCCATAGCCCAGCGTGCCGGCATCTCCGATATCCTGGCGCGAATTCTCGCGGGCAGGGGCGTCGATATCGATTCCGCCCAGGCCTATCTCGAACCCACCATCCGCAACCTGATGCCCGATCCCTCGACGCTGACGGCCATGGATGACCTCTCCGACCGTCTCGCCCGCGCCATCGCCGACAATGAATCCATCGCCCTCTTCGGCGACTATGACGTGGATGGCGCCAGCTCCTGCGCCCTCATGGTGCGCTATCTCGCCCATTTCGGCCTGACCCCGCAGGTCCATATCCCCGATCGCATTTTTGAGGGCTATGGCCCCAACATCGCCGCCATGGACAAGCTGATCGACGCCGGCGCCTCGCTCATCATCACGCTCGACTGCGGCACCACCAGCGATGGCCCCATCGCCCACGCCCGCTCCCGCGGCGTCGATGTGCTGGTGATCGACCACCACCTCTCCGACCACGACCTTCCCCCCGCCACGGCCCTGGTCAATCCCAACCGCCCCGACGACATTTCCGGCCTCGGCTATCTCTGCGCGGCCGGCGTCACCTTCATGGTTCTGGTCGCCGTAAACCGCGCCCTGCGCCAGCGTGGCGATACCGGTCTGCCGGACCTTTTGAAATTGCTCGACATCGTCGCCCTGGGCACCGTCTGCGACGTCGTGCCCCTGGTCGGCCTCAACCGTGCTTTCGTCCTGCGCGGCCTCGAAGTCGCCCGCCGCGGCGACAACCACGGCATGGCCGCTCTGGCCCTCGCTTCGCGCGTCAGTGGCCCGCTCAATCCCTATCATCTGGGGTTTCTCATCGGCCCGCGCATCAATGCCGGCGGCCGCATCGGCAATGCCGCCCTCGGTACCCAACTCCTTGCGCTCGACGACGAGCACCAGGCCCTCGTCATCGCGGCAAAGCTCGATGAGCTGAACACCGAACGCCAACGCATCGAAGTCGAAGCCGTCGAGGAAGCTACATCCGTCGCCGCTGCCGAAATCGGGGCAGGCGAGGGGCCTCCCATTCTCGTTCTGGCCTCTGCCAATTGGCATCCCGGCGTGGTTGGCCTGGTCGCCGCGCGCTTAAAAGAGCGCTTTGATCGTCCCGCCTTCGCCATTGCCCTCCACCCCGATGGCACAGGCACCGGTTCCGGTCGCTCCATGCCCGGCGTCGATCTCGGCAGTGCCGTCATCGCCGCCGTCGAAGCCGGCTTGATCCCTAAGGGCGGTGGCCACGCCATGGCTGCGGGCGTCACCCTTCGCCCCGGCGATCTCGGCCCCTTCCGCTCCTTCATCTCCGACCGACTCAGCGGCAGCGTCACGACGGCCCGCGCCGCCTCCGCTCTCAAGGTCGACGCCGCCCTCACCGCCCGTGGCGCCACCGTCGACCTCCTCCACAATATCGAACGCGCTGGCCCCTTCGGCTCCGGCAATCCCGGCCCGGTCTTCGCCTTCCCGTCCCACCGGGCGCGTTTTGCCCAGGTCGTCGGCAAGGGCGGCCATGTCAGTTTCACCCTGTCGTCAGACGATGGCGCAAAGCTCAAAGCCATTGCCTTCCGCGCCGCTGGCACGCCTCTCGGCGACATCCTGCTGCGCGATAGCGAACAGCCCCTGCATTTTGCCGGCAGCCTCTCGCTCGATCACTATCAGGGCCGCGAACAGGTCCAGTTCCGGCTCACCGATATCGCGCGGATTCCGCGGTAGCGAGGAAACTCAATCCAGATCCAATGCGTTATTCGCCTCGTAGTCGAATATGAGACTATGTGGGGAACTCTTTCGTGCGTGCTTTATCCAGTGCTTTCAGCAACACCGGGAGGCCAGGCTTTTCAGCCGCTTGGTTCGGTTCCCGGAATCATTTTTTCAGCCATTTTGTGGAGCGTTTCGATCCCAGCTTGCCGCGCCTTGACGGGCCGGCATCGGGCATCAAACTGCTGCTTGCATATCCGTTAATGCCCGTTAAACTATTGATATGCATCCACTGGGAAGCACTACTGCTTCGGCTCAAGGGGATGCCTCCGCGGCCGAAGCTGTGCAATTTGCCTGGCTCGCTCCGGCCCGCATCACGATGGTTGGATGTAGCGGCGCAATGAGTAAGACAGCGGTAGACCACTCCAATACTGGCGCAACGCCCTGGACGCGTTTTGCCTCCTTTCTCGTCGAAAAGATCGGCTTTGCCCTGATCGGCCATCCCAAGTTCGGGGCCGTGACGGTCATTCTGCCCAATGGTCGCACGCGGACCATGGGCAATACCAAGACGGGCGAACACGCCGTCCTGCGGCTCAACAATTTTAGGGTCATCACCGAGGCCATGCGCCGCGGCACTGTCGGCTTTGCCGCCGCCTATATGAATGGCGACATCGAGGTCGACGATCTCACAGCGCTGTTCCGCTTTTTCCTGCAAAACCGCGACATGTTCGAGAGCGCCAACAAGGGCTTCTTCCGCCGCGCCGCCACGGACTTGCACTATCACCTGTCGCGCCGCAACACGCTCGAAGGCTCCAAGAAGAACATCGCCGAGCACTACGACCTCGGCAACGACTTCTACGGCCAGTGGCTCGACCCTTCGATGACCTATTCCTCGGCGCTTTTCACCTCCGGCGATCAGAGCCTCGAAGAAGCGCAAGTGGCAAAATATCGCCGCGTCGCCGATATGGCCGGCGTCACGCCCGGCTCCTCCGTGCTCGAAATCGGCTGCGGCTGGGGCGGCTTTGCCGAAACCGTCGCGCGCGATTACCAGGCCAACCTGCGCGGCATTACCCTTTCCGCCGAACAGCTCAAATACGGCCAGGAACGCCTGGCGCGCCAGGATCTCGACAAGTACGCGAAGCTCGTCTTCGAAGACTATCGCCACACCGAAGGTCAGTTCGACCACATCGGCTCCATCGAGATGATCGAGGCGGTGGGCGAGGACAATTGGCCGAGCTACTTCCAGACCATTCATGATCGCCTGAAGCCCGGCGGCACCGCCGCCATCCAGGCCATCACCATCAACGAAGCCGATTTCGACGGCTACCGCAGCGGCCCCGACTTCATCCAGCGCTACATCTTCCCCGGCGGCATGCTGCTGACCAAAACGGTGATGCGCGAATTCGGCGAAAAATACGGTCTGGTTCTCGAAAACGTCGAGACCTTCCGCCTGTCCTACGCCAAGACGCTAAAACTCTGGCGCGACCGCTTCCTCGAACGCTGGCCCATGATCGCTCCGCTCGGCTACGATGAGACCTTCAAGCGCAAATGGGTCTACTATCTCAGCTATTGCGAAGCCGGTTTCACCGAAGGCTCCATCGACGTCGGCATCTACCAGTACCGCCGTCCTGCGTGAGGCTGGGCTCACCCCTTCCTCGCCCCTTCTTCTCCACAACGTCATCCCCGCGAAAGCGGGGATTTTGCCGCGACACCCCTCCCCACAAAGGGGGCGGCCGGTGCTTTTGTACAGTCTGGCCCCATACTCGATGCAGCACCTCCCCCTTGACGGGGGAGGATGGGAGGGGGTGCTGGCATACTCAATGGCCAAGGTCCACATACGACGTCCCCGCCTTCAGCGGCGTTCCGCCACCGCCCTGCACCCTATAAACTTGACTTGACCATTCAATATTACCGAGGCAAAAAACGCTCACTTTGCAACCAGGTGAGCCCATGACCCTTCGCGCCTTCGCTCTCGCAGCCCTGTCGTCACTTGCACTGTCCGCCGCGGCTCATGCCGAACCCTGGACTTACACTGATGGCTCAGGCCAGACGGTCACGCTCGACGCCGCCCCGCAGCGCATTATCGCCAGCCAGGATGCTGCCGCTGGCCTCATCCCGCTCGGCATTCGCCCCGTCGGCATCTATGCCGATGGTCCGGTTGCTGACGCCAAGGCTCTGCAGGGTCTCGATCTCACCGGCATCGAAATCATCGGCCAGGCCTGGGGCGAGGTCGATATCGAAAAGGCCGCCGCCCTCAATCCCGATCTCGTCCTTGCCGAATGGTGGGATCGCAACGCTACCTGGTCCGGCGGCGAAGATGTGGTCACGCTGCTGACCCAGCTCGCTCCCATCACCGGCGTTTCGGCCGGCGATTCCATCCTGGGCATGATCGAGGACTATGAAACCCTCGCCGCCAGCCTCGGCGCCGATCTCGCCCAGCCCTCCATTGCCGCTGAAAAGACCGCCTTCGAAACCGCCCTGGCCGATTTCAAGTCCGCCATCGCAGCCAAGTCGGGCCTGAAAGTTCTCGCCGTCTATGCCGGCGACGACGCCCTCTACGTTGCCGATCCTGCCGGCGCGGCCGAGCTGCTCGACATGCAGTCCTGGGGCCTCGACCTCGTCGAACCCGAAGGTGTCGACGCCGCAGGCAACAACTATTTTGAGACTGTCAGCTGGGAAAACGCCGACAAATACCCGGCCGATCTGATCCTCGTCGACAATCGCTCGCCCGCCACCATGAAGACGGCGCTGGCCCAGCCCACCTGGACGCTCAATCCGGGCGCCAAGGCCGGCCAGGTCGCCGAATGGCCGGCTTTCTGGCTGCGTAACTACACGCACTACGCTGCCGCGCTCACCGAACTGACTACGGCCATCAACGCGGCCAATGCCGATCTCACCCCCTGATGCAGGCGGAGAAGGCGAATAAGAAAGCAGGCCGCGCGGCAACGCTCGGCCTCGGTCTCGCCCTTTTGGGCGCGGCGCTTTTCGCCATCGTCCTGCTTTCAATGGCAACCGGTGCGCGGCCCATTCCCATCGACATGGTGTGGTCCGCGCTCGTTTCCTACGATCCCAATTCGACCGAACACCGCATCATCTGGGACCTGCGCCTGCCGCGCACAGTCGTCGGCGTCCTCGTCGGCGCCGCCCTCGGCCTTGCCGGCGCGGTCCTCCAGGGTGCCACGCGCAATCCGCTGGCCGATCCGTCCATCCTCGGCATCAATTCCGGCGCTGCTCTCTTCGTCGTCCTCGGCGTATCCGTATTCGGCATCACCCAACTGACGGCCTATGTCTGGCTCGCCTTCATTGGCGCCGGTGCCGCCATGCTGGTCGTCTATGCCGTAGCCTCACTTGGCCGCGAAGGCGCCACACCCATCAAGCTGGCCCTTGCCGGCGCCGCCATGACCGCGGTCATGCAGGCCATCATCAATGCCATCCTGCTCACCAGCCCGCGTACGCTCGATGAAGTGCGCTTCTGGCAGGTTGGATCGCTGGCCGGCCGCTCCATGGAAATCGCCCTTCAGGTCAGCCCTTTCATTCTCGCAGGCACCGTGCTCGCCCTCGCCACGGCCCGCCTCCTCGACGGCCTCAGCATGGGCGACGATGTCGCCCGTTCTCTCGGCCAGCGCATCGGCCTCTCCCGCGGCCTTGCCGGCCTCGCGTCCGTCGTCCTCGCTGGCTCCGCCGTTGCCGCTGCGGGCCCCATCGCCTTTGTCGGCCTCACCGTCCCCCATGTCGCCCGCGCCATCACCGGCCCCGGCTATCGCTGGATCCTGCCCTATTCCATGCTGATGGCGCCCATTCTGCTCCTCGGCGCCGACGTCATCGGCCGCGTCATTGCCCCGCCGGGCGAAGTGCAGGTCGGTATCGTCACCGCGTTCATCGGCGCGCCCTTCTTCATCGCGCTGGTCCGGCGCCGCAAATTGGCGGCTCTGTGATGACCGCAATCGACACCAGCTACATCGCCAACGTCCGCCGCCAGCGCGAAAGCAAAAGCCGCCGCGTCACCCTCGGCCTCGTCCTGGCTCTGGTCCTCGCCAGCGCCGCGGCGCTCACCCTCGGCGATTTCCCGGTACCGCCCGAAGAAATCATCCGCTCGCTCTTCTCCCCGCTGACCGGCCTCACCAATAAGGGCGTCGATTTCATCGTTCTGCAGGTCCGCGTGCCGCGCCTTTTCCTGGCGTTACTGTCCGGCGCCGCCTTCGGCCTCTCCGGAATCATTTTCCAAACTCTGCTGCGTAACCCCTTGGCGAGCCCCGATATTATCGGCATCGCCCACGGCGCAAGCGCCGCCGCTGTTTTCTGCATCATTGTCCTGGGCTGGACCGGCCTCGCCGTTTCCCTCGGCGCATTCGCCGGTGCGCTCCTCACGGCCTTTGCCATCTACATCCTTGCCTGGCGCAATGGCGTCACCGCCTATCGCGTCGTGCTCATCGGCATCGGCGCTGCCGCCATGCTCAGCGCCGTCATCTCCTATCTCTTCACCCGCGCCCGCCTCTTCGAAGTGCAGCAGGCCATGGCCTGGCTCGTCGGCAGCCTCAATGCCGCGCGCCCCGGCGATTCCATCGTCCTCGCCGCCATGCTCGTCGTCACCCTGCCGCTGCTGGTCATCCTCGTGCGCGGCCTCGACGGGCTGGAACTGGGCGACGACACCGCCCACGCCCTCGGCACCCGCGTCGAACAAACCCGCTTGGGCCTCATGGTAGCAGGCGTAGCCCTCGCTGCCTTCGCCACGGCCGCAGTCGGTCCCGTCGGCTTCGTCGCCTTCGTCTCCGGCCCCATCGCCCGCCGCCTCATGGGCGGGGCAGGGCGCGGCATTCCCCAGGCCGGCCTCGTTGGCGCCCTGGTCATGCTGGTATCGGACCTTCTGGCGCAACACGCCTTGCCAAACATGCAATTGCCGACCGGTGTCGTCACCGGCGGCTTCGGCGCAGTCTTCCTGCTTTGGCTGCTCGTCGTCTCCGGCCGCTCCGGCCGGGTGAATTGAAGGAGACGAACATGACGCAAAACCACCAGCTCATGGCCGCCGGCCTGCACCTCGGCTATGCCGACCGCGAAATCGTCTCCGATCTCAACCTCAACGTCCCTGCCGGCAAGCTCACCGTCATCGTCGGCGCCAATGCCTGCGGCAAGTCCACTCTGCTGCGTGGCCTCGCGCGCCTGCTCACGCCCACAAAGGGCGCCGCCTATCTCGATGGCAAGCCCATCCACCAGATGCCAACCCGCGAAGTCGCAACCCTTCTCGGCGTCCTCCCCCAATCCCCCATCGCCCCCGACGCCATCACCGTCGCCGACCTCGTCGGCCGCGGCCGCTATCCGCACCAAGGCTGGTTCCGTCGCTGGACCCCGGAAGACGACGCCGCCGTCGCCGAAGCCCTCGGCGCCACCGATATGGGCGAATTGGCCGACCGTCCCGTCGACGAACTCTCCGGCGGCCAGCGCCAGCGCGTCTGGATCGCCATGGCCCTCGCCCAGCAGACCGATCTCCTTCTCCTCGACGAACCGACCACCTTCCTTGACATCAACCACCAGGTCGAAGTCCTTGATCTGCTTACCGATCTGGTGAAAGAGCGCGGCCGCACCGTCGTCGTGGTCCTCCACGACCTAAACCTCGCCTGCCGCTACGCCGACCACATTGTCGCGATGAAATCCGGCAAGATCGTCACCGAAGGCCGCCCCGTGGACGTCATGACCGAAGCGGTCGTCCGCGAAGTCTTCGGCATGACCTCACGCATCGTCGTCGATCCCATTTCCGACACCCCGATGATCGTACCCATCGGCCGCCACCACGTGGAAAAGGCTGTCGCCTGACAGCAAAAAGCCCCGGAGGCTTTCGCCTTCGGGGCCGTTTATCGGTCTTCGATATTTTCTACCGCTTTCCGATTTAGACACAACGCGCCGCCTCCGGATCGGTTCCAACCTTTTTCGCTTTTTCTCAGCGAGCTTGACTCCAAAGTTCGCAAGTGAACAAATAGCGAACAAAGAAGAGCCGGCATCCGGTGGCATCATGTCGACAGAAGCAACGATCCTCCACGCCGATCTCGACTCCTTCTACGCCTCGGTCGAGCAGCTTCTAAACCCGGACCTGCGCGGCAAGGCCATGGCCGTGGGCGGCGGTGTCGTCCTCGCGGCCTCCTATGAAGCCAAGGCCTTCGGCGTCCGCGGTGGCATGTCCGGACGCAACGCGCGCGAACTCTGCCCGCATCTGCTCTTCGTCCGTGGCAATTTCGACCAGTACCAGCGCCTGGGCGACGCAGCCATCGCCGTCCTTGAAGACTACACCCCGCTGATCGAACGCATCTCCATCGACGAAGCCTTCGCCGATGTCGCTGGCTGCACCCACCTCTTCGGCTCGCCGCGCGAAATCGCCGAAACCGTCCGCCGCCGCGTCCGCGACGAACTTGGCCTGCCCATCTCGGTCGGCGTTGCCCGCACAAAACATCTCGCCAAGGTCGCCTCCCAGGTCGCCAAGCCCGATGGACTGGTCGTCGTCAATCCGGCCACCGAACTCGACTTCCTCCACGATCTACCCGTCGGCCTGATGTGGGGCGTCGGCCCTGTCACCGAAGGCAAGCTCAAGGCCGAAGGCATCCTCACCATTGGCCAGCTTGCCAACACCCCCGGCCGCTCCCTCCGCGGCCTTCTCGGCGACGCCGCTGGCGAAAAGCTCTCCGACCTCGCCTGGAACCGCGACACCCGCGCCATTGTCAGGGAGCATCGCGCCCGCTCCGCCGGCGCCCAATCCGCCCTAGGCCGTCAGCCGGCTACCGAAGCGGTATTCAAACCCGTCTTGCAGCACCTTGCCGATCGCGTCACCTCGCGCCTGCGTGCAAAATCCCTCTCCGGTCGCACCATCACCGTCCGCGTGCGCTTTGCCGATATGCGGGCCGTCACCCGCGCCATGACGCTCGATGCGCCCGTCTCGGCCACCCTGATCGTCGCGGAAATTGCCGAAGAACTGGTCCGCCAGGCCCTCGCTGACCACCCCAAGGAAAAGACGATCTCACTGCTCGCCGTCTCGGTCTCGCATATCGAGGAGCAGCGCCAGATCCAGCTCGAACTCTCCCTCGGCCTCGACGACGAAAAGCGCCGCCCCGGCTCGCGCCAGGGCGCTGCCCGCTGGTCGGCCGATCGCGCCATGGACAAAGCCCGAAACCGCTTCGGCCGCGACGCCATCGGCTACGCCGCCGCCCACCTCGAGCGCAAAAACTCCGTCCCCGACGCTTTTCGCGAGCTGGCCGAAAAGGACCTTGGCCGGAGCTAGCAGGAATGGCGCACCAGCCGCTTGTCCTTTTTTGTCCGCTAGTCGTCTCGCCCATGCCTCGAAATCCTCGACAGAAAGCCTAGGATCGCGTCATATCCCGCACAACGGAGTGTCCAGAAATGACCGATACGGCTCTTCTCGTCATCGATGCCCAGGAAAGTTTCCGCCAGCGCGCCAATTGGCACGAAGTGGATAGCCCGACCTATCTCCGGAACCAGCAGGCCCTGATCGATGGCGCCCTGGCAAAAGGCTGGAAGATCGTCCGCGTCTTCCACGGCGAGCCGGACGGCATTTTCTCAATCGCCTCCGGCTTTGTCACGCCCATCAGCGATCTCAAGCTCGACAAGCCCGACCTCGAATTCATCAAGCAGCGCCATTCCGCCTTTGTCGGCTCACCACTTGAAGTCTTTCTCGTCGAAAACGGCATCCGCCGCCTCGTGATTTCAGGCATCCGCACCGAGCAGTGCTGCGAAACCACCACCCGCCACGGTTCCGACCTCGGCTGGCAGGTCGACTATGTCACCGAAGCCACCCATACCATGCCGCTCACCGACGCCACCGGCAAAACCTGGACTGTCGAAGAGCTGAAGGCCCGCACCGCCGCCGTCCTCGATGGCCGCTTCGCTAGGGTCTGCACCATCGCCGAAGCCCTCGCCGGCGCACCCAAGGCCGCCGCCGCATGACATCAACGCCGCGCCGCATCCCGACCTATGTCGTCCTGCCGGCGCGGACGCTGCTGCTCGATGTCGCAGGACCCGTCGAAGCCCTGCGCTACGCCAATCGCGCCCAGGACCAGGTGCAGTTTGACGTCCGTTATGTCGGCGCCTTGTCAGAGGTCACGACCTCCATCGGCCTGAAAGTCTCCGGCATCGAGCCTTTGCCCGAGACGATAGAGCAGGGCGCCATGATCATTCTCTCCGGTCACACCGAAGAGCCGATGGATGCAGGCCATCCCATGGACCCGCTCAACGCCGGCTCCGAAGAAGCTGTCGCCTGGCTCCGCCGCATCGTCCAGCCCGAGACCCTTCTCGTCTCGATCTGCTCCGGCGCACTCCTCGCCGCCCGCGCAGGCCTTCTCGACGGCGTCAATTGCACCACCCATTTTTCCGATTGCGGCGACCTGGCCGCCGTGGCGCCAACGGCAAAAGTGCTGGAAAATCGCCTGTATGTCGAAGATGGCAACCGCTACACCAGTGCCGGCATCACCGCGGGCATCGATCTGATGCTGCACATCATCGGCCGCCTCACGAGCCCCGCAACCTCCGCCGCCGTCGCCCGCCAACTGGTCGTCTATCTCCGCCGCGCCGGTACCGATCCGCAGCTATCCCCCTGGCTCGAGGGCCGCAACCACATCCACCCGGCTATCCATCGCGTGCAGGACGCAATCACCGCCGATCCCACCCGCGACTGGTCCCTCGAAATCCTCGCGCCCATCGCCATCGCCAGCCCGCGCCACCTCAGCCGCCTCTTCAACGACCACACCGGCATGAGCATTCCCGATTATCTCAACAAGCTCCGCGTGGCCCTCGCCCAGCAATTGCTGAGCGAGACCCGTCTCAATATCGAACGCGTGGCCGAGCGCGCCGGCTTCAATTCCAGCCGCCAGCTCCGCCGCGCCTGGAGCCGCGTCAGCGAAACCCCGCCCAGCGCCGTCCGCCGCTTGAGCTAGAACACCCGCCGAAGCCAGCGGTCAGCCTTCCCCCTCAAACATGCTGCGCGCAAATACGGCTGCCTCCACCCGGTTGCGCACCCCGAGCTTAACGAAGATGCGGCCGAGGTGGTATTTCACCGTCGCTATGCTGATGCCCAGATGCTTGGCGACCTCTCCATTGCTGCTGCCCATCGCGATAGAGCGCAACACGGCGCGCTCCTGCTCGGAGAGTGCGGCGACCGAGTCGCGATCGGCTTCCGCCTTGGACGTGTTGTTGAGCGTCGTCAGCCAGCCGGCGAGCGATCGCGTGGAGAGATAGGTTTCCCCGCTCTGCACGTCGTTGATGATGGCGATGAGGTCGGCCGGCGATGTTTCCTTGGTAACGAAACCCGCCGCCCCCTCGCTCATGGCGGCGACAACGTCGACTCCCTCCTCGGAGGCCGTCAGGATAACGACCTTGGTGCCCGGACTGGCATCGAGAATTGAACGAATATGCCCCACGCTGCTGGCACGCTGCATCCACAGGTCGAGCAGCAGAATGTCGGGCCGGTGCCGGGACGCCAGCTCGATGGCATCGGCAGGGCTGCCCCCTTGCGCGACCACCTCGATCTTGTCCGAAGTGGCAAGCGCCTGGGCCAGTCCGGCGCGGAAAATGGCGTGGTCGTCGACAAAGACGACGGTGGTGACCTCAGTCATCTTGCCGCTCCATATCGAGGCTGACATCAAGCGAAAATTCGTCCCCGATCCGCCGCGCTGCGAACGTGCCATTGAGGATTTCCACGCGCGCCTTGAGGCCATCGAGGCCCATGCCGGACAATTCATGCGGCTCGCGCGGCCGCGCGGTCGAAATCGCATTGCGCAGTTCTATGCGTGCACGCTGCCCCGACATTTCGCACAAAACGGTGACGCTCGAATCCTGGGAGTGCCGGAAGGCGTTGTTCAATCCCTCCTGCACGATCCGATAGAGCGCGATCTGCGTCTCGAGGCCCGCGTTGGCCGGGCCGAACTCCCCCTTGCGAATGACGCTTGCTCCGGTACGCGCTTCGTGTGCCTCGATAGCGAGATCAACGATCGCGTCGAATGACAGATTGGCGATATCGGGCAGAATGAGCCCGTGGCTGATGCTCCGGATTTCCGACAATGCGGTGATCAGCGAGGTGCGCATCGCGTTCAATATGCGCTGGCGCTCGGCCGGCGTTTTCGCGATGGCACTCTCCTGCGCCTTGAGAAGAGCGAAGTTGATGAGTTGCGATGGGCCATCGTGGAGGTCTGCGCTCGCCAGTTTCAGGCGTTTTTCAGCCAGCAGCGCGGCATTGTCCGAAAGCCGGCGCGCCTCCTGCACCTCCCCCACCTGCGCCCGCAGATGCAGTGAAGCCTTCAATCGCTCGGCAAGATCGTGTCTTTGCGCCTGAATGGTCCGGCTGCCCCTTTGCACGATGCCAAAAAGCACGATGATCGCTGCCAGGGCGCCCGCCACAACGAATGACCAGACGAGCAGGGTTGTATTGGTCAGCGAATGCTCGAGCGCTTCGGTCGTTTCGTGGATTTCCACCACGGCAATGATCTCGTCGCTGCCTAGCCTGTGGACGGGTGCATAGACCTCAAGCAGGCCCGCCTGCAGCTCGCGCAGCGTGTGCTCTTCCGCCCCCAGATCCGCAAATGTGGAGGTGACACGCCCCTCAAATGCATGGCGCGCTTCGATAGGCAGGGCGAACTTGCGGCCGATCAGGAAGGTCGAATTGGAATAGGCGACTTCGCCGCTTGGCAGCCAAACTTCGAGGTAGGGGAACCGATCCCGAAAATCCTCCTTGGCCATCAATGTGTCCATGCGAGCGATGTTGTCGCGGGAAATTTCGCCTCCATCGGCCACGTCCTGCAACATCGTGGAAAACACCCCATCGAGAAAGAGTGCTGTCTGCTGGGTTCGTTCGTTGATCTCGCTTTGGTTGAGAACGGCACTGATGAGCATGCCCGAAACGGCACTGACCAGCAGCACCATGGACACGCTGGCGATCAGATATTGCGTCGCAAGTTCAAGGTCGCGCCAGCGCAGAACAGCACCCTGAAAATGCTGCCTGAGCCCGATCATTTCCCGATACGCCCCCCGGGCGACGATGGCAGCGGAAGACTCCCCAAAAACACTTTCAGATCTCTCCGTCCTTCTCCGGCAAACATGACGCGCCGGAACAATTACCATCCTCCAATATTTCGGCTTCAACAACGCAACTTCTTGAGTCGTGGATAAAAACGCTCGACCAAGGCCCTAGCCACTTGGCTAGTCGCGCGCTAACCGCGCCGATAGGACCGGTTCCGACTTCAAGGGTAAAAGTCTCAAGACCTACCGATATTACGGCCGGGTCGTTGCCGTCTTAGCGTCTCCATAACGAAAACCCCTGCGCCCAGTGTTTGGCCCCTGCAGCGGTTTCGATTGTTTGGGAGATGGCAATGGTAACGCTCGTAAAGCACGATCTGGAATTCATCCTGAAGCAGATCGAGATCGCGGAAGCACACGCCGATGGCGGAGATCTTGCAGCGCTGGTCGCGGGTTATGGCGGCAATGATGGCCTCGCACAGGCACACCTCTTGCCCTATGGCCTCCGCACCGTCGATGGCAGCTACAACAATCTGCTGCCCGGCCGGGAAAACTGGGGCGCCTCCGACCAGAGCTTTCCTGGCCTCTTCACCCCGACCTATCTCAACGATGGGGACGGCGACAGCTACAGCTTTAACCCCGCCCCGGGTGCGCCGCCCTATAGCAACAACAACTACGGGACATCGGCCACCGTCATCGACGCCGATCCGCGTATCATTTCCAATCTCATCGTCGATCAGACGCTGAATAATCCAGCCGCCATCGCCGCCGCGCTGACACTGGCCGGCGTTCCCGCCGCGGAGCTCTATGAAATTCTCGGCCAAATCGTCGATGCCAAGCGGGCGGTCGACGCAGCCACGACAGGCAATGCATCCGCTCAGCAGATCGCAAATCTCGAGGCGGCAGTCGATGCGGCCGAAGCCGCGCTGGCGCAGGCCAACGCCGATGCCGGGAGCCTGATTGCTGCTGCTGCTGGCGATCAGGCCTTGCTGACAGCGGCGGAAGACGCCCGAGATGCCGCGCAGCTGGCCGCCGCGCAAGCGGTTGCCGCCGTCACCGCCCTCCTGATCGATGGCGTTCCCAATGCCGATCAGAGCGTCGCCTTTGCCAATGCCATCGCCCATTCCGATCTCATGCAGGCAGCGGTCGTAACGGCCGAGGCCAATCTGGTCACCGCGCAGGCCAACGCAGCTGCGTCGTCGGCTGCGTTGTCGGCCGTCATCGGTGCGGCGGCCGATGCGCTCACCGAAGCGCAGGCGGATCTCGCTGCGGCATTGCAGTCGGCGCCGGATCTCGCGGCCGCCCAGGCCCATCTCACGGTGCTTCTCGCCGCACATGGCGTCGAGATGGATGGTAATACGGTCCTCCTGCCCAATGTCTCGCCCGACGAGGGCCTGTCCTCGCCCTTCAATGGCTGGATGACGATCTTCGGCCAGTTCTTCGATCACGGCCTCGATCTCGTGGCCAAGGGCGGCAATGGCACGGTCTATGTGCCGCTGGCTGTCGATGATCCGCTCTATGAAGTTGGCGGCCAGAACTACATCGCGGTCACCCGCGTCACCGTCAATCCCGGCGCCGATGGCATTCTTGGCACGGCTGACGATGGCGCCGGCCCCAAGAACCTGACGACGCCGTGGGTCGACCAGAACCAGACCTATGCCTCGACCGCGTCCAAACAGGTTTTCATGCGCGAATATATCGATGGTCCCGATGGCAAGCCGATCGCCTCGGGTCTCTTGCTCGAAGGGCTCAAGGGAGGTCTTGCCACCTGGGCCGATATCAAGGCGCAGGCCCGGGATGTCCTCGGCATCGACCTCACCGATCTCAATGTCGGCAATATCCCGCTGATTGCCGCCGATGAATATGGCAACTTCATCCCTGGCCCGAATGGCTATCCGCAGTTGGTGGTAGGCTGGGGCCCGGATGGCATTCTGGGCACCATCGATGATGTGCTGCGCGAGGGTAACCCCGGCGCTCCGGTGAGCGCCCTCGGCGTCGTCCTCACCGGCCACGCCTTCCTCGATGACATCGCCCATGCGGCAGTGCCGGTGGCTGCCGGGGGTGTGCTCCAGGAGGATCCGGACAGCCTGACGGGCAACACCGTTCCCAGCGTCATGGGCCGTAACACCCAATACGACGACGAACTGCTCGATCGTCACTTCATCGCCGGCGATGGTCGCGTCAACGAGAACATCGCCCTGACCGCCGTCCACCAGGTCTTCCACGCCGAGCACAATCGCATCGTGGAAATGACCAAGCAGATCGCGCTCGAGAGCGGCGATCTCAATTTCCTGAACCAGTGGCTACGGGTCGATGTCACCGCCATTCCCACGACGCAGGCGGGAATCAACGCCCTCGTCTGGGATGGCGAACGCCTCTTCCAGGCCGGCCGCTTCACCAATGAAATGGAATACCAGCACCTGGTCTTCGAAGAATTCGGCCGCATGATGCAGCCCGATATTGACGCCTTCGTCTTCGAGCCCTCCGCCGATATCAATCCCAGCATCGCCGCCGAATTCGCCCACGTCGTCTACCGCTTCGGTCACTCCATGCTGCGGCAGAACATCGACGTCATCCAGATGGATGCGGTTACCGGCAACCCGATAGAGAACGAAATTTCCTTGTTCTCGGGCTTTCTCAATCCCGTCATGTACGAATCCCTGGGCACAACCGCAGAGGAAGCGTCTGGCGCCATCATTCGCGGCATGACCCGCCAGGTCGGCAGCGCCATCGACGAATTCGTCACCGACGTGCTGCGTAACCAGCTGCTCGGCATTCCGCTCGATCTCGCCGCGATCAACCTCGCCCGCGGTCGCGATGTGGGCACGCCGCCGCTCAACGTCGGACGCCAGAAATTCTACGACGAAACCGGCGATACCCTGCTCAAGCCCTATACGAGCTGGGCCGATTTCGCGCTCAATCTCATGAACCCGGCCTCGATCATCAACTTCATCGCGGCCTATGGCACCCACGAGTCCCTGCTCAATACCCAGGCCAACCCCAAGACCGTCGAGCAACTGCGCGAGGCGGCCACGCTGCTCGTACTGGGCGGCACGGGCGCACCGGCGGACCGGCTCGACTTCCTCAATGCCACGGGCGCCTACGCCAACGCCAAGCTCGGCGGCCTCAACGATGTCGATTTCTGGATCGGCGGCCTGGCCGAAAAGAAGATGGCCTTCGGCGGCATGCTGGGCTCGACCTTCGCCTTCGTCTTCCAGATGACCATGGAAAATCTGCAGGACGCCGACCGGTTCTACTACCTGTCGCGTACCCAGGGCCTGAACCTGCTCAACGAGCTGGAAAACAACACCTTCGCCGAACTGGTCATGCGCAATACCGACCTCGGCGGCACGGACCAGACGGCCTTGCCCGGCAATCTCTTCTCCGCCTTCGAAATGCCGACCCTGGAAATGGATCCGAGCAAGCAGCTCGGCGACGATCCGACCCAGGACAATCCCTACCTGCCCTTTGCCAATATCGTTGAACGGCGCGACGCCGCCGGCAACCTGATCGCTGCAGGCGATACCAGCACCATTGCCGCCTATATCCGCGTCAACAGCAATGAGCACTTCACCATCGGCGGCACCGAAGGCAATGACACCATCGTCTCAGGCGGCGGCGACGATGCCATCTGGGGCAAGGGCGGCAATGACCGCATCGAGGCCGGTTACGGGGTCGACAAGGTCTTTGGCGGCACGGGTGACGACATCATCACCAATGCCGGCACTGATATCGGCGAGGCCGATTTCCTGCACGGCAATGAAGGCAACGACGTCATCCATGGCGGCTCGGGCCTGTCGCTGATCTTCGGCAATCAGGGCAGTGACTTCCTCATCGCCGGCCCCGACGGCAAGGAGGTCTTTGCCGGCACCGGCAACGACTTCGTCCTCGGCGGCACGGGCGGCGATTTCCTGCTCGGCAACGAAGGCGACGACTGGATCGAGGGCGGGGATCGCTTCGATACGCTGGCGGGTGAAAACTCCGAGCTCTTCTTCAATTCCTCGATCATCGGGCATGACGTCCTGCTCGGCGGCGGTGGCGACACCGACTATGACGGCGAGTCTGGCGACGACATCATGTCCCAGAATAGCGAGGGCATTCAGCGCTCCAACGGCATGGCCGGGTTTGACTGGGCCATTCACAAGGGCGACAGCCAGGCCGCCAATTCCGACCTCGGCATCCCCATCTTCGAAACCCAGGAAGCCTTCATCCTGCGCGATCGCTTCGATCTCGTGGAAGGCCTGTCGGGTTGGGTGAAGGACGACACTCTGACCGGCCGCAACGTCGCGGTGAATACCCGCGCCGAAGCCGAAGGCACCGCGGCCATCCCCAACGCAGATTCCGCTCTCGACAGCTATTCCAACGCGCTACTCGAAAAGAATGTCGACCTGATCACCGGGCTGCGGGCCCTCGTCGCCCACATCACCCGAACCCAGCAAACCGGCAACAATGAAGTCGTCGAATCCGTCGTGCTCGAAACGGCTGATGCTTCGGACATCCTGCTCGGCGGTGGCGGTAGCGACACCATCAAGGGGCTGGCCGGCAATGACGTCATTGACGGCGACATGTGGCTCAACGTCCGCATCGCGGGCACGTCCAAGGCCGGGACGGTCTTCTCCGCCGACGCAATGGAAAGCGCCGTCACCCTATATCGCCACGCGACGACTGGCGATTTTGTCGCCTTAGCCGGCGCGAACATCGTCGCCGTCACCAAACCGCTGACCACCTGGATGCTGGAGGGTGCCATCAACCCAGGCGCGCTCCGCATCGTCCGCGAAATCATCAACGGCAATGTCGCAGGCGATATCGACCGCGCGGTCTATACCGACGCCCGCGCCAACTACAGTTTCGGTCTCAATTCCGACGACAGCCTCTTCATCGATCATACCGGCTTCGTGCAGGTGCAAAACGATGACGACCTGCCCGAACAGGAGGAGGGCACCCCGAACCTGCGTTCGGACGGCAAGGACACCTTCCGCAATATCGAACTTCTGGCCTTCAGCGATGGCCGCTTCCTCAACGTCATCGAAGGCACCAGCGCTGGTGAAACGCTCACCGGCACCTTGGTGAACACTGGAACCGGGCTCGACGACCTTATCTCCGGCCGCGACGGCAATGACACGCTCAACGGCGGCGCTGGCGACGACATCCTGCTCGGTGGCGATGGCGCCGACACGCTCAATGGAGGTGACGGCAATGATACGCTGGTCGGCGGCACGGGCGCAGACGCACTCAATGGCGGCTCCGGCAACGATACCTATGTAGTCAACCTGGGTGACGGCAACGATATCATCACCGACGCCAACGGCACGGACAGGATCGTGATCGGTGCCGGAACGCTCACGGGCCTCACCGCCTTCAGCGGCGGCAGCAACGATCTGTTCCTGCAATTCAATGGCCAGCAGCTTACAGTCAACGATCACTACGATGCCGCCGCCGAGGCTGTCGAAACCATCAATCTCGATGGCGCCACCTATGAAGGCTACGCCTTCGACGGCGACTATGCCCTCAGCACCGACGATAATGGCAACCGCACGGCGGCCGCCGGGGTCAACACGCTCCTCGCTGGCTCGGGTAACGGCAACGAGCTGGTTGGCGATACCGGTGACGACCTGCTCTTCGGCCATGATGGTAATGACGAACTCTTCGGCAATGACGGCGATGACCTGCTGGTTGGCGGCACCGGCAGTGATGAGCTCGACGGTGGAACGGGCGCCGACACCATGGTGGGCGGCACCGGCAATGACATCTACACCGTCGATGACACTGACGACGTGGTGGTCGAGGCCCTCGGCGGCGGCACTGATGAAGTTCGCACCGATCTCGACACCTATACCCTAGGCGCCAATGTCGACAACCTGACCTATATCGGCGCCGGCACCTTTGCCGGTATCGGCAACGAACTTGCCAATGTCATCGAGGGCGGGGCAGGGGTGGACACGCTGACCGGGCTCGGTGGCAATGACACCTATGTGGTCACGGCCGGCGACGTGGTTGTCGAGGCCGCAAATGGCGGCACGGACACGATCATCGCTACTGCCACCTATACCCTCGGTGCCAATCTCGAAAATCTCACGCTGGACGAGGATGCCGGCGGCATCAATGGCACCGGCAACGCGCTCGACAATGTCATCACCGGCAATGACGCCGCCAACCAGCTCTTTGGCGGCGGAGGAAACGACACCATCAATGGCGGCGACGGCGCCGATTTCATCGATGGTGGCACTGGCAACGACATCCTGCATGGTGGTGGCGGAAACGACACCGACATCCTGATTGGCGGCGAAGGCGACGACACCATCCATCTCGGCGCCGGCAACAATGGCAATGACATCGTCCGCTACACGGCCACAAATTTCGGCAATGACACCATCCACGGTTTCGACGCCAGTGGCGGCAGCATCAACAACCAGGACATGATCGATCTTAGTGCGCTAGGCGTCACTGCTGCCAACTTCGCGACCCGCGTCACCATCGAGGATGTGGAAGATGCTGGGACCGACGACACGCGGGTCACCGTGCGCGATGCCTCCAATACTGTCATCGGCACCATCTTCATCGAAGAAGTAGACGGCAACGATGTCACCAGCGCCGACTTCATTCTCGCCCAGAGCGCCCCTGCGACCGTCGGCAATCCGACAAATGGTGCCAACACCATCACTGGCAACGACCAGGCCAATACCATCAACGGTCTAGGCGGCAATGACACTCTGAGTGGCGGTGGTGGCAATGACATCATCACCGGCGGGGAGGGGGCCGACACCCTCAACGGCGATGCCGGCGACGACACAATCATCTGGAACGCCAATGTCTCGGGTCCGACCGATGGTCGCGACACGGTCAATGGCGGCACGGAAGGAACGGCCGGCGACACCTTTGTCGTCAACGGCAATGCCTTGGCCGAAACCTACCGCATCTACACCAAGGCCGCGGCAACGACCGCAGGCTTCGTCTCGGCAGCCCTGACGGAAATCGTCATCACCCGCCAGGTCGGTGCCGCTCCGGCAACCGTCATCGCCGAACTGCGGGAGATCGAAGAAATCCGCATCAACGGTATCGACCCGGCCGGCAACACCACGGCCAGCGGCGATACCATTCAGATATTCGGCGACTTCTCGACCACCAGCCTGCGTCTCAATACCATCACCATCGAAGGTGACGCTGGTGACGACACCGTCGATATCTCCGCCCTGAGCTCGGCGCACCGCATCGTCTTCCGCTCCAACGGCGGCCACGACACCATTATCGGAACGCTGCGGCCTGAAGACGTGATCGAACTGCCCATCGGCGCGGATCCCGCCGAATACACCTCATCCACCACCGATGGTGTCACGACGCTGACCAATGGCCAGCACAGCATTTCCTACGTGGCGACCGGCGAGGGCCCGCAGATTGGCGGTGACGACGACGAGGACGATGAGGACGAAGACGATCACGAAGACGACGATCACGAAGACGACGACTGCGACGACGACGATGACGATGACGACGCCTCGTCTGCTGGTGGTCCTGTTCTTGGGACGCCTCAGGATGATGTGTTGCTGGGAACGTCTGGTGGGGACCTGGTGTTCGGCTTTGCCGGGACGGACTACATCATCGCCAATGCCGGGGTTGACGTGATCCGGGCCGGTGCCGGTGATGACTTCGTCGATGCCGGGGCGGGTCGCGATGTGGTCTTTGCCGATGATGGCGACGATGATGTCTTCGGCGGCGATGACGATGACCTGATCTATGGCGAGGCGGGTGACGATCGCCTCTTCGGTGGCTCGGGCAATGACCTCATCGATGCCGGGGCAGATGACGACACCGTCTTTGGCGGCGCCGGCAACGACCTCTTCGTCGGTTCGCTGAACGATGGCAATGACACCTATTATGGTGGCGAGATCTCGGGTGATGCCGGCAATGACACGCTGGACCTGGCCTTCCTGACCGCCGATGCCACGGTGGACCTGGGGACTGGGGTGGGTGGCCGCGGCAGCGCGGTGTCGAGCCAGAGTGGCACCGATACGCTCTATGGGGTGGAGAATGTCACCACCGGCTCGGGCGATGACGTGATCACCATGAGCAATGCCGTCAATGTGGTGGATGGCGGGGCGGGTGAAGACATCTTCGTCTTCGGATCGGCCACTGCCGCCCATGGCGACACGATCAAGGGCTTTGAGGCCGGCGACAAGATCGATCTCTCGGGGATCGATGCCAATGCCGGGGTGGCGGGGAACAACAGCTTCACCCTCCAAACCTCCACCACGGCCCCGGGCCAGATCGTGGTCACCCACGAGACGCGGGAGGATGGGGAATATACCGTCATCTCGGGCAATACGGCCGGGGACAATGCCCCCGAGTTCCGGATCAGCATTGCCGGCAACCACGCCCTGACCGGCACCGACTTCAACCTTTAGCCTCCAACTGCCCGGCCGGTTTAACCGGCCGGGCTTTTTCCTTTCGATAATCCACCATTCCGGGGGCTGATCATGGCATCGACGACAAAGGTTTTAGCCGAACATCGCGGCGACGAGATGCTGCGCCGGGAGTTCAAGGGCGTCGCAGTCTTCCTGTTCTGGATCTCGGGCATCATCAATGTGCTGGCTCTGACCGGCTCGTTCTACATGCTGCAGATCTATGATCGGGCCCTGACCAGCGGCTCCATCCCGACCCTCCTGGCGCTCTCCATCCTCGTTATCGGCCTCTATCTCTTCCAGGGCGTCTTCGACATCGTGCGCAGCCAGCTCTTGGTGCGCATCGGCGCCCGCTTTGATCGCATGCTGGCCCCCATTGCCCATCGCGTCAGCGTCGACATGCCCCGCTTCGGCTTTTCCACCGGCGAGGCATTGGAACGCGGCCGCGACGTCGACACCATCCGCACTTTTATGGGCAGCCAGGGCCCGGTGGCCCTGTTCGACCTGCCCTGGGTGCCGCTCTACATTCTGTTCGTCTACTTCCTCCACCCCGTGCTCGGCGCTTTGACGCTGGGTGGCGCCTTTGTCCTGACCCTCCTCACCATCTGGACCGAACTCAAGTCGCGCAAACTGGCCGCAGCGGCCCAGCAGGCCTTCCTCACCCGCAATGCCGTGGCCGATTCCAATGCCCGCAATGCCGATATCTTGAAGGCCATGGGCTTTGCCGGCCGGGCCGTCAGCCGCTTCAACGAGGTCAATCAGGATCACCTGACCCTGCAGACCCGCGCCAGCGATGTCATCGGCACCTTTGGCGCCTTCTCGCGCATTTTGAGGATGGTGCTGCAATCGGCCCTTTTGGGCGTCGGTGCCTATCTCACCATTCAGGGCCAGATGTCTGCCGGCGCCATCATCGCCGTCTCCGTCGCTTCCTCGCGCGCCCTGGCCCCCATCGACATGGCCATCGGCAATTGGAAGGGCGTCGTTGCCGCCCGCCAGGCGTTCAAGCGCCTGCGCGATACCATGGTGGCCCTCTCCAACATGACCAAGCCGCTCGACCTACCGGCCCCGTCCAAGTCGCTCAAAGTGGACAAGATCTCGGTGGCTGCGCCGGCCAGTGGCCGGGTCCTCCTCACCGAAGTCGCCTTCGAGCTCAATGCCGGCCAGGGTCTTGGGGTGATCGGCCCCAGCGGCGGCGGCAAGACCACGCTGGTTCGCGCCCTCACCGGTATCTGGCCATCCCTGCGCGGCGCCATCCGTCTCGACGAGGCCGACCTCACCCAGTGGGACGAGGACAAGCTAGGCCAATATGTGGGCTATCTCCCCCAGGACGTGGCCCTGCTCGATGGCACGATCGTGGAAAACATCACCCGCCTGGCCCCGCAGCGCGATGCCCGCGCCATTGTCGCGGCCACCAAGGCGGCGGGCGTGCACGAGATGATCGTCAGGCTCCCCGATGGCTATGACACCCAGCTCGGCCCCATGGGCACCGCCCTCTCGGCCGGCCAGCGCCAGCGCATTGGCCTGGCCCGGGCGCTTTATGGCGATCCCTTCGTGGTCATCATGGACGAACCCAATGCCTTCCTCGATGCCGAGGGCGAACAGGCGCTCAACCTGGCCATTCGCCAGATCCGGGCCCGTGGCGGCATTGCCATTGTCGTTGCCCATCGCCCCTCGATCCTGGCCGAGGTCGACATGGTGGCGGTCATCCAGAATGGCCGGCTCACCGCCTTCGGTCCCAAGGAAGAGATCGTTGCCGGCCAGCGCCAGGCCAACCTCAATACCAATGCCGGTGGCCTCAAAGTGGTCGAGCCGCGGACGGAAACGGGAGGCATGGCATGATCATCGAGGCCAAATCCAGCCAGCAGCAGCACCAAAAATCCGATCCGGCCGACCTCAGAAAAAAGCTCGAGTTCAACGTTCCCGAGAAAACCTCGCGCCTGCCGGTCTATCTGGCGCTGTTCTTCACCGGCATCGCCGCCTATGTGAAAAGCGTCTTCCCCGCTGACGCCCAGGACCATGTGTCCCCGGGCACCGAAGCCAATCCCGCCGCCAATAGCGGCGCCCCCCGCGGCACCCGCCACGAGCCCGGCGGCCCCGGGGTCGATCTCATGACCACCGGCGGCATCGAGGAAGAACAGCCCCGGAGCGCGGTGCGTCACGCGGCCCTCGGCTGGGACGAGGCTTTTACCATGCCCGACCCGATCGCCTTCCACTATACCGCGGCCTCCTTCGACTTCCTGGGCCCCAATGTCGCCCCCTTCTTCCCTGCTGCCGTCCACTACCGGCCGCAGAACGACAATGCTGCCCTCTTCGATCGCGCCGAACCGAACATCACCCCGTCCTCCTCTGGTCCAAAGTCTCATCAGGACACCCCGAGCCCCAGCGAGGACGACGGCGACAATGACAATGCCGACCCGGACGAAGACGACGAGGATGACGACGACGACATCAACCGCGCCCCCACCGTTCTGGGCCCGGTCCGCCTCCACGACGTCTTTGCCGGCCAGGTCGTCCTCATCGGTCTCTCCCAGCTGCTCTTCGGGGCCAGCGATCCCGACAATGACATCCTGACCATCAACGACCTCACCGTCACTGGCGCCACCCTGGTGCAGACCAGTGCAGGCTGGACCCTGACGACGCTCCCCGGCATGCTCGGGCTCGTCACCTTCACCTATGAGATCAGCGATGGCCTGATCGAGATCGTGCAGACCGCCAGTCTCGAGATCGTCCGCAACCAGGTGCACCTGACCGCCAATGCCGACGTCTATGCCGGCACCCCCTGGGACGACGACATCGATGCTCTGTCCGGCCATGACATCATCGACGCCCGCGCCGGCAATGACAGCGTCACCGGCGGGCTCGGCGACGACCACATCATTGGCGGGGACGGCGACGACACCCTCTTTGGCAATGAAGGCAATGACATCATCTTCGGCGGCGAGGGCAACGACACCATCGGCGGCGGCCCCGGCAATGACCAGCTCTTCGGCGAAGCCGGCAATGACATCATCCATGGCGACCAAGGCAACGACACCATCGAGGGTGGCACAGGCGACGACATCATCAATGGAGGAGACGGCGACGACACTATCGCTCCCGGCTCAGGCGACGACCATGTCGATGGCGGCGAGGGTTTTGACACGCTCGACTATTCCGAGAGCGCCGACGACCTCATCGTCGACTTCGTCACCGGCCTCGCCACCAGCGACAGCATGGGCACGGACACGTTCCAAAACATGGAAGCAGCCATTGGCGGCAGCGGCAATGACACCTTCTTCATCGGCACCACGGCCACGGTCATCACCGGCGGGCGCGGCGACGACCTCTTCATCTTCACCGTGATCGACGAGGCTCCAAGCCTCAGCCGGCAGCTCGTCCACGACATCCTCGACTTCGTGGTCGGCGATCGCATCCGCGTGGCGGACTACGACATCTCCCGCAAAGCGGCCCGCACCGAGGAAGAGCGCTTCGAAGATTTTTATGAAGAGCTCGACGAGGGCGACCGCGAGGACCTGCCGATCCGCGTCCGCTACGAGCGCTATGACGATATCGACCATTCCATCATCGAGGCCGATGTCGATGGCGACGACGTCTTCGAAATCGCCATCCGCGTCGATGGCATCCAACTGCCCTTCACCATCGAACACACCATCGTCTGACCTGCGTTCCGGAGTTCTGCGTGATGACCACGATCGACACCTATGCCGCCTTCACCGCCAAACCCGTCAATCATCGGACGCGACGCGCTGACCAGGACAGTTTTGGGCTGCGCGGCCGGGTCATTGCCGGCAGCATCTTCGCCGTGCTGCTGGTCGTCGGCATCGGCGGCTGGTCGGCCACGGCAAAACTCTCCGGCGCCGTCATCTCGCTCGGCACCGTCCTCGTCGACGATGAGGTCAAGGCTATCCAGCACCTCGATGGCGGCGTCGTGCGCGCCATCGAGGTGCGCGAGGGCGATATTGTCGCAAAGGACGATGTTCTGTTCCGGCTCGATGACGTGCAGATCCGTACCGAGCGCTCGATCCTCCTCGGCCAATTGGCCGAACTGGTCGCCAGGCAGGCCCGGCTCCAGGCCCAGGCAGGGCAGGAGAATGAAATCGACTTCCCCGAACACTACCTCGCCAGCTATCCCGGCGCGGCCCCGATCCTGGCCGGCGAGCAGCAATTGTTCGACAGCACCAGGCTCAACCAGCAATCGCTGCGCTCGCAGCTGGAGCTGCAGGTTGCCCAGTTGCGCGAAGAGATTGCCGGGCTCGACTACCAGAACTCTGCCCTCAGGGACGAACTCGTGCTGGTCCGCGAGGAACGCTCCCGCATGGGCGAACTTGCGGGCAAGGGCCTGATTGAAACCACCAAGCTCAATGCCACCGACCGCGAGCTCGCCCGCATGATGGGTTCCGAAGGCGAGATCGCCGCCGGCATTGCCCGGGCCAATGCCCGCATCAGTGAAATCGAGCTGCAGATCCTTGCCATCGACCAGACCGGCGGCATGGAGGCGCTACGCGAATTGCGCACCGTCGACGCGCGCCTTGCCGAACTCACCGACCGCCTGACCGAAGTCGATGCCCGCCAGGCCCGCACCATCATCCGCTCCCCGGTCAGTGGCACGGTCAACGAGGTCTCCGTCACCACTCTTGGTGGCGTCATCACGCCGGCCGAAAAACTCATGACCATCGTCCCCACCGATGCGGACCTCAAGATCGAGTTCCGCGTCGCCACCAACGACATCGACCAGCTCCGCCTCGGGCAACCCGTCAAACTCCGCTTCTCCGCCTTCAACCAGCGCACCACCCCCGAAATCGCGGGCCTGGTCACCCGCATCTCGGCCGCCGCAACCACCGACCCGCAGTCGGGCCAGAGCTACTATCTCGCCGAGGCCGACCCCACCGATGACCTCGACCAATTGGGCCCCACCGGCCTCGTCCCCGGCATGCCCGTGGAAGTCTTCGTCCAAACCGAAGAACAGGTCGCAATCGCCTACTTCGTTAAACCATTCACAGACCAAATAACCCGTGCATTCAGGGAGGAGTAAATGTCGAGCCAGCCTGCCTCCGCACGGTCACGGTCTCCGACGATCACCCGGCAACCGCCTGCGCCTGGCGCCGCGCCAGCCTCCTCAAGAATCCAGCGGTTTCCACTTCGTCCTCATCTAGCCCCTCGATCTCTGCCAATCGGCCCGAACGGCGAAGTTCGCCCTTTTGCCAGGCCTCGGGAACGGCTGGGTGGATGTAGCTCCGCCGGCAAACGGCCCTGGTATTGCCCAGCTTGGCCGCGACCTGGTCGATGACGGCATTGATGGTGCGGGCCTGGGCCGTCTTGGTCTCGGGCACTTCGGTGGAAGCAAAGAGCCCAAAGGCGCGCACACTGGCCGCCCAGGTGCGAAATGTCTTCGAGGTGAAGCCTGGCCCGGCAAAGGCGGCGATGTAGTCGTTCACATCGCGTGAGGAGATGGCGCAGCGCCCGGCATCGCTTTCATACTGGAACAGATGCTGCCCCGGCATGTCCTGCAGGCTTCTGAGCAGTTTGGCGATCCGCCGATCCGTCAGTTGCAGCCGCCATTCCTTGCCAGACTTGCCCTTGAAGTTGAGCCGCAGCGTTGAACCGGTGATTTCGACATGGCGATTGCGCAGCGTCGTCAGACCAAAGCTCTTGTTCTGGCGGGCATAGGCGGGATTGCCGACACGGATCAAACTATTGTCGAGCAGCCAGACCACCGAGGCGACGACACGCTCATAGCCGAGCGAGCGGCGGCGTAGATCGCTTTCCACCTGCTGTCGTAACGCCGGCAATGCCTTGGCGAAGTCGGTCAGCGTATGAAACTTGGTCGTGCTGCGATGCTCGGTCCAGTCTGCATGATAGCGATACTGTTTGCGGCCCTTCTCATCGCGTCCAGTGGCCTGGATGTGGCCGCCGGCGTCCTTGCAGATCCAGACGCCTGCCCAGGCGGGAGGAATGACGAGCGCGCGGATGCGGGCGAGTTCATGTCTGCTCGGACGGCTCCCTGTCTCGTCGACATACGAAAAGCCGGTACCGCGCCTTTGCCGTCGCCAGCCTGTCTCCTCGTCCGAGGAAAAGGCCAGGGCGGGGCCCATCTCGTCGGCCCGCATCCGGTCCAGAACCTGTCGTGCAACGCGCATCTTTACGTGCTCCTCCGCACCCCGAATGAACGGGGCCGGCAAAGCGTTCCCGACGCGCGTAAAGGTGAAGGCCGGAACGCGCCGCCGCAAGCGGCGTTGACTCGGCGAAAAAGCCGGGACGACCTAATGCGCAGCGGACTTTCATCGCGCTGCATGACGACAAGCCCGGCCAGGGAGGTCAAATGGAAACGCCAGTCACCCTTGATGACGGTGAGGAGGTCGCCGAGCGCCTCGGCGTGCGGCTGACATCGCCCGATCGGGTCGTCTTTCCGGAGCAGGGCATCACCAAGGCGCAATTGGTGGCCTACTACGAAGACGTGGCATCGGTCATGCTGCCGCACATCGAAAACAGGCCGCTTAGCCTTGTGCGCTGCCCGCAGGGCCCCACCAGGCATTGCTTCTTCCAGAGGCACGATACCGGTGGCTTCCCGCCGCAAATGCTCTCCAGGACGATCGCCGAAAAGGATGGCGACAAGCAGGACTATTTCTACATTACCGAACTGGCCGGCCTGATTGCGGGCACGCAGATGAATGCGCTCGAATGGCACATCTGGGGCTCGCGCTTCCCTGATATCGAAAAGCCCGACCGGCTGGTCTTTGACATCGATCCCGATGAAGGGCTCGATTTCTTCGCCATCACCAGCGCCGCGACCGATATTCGTGACCGTTTGGAAGCGCTGGATCTCAAGAGCTATCCTCTGGTCTCAGGCGGCAAGGGCATCCACGTGGTTGTGCCGCTCAAGCCAGACAGGGAATGGCCTGACGCCAAGGCATTCTGCCGCGCTTTCGTGCAGAACATGGCTGAGGATGAGCCGGATCGCTTCACGGCCAACCTCTCCAAGGCGCAGCGCAAGGGCAGGCTGTTCCTTGATTATCTACGCAACGAACGCGGTTCCACCGCCATCTGCCCCTGGTCGTTGCGGTCACGCCAGGGCGCGCCGGTGGCTGTGCCAGTGAGTTGGGACGAAGTGCCGAAACTCAAGCAAGCCAACGGCTTTTCGCTGAAGGCCGCCGCAGCCCGCGCCAAGGACAAGGACGTCTGGGCCGACTACTTCAAGCAAAGGCAGGTGCTGACCGCCAAACTGCTCAAGGCGGTCGGCGCAGAAGAGACCTAAAGCGTCGCCAGTTCCCGATTGGCGAGGCGCTGGCCATAGGCCTGCCTGATCGCCACCTTTTCCTCCAGTGCCGTAATGACCGTCTCGGCAAAGTTGGTGTCGTACATCTGGGAGAGATTGTTGAGCCCGCCCGGAGTGAAGACGTTGATCTCCAGCACCTTGTCCCCGACGATATCGAGCCCCACCAGGAACATGCCGTCCTGAATGAGTTTTGGCCGCACCGTCTCGGCGATCGCGAGCATGGTGTCCGTGACTTCGACCGGCGCCGGTCCGCCCCCGACATGCACGTTCGACCGAATTTCGCCCTTGGCCGGCACACGACGGAAAGCGGCATATTTGCCATCGCGCATCAGCGGCCGGCCGTTCATCATGAAGAACCGCACATCCCCCTCTGTCGCCTCCGGCATATAGGCCTGCGCGATGAGGTAACCCTCGCCGCTCACGGCCTCGAAAATCTGGTTGAGATTGGCGTCCTTGGGCGAAGCGACCTTGAAGACGTTCTTGCCCCCCGACCCCTGCAACGGTTTGACGATCGCGCCCTTCTTCTGGCCATCGATGAAATCGCGGATCTCCTTGATATTCTTGGAGATCAGCGTCGTGGGGCGAACCGAGGCCGGAAAATCCTGGAAGTAGAGCTTGTTCTGCGCCTGGGCCAGCCCGTCGGGGTCGTTGACCACCAGCGTGCCGCGCTGCGCTGCCATCCGCCCGAAGATCACGCCGATATTGGCGGCCCATGGGCGATCATTCGCATCGAGGGACGGATCGTTGCGCAGGAACAGCACATCGATCTCGCTGATGTCGAACATGCGCGTCTCGGCCTTATCGCCGACGAGATCCTTGTGCAGCGTTTCCGTCTTCTTGTAGCTCGATACCGGCAGCGTCCTGCCCCAGACCGAAAGGCTGTCATCGGCCCGCAGCACGAAGTCGGACGGGGTGACGTAGCAGATCTCGTGCCCGCGGCCGAGCGCGGCCAGAGCCAGCGCGGTCGTCGAAAAATTCGGCGTTTCATCTTCGATGGAATTGACGAAAAAGGCGACGCGCATGCCCGGCTCCTAGGCTTGAATGAGGTCAATGGGGGTAAGGCCGGCACGAAGCCGGTCAAGGCGCGCTTCGGCGCCCTTGATGGAAAGAAATTGCGGTTCGATCCGGGCGGGCTTGAGCAACCCGCGCGTGCTCAATTCCTGCATGACGGCAAAGTGGTCGGCGGCGATCTTGCCCAGCCAGAACGGCTCCAGCGAGCCGCCAGCCTGAAGGTGCGCCAGGATTTCCAGCAAGCCACGCAGATAGATGGCGTCCTTGGCGAGGCCTCCGCCGCGATAGACCCGCAACGAGGCGCTGAAAGCGCTGGTGTCGGAAAAACCATGCTCCTTGCTCAGCAGGCGGAATGTCTCGACGAAGCTGGCGCCGTCCAGCATGGCGGCCACCGCCAGCACACGTCCTGCCAGCAATCGCAGGCGCGCGACATTCATGCCACCCGCCAGGAATTCGGCCAGAACAGCCAGTCCTTCCTGCGTCCCCTCATAGCCGGCGAGGCCAGAGCGAAAGAGTCTGAGGCCATGACCTGACCCGTTGAAATAGGTGAGCAGGTGTACACCCACTTCATGGCTGAGCAACGCCTCGACGCGATCCCGGGCCACTCTGGTATTGCGCGAGATCAGCAACCTGCCATTGGAGACCATCAAGCCTGCCGGCAGGTCGTCGCGAATATCGATTTCTGCGGCAAAGCCGCTGGCCTGGCCGGAATAGCGGGAAATCATGGCTTGCGCCCGCTTTTCCACGAAGCGGTAATCGACATTCTCGGCCTCGTTCCTGCCGGCCTTGCGGGCCGTGGCGGCAAGAATATCACCAGCCATTTGCACCAGCCGGGGTTCAACCGACTGATAAAGCGCTCGGCCCAACTCCTTGAACTGTCTGTTATCGCGCAGCGATAACATCGAGAGCTGCAGGTCCAGTTCCTGCTGCTTTTCCCGGTAGAGCCGGGACAGCACGGGATCCTCGAAATGATCGAGCCCGATGGCGAAGAGCGCCTTCTTGGTCGCAGCCACCTCGAAGGTGAGCGGACGATAGAGAAAATGCGGCGCCCGCTCAAAGCCGGCCGCGCTGAATTCGGCCCATGCCGCCTCGGCATTGATCGGCGTAACCGCCAGCAGAAAATCGAAGCTCCCGGCAATGTCGTCGATGGCCCGGTCGGCGCGACCGACCGCATCGATGAAAACGCGCCGGCCCAGAGCCCGGTGGGTGGTGATCGAAATGCCGGTCCCGGCGCGCGCAAACTCGGCCGCGCCCCGCAGGGTTGCATCGACGATATTGGCCGCCAGCCGGTCGCGCAGTTCGGGATAGATGTTCTTTGACTGCGGCGCCCTGTAGATCGGCGCAAAGCGGATGGTCAGCACCCCAAATCGCGTGACCCTTCGCGCAAGCCCCGCGGCCCTGTCTTCGGCCGCCGCCATTCGCTCGATCCGCGGCGAGCGATAGCGGGAATCGACCTTTTGCATGGCGCTGGCAAAGGAGGCCGCCGCGGCCTGTGCCGCCTGGTCCGGCGTATTGGAAACGCTCACCGCGAAGGGTGCGAGATAGGGCGCATCGGCGGCCAGCCGGTCTTCCGCCATTTCCCCAATGTCGATGACCAGAAAGCCGCCAAAACGCTTCTGCATCGCCTTGCCGACGACCGACAGCACCGCAATGGCATCCGTGGCATTCCGGACCAGAAGATAGGCGGCATTCGCCGTCACCGCCTCGCGCGCCGCCGGCTGCGCCTGTCGTCCGATACAGACGGCAATGAACGGCATCGGCCGGTCGACATAAAGCCGGCCCCGTCCGTTGAGATCGAGGCGAATGGGATCCTCGCGCTCAAGGCACTCCTCGAGCTGGGCAATGTCGAGCAGGTCGTTCTTTCCGGTCATCTCCTTGCGTCCAGGGCCGCTTCAAGCACGGGGAGGGAAGACCGGATTGCCTCCCGCAAATCGGCTATGGCAGCCTCGTCCGGCTCGCCCGTCCATTCGTCCATGAAGATCTTCTTGAACTCCACGGCAATGGCGCAGCCTGTTTGCGGAAAATGCTCATGCACGAAGCGGGTCTGCTCTCCCTTGCCGGCAAAAGCGATGTTTTCGCGCACGTCGAGCGAGCGTCCGCCCAGCTTGTGCTGGCGAAGACAATCGATGAACGGGTCGAGCACATGCGCCCAACGCGCCCTGTCCATCGACGACGTGCCGATATTGATGTCTGGCGCCTCGTCCTGCGAGGTCGCAAGCGCCGCCGCGCCGGCCCGACGATGATTGTAGCTGTGCATGTCGAGCAATACGAAGCCGCCGTGTTCGGCCTCGATGTCGGAGAGGATATGGCGCAGCGTGGAATAATAGCTCGCATGCTGCCGCATCAGCGCTTCCACATCCTGCGCCTCCGGCTGATCCCGCCAGACCCTAAGGCCCCAGGACTGATCGGGATGCAGATAGATCGCGCCATCCGGTGCCCGATTGAGATCAAGCTCAAACCGCGACCGGTGCACGACCATGCGGTTCGCCATATCGGCGATGAACTGGGCGGTAAAAGGGTCTTCCTCGCGCAACCGGCCCGCTTCATCGAGAGCCATCCTGGCCTCAAGATGTGGCCAGATCAGATGGCCATCGTGAATGGCGGTGCCAATAAGAGGCGACCGGCCCCGGTGGATCGACCAAAGGGAAGACGGGTCTTTGGGTAGAGAAGTGACGCTTGGCTCCATGGGCACGAAAACGTGTCGGCCCGCCAGGAGGTTCCGTGTGGATACTAGGGCTTGGGTGCGAAGAGGCGATCTCGCGATCCGGCGAGGTGATCCCGCATCAGCCTGCGCGCGGTTTCCACGTCCCCCGCACTGATGGCGTCAAAGACCGCCGTGTGCTCGGTCAGCACATGCCCCAGACCATCATTCGTGCGCCGCAGCGACAGACCATGGAGACGCATGCCCACGGCAATATGCTCTTCCAGCGCCTGCATGGCCGTGACGAAATAGGGATTGGCCGAAGCCTGCGCGATGCTGAGGTGGAACATGAAATCGGCATCGGCGCGGTGCGCCTGCCGGTTGGTGGCATCACGCAGGAGGTTGAGCGCGGTCTTGATCTTCTGCAGGGCCTCGGGCGAGCGGCGTTGCGCCGCCATGGCAGCCGCTTCCGGCTCGATAGTCAGGCGGAAATCATAGCAGTGCTGCAGGTCCGACAGGTTCTCCATCTGGCCAAAGCCAAGTGGCTCGCGAATGCCCTGTTCACGCACGAAACTGCCCGCGCCGCGGCGCGAATAGATCATGCCCTGGTCGCGCAGGCGCTGCAGTGCATCGCGGATCACCGGGCGCGAAACCTGGAACTCCGCGGCCAGCGCATGTTCGGTCGGCAGGCGTTCATCCACCGCATAGGCGCCCGATTTGATGGAGCGCTGGATGCGGTCGAAAACCGTATCAGCAAGATTGCGCCGCCCGGTGAGACTATCCGACATGGCTGTGCACGAGGCTCCCGACGCTGAGATATGGGGCGAATAGGGTGGACAAGGTGTCCGGATCGCCAAACCCGCCCGATTTGGTGACGACAGTCAAGCCTCCCGCCCGGGCAATGGGCAGGCCAGGCAGGGCTTCTCCCAAGAGTTCGAGCACGGCAATGCCAAGTTGCTCGAGAATAACCTGCGCCGTGGCCCCGCCCGAGAGAACGAGCAGCGAGCCAGGAGGCGGGGAGAGGCTCGCAAGGGTCTTGCCGAGAGCGGTAGCCACCGTCTTGCCATCGGCCGGGGATAAACCGGGCACCGCCTGAATAATGGTCAGTCGCGCTGGGCCAACGGCAGAGGTGCCTTGCCCGTTCGGCGCCGGAACATAGGCGATATCCGCAGCGCCAGCGCGCAAGCGGTCGAGCTGTGCCAGCGTAATCGGATCGGTAGAGCCAATGACGCAATAGGCACGACCTTCGGGCCAGAGAATATCGGCCTCGCCGGCATCGGGCGCCATGGCCTTGGCCATCGCCTCGGCAAGACCACGCGCGCCGATTGGCAGGTCAAATCCCTTTTGCAGGGCCTTCTCGATATCAGCCTGATCGGCGATATCGGGCACGATGGCCGTTCCAGCATACCGCCCAAGCCGTTTGGCGACCTCGATAGGCTCCGCGACGCCAAAACCGCCGATCCGGCCATTCTTCATCCAGCGCCCAAAAGCGGGGATGGCCGGCACAACAAGGCTTTGCCCGTGCGGGATCGCATCAAGCTCTGCCTCAATATTGCCCTTGAGCCGCGAGTCCACCTTCTTGAACAGCGCCGTTCCAGTAGGCAGCGCAGCCAGTGCCGCGCGGACTGCGGTCGTAGCGCCTTCAGCCGAGATTTCGCGGCTATCGGTCGAAACACCGACGACACGCGCCCCCGTCGCAATGGCCTGAGGCAAGGCTGCCGGGTTGAGCGCCACAGCCGTCGAAATACCGCGCATCGCAAAGGGCGCTGCTGCGTCCAATGCGCCGGTCAGATCGTCGGCTATGATCGCCCGTTCAAGCATGGCTAAGAACTGCCCGCCTTTGTGCCTGCACGTCAGGATCGGGATCTAGATTGGCGGCCAGCAAGCGCTGCGTATAGGGATGCTGCGGCGCCTCAAAAATCTGCGCCGTCGGCCCGCGCTCAACGATCTCGCCCGATTTCATGACGATGACCGTATCGGCAAAGTCGCGCACCACGCCAAGATCATGCGCGATGAACAGAAACGAGATGCCCAGCCGCTGCCGCAGGCCATCAAGCAGGGCAATCACCTGCGCCTGAATGGAAACGTCGAGCGCCGAAACCGCCTCGTCACAGATGATCAGTTCCGGCTCGAGCGCCAGAGCCCGCGCAATAGCGATACGCTGGCGCTGCCCGCCCGAAAACTGGTGCGGATAGCGGTCGACATGTTCGGCCGAAAGGCCGACCTGTTCGAGCAATTCGATCACCCGCGCCCGGCGCTTGCTGCGGTCGGGCATGAGTTTGTGAATGTCCCAGCCTTCGGCGATCAGCGAAAAGACCGACATACGCGGATTGAGCGACTGGGTCGGGTCCTGAAAAACCATCTGGATCTGCCGGCGCACGCCGAGCAGTTCGCTTCGGCCCATGCTGATCAGGTCGCGCCCCTTCCAGAACGCTTCGCCGCTATCCGCTTCCTCAAGCCGGAGCAGTGTGCGCGCCAGCGTCGATTTCCCCGAGCCGCTTTCGCCAACCACGGCCAGGCTCTGCCCACGCGCCAGCGTCAGCGACACATCCTTCAGCGCATGAAACTTGCCATAGGTCTTGCACAGCTTCTTGGCATCGAGCAGCAGCGGCGCGGCCTCGTCGAGCAATTTGATCTCGCCCTTGCCGGGCGCCGCATCGATCAGCTTCTTGGTGTAGGGGTGCTTGGGGCTATGATAGACGTCGCGAACCGAACCTTCCTCGACGATTTCGCCCTTGTTCATCACCACGACCCGGTCGGCAATCTCGGCGACAACGCCAAGGTCGTGGGTGATCAGCACCAGCGCCATGCCGGTCTCGGCCTGCAATTCCTTGAGCAGCGCCAGCACTTCGGCCTGAATGGTCACGTCGAGCGCAGTGGTCGGCTCGTCGGCGATCAGAATGTCGGGTTTCAGCATCAGCGCCATGGCAATCATCAGGCGCTGCCGCTGGCCGCCGGAAAACTGATGCGGATATTTGTGCATCGCCTTTTCAGGCTCAGGAATGCCGACCCGGATAATCAGCTCCATGGCCCGAGCCCGCGCCATATCGGCGGGGCGGCCATGTGCCGTCATCATTTCGATGATCTGCCAACCGACCGTATAGACGGGATTGAGATGCCCCAGCGGGTCTTGGAAGATCATGGCAATCTTCTTGCCATTCAGCGCCCGGTGCTTCTCGTAGGAGACCTTGAGGAGGTCCTCACCCTCATAGAATATTTCGCCCGAGACGATTTCCGCCGGCGGAATATCGAGCAGGTTCATCACCGCATTGGCCGAGACCGATTTACCCGAGCCGCTTTCGCCCAGGATGGCCAGCGTTTCGCCGCGCCCGATGGACCAGCTCACATTCTTCACCGCATTGACGGTGCCACGGGCGGTGTGGAAGTCGACCGAAAGGTTGCGAACACTCAGAAGGGGCTCAGACATTCTTGGTCTTCCTTGCTTCCAGGCGCCAGCGCTGGGCGGGGTCGAGCGCAATGCGCATCCAGTTCGAGAGCAGGTTCAGCGACAACGCGGTGATCACGATCATCAGGCCCGGCCAGAAGGCCAGCCACCAGGCGGTGTTGAGATAAGGCCGGCCCTGCGCAACCATCAGGCCCCAGGTAATGTCAGGCGGCTGCACGCCAATACCGAGAAAGGACAGCGAAGACTCAGCCAGCATGACGAAGGCGAAATCGAGCGTCGCAATGGTCACCAGCGTCGGCGCCACCACCGGCAGGATGTGCCGCAGGATAATGCGAGCATGGCTCGCCCCCATCACCGTCGCCGCCTGCACGAACATGCGCTCGCGCACTTCCAGAACTTCGGCGCGGGTCGTGCGCAGATAGATCGGAATGCGGGTGATGGCGAGAACGAGGATCATGTTGGGGATCGACGGCCCCAGCACATAGAGCACCACAACCGCGATCAGCAGCGAGGGAAAGGACATGATCACGTCAGCCAGGCGCATGATCACCTGCGACGTCGTCTTGCCCATATACCCAGCCACGAGGCCAAGCCCAGCGCCCACGGTCAGCGCTGCAAGCACCGTCCCGGCCGCGATCAGCATGGTCGAGTGCGCCGCAACGACGAGACGCGCCAGCATCGGGCGGCCGAGAGAGTCGCCGCCAAGGACAAAGGCCCAGCCGCGCTCAAAACTGAAGGGCGGGAAATTGCGGCCGCGCAGGTTCTGGTCCGAAGCAAGCTCGCCAAGCAGGGCAGGGCCCAGAGCCGCAAACAACACGATGACGATCAGCACCACGGCCGAGGTAAAGGCCAGCTTGTCCCGCCAAAGCATGGAGAGCAGAGAGGGGCCCCGCACGTTGTCTTGCGCAGTGGATTTGGCGAGCGACAGGTCTGCCATCATCGCCTCCTAGTTTCGAATTCGCGGATCGAGCAGGCCATAGGCGATGTCGATCAGGATGTTCATGATGAAGATGGCGACGGCCGTGACCATGATGGCCGCCAACACCACGTTGAAGTCGCGCTGGAGGATCGAGTCGATCATCAGCTTGCCGACGCCGGGGAAACCAAAAATGGTCTCGACGATAACAGCGCCATTGAGCAGAGCCGCAGCCTGGTCGCCGATAACAGTGATCACCGGCAGCATGCCATTGCGCAGCGTGTGCACAAAGATCAGCGGCAGGTTCTTTACGCCCTTGGCCCGGGCGGTCTTCACATAGGGTGCGCCCAGCGCCGAGATCATCGACCCGCGCACCACCTGCACCACCAGCCCAAAGGGCCGGATGAACAGCACAGCAATCGGCAGCACCCAGTGCAGTGGCGTACCAACACCGGAAGTGGGCACCCAGCCAAGACCAATGGAGAAGATAACGATCGCAACGATGGCGATCCAGAAATCGGGGGCCGAAGCACCGATCAGTGAGATGATCGACACCAGCCGATCAAAGAACCCGCCGACATTGAAGGCCGCGAGCGAGCCCAGAATGATGGCCGAGGTAACAACAAGGCCCATGGTGATCAGCGCCAGCGGCAGCGTCCAGGCATAGGCTTCGAGCACGACATCGATGGCCGGCCGCGCCTTGCGCAGGCTTTCGCCAAAATCGAGATGCAAGAGGTCCAAGACATAGCGGGCAAACTGCTCGATGAGCGGCAGGTCAAGCCCGTGCAGGGTGCGGAACTGCTGCTTCATTTCTTCGGTGGCGTCGATGGGCAGGAAGAGAACTGCCGGGTCGCCGGTCAAGCGCGAAAGGAAGAACACCAGGATCATCAATCCGAGGAGGGAGAGAAGGCTGGCGATCGCTCGCTGTCCGATCATTTTGGTCATGCCGGTCACCCGAAAAATGCTTGGAATGATGAAGTGCCGGAGAGACCCCGGCACTTCCGAGTTTGGACCCTGAACAGGTCTTACTTGAAGCCGATTTCGCTCAGCTGCAGCTGCTGATTGGTTGCGATGGTCGGGGTAAAGTCGAGACGCTCGCTGACACGGCTGAGGCCAACCATGTGGAACAGCAGGACGTCGGCCACGACTTCATCGTGGATATAGGCGAAGAGCTCGGACCAGAGGGCGGCGCGTTCGTCGCCGGTCGCAGCCGAGGCGCGGGCGATCAGGTCGTCAACCTTGGGATCGTTGACGCCAGACTGGGTGCCTTCGCTCGCATACTTGAAGAACATCGAGAATACCGGATCGCCGCGGCTATTGTCGTGCTGGGCAAGAACCAGGCGGGTGCCTTCGCTTTCGGGATACGGCTTGGAGTAATACTGCTCGTGCTCGGCGACTTCCACCATGCGCAGCGAGGCATTGAAGCCCACTTCGGTCAGCATATCGGTCAGCGCCTCGGCCACTTCCGTTACGTTCGGGAAGTTTTCGGTACGAGCAATGATCTCGATGGGCAGGCTCGTATCGACACCCTCAGCCTTGGCTTCTTCGAGCCATGCCTTTGCCTGGTCCGGATCATAGGCCGGCGGGGTCAGGTTCGGGTTCCAGCCGAGCGTGGTCGGCGGCACCATGGCCACAGCCAGCTCGGTGCCTTCGGGCAGAACCGTACCGATAAAGGCTTCGCGGTCGATTGCGGCGTTCAGCGCCTTGCGAACGCGGATGTCGGTCGTCGGGGCGTCCTGGCTGTCGATACGCAGATAGACGGTTTCCGAATTGAGGTAGCTGAAGTCGGTGGCCGGGTTGTTGGCAACTTCGGCGGTGATCTGCGGCGCGATATCGGCTTCACCGGCTTCCACCATGGCGGCACGAACGGCCGGCTCGGAGCGGAACACATAGGTGGCCTTGGTCACGGCCGGGGCTTCACCCCAATAGTCGTCGCGGCGCTCCAGCACGATCTGCTGGCCGGCGGTCCATTCGGTCAGCTTGTAGGGGCCGGTGCCGATCGGGTCACGGACGAATTCCATCGGCGTTTCCGAGGGAACGATGGTGACAAGGCTCATCAGCAGCGGCAGCACCGGCTGGGCCGGTTCGGCCTTGATGTCGATGGTCAGGTCATCGACCACGGTGAAGGTAAGCGCGGTGTCAGCGAAGTAGCGCTTGCTCTCGCAAGTGATCTGGTCCGAGAAAACGCGGTCGAACGAGTGCTTGACGTCGGCGGCGTCAAAAGCCGAGCCATCCGAGAACTTTACGTCCGGACGCAGCTTGAACTGCCAGGTGCCGTCGCCCTTGTCTTCCCAGCTTTCAGCCAGGCGCGAGGTCAGGCCCTTGTCGCCGCGCACGTCGAGTTCGGTCAGCGTTTCGCTGATGTTCTGCAGCACAACGCGGCCAATGTTGGAGCGCGTGGCCATACAGGGTTCAACGAGATCGAGTTCTTCGCTCAAAACCACGGTGATGTCGGTGTCGGCCTGCGCCAGGGCAGGTGCAATGGTCGTGGACGCCAGCAGGGCGCCGACCAGAATCGGCTTTAGCAACAATGTAACCTCCCATCGCAGCTAGACGGTGCCATGAGCGGCGCTGCGGATGCGCTCATGCAAATTCCTCCGGGGACGGACAGGGTCCTTCCTTGGGCAGGGACTATTTCCATTCGATCATTAGTTGTCAAACCAAAAATGATCGAGATTACAAATCTGGCCGCAGTGTCGATTTAACACATTGAAAATACAATATAAAAAATGAAGCCGTGTTGTCTGGTGTTGTGAAATGGACCAAACATGAACTTGACAACATGTGTGAATGTGTGGAGTTTGGCGCAACCAAACGAAGGGGAGAGCTATGTCGCCGGAGGAAATTGCGGCCCGTATGGATGGTCGTTTAGTGGCAGGCGCCGATGGGCGGGTAGAGGCATATTTGCCCTCGCCCATGGTGCAGAATCATGCCGCTTTCATTGAACGTCTGGACGACGGCACGCTCGCCTGCCTCTGGTTCGGCGGTACGCTCGAAGGCAAGTCGGATATCTCCATCTATGCCACGACGCTGAAATCAGGCGCCGCGAGCTGGGGCCCGTCCGTACGCCTCAGCCATGATCCCGATCGCTCCGAACAGAACCCGGTTCTCTGGCGCAACGGTCTCGGCCAGTGGCAGCTCTTTCACACGGCCCAGCCCTCGGGCAATCAGGACGAGTGCCTGTTGCGCGCCCGCACCATTTCCGTCTCCGGCGGCACCCTTGCTGGCGATGAGCCGCGCACGATCGACCTGCCGCTCGGCAGCTTCATTCGTGGCCGCTTCATCAAGCGCAATGATGGCGCCTGGATGATGCCGATTTTCCGTTGCATCTCCCGTCCCGGCCAGCGCTGGAATGGCAGCCACGATACGGCCGCGGTGGCGATCAGCCATGACGAAGGCCAGACCTGGACCATGTCCGAGGTTCCCGGCTCGATCGGTTCGGTCCACATGACCATCGTGCCGCTCGATGGCGATCATTTCGTCGCCTTCTACCGTCGCCGCCAGTCCGATTTCGTCCATCGCTCGGAAAGCCTCGATGGCGGTCTCACCTGGTCCGCGCCCGCGCCGACCGATGTGCCCAACAACAATTCCTCGATCAACGTTATCCGCCTCGCCGATGGGCGTCTGGCCATGCTCTGCAACCCGACCTCGGCCGCAACCTCGTCCGATCGCCGTGTATCGCTCTATGATGAAATCGAAGAGGGCGATGATCGCCCCGACGCCTCCGGCGGCTGTGCGCCGATCTGGGGCGTGCCCCGCGCGCCGATGACGCTTTTCGTATCGAGCGACGGCGGCAAGACCTGGCCGCTGCGCCGCATCGTGGACGATAGCCCCGGCACCTGCCTTTCCAACAATTCCGTCGACGGGCGGAACAAGGAACTGTCCTATCCCTATCTGCTGGAAGGCGAGGACGGCGCATTGCACGTCGCCTACACCTACTTCCGGCGCGCCATCAAATATGTCCGTCTCCCCGCGGGATGGATCGACGGAGAACACTCGTGAGCGACATCATCGGCATTACCATGGGCGACCCGGCTGGCGTCGGCCCCGAGATCTCGGTGAAAGCCGTGGCGGAAATGTCCGCCGACGAACGCGCCCGTACCCGCATCTATGGCAATCGCGAAACCCTCGAAAAAGCCCGCGACGCCGTCGGCGCCACGCTCGATCTCGACGCTGTGGTCGTTGATCTCCCCATCGAAGGCGGTCCGCTTCCCTGGGGCAAGCTCGACCCGCGCGGTGGCGACGCCGCTTTCCGCTTCATCGAAAAGGCGGTCCGCGATGCCGAAGCCGGCAATATCGGCTGCATCGTCACCGCCCCGATCAACAAGGAAGCGCTGAACCTCGCCGGTCATCACTACGACGGCCACACCGGCATGCTCGCCCATCTGACCGGCCAGAAGACGGCATGGATGCTGCTCGGCTCCGAACGGCTCAAGGTCATTCACGTCTCGACCCATGTGTCCCTGAAGACCGCCATCGACCGCGCCACGCCCGAACGCATCCTCGCGACCATTCGCACCGGCAACGAACACCTCAAGCGTATCGGCTACGAGAATCCTCGCATCGCCGTCGCCGGCATCAATCCGCACTGCGGCGAAAGCGGCCTCTTCGGCAATGAAGACGACTTGCAGGTCGTCCCCGCCGTCGCCATGGCCCAGGCCGAAGGTATCAATGTCGTCGGCCCCATCTCGGCCGACACGGTCTATCACCGCGCCTATACCGGCGCCTTCGATCTCGTCGTCGCCCAGTATCACGATCAGGGCCATATCCCGATCAAGCTCGTTGCCTTCGATACCGCCGTCAACGTTTCGCTGGGCCTCCCCATCGACCGCACCTCGGTCGATCACGGCACCGCCTTCGACATTGCCGGCACCGGCAAGGCCAACCACGTCAACATGAAGTCCGCCATCGCCTATGCGCGGCGGTTAGTTTCGGGGAAGAAGTGATGAATCCGGCCACCAAACTCCCTGTCTCCGGCGTCTTCTGCGCCTCCGCGACACCCGTCCTCGAAGACGGCTCGCCCGATCACGCCACCTTCGCCGCGCACTGCAAGGCGCTCATCGAAGAGGGCTGCGATGGCGTGGCGCTTCTCGGCACCACCGGCGAAGCCAATTCCTTCAGCATCGCCCAGCGCCAGCAACTGCTTGAAAATGTCATCGCCTCGGGCATCGACCCGCAGCGCCTTCTCCCCGGCACCTCGCAGACCAACGTTCCCGACAGCATCACACTCGTAAAGCATGCCGTCGAAGCCGGCGTAAAAGCCTGCGTCGTCCTGCCGCCCTTCTATTACAAGGGTGTCAGCGACGAGGGCCTCTTCCGCTTCTACGCCGAACTCATCGAAGGCGTCGGCAGCAATGACCTGCGCGTCATTCTCTACCACATCCCGCCCATCGCCCAGATCGGCATCTCGCTCGAACTGACCGCGCGCCTCCGCGAGACCTTCCCCGGCATCATTGTCGGCGTGAAGGATTCTTCGGGCAAGATCGAAAGCATGCAGGCCTTCGCCTCGGCCTTCCAGGATTTCTCCGTCCTCGCCGGCGCCGACCCCTTCATGCTGCCCCTGCTGCGCTCGGGCGGGGCAGGGTGCATCACCTCCAGCTCCAATCTCATCGGCAAGCACCTGCGCGTCGTCTTCGACAACTGGTTCGACGACAGCCAGAGCGACAAGGTCGATGCCGCCCAGGCCCGCATCAACGCCTGGCGCGATCTCTCCAACGCCTATGTGCAGCTTCCCACCATCAAGGCCATGCTGGCCAAGCGCCGCAACCACGCCGGCTGGACCCGCGTCCGCCCGCCGCTGGTCGACCTGTCTCCGGCCGAGCTCAACACCGTCTGGGCCAAGATGGCTGAGCTGGAGGCGCAAGAAAATGTCTGAACCCATCCTCTCCATGGCGCGGCCGATCACCCTGCTGCAGCCATCGCGTCTCGAAATCGGTGCCGGCGCCGTCTCGCGCCTCGCCGAATGGGCTGATGGTTTTAGCCGCATCTTCGTCGTCGCCATGGCGCCCACCGTCGGCTTCGCCTCGCGCATCGGCCTCAAGGGTACCATCGAAACCTTCGTCGATATCCCGCCCGAACCCGATCTGCCGGCCTTTGAAACCGTCCTCGCCGCCGCCCGTGCCTTCAAGCCCGATCTCGTGATCGGCCTCGGCGGTGGCTCCGTCATGGACGTGGCCAAGCTCGTCGCCGTGCTCTGGGACAGCGAGCAGTCCATTCTCGACGTCGTCGGCGTCAACAAGGTTTTGGGCCGCCGCACCGCGCTCGCCCAGGTCCCCACCACCTCCGGAACGGGCTCCGAGGCGGGCATCCGCTCTCTCGTCACCAATCCCGAAACCCTCGCCAAGCTCGCCATCGAAAGCCGGCACATGCTGGCCGATATCGTGGTGCTCGACCCCGAACTGACCTATTCAGTTCCCGCAGTCGTCACCGCGGCCACCGGCATCGACGCACTCGCGCATTGCGTGGAATCCTTCACCAACATCAAGTCGCATCCGCTGATCGACGGTTACGCCACCCTCGGCATCGAGCTGGTGGGGAAATATCTCGCCCGCGCCGTCGCCAACGGTCAGGATACCGAAGCCCGCGCCGGCATGATGCTCGCCTCCTACTATGGCGGCATCTGCCTCGGCCCGGTGAACACCGCCGGCGGCCACGCGCTCGCCTATCCCCTCGGCACCCGCCTGAAGCTTCCGCATGGCCTTGCCAATGCGATCGTCTTCCCTCACGTCCTCGCCTTCAACGCCACGGAGCGACCGGAAAAGACCGCGGCCGTTCTCGCCGCCCTCGGCCTTCCCGCTCATGCGGACGAACGTATCGTCCTCGCCAGTGCGCTCAATTGGTGTCGGGATCTCGGAGTTGAAATGCAGCTCTCGCGCCACGGCGCCAAAGCGGAAGATTTCCCGCTCTGGGCCGAAGAGGCTTTCGCCATCAAGCGCCTGATCGACAACAACCCCCGCCCCCTGGGCGTGCCGGATATTCTCGCGATCTACCAGAACGCCTATTGAAGGTGGCGGCTCGCGCCGCCACCCCCACTTCACTTGAGACTCTCAAAGAAGCTGGCAACTTCCTTGGCCCACACCTGCGGCACTTCCAGCGCCGCGAAGTGCCCGCCGCTGTCGAGCTCCGTCCAGCGCACGATGGTATTGCCACCCTCCGCAAAACGCCGGATCGCCACTTCATCCCGCCCAAACACCGCAACCCCGGTCGGTACGCCCGAATTAGGCTTCGGATTCCAGGCCTCCGGATCATGCGCGTTGTCGTAATAGAGCCGGATCGACGACGCCGCGGTGCCCGTAAACCAATAAACCAGCACATTGGTCAGGAACTTGTCCCTCGCAATCGCGTCTGGACTGTCTCCAAAGCCGGCGAACATATCGCCCAGCCAGGCAATAAGACCCGCCGGCGAGTCCGAAATCCCATAAGCCACCGTCTGCGGCCGGCTCGATTGCAGCGCGTTAAAGCCAAAACGCTCCGCCATGAACTGCTGCAACCGCTGCAGCCGTGTCTTTTCGGCGTCAGTGAACGTGGCGATATCCTCCGGCTCGATCGGCCCCATCGGAATAAAGCCCATGGTGGCGGCATTGACATGCACACCGATCACCCGATCCGGCGCCGCCCGGGCAATAGTGGGCGCAATCACCGCCCCCGCGTCGCCACCCTGCACACCAAAACGCTGATAACCCAGACGCGACATCAGCTCGAGCAGAGCCGCAGCGATACGGCCATCATTCCATCCCGCCTCGCGGGTCGGCCCGGAAAAACCAAAACCGGGCAGGGAGGGAACAACCAGATCGAAGCCCGCCGCCGTGAGCGGCGCAATGACGTCGAGGAATTCGACAAACGAGCCCGGCCAGCCATGCAGCAACAGAAGCGGCATCGCGTCTGCCGTCCCCGCCTTCACATGCAGAAAGTGAATGGTCTGCCCATCGATCTCGGTGATGAACTGCGGATGCTGGTTGATCCCGGCCTCCGCCGCGCGCCAGTCAAAGCCATTGCGCAGGCGGTCGATCATCCCGGTCACAAAGCCGGCGGTTGGTCCGGCACTCCAGCCCGCTCCGGGAGCTTCGCTGGCGAGAATGGTATTGGCCAGCCGCTGCTGCAGGTCGGTCAGCTGGGCTTCCGGAATGGTGATCTTGAAGGGGCGAATATCGGTCATTTGCTGCGTCCTTGCTGGGGTGAAAGTGCATCCTTTCTAGCCAGCGGGCCGTCCGCAGGATTGAAGATTTCCGACAATCTACCGGGTGGCAATCTGCCCAGGCGTCAGGCCCATGATCGCCTTGACCGAGCGGATCATGTGCGGCTGATCCGCATAGCCGAGCGCAAAGGCGACATCGGCCGCCGGGCGCCCCTGCTGCAACAGGCCCAGCGCCTTCTGAGCCCGCTCGATCTGCGTAAAGGCCTTGTAGGTGAGCCCTGTGGTCCTCAGAAAATGCCGCTGCATCGTCCGCTCCGACATGGCCATGGGATGGCCGGACACGACCGACGCAACAAGGCTATTGTCCTCGACAATGCCATTGCCGATCAGCTTGGCAACAAACCTGTCCACGGTCTCAAAGGTCGGTATCTCAAGGACATCGCTGCCCAACGAAAAGCGATCACGGCCGATATTGGACAACACGACCCCCTCGTCGCGCATCCTTTCGCCCGGCATGAGCGACATAAAACTGCTGGGCTTGAAGGCGATCGACAGGATCTCATCACCCGCCGAAAACTGGTGCGTCACCGCCGACGTCGTCAGGCCCGTCCGCAGCACCGTCGTGCCGGCTGCCGATTTCAGGATCGCAAAATCCCAGCAGCCGTCCGGCTGCATCAACGTGCTGCCATGGCTGTTGAATGTGGTGTGCGTCACCGCCTGCACCACCGGCGACGACCAGCCATCGAGTTTTACGACAGTATGCATGCCCGCGTTCGCCCGAGTTGCGTTCGGGCAATCTGACCGGGTTTGGCAATTTGCGCAATCGTCGGCGCGAAAAGGCCGGGCGCTGGCCCGGCCATTCGTTCTGTTTGATTGAGTTACAGCGTCTCTTTCAGCCACGCCATGGTCTTGTCGATCACCTGCCGGCCGATCTCGGGCTCATCGCTGAAGACCCCCAGCATGTGATCTGCCCCAGGAATGACCAGCGCCTCAGTCTTGCCCGCCGCAAGGCCAACATACTGTTCAAAATAGCCGCTCGCCGGATCGCTCTCGCCGGCAATGGTCAGGAATGGTCCCGCATAGCCCGCAAAGCTATCCGCGAGGTCATGCTGCGCAACGCTATCGAGAAATTCCTGCTTGAGGGAAATCACCCGCCAACCGAGATCAAGACTGGCAACGCCCTCGGCCTTGGCCTTGTCATAAAAATCCTGGCCGAGGAATTCGTGGAACTCGGCCTGCAGGTTACCCATCTGGCCCCAGACGACGACCGAAGCGAAATCATCCGGTTCGAGCATGGCAACGGCAGCCCCAAAACTGTAGCCGACGACGCCGATGCGGGCAGCGTCCACGCCATCGACTTCGGCAAGATAGCTGCGGGCCGCCGCTGCGTCGGCAACCAGCCCTTCAAGCGTCGTGTCGGCCATGTCGCCACTGCTTTCGCCATAGCCGCGGAAGTCGATCCGGAGCGAAGCGATACCCTCAGCCGCCAGCGCTTCGGCCTGCATGGCAAAGAGCCCGCCGACTTCGTCGCGCGAACTGCCAAAACCGTGCAGCATCACGACCGCCGGGCCATTGGCGCCGTCCTCCGGCACGGCCAGTGTGCCCACTAGCCCATTGGGAAGATCAACAACCGTCTCGGCGCCCTGCGAGACACCCGCAGCAAGCGCGAAAACGAGCGGAACAACGACGGCCTTGGTGGTGATACGAAGAAACGACATCGACATTCTCCTTGTTGGCATTTCCAGAGGTTGATGCTGTTGTTCTAGCCGTTGGGCGCCGCCCCGGATTGAAGAAATCCGACAACCTTGCGCCGCTACTTAGGTGCCGGTTTTTTCATTTCGGCGCTGAGCACGTCAAAAATCCGCTCGTCGCCCGATTGGGAAACATTGAAGCGGAGATAGCTTTTGGCGTCCTGAGCCAGGCTGAAGGCGTTTCCCGGCGCCAGCACGACATTATGCGCCAATGCTGCACGCGAGATATCCGCGGCATCGAGCCCATCGGGCAATGCGCACCACAGGAACATGCCGGCCTGCGGCTCGATCCAGGGTTCGATCCCCAGACCACGTAGCTTCCCGCCAATGTCGCGCCGCGCCTTCGCCAACCGGCCGCGCAGGCCGTCCAGATGCTTGCGATATCCGCCGTCGCTCAAAACGTTCAGCACCAGTTCGGCATTAAGCCGCCCACCCCCAAAACTGGTGGCAATCTTGAGGTCCGTCAGCCCCTCGATCCATTCCGGCCTTGCCGCAATGAATCCACACCGCGCCGCGGCCGAAAGCGTCTTGGAAAAGCTGCCGATCTGAATAACCCGGTCGAGGCCATCAAAAGCCGCCAGACGCGGGGCGGGGCTGATCTCGAAATCGGCAAAAATGTCGTCTTCGATGACAGTCAGACCATGAAGTTCCGCCAGCTTGAGCACCCGATGCGCCACCACGGGCGACAGCGTCGCACCGGACGGATTGTGAATGCCGGAATTGGTGATGTAGAGCCGGGGCTTGTGCTCGGCGAGCACAGCGGCAAAGGCCTCCGTGTCAGGTCCATTCGGCGTATAGGGCACGCTGACCAGATGCGCCCGATGCGCGCGCAGCAGCGCCTGGAAGTTGAAATAGCACGGGTCGTCGATCAGCACGGTATCGCCCGGCTCCAGCAGGAACCGGCACAAGAGGTCGATGGCCTGGGTGCCGCTTTCCGTCAGCATGATCTGGTCGGGCGCCGCCTCCACCCCGTGGTCCGCGAGGCGCCGGGATATGAGCTGCCGCAGCGCCCGCAGGCCGAGCGGGGTGCCATACTCCGACAGTGCCAGACCATCGCTTCGCGACAGCGTTCGCAATCCGCGACGCATCGCATCCTCGGGGAGCCATGAAGGCGGCAGCCACCCGCATCCAGGCTTCAGCGCGGCATCATTGGCTTCAAGCGACTGCCGCGACACCCAGAAGGGGTCTACCACCCGGTCCAGCTTCGGCCCCACCTCGGATAGCGCGAGCGGCGCCGCGTGGTTGGCAACATAGAAGCCGGCCCCCGGTCGGGATTGTATCGCCCCTTCAGCAACGAGCCGCGCATAGGCCTCCACCACGGTCGATACCGAGACAGCCATGGTCTTGGCGAGGCTACGAACCGAGGGCAGCCGTTCACCGGCGGTGAGGCTGCGCCCGGCAATGCGCTGCCTGATCGCCGCCATAACCATCTCAGTCCGAGAAAGGCTCATCCGTACTGCTCCAGCGAACATAACAGTTCTGCCAAATTGTACTGGATCGTAGCTGGCCCAGGCAACTGCCCACGCGCATAAGCCATCAACGAATGGAGTGCGTCATGGACCGATCAACAAGTGGCTGGATCAATGGATTGGTCGGCGTCATCATTTTCAGCGGCTCGCTGCCGGCCACGCGCGTCGCCGTGCAGGCATTCGACCCCATATTCCTGACGGTCGCCCGCGCCGCCATAGCTGGCACATTGGGGCTTGGCCTTCTCCTCATTTTCCGCCAACGTTGGCCAAGCAGGCAGGATTTATTGTCCCTCGCGATCGTGGCGCTGGGCGTCGTGGTCGGCTTTCCGCTGCTGACCGCACTGGCGCTGCAGCACATCACTTCCGCTCACTCGATCGTTTTCGTCGGGCTCTTGCCGCTGTCCACGGCGATCTTCGGTGTGTTGCGGGGCGGCGAGCGGCCCAAGCCTACCTTCTGGCTGTTCTCGATTCTGGGCAGCGCGCTCGTCGCCGGCTTCGCCTTCGCGCAGGGCCTGACGGCCTCGCCGCTCGGCGATGCTCTCATGCTGGCCGCCATCATCGCCTGCGGTCTTGGCTACGCAGAGGGGGCAAAGCTGTCGCGTTCTCTAGGCGGCTGGCAGGTCATTTCCTGGGCTCTGGTGCTGTCGCTGCCCATCATGGCGATTCTCACCATGGTCCATTGGCCATCAAACCTGTCGGGCATTGCAGCGCCGGCCTGGTTGAGCCTGGGCTACGTGTCGGTCTTTAGCATGCTGGTCGGTTTCGTATTCTGGTACCGCGGCCTGGCGCAGGGCGGCATCGCCGCCGTAGGCCAGCTCCAGCTGTTGCAGCCTTTCTTTGGCCTGGCACTGGCCTCGACCCTGCTGCACGAGCCGGTGACACCGGCAATGCTGCTGGTCACCCTTGCGGTAATCGCCTGCGTCGCCGGCGCACGAAGATTCGGAAAGTAGGGAAGGGCGGACGAAACCGGTTCGCGCAAAATTCGCCGCGCGATTCCGTATTCGAATAGTGCTTGAGAGGAAGCGCGCTGCCTGCGCCAAGTCTTTGAAAGTGCTGGTACGCCCAAGGGGAATCGAACCCCTGTTTACGCCGTGAGAGGGCGTCGTCCTGACCGCTAGACGATGGGCGCCTAAGCCGAGTTGAGCGCCTGAGCCAACCCGCTTTCCCGGCACAATGTGGGGGAGAAGCGTGGTACGCCCTAGGGGAATCGAACCCCTCTCTGCACCGTGAAAGGGTGCCGTCCTAACCGATAGACGAAGGGCGCGCTCAACGCTGGGTGTCGTATAGAGGGAGCTTTTCTGATGCGCAACCCCCTCGAACGAGATTTCGCACTTTTTTCAAAAAGCCGAAAGTTATCAACAGCCTGAGAAGGTGACGGGACGATTGTAGCCGCGCGGGCGGTCGCGAACGTCGACATGAATGAAGTTCCGGCCTGGATAACAGCCGAGCCCGCCCACGGCCGAAGTGCGCATTGCGAACTCGATCAGCCGGCTCTTGTCGACGCCCGGAATGTAGAAGTCCGCGGCCATGCATTTGGTGTGATAGGAGTTGTCGGCGCCCCCGGCTGCCGCATTGTGATAGTTGTCGCGATAGCCCGACTGCATCACCACCTTCTTGCCGAAATGCCCCTCGAATTCCCAGATCAGGAATCGCAGTTGCGGCGACAGGCAGAACGCGTTGACCGTGCTGGACGCGACATAGGTTCCCCAATCGGCCTTCAGTCCCGAATAGCCCGACCCGCTGCCACTGGCGAACATGGCCATGGGTACACAGGCCGCCAGCGTGGTTACGACGGCGCCGATAGCGAGGACAGAGCGAAGAAAATGGGGCATGGCAACTTTCCCGATTTGCCCGCTGTGGCAAAAGCACCACACACAATGGGCTGAACGGTTCAGTCGCTAAAATTAGAAGGGTTTCGCTAACCGCGCGCTAAGCAGCACGGTTAGCGAATCGTGAAGGCGGAACAACGGGGCACCGAGCCTCCAGGCCAGCCGCCGCTGCATTTCAAAAACACGGCGTCATTCCCGCGAAAGCGGGATTCTTTGTTTCTGCGCAAGGGGATTCCCGCTTTCGCGGGAATGACGCCGTGCTCGGATGGTTGGGAGCAGTTCGGGCTCCCGGAATTGCTTACCAGCTGCCGGTATTCGGCATTGAAGCCCAGGGCTCCTGCGGGGGCAGGGTGCCGTCCTGAATCAGTTCGACCGAAATCCCGTCCGGCGAGCGCACAAAGGCCATGTGCCCGTCACGCGGCGGCCGGTTGATAGTGACGCCCATGTCCTGCAGGTGCTGGCAAAGCGCGTAAATATCCTTCACGCGGTAGGCGAGATGGCCAAAATTCCGGCCGCCAGTGTAAACTTCCGGATCCCAGTTATGGGTCAGTTCCACTTCGCCGCCTTCGTCGCCGGGCGCGCGCAGGAAGATCAGGGTGAAGCGACCCTTTTCATTGTCCGTGCGCCGCACCTCCTGAAGGCCGAGGCCGTCGCAGTAGAATTTGAGGCTCGCCTCGACATCGGTGACGCGCACCATCGTGTGCAGATATTTCATTTTTGCCTCCTTTTCGCACGATCGTGATACCGGCCTAACAAGCGCAGGCGCTGGCCGCAACGACAACCGGGCCCGGCTCATACAACTATTTCGCAACACCTTCTTAACTTTTGAGACTGAATCGGACAGAGTGCGTTGGTATTGTCGAGTACCCGTGGTCACGGGAGTTGCAAAAGGGCGTTGCGGCATGGGGGCCAATATTAACGGCGATAGTGGAAATCCCACGAATCCGTCTCACGACACCGAAGCTGGTGAGCGCGAAAACCTGTCCGCGCGACAGGACGGGGCCGCTGTTGACACCATCGAAGTGGCCGGAACCATCAAGTGGTTCGATGCCGGCAAGGGTTTTGGCTTCATCGTGCCGGACAATGGCCTGGCCGACATCCTGCTCCACGTCACCTGTCTTCGCCGCGACGGCTACCAGACCGCCTATGAAGGCGCCCGCATCGTTGTTGAGGCGCTCAATCGCCCCGGTGGCCTGCAGGCCTTCCGCATCGTCTCGATGGACGAGTCGACCGCCCGCCACCCAGCCCAGATGCCGAGCCCGCGCACCCATGTCGTCGTCGAGCCAAGCTCTGGCATGGTTCGCCTTGAGGTAAAGTGGTTCAACCGCATTCGCGGCTTCGGCTTCCTCTCCGCGGGCGAAGGTACTCCAGACGTTTTCGTGCACATGGAAACCCTGCGCCGTTTCGGCATCACCGAACTGCGCCCCGGCCAGTTCGTGCTCGTGCGCTACGGCAATGGTCCAAAGGGCCTTATGGTCGCCGAAATTCGACCCGACGGTTGGGGCGACGCACCGTCTTCGCATTGAGCCAGGCCTGAGCCCAGTTCGATGCTAACAGTCTGCTAGCAAAGGCATACCCAATGTTGCACCAATTCCGGGCACTTGCTGTCGCGGCGACCCTAGTTGCCGTGAGCCTGCCTTTGGCCGCCTGCAGCGACGAATCCAAGCTGACGATCCACAGCGCCGACGGCGATCACACCTTCAATATCGAGATCGTCGACACCGCCGAAAGCCGGGCTCAGGGCCTGATGTACCGGCAGGAACTCGCTCCCGACGCCGGCATGCTCTTCGACTTCCTCGATGATCGGGAAGTCTCGTTCTGGATGCGCAACACCTTCATCCCGCTCGATATGCTGTTCATCACCGGCGAAGGCGTCGTGAAAAACATCCACGTCAACGCCAGGCCGCACGACCCCACCGGCATCCCGTCCGATGGCCCCGTTCAGTTCGTGCTGGAAATCCCGGGCGGCCGCAGTGTCGAGCTCGGCATCGAGGCAGGCGATACCGTCACCCACCCCCGCATCACCGCCGCCAAGTAGCTCTTCAGAGGCGGTGAATGACCATGCAGTCGAGCACCGCCCAAAGGTGCAGGCTGGCGCCCGCCACCACGAAGACATGCCATAAGGCATTCTGGAACTTGAGCTTTTCCCAAAGGTGGAAGATGATTCCGGCCGAATAGGTGACGCCACCGGCCAGCAAGAGCCACAGCGTCGAACTCGGCAATTCCTGCGCCAGCGCCTGAAACACGACAATGCCGCTCCAGCCAATGGCGAGATAGAGCAGGATCGCCAGCCGCCCAAAGCGCTGCGGCACGATCAGCTTAAGCGCCACCCCGATCAGCGATGCACCCCAGACGAGACTCATCATGATCGCGCCGGCCTGCGTGCCGCCGATCACGGCGAGAAATGGCGTATAAGTCCCGGCAATGAAAAGGAAAATCGCCGCCTGGTCAAAGCGCGCCAGGTGCCGTTTGATCGGCGAAATCGGCCACATATTGTAGGCCAGGGATATGCCCAACACGGCCACCAGCGTCGCAACATAGACGATCAGGGCCGGAAAAGCCTCCGGCGCCGTATGCATCGCCGTCATGGCCAGGAGGATGGCCCCCGCGGCAATCGCCACAATGAGGCCCAGGATATGCACAGCGGCATCGACGATCAGTTCGGCCGGCGTGAACGGCCGCTGCTCACGGCTCCACCAGGAATAGGATTTGGGACCTGCTGCGTAGCTCATGACAACTCCTCCTGGACGCCAGACTGCGGCGAAGGATGTGACCAATCTATTGCCTCTACACGGCATTCCGATGTCATCCTCAACGCGACACCAACGTTTCTGGTGAAGAAAGGGTTCGCTCGCTTGACCTGTAACGCCTCAGTTACGTAGGCCTCACATCATGAGCAGAAAGTCCAAACCCCCGATTGCCCTCTATTCGGCCCTCGCCGACACCACCAGGTGCCGGATTCTGGAGATCCTGAAAGCGGCCCCCACACCGGTCCACGTCCTGACCGAGGCTTTCTCCATCAGCCGCCCGGCCATATCGCGGCATTTGCGGGTTCTCAAATCCGCGGGCCTCGTTGCCGAGGTGAAAAAGGGGCGCGAGAACGTCTACGCCTTCCGGCCTGCCAAGCTCGATGCGGCGCGAACCTGGCTCGAAACCATTCGCTCGGCCGAAGCCGCACTGGAGGAGGTTGTCGAAGAAGCGCCCGTCGCAGTGGTCGCTGAAGCTTCCGTCGCCCCCAATCCCGCCCGAGCGCCGAAGAAGAAACCCGCCGTCAGCGCCGAAAAGCCCGCTAGGGAGCCCGTGCCGGCACCGGCTCCAGCGCCACCCTCAACGAGCCAAATGGGTTTTGATTTCTAGAGCGCTTCGCTGCTCAGCAGAAGCACACGCCCCCGTCGTCACCCCGGCCAAGGCCGGGGCCCATCCTGAGAGCTCAAGACATATCTCGGGCGCGTGAGGCGCCTCGCTTGTCAGGCGGATACGACAGGGTAGGGGGCGAGCACGGTGCTTTCTTCCGGCACCTCAAACAGATCTACCGTGACCCGCTCAAGCTCATGAGCCGACCAAGCAATCTGAAGATTCGGACAATCGCCGTCGACCGCTCTCAAGGCCGCACGCGGGCCAAGGGCAATTGGCACGATGGGGCGAGCGAGGCTAGCCGCTGCTGCCATCGCCGCATCGATATCCTTGCGCTGGTCGCCCACGTACCAGATGACGTCCCGCGCTCTCACATCGCGCCCAAGGCCAGCCAGCGCCGCCAGGATCGAATCGGGCCAGGGCTTGCCGCGGCCGACATCTTCGCGAAACACGCAGGCCGAGAAATATTTCTTGAGGTCGAAGGCTTCCAGCACATCATGGCCATAGCCACGACCAAGCCCGTTGCTGACCACGGCGAGAAGCACGCCATTGGCGCGCAGCCGCTCCAGCACCGACCGCAGGGTCTCGCAGGGCACCAGCATTTCCTCGACCGATTTCCGGCGCACGCGATGAATGGCACGGTGCACGAGCAGCTTCGGCGACTTGTGCGGCGCGGCCACGCACTGCCGGCGCATCAGCCGGAAACGTGCCACCAGTCGCGCAGCCCGGTGCGAACAGTCATCAAGAAATTCCAGCGTCTGCAGGACGCGCGGATTGACGTGATGAACCAATGTTCCATCGAGGTCGAACAGTACGATGGTCGGTGCCGTCAGATTTGGATCCAGCGTAGCATCCCCCAAATTGTCCCCAAATTTGCCGTATTTTAACCAAGCGCACAACCCCAAGTGCCTGCCAGGCAGTCAATTGCTTGTGCTCAATCGGCACGATGAAGACGCTTCAGGGCCGATCTTGAGGCCCTGAGGCTGGCGGATTCCCTGGCTTTAGCCACGTATCCAGAGGCGGGGCATGTAGTTGGTTCCCCGCCATTCCGGTGGCGTTCAGTCAGACAGGAATTCCCCACATGTAGATCGCCTGTGGGTCACGTAACTGTGGCAGCGAGTCTATTCGGTGAAGCTGAATTCGCTCAGTTCGCAGACGTTTTTGTTGGAGGCTTGAACCTGGTCGCCATCCTCGAACACCGCCAGGAAGTCATATTTGCAGTAGCCGCTGCCATCGTCGATATTGATCATGACGCTGTAGCCAGCCGGCAGGATGTCCTCGCCGAGAATGTCCTCCTCCCACGAGTTGGTGCCCGTGTTCGAGGCGTAGAATCGAACGATGTCAAACGAGGTTTCGTTGTTGATGCGCACGCGGCGATCAAGAGCCGCGGCATCGACGACTACGACGGTTAAAGCAAGCACTGCGCCTGCCAAAGCTTTATGCATGATTGTCCCCTAAACGCGGTGCCCTCCGCATGGGAACTTTATTTGGTAAGCTCATGTAGGCGCAAGTCGATGAAAGCGAGTCTACTTGAGAGCCCGTCGCGGGTCCGGCAAGTCGACAATAACCTGAAAGCGTTCGAATTTTCGCGTCGTGGGTACGCAAGCATGCCTCGTCAGGCGACTTGCCCAAAAAAGAAAGAAGCAACCAACGGGAAAAAATCTGGCGATCCCGACAGGACTCGAACCTGTGACCTTCAGCTTAGAAGGCTGCTGCTCTATCCAGCTGAGCTACGGGACCGCACGCGCCTTCCTTTAGCTGATCTGGCGAAAAAAGAAATGCCTGCGGCTTCAAGAAGAATGGTTATCGGATCGGGCCTTGCCTGTGCCATCGCGGGCAATTCTGGCAGTGCTTTCGCGCACGACGAGTTCTGAGCGCAGCACGATCCTGAGCGGCATGCCGAGGGCCTCGGGGTCTTCCACGAGATCGATGAGTGCCTCTGCCGCCATGCGGCCGAGCGCCTCGCGCGGCTGGCGCATCGTGGTCAGCGGCGGCACATAGTGCGGGGCCACTCCAAGATCATCGAACCCCACGACTGAAATGTCCCGCGGACAGATGATGCCGTGCTGCCGCAAGCCGGAAAGAAAGCCGATGGCTGATTCGTCATTGGCCGCAAAAATGGCCGTGGGACGTTCGGTCATCGAGAGGAAACGCGCGGCGGCGGCAAAGCCGCTTTCCATATCGAAATTGCCTCGAAAACTCCACTCCGGCACCGGCGCCAGACCAGAGCCCGCCAGTGCCCTCGCAAAACCAGCAAACCGCTCGCGCGACACGACATTGTGCTCCGGCCCCAGCAGGTGGCCGATCCGCCGGTGTCCAAGATCGAGCAGATGCTGTGTCGCCCGCTCGGCCGCGTCCACGTTGTCGGTGAGCACGGTGTGAAACCCCGAATTCGGAATTTCCTCACAGGCGACGACGATGGGAATGGTCTCGGCCTGGCCGGCGAGCGTCTGGAGCAGGTGGGTGTCCACCGAACCATCCAGAAGCAGCAATCCGTCGGCCCGGTTCGAGAGCAGAAAATCCTGCAGGCGGCGAATGGTCTCGTGCCCGAAATAAAGGTTCAGCACGAGCACGCCATAGCCGCGCGCCGCCGCCTCCCGCTCGATCGCGTCGAGGATCGAAGAGAAGAAAGGATTCCTAATGTCGGGCAGGGCGACAAGGATGGTTTTGGCCGACCGCTGCCGCAATGAGCGGCCTGCCTGATTGAGAGTGTAACCGGTTACACGAATGGCCTCGGAAACACGGGCACGCGTCCCCTCGCTCACCTTTTCGGGTGAGGAGAGGGCGCGGCTGACCGTGGCCGTCGAGACGTTAGCAAACCGCGCAACGTCTTGAATTGTCGGTGTTTTTCTTTCCATACTCACGTCCGGCAGCGCCCCCTCTCGCTGTCAGGATTGCATTCTGTCTAAATCGATCTTGACAGGTCCGCAAGACGTGTATGAAACTCCTGAAATCGATTGCACAACCAGTTTCGATTAGTTATGCAATCGATTACACGCGGCCGGTCGGGGTGTCTGGAGGAAACGGGGACCCGCAGGTCGGCAGCATGAATGGGGTACATAGCCCCTCGTGTTCGTTGGGAGGACATTCCTATGAAGAAGTTTGCAGTGGTTGCCGCTATGGCAACCGCGCTGCTCGGTTCGACGTCTGCATATGCCGTCGATCTCGAAGTGACTCACTGGTGGACTTCGGCTGGTGAAGCCGCGGCCATCGCCGAATTCGCCAAGCTCTTCGAAGAGCAGACCGGCAATACCTGGGTCGACTCGGCCCTGGCTGGTTCGGGCACCGGCGCCAACCCCGTCATCATCAGCCGCATCATCGGCGGCGACCCGATGGGCGCCACCCAGATGAACACCGGCCGCGACGCCGAAGAACTGATCCAGGCTGGTCTCATCCGCGACCTGACCCCGATCGTGGAAGAAATGGGCGGCCTCGGCTTCTATGTCGACCAGTCCCTGCTCGAGCCCTGCACCTACGACGGCAAGATCTACTGCTTCCCGATCAACATCCACTCGTGGGATTGGCTGTGGCTCTCCACCGCTGCCTACGAAAAGGCCGGCACGCCCGTTCCGAAGGATTGGAACGAGTATGTCGCTTCGTGGCCGAAGCTCCAGGAAGCCGGCATTCTGCCGTTCGGTCTCGCCACCGGTTGGCCGATCTCGGGCGTCCCGGGCGTTCTGATGTCGGGCATTGGCGGCAGCGAGCTGGTTCTCCAGGTCAACCGCGACAAGTCGGGCGAAGCTGTTCGTGGGCCGGAATTCCGCAAGGTTGCCGAAGCCATGGACTCGCTCCGTCAGGTGATCTCGCCTGAAATGATGGTCCCGTCCTTCGGTGACGTCGGCACCCAGCTCCTCAAGGGCGAAGCTGCCGGCAACATCCACGGCGACTGGCTGCAGGGCGACCTTCAGGTTGCTGGCGGCGTCCCCGGCGAAAACTACGAATGTCTCCCGGCTCTCGGTCTCGGCGATCAGCTGACCGGCGGCGGCGACTCGTTCTACTTCCCGGTTCTGCCGGAAGGCACCGATCAGGCTGTCATCGACGCCCAGACCGAACTGGCCAAGATCCTCATCTCGCCGGAAGGCCAGCTGAAGTTCAACCTGGTCAAGGGCTCCATGCCGATCCGCACCGACATCGACCTCTCTGCTGCCAATCCGTGCATGCAGAAGGCCCTTGGTCTGCTGAAGAACGGCCTGCTGCCGTCCGGTGACTTCGCTCTCTCCAGCGACACCCAGCAGCAGCTCCAGGATCTCAACATCGAGTTCCTCGACGACGACAGCATCACCGTTGACGACTACGTCGAGCGCTACGCCTCGATCATCGAGTCGGCTGACTGATCCTTCGCTACGCTGGCGGGAGTCCGCTCCCGCCTTTGAAACTCGTGGTCGGCCTTGCTCGACAAGGTCGACCACGTCCTCTTGGAGAGATACATGGCGGACACTGCCGTTCCCCTTGAGGCGGGCGCCGAGACGTCCCATCGGCCCGGCCTGCTGAAAAGAATTCTGTTTCACAACCTGCCCGCCAAGATCGCCGCGCTGCCGATGATGGCCACGGTGCTCGTCGTGTTTGTGGGCTGCACCATCTGGACGGTCTATTACTCGTTCACGAACTCCAAGCTCCTGCCGACCGGCAAGTTCGTTGGCTTTGACCAATACGAGCGTCTGTTCCAGACCTCGCGCTGGAACGTGTCGGTCACAAACCTCGTCGCTTACGGCGCCATGTCGCTGGTCTTCACGCTGGTGATCGGGTTCATCCTCGCCGTGTTGATCGACCAGAAGATCCGGTTCGAAAGCGCTTTCCGCACGATCATGCTCTACCCCTTCGCCCTCTCGTTCATCGTGACGGGCCTTGTGTGGCAGTGGATCATGAACCCCACCCTCGGTCTGCAGGGGACCCTGCGCAACCTGGGCTGGAGCAACTTCAGCTTCGACTGGATCGCCAATCCGCGCATGGTGCTCTTTGCAATGCTCATCGCAGGCCTCTGGCACGGTACGGGCTTCTGCATGGTGCTGATGCTCGCGGGTCTTCGTGGCGTCGATGAAGAAGTTTGGAAGGCCGCGCGCGTCGATGGCATTCCCACCTGGCGCACCTATGTGTCCATCGTCATCCCGATGATGCGCGGCGTCCTCATCACCGCCATCGTGATCCTCGGCTCGGGCATTGTCCGTCTCTATGATCTCGTGGTGGCGCTCACCAATGGCGGCCCGGGTATCTCCTCGGAAGTGCCGGCAAAGTACGTCTTCAACTACATGTTCTCGGGCGGCAATATCGGCCAGGGTCTGGCCGCTGCCACCATGATGCTGCTTACGGTTCTCATCATCATGGTGCCGTGGGCCTATCTCGAATTTGGCGGAAAGGGCAAACGCACATGAGCCAGACCGCAACCGTGACCGGTTCCGCACCCGTTGCTTCAGGCGAAGTCGTCGAAGCGCGGGGCCCGCGTCCCAAGCCGTTCTTCACCCCGCGCAAGATCATCATCTATTCGGTGCTGGTGATGTTCTCGCTCTACTATCTCTTCCCGCTCTACGTGATGGTCGTCACCTCGCTCAAGACCATGCCCGAAATCCGCTTCGGCAATATCTTTGCCTTGCCGCAGGCGCCCAATTTCGATGCCTGGGTCAAGGCCTGGACCAGCGCCTGCACGGGCCTGACCTGCCAGGGCCTGTCGCCCGGCTTCTGGAACTCGGTGAAGATCACCATTCCGTCCACCATCGTCTCGATCTTCATTGCGGCGGTGAACGGCTATGCGCTGATTAACTGGCGCTTCAAGGGTTCGGAAATCTTCTTCGCCATCCTGATCTTCGGCTCGTTCATCCCCTATCAGGTGATGCTCTATCCGCTGGTGATGATTACGCGTGAAATGGGGATTTTCGGTTCTCTTCAGGCCGTCATTCTCATCCACACCGTCTTCGGCATGCCGATCCTGACCCTGCTGTTCCGCAATTACTTTGCCTCGCTCCCGCAGGAACTGTTCAAGGCGGCGCGCGTCGACGGGGCAGGGTTCTGGCGCATTTTCTTCGAGATCATGCTCCCCATGTCGCTGCCGATCTTCGTCGTGGCGCTGATCCTGCAGATCACCGGCATCTGGAACGACTTCCTGTTCGGCGTCGTCTTCGCCGGCACGCAGAACTACCCGATGACCGTCCAGCTCAACAATATCGTCAACTCGGCCCAGGGCACGCCCGAATACAACGTGAACATGGCCGCCACCGTGCTGACCGGTCTCGTGCCGCTCACTGTTTACTTCGTATCCGGCAAGTGGTTCGTCCGCGGCGTTGCCGCCGGTGCGGTGAAGGGATAACCCAATGCAACACAGTGTTTCCATCAAGGACCTCTCGCTCAACTTCGGCAATGTGAAGGTGCTTGAGCACCTCAATCTCGACATTGCCCAGGGCGAGTTCATCGTGCTGCTCGGGCCTTCGGGCTGCGGCAAGTCGACCCTGCTCAATTGCATTGCCGGCCTTCTCGACGTCTCCGACGGTCAGATCTTCATCGGTGGCAAGAACGTCACCTGGCTGGAGCCCAAGGACCGCGGCATCGGCATGGTGTTCCAGTCCTATGCGCTCTATCCGCAGATGACGGTTGAACGGAACCTCTCCTTTGGCCTCCGCGTCGCCGGCATGCCTAAGGACGAGATCGCCCGCCGCGTTGCCCGTGCTGCCGAAATCCTGCAGATCCAGCCGCTGCTCAACCGCAAGCCGGCCAATCTGTCCGGTGGTCAGCGCCAGCGCGTCGCCATCGGCCGCGCGCTCGTGCGTGACGTGGACGTGTTCCTCTTCGACGAACCGCTGTCCAATCTCGACGCAAAACTGCGTTCGGATCTGCGCGTTGAAATCAAGCGCCTTCACCAGCGCCTGAAGAACACCATGATCTACGTGACCCACGACCAGATCGAGGCTCTGACGCTCGCCGATCGTATCGCCATCATGAAGAATGGTGTGATCCAGCAGCTTGCTGATCCGCACACCATCTACAACAAGCCGACCAATCTCTATGTGGCCGGCTTCATCGGCTCGCCGTCGATGAACTTCATCGCCGGCACGGTCGATGGGACGACCTTCACCGCTGCCGATGGCACGAAGATCCCGGTTGGCGCCTATGATTTCGCTGCCGCCCCCGCTGGTTCGCTGAAGGCCGTCCTGGGCGTCCGCCCCGAGCACATCTTCCTCGGCGAAGATGCCGACGATGTGCCCTACCGGACCACGGCCGAGATCGAAATCGTCGAGCCCATGGGCTCTGAAACCCTGGCCTGGACCAAGGTCGCCGGCATTCCGGTGACCTTCCGTTGCAGCAGCGACATTCCGCTCAATGTCGGCGACAAGGTGACCATCGGCTTCGACATCGCTCGCGGCTCGCTGTTCAACGCCGAAACCGAAAACCGTCTCTAAAAGACCGTTCATATCTTTTGGCGGCGCCATCCGTGGCGCCGCTTCTTCCGCCGGACAGCCGGCGGCTTACTTTTGCGGCGATAGACCTGCCGTTGTGACGCGAATGCGCCGCCCGGTCTGGTTATCTGGCATCTCTCGATGCGGCCGCATGCAACACACCAAAGAGGCCTGTGATGGACTTTTCCTATCAGCTTTACAGCGCACGCAATGAAGCGTCGCTGGACGAAACGCTCAAGACCCTGGCTGGTCTGGGCTATACTCAGGTCGAAGGCTGGGGCGGCCAGTTCGCCGATCCCGCCGCGCTTGCCGCGAGCTTGAAGAGTGCCGGCCTCTCCATGCCCACCGCCCATATGGGCTATTCGCAGCTGGAAGACACCGACGCTGCGCTCCGCATTGTCGACACCGTCGGTATCCAGACCGTCTATTGCCCCGCGCCGCCGTCCGATAATTACCGCAACGGCACTGGCGATTGGCAGGGCTTTGCCGAAGGTCTCGCCAAGATCGCTGCTGCGTTCAAGGCGGCTGGCAAGGGCTTTGGCTATCACAACCATCATTGGGAATTCGCCAAGGACGCCAACGGCAAGACGCCGATGGAACTGATCCTCGATGCGTCGCCGGACACCCAGTGGGAAATGGACCTCGCTTGGGTCATCCGTGCCAACGAAGATCCTCTGTTCTGGATCGACAAGCTGGGCAGCCGCATCACGGCCGTTCACGTCAAGGACATCGCGCCCGCCGGTGAAAAGCTCGACGAAGACGGTTGGGCCGACGTCGGCACCGGCACGCTCGACTGGCCGAATTACATCAAGGCGATCAAGGCCAAGACCAAGGCCCGCTATTTCGTCGCCGAGCACGACAAGCCAAGCGACGCCATTCGCTTCGCGCGCAATGCGGCGGCCGCTCTTAAGGGCTACGGAGTCTGACAATGGCAAAGACCTATGGCGTCGGCATCATGGGTGCCGGCAATATCTCGGCCGCCTACCTCCGCCTCGCGCCCCTGTTCAAGGGGCTCGAAGTGCGCGCCGTGGCCGACATTCTGCCCGAAGCCGCCAAGAAGCGCGCTGACGAATTCAGCGTTGCCGCCCAGACCCCGGACGAGCTGCTGAAGAACAGCGAGATCGACGTGATCGTGAACCTCACGATCCCGGCAACCCACTACAAGGTGTCGTCCGACATCGTTTCGGCCGGCAAGCATGCCTATTCCGAAAAGCCCTTCGTTCTGACCGTCGAAGAGGGCCTTGCCCTCAAGAAGGCAGCCGATGAGCGCGGTCTCAAGGTTGGTTCGGCTCCCGATACCTTCCTCGGCGGCGCCCACCAGCAGGCCCGCGAAATCATCGACTCGGGCAAGCTCGGCAAGATCATGAGCGGCACGACCCACGTCATGAGCCGCGGCATGGAACACTGGCATCCGAACCCGGACTTCTTCTTCCAGCCCGGCGGCGGCCCGATCCTCGATCTCGGTCCCTATTACATCACCGACCTCGTGCACCTGCTCGGCCCTGTGAAGCGCCTCTCTGCCTTCACCGGCAGCGCCCGCGCCGAACGTATCGTCAGCGCCGAAGGCCCCTACAAGGGCACCACGATCAAGGTCGGCACCCCGACCACGATCCACGGCGTCCTCGAGTTCCATTCCGGCGCCATCATCACCATCGGCGCCAGCTGGGACGTGGCGGCTCACGGCCACCACAATATCGAGCTCTACGGCACCGACGGCTCGATCTTCGTGCCCGATCCGAACTTCTTCGGCGGTGATCTCGCGACCACCGGCATCGAAGGCATCCGCACGGCGGTCACGCCCTGGGATCACCCCTTCGGCAAGCCGAACCAGGACCTCGACAAGGAAGTGCCGCGCGCCAACTACCGTTGCGCCGGTCTTGCCGACATGATGCTCTCGATCGAGAACGGCCAGAACGCCCGCTGCGGCCTCGACGTTGCTCTGCACGTCGTCGAAGTGATGACGGGTCTCCTCAAGGCCGGCGAAACCGGCCAGGTCCTGACCCTGCAGACCACCTGCGAGCGTCCGCTGGCCCTCGGCATCGAGGAAGCCAAGGCCCTGCTCAAGGCCTGATGAACGTACTTCATTGACAGGCTTCGTATGCCGGTCAAAACTGCGACCTAACATGTCAGGGCGGCGAGCAATCGTCGCCCTGATTATCAAGAGGAGCCCCGCGAGGCGGTTTTACGGGGCCACAAGAGGAGAATCTCATGGCCACCACGATCAAGGGCCCCGCAATCTTTCTCGCCCAGTTTGCCGGCGACAAGGCACCCTTCGACAATCTCGACAATATCTGTAAGTGGGCGGCAGGGCTCGGCTACAAGGGCGTCCAGATCCCGACCTGGGTATCGAGCTTCATCGACCTCGAAAAGGCCGCCAATTCCAAGACTTATGCCGACGAGATCAAGGGCATCGTGAACAGCCACGGCCTTGAGATCACCGAACTCTCGACCCACCTCCAGGGCCAGCTCGTCGCCGTTCACCCGGCCTACGACGCCGCCTTCGATGGCTTCGCTCCGGAATCGGTCCGCAACAATCCCAAGGCCCGTCAGGAATGGGCGGTCCAGGTGATGCTCAACGCCGCCAAGGCGTCGAAAAACCTCGGCCTCAATGCGCACGCGACCTTCTCGGGCGCGCTCGCCTGGCCCTATCTCTATCCGTGGCCGCAGCGTCCCGCTGGCCTTGTCGAAGAAGCCTTCGACGAACTCGCCCGCCGCTGGACGCCGATCCTCAACGCCTTCGATGAAGCCGGCGTCGACGTCTGCTACGAAATCCATCCCGGCGAAGACCTGCACGATGGCGTCTCCTACGAGATGTTCCTCGAGCGCGTAAAAAACCACCCGCGCGCCAACCTGCTCTATGATCCGAGCCACTTCGTCCTGCAGCAGCTCGACTATCTCGACTACATCGACATCTACAAGGATCGCATCAAGGCCTTCCACGTGAAGGACGCCGAGTTCAACCCGACCGGTCGTCAGGGTGTCTATGGCGGCTTCCAGTCGTGGGTCGACCGGGCAGGGCGCTTCCGCTCCATCGGCGATGGCCAGGTCGATTTCCCGGCGATCTTCGCCAAGATGGCCGCCAACGACTTCAAGGGTTGGGCCGTGCTCGAATGGGAATGCGCCCTCAAGCATCCGGAAGACGGTGCCCGTGAAGGCGCCGAGCTCATCAAGAGCTACATCATCCGCGTCACCGAAAAGGCCTTCGACGATTTCGCCTCGGGCGGTACCGACAAGGCCGCAAACCGCAAGATGCTTGGCCTGAGCTGAGCCCAACAGCGGGTCATTGACGCATTGGCGCCAATGACCCTCTCGATGCTAACAGTCTGCTAACATTAAGGAGCCGCAAAATGGCTGAAAACGGCGCAAAGCGCATTCGTCTCGGCATGGTCGGCGGCGGCACGGGAGCCTTCATCGGCTACGTCCACCGCATCGCCGCCCGCCTCGATGGCGACTATGATCTGGTGGCCGGCGCGCTCTCCTCGCGCCCCGAAGTCGCCAAGGAATCCGGCAAAAACCTCGGCCTCGCCGAAGACCGCATCTACACTTCCTACGAAGAAATGGCCCAGAAGGAAGCTGCCCGCCCGGACGGCATTCAGGCGGTTTCCATCGTCACGCCCAACCACATGCACTTCGGCCCGGCCAAAGCCTTCCTTGAAGCCGGCATCCACGTCATCTGCGACAAGCCGATCACGTCGACCCTCGAAGACGCGCGTAAGCTTTTGGAAATCAAGCCGAAAAACGGCGCAAAGTTCCTCCTTACGCACAACTACACCGGCTATCCGCTGATCCGTCAGGCCCGCGAGCTCGTCGCATCAGGCGCCCTCGGCAAGATCCGCGTCGTCCAGGCCGAATACCCGCAGGATTGGCTGACCGAGGCCACGACCGAAGATAACAAGCAGGCCTCCTGGCGCACCGACCCGGCCCGCTCCGGCGCCGGCGGGGCCATCGGCGACATCGGCACCCACGCCTACAACCTCGCCCGCTTTGTTACTGGCCTCAAAACCGAAGCAGTATCAGCGGACTTAACCGCATTTGTCCCCGGTCGTCAGCTTGATGATAATGTGCACATCATGCTGCGCTTCGAAGGCGGCGCAAAGGGCATGCTGTGGGCCAGTCAGGTCGCCGTGGGCTGTGAAAACGGCCTGCAGCTCCGCGTCTATGGCGACAAGGGCGGGATCGAATGGCGTCAGGACAATCCGAACTACATGTGGTTCACCGAGTTTGGCAAACCCAAGCAGCTGCTCACCCGCGGCGGCTCGATCTCCCTGCCGCCGGCAGCCTCGATGAATGTCCGCATTCCCTCCGGTCACCCAGAAGGATATTTGGAAGCCTTCGCGACGCTTTATAGCCAGTTCGCTTCCGTCATCCGCGGCGATGGCGCTGCCTATGAAGCTTTGCTGCCCTCGCTCGCCGATGGCGTCGAAGGCATGCAGTTCATCACCGCTTCGGTGAAGTCCAGCCAGAACGAAAGCAAGTGGACGCGTCTCGCCGACGTCTGATTCCCAGTCGCCCGGCCCCGGCCGGGCGACCTCCTACTGCACGCGTTCGCTCGGAAAGCCCTGCTGTTCCAATAGCTTGACGACGCTGTACTCGCCCACGAGATGCCCGGCACCCACCACAAGGAAAGCCGCCTCGTTCTCCGCCAGCATCACCTCGATCTGCTCGACCCAGTTCTCGTTGCGGTCCACGATCAGCCGATCCATGAAGCCCTCGCCATAGGCGCCCATCTCCGCAAGGAACAGGTCGGCCAGCGTCTCCGGCGTGCCGCCGAGCCAGGCATCCTTCATCTCGTCGATCATGGTCACGATGCGCTCGGCTTCCGCCAGTGTCGCTTCAAGCATGATGATCTGATCCGCCTCGCTCCCCCCAGCGATGACGTCGATCTGCTCCTCAGCAGTTTCCAGAAAGCCTTGGCGCTCCACCGAAATTTCCTGCTGCAGCATCGTGTCGACGCCTGCATTGGGGTCGTACCCGGCCTGCACCAGAGCAGAAACTGAAATGGTGCTCGCCGCCATCCACGGCTGCATGGCCAGCAGCGTTGGCACCGGCACGGCGAACCTTTCCGCCGCCGAGCGAACCTTGCCCATCAGCTTCTCGCTGATTCTCTGGTTGAGCAGCCGACCATCCCGCGCAAAGCCCTGCTCCATGGTGAGGGCGATGATTTTCGGTTGCGCCGCGGGACCAAGATCGGTCTCAAAATAGACCCTGTCCGCCTCATCGATCAGATTGTCGAAAATTTCGGTTCGCCATTCCGTTCCCGGCGGCAGCAGGTGGATCGAGCCGAAAAGCCAGACGGAACTGTCTTCGTCGCTGACCTTCCAGATCGCGGGCGCTGCTTGAGCGCCGCCGGCGAAAGCGAGCGCAATGGTCAGAACGGCGAGGCTGCGGCGAATGAACAATCGGGCTCTCCCTGTCTTCGGACTAGTCCGAACGATACCGGCAAAGCTTGAAGAGGGCGACCAAAAACAAAAGCGCCACAATCGCTTGTGGCGCCTTACGGATTCTCTTGCTGACGCTGAGATCAGTGCGTCCAGGGTGTCTTGCGATCGGACTTGAAGTTGTCCGGATAGCTCACGCGCTTGGGCGTGGCATCATGCGCAGGCTGCACGGTGTATTCGATGCCATTGCGCTGCGCATAGGCCTCGGCCTCTTCCAGCGTCGGGAAGGACAGCTTGATCTGCTGGCGCATATCGGAGCTGCTGGTATAGCCCATCAGCGGCTCGATTTGGCGGGCGGCGGCAGGCTCGTGAACCAGAACCCACTGCTTGGACTTACCCTTGCCAGACTGCATGGCGTTGCGGGCAGGGCGGTAGATACGGGCGGTCATGCAAAGTCCTCAACACGATGCGTGCGAATGGTCGGAGTACAAAGATTCGAACTTTGGACCCCCGGTTCCCAAAACCGGTGCTCTACCAGGCTGAGCTACACTCCGACGTCGCGCCCTTCCGTTAGCCTGTTCGCCACCAAAGGGCAAGGGCGGCAGTGCACTACTGCACGCTATTGACGGCATCGCAGCTTCCGACCAAATAGGCGCCATGGTTGACCTGAGCAAACGCTGGCCTTTGGGGCTCGATCGCCGAAATTGGCCGGACTATCTGGCCTTTTTCATTCTCGCGCTGTTCATTCTGCTTTTCTTCGACGTTTACGCCTCGCGCAGTGCCATTGCCTGGGCCGTCGAATGGCGCCAGCCGTTTCAGTTCGTCACCCATTTCGGCCTTTCCGATTGGGTGCTGATTCCCAGTGGGATCATCTTTCTGCTGAGCTTCGCCACTTATCGTCTCTGGAAGCGTACGTCGCGCTGGCGGCGCGCGCTCTATGAGCTGGCGCTGCTGTCCGGCTTCGTCTTTGCCGCCGTCGGTGGCACCGGCATTCTGGTCAATCTTCTAAAGCGCCTTTTCGGGCGCGGCCGCCCGACCGTGTTCGAGGAATTTGGCGCCTTCGATTTCCAGTATCTGCTCAATGACTGGACGTTTCAGAGCTTTCCATCGGGTCATTCGACCACCGCAATGGCAACCGCCGTCGTGGTCGGCTTTGTCGCCCCGCGCTTCTTCCGGCTTTTCCTGATTATCGCATTGGTGACGGGCGTGTCTCGCGTCGTTGTCGGCGATCACTATCCGACTGACGTCCTGGCCGGCTTTGCCCTCGGTGCCATTGGCACCTATGCGGTGCGCAACTATTTCGCCCGCCGGCGCTGGCTGTTCAAAGCCATGCCCGACGGGCGGGTTCGTTTCCGTGGTGTGCCGGCCTTGCGCCGGCTGGTTCAGCGCGCCTTGGCGTAGCGGTCGAAGCCGGCGCGCAGGTCGGCCTTGAGGTCCTCGATGTCCTCAAAGCCTATGTGCAGCCGCATGAGATGGCCTTCGTTCGTCCATGGTTGGGCCGAGCGTGCTCCCTTGATCGCGACAGGCAGGCACAGGCTTTCAAAGCCGCCCCACGAATAGCCCATCGAGAAAATCTTCATCTGGTCGACGAATGCCGCCAGGGCCTCGCGGGAACCGGGTTGCAGCACGAAGGAAAAGAGACTGCCTGACCCGGTAAAGTCGCGCTTCCACAGCGCATGGTCCGGATGGCTTGGCAGGGCAGGGTGGATCACCGAGGTGACCTCGGGCTGCTCTTCCAGCCAGCGTGCAATCTCCAGCGCCCGCTCCTGATGAGCCGCCATGCGAATGGCGAGGGTTTTTAGTCCGCGCGAGACGAGATAGGCGTCATCGCCCGAGGTAAAAAAGCCCAGCAGGGTGCGAACCCGCGATACATCGGCCCAGGCGGCCTCGGTCGTCGAAATGGTTCCGGCAAAGGCATCGGAATGCCCGACAAACATCTTGGTGGCGGCATGCACGACGATGTCGGCGCCAAGCTCCAGCGGCCGGTGGTAGATGGGGCTCGCCCAGCTATTGTCGACGATCAGTCGCGCATTATTGGCATGCGCCGCCTTGGCGATTGCAGGAATGTCCTGAATTTCGAAGGTCAGCGAACCGGGGCTCTCGGCGAGCACTGCCCGCGTATTGGGCTGCATCAGATCGGCAATCCCCGCGCCGATGCGAGGGTCATAATAGCGCGCTGTGATGCCCATCTGCGTCAGATAGCCATCGGCGAATTTTCGGCCCGGCTCATAGGCGCTGTCGGTAATTAGAATGTCATCGCCTGTCTTGAGGCAGGACAGCATGGCGATGGTGATGGCAGCCAGGCCCGATGGCACCAGTTTGGTGCGATAGGCGCCTTCCAGCGCCGTCACCACTTCCTCGACGCCCTCGGTCGTCGGATTGCCCGCGCGTCCATAAAGGAAGCGCTGTTTTTGCGCGTCGAGATCCGCCAGCGTTTTGAAGAGCACGGTGGAGCCGCGATAGACGGGCGTGTTCACGAAGCCAAACTGGCTGTCCGGATCGCGCCCGGCATGGGTGAGAATGGTCTCGATGGAGGGCGGTTTGGAAGAAAAGCTGTTCATGCCTGTTGTGTGCTCAAAATCGGGTCAGATTCATCTTCTGGCTAAAAAAGAGACAGAATTGCTGTCCCAATATACCTTCTACCCTTGACGTTAGCGTCGAGAGGCGCTTGCATGCTTAACAGCATCTCACCGCTGCTCAAAGGCGGGCGGTGCCGCCGGAGACGCCGGGACGCAAGTTTCGGAAGAAACTCTGGGACATGAGGGTCAGGAAACAAAAGGCAAACAAATGCAAAAACAGCTCGTAACGCTTGCAACATCGGCGATACTGAGTCTTACGGCGGTCTCGGCTCAGGCCGCCATTTTGGATGACGTCAAGGCAAAGGGATATGTGCAGTGCGGCGTGACCGGGGGCGTGCCGGGCTTTTCTGCGCCTGATTCCAACAATGTGTGGACCGGCATCGAAGTCGACTTTTGCCGTGCCTTGGCAGCAGCCGTTTTCAATGATGCCGAAGCTGTCCGCTATACCTCGCTGACCAGCCAGGAACGCTTCACGGCCCTTTCCGCCGGCGAAGTCGACGTGCTGTCGCGTACGACCACCTGGACCATGAGCCGCGACACCCAGCTCGGCATCAGCTTTGTCGGCACCATGTTCTATGACGGCCAGGGCTTCATGGTCCGCAAGGCCGACGGCATCGAATCCGCTCTCGACCTCAGCGGCGCCGCTGTCTGCATCGAATCCGGCACCACCACCGAATTGAACGCAGCCGACTACTTCGCTGCCAATGGCCTGGAATTCAACACCGTGGTGTTCGTGGACCAGGACGAAGTTGTGAAGGCCTACGAAGATGGCCGTTGCGACGTCTACACCACTGACTCTTCGGCTCTTGCTGCCGAACGTTCCAAGTTCGCCAATCCCGATGATCACATCATCCTGCCCGAAATCATCTCCAAGGAGCCGCTTGGCCCCGTGGTTCGCGCTGGCGATACCCAGTGGTTCAACCTTGCTCGCTGGACCTATTTCGCCCTGCTCGAAGCTGAAGAACTCGGCGTGACCTCGGCCAATGTCGACGAGATGCTCGGCTCTGATAACCCGGCCATCAAGCGTCTCCTCGGCGTCGAAGGCGACTTCGGCACGCCGCTCGGCGTGACCAAGGACTGGGCTTACCAGATCATCAAGCATGTCGGTAACTATGCCGAGTCCTATGACCGCAACGTCGGCCCCGCAACCCCGATTGGGCTCGAGCGCGGCCTGAATGCCCTTTGGAAAGACGGCGGCATCCAGTACGCCCCGCCGATCCGCTAATCTGAACGAATTGTGCCGGCGCCCCAAAGTGGGCGCCGGTCTCTTTGTTCTGTCACCTATGGCGCCTCAAAAGGGCGCATAGCGGTTACTTGCGGCCAAGGGACAGTATCATATGACCACTCGCGAACTGGGGCACGACGCTGCCCCCCGCGTCAGCTTTTACAATGATCCGGTGATCCGAGGGATCATCTACCAGATCGTTGTTGCCGTCATCCTTGTCGGCTTCATCTTCTGGATCGTGGGCAACACCGCCGCCAATCTCGCGGCACAAAACAAGACGACCGGTTTTGACTTCCTCTGGAAGACAGCCGGTTTCGACATCAGCTTCTCGCTCCTGCCATGGTCGCGCGAGTCCTACTATTGGCAAGCCTTCCTGGTCGGCCTGCTCAATACCCTGCTCGTTGCCTTTATCGGCATCATCTGCGCCACCATCCTGGGCTTCACCATCGGTATCGCCCGGCTCAGCAGCAACTTCATCGTTTCGCGGCTTGCGACTGTCTATGTCGAAGTCATCCGCAACATCCCGCTGCTGCTGCAATTGTTCTTCTGGTATTTCGCCGTGCTCAAGGCGATGCCGGCAGTGCGAGACTCGATCGCTTTGCCGCTCGACTCCTTCATCAACCAGCGCGGCATTTTCGTGCCAAGGCCCATACCCGACGAGCAGTTTGGCTTCGTCTGGATAGGTCTCGCCTTTGCCATTCTTGGTGTCCTGGCATTGCGGCACTGGGCAAAGAAGCGTCTCGAAGCCACCGGCAAGCGTTTCCCGGTGTTTCTCACCTCAGTGGCAATTCTGCTTGGCGTCACGGGGCTCGTCTTCGTAGCCAGCGGCGCCAGCGTCACCTTCGAACCGCCGGTTCTCGAGCGCTTCAACTTCAAGGGTGGCCTCGCGCTGCCGCCAGAATTCGTCGCGCTGGCCTTCGGCCTCACCATCTATACGGCAGCCTTCATCGCCGAAACGGTGCGCGGCGGCATCCAGTCGGTCAATCGCGGACAAACCGAGGCGGCTCAGTCGCTTGGCCTTAAGGAAAATGACCGGCTCCGCCTCGTCATCGTGCCCCAGGCCATGCGGGTCATCATTCCCCCGCTGACCAGCCAGTACCTCAACCTGACGAAGAACTCCTCGCTCGGCGCCGCCATCGGCTATCCCGAGCTTGTGAACGTCTTTGCAGGCACCGCCCTCAACCAGACCGGCCGCGCGATCGAATGCATCGCCATCACCATGCTGGTCTATCTCTGCTTCTCCCTGCTCACCTCGGCGATCATGAATTGGTACAACGCCCGGGTAAAGCTGGTGGAACGGTAGGAGGATCTGATGACCGATATTGGATTCGTCCGCTCTGAACTTGTCACCGCCCGCCCGGCACCCGTACGCACCACGGGCGCCATTGCCTGGGCTCAGAAGAACCTCTTTTCGACGCCGACCGACACAGTGCTCACTGTTCTGGGCCTGCTGTTCCTCGCCTGGATCGTACCGCCGCTTTACGGCTTCTTCTTCGGCAATGCCGTGGGGCCCAACGGCACGGTCGAAGAGTGCCGCATGGAAAATGCCGGCGCTTGCTGGGCCTATATCGCTGCCGAAATGGAATTCTTCATTTACGGCTTCTATGACATCGCCGAACAATGGCGCCCGAACATTGTCTTTGCCTTGGGCGTCATCCTCCTCGTGCCGCTCTTGATCCCCAAGGTCCCCTTCAAGCGGACAAATGCCATCCTCTTCATCGTGGTCTATCCCATCGTTAGCTACTTCCTGCTGGCCGGCGGTGTTTTCGGCCTCAAGGTCATCCCGACCGAGAAGTGGGGCGGTCTCCTGGTTACCCTGATCATTTCTGTGATCGGTATTACCCTGTCCTTCCCGTTGGGCGTCATTCTGGCGCTTGGCCGCCAGTCGCAGATGCCCATCATCAAGACCGTCTGCGTCGGCTTCATCGAACTCATCCGCGCCGTGCCGCTGATCACCATTCTGTTCATGGCCTCGATCATGCTGCCTCTGTTCATGCCGCAAGGCATGACCGTGGATAAGTTCCTGCGGGCGATCGTCGGCGTCACGCTCTTCACCTCGGCCTACATGGCTGAAGTTGTCCGCGGCGGCCTCCAGGCCATTCCTCGCGGGCAATATGAAGCGGCGTCCGCCCTGGGGCTGGGATACTGGAAACGCATGTGGTTCATCATCCTGCCACAGGCGCTCAAGCACGTGATCCCGGGCATCGTGAACAACTTCATCTCGTTGTTCAAGGATACGTCCCTCGTCTACATTGTCGGCATGAAGGATCTGCTCGAAGCGGTGAAGACCAAGAACGACACCGCACTCGAATGGCAGTCTGCAAACACCGCGACCACCGGCTACATCTTTGCCGCCATGGTCTTCTGGGTGTTCTGCTTCGGCATGTCTCGCTACTCCATGTACATGGAGCGACGCCTTAACACTGGCTACAAGAGGTAGCTCCATGTCCCAGGTTTCCGAAACCACCGTCGAACGAGAAATCGACACCAGCCAGATGCAGGTCTCCAAGACCGAAGTCGCCATCGACGTCGTCAACATGCACAAGTGGTATGGCGATTTTCACGTGCTGCGCGACATCAACCTGCGCGTGATGAAGGGCGAGCGTATCGTCATTGCCGGTCCCTCGGGCTCCGGCAAGTCGACGCTCATTCGCTGCATCAATCGCCTGGAAGAGCACCAGGAAGGCCAGATCATCGTCAATGGCACCGAACTCACGGCCGATCTCAAGCGCATCGACGAAGTGCGCCGCGAAGTCGGCATGGTGTTCCAGCACTTCAATCTCTTCCCGCATCTGACCATTCTGCAAAACCTGACCCTCGCCCCGATCTGGGTGCGCGGCATCCCCAAGGCCGAGGCCGAGGCGACCGCCATGCACTATCTCGAGCGTGTGAAAATCCCCGAGCAGGCCAACAAGTTTCCCGGCCAGCTCTCGGGCGGTCAGCAGCAGCGCGTTGCCATCGCGCGTTCGCTCTGCATGCAGCCTCGGATCATGCTCTTCGACGAGCCCACCTCGGCGCTCGATCCGGAAATGGTCAAGGAAGTGCTCGAAGTGATGATCAACCTTGCCGAAGAAGGCATGACCATGATCTGCGTGACCCACGAAATGGGCTTCGCCCGCCAGGTGGCCAACCGCGTCATTTTCATGGATCAGGGGCAGATCATCGAGGAGAACGAACCGGAAGAGTTCTTCTCCAACCCGCAGCATGAACGCACCAAGCTGTTCCTAAGCCAGATCCTTCACTGACTTCGAGCCGTGCCGCAGGCAAGATCGCTCCAGTGGAGCGATCTTAGGTGAGAAGGCCATGAGACCTATGGTCGAATGGCACGGAGGCACAACAAACGCAGGGCCCTCTCTCCTCAACAGGAGAGGGGACCACCACCGCCCCGACGCCCCCCTCATTGTCCGGTGGAATTGCGCCCTCCAACTCAATCCCCGCCTTGACCCGGCGCCTTGCCCTGCCAATATGCGGGGCCACGAAGGGAAGCCGCGGATTGACCCCAGTTTTCAAGCGATTGCTGCCGCTGGCGGTGGGCTTTGCCTGCGCCCTCTCGCTTGCCGTCTCCGCGGCCAGCGCACAGACGCTTGATGCGGTACGTGAGCGCGGTTTCCTTGTCTGCGGCTCCAGCAATCCCTTGGCGGGCTTTGCGCAGCAGGATGCCAATGGCCGTTGGTCGGGCTTCGACGTCGACCTCTGCCGCGCCCTTGCCGCCGCGGTCTTCGGCAACCCAGATCTCATCGAATTCCGCGCCTTCCGCGGCGAGGCACGTTTTGCTCCGCTGCAGACTGGGGCGGTCGACGTGCTCATGCGCAACGGCGCCTGGACTGCCGGCCGCGACCTTCGCTATGGCGCCCGCTACGTCACGCCGAGCTTCTTCGACGGGCAGGGGTTTCTCGTCCCCCAATCCCTCAGCGTCGTCTCGGCCTACGAGCTCAACAATGTCACCGTCTGCGTGGTCGATGCTTCCGACGCGGTCGAGGCTCTCGACGACTTTTTCTTCTCAAATCAGACCAGCTATACCGACGTCGTCTACGAGGACATCGCCGATCTCATCGTAGCCTATCGGGCCGGCATGTGCGACGTGATCTCCGCTTCGGGCCGCCAGCTGCAGGCCATTCGCCGCGAACTGACCGACCCCTCCCAGCACCGCATCCTGCCCGAACGCATTTCCAAGGAAACGCTGGGCCCCGTCGTGCCAGGCGGCGACGACCAGTGGTTCGAAATCGTCCGCTGGACCATTTTCGCGCTCATCACCGCCGAGGAAGTCGGCGTCACGAGCCTCAACATCGACTCCCTGACCGCCGCGCGCTCAGCCGATGTCCGCCGCCTGCTGGGCGTCGAAGGCGATTTCGGCACGGCTCTCGGCCTGCGTCCGAGCTTCATGACCGATGCCATCCGTGCCGTAGGCAATTATGGCGAGCTCTTCGATCGCCATTTCGGTCCGCAAACCGGCGCCGCCATGCTACGCGGCCAGAATGCCCTCTGGAGCAATGGCGGCCTGCTCTACGCTCCGCCGATCCGCTAGGACCATTCGGCTCAGGCTGAGACGAAGTCGCTTGGTCCTACAGTAGCGGTGAGAACAGGCGCGCCGCCTGCGTGAGGAAATACAGCGTCACCGGCCGGGTCGAGACCTCCGCCAGGCTGACCTGCCGGCAGACCTTGAAATCGTCGTCCAGCATGTTCTCGACATCGGCAATCGCCTTGTCATCGGTGAACCAGAGCGTGATTTCGAAATTGATGGCGAAGGAACGGTTGTCGAAATTGACGCTGCCAACCGTAGCAATGTCGTCATCCATCAGCACCACCTTCTGGTGCAGGAACCCGTCTGTATAGCGATAGACCGCGATATCGTGCTCCACCATGGCGTCGGCGTGAGCGATGCTGGCGAGCCAGACCAGTGCATGGTCCGGATTGTCCGGCAACATGATGCGCACATCCACCCCGCGCAGCCGCGCCGCAAAAAGCGCGGTCCTGATGTCGGTGTCCGGCACGAAATAGGGGCTGACGATCCATAGGCGCTTCCGGGCGCGGCCGATCAGATCGACATAGGCAATGGCACATTCCTCGAGCTGGTCCGCCGGGCCGCTGCCCATGACCAGAACGGATTGATCGCCCGGCGTTTCAAGATCCTTGGGTGGGGTCGCCGGCAGGCGTTCGCCCGTCGCCCATTCCCAGTCCTCGCGGAAAAGCAGTGCGCATCCAAGAGCTGCCGGCCCCGAAACGCGCACATGCGTGTCGCGCCAGCGCCCAAACTTGGCATTCTCGCCGAGATATTCAACGCCCACATTGTGCCCGCCCACCCAGGCATGCTTGCCATCGGCGACCACGATCTTGCGGTGGTTGCGGTAGTTGATGCGGGTAGGCCCATAGACGCGCAGGAATTTATGGCGCTGGTTGAAACCGGCAACCTTGATCCCGGCGTCGCGCATCTGGGTACGAAACCGCTTCGGCATGCCGGTGCTGCCGATGTCGTCATAGAGCAGGCGAACCTCGACCCCGGCTTTCGCCTTGGCGATCAGCCGCTCTGCCAGTTGCTGACCCAGCCGGTCGTCGCGGATGATATAGAACTGCACCAGCAGATAGTGTTCCGCCGCGTCTATCCCGGCAAAGATGGAGTCGAAGGTCGCCGTTCCGTCGATCAGCAGCTCGACGTCATTGCCTCGAAGGAACGGAAGCTCGGAAACCTGCACCTGAACGGGCCATTTGGCATCCGTCTCCCGGTCAATCAACGCCAGGTCCTGGGCGCGAAGCGGCCGATCAGCACGACCATTCTTGATCCGGTCGGTGGCGTAGTCGTCGAAGAACTTCCAACCGAAGATCATGTAGAGGAAGGCCGTCGGGAACGGCAGCAGCGCCAGCGAGATGAGCCAGGCGATCGAGCCCTGCGATGTTCGGGAATTGAAGATTTCCCGCACCGCACAAACAAAGGCCAGCAAATAGATCGCCGCCATGATCGCCGCAACCAGATGCAGATCGGCGACTATGGCCCGCAGGATATCATCAATGCCGAACACGGCGATCCTTCCAAGATGTTGATGCGCAATCTATCAGCCACACGGCGTTCGACAATACCGCGTTGACACGCGCCGCTGCCTCGCTAGCATTGGTAACGGTCCGTGCAGCCGGCCGCTCGCATCCCTTGGGAATGGTGAATGCACGACTTCGAGATTGGTTTGACCCCATAAGCGGGCGAACCGTCAGCAATGCGAGCACTGACTTCGATACGCCCGCCAGAGAGGTTCAGACCATGCATACGTTCATGGACGCAAAACTCATGGCCAAGCTGCTGCGGCAGGCATTGGCCGAGCGCGGCCGGCAATTATCGCACAGCGACAGTCTCGAAATGGTCGCGCGCCAGTTCGGCTTTGCCAATTGGAACATACTGAGCGCGCGGATCGATACGATGGAGCAGATCATGAAGCCGCTGCCCATTCCGGAAGGCTGGCAGGATGGCAATGGCAATCGAGACGGCTATTTCTCCATGGGCCTCGATCCGGAAAGGCCAGGCTGCGCCGTCATCAGTAGCACACCCCTGGCGGACCATCTGCCGGCCAGCCAATTTGCCACGCTTTCGCAGAGCATTGCGGCCGAGCCGTACCTCGGCAACGCCATTCGCGTCGAATGCGAACTGGCCTCGGAAAATCTTGATGGGTCCGGAACGATCTGGCTGCGGGTGGACGGTCAGCGGGCCAATGCCATCCGCTTTGACAATCTGTTGGACCAGCCCGGCGTCCCGCTAGGCGGAACACAGGACTGGAGGCGCTTTTCGATCGCTCTCGATGTGCCGGAAGAAGCGGTTAGCATTCATTTCGGCTTTCTCTTGCGAGGTCGAGGAAAGCTTTGGGCCCGCAGTTTTGCGGTCGAGAGCATAGCCGCAACCGATGCGCCTTCGCGTCGGCGCGGCTACCGAAATGATCGCCCGACCAATCTGGGCTTCGCCTGAAGACGGCGAGCCGGCCTCAGGCCGGCTCTGCCTCGATGATGTCCGAAATATCGATCGGCGCCCGGTCGTCCATCCAGGCGGGCACCGGCAGGTCCTTCGACCGCAGGAATTCCGGGTTGAAGATCTTGCTGGCATAGCGGTTGCCGTAGTCGCAGAGCACGGTGACGATGGTCTTGCCCGGCCCGAGATCGCGCGCCATGCGCACTGTACCGGCAATATTGATCGCGCTCGAACCACCCAGGCACAGGCCCTCATATTCGAGCAGGTCGAAAATATAGGGCAGGGCCTCAGCGTCGGAAATCCGATAGGGCAGGTCGACCTTCAGACCCTCGAGATTGGCAGTGATACGGCCCTGGCCGATGCCTTCGGTGATCGAATTGCCTTCGGACTTCAGCGTGCCATTGGCATAGTATTCGTAAAGCGCCGCGCCTTCAGGATCGGCCAGGCCGATCTTGATGTCGGGATTGCGCGAACGCAGCGCCTCGGCAACGCCCGCCAGCGTACCGCCCGAGCCGACGGCGGTGATGAACCCGTCGATACGGCCATTGGTCTGGCGCCAGATTTCGGGCCCGGTGGTTTCGATATGGGCGCGCTTGTTCGAAACATTGTCGAACTGGTTGGCCCAGACCGCGCCTTCGGGCAGTTCGCGATTGAGCTTCTCCGCCAGGCGCCCGGAAATCTTGATGTAATTATTGGGGTTCTTGTAGGGCTTCGCCGGTACTTCGATCAGTTGCGCGCCATAGAGACGAAGGGCGTCCTTCTTTTCCTGGCTCTGCGTCTCGGGAATGACGATCACCGACTTGAAGCCCAGCGAATTGGCCACCAGCGTCAGGCCGATGCCCGTATTGCCCGCGGTGCCTTCGACAATCGTGCCGCCAGGCTTCAGTGCGCCGGATTTCACCAGATCATGAATGATGAACAGCGCGGCACGGTCTTTAACCGACTGCCCCGGATTGAGAAATTCGGCCTTGCCCCAGATTTCGCATCCCGTCAGCGCCGACACCCGGTTGAGACGGATAAGCGGCGTATTGCCGATGGCGGAAATGAGGTCTTCGTGCTTGGCCATGATCGTCCGGGACTCTTGTTGCTGAACAACCAAAGTATGGGTCAGACCCGTCACGAACAAGTGTCAAACACCGGCAATGGCACGACTTTCCGGTCTTCGGCCATGGAACGAAACCCTCGGCTGGCGGAGTCGAAAAAGACGGTTTCTTTTTCTAAAGCTCCGCCTGCCGGTCCAGCGCCCGCTGTCGGGAGGCCTTGAGGTCAACAAGGGGCCGCGGATAGGTCGTGCCGATGGAGACGCCTGCCTCCCGCAATACGAAGTCCGGAGCACTGGCGGGGTCATGCACCCACTTGTCCGGCATGTCCTTCAACTCAGGCACCCATTTGCGCACATAGTCGCCGGCTTCATCGAACCGTTCGCCCTGGGTGACGGGATTGAAAATCCGGAAATAGGGCGCCGCGTCCAGACCACAGCCGGCCACCCATTGCCAGCTTGCCGGGTTGTTGGCAACGTCGCCGTCGACAAGGCAATCCCAGAACCAGCGTTCGCCGTTGCGCCAATCGATCAGCATATTCTTGGTCAGAAAGGACGCGACCAGCATCCGCACCCGGTTGTGCATATAGCCGGTCTGCCAGAGCTCGCGCATGCCGGCATCGATGATCGGAATGCCCGTCTGGCCCTTTTGCCAGACGGCTTCCGCCTTGCCGTCGCTGTGCCACCGCATCCCGCCGTATTTTTCCTGCATCGGCACCGTGGCGATGTCCTGGCGGTGGTAAAGCTGATGATAGCTGAAATCACGCCAGGCCAATTCGGAGAGAAATTTTTCCGCGGCCGGTTTGACCTCTGGTTCAGCCTCCATCCGGGCCAGCGTCGCGTACCAGACCTGCCGCGCGCTGATCTCCCCAAAGCGCAAGTGCGGTGACAGGTGCGACGTGACATCACGCCCAGGAAAGTCGCGACCTTCCGGATAGCCTTCCAGCCTTTCGTCCAGAAAATCGTGCAACGACGACTGCGCCGCACTCTCCCCTATCTGCCATTGCCCCTCGAGCTTCCGCGACCATTTCGGCGCCCGGTAGTCGCTGTCATAGCTCTCGGCTTCGATAGCCTCTCCGACCATATCAGACGCTGGCAGCGGCGGGTCGATGCGACAATCCCTGAGCGTTTTCCAGAATGGAGAAAAGACGGAGTAAGGTCTCCCTTGCCCTGTGGCGATGGTCCAGGGCTCGGCGAGCACATTGCCGACATGGGAAGCAACGCTAAGCCCGCGCCGGCGGAGATCGGTCTTGATACCTTGGTCAAGCTCCCGCTCGCCCGGTGCATAGCGCCGGTTCCAGTGCACGGCCTGCACACCTTCTTCGGCAATCACCTTGTCGAGGACTGCCGCCGCCTCGCCGGAGCGGACTAGTAGCGGAATTCCTTTTTGCCCCAGAGCCTTTCCAAGTGCTTCGAGGCTCTTGTTCAGCCACCAGCGCGCCGCGCCCCCGGGCGCGCGCACGCCTTCGTCGGTTTCGTGGACATAGAGAGCAATAACCCTGCCGCCATCCGCACGCGCGGCCAGCAAGGCAGGGTTGTCGCTGAGGCGCAAATCATTGCGCAGCCAGGCTAGGCTTGTCGGTCGGTCCACGGTTCTGCTCCGATGCTGTCCGGCACTACGACCGGCAGCGGCGATCGGTTCAGTCCAGAACCTCTTCCATCACCTCTGCCAATTGCTCGAGCGCGGAGCTCCAGGCTTCCATCGAGAAGATGCGCGTCTGCGGATCGGCATGCGGCAGGCCGCGTTCGACAAGGGTAATTTCGGTATTGTCGTCGTCGATAGCCCGAAAGGTGATGTCGAGCACGAAGAGTAGTTCTTCGTCATTCTCCTCGTCCCGATGCACCCAGGACATGACCAGCCTCTTGTCCTCGACAATGTCGAGAATTTCGCCGGTTACTTCGTGGTCGGCGTCGTCGTCCTCGTCGGCATAGGTGACGAAGCGATATTCGCCACCTTTGACGGCATCGAACTCGGCCTCATCGACCTGCCACTGTTCGATCAGGGCGGGATCGGTCCAGGCGGAGAAGACATCGCTCACATTGGCGCCGATTTTTCGCGTGAGCGTGATCTGGCTTTCGTTGTCGAGATCGATGTTGTCGCTCATGCCAGCTTCTCCTTTGCTTCGGGGTGCAGTTCCGCAGTTCTCGGCAGGAAGATAGTAAGAATACCAAGAACCGGCAGGAACGCGCAAATCTGGAAGACGGGGATAATGCCGATCCAGTCCGCCAGCGCGCCCATGGCTGCAGCGCCGAGCGCGCCGATACCAAAGGCAAAACCGAAGACGAAGCCGGCAATCATGCCGACCTTACCCGGTACCAGCTCCTGCGCATAAACCACCATGGCCGAGAAGGCCGAGGAGAGAACCAGACCCGTCATGACGCTCATGGCGGCGGTGCCATAGAGATCGAGATAGGGCAGCAGCAGTGTGAAGGGCAGGGCGCCGAGGATCGAAACCCAGATCACCGACAGACGGCCGTAGCGGTCCCCGATCGGCCCGCCGATAAACGTGCCGGCGGCCACCGAGCCGAGGAACAGGAAGAGGTAGAGCTGGGCTTCCGGTGCCGACAGGTTGAACTTTTCCATGAGGAAAAAGGCGTAATAGCTTTTGAGGCCTTCGATATAGATGAACTTGCTGAGCAGCAGCGCGCCGATGACGACGAAGGCGACGATGAGGCGATTGCGCGACAGCGCCGGCTTCTTGTGGCTTACAGCCGGACGCGATGCCGCTTGGCGCTGGTGCTCGACAAACCAGCGGCCGACATAGACGAGCAGCGCAATGCCCGCAAAGCCGGCAATGAGAAACCATGCGGTGGTCTGCTGGCCCATGGGAATGAGGATGAGCGCCGCGGCCAGCGGACCAAAGGCAGTGCCGAGATTGCCGCCGACCTGGAACAGCGACTGGGCAAAGCCGAGCTTGCCGCCCGAAGCCATGCGGGCCACGCGCGAGGCTTCCGGGTGGAACAGGGCCGAACCCGTGCCCATGACCACGGCGGCAATGAACAGCCAGGTAAAGCCATTGGCAAAGGCGAGGCCCAGCACGCCGATGGTAACGATCGTCAGCGAGATAGCCAGGCTATAGGGATTGGGCTTGAGATCGCCACGCAGCCCAAAGATCGGCTGCAGGAAGCAGGCGGTGATCTGCTGGCCAAGCGTGAGCAGGCCGATCTGCAGATAGTTCAGCCCGTAATTGTCCTTGAGCAGCGGATAGAGCGCCGGCAGCAGGAATTGCAGCAGATCATTGAGGAGGTGCGCACCGCTGACGGCAAAAATGATGGTCAGGGCGGTTTGATGGCCCGCCGTTGCGGCAGGGCTGCTCGTTTGCGTGGTCATGTCGGACAATCCAGGAAGGAACCTCCTCCTAGCCCTATGATCTCAGCGCGGCAACCTTTGCAGCCCAGAATGAGCAAAATTTGTGCAACCCGATGTGGGTTCAACAAGTGCCGGATCATTTGGGGGGACGGGTCTAAAGAGACCCGAATGGCTCCGCGAGCTGGACTCGAACCAGCGACCATTCGATTAACAGTCGAACGCTCTACCAACTGAGCTATCGCGGAACACTTCGGTATGGCCCTCGGCGTCGAAGGCGAGGTCCGTGTACCCAAACCTGTTTGGTTTGCCAAGCCCTTATTGCGGAGCCTGTGAATAAATGTGTCATATCCCCAGCGCAAATGCCCGGCGTTGCAAGGCAATCAGGTCATCAAGCGTATTGAGGTTGGAAAAGGGATCGGTCGCCGCCTCTGCGGTCCAATCCACTGCCACGGCGTCCAATTTGCGCAGAATCGACTTCGGGCCAGCAGATTCGCTTGTCTCTTCAAGGGCATCGCGCAGCGCGCCGATCCGCCAGGCGCTGTTCGTGGGATAGATATTGTCGCCCCACGCGGCATAGGCCGCGCCTGATTCCGCAGCCGCTTGGCTGAGGCGCTCGGTATAGTCGGATGGGAGGAAGGGCGCATCCACTGCCGCCGTCACCAGCATATCCCCAGCCTCCGCTCGCGTTTCGAGATAGCGAACGGCTGCCCTGATGCCGGCCAGCGGCCCCATACGCGTCGTGTTTTCATCGAGGACGCAGACGTGCGGCCCAATCGTGCCTTCTTGCCCTGATGCAATCAGCAACTCGGCCACTTGGGCCTCGAAGACCCTGGCTACCCGCTCCAGCAATCGCACGCCGCCAATCCTGAGATCGGCCTTTCGTACCCCGTCAAGGCGCGAGCCCTCTCCGCCGGCCAATATCAGGCCGAACGTTTTGCTCATTTTTGTGCGGGTTGCCGCAGGAGCAGCAAGAGCACGATGCCGCCGACAAGCCCCCAGAAGGGAGCGCCAATGCCGAAAATGGTGATTCCCGATGCTGTAGCGACAAAGGTGAGAATCGCAGGCAGCCGCGATTCCTCCTGCGCCAGCGCGCCGGACAGGGCCGAGGCGAGGCTCGACAGCAAGGCGAGGCCAGCCACGGCTTGAATAAGAATGGGTGGCGAGGCGGCAATAAAGGCGGCGGCAAGGCTCGCTGCAAGACCCAGCAGGATATAGACCCCACCGGCCGCAACCGGCGCCGGCCAGCGTTTTTGCGGGTCGGGATGTGCCTCGGGCCCCGCGCAGATCGCGGCGGTGATGGCGGCCAGGTTGATTGTCTGCCCGCCAAACAGCGCCGTAAGGCCGCTGGCAATGCCGGTCATCACGAAAATGGGGGCAGGGGCGAGCGAAAAGCCGTTGGCCTTCATCACCGCGATCCCGGGGAGATTCTGCGAGGCCATGGTAACGACGTAGAGCGGCAGGCCGATTCTCACGATGGCATCCCAGGTGAATTCCGGCATAACCGGCAGCAGCGTGGGCCAGGTGCCGTCGAGCGCGCCTTCGGGCAAGTGCGTCGTCAGCGCAAGCACGATCCCCGTGACCACCACGGCAATCGGCACGGCATAGCGTCGCGCAAACCGAAGCCCGAGCATCCATGCCAGAAGGATCGGCGCGGCCAGCAAGGGCGCTTCGGCCAGGGCCGTAACCGGCGCCAGACAGAGCGTCAGCAGCATGCCGGCCAGCATGGCATTGGCAATGGCCGCGGGAATGGCGGCGATCAGGCGCGCCAGCGGCTTCAGCAGCCCCGTCAGCACGACCAGCGCTGCGGTCACAAGGAAAGCGCCGGCCACAGCGGGAAAGCCGCCGACAGGTTCGCCCACCGTCAGCAGAAACGCGACGCCCGGCGTGGTCCAGGCAAAACTGATCGGTACCTTGGCGCGAAACGCCACAACGATATTGAGCACGCCAAGCGCGAGGCAGACCGAAAACAGGCCCGAACCTGCCTGTTGCGGCGAAGCGCCTGCGGCGGTCAGCGCAGCGAGAACGAGGGTAAAGGTGCTGGCATAGCCGACGATAGCCGCCAGCGTGCCCGCCATGATGGGCTGCAAGAATTCCCTGCGCCCGGTCGGCGCGATGGATTGTGAGCCCCCATGCATGGCGATTCCCCTTCGCAAGACAGCGGCACGCTAACGTTTTTTTGGGTTGGGTCTACCGGTTTTCCCTTTGGTTCAAGGGGTCTGGCAAGACTAACTCTCTGATCGGTAAGCTCTTCTTAAGTTTTCGCGAGGGGAAAATTAACCATAATCGCAAATTCTCGCACTCAGATTCATGTGATGTTGAGTGCTCATCGTGCTGCCCTCCCGCTTTCTGCTCTGCCTTCTGGTGTCCGGCATCATGCTGGGTGGCTGTGCCAAGCCGGTAAGCCCGCAACGGCTAAGCGCTACGCCGGTGGTGGATGCGATGAAGACCTCCGCCATCGCCGTTCCGGCCGTGCTCAAGATGGAGCAGCCGCTCCCGAATGAAATCTTCGCGCCGCGCAGTATCGGCGGCCGCACGCTGGCCGTTTCGACCACGGCCGACATCATTCTGCATCCAGGCGAAGTCGTGTTGACCTTCGATGATGGCCCGCGCGCCGGCAAGACCGAGACAATTCTGTCGACGCTGTCCGACTACGGCGTCAAGGCAACCTTCCTCATGCTCGGCTCCTCTGCCGCCGCCAATCCGCGGCTGGCGCAGCGCGTGGCGATTGCCGGCCACACCGTGGGCAGCCACACCTATGGTCACGTCAATCTAGGCGATCTGTCCCGCCAGGAAGCGATCGAAGAAATCGTCAAGGGCGAAGAAGCGGTTTCTGCCGCTCTCGCCGGCGGCGGACAAAAGCTCTCCCCCTTCTTCCGCTTCCCCTATCTGTCGCAGACCGGTTTCCTGCGCACCGGCCTCATCCAGAGCGGCGCAGTCGTGCTCGATGTCGATATCGACTCCAAGGACTACTTTAAGGATACGCCCGCTGTTGTCGCCGCGCGCACGCTAAGCCGCCTCGAAGCCCGTGGCAGTGGCATCATCCTCTTCCACGACATCCACCAGCGTACAGTGGACATGCTGCCAATCTTCCTCGATCAGCTCGCTCGTCGCGGCTACAGTGTCGTGCGCCTCGTGCCGCGGGACAATTCGGTCTTTGGCCGCGATCTCATCACCGCCGGCTTTGCTGAAGACGGCGCCGTTCTCTGATCTGTTCGACCTGAAACCTGCAATGCACGTTCCTTTTGCATTTCCACGCAATGCATAATTTATGTGCGTGTGCCGCCGATTTGTGCGCACGGCGTCCTTGAGGCGATGCTGCCAAAATGACAAACATCTGAATTCCTTGCATTTCGCGGCCAATATCGACTTGGCACGCTAGCTGCATAGATATCCCCGAGACTGCTCTTAGCGAGCTGTTTGATCGGGCATCCAATGAGGGATGCCACAGGCAAAGCTGCCAATGGATTTGCGACTGGGTTCAAGACCGGTCTGCGCTTCCATTGGCAGCTTTTTGTTTTTGTAGGGATGAAAGGCATGACACACATGCAGTCGACTTCCTCGGCGCACCCCACCCGCGCCCTGACAATGTCCACGATAGCCTTCACCGTGTGCTTTGCGGTCTGGACCATCTTTTCCATCATCGGCGTCGGGCTCAAGACGGAGCTCGGGCTGAGCGAGACGCAGTTTGGCCTTCTTATTGGCACCCCGGTGCTGACCGGATCGCTGGTGCGCGTGCTTCTGGGCGTGCTGACCGACCGCATGGGTGGCCGCATCGTCTATGTCATCACCATGCTCGCCGCGGCGCTTGCCACTTTCCTTCTGTCCTTTGCCCAAACCTACGAGCAGTTCCTGCTGGCCGCGCTTGGCGTCGGGCTTGCCGGTGGCTCCTTTGCAGTCGGCGTCGCCTATGTGTCGCGCTTCTACCCTGCCTCCAAGCAGGGCACTGCGCTCGGCATTTTCGGCGTCGGCAATGTGGGCGCCGCGGTCACCAAGTTTCTCGCGCCCTTCATCATGCTTTCCTGGGGCTGGCAGTCAGTCGCACTGATTTGGGCCGCCGCGCTCGCCATCATGGCTGTGGTCTTCTGGTTCACCACCGAGGACGACCCGGTCATCGTGCAGCGCCGCAAGGAAAGCTACCAGCCCAAGAGCCTGCTCGGTGAATTCGCCCCGCTGCGCAACGTGCAGGTCTGGCGCTTTGCGCTCTACTACTTCTTCGCCTTCGGCGCTTTCGTGGCCCTGACGCTCTGGCTCCCGCGCTACCTGATCGGCGTCTACGGCTTCGATATCGCTACGGCCGGTCTGGTCGCCGCCTTCTATTCGGTTCCCGCCAGTATCTTCCGCGCCTATGGCGGCACCCTGTCGGACCGTATCGGCGCCCGCACCGTGCTCTACTGGACCTTTGGTGTTTCCCTCCTGGTCACCGCCATCCTGGCCCTCCCGACATCCGACTTCGTGGTCGCGGGCATCAATGGTCCCGTCACGCTGCACTTCGAACTCAATCCCTGGGCCTTCGTGGCGCTGGTCTTCGTGCTCGGCTTCTTCATGAGCCTGGGCAAGGCTGCCGTCTACAAGCACATCCCGGTCTACTATCCGCAGAGCGTCGGCGCCGTCGGCGGTCTGGTCGGCATGATTGGCGGCCTCGGCGGTTTCATCCTGCCGCTGCTCTTCGGCTACCTCAACGATGTCACCGGCATCTGGTCGAGCTGCTTCATCGCGCTCTTCGTGCTCGTGGCTGCTGCCTTCCTGTGGATGCACCTGGCGGTGCGGCGCATCGACCGGCAGCCAGTTGGGCAGCCCGCATGACGGCGAAACATAGACTGGTCGTGGTCGGGGCCGGCATGGCCTCCGGCCGCGCCCTCGAGCACATCTTCGCCAATGCGCCGGGACAGTATGAGGTCACGCTTTTTGGGGCCGAGCCCCGCGGCAATTACAGCCGGCTGATGCTGTCTCCGGTGCTGGCAGGCGAAAAGACCTTCGAGGAAACCGTGACCCATGACGCGGCCTGGTATGCCCGTCATGAGGTCCGTACCCGGTTCGGCGAACACGTCACAGCCATCGACCGGCATCGCAAGCTCGTCATCTCCCGCGGTGGTGAAACGCCTTACGACACGCTCATCATCGCAACGGGATCGGCGCCCTTCGTCCTGCCGGTCGCCGGCAAGGACCTGCCAGGCGTTCTCGCCTTCCGCGACCTCGACGATGTAGAGGCCATGATCAAGGTTGCCTCCCGTCCCGGAACGCGGGCCGTGGTTATCGGCGGTGGGCTTCTCGGGCTCGAGGCCGCCGCAGCCCTGCGCCTGCGTGGCATGGCTGCAACCGTGATCCATGCCGCGGGCCACCTGATGAACCGGCAACTCGACCCCGTCGCCGGCCGCATGCTGCAACGCGCCTTCGAGGATCGTGGCATCGAAATACTCTGTAACGCCCAGACATCCGCCATTGTAGGTCATGGCAAGGCCGAGGCGGTCGTGCTCGATGACGGGCGGCTTTGCCCTGCGGACATCGTTGTGATGGCCGTCGGCATCCGCCCCGAAACCCGTATCGCCACCGACGCGGGCATTCACGTCGAACGCGGCATCGTGGTCGACGACCAGATGCGGACGTCCGACCCGCATATCTATGCGCTCGGCGAGTGCGTCGAGCACAATGGGGTTTGCTATGGCCTCGTGGCGCCGCTCTACGACATGGCCGCGGTGCTGGCCGATACGCTCGCCGGCAAGGAAGCAACGTTCCAGCCAGTCGAGACCGCGACCCAGCTCAAGGTCACCGGCATTTCCATCTATTCGGCCGGAGATTTCGCCGGCCGTGACGGCCATGAAGAAATCGTGCTGCAGGACGAGGAAGGCGGCGTCTACAAGCGCCTGGTGCTGCACGACGACCGTATCGTCGGCGCCGTCCTCTATGGCGAAACCGGCGATGGCCCCTGGTTCTTCGATCTTCTGAAGCAGCGCACACCGACCGCCGACAAGCGCGACATGCTGGTCTTTGGCGAAGCCTACCAGGGGAGCGCCCCCGTGGACCCTATGGTGGCCGTTGCAGCGTCGCCGGCTGATCGCCGCAACTGCAACGGCCGCCTCAACTACCCAACGAAACGTGCTGCATGATCGCCCAGACTTCCACGACGACCGTCAAGACAACCTGCCCCTATTGCGGCGTCGGCTGCGGTGTTCTGGCCACGCCGCAGCCAGACGGTTCGGTCTCCATTTCTGGAGATCCCGATCACCCCGCCAATTTCGGTCGCCTCTGCTCCAAGGGCTCGGCGCTGGGCGAAACTCTCTCGCTCGAAGGCCGCCTGCTGCATCCTGAAATCAACGGAAACCGGGTTGGCTGGGACGAAGCACTCGACCTCGTCGCCACGAAATTTCGTCAAGCCATCGACGAATACGGACCCAATTCGGTCGCCATTTATGGCTCGGGCCAGCTGCTGACCGAGGACTACTACGTCGCCAACAAGCTCATGAAGGGTTTTGTCGGCACCGCCAATATCGACACCAATTCACGTCTCTGCATGGCCTCCTCGGTCGCGGGCCACAAGCGCGCCTTCGGCTCGGACACTGTCCCCGGCAATTACGAAGATCTCGAACTCGCCGACCTCGTTGTGCTGGTGGGATCGAACCTCGCCTGGTGCCATCCAGTGCTCTACCAGCGCCTCGCCGCCGCCAAGGCAAACCGGCCCGGCATGCGCGTAGTGGTGATCGACCCCAGACGAACAGCAACCGCCGACATCGCCGACCTGCATCTGCCAATCCAATCTGATGGCGACAGTGCTCTTTTCGTCGGGCTGCTCGCCCACCTCTCCCGCAACGGCCTTGCCGATCAACGCTTCGTTGACGAGCACACAAGCGGCGCCGAGGCCGCCCTTATCGTGGCCGAAGACTGGCCGGTAGATCGCGTCGCAACGGCATCTGGTGCACCGGCAGAAGACATCGCCCGGTTCTACGAATGGTTCGCCGCAACTGAAAGAGCCGTCACCGTCTATTCCCAGGGGGTGAACCAGTCGGCAGCCGGGACCGACAAGGTCAACGCCATCATCAATTGCCACCTCCTCACCGGCCGCATCGGCCGCAAGGGCATGGGGCCGTTCAGCGTCACCGGCCAGCCCAATGCGATGGGCGGCCGCGAGGTCGGCGGGCTCGCCAATATGCTGGCTGCCCACATGGATTTCACCGAGGAAGCCATCGATCGTGTCGGCCGCTTCTGGGGCACAAGTTCGGTTGCCACCAAGCCCGGCCTCAAGGCGGTGGACCTCTTTGCCGCCATGGCGCGTGGCGAGATCAAGGCCGTCTGGATCATGGCGACCAATCCCGTCGATTCCATGCCCGATGCCGACGGCGTCCGCGCCGCCCTGCGCGCCTGCCCCTTCGTTGTCGTCTCCGATATGAACGCCCATACCGATACCGCTCGCGAAGCCCATGTTCGGCTGCCCGCGGCCGGCTGGGGCGAGAAGGAAGGGACCGTCACCAATTCCGAGCGCCGCATGTCCCGCCAAAGGCCATTCCTGGCGCTGCCGGGCGAAGCGCGTCCGGATTGGTGGATCATCAAGGAAGTCGCCAAACGCCTCGGCTTCGATGCAGCCTTCAGCTATTCCTCGCCCGGCGAAATCTTCGCCGAGCATGTCGCCCTATCGAGCTTCGAAAACGAAGGAAAGCGCGATTTCGACCTCTCGGGCCTCGCCGACGCCGACTACGCTTCCATCGCGCCCACGCAATGGCCCGTGCGCAGCAAACCCATGGCCCGCATGTTCGCCGATGCCGGCTTTTTCACCCCCGATCGCAAGGCGCGCTTCGTCCCCGTCGCGCCGCCGCCCGTGATCCAAACTGCCCCCGGCAGCTTCGTTCTCAATACCGGCCGGGTACGCGATCACTGGCACACCATGACTCGGACCGGCAAAACGGGGCGCCTGTCCGCGCACTACGCCGAGCCATTCGTCGAGATCAATCCCGCCGACGCCAGTCGCCTCAACGTGAGGGGCGCCACTCTGGTGCGCGTCAGCAACAACCAGGGCAGCGCCGTCCTGCGGGCCATCGTCACCGATCGCCAACCGCGCGGCCAATTGTTCGTGCCCATGCACTGGACCGACCAATTCTCCTCGAACGGCCGCATCGACGCCCTGGTTCGCTCGAAGACCGACCCCGTTTCCGGCCAACCAGCTCTCAAGATGGCCTTGTGCCACATCGAACCCGTCCGGGTGCGCCTCTATGGCTTTTTCGTATCCGCGCAATCGCCAAAATTCGCCGACCTCTATTGGGCCATCGCGCCAAGCACGGGCGGGACACGGGGAGAGCTCGCCTGGTTCGACGAACCATCAGATTGGGAAACCTGGCTCCGCACCAGCTTCAGCCTGCCGGCAACGGCACGCACGAGAAGCCTTGTCGACGAGCGCTCCGGTCGGCGCAGTTACGCCGTGCTCGATGGCGGAAAGCTGATCCTCGCCCTCTATGCCTCGCCCGATCCGGTTGTTGTCTCGCGGCAGTGGGCAACCGAGCTGCTCGAAGTCGAAAACCTTTCCGCCTCCGCCGTCCTCGCCGGTCGGCCTGGGGCCGACATGCCGGACAAGGGCGCGGTGGTCTGTTCCTGCTTCTCGGTGGGCGCAAATACGATCGCCTCCGCTATCACGGAACAAGGCTGCGACACCGTCGAGGCAGTCGGCCACTGCACCAAAGCAGGCACCAATTGCGGCTCCTGCCGCCCGGAGATCCGGCGCATAATCGAGCGGCTTCAGGCCTCGGCGGCATAGAGATTACAATCGCTTAGCGGCACTAGCGGAATCTTTCCCAGAAATTCCGCTAGTGCCAAACGATCAGTATTCGTCGTCATCCTCGACATCGGTCAGATAGACCGAAAATTCGATATCGATGCCGTGCTTGGCAATGGCTGCCGCGACATGGGCAGGCAGCCGGGCCGACATGGCTTCGCCTTCCTGCGGATAGTCAAAAGCCAGATCGAGCACAGCGCGACCCAGCCGACGGTCGGCCAGCATCGCTTCGATCACCGGTCCGGTACGATCTGCCAGCTCCAGCAGCGACCTGATGGCATTTTCCACCGGCACGTCGACCTGACCGTAAAAGCTGCCTTCTGCATCTTCCGGCTCATAACGCACCAGAAGCTGCTTGAGCGCCTTTTCGGCCTCAAACTGCTGCAGCGTGAGGCCAGACAGCCTCAGGGCGATGGCGAAGGGCTCGAACGTGCTCATCCCTGTCTACCTGCCGTGGCGGCGAATAGCGCAATAGCGGCGGCGTTGGACACGTTGAGCGACTTGATCGGGCCCGGCATGTCGAGACGTACCATTTCGTCGCAGAGTTCGCGCGTCCGCTGCCGCAAACCCTTGCCCTCGGCGCCAAGCACTACGGCCAGGGGCCGGTCGTCCGTGCGGGGGCGCAGCGGGGCAGGGGCGTCGGAGTCGAAGCCCAGCACGATCAGACCACGCTCCTTGAGCGTTTCGAGCGCGCTGGCGAGATTGGTCACTTCGATCATAGGAACGAGATCGAGCGCACCTGAAGCCGCCTTCGCCATCACGCCGGTTTCCTGCGGCGAATGACGCGCGGTGGTGATGACAGCATCGGCGCCAAAGGCGCAGGCCGTACGCAGGATCGCACCCACATTGTGCGGATCGGTCAGCTGGTCGAGGACGACCACGAGCTTGAGCTGCTGGATATCGTTGAGGCCGAACCGGCTCACCGGATCGACTTCCAGCGCCGCGCCCTGATGCACGGCATCGCCGCCCAGCAGCCGGTCAAGCTCCTTGGGCGTCGTCTCGCGCACCTTCACCTTGCCGATCTGACCGATTTCGTTCAGGCGGCTAAGGGCATTTGGCGTCGCCAGAAGTTCTTTTTTGACGCGAAGGGGATTATCCAGCGCGGCCCGCACAGTGTGCAGGCCATAGAGATAAACCGGTCCGTCATTGGGATCGTATTTGGGCTTGGGCGGAAATTTGTTGCGGCTCATAGAAAGCGCCTAGCGCCTTTCCGCACGCCCCGCAAGCGCGGTGTCCACCGCGTACGGGAAATCTGGAGCGGGTAGCGGGAATCGAACCCGCGTATTCAGCTTGGAAGGCTGCTGCTCTACCATTGAGCTATACCCGCCCTTGTGAGGCTAAAGCCGAAATTGGCTTATCCCGAACCTCGCCAACAAGGCAAGTGGGGCTTGGGGATAGCTCCAGTTTTTTCACCTATCACAAGATTTCTGCACATGCGTGACGGAAGGGTGTTGACACCTTTGCGACAGCCAACCATAAACCGCCCCGACGAAACGCCCAGCGCTTCGTTGTCTCACCCGAGAATGTGGAGGGGTGGGAGAGTGGTTAAATCCATCAGACTGTAAATCTGACCGCTTAGCGTACACTGGTTCGAATCCAGTCCCCTCCACCACCTCGGCCCCAAGACGGGCCGGACGTATAGGCCCCCAGAGCGGGGCCTTAATTGTTTCCGAACCTCAGAACCGCGCGTTGAACGGTTTTAGCGTCTCGTAGAGCGACTGGAAGCGCTCAAACCGCTCTGTATAAAGAGCTGCCAGCCGCACGTCCGGTTCAAAACTCCGTTCGAACCGAACCAGCTGCCGCACAGCTGGCGCAAGAGCCTCAAAGGCCCCGCTGCCCACACCTGCCAGAATCGCAGCACCGAGCGCTGCAGCGTCCGGCACCACGGTACGCTTGAGGGTCATGCCCAGCACATCGGCGCGAATCTGGCACCAGACATCCGAGCGCGATCCGCCACCGCCGATATTGGCGACATCAATTTTCTTGCCCGCCGAATTGCTCAGCGCCTCAAACGCCCAGCGCACTGAAAAGGCGACGCCCTCCATCACCGAGCGCGAAATTTGAGCCGGGCCCGCATTTGCATCGAGCCGGGCAAAGGTGCCGCGCGACGCGCTATCCCAGATCGGCGCCCGCTCGCCCGCCAGATGCGGCAGGAAATAGGGCAGGTCGGCGCTCGGAACGCAGCTGCCGGCGAGGTCTGAAAGCTCCTGCGGGCTGCGCCCCAGCAAGGTCGATAACCAGGCCAGCGCCGCGCCGCCCGACTGCGTCGGTGCGGCATGCATACGCATCCCCTCGTAAGGCGGAAAGAGGATCACGCCCGGCGTCGGCACCACCTTGCTCGAAATGACGCCCGGAATTTCGCTGGTGCCGGACTGATACATGGCATCGCCATCTTCGACCACGCCGCAGCCAAACATGCCGGCCCAGGCATCCATCGCTCCCACCGTCACTGGAAGCCCTGCAAACGGCAGTCCCGCCCGTACACATCCGGCGATGTGATGAAATGGAAAGAGCGGCGGCAGCCTTTCAGCGCTGCCCGGCAAGAGATCGAGCAGTTCGCCCACATACGCGCCCGAGGCGCTCACCAGCCCCACCGCCGCGACCGGATCGCTCGATACGGCCCCCGTGAGCTTGAGTGCGACAAAATCCTTGGGAAGCAGCACATGCCGCGTGGCCGCCCAGTTCTGCGGCTCCGTCCGCGCCACAAAAGCCATGCGTGACAGGGCATGGCTGGCATCGATCGGCACCGGCCCGCCAAACCAGGCTGTTTTCTGTTCTGCCGTCACCTGTGCATCGAGCTTTGCAGCATCGCTGGCCGCCCGCGTGTCCTGCCAGGTGATCCCGGCCCGTACCGCTTCGCCCTTGCCATCGACAAAAACGTGCGAATTGACCTGTGAGGTGAGGCCAATACCCAAAACCCGCGCGGGATCGACGGCACCCGAAAACTGCCCCAGTGCGCCGAGCACGCCATCCATCCAGTCCTGCGGATCCTGCTCTGCCATGCCTGGAGTGAGCCGCGAGGTCGGATGCGGGCGCGAAAAGCTCGCCAGTTGCACGCCGTTCTGGTCGATCAGCGTTGCCTTTGTGGACGTCGTTCCGACATCGATTCCGATCAGGCAGAAATCCACGCCCGTTCTCCCCCAAATCCCGCTTGCTGTCCGGCAGGCGCCCCTTATAGTGCCTTGAAGCACAAGGAAAACAACCGCCAGCTGTCCCGCCGGCGGGGATAGCAGGAGGGCTCTTTCGTGTCGCTCAATAAATCCGCCCTGGCATTTGCCGGCATTCTTCTCGCAACCACTGCTCTGGGCACGGGCGCCGCGCTGGCTCAGGCCAAGGTCGCCATCGTCACACCCTACATGGCCCAGCCGGGTACGCAGTTCTATGTCGAGGCTTTTGAAGCCGTCGCCGCCGAGAACGATTGGGAAGTCAATGTTATCGACACCGCCGGCGACGTCGCCGCCGTCATCAGCCGCATTGAAGACCTCGTGGTGCAGAACGTCGATGCCATCGTCATCAATGTCGATCCGACCCAGGTGACCGCGGGTCTCCAGGCCGCCAAGGATGCCGGCATTCCCGTCTTCGGCATGGACGCCGGCGCCGATCCGCTCCTCGTCACCAATGTCACTTCCAACGGCTATGCCATGGCCGCCGAAACCTCCACTTACGTTGCTGACCGCATCAAGGGCGAAGGCAATGTGGTGATGTTCGTCTTCGACGCCTTCCCGCCCGTGCAGGTGCGCGGCGTCGTCGCCGATGCCGTCTTCGGCAATTTCCCTGACATCAAGGTCCTCGACCGCGTGACGCCCGACGTCTCCGATGGCGGCATTGCCGACAGCCGCGCCAAGATGGAAGCCATCCTCGCCGCCAATCCCGAACCCGGCAGCATCAAGGCGGTGTGGGCCGCCTGGGACCAGCCCGCCCTCGGCGCCCTGCAGGCCATTGAGGATGCCGGCCGCTCCGGCGAAGGCATCGTCATCACCGGCATCGACGCCAATCCCCAGGCTCGCGAAGCCATCGCCGCCGGCGGCAATTTCGAAGCCTCCGTCGCCCAGGATTTTGCCGGCATCGGCGCCGCAACTGCCGAAGCCGTCGCCCGCGTCCTCGCTGGCGAGGAAATCCTCCAGTCGGTGACCTATGTGCCGACCAAGCTGGTGACCGCGGCGAACGCTGCGGAATAACTTGCCGACTTGTCAGAAAATCCAATAGGGAAGGGGCCAACCATGGCCCCTTCTGTTCCTCTGCTGTCCGCAACCTCTGTCACCAAGGCCTATGCCGGCGTCCCGGCACTGTCCGGGGCAAGCCTCGTCATTGCACCGGGTGAAATCCACGCCCTGATGGGCGAAAACGGTGCGGGCAAATCAACGCTCATCAAGATCCTGGCTGGTGTCGTGGCCGCCGACACGGCTGAAATCACGGTCAATGGTGAGCGCGTTAGCATCGACTCGACCAAGGCCGCCTACCGTCTCGGCCTTCGCTTCATCCATCAGGAATTCAACGTCGTCCCGACCCTGTCGGTGGCCGAAAACATCTTCATGGGCCGCCGCTATCCGCGCCGCGCTGGCCTTCTGGTCGATTGGAAAGCCCTCAACAGCGAAGCCCAGCGCGCTCTCGATCGCCTCGGCATCGACCACATCGACCCCAGCCAGAACCTCGGCACCCTCAGCCTCGGCGACCAGATGCTCGTCCGCATCTCTGCCGCGCTTCTCGACGACGCAAAACTCTATGTCATGGACGAGCCGACTGCCGCGCTCACCCGCGACGAAAGCGAACGCCTCTTCCGCGTCCTGCGCGAAATCCGCGCCTCGGGCAGCTCCGTGCTCTACGTCTCTCACCGCCTCGACGAGATCATGGCCCTTTGCGACAAGGCCACCGTCCTGCGCGACGGCCGCTCCATCGACAGCGGCGCCCTAACCAACATCACCCATGACGATCTGGTCTCGCTGATGATCGGCCGCAAGGTCGAAGAAGCCTATCCCAAGGCCACGGCACAGCCGCGCGATACCACCGTCTTCGCGGCATCCGGCCTTGCAACCACGGGCCTCAATCCGGTCAGCCTTTCGTTACGCGAGGGCGAAGTGCTGGGCATCGCCGGCCTCTCCGGCTCCGGCCAGGCCGAACTCATCCGCGCCATCTTTGGTGACGCTAAGCGTACCGCCGGCACCATGACCCTCTCCGGCACGCCCTACATGCCATCCTCGCCCGCCGCCGCCTGGCAAAGCGGCGTCGCCTATGTCCCCCGCGAGCGTCGCGCCGAAGGCCTCGTCATGCGCCGGCCAATCTTCGAAAACATCACGCTGGCCCATCTCAAGCGCCAGAGCCGCGCGGGCACCTGGCTGACCCCCAATCGCGAAAAGAGTTTCGCCGCCGAACTCGGCGCCAATATGCGCCTCAAGGCTGTCGGCCCCGCGCAGGACGTCCTCGAGCTCAGCGGCGGCAATCAGCAAAAGGTCGTCTTCGCCAAGGCAGTCGCCGGAAATCCGCGCCTGCTCCTCCTCGAAGAACCCACCCGCGGCGTCGATGTCGGGGCAAAGTTCGATATCTATTCCATCGTCCGCGAACTCACCGCCAACGGCGCCGCTGTCATTCTCGTCTCCTCCGATCTCCCCGAACTGATCGGTATCAGCGACCGCATCGCCGTTATGCGCCAGGGCGAAATCACCACCATTGTCGACGCCGCAGGTCTGCGCGAAGACGATCTCATCAATCTCTGTTACGGCCGGCCCACCGGTATGGTTGCCTGAACATGCAGCTCTTTATCCGCCGCTACGGCACGCTGATCGGCTTCGTCGCCATCCTCGTCTTCTTTTCCGCCATGCTCCCCGGCACATTCCCCACGGCCCGCAACTGGCTAAACATCACCCAGCAGACCTCCATGCTCATGGTGGTGGCGGCGGGTATGACCATCGTCATGGTCATGGGCGATTTTGATCTTTCCGTAGGTTCCGCCGCGAGCCTCGCTGGCATCGTCGCCGCGCTGATGATGGCCGCCGGCCAACCCATCTGGGCCGCAGTCGCGGTAGCGCTCCTCGTCGGCCTCCTCGGCGGCGCCTTTAACGGCGCCATGGTCAGCCTCGTCGGCATTCTGCCCTTCATCGCCACACTGGCGACTATGACCATGTTCTCCGGCATCGCTTTCGTCGTCAGCGGGGGCAAGACCATTTCCGGCCGCGCCATTCCCGAAGATTTCGGTAATTTCGCCCGCGGTGGCATTCCGCTCGGCGAATGGGGCGGCGTAGCCGTCAGTCTGCCCAACCTCTCCATCATCGCCGTCGTCGTCGTGCTGGCTGTCTGGGTGCTGCTTGAGCAAACCACCTACGGCCGCCGCCTCTACGCGATCGGTGGCAATATGGAAGCCGCCCATCTCAGCGGCATCGCCGTAAAGCGCCTGCGCCTCATCGCCTTCTCGCTCACCGGCCTCGCGGCCGCCGCGGGCGGCCTGATGTATGCGAGCCGCGTTGCGTCGGCCAATCCGGTGCAGGGCAGCGGCCTCATGCTCAACGCCATCGCCGCCGTCTTCCTCGGCACCACCATGAGCCGCCACGGCGAACCGCGCATCCTCGCCACCGTCGTCGGCGTCATCGTGCTCGGCGTCCTCGACAACGGTCTTACCCAAATGAGCGTCGACAGCTATGTTCGCCAAGTCTTGGTGGGCGCGCTGATCCTCCTCGCCGTTGCGGCCAGCTCGGTCACGCAGGGCAGACGTTAATCGACAATCCCGAACATCGGCCCATAGCCGCCGTGCCAGGAAAAGTCATTGCGTCCCATCTCGGGCGAATAGAGCCCCACGCCACGCCCGCCATCGAGGAACAGCGCATTGGCGCAGACGAGCTTGTCCCGAAACAGCCGCGCGAACTCGTGAAAATTCACGCGCCCATCGCTGATGGCAAAGCGCACCACGCCATTCTCGCAAACACCGACCCCGCTTCGCCCCGTCTTATCCGTCGAATTGGGGATCAGCATGGGATGCAATTCCCCATCGATCACCAGCATCGGACCTGACTGCGTGGCAATCCGCGGCTCCATCTCCGCCGCGAGAAAAGCCTCTGTCGTCAGGATGCCGGCTTTGCCGTTCTGGTCGACATAGAAAACGCCATTTGGCTTCTTCAAAAAGTTCGGTATCGGCTGCGTGCCCGGAGCCACCTCCGCCGTGCTGATCCGAACCTTCTCCGCGCCGTCCTCGACATAAAGCCCCAGCGGCCTGAAATTGGTATCGTACATGCCGGCATTCATGGCGAAGCGCAGATCTTCGCCACCCGCCTTCAGCGAGTCCGCCAGCTTCGAGAACGACCGGTACGGCCCATCCTCGCCCTCCCAAAACAAGCTGATGTCCCCGGCATTGCCGACATCACAAACAGTATAGCGCGCGACCTCGAATTCTTCCGTCGCGCAACTCGGCGCAGCCAGGGAAGGGGTGATCACAAGGGCGGAAAATGCCCCGAAGAGCAGCGAGATGGCTGCGGTCCGAAGCGAAGCAGGGGGAGTAAACATGGGGCGATTGTCGCCGCCCGCTGTCCCGCGCACAAGTGCGACGCATCTTCGCGGGCGCGCCAACAAACGCAAAAAACCGCCAGACGGCGGTCATCAAAATCAAAAATATTGGAAATTATTGCCTGGCAGGGGCTGGGGGACTCGAACCCACGACCCTCGGTTTTGGAGACCGATGCTCTACCAACTGAGCTAAACCCCTTCAGGCGAGGGTGTGTCTAATAGCAAAGCGCGCGGCGTGCAAGTGGGTCATGTGCGTTCGCCCACAGTTTGCTCCCCGGTCACCACTTGGCAACCTCCTTGCTCCAGATTTGCTCGCGACAAATTGGGGGATCTGTCATGTGCCTGGCCTGTAACTCAAAAACCTTTGCTTCGTCGCGCCGCTCCGTTCTGCTGGGCGGCCTCGCAGCGCTCTCGGCCAGTGCGCTGCCAGCCTTTGCCCAGGAGCAGGCCGTCTCACCCGACGAGGCTCTCAAGCGCCTCGTGGAAGGCAATGCCCGCTACGTCGCCGGGGAGCGCACCAATATCGATTTTTCCGTCGGCCGCGCCGCGCGCGCCCTGACCCAGCGCCCCTTCGCCGCCATTCTGAGCTGCGCCGATTCCCGTGTCGCGCCTGAACTGGCCTTCGATCAGGGCCCCGGCGACCTCTTCGTCGTCCGCGTTGCGGGCAATTTCGTCAATGACGATGGCCTGGCCAGCCTCGAATATGCGATCAACTTCCTCGAAACGCCGCTGATCATGGTTTTGGGTCATTCCAATTGCGGCGCCGTCGATGCGGCCATCAAGGTAGTGCGCGATGGTCTCGCTCTACCCGGCCACTTGCCCGATATGATCGAGTCGATCCGCCCCGCCGCCGAAACCGCTCTGGCCCAATCGCCATCCGATCCGCTCGGCCTCGCCATCACGACCAATGTGCAAAACGCGGTAATACGCCTCGAAACAGCCGAGCCGATCCTCGCCGCCCGCGTCAAGAGTAGCGGCCTGCGCATCGTCGGCGCACAATACGATCTGGAAACAGGGCAGGTGACTCTGCTCTAGGGCGAAAACTACTCAGCCGCCATCGGCATGCGTTGCTGGTGGCGCAGCTTGAGCTTGTTGAGCTGGCGCGCAGCATGACCAAGCAGGGCATGCCGGATGGCTTCGGAGCTTGCAGCCCCGATATCGGCCTTCACCTTGAGGTCCAGCGTGTAGTCCGTGTGGGTGCCGAGGAAATCTTCGCCGATCCGCACGCGTACTGCGCCGACAACGCGCCCCGAAATGGCCTTGTGCGGGCCGAAATGCATCAGCTGGCAAGACTTGATTTCGAAAGACATGGAATGCCTCCCCCGGCGGCGCCACCTTTTGGTCGCAATTCAATCCAATTCCAACCTTGATTCGGAAGCAAGAGGCTTCCACAGGTTTTTCCAAATATGCTTTATGCCTGTTGCGTGCTTGCCTCGCGCGGGCGAAAGCCTTCCGTCCCGTTAATGACGGTTGCAATTGCATTCGAGATTGAATAGATACCCCCAATCCAGCCGTGCGGGAGTCCTGCGCGGCCTTTGGTTTTGCACCAAAACAACCGGAATCGACTATGGCCCGTACCAATCCGATCACCTTCCTGCAGCAGGTTCGCTCGGAAGTTTCCAAGGTCACTTGGCCGGGCCGGAACGAGGTTGTGATCTCGACCATCATGGTGCTGGTACTGGTGACCTTCGCGAGCTTGTTCTTCCTGCTCGCTGATCAGGTCATTTCGTGGCTGGTGTCTTTGATGCTTTCGATCCGCTAAGCGGATCAGGCGACTAACGAGGAGCGGCGAGGCGGCATGGCCAAGCGCTGGTACATTGTTCAGGCGTACTCGAACTTCGAGCGCAAAGTGGCTGATGCGATCAAGGAAAAGGTCGCCCAGACCAAGCTCGAACACCTGTTCGACGACGTCATCGTGCCGACCGAGAAGGTCGTCGAGATCCGTCGCGGCCGCAAGGTCGATACGGAACGCAAGTTCTTCCCCGGCTATGTGCTGGTGAAGATGGATCTTACCGATCAGACGTTCCATCTGATCAAGAATACGCCGAAGGTGACCGGTTTCCTGGGTGCTGATAACAAGCCCATGCCGATCTCCGAAAAGGAAGCCATGTCGATCCTGCAGCAGGTGCAGGAAGGCGTCGAGCATCCAAAGCCTTCCGTCAGCTTCGAGGTTGGCGAAAGCGTTCGCGTTTCCGACGGTCCCTTTGCCAGCTTCAATGGCATCGTGGAAGAAGTCGACGAGGAGCGCTCCCGCCTCAAGGTGGAAGTTTCGATTTTCGGGCGCCCCACTCCGGTGGAGCTCGAATACGGTCAGGTCGAAAAGGTCTAACCGCAGCGTTTTTGGCGAGAGCCAAAAATCGCCCCCAGCGTTTTGGCGCAAGCCAAAATCGCAACGGCGTTCAGCGCGAGCTGAATTGCCGAAAACCCGTGGAAGGGGATGGCGGTCGCCAAGCCGTCTATCAACCCCGCACCACGGCTCAACTGCCGGTTTCGGCACATAGAGGATAGAAAATGGCAAAGAAAATCGTTGGCTACGTTAAGCTGCAGGTTGCTGCGGGTTCCGCAACTCCCTCCCCGCCGATCGGCCCGGCTCTGGGTCAGCGCGGTCTGAATATCATGGAATTCTGCAAGGCCTTCAACGCGGCCACGCAGGAGATCGAAAAGGGTGCTCCGATTCCGGTCGTGATCACCGCTTACGCCGACAAGAGCTTCACCTTCGTGATGAAGCAGCCGCCGGTTACCTACTTCATCAAGAAGGCCGTCAACCTCAAGTCCGGTTCGAAGAACCCGGGCAAGGAATCGGCTGGCACGATCACGACGGCTCAGCTGCGTGAAATCGCCGAGAAGAAGATGGTTGATCTCAACGCCGACAACGTCGAGGCCGCAATCTCGATGATCGCCGGCTCCGCCCGTTCCATGGGCATCCAGGTCGAGGGCTGATTTAGATGGCAAAGATCGCAAAGAAGGTCGCCGCTGCTCGTGAGGGCATCGACCGCAACAAGCTCTATTCGCTCGACGCCGCTGTGAAGCTCGTCAAGTCGAAGGCTTCCGCCAAGTTCGACGAAACCGTCGAAATCGCGATGAACCTCGGCGTTGACCCGCGTCACGCCGACCAGATGGTTCGTGGCGTTGTTTCGCTGCCCAACGGCACCGGCAAGACCGTTCGCGTCGCCGTGTTCGCCCGTGGCGCCAAGGCTGACGAAGCCAAGGCCGCTGGTGCTGACATCGTCGGCGCCGAAGACCTCCTGGAAATCATCCAGAGCGGCAAGCTCGATTTCGATCGCTGCATTGCTACCCCGGACATGATGCCGCTGGTTGGTCGCCTCGGTAAGATCCTCGGGCCGCGCAACCTGATGCCGAACCCGAAGGTTGGCACCGTGACCATGGACGTGAAGGGTGCTGTCGGCGCTGCCAAGGGCGGTGCTGTCGAGTACCGCGTCGAAAAGGCCGGTATCATCCATGCCGGTATCGGCAAGGTCTCGTTCTCGGAAGAAGCACTTCTCCAGAACATCAAGGCCTTCACCGACGCCGTCGTGAAGTCCAAGCCTGCTGGCGCCAAGGGTACCTACGTCAAGAAGGTCTCCGTGTCGTCCACCATGGGCCCGGGCGTCCATGTCGAGCCGGGTACGGCTCTCTAAGAATTCCTAATTCCGGGCGGTTTCGGCCGCCCGGTGTCGCCTCTCGCAAGAGTGGCAAAAGTCCTGTCCGAGACTGCCGGCCGACTGCAAAGTCGTTAAGTCCATCCGGAGCCAGCAATAGACGGGGTGAGACACCGAAATTTCGGTTTCGGTTCGAACCTAGACCAGGGCCCTCTGGGCGCTCGGTTGGCAGGCACCTAACCGTTGCTCTCCGATCCGAAAGGGGAGGGGGCAGCAATTGGCAATGGTCCCTGCATGCTTCGGCATACTGGGCCTAGTCTAGTGGAGACTAGCATGGAAAAAGCGGAAAAGCGCGAAGTCGTAGCGTCGCTCCAGGAAGCCCTCTCGGGCGCTGGATCGATCGTCATCGCGCAGAACGTTGGTCTTTCCGTTGCCGCTTTCACTGATCTGCGCGTGCAGGTCAAGAAGGCGGGCGGCAAGGTCAAAGTCGCCAAGAACCGCCTTGCCAAGCTCGCTCTGAAGGAAACCGATGTCGCGGACATCTCGGGCCTGTTCACCGGCCCGACCGTGATTGCCTACGCGGAAGACCCGATCGTTGCGCCGAAAATCGCAGCGGCTTTCGCCGAGAAGAACCAGAAGTTCGTTATTCTCGGTGGCGCAATGGGTACGACTGCTCTTGACGTCGATGGCGTCAAGACCCTGGCAACTCTGCCCTCGCTCGACGAACTGCGCGCCAAGCTCGCAGGTCTGGTCAAGCAGCCGGCACAGAACATCGCTTCCATTCTCGTGCAGCCGGGTGCGGGCATTGCTCGCGTTCTCGCAGCGCACGCCGAAAAGAGCGAAGCGGCATAAGCCGTTCCGACCAAAACTACCTGTTCGAACTGAAACACAATCTGGAAAGAGTAAAAAATGGCCGATCTCGCCAAGCTCGTTGATGACCTCTCCGCCCTGACCGTTCTGGAAGCTTCCGAACTGTCCAAGCTCCTCGAAGAAAAGTGGGGCGTTTCCGCCGCTGCTCCGGTTGCAGTTGCTGCTGCTGCTGGCGCTCCGGCTGCTGCCGTTGAAGAAAAGACTGAATTCGACGTGATCCTCGCCTCCTTCGGCGACAACAAGATCAACGTCATCAAGGAAGTCCGCGCCATCACCGGCCTGGGTCTCGGCGAAGCCAAGGCCCTGGTTGAAGGCGCTCCGAAGGCCATCAAGGAAGGCGCTTCGAAGGCTGAAGCCGAAGACATCAAGAAGAAGCTTGAAGAAGCTGGCGCCAAGGTCGAACTCAAGTAAGTTCGCTTTAGCACTTGAAATTGGCGAGGTGGCGCTATATGTGCCATCTCGCTGTTCTGTTTTTACGGAACGATTCGCCGGGCCGATTGGATGGGTTCTGGCGCCAATTTGCGGAAATATATGACGATTTTGGATGTCGCGGGCACGTTGAAGCCTCTGTTGACTTCGCTTCGGGCATGGTCCCAAGCGGGTCTTTAGCTGTTTCTCACGTAGCTGTGATCACGCCCATCGGTCTGTGGGCGGGGTTAATGCGGCATCGAATAGACCTGACTACGGCATGTCTCCCGGTTTCGGGATAGAGGCATGCAGAAACTGAAGCGCCTTCAACCCTGAGGGCGAAAATGACTAACAGGCATATATCCCGAGCGCCGACGGCTGATAGTCGGGTCTTTGGATATCTGCCTCCGAGACAAAAGCAAAATGGAGCGCAATGCCTCGCTGGGGCAGGGCGCGACAACCAGAAACAGGAGCTTTCATGGCTACCACGTTCAACGGCCGCCGCAAGGTTCGCAAGTCCTTCGGTTCCATCCGCGAAGTCACGGAGATGCCCAACCTGATCGAAGTCCAAAAGGCTTCCTATGATCAGTTCCTCATGGTCGACGAGCCCAAGGGCGGTCGCGGTGATGAAGGGCTTCAGTCCGTCTTCCGTTCGGTTTTCCCGATCACCGACTTCTCGAACACTGCTTCGCTTGAATTCGTTCGCTACGAATTCGAACAGCCCAAGTATGACATCGACGAGTGCCGTGCGCGCGATATCACCTTCGCTGCCCCGCTCAAGGTCACGCTGCGCCTGATCGTGTTCGAAGTGGACGAAGAAACCGGTGCTCGCTCCGTCAAGGATATCAAGGAGCAGGACGTCTATATGGGCGACATGCCCTTCATGACGTCGAACGGTACCTTCATCGTCAACGGCACCGAGCGCGTCATCGTCTCGCAGATGCACCGTTCGCCGGGCGTGTTCTTCGACCACGACAAGGGCAAGACCCACTCGTCGGGTAAGCTCCTGTTCGCCGGTCGTATCATCCCGTACCGCGGTTCCTGGCTCGACATCGAATTCGACGCCAAGGACATCGTCTTTGCGCGTATCGACCGTCGCCGCAAGATTCCGGTCACTTCGCTGCTCAAGGCTTTGGGTATGGACGCCGAGGAAATCCTCGCGACCTACTACAATACCCTCAACTACGAAAAGACCGACAAGGGCTGGCGCGTTCCTTACGACGCCGAGAAGTGGAAGGGCGCCAAGCCGACCCACGATCTCATCGACGCCAAGACCGGCGACGTCGTCCATGAAGGCGGCAAGAAGCTCTCGGCCCGTCAGGCCAAGAAGCTGGCTGAAGAAGGCCTGAAGCACCTGCTCGCGGTCGATGCTGACCTCTATGGCACCTACATTGCCGAAGACATCGTCAACCTCAAGACCGGTGAAATCTACGCCGAAGCCGGTGACGAGCTCGACGAAAAGCTGCTGACCAAGCTTGTCGACCTCGGCTTTGACGAGCTTCCGATCCTCGACATCGACCACATCACCATTGGCGCTTACCTGCGCAACACGCTGGCCGTGGACAAGAACGAGACGCGTGAAGACGCGCTCTTCGACATCTATCGCGTCATGCGTCCGGGTGAACCCCCGACCGTGGACACGGCTGAAGCCATGTTCCAGTCGCTGTTCTTCGATAGCGAACGCTACGACCTCTCGGCCGTTGGTCGCGTCAAGATGAACATGCGTCTCGAACTCGACGCTCCGGACACCATGCGCACCCTGCGCAAGGAAGACATCGTCGAAGTCGTTCGCACGCTCGTGAACCTGCGCGATGGCCGCGGCGAGATCGACGACATCGACAACCTCGGCAACCGCCGCGTTCGCTCCGTCGGCGAACTCATGGAAAACTCCTACCGCCTTGGCCTGCTCCGCATGGAACGCGCCATCAAGGAGCGCATGAGCTCGGTCGAAATCGACACGGTCATGCCTCAGGACCTGATCAACGCCAAGCCGGCTGCCGCCGCTGTGCGCGAGTTCTTCGGCTCGTCCCAGCTGTCCCAGTTCATGGACCAGACCAACCCGCTCTCCGAAATCACCCACAAGCGCCGTCTTTCGGCTCTTGGACCTGGTGGTCTCACCCGTGAGCGCGCTGGCTTTGAAGTCCGTGACGTGCATCCGACCCACTACGGCCGTATCTGCCCGATTGAAACGCCGGAAGGCCCGAATATCGGTCTGATCAACTCGCTCTCGACCTTCGCCCGCGTCAACAAGTACGGTTTCATCGAAACTCCGTACCGCAAGATCGTCGATGGCAAGGTGACCGAGGACGTCGTCTATCTGTCCGCCATGGAAGAGGCCAAGCACTACGTCGCTCAGGCCAACGTCAAGGTGAACAAGGACGGCACGCTGACCGACGATCTGGTCGTGGCTCGCCACGCCGGTGACAACGGCCTGACGCCCAAGGAAAACGTCGACCTTATGGACGTTTCCCCCAAGCAGATGGTTTCGGTCGCTGCTTCGCTGATCCCGTTCCTTGAAAACGACGACGCCAACCGCGCTCTCATGGGCTCGAACATGCAGCGTCAGGCTGTGCCGCTGCTACGCGCCGAAGCCCCGTTCGTGGGCACCGGCATGGAGCCGGTCGTGGCCCGTGACTCGGGCGCCGCCATCGTTGCCAAGCGCAAGGGTGTCGTCGACCAGGTGGACGCGACCCGTATCGTTATCCGCGCAACGGAAGAAACCGATGCGTCGAAGTCGGGCGTCGACATCTACAACCTGATGAAGTTCCAGCGTTCGAACCAGTCGACCTGTATCAATCAGCGTCCGCTGGTCGTCGTCGGCGATCACGTCAACCAGGGCGATATCATCGCCGATGGTCCGTCGACCGAACTGGGCGATCTCGCCCTCGGCCGCAACGTGCTCGTCGCCTTCATGCCCTGGAACGGCTACAACTTCGAAGACTCCATCCTCCTGAGCGAAAAGATCGCGATGCAGGACGTCTTCACCTCGATCCACATCGAGGAATATGAAGTCATGGCCCGCGACACCAAGCTTGGTCCGGAAGAAATCACCCGCGACATTCCGAACGTTTCGGAAGAAGCTCTGAAGAACCTCGACGAAGCCGGTATCGTTCACATCGGTGCTGAAGTTCAGCCGGGCGACATCCTGGTCGGCAAGATCACGCCCAAGGGCGAAAGCCCGATGACGCCGGAAGAAAAGCTCCTCCGCGCCATCTTCGGTGAAAAGGCCTCGGACGTTCGCGATACCTCGCTCCGCGTTCCGCCGGGCGATGCTGGTACTGTCGTTGAAGTGCGCGTGTTCAACCGCCACGGCATCGACAAGGACGAGCGCGCCATGGCTATCGAGCGCGAAGAAATCGAACGTCTCGCCAAGGACCGCGACGACGAACAGTCGATCCTCGACCGTAACGTCTATGCACGTCTGAAGGAAATGCTGTTCGGCAAGGCCGCCACGGCTGGCCCGAAGGGCTATGTCGTTGGCACCAAGCTCAATGACTCCATCTTCGAAGCGCAGCCGCGTTCGAAGTGGTGGCAGTTCGCGATCGAAGACGACAAGGTCATGACCGAGATGGAAGCCCTCCATGCTCAGTATGAAGAAAGCCGTCGTCTGCTCGAACAGCGCTTCATCGACAAGGTCGACAAGCTCCAGCGCGGTGACGAACTTCCGCCGGGCGTGATGAAGATGGTCAAGGTCTTCATCGCAACCAAGCGCAAGATCCAGCCGGGCGACAAGATGGCTGGCCGTCACGGTAACAAGGGTGTGGTTTCCCGCATCGTTCCCGTCGAAGACATGCCGTACCTCGAAGATGGTACTTCGGTTGATATCGTGCTGAACCCGCTCGGCGTTCCGTCGCGTATGAATGTCGGTCAGATCCTTGAAACCCACCTGGGTTGGGCCTGCGCCGGCATGGGCAAGAAGATCGACCAGATGGTTCGTGCCTACCAGCGCAATGGTGATCTGAAGCCACTGCGTCTGGAAGTGCAGGAGCTGTTTGCTGGCGACACCGCCATCACCGATCTCGACGACGATGGCATGGTCCGCCTCGGCGAGCACCTCTCCAAGGGTGTGCCGATCGCGACTCCGGTCTTCGACGGTGCCAAGGAAGCCGACATTGTGGTCATGCTCGAAAAGGCAGGCCTCAAGGCTTCGGGTCAGTCGACCGTCTATGACGGCCGTACCGGTGAGCAGTTCGATCGTCAGGTGACGGTTGGCTACATCTACATGCTCAAGCTCGACCACCTCGTGGACAACAAGATCCACGCGCGTTCGATCGGTCCTTACTCGCTCGTCACCCAGCAGCCGCTCGGTGGTAAGGCGCAGTTCGGCGGTCAGCGTTTCGGCGAGATGGAAGTGTGGGCCCTCGAAGCGTATGGCGCCGCCTATACGCTCCAGGAAATGCTCACCATCAAGTCGGACGACGTGGCTGGTCGTACCAAGGTCTACGAAGCGATCGTCCGTGGCGACGATACCTTCGAAGCGGGCATCCCCGAGAGCTTCAACGTTCTGGTCAAGGAAATCCGTTCGCTCGGTCTCAATGTCGAACTCGACATGCGCGAAGTGGAAGACCCCAACCAGCCGGAGCTCGCACCTCCTCAGGAAGCGGCGGAATAATCCGGCACTTCCACCCCCATTCACCTTCCAACCCGACCGTCAGCTTGGCTGCGGTCGGGGCGGATAGAGGAGAGAATTGATGAACCATCATTCCCACGTCATGGACCCGTTCAACCCGGCCGTCCCGGTGCAGACCTTCGATCAGATGAAGATCTCCATCGCCTCGCCGGAAAAGATCCTTTCCTGGTCCTACGGCGAGATCAAGAAGCCCGAGACCATCAACTACCGTACGTTCAAGCCTGAGCGTGACGGTCTCTTCTGCGCGCGTATCTTTGGCCCCGTGAAGGACTACGAATGTCTTTGCGGCAAGTACAAGCGCATGAAGTTCAAGGGCGTCATCTGCGAAAAGTGCGGTGTTGAAGTCACCCTGTCTCGCGTTCGCCGCGAGCGCATGGGCCACATCGAACTGGCAGCTCCCGTTGCCCACATCTGGTTCCTGAAGTCCCTGCCGAGCCGCATCGCCCTGCTGCTCGACATGACCCTCAAGGATATCGAGCGCATCCTCTACTTCGAGAACTATGTTGTTCTCGATGCCGGTCTCACCCCGTTCACCCAGAACGAGCTTCTTACTGAAGAACAGTATCTGGATGCGCAGGACGAATACGGTGCCGACAGCTTCACCGCCAAGATCGGCGCTGAAGCCATTCGCGACATCCTGCTCAACCTCGACCTCGAAAAGATCGCTGCGGACCTCCGCGTCGAGATCGCCGAGTCGACCACCGAGCTGAAGCCGAAGAAGCTGGCCAAGCGCCTCAAGATCGTCGAGCAGTTCATCGTTTCGGGCAACAAGCCCGAATGGATGATCATGACCATCATCCCGGTCATTCCGCCCGAACTCCGCCCGCTCGTCCCGCTGGACGGCGGCCGCTTCGCTACGTCCGATCTCAACGACCTCTACCGTCGTGTGATCAACCGCAACAACCGCCTGAAGCGCCTGATCGAACTGCGCGCTCCGGACATCATCATCCGCAACGAAAAGCGCATGCTGCAGGAAGCTGTGGACGCGCTCTTCGACAACGGCCGCCGTGGCCGCACCATCACCGGTGCGAACAAGCGCCCGCTGAAGTCGCTGTCCGACATGCTCAAGGGCAAGCAGGGCCGCTTCCGTCAGAACCTGCTCGGCAAGCGCGTCGACTATTCGGGTCGTTCGGTCATCACGGTGGGCCCGTACCTCAAGCTGCACCAGTGCGGTCTTCCCAAGAAGATGGCGCTCGAGCTCTTCAAGCCCTTCATCTACTCGCGCCTCGAAGCCAAGGGTCTCTCCTCGACCGTCAAGCAGGCCAAGAAGCTGGTTGAAAAGGAAAAGCCCGAAGTCTGGGATATCCTCGACGAAGTCATCCGCGAGCACCCGGTTCTCTTGAACCGCGCGCCCACGCTGCACCGTCTTGGCATCCAGGCCTTCGAACCGATCCTGATCGAAGGCAAGGCCATCCGTCTGCACCCGCTCGTCTGCTCGGCTTTCAACGCCGACTTCGACGGCGACCAGATGGCTGTACACGTTCCGCTCTCGCTGGAAGCCCAGCTTGAAGCCCGCGTGCTCATGATGTCGACCAACAACATCCTGCATCCCGCGAACGGTCAGCCGATCATCGTGCCGAGCCAGGACATTGTTCTCGGTCTCTACTATCTGTCGATCGTGGCAGAGGGTGAGCCGGGCGAGGGCATGTCGTTCGGTTCCTATGCCGAACTCGAACACGCGCTCGACAACAAGGTCGTCACGCTCCACACCAAGATCAAGGCTCGCGTTCCCGCCTGGGACGAAAACGGCAAGCAGATCACCCAGATCGTCGACACGACTCCGGGCCGTATGCTGATCGGTCAGATTCTGCCCAAGAATCCGGCTGTGCCCTTCGCCACGGCGAACCAGCTGATGACCAAGAAGATGATCTCCAAGATGATCGACACCGTGTATCGCGGTTGCGGTCAGAAGGAGACGGTCATTTTCTGTGACCGCGTCATGCAGCTCGGCTTCAAGAACGCCTGCGACGCCGGCATTTCGTTCGGCAAGGACGACATGGTTATCCCTGCGTCCAAGTACACGATCGTGGAAGACACCCGTAAGCTGGTCGAGGAATTCGAGCAGCAGTACAATGACGGCCTGATCACTCAGGGCGAAAAGTACAACAAGGTTGTCGACGCCTGGGCCAAGTGCGGTGACAAGATCGCCGAAGAGATGATGAAGGGCATTGCTGCCGTTCAGATCGACAAGGAAACGGGTCGTCAGAAGCCGATCAACTCGGTTTACATGATGAGCCACTCCGGTGCTCGTGGTTCACCGGCCCAGATGAAGCAGCTCGCCGGCATGCGCGGCCTTATGGCCAAGCCGGACGGCTCGATCATCGAAACGCCGATCACCGCGAACTTCAAGGAAGGCCTCAACGTTCTCGAGTACTTCAACTCGACGCACGGTGCCCGTAAGGGTCTGGCCGATACCGCTCTGAAGACCGCAAACTCGGGTTACCTGACCCGTCGTCTCGTCGACGTGGCACAGGACGCGATCATCATCGAAAATGATTGCGGCACCGAACGCGGCCTGACCATGGAACCGATCGTCGATGCTGGCCAGATCGTGGCTTCGCTCGGCCAGCGCGTTCTCGGTCGTACGACTGCCGACGACGTCTTCCACCCGCTGACCGGCGACCTGATCGCTCCGAAGGGCACTCTGCTCGAAGAGAAGCATGTCGACGTGATCGAAGAAGCGCGCATCCAGTCGATCCGCATCCGTTCGCCGCTGACCTGCGATCTCCGCCAGGGCTGCTGCGCCGCTTGCTACGGCCGTGACCTTGCTCGTGGTACCCCGGTCAATATCGGTGAAGCTGTCGGCGTTATCGCCGCCCAGTCGATCGGTGAACCCGGTACTCAGCTCACCATGCGTACGTTCCACATCGGTGGTACGGCCCAGGTGGTTGACTCCTCGTTCCTCGAAGCCGGTGCCGAAGGCAAGATCGAAGTTCGCAACCCGAACCTCGCGACTGTCGAAGGTGGCAAGCAGGTCGTCATGGCCCGTAACGTGTCGCTCGTCATCCTCGATGGCGAAGGCAAGGAACGCGCCACCCACAAGGTGACCTACGGCTCGAAGCTCCTCGTCAAGGCCGGTGACTCTGTCCGTCGTGGCCAGCGTCTGGCCGAATGGGATCCGTACACCCGTCCGATCCTGGCCGAAGTCGAAGGCGAGGTCCTGTTCGAGGATCTGGTCGACGGTGCTTCCGTTGCGGAAAACACCGACGAAGCCACCGGCTTCACCAAGCGCGTTGTCATCGACTGGCGCGGCAACCAGCGTGGTGAGGGCCTCAAGCCCGCACTCGCCATTGCCCGCGGCGGTTCGGTTGCCAAGGTGGACCGTGGTGGCGACGCCCGCTACCTGCTCTCCGTCGACGCGGTTATCGCCGTCGAGCCGGGTGAAAAGGTTGCGCCGGGTGACGTTCTCGCGCGTATCCCGCTCGAAAGCGCCAAGACCAAGGACATCACCGGCGGTCTGCCGCGCGTTGCCGAACTCTTTGAAGCTCGTCGTCCGAAGGATCACGCCATCATCGCTGAGATCGATGGTACCATCCGCTTCGGCCGCGACTACAAGAACAAGCGTCGCGTCATCATCGAGCCGACCGAGGACGGTGCTGATCCCGTTGAATACCTGATCCCGAAGGGCAAGCCGTTCCACCTCCAGGAAGGCGACACCATCGAGAAGGGCGAATACATCCTGGACGGCAACCCCGCTCCGCACGACATCCTTGCCATCAAGGGCGTCGAGGAACTGGCACGCTACCTCGTCAACGAGATCCAGGAAGTGTACCGCCTCCAGGGCGTGTTGATTAACGACAAGCACATCGAAGTGATCGTTCGCCAGATGCTGCAGAAGGTCGAAATCGTGGATCCGGGTGAGTCTGGCCTGCTCAAGGACGAGCAGCTCGACAAGCTCGACTTCGACGAGCTCAACGACGCGCTGGTCAGCGAAGGCAAGAAGCCGGCAACCGCCAACCCGGTTCTGCTCGGCATCACCAAGGCTTCGCTCCAGACCCGCTCCTTCGTGTCCGCGGCTTCCTTCCAGGAAACCACCCGCGTGCTCACCGAAGCTGCCGTGTCCGGCAAGGCCGACCTTCTCGAAGGCCTCAAGGAAAACGTCATCGTCGGCCGCCTCATCCCGGCCGGTACCGGTGCCGGCCAGACCAAGGCCAAGCTCATCGCCTCCAAGCGCGACGACCTCATCCTCGAGGAACGCCGCCGCCAGGCCGAAACCACCCGCCTCGCAGCGCCCGCTGCCGAGTAAGGTTTTCGAACCAAAGAATAGAAAAGGGGCCCCGCAAGGGCCCCTTTTTGTTTGCCCACCCAGGCCTTCACCCCCCGAACCGTCACCCTCGGGCTTGACCCGAGGGCTCTACACTTGCGGCGCTTTGGCTAAGTGAAGTCTCCTCGGGTCAGGCCCGAGGGTGACGCCTCGTGGTTGAGCCTATACGCGGGTAGGGGTGATAAGAGCCCCGCTGTCATCCCCCATTCACCCGCCTGCAATCGCGCCTTCACGCCCGGGGCCTAGAAAATCCCACCATCGCCCGACGGAGGTTTTCCATGCTGTCCAAGACTAAAATTCTCGCCGCTCTCGCTATTCTCCTCGCCACGCCCGCCTTCGCCCAGGACGCGGCAATGAAGGTCGACCTCCTCGGCTCGATCACGCTGCCGACCGGTCTCATCATCGCCGGCGAGGAATTCGGCGGCATCTCCGGCCTCGACTACGACGCCCGCTCCGGCCTCTTCTACGCCATCTCCGACGACCGCTCGCAGCGCGCTCCGGCCCGCTACTATGAGATCGGCCTCAAGATCGACGCCAAAGGCCTTTCCGCCGTCGACGTCATCCGCCGCGTGACCCTGCGCGACCTCGAGGGCAACGCCTTCCCCTTCAATGGCATCGACCCCGAATCCATCCGCTTCAACCCGGCCACCCGCACCATTCTCTGGTCGAGCGAAGGCGACGTTTCCGGCCGCCCCGGCATCTACGAAGCCCGCCTCGACGGCACCATGCTTCGCTCCTTCGCCGTGCCGGACTACTATTTCCCTAATGCCGACAAGACTACCGGCGTCTACAGCAACCTCGCCTTCGAAGCCCTGACCCTCTCGGCCGACGGCAAGACCCTCTACGCCGCCACCGAAAACGCCCTCGCGCAAGACGGCGCCAAAGCCACCCTCGAAGCTGGCTCGCCCTCTCGCGTCATTGCCTTAGACCTCGCCTCGGGCCAGCCGACCGCCGAATACATCTACGAAACCAACCCGATCGCCATCGCGCCAACCGCGACCACCGGCGACATCTTCAACGACAACGGCGTCTCCGAATTCCTGACCCTCGATGACGGCCGCTTCCTTGTGGTGGAACGCTCCTTCGCCTCGGGCGTCGGCAACCAGATCAACTTCTTCGCTGCTAGCCTCGATGGCGCCACCGACATCAACGGCCAGGAAAAGGCCGCTGCCGACGCCGTGGCCATCACCAAGGAACCAGCCTTCACCCTCGCTGAAGGCGATTTCGGCCTCGACATCGACAACATCGAATCCCTCACCTTTGGCCCGGAAGTCGATGGCAAGAAGACCCTGGTCATCGCCTCCGACAACAACTTCAACGCCAACGGCCAGTTCACCCAGTTCGTGGTTCTCACCATCGCAGAGTGATTTTTCCGACAAAAGGGAAGGGGCCCTTCGGGGGCCCTTTTCGTTTCTCAGCGATAAAGCCCGTCGAGATACCGCCCGACAATCCGCCGCAGCGCCTGCTCCTCGTCCCCAGGCTCTGCCGATATCGTCGCGAGAAACCCGGTGCCCTCGATCAGCGCCAGGCATTGATCGGCAATATCCTCGGCCTCGACCGCGCGCGTGAGCTGTCTCGCCTCCTGCTCCTTCAGCGCCGCCTCGACGATCTGCCGGCGAGCCAGTGCCAGCCGCTCCTGCAGCTGCGGGGTAATCTTCGGCGCAATGGCGATCAGAAACCGAAAATAGGCCAATCGATCCGGCGTCGCCTCAGCCACTGCGGCCAGCATGCCGCAATAACCCTCCACCATGGACATGACGCAGGCACGCAGGCTTTTCTGCGCCTCAACCCCGCTCTGTTCTCCGGGCAGGAAACGCAGGAAGAACTGCTCGATGGCCGCCTCGAACAGCTCCTCCTTGCTGCGAAAATAGTGATAGACCGCGCCCTTCGAGAGCCCGCTGGCCTTCATCAGGTCCGAGAGACTGGTCCCCTCATAGCCATGTTCGAGAAAGAGGCGCAGGGCGTGGCTCGCCAGCAGCGCCTGAGTGTCGGTTTGGGTCATCGGATCGAGCGATACATGCAGAAACTGGTGAACGGGCCAAGCTCCAGCCGTGCGGTCTGGATAAAGCCGAGTTTTGCATACAATGGCACATTCACCGGATTCTCGGTATCGAGCGCCACCCCCGCCGCGCCCATCTCCGCCGCCGCATCTGCGGCCGCTTCAATCAGCACCCGCCCAAGCCCCTTGCCCTGATGCCTCGGGTCCACGCCCACCATCGTGAGATAGGCATGGGGCTCCCGCGGCGCGGCCGCACGCGTAACGTTGAGATAGCGATTAAACAGCGCCGTGCTTGTCCTCGGAAGCCGCAATGCGACCGGCAAAAACCGGATGGCCGCACCCACCAGCCGCAGCCCATCAACCAAACCTCGTCCTTCGGGTGGCTCGACGAGCACACAGCCCGCAAGCCTCTCCCCCTCGAAGACGCCCAACCGCCTCCCACGCACCAATTTGGTCATGTCGAACATGAAGGACAGAAACGCCCGCAATGCCTCCGGTCGTTCGCCGATTGCCGCAACGATCAATGGATCCCACCGAAACGCCGCCGCCATCACCTCTATGAAGGCCCCGCGGTCCGACGCCTGCAATGCCCGGACCGTCATGACCGCGCCTCGGCCCGGTGATCGACGGAGAAATTCACCATTACCTTGAGCATGAACAGCAATCCCACAGCCGCAAGCAGTGTGGATTGGCCGGCCAGAAAAATCAGTGCACTTCCGCCCACGGCAAAGAGCAGGCCCGCAGCAACCCGCTGCCCGGACCCCCGCGGCAGCGCATTCACCGCCACCCCGCCCGCAATCGTATAGGCCCAGATCGCTGCAGCCATCACCATGTCGAGGTTGAGCAAAAAAGCGACCGCCAGGATGTGGACATGCACCGCCAGAAACACCAGGCGGTTTCGCGGTCGCGCCGCATAGAAGTCATTGGTTCCTGCCGTCAGGTTGGCAATGCACCCCGCCGCAATATCCGCGATCAACAGCAGCGCCAGTGCCGACCGCCAGATCGGCACCTCGGCAAAAGCCGCAGGCGCCAGCAACACGGCAGCAACCGGTACACCCAGCCCGAAGGCGATGATCCCCACCAGTTCGAGCGGTTGCTGCTGCTCGCCAAAAACATCGTGCAGCCAGGATGGTATCGTGAGAGTGCGCAACATCAAATCCTCCAGACCGACCGGTTGGTATGTTGTTGCATTGAAGTTGTCAATGGAGGGCCCAAGGACGCAGGACCATGTCGCCCGGCCCGAAAAAGTCCTCTCTTGACCATGACAGATAAAAATGGAATGTTTGTTTCGTGATGGATCCAAAATGGAATGTATAAGCCATTTGTGATCTTCGTTCACAAGGGAGGAAATCGATGAACATTCTGACGAAGGGCCTGGCGGCCCTGGCGCTGGCTGCCATTGCATTGCCGGCCGTTGCAATCCCGGCCGCGGCCGAGGGCGAGCGGTTCGTGCTCGTGTCGCACGCGCCGGATTCCGACAGCTGGTGGAACACCATCAAGAACGCCATTGCCTTGGCGGGCGAGCAGATGGGCGTGACCGTTGAATACCGCAATCCGCCGACCGGCGATCTCGCCGACATGGCTCGCATCATCGAGCAGGCGGCGGCGTCCAATCCGAACGGCATCATCTCGACCATTGCCGACTTCGACGTTCTGTCTGGCCCCCTCGGCGATGCCGTGGCGCGCGGCATTCCCGTCATCACCATCAATTCGGGCACGGTGGAACAGTCCAAGCAGATCGGTGCGCTGCTCCATGTCGGCCAGCCCGAATACGACGCCGGTTTCGGCGCCGGTGAAAAGGCCAAGGCCGCTGGCGTCACCAGCTTCCTTTGCGTCAATCACTACATCACCAACCCGGCTTCGGTTGAACGTTGCCAGGGCTTTGCCGACGCGCTCGGCGTTGAACTCGGCAACCAGATGATCGATGCCGGCCAGGACCCCGGTGAAATCCAGTCCAAGGTCGCCGCCTATCTCCAGACCAATCCTGATACCAACGGCATCTTGACCCTGGGCCCCACCTCGGCCCATCCGACCATCGCCGCGCTCAATGACAACGGCAAAGCCGGCGCCATCTTCTTCGGCACCTTCGACCTTTCGGGCGAAATCGCCGCTGCGGTCAAGGATGGCACCATCAACTTCGCCATCGACCAGCAGCCCTACCTACAGGGCTACCTGCCAGTGGTCATCCTGACCAATCTGGCCCGCTACGGCGTGGTCCCGGGCAATTCGATCAATTCCGGCCCGGGCTTCATCACCAAGGACAATATTGCTCTCGTCGAGCAATATGCCGGTCAGTACCGCTGATCTTTACGAGCTCGGGGCCGCCTCTGCGGCCCCGATTGCCCTCGTGGCGCCGTGAGCGCCCTTCAGCACAAGGTCAAGAAAATGGTTGAGCAGCCTTCGGGCGTGGCGGCCGCAGACGAGCGCATCCAGCGCCAGTCGGCCCTGCGTCGAGCTTTCGTGCGCCCCGAATTGGGCGCCATGACCGGAACGGTCCTGGTCTTCGTCTACTTCGCCCTCGTCGCCGGTGGCACCGGCATGTTCGCCGCCGATGGCATCATGAACTGGGGGGTCGTCTCCGCCCAGTTCGTCATCATCGCGGTCGGCGCCTGCCTTCTCATGATCGCCGGTGAATTCGATCTCTCCGTCGGCTCGATGATCGGCTTTGCCGGCATTGTCATCGCGCTTCTCAGCGTGCATCTGGGCTGGCCCATGTGGGCCGCCATCATCGCCGCCTTCATCGTCGCCATGCTGATCGGCATGGCCAATGGCTACCTCGTCATCAAGACTGGCCTGCCATCCTTCATCGTCACCCTGGCCTCGCTCTACATCCTGCGCGGCCTCACCATCTATTTCTCCATCGCCACGACCCGTCAGACCATCATCGGCGGCGTTCGCGAAGCGGCGGAAGGCGATTGGCTCGCCCCGTTCTTCGGCGGCAAGATTCTCGGCTTCTTCTTCGTCTGGCTGGCCGATATGGGCCTCATCGCCACCTTCCAGGCCGGCAACAGGGCAGGGCAGCCCGTCGTCGATGGCATTCCCATGCTGATGGTCTGGGCACTCGCCCTCATCATCTTCGGTCACATCCTGCTTACGCGTACCCGCTTCGGCAACTGGATCTACGCTGCCGGCGGCGACGCCAAGGCCGCGCGCTATGTCGGCGTCCCGGTGAACCGGGTAAAAATCGCCATGTTCGTCTTCTCCGCCTTCTGCGCCACAGTCTTCGCCACCTGCCAGGTCATGGAATTCGGCTCCGCCGCCGCCGACCGCGGCCTCCTCAAGGAGTTCGAAGCCATCATCGCTGTGGTCATCGGCGGCGCGCTGCTCACTGGCGGCTACGGCTCGGTCATTGGCGCCGCCCTCGGTGCATTGATCTTCGGTGTCGTGCAGCAAGGTCTGTTCTTCGCCGGCGTCGAAAGCTCGCTTTTCCGCGTCTTCCTCGGCGTCATCCTGCTCTTCGCGGTGATCCTCAATACCTATATCCGCCGCCTGATCACGGGGGAGCGCTGAGTCATGGCCGACACACCCCTCATCGAACTCATCGACATCAAGAAGCAGTTCGGCCCCGTCATTGCCCTCAACGGCGTCTCCGTCTCCGTCATGCCCGGCGAGTGCCATTGCCTCCTCGGCGACAATGGCGCCGGCAAGTCGACCTTCATCAAGACCATGGCCGGCGTCCACAAGCCGACCTCGGGCGAAATCCGCATGAATGGCGAAAAGATCAACTTTGCCAATCCGCGCGATGCCATGACTGCGGGTGTCGCCACGGTCTACCAGGACCTAGCGATGATCCCGCTCATGTCGGTCACGCGAAACTTCTGGATGGGCCGCGAACCGCGAAAGGGCTGGGGACCCTTCCAGTTCCTTGACATGGAAAAGGCCAATCAGGTCACCCTCGACGAAATGCGCCGCATGGGCATCAACCTGCGTGAACCCGACCAGGCCGTTGGCACCCTCTCGGGCGGCGAGCGTCAAACCGTCGCCATCGCCCGCGCCGTCTATTTTGGTGCCAAGGTGCTCATCCTCGACGAGCCAACCTCCGCCCTCGGCGTCCGCCAGACAGCCAATGTCCTCGCCACCATCGACCGCGTGCGAAAAACCGGTGTCGGCATCATCTTCATCACTCACAATGTCCGCCACGCCATGGCAGTGGGCGATCGCTTCACCGTCCTCAATCGCGGCAAGACTCTCGGCACCGCCCGCAAGGGCGAACTCAAACCCGAGGAACTGCAGGACATGATGGCCGGCGGCGCCGAGCTGGCCGAACTCAGCAGCTCCCTCGGCGGCACCATCTAGCAATCGACCGGGGCGCCGCCGGGCGCCCCGCCATCATCTTGAGGACATCATGACAGACACCATCGGCGTCGGCCTCATCGGCACTGGCTATATGGGCAAGTGCCACGCCTTGGCCTGGACCTCGGTCAAACCCGTCTTCGGCTCCGGCCCCCGACCGCGCCTCGTCCACCTCGCCGAAGCCAATATCGACCTGGCCCGCCAGCGCGCCGAAGAATTCGGCTTCGAGCACGCGACCGCAGACTGGCGCGATCTCATCGCCAATCCCGAAGTGCAGGTGGTCTCCATCACCACCCCCAACGCCTTCCACGCCGAGATGGCCGTCGCCGCTCTCGAAGCCGGCAAGCACGTCTGGTGTGAAAAACCCATGGCCGTCGGCTTCTCTGAAGCCCAGCGCATGGAAGCCGCCGCCCGCAAGAGCGGCAAGGTTGCCATCCTCGGCTACAACTACATCCAGAACCCGCTCGTCCGGCAGATCGGTGAACTCATCGCCTCCGGCGCCATCGGCACGGTCAATCACGTCCGCGTCGAAATGGACGAAGATTTCATGGCCGACCCCGAGGCCCAGTTCTACTGGAAGAGCGAAGCCAGCTCCGGCTATGGCGCCCTCGACGATTTCGCCGTCCACCCGCTGAGCCTTCTGCAGACTCTCCTCGGCAACCCGACCCGAGTCTTCGCCCACCAGTCGAAACCCTATCCCGACCGCCCAACGGGTAATGGCATCCGCCGCACGGTTGAAACCTTCGACATAGCCAGCGTGCTCTTCGAGATCGGTGCCATCAGCGGCGTCCTCTCGGTCAATCGCTCCGCCTGGGGCCGCAAGGGCCGCATCGCCCTCCAGATCTTCGGCTCCGCCGGCAGCCTGGTCTACGATCAGGAGCGCATGAACGAGCTACAGCTCTATCGCGCCACCGGACCGGCAACCGCCCAGGGCTACCAGACCATCATCGCCGCGCCCGCCCACAAGCCCTATGACCGCTTCATCCCCGCGCCCGGCCATGGCCTCGGCTTCAACGACCTGAAAGTCATCGAATGCCACGAACTGCTGCGAACCATTTCCGGTGAAAAGGGCAGGGTGGTCGACTTCGCCAACGGGCTCGAGATCGAGCGCACCGTCCACGCCATGGCCCGCAGCCACGAAGAGCAGCGCTGGATCGATCTCGCCTAGCTCTTCCGATCGAGCCCCAGATACGCCGTCAATTCCCGGGCCGCCGCACTGCCGGCCCGGTTCGCCCCAATCGTCGAGGCAGAAGGCCCATAGCCCACCAGATGCACTCGCGGGTCTTTCGCGACTTGCGTCGCCAGCCGCCCGGTCATGACGATCCCGCCACTCTCCTCGCGCAGCTGTAACGGCGCCAGATGATCGAGCGCACTTCGAAATCCCGTGCACCAGAGGATGACGTCGACATCAAGCGCCGTCCCATCCTCCCAGCGCACCCCGTTAGGTGTGATCTCCGTAAACATCGGCATCCGCTCGAGCACCCCGCGCGCCCGCATGGCGTCGATCGCCGGCGTCACCGGCAAACCGGTCACCGAAACAACCGCCCGGGGCGGCAATCCCGCCCGCACCCGCTCCTCGACCAAGGCCACGGCCGCGCGTCCGTCTTCCTCCCTGAACGGTCCCTCCCGCCAACGTGGCGGTGTGCGCGTCACCCAGGTGGTCCGCGTCACCTGGGAAATCTCGCCCAGCAACTGCACCGCCGAAATCCCGCCCCCGACGACAAGCACATGCTTTCCGGCAAACTCGTCCGCCGACTTGTAGTCCCGCGTATGCAGCTGGCGGCCGCCAAAGCTCGAAGCGCCCGGGTACTCCGGAATATACGGCTTCTCCCAGGTCCCGGTCGCATTGATGATTCCACGCGCCGAAAACAGCCCGCGATCACTCTCGACTCGCAACCGTTCTCCCCGGTCACAGACCACGCTCACATGCGTCGGCCGCACCACGCCCAGCTCGAAATGCTCCTCATAGGCAGCGAAATAGTGCGGCACGGCCACCGAGGCCTGCACACTGTCATCGCCTCCCGCAAACTCCGCAAACCCCATCCCCGGCAGATCATGCACCCGATTGACGGTGCTCAGGGTCAGCGATGGCCAGCGATACTGCCACGCACCACCCGCCTGCGGCGCCTGGTCCAGAACCAGAAAATCGCGCTGCGGCGCAAGACCCAATGCCTTGAGATGATACGCCGAACTCAATCCCGCCTGTCCTGCGCCGATCACCACGATGTCGAGTTTGAGGGCGGCGCGTGGTGTTTGGTCGGTCAAGTGAGAGAACTCCGGCAGGCGGTCCAGAGTTAGGTGCAGCAATGGAGAGAGGCAAGTCGGTGAAGCGGGCAGGGCTCCCATGTGTGACTCAAAATGAGACTCTGTTAACCCTTGCCGAACGCCTTCGGGCGAATCCGTCCATTGCGCCAATGGAGCGTCAAACGGGCCAAACCTCCCGGAATGCATAGCTCTCCCGCGAATTTTTCCGCGAAAGAATCCTTGACTGAGCGAGTCAACGGTTCTAAACAGCGCCTACCTTAGCGGTCGGTCGTGGTTGTCACACCGGGTCCCTGCCATCTAGCGCGGGAATCCAGGACAATCAAACACACTGTCGGGTAACTAGACGAAGCAAATCAATGTGCGCATGACCGTCCTCATTTTTGGGGCTGGTCCGCTGCAAATTGGGGCGCCGCCCGATCCTTTGTAGGTTCGGATGAGCGCCACTTTGGTTTGCTTGTGTAGACCGAACTAGAATTTTTGGACGATGGAAAGAGCGCAATGCCCACCATTAATCAGCTGATCCGCAAGCCACGCGCCAGCAAGCCAAAGCGGAACAAAGTTCCCGCCATGGAAGCCAATCCGCAGAAGCGCGGCGTTTGCTCCCGTGTGTACACCACGACCCCGAAGAAGCCGAACTCGGCTCTGCGTAAGGTTGCGAAGGTTCGCCTGACCAACCAGCGCGAAGTGATTTCCTACATCCCGGGTGAGGGTCACAATCTGCAGGAGCACTCCGTTGTGCTCATCCGCGGCGGTCGCGTTCGCGATTTGCCGGGCGTTCGCTACCACGTGCTCCGCGGCGTCCTCGACACGCAGAGCGTGAAGGACCGCAAGCAGCGCCGGTCCAAGTATGGCGCGAAGCGTCCGAAGTAAGGAGATATTGAGCGATGTCCCGTCGTCACCGCGCCGAGAAGCGTGAAGTTATTCCTGATCCCAAGTTCGGCGATCTGGTCGTTTCCAAGTTCATGAATTCGCTCATGAAGGACGGCAAGAAGTCGGCTGCAGAATCCATCGTCTATGGCGCTTTCGACATCGTCGAAACCAAGACGAAGCAGGACCCGATCACTGTGTTCCACAACGCCCTGGACAATATCCGTCCGGCCGTTGAAGTCCGTTCGCGCCGCGTTGGTGGTGCTACGTACCAGGTTCCGGTTGAAGTCCGCACTGACCGTCAGCAGGCCCTGGCCATCCGTTGGCTCATCGAATCCGCCCGCAAGCGTGGCGAGAACACCATGCGTGAGCGCCTCTCGGGCGAACTCATGGACGCGATGAATGGCCGTGGTCAGGCCGTCAAGAAGCGCGAAGATACGCACCGTATGGCTGATGCCAACCGTGCCTTCTCGCACTACCGCTGGTAGTAGGAGCGCCCTATGGCACGCGAATATCCTATTAATCTGTATCGTAACTTCGGCATCATGGCTCACATCGATGCTGGCAAGACGACCACGACCGAACGCATCCTCTACTACACCGGCAAGTCCCATAAGATCGGCGAAGTCCACGACGGCGCTGCGACCATGGACTGGATGGAGCAGGAACAGGAACGCGGCATCACCATTACGTCGGCCGCTACGACCACGTTCTGGAAGGACCGCAACGGTACCCAGCACCGCTTCAACATCATCGACACCCCCGGCCACGTGGACTTCACCATCGAAGTCGAACGTTCGCTGCGCGTGCTCGACGGTGCCGTAGCTCTGCTCGACGCCAATGCTGGCGTTGAACCGCAGACCGAAACCGTGTGGCGTCAGGCTGACAAGTACCACGTTCCGCGTCTCATCTTCGTCAACAAGATGGACAAGACCGGCGCCGACTTCTACCGCTGCGTGGAAATGATCGGTTCGCGTCTCGGCGCCCGTGGCGTTCCGGTTCAGCTGCCGATCGGCGCTGAAACCGAATTCAAGGGCGTTGTCGACCTCATCGAGATGAATGCTCTGGTGTGGCGCAACGAAGAGCTCGGCGCTCAGTGGGATGTCGTCGACATTCCGGCCGACCTCAAGGACAAGGCCGTCAAGTACCGCGAACAGCTCATCGAAGCCGCCGTCGAAATGGACGACGCTGCGATGGAAGCGTACCTCAACGGTGAAGTGCCGAACAACGACACCATCCGTCGCCTGCTTCGTCAGGGCGTCATCGGTGCCAAGTTCTTCCTGGTCTTCGCTGGCTCGGCGTTCAAGAACAAGGGCGTGCAGCCCCTGCTCGATGGCGTTATCGACTATCTGCCGTCCCCGCTCGACGTTCCTGCTATCCAGGGCATCGACGCCAAGACCGAGCAGCCGATCGAACGTCACGCTGACGATGCTGAACCGCTCTCGATGCTGGCTTTCAAGATCGCCAACGACCCGCACATGGGTACGCTGACCTTCTGCCGCATCTATTCGGGTCACCTCGAAGCCGGCATCAGCCTGGAAAACACCGTGAAGGGCAAGCGCGAACGCGTTGGCCGCATGTTCCAGATGCACGCCAACAGCCGTGAGCAGATCACTGAAGCCTTTGCTGGTGACATCGTCGCCATCGTCGGCCTCAAGGACACCACGACCGGTGACACGCTGGCTCCGACCAACTCGCAGGTCATCCTCGAGCGCATGATCTTCCCGGATCCGGTTATCGACATCTCCGTCGAGCCGAAGTCCAAGGCCGACCAGGAAAAGATGGGCCTCGCCCTGAACCGCCTGGCAGCTGAAGATCCGTCGTTCCGCGTCAAGACCGACGAAGAATCCGGCCAGACCATCATCTCGGGCATGGGCGAACTTCACCTCGACATTCTCGTCGACCGTATGCGTCGCGAGTTCAAGGTTGAAGCCAATATCGGCCAGCCGCAGGTTGCGTACCGTGAGACGATCACGCGCAAGACCGACAAGGACTACACCCACAAGAAGCAGTCGGGTGGTTCGGGTCAGTTCGCTCGTATCAAGATCACTGTCGAGCCGGGTGAAGTTGGCAAGGGCCTCGAGTTCGTCAACGCCATCGTCGGCGGCGCTGTTCCCAAGGAATACGTCCCGGGCGTGCTCAAGGGTGTCGAATCGGTCATGGGCGCAGGCCCGCTGATCGGCTTCCCCGTCGTTGACGTGAAGGTCACCCTGACCGACGGCGCTTACCACGACGTCGACTCTTCGGTGCTCGCGTTCGAAATCGCCGGCCGTGCAGGCTTCCGTGAGGCTCTTCGTGAAGCCGGTCCGAAAATTCTCGAACCGATCATGAAGGTTGAAGTTGTCACGCCGGAAGATTACATGGGCGACGTCATCGGCGATCTCAACTCGCGTCGTGGACAGATCCAGGGCACTGAAGGCCGTGGTGTTGTTCAGGTCGTGAATGCGTTCGTGCCGCTTGCAAACATGTTCGGGTATGTGAACTCGCTGCGCTCCATGAGCCAGGGTCGTGCACAGTATTCCATGGTGTTCGATCACTACGAACAGGTCCCGCAGGCTGTCGCTGACGAAGTCCAGGCCAAGTACGCCTAAAACCAGCGCAAGCTAGTCAAGAAACTCAACTGTATGTCGGCCATTGCGCTGACGAATTTGGAGAAAAGCTATGGGTAAGGAAAAATTTTCCCGCTCCAAGCCGCACTGCAACATCGGCACCATCGGTCACGTTGACCATGGCAAGACCTCGCTGACCGCAGCGATCACCAAGGTGCTGGCTGAGACCGGCGGCGCGACCTTCAAGGCGTACGATCAGATCGACGCGGCCCCTGAAGAGAAGGCCCGCGGCATCACCATCAACACCGCTCACGTCGAGTACGAGACTGCAAAGCGTCACTACGCTCACGTCGACTGCCCCGGCCACGCTGACTATGTGAAGAACATGATCACCGGTGCTGCCCAGATGGACGGCGCGATCCTCGTCGTGTCGGCTGCTGACGGCCCGATGCCCCAGACCCGTGAGCACATCCTGCTCGCTCGTCAGGTCGGTGTGCCGGCTCTCGTCGTGTTCCTGAACAAGTGCGACATGGTCGACGATCCGGAACTGCTCGAGCTCGTCGAACTCGAAGTTCGCGAACTGCTCTCGTCCTACGAATTCCCGGGCGACGACATTCCGATCATCAAGGGCTCGGCTCTCGCCGCTCTCGAAAACTCGGACCAGAAGCTCGGCCACGACGCCGTTCTCGAGCTGATGGCTGCTGTTGACGAATACATCCCGCAGCCGGAACGTCCGGTTGACCAGCCGTTCCTCCTCCCGATCGAAGACGTGTTCTCGATCTCGGGTCGTGGTACCGTGGTTACCGGTCGCGTCGAACGCGGCATCGTCAAGGTTGGCGAAGAAGTCGAAATCGTCGGCATCAAGGCAACCCAGAAGACCACCGTTACCGGTGTCGAAATGTTCCGCAAGCTGCTCGATTCGGGTGAAGCTGGCGACAACATCGGCGCTCTGATCCGTGGTATCGACCGCACTCAGGTTGAGCGCGGCCAGGTTCTCTGCAAGCCCGGTTCCGTGACCCCGCACACCGACTTCACGGCTGAGGTCTACATCCTCACCAAGGAAGAAGGCGGCCGTCACACTCCGTTCTTCGGCAACTACCGCCCGCAGTTCTACTTCCGTACCACGGACGTGACCGGCATCGTGACCCTTCCCGAAGGCACCGAGATGGTGATGCCGGGCGACAACCTGAACATCAACGTTCAGCTGATCGTTCCGATCGCCATGGAAGAGAAGCTCCGCTTCGCTATCCGTGAAGGTGGCCGTACCGTTGGTTCGGGCGTCGTCGCCACGATCCTGAAGTAAGCCTTTTGAGACATTCGCGGCGCGCGATTAAGCGCGCCGCGATCTTTTTCCGTCAGGATTTGAGAAGATGAACGGTCAGAATATCCGCATCCGCCTCAAGGCGTTTGACCATCGCGTGCTCGACACTTCGACCCGCGAGATCGTCAACACCGCAAAGCGTACGGGTGCCCAGGTTCGCGGTCCGATTCCGCTGCCGACCCGCATCGACAAGTTCACCGTCAACCGCTCGCCGCACATCGACAAGAAGGCGCGTGAGCAGTTTGAGATCCGGACCCACAAGCGTCTGCTTGACATTGTGGACCCGACCCCTCAGACGGTCGATGCACTGATGAAGCTCGATCTCGCCGCCGGCGTCGACGTCGAAATCAAGCTCTAAGAATACGACAATAAGTTTCCGCGCCTGCCGCAAAAAGGGTCCTCTGAAGCCATGACCCGGCAGAGCGCCAACAAGAAGGTATAACCGATGCGTTCTGGATTGATCGCACAGAAGCTGGGGATGACCCGCATCTTCGCCGAGGACGGCTCGCACGTTCCGGTCACGGTGCTGGCCCTGCAGAACTGCCAGGTGGTAGCACAGCGCACCGTCGAGAAGGACGGCTACGTTGCTCTGCAGCTCGGCGCAGGCCAGGCCAAGGCCAAGAATGTCTCGAAAGCTGAGCGCGGCCACTACGCCGTTGCCAAGGTCGAGCCGAAGCGTCACGTCGCGGAGTTCCGCGTTGATGCTGAAAACCTCATCGAGGTTGGCGCCACCCTCAAGGCGGATCACTTCGCCGAGGGCCAGCTTGTCGACGTCACGGGTACGTCGATCGGTAAGGGTTTTGCCGGTGGTATGAAGCGCTGGAACTTCGGTGGTCTGCGTGCTTCCCACGGTGTGTCGGTTTCGCACCGCTCGATCGGTTCGACCGGTGGCCGTCAGGACCCGGGTAAGACCTTCAAGAACAAGAAGATGCCGGGCCACATGGGCGATCGTCGCATCACCACGCAGAACGTCAAGGTCGTCAAGACCGACGTGGAACGTGGTCTGCTGCTGATCCAGGGTTCGGTTCCGGGCGCCAAGGGCGCTTGGATCATGGTCAAGGACGCCGTCAAGAAGCCGGCTCCCGCGAACGTTGCCCTGCCGGGTTCGTTCGAGGCCGCTGCTGCGGGAGAAGCGAAGTAAATGGAACTCAAGGTAACCACTCTCGACGGTAAGTCCGCCGGTACGGTCGATCTCAAGGACGATGTCTTTGGTCTCGAAGTCCGCGCCGACATCCTGCACCGTATGGTTCGCTACCAGCAACTCAAGGCAATGGCCGGCACGCACGACGTGAAGAACCGTTCCGAAGGCGTGCGCACGGGCAAGAAGTTCAAGAAGCAGAAGGGCGGCGGCGCTCGTCACGGCGATCGCAAGGCTCCCCAGTTCCGTGGTGGTGGCCGTGCATTCGGTCCGACCCCGCGTAGCCACGCGATTGATCTTCCCAAGAAGGTCCGCGTTCTCGCTCTCAAGCACGCTCTCTCGTCCAAGGCCAAGGCTGGCTCGCTGATCGTTCTCGACAGCGTTGCTCAGGCTGAAGCCAAGACGGCCGCTCTGCGTACCACGTTCGGTAAGCTGGAATGGGCAAGCGCGCTGATCATCGATGGCGCAAACGTCGACCAGAACTTTGCTCTGGCCGCCCGCAACATCCCGAACATCGACGTGCTGCCGATCCAGGGGATCAACGTTGTTTCGATCCTGAAGCGCGACAAGCTCGTCCTGACCAAGGCAGCGCTCGAAGCGCTCGAAGCGAGGTTCGCATGAACAAGCTTGCCGCTTACGATATCGTCCGTAACCCCGTCGTGACCGAAAAGTCGACGATGGCTTCGGAATACAACCAGGTCGTTTTCGACGTGGCGATTGATGCCAGCAAGACCGAGATCAAGGCCGCCGTTGAGCAGCTCTTCTCGGTCAAGGTCAAGGCAGTGAACACCCTGGTCCGCAAGGGCAAGGTGAAGCGCTTCCGTGGCAAGGTTGGCGTCCGCAATGACGTTAAGAAGGCCATCGTGACCCTCGTCGACGGCCAGTCGATCGATATTTCGACCGGCCTCTAAGGGACAAGAGACAGCAAAATGGCTCTAAAGACTTATAATCCCACCTCCGAAGGCCGTCGTACCCTTATCACGACCGACCGTTCGGAACTCTGGAAGGGCTCCCCGGTCAAGTCGTTGACCGAAGGCCTGAACAAGAGCGGCGGCCGTAACAACACCGGTCGCATCACTGCCTACCACCGTGGTGGTGGTCACAAGCGCTCTTACCGCATGATCGACTTCAAGCGCGTGAAGTTCGACGCAGTCGGGACGATTGAACGTCTCGAATACGATCCGAACCGCACCGCATGGATCGCTCTCGTCAAGTACGAAGACGGCGAACTGGCCTACATCGTTGCTCCGCAGCGTCTGGCCGCCGGCGACAAGGTCATCTCCTCGATGAACACTGTCGACGTGAAGCCGGGCAATGCAATGCCGCTCGAGCGTATGCCGGTCGGCACCATCGTGCACAACGTCGAACTGAAGCCCCGCAAGGGTGGCCAGGTCGCCCGTTCTGCCGGTGCCTATGCCCAGTACGTCGGCCGTGACCAGGGTTGGGCGATCCTTCGCCTGAACTCGGGCGAACAGCGCCGCGTCCATGGTTCGTGCCTCGCCACCGTTGGCGCCGTGTCCAACCAGGACCACGCCAATACCTCGCTCGGCAAGGCCGGTCGCAACCGTTGGCTCGGCAAGAAGCCGGTCAACCGTGGTGTGACCATGAACCCGGTCGACCACCCGCATGGTGGTGGTGAAGGCCGTACCTCTGGTGGCCGTCACCCGGTTTCTCCGTGGGGCAAGCCGACCAAGGGCAAGCGTACGCGTTCCAACAAGGCAACGGACCAGTTTATCGTTCGCAGCCGTCACGTGAAGAAGGGCAGGTAAGTCATGACCCGTTCAGTTTGGAAGGGGCCGTTTGTCGACGGCTACATGCTCAAGAAGGCCGAGAAGGCCCTGAGCTCGGGCCGCAACGATGTGATCAAGATCTGGTCGCGTCGTTCGACGATCCTGCCACAGTTTGTCGGCATCACGTTCGGCGTGCACAACGGCCAGAAGCATGTTCCGGTGTCCGTCACCGAAGACATGATCGGTCACAAGTTTGGCGAGTTCGCCCCGACCCGTACCTACTACGGTCACGCGGCCGACAAGAAGGCCAAGAGGAAGTAAGATGAGCAAGCCAAAGACTGAGCGCGCTCTCAAAGACAACGAGGCTAAGGCTGTCCTGCGCATGCTGCGCATCAGCCCTCAGAAGCTGAACCTCGTCGCGCAGTTGATCCGTGGCAAGAAGGTTGAGAAGGCCCTGGCCGATCTCGAATTCAGCCACAAGCGCATCTCCGGCCAGGTGAAGAAGGTGCTCGAGAGCGCCATCGCCAACGCTGAGAACAACCACGGCCTCGACACCGACGCTCTCGTCGTTGCTGAAGCCTTCGTCGGCAACTCGCTGGTCATGAAGCGTTTCATGGCCCGCGGTCGCGGTAAGTCGGCTCGTGTCGAGAAGCCATTCTCGCATCTGACGATCATCGTCCGGCAAGTTGAGGAGGCCGCATAATGGGCCAGAAGATCAATCCCATTGGCTTCCGCCTGGGCATCAACCGCACCTGGGATAGCCGCTGGTTCGCCAACAAGGGCGAATACGGCACGCTGCTCCAGGAAGACCTGAAGATCCGTACCACTCTGATGAAGGATCTGAAGGCTGCTGCCGTTTCGAAGATCGTCATCGAGCGTCCGCACCGCAAGTGCCGCGTGTCGATCCACACTGCCCGTCCGGGCATTGTGATCGGCAAGAAGGGCGCTGACATCGACAAGATCCGCGCCAAGGTCAAGAAGTTCACCGACAGCGAAGTGCACATCAACATCGTTGAAGTGCGCAAGCCGGAAACCGACGCGACCCTCGTTGCCCAGGGCATTGCCCAGCAGCTGGAACGCCGCGTTGCCTTCCGTCGTGCCATGAAGCGTGCAGTGCAGACTGCAATCCGCATGGGCGCCGGCGGCATCCGCGTCAACGTTGGTGGCCGTCTCGGCGGTGCCGATATCGCCCGTACCGAATGGTACCGCGAAGGCCGTGTGCCGCTGCACACCCTGCGCGCCGACATCGACTACGGCACGGCTGAAGCTGAAACCACGTATGGCATCATCGGCATCAAGGTCTGGGTCTTCAAGGGCGAAGTCCTTGAGCATGATCCGTCCGCCCATGAGCGTCGCGCCACCGAAGGTGGTGGTGAAGGTGGCCAGCGTTCTGAGCGCGAACCGCGTCGTGAACGCGGCGACCGCGATCGCGAACGCGCATAAGAAGGTTGAACGACTATGCTGCAACCGAAACGTACTAAGTTCCGTAAGGCCCATAAGGGCCGCATCCATGGCCTGGCCAAGGGTGGTACCGATCTGGCGTTCGGCCAGTATGCACTCAAGGCCACCGAGCCGGAACGTGTTACTGCCCGCCAGATCGAAGCGGCCCGTCGCGCTATCACTCGTGAGATGAAGCGTCAGGGTCGTGTTTGGATCCGGATTTTCCCGGATCTGCCGGTTTCCAAGAAGCCCACCGAAGTCCGAATGGGTAAGGGTAAGGGTTCCGTGGAGTACTGGGCGGCGCGCGTAAAGCCGGGTCGCATCGTTTTTGAGATTGACGGCGTACCCGAAGACGTTGCAAAGGAGGCGCTTCGCCTCGGAGCAATGAAGTTGCCGATCACCACGCGCATCGTTACGCGCATTGTCGACTAAGGAACACGAGCATGAAAGCCAGTGATGTGCGGAGCAAAACCGCAGACGAACTGAAAGATCAGCTCGTCGACCTGAAGAAAGAACAGTTTAACCTGCGTTTCCAGCGCGCTACTCAGCAGTTGGAAAAGCCGGCCCGGGTCAAGGAAGTCCGCCGCGATATCGCGCGGATCAAGACGATCCTCGGCCAACAGAACGCAGCTAAGTAAGGAATAAAACCCATGCCAAAGCGCGTTTTGCAGGGGACTGTTGTCTCCGACGCTAACGAAAAGACGATCGTCGTCCGCGTCGAGCGCCGTTTCACGCACCCCCTTCTGAAGAAGACAGTGCGTCGTTCCAAGAAGTACCACGCCCACGATGAAGCTAATGTGGCTAAAGTCGGTGACGTGGTGTGGATCGAAGAGACCGCGCCGATCAGCAAGAACAAGCGCTGGACGCTTGTTCCGTCTGCGTAAGAGAAATTGAAATTAGGTCGGCGAGCCGGATGACGGTGCAGCCGGTTCAACTAGAAGGCATCCAGTTATGATCCAGATGCAGTCCAATCTCGACGTCGCGGACAACTCCGGCGCTCGTCGTGTCATGTGCATCAAGGTGCTGGGCGGTTCGCATCGCAAATACGCCTCGGTCGGCGACATTATTGTCGTTTCGGTCAAGGACGCTATTCCGCGTGGCCGCGTTAAGAAGGGCCAGGTAATGAAGGCCGTGGTGGTTCGCACCGCGACTGACATCCGTCGCCCCGATGGCACCGTCATCCGTTTTGACAAGAACGCCGCGGTTCTGATTAACAATCAGAAAGAGCCGATCGGCACCCGTATCTTCGGACCGGTTCCGCGCGAACTCCGCGCTCGCAACCACATGAAGATCATCTCGCTCGCCCCAGAGGTGCTGTAATGGCCTCCAAGATCAAGAAGGGCGATAAAGTCGTCGTCCTGGCTGGCAAGGACAAGGGCAAGACCGGTCAGGTCCTGTCTGTCATCCCAACCGAAACCAAGGCGCTTGTCCAGGGTATCAACCTTGTGCGCAAGCATCAGAAGCAGACTGCCTCGCAGGACGCCGGTATCTTCACCAAGGAAGCGCCGATCCACCTGTCGAACCTGGCCGTTGCTGACAAGGCTGGCAAGCCGACTCGCGTCGGTTTCCAGATCAAGGACGGCGTGAAGACCCGCGTCGCCAAGTCGACCGGAGACCAGATCGATGGCTGAGACCGTCTACATTCCGCGCCTGCGCACCTACTATGACGAGACCATTCGTGCCGAACTCACCAAGCAGTTCGAGTACAAGAACGTCATGGAGCTGCCCAAGCTCGACAAGATCGTCCTGAACATGGGCGTTGGCGAAGCCGTCAACGACACCAAGAAGGTCAAGTCGGCTGCTGCCGAGCTTGAGAAGATCGCTGGCCAGAAGCCGGTTATCACTCATGCCCGCAAGTCGATCGCCGGCTTCAAGGTCCGTGAAGAAATGCCGCTCGGCGTGAAGGTCACGCTGCGCAAGACCCGCATGTACGAGTTCCTGGATCGTCTGGTGAACATCGCACTGCCGCGCGTCCGCGACTTCCGTGGCCTGAACCCGAACTCCTTCGACGGCCGTGGCAACTATGCCATGGGCATCAAGGAACACATCATTTTCCCCGAGATCAACTATGATCAGATCGATCAGGTCTGGGGTATGGATATCGTGATTGCCACGACTGCCAAGACGGATGATGAAGCTCGTGCTCTGCTGCGCGCTTTCAACTTCCCGTTCCGCCAGTAAGCGGGCAGGGAAGGGATAAAGGATCAGGACATGGCAAAGACCAGCTCCATCGAAAAGAACAATAAGCGCGCTGCGCTCGCCAAGCAGTATGCTGGCAAGCGCGCCGAGCTCAAGGCGACCGTCAAGGACCAGAATCTGCCGATTGAGGAGCGCTTCAAGGCGACCCTCAAGCTGGCCGAACTGCCGCGCAACTCCGCAAAGGTTCGCGTTCGCAACCGTTGCGAAGTCTCCGGTCGTCCGCGTGGCTACTATCGCAAGCTCAAGCTGAGCCGTATCGCCCTGCGTCAGCTGGGCAACCTGGGTCAGATCCCGGGTCTCGTTAAGTCGAGCTGGTAAGGAGAGACACAGATGAGCTTTTCCGATCCCATCGGCGATATGCTGACCCGCATCCGCAACGCTCAGGAGCGTCGCAAGAATACCGTTTCGACTCCGGCATCGACCCTTCGTGGTCGCGTGCTGGATGTTCTCCAGTCCGAGGGTTTCATCCGCGGCTACTCGGAGACCAAGTTCGAGAACGGCGCTGCCGAATACGAAATCGAACTGAAGTATTCGGACAATGAAGGCGTGATCCGCACCATCGAGCGCGTTTCCCGTCCTGGCCGCCGCGTGTACGCGTCGGTTAAGAATATTCCTCAGGTGGCTAACGGCCTCGGTGTTTCGATCCTCTCCACCCCCAAGGGTGTGATGGCCGACCACGAAGCCAAGGCCGCTAACGTTGGTGGCGAGGTACTCTGCCGCGTCTTCTAATGCGTGTGGGCCCGAAGCTCATTGAAGCACTTCGAGGGTGAGTGGATTCCACTTTCCTGTTGAATGTGCGGCAAAAACTGATAGGAGCGCGATCAACGTTTCTCGGAAACGCTGGTCGGCTCCGTTTTCGGGCACTTTCACGCGCATTGGCTGCGCGGTAAGACGATTACTCAAGGATATAGAATGTCACGTACTGGCAAGAAACCGGTGGCCCCGGTTAATGGCGTTACGGTCACGATCAATGGTCGTGTCGTCTCCGCCAAGGGCCCGAAGGGCGAACTGAGCCTCACGCTCATGGATATCGTCAACATTGAGCAGGGTTCGGATGGCATCGTCATCACCCCCGCTAACGACACCCGTGAAGCTCGTGCAGCTTGGGGCACCACCCGCGCGCTGATCCAGAACATGGTCACCGGGGTGAGCGCTGGTTTCGAGAAGAAGCTGGCCATCCAGGGCGTCGGTTACCGCGCCGCACTGCAGGGCAAGGACGTCAAGCTCTCGCTCGGTTTCAGCCACGAAGTGATCTATCCGGCTCCCAAGGGTATCACCCTGGCCGTGCCGGCTCCGACTGAGATCGTCATCACCGGCATTGATAAGCAGCAGGTCGGTCAGGTCGCTGCGGAGATCCGCGGCTGGCGTCCCCCCGAGCCCTACAAGGGCAAGGGCGTGCGTTACGCCGGCGAGCAGGTCTTCCGCAAAGAAGGCAAGAAGAAGTAAGGAGCGCCACCTATGGCTATCAGTGCAAAAGGTGCAGACCGCCGCAAGGCTCGTGTCCGCAAGGCGCTCAAGGCTCGTGCCTTTGGTCGCGCCCGTCTCAGCGTTTTCCGCTCGGACAAGAATATCTACGCCCAGATCATCGACGACGCGAACGGTCGTACGCTGGCAGCGGCTTCCACCCTCGAGAAGGACGTGCGTGGCTCGCTCAAGAGCGGCGGCACTTCCGAGGCAGCTGCCGTCGTTGGCAAGCTGATCGCGGAGCGCGGTGTGAAGGCTGGTGTTGCCGAAGTGATCTTCGATCGCGGCGCTTACATTTATCACGGCCGCGTTAAGGCCCTTGCAGATGCTGCCCGTGAGGGCGGTCTGCAGTTCTAACAGCGGCGAGGAAAAACATTATGAGCAGAGACGTTCAAGAGCGCGAAAGCGAGTTCGTCGATCGCCTGGTCCACATCAACCGTGTGGCCAAGGTTGTGAAGGGCGGTAAGCGCTTTGGCTTCGCAGCCCTCGTCGTTGTGGGTGACCAGAAGGGTCGCGTCGGTTTCGGTCACGGTAAGGCCCGTGAAGTTCCCGAGGCAATCCGCAAGGCAACGGAACAGGCCAAGCGCCAGATGATTCGCGTGCCGCTGCGCGACGCCCGCACGCTGCACCACGACATCACCGGTCGCCACGGCGCCGGCAAGGTCGTGCTGCGTGCAGCCGTTCCGGGTACCGGCATCATCGCCGGTGGTCCGATGCGCGCCGTCTTCGAAACCCTGGGCATCAACGACATCGTCGCCAAGTCCACCGGTACTTCGAACCCGTACAACATGGTCCGCGCGACTTTCGACGCTCTCAAGAACGTCGATAGCCCCCGCGCCGTGGCTGCCCGCCGCGGCCTCAAGGTCTCCGAACTGCAAGCTCGCCGCGGCGAGACTGCTGTCGAAGCCTGAGCCCCGTAGGAACGGAGAAGCACAATGGCTGACAAGAAAACTATCACCGTGAAGCAGATCGGTTCGCCGATCCGCCGCGAAAAGAGCCAGCGCGCGACCCTGATCGGTCTCGGGCTGAATAAGATGAACAGAGAGCGCGAGCTGATTGATACGCCCGAAGTCCGTGGCATGATCAACAAGGTCCCGCACCTCGTCCGTGTACTCGGCGAGTAAGAGGGAAGGCTCGACAAATGACTCGTTTGAACGAACTTCGCGACAACCCCGGTTCGACTAAGGTCCGCGTTCGCGTTGGCCGTGGTATCGGCTCCGGCGTTGGCAAGACCGGTGGTCGTGGTGGCAAGGGCCAGACGGCTCGCGCCGGTGTCGCGATCAACGGCTTTGAAGGCGGCCAGATGCCCCTTCACATGCGTATGCCGAAGCGTGGCTTCAATGCTTGGAACCCCAAGGATTGGAACCAGGTTCGCATCGATCGCATCCAGGCCTATATCGACAGCGGCAAGCTGGACGTTAAGGGCGTGGTTGACGCAGCAGCGCTCGTCGCTGCCGGCGTGATCCGTCGTCCCAAGGACGGCGTGCGCCTGATCGGCTCGGCTGGCTTCACTTCCAAGAAGGTGACCTTCAAGGTTGATCACGTGACCAAGGGTGCTGCGGCTGCTATCGAAGCTGCTGGTGGCAAGGTTGACGTGATCCCCGTCAAGGAAACCTGGAAGAAGACTCCGTACGCTGCCAAGTAATTTGGCTTTGCGCACCCGGCCCTGCGGTCGGGTGCGCTTTTTTGGTTTGTTGCGTCAGGGTGGCAGTCCTATATGCTCCTTGGGCGCTCCGAGCGCGCCTGGCCTCAAAGCCACGGAGCAGGGGGTGGGAAACGCCAGCCGTTTTTCGCAAAGATCCCTGCGGCAACGAAATTTTAGAGCCGACGATTTGACGCGTTCAGCTCATATCAGGCTCTAGGGAGCGAAGTATGGCGTCCGCAGCCGAGCAGCTAGCTCGCAATCTCTCATTCTCGACCTTTTCCAAGGCGAAAGCCCTGCAGCAGCGCATCTGGTTCACACTGGGCGCGCTGCTTGTTTATCGTTTGGGCACCTTCATTCCGGTTCCGGGCATCGACCCCGATGCGTTCCGCGCGACTTTCGAGCAGAGCCAGCAGGGCATCATCGGGATGTTCAACATGTTCTCCGGCGGCGCCGTGGAACGTATGGCCATCTTCGCGCTCAACCTGATTCCCTACATTACGGCGTCCATCGTCGTGCAGGTGATCGCCACGGCCTCGCCGCGCCTCGAAGCCCTCAAGAAAGAGGGTGAAGCCGGTCGCCGCAAGATGAACCAGTACACCCGCTATCTGGCGGTCGTGTTCTGCGCCGTCCAGGCATACGGCATTGCCGTGGGTCTGGAAGGCAGCCAGGGCGTGGTTCTCAATCCCGGCTGGTTCTTCCGCCTCTCGACGGTGATCACGCTGGTCGGCGGTACCATGTTCCTGATGTGGCTGGGTGAGCAGATCACCTCGCGCGGCGTCGGCAATGGTATCTCGCTGATCATCTTCGCCGGTATCGTGGCAAACCTGCCCTCGACCATCGCCCAGACTCTGGAACTCAGCCGTACCGGCGCGATTCCCGGCTTTGCTGCTCTCGGCATGATCGTCCTGGCTCTGGTGGTGATCGCTGCCATCGTCTTCTTCGAGCGCGCCCAGCGCCGGCTGCTGATCCAGTATCCGAAGCGCCAGGTGGGCAACAAGATGTTCCAGGGCGAGTCGTCGCACCTGCCACTCAAGCTCAACACCTCGGGCGTTATCCCGGTGATCTTCGGCTCCTCGCTCCTGCTGCTGCCCGCGACCATCGCGTCGTTTGCTGCTCAGGGCAACGCGCCGGGCTGGCTCACCACGGTGACCGCGCTCCTCGGTCGCGGCCAGCCGCTCTATCTGGCGCTGTTCGCCTTCTTCATCATCTTCTTCGCCTTCTTCTACACGGCCATCGTGTTCAATCCGACGGAGACGGCCGACAACCTGAAGCGTTCCGGCGGCTTCATTCCGGGCATCCGTCCGGGTGAACGCACCGCCCAGCACATCGACTATGTGTTGACGCGCATCACGGTTATCGGTGCACTCTATCTCACTGTTGTGGCTCTGATTCCCGAAGTGATGTTCAGCCAGCTGGCGGTCAGCCAGTTTATTGGCGGTACGTCGCTGCTGATCATGGTGACGGTGACCCTCGATACGGTCAGCCAGATCCAGAGCCATCTCGTGGCCCAGCAATATGAAGGGCTGTTGAAGAAATCTCGCCTTGGAGGGGGCAAGCGCCGATGAGACTGATCCTGTTGGGACCGCCAGGGGCGGGGAAGGGCACGCAGGCAAAGATTCTGGTTGAGGCCTACGGCATCCCGCAATTGTCCACTGGTGACATCCTGCGGGCCGCTATCGCCGCTCAGACGCCCCTTGGGCTCGAAGCAAAGGCGATCATGGATCGGGGCGATCTCGTCTCGGACGCTATCGTCAACGGCATCGTGTCTGAACGCATCGATGCCGAGGACTGCAAGCCCGGCTTCATCCTCGATGGCTTCCCGCGCACCATTGCGCAGGCCCAGGCCCTCGATGACATGCTCAAGGCCAAGGGAATCAAGCTCGATGCCGTTATCGAGCTGACTGCCGATGCCGACGAACTGGTGCGCCGCGTGATTCAGCGCTCCAAGGACAGCAATCGCCCGGATGACAACCCAGAGGTCATCCGCAAGCGCCTCGATGTCTATCAGACCAGCACTGCGCCCCTCGTCGACTATTACAGCCGGCAGGGTCTGGTGAAGACGGTCGACGGCATGGAAGCGGTCGAAACGGTGACGGCGGCCATAAAGGCGGCCCTCGCTAACTAATCTTCGTCAAGGCGAGACTGTTGACTTCGCCTTGTCGAATCCTTAAAGAACCGCACCAGTCTCATGGATTATTGGGCTGGGTTCGGTTTCTCACATTAGGTGGGGATCGAGATCCGGTCCCTTGTTGTTTGAATGACACCCGCCGCGATGGCGCGTGTTGAATGAAGGAGAGCAGACGTGGCTCGTATTGCTGGCGTCAATATCCCGACGAACAAGCGCGTTGTAATCGCGCTGCAGTACATTCACGGGATCGGCGAAAAGTTCGCCAATGATATCACTACCAAGGTCGGTATTCCGGCTGACCGTCGCGTCAACGAACTGACCGACGCTGAAGTGATCCAGATCCGTGAAGCAATCGACCGCGACTACGTCGTGGAAGGTGACCTTCGCCGTAACGTTGCGATGAACATCAAGCGCTTGATGGACCTCGGCAACTATCGTGGCCTGCGCCACCGTCGTGGCCTGCCGGTCCGCGGTCAGCGCACCCACACCAATGCCCGCACCCGCAAGGGCCCGGCAAAGCCGATCGCTGGCAAGAAGAAGTAATTCCACGCCTGCATGTGCAGGCTGGCATTTTGATTTGGAAGCGGCGGATCGAGATTGGCTACTCCGTGAGGGGAAAGCCAAATTTCAGATCCGCTTCTTCCGTGGTGGAGCTGCTGGCATTACGGCAGCGCCGATACCCAAGAGGACCTGAATGGCAAAGACTGATACCACGCGCATCCGCCGCAAGGAGCGCAAGAACATTACCTCGGGCGTTGCACACGTGAACGCCTCCTTCAACAACACCATGATCACCATCGCCGACATGCAGGGCAACACGATTTCGTGGTCCTCGTCGGGCGTGATGGGCTTCAAGGGTTCGCGCAAGTCGACCCCCTATGCTGCCCAGGTTGCTGCCGAAGATGCTGCCAAGAAGGCTCAGGAACATGGCATGAAGACCCTTGAGGTCGAAGTGCGTGGTCCCGGTTCGGGCCGTGAATCTGCGCTCCGCGCTCTTCAGGCTGCTGGTTTCAACGTCACCTCGATCCGCGACGTGACCTCGATTCCGCACAACGGTTGCCGTCCGCGCAAGCGGCGCCGCGTCTAAAGACTAGACCACTTGGTAAACTCCTGGCCCCGGGGCCAGGGGTTCTATTGTGTTTGCGGCGGTGCGGCCTCCGAGGCCGCGAATTTGAAAGGACAATACCGTGACGATCCAGAGGAACTGGCAGGAACTTATCAAGCCGACCAAGCTGGAGATTGTTTCGGATGGCGCTGACTCGCGTCATGCTTCGGTTATCGCCGAGCCGCTGGAACGCGGCTATGGCTTGACCCTTGGCAACGCCTTGCGTCGCGTCTTGCTGTCGTCGCTTCAGGGCGCGGCGGTAACCGCTATCCAGATCGATGGCATTCTGCACGAATTCTCGTCGCTTCCCGGCGTTCGGGAAGACATCACCGACCTCGTGCTGAACGTCAAGGAAATCGCCATCAAGATGGGTGGCGAAGGCCCGAAGCGTCTTACTCTCTCCAAGCAGGGTCCGGGCGCCGTGACCGCTGGCGACATCAAGGTCTCCGGCGATATCGAAGTTCTGAACCCGGAGCTCGTGATCTGCCATCTCGACGATGGTGCCGAGATCAACATCGAGTTCACCGTCAATACCGGCAAGGGCTACGTCCCGGCCGACAAGAACCGTCCGGAAGATGCGCCGATTGGCTATATTCCGGTCGACGCCCTGTTCTCGCCTGTGCGCCGTGTCAGCTACAAGGTTGATGCGACCCGTGCCGGCGAAAGCCTCGACAAGGACAAGCTGACGCTTTCCGTTGAGACCAATGGCGGCATTTCGCCGGAAGATGCCGTGGCTTATGCTGCGCGTATTCTTCAGGACCAGCTTTCGGTCTTCGTCAATTTCGAAGAGCCCACCAAGGAAAAGGCCCAGGACGCTGTCCCGGAACTCGCCTTCAACCCGGCGCTGCTCAAGAAGGTCGACGAGCTCGAACTGTCTGTCCGTTCGGCCAACTGCCTCAAGAACGACAACATCGTCTACATCGGCGACCTTATCCAGAAGACGGAAGCCGAGATGCTGCGGACCCCGAATTTCGGCCGCAAGTCGCTCAATGAAATCAAGGAAGTCCTGGCACAGATGGGGCTTCATCTCGGGATGGACGTGGCCAATTGGCCGCCCGAGAATATCGATGACCTCGCTAAGCGCTACGAAGATCATTATTGATCGCGCGCTGCCAAGATTTTTAGGAGATACCCATGCGACACGGTAATCGCGGCCGCAAACTCAGCCGTACCGCTTCCCACCGTAAGGCGATGTTCGCCAACATGTCCGCCGCGCTGATCAAGCACGAGCAGATCGTTACCACGCTTCCCAAGGCCAAGGACCTCCGTCCGATCGTCGAGAAGTTGATCACCCTCGGCAAGCGCGGCGACCTGCACGCTCGCCGCCAGGCCATCGCGCAGATCCGCGACGAAGGCCAGGTTGCAAAGCTGTTTGCCGTTCTCGGCCCGCGCTATGCTGAACGTCAGGGCGGCTACATCCGCATCCTGAAGGCCGGCTTCCGCTATGGCGACAACGCGCCGATGGCCGTGATCGAGTTCGTCGATCGCGACGTCAACGCCAAGGGCCTCGACTCCGGTCCGGTCCAGTACAACGAAGAAGAATCCGAAGCCGCGTAAGCGTCGCTTCCCCCAAATTCAAAGGGCGGCCCCAGTGGCCGCCCTTTTTGTTTTCTGCGGGGATTTGGTCCAACCAACGGTGCCATTCCCCCACACACGGGGTCATTCCCGCGAAAGCGGGAATCTCACTCGGTTCGCGCTCCGCTGCGACTACCCCCGCCGCAAGCTCAAATCTCCACCCTCCATCGTCATTGCCGGGCTTGTCCCGGCAATCCGTCTCGCCTCCGCATGGACCACCGGGACAAGCCCGGTGGTGACGAAGAACAAGTGTCGGCAGCCTAAGCACCCCGCCTATCCATTATCCTCCACCGCAGTCCCCGGAAGCGCCGGCAACCACGGCAGCGCCGACTTCACGCAAAACTGCCGCTTCGGCTCCAACTCCCGCCTCTGCGCCAAAACCCCGACCCGAAGCCCAAAACTCCGCTTCCCAGCCGGCTCATCGGACGTCGCATAAAGCCCTGACCCGCAATCGGCACAAAACGCCTGCTGCCGATGCCGCCCACTCTCCGCCGTCTTGACGTAAATCTTCGGAGTCCCCTGCAGCAGATGAAACCGCTGCTCGGGGCAGGGCGCCACCACCCTGAACGCCGTACCGGAGAGCTGCTGGCAATCCGTACAATGACAGACGCGAACCTTGTCCGGATCAATCTCAGCTTCAAAGCGGATTGCACCGCAATGACAGGAGCCGTCGACCTTCATAACCATTCTCCAGGATGTGTAGCGCGCTTCGGCAGGGAGCAACGCGTTGGACCGCGACCTTACCGCGAGCGCCTCCCTCCCCCTTGTGGGCTTCGACCCGGCCGTAGGCAAAATCGCTCCAGTGGAGCGATTTTAGGGGAGAAGGATTGAGGGTGGGGGACCTTTGAGGCAGGGAGACCTTACTGCGCCCGCGCCTCAGCCTCTGCCCGCGCCTTCAACCTCTCCGGCGGCACCTGCATAAACTGCCGTACCTCCACCGGCGCCCGGCATGCCACCGTCGCTTTCTTCCCCCACTCAAGCGCCTCTTCTTCGCTCGCACATTCCAGCACCCAGAACCCGCCGACATGCTCCTTGGCCTCGACGAACGGACCATCGGTAACCACCATGCCACCATTGTTCCGCGCCCGGATCGTCTTGGCGCGCGTCGCCGTCTGCAGGCCCCCAACGAATACCCGCACCCCCTTGGCGATCATCTCTTCATTCAGATCGGAAATATCCTTGATCAGGCCCGCGTCTTCCTTGGACGGGTCGTAGTCGTCAGGCAGGTGAATTGCGACCAGGAATTGCATTTTAGTCTCCTCTCGAAACCGGCAGGCCATTCCCGCCGTCACACCTAGACGAGTGGTGCGACGGAACTCAGACTAATTTATCCCATTTTCTTGTCGCCGCCTTTTCCAATGTCCCCCGGACAAACCAAATGCCGCTTCCGCGAGTCTGCCTGAGCGTGTAGGGCAGGGCAGTCTAGTTGGGGTAGATTCATGGACCGCATCCTCGTCACCGGAGCCTCAGGCTTCGTGGCCAAGCACGTCATTGGCGAACTCCTGCGCGCCGGTTTTCGCGTCCGCGGCACAGTGCGCAACCGCCGCAAGCTGACCTCGATCCAGGCCGCCATGGACCTCCTCGCGCCCCGCACTGAAGATCGCCTGGAAATCGTCGAAGCCGACCTGCTCGACGATGCCGGCTGGGCCTATGCCATGGAAGACGTGCAGGCCGTCATGCATGTCGCGACGGTCATATCAGCCGAAGAACCCAAGGACCCGTCCACCGTCATCCGCCCCGCCGTCGAAGGCACCGAGCGCATCCTGCGCTTCGCCCGCGCCGAAGGCGTCCGCCGCATCATCATGACCTCGTCCATCGCCACGGTCGGTTATGGCCACGGCCATGAAGCCGGCCCGCGCACCTATACCGAAACCGATTTCACCGACCTGACCAAGATGCGCCGCCCCTGGGCCTATTGCATCGGCAAGACCCGCGCCGAGCAGGCCGCCTGGGCCTTCGCCAATGGCCAGGGCATGCAACTGACCACCATCCACCCCGGCGCCATCCTCGGCCCCGCCAGCGACCCGGAAACCAGTATTTCTCTCGGCCTCGTCGGCGGTCTCCTCGACGGCTCCACCCCCGCCATGCCCCGCATCGGCTTTGCCATCAGCGACGTCCGCGACGTCGCCGCCATGCACCTCGCCGCTCTGAAGAACCCGGAGAGCATCGGCCAGCGCTACCTCTGCACAGGCTCCTATCAAAGTTTTGAGGACGTCGCGGCAATCCTCCGCAAGGCCTATCCCGACTACCCGGTGACCCTCAAAACCGTCCCCGACTGGCTAATGCGCATCCTTGCCCTGATGGGCGGTCCCGTCCGCCAGATCATCAACGACATCGGCAACCAAAAGCATTTTGACGGACGGAAGGGCGAAAAGCTCCTCAGCCGCGCCTATCACACCTCCGAAGAAGCCGTCCTCAGCGCCGCCGAAAGCCTGATCCGCTTCAACCTCATCAAGCCAAAGCCAAAGTAAGTCCCCAGGCCCGATAGAGCCGGTCCAGCTCGCGCTCGTTCCGGCACACGACCACCGGCAACCCCGTGCCCTCCGCCATAGCCCGCAGCTTCGCGCCGGAATTGCGCGTATGCCAGAGCCAGTGGATCATCGCCCACTTGATCGAGTCCTTATTGCCCTCCAGCGCCCCGGCCCGCCGTACTCCTAACGTCCGCCGGAAATACCGCCAACAGCGCCGCCAAAGCTCATCATCGAGCGCAATAATCCCCGTGGCCCGCTGCAACCGTGCAGGCATGATGGCGGAATAATTCCCGTCCATCACCCATTCCGGCTCCGCAATCGCCGCCAGATGCAGCGCCTCGAACTCCTCATCCGGCCGCTGCACCCAATCCGTCCTCGGGGCATGCCGAAACAGATCCACGTGCTGTGCCGGAATCCCAAGCTTCGCCCCGATCGCCACCGCCAGTGTGGATTTCCCCGCATTGGTCGGCCCAACAATCATGATCCGCCGGCCCAAAGTGGAAAGTTCCGGCAGATCGTCCATGATCGTCGCTCCTAGGCAGCGGCCTCCTCGGAAGCCGGCGGAATGGGGAAATTCGAATTGAACAACCCGCCGGGATCATACTTGGCCTTGAGCCGGCGCAGGCGGGCGAGCGTTTTGCCCGGAAATGCCTTTTCAAGCAAGTGCGGCTCGGTCCCCGTCTCAAAATTGAGATAGAGCCCATCCAGCTCCTTCGAAACCGAAGGCCAGATCGCATCCAGCCGCCGCGCCATGGCATCGCCATAAGCGCCCGCATTGAGCGAGAAATTCTGGTGCCGATGCGCATAGGCCGTCTCGTCGGCCCCCACATCATTCACCGCGCCGCCCACGGCCCGCAACTGCATCATATTGGTCGCGCCCGCTGCCAAGAGCTCCGCCATCCCCTCGGCCAAAGCTGGCGTCAGACTCGTCACCAACCCCGCCCGCGACACCAGCCCACCAGCCCCGTCATGCCCCGAAAAATGGCTCTCGACCAGCGCCGTATAGGGAATGATATAGGCCTGGCTTCCCAGCAACGGCCCGACCTGCAGGAACGGCTGCAGCATCGGCTCGGCCACCGAGGGATCATCGCTCATGATGACAACGCTCGCCTGCGCAATCGGCCCGCTGCCCGAACGTCCCGGTACCATGGTCAGAAAACTCGTCAGCTCCCGCGGCGCCGCGATCACCGTCTCCGCCCATCGCGGCAAAACGCTCTCTGCATCCGAAAGATCATAAGTGAGCTGCGCAAAGACGACATTCCCGACCGGATAGGCATCCAGTTCCAGCGCCGTCACCACGCCAAAATTGCCGCCCGCGCCACGCAGCGCCCAGAAGAGATCGGCGTGGTTCTCCCGATCCGCCCGCACGAACGAGCCATCGGCCAACACCACCTCGGCCGCCTGCACATGATCAAGCGTCAGCCCATGCTTTCGCGCGAAATACCCGATCCCGCCGGCCGTCGCGAGACCACCCACGCCCACATCGCCATAATCGCCCGAACTCATGCCCAGCCCATGCGGCGCCAGCGCCGTGGCCACTTCGCCCCAGCGCGCCCCCGGCCCAACCCGGAACAGCCCCGTCTTCTCGTCCATCAGCCGGATCGAATTGAGCTGCCCCACATCGAGCACCAGCCCACCATCATTGGTCGACCGCCCCGATATGCCATGCCCGCCGCTCCGCACCGCCAGCGGCACATCCTGCCGCGCGGCATAGGTGATAGCCTCCTGCACCTCTTCAACCGTCGTAGGCCGCAGAACCAGCCCCGGATTGCCCTTGTGAATATAGGTCGAGCGATGTTTTGAAAAATCATGATCGCCCGGCTCAACCACGCGCTGCCCCAACGCCGCCGGCACGCCATCATAGTCGATCCCATCGCGCCGCGCCGCCAGCGCCCGTGCACTCCGCACCGGGCCGGTCCGTGTCCCCGCGGCCTTCCGCGCCGTCTCGACCCGCGCCCGCACCGCCGGCGCGACCTCCTTGCCGAAAGTCTCGATCGCTCCAGGCGCATCGGCCGGCAGGATAAAGGTCGAAAACCCATGCTCGAGCGCCAGCGTAGTCAATTGCTCGACCAGCGCCTCGACATCCTCTGGCGTCGCCAACCGCCCGCCGACATTGATCAGCCGCCGGATTTCCCGCGGATCACGCCCAGCCTCAATCGCTGCCGCATCAATGATCGCATTGCTCTCTGCAATCGTGGGCGATTTGATGTAGCTCATCGACGGCAGCCAGCCGTCCGCCTTCCGCCCGATCAGTTTTAGCATGCGCGGCTTTAGCGCCCCGAGCCAGATGCTGACGCCATGCGCGGGCAGGGGCCCACGCCGCGCGCCGGCCGCCCTGTGATACTTCCCATCAACCCGCACGCCGCCCGATTTCCCGGCATCCCAGATGCCGCGAATGACATCGATCGCCTCTTCCAACGCATCCACGGCCTGGCCCGGCGTCAATTCCTCGCCGCCCATGCCCTTGATGCCGTCCCAGAAGGCGCCGGCGCCCAGCCCCAGCTCCGCGCGCCCATGCGAGAGGAGGTCAAGGCTCGCCACCGCCCGCGCCAAAACGGCGGGCTGCCGCAGCGGCAGGTTCAGCACATTGCCGGCAAGGCTGATGCGCTCGGTCTTGGCCGCCACAAAGCTCAGCAATGTCCACGCGTCGAGGAAATTGCTCTGATAGGGATGGTCTTGAAACGTGGCGAGGTCTAGCCCCGCAGCCTCAGTCAGCTGCGCCAGGGCGACCACGTCATCGGCTTGCTGTGCGCTCGGCGTAATAAAAGTGCCGAACTTCAGCTCGTGCCCATAATCGGTCATGGCAGGCTCAATGGTTACAAATGGTAACCGACTATTTAGGCACTACCGGCGCCCACGCAAGTGGACACATGGGTGTGACCGGCGAACACTCGGTTTCGCCCCGCCCACCGTCGCGGCACCTCCCCCTTGACGGGGGAGGATGGGAGGGGGTGAGGGAGCCCCGATGGCAGAGCGTGCGACCACCCCTCCCCAACCCTCCCCGTCAAGGGGAGGGTGCTGCATCGAGCGCTTGGAAACAAAAGACCCGCCCCAGCTCTCACCAGGACGGGCCCAATCATTCAGGAGGCAAAAACCCTCACTCGGCCGGCGCCATATCCTTGCCGGTGTAAACCTCGTCTACCCAATACTGATCGCGACGATCAAACCCGTTGAACGGCGTCAGCGAAGCCTGCGTGTACGCTCCCATCAGGCCGAATTCGATCCAGTCGTCTTCATCGATATCGGCCGGCAGGGTGAACACCTGCGGCAGCACGTCATAGCTGTCGCAAGTCGGACCCCAGATGGTGAACTCCGAGAATTCCTGGTTATTGTCGTGCACGCGCGGACCGCGCCACACGCGCACCGGCGGGGTGAAGTGCATGAACTTCACTTCCATCAGCGAGCCGTAGGCGCCGTCATTGACATAAACCGACTGCCCGCCGCGCTGATGCTTCACGCGCAGCAGCAGCGAGGTCGACGAGGTCACGAGCGCACGGCCCGGCTCGATGATCAGCTCCGGCTTGTTCTTGTCGCCAAAGTGGTCGGTAACGGCCTGCGAGATGGTCTCGAAGTAATAGTCCATCGGCGGCGCTTCGCTGGTCGGGTAGGGGGCCGGATAGCCACCACCGATATTGAGGCGCTTGAGTTCGATGCCGCTCTCTTCGACGATACGTGCCGCCGCCGCGATGTGGCGCTCATAGGCATAAGCGTCTTCGCACTGCGAACCGACGTGGAAGCAAAGGCTGGGCGTATAGCCCATCTTTTCCACGGCCTGCACGATTTCGGCCGCACCCTGTTCCATCACGCCAAACTTGATGCCGAAGTCATAAGACTTCAGCGCCTTGCCGGCCTTGAAACGAGTGGTAACCTCGACGTCACGTGACGGCGAAACCACGGCGGCGAGCTGGTCGAGCTGCTGCGGGTGGTCGATGGTGAACGAGCGAACGCCGAACTCTTCGTAAGCGCGCTCGATCTCGCGCTTGTTCTTGATCGGGTTGTTGTAGTGCATCACGGCGCCGGGCGCATAGTCGCGCACCAGTTCCATTTCGGTGTTCGAAGCCACGTCGAACGCCTTGAGGCCTTCCTTGTGCAGCTGCGCAATGATGTGCGGCGACGGATTGCACTTCACCGCATAGGTGAGCAGGCCGTCAAAGCCCTTCTTGAAAACCTTCACGGCCCTATGGAACTCCTTCTCAGAGAAGAGGAAGGAGGGAAAGTCCGGCGCCTCTGCCGCGATCAGCGCGGAGGTATTGGCGTAAACGGTCTTCGGCTCGTCAGTCATTGGACAACAGGCCTTTCGGGGCTGGAGAGGGAAGGAAACTCGCGGCGTCTAGATCTTTCCGGTTCGTAAACGACGCGAAATTGAGCGCTGCATATAGGGCCGTGTGCCCCCTCGCGCAAACGTTTATTTGCCCATGGAAACAACAATGTTCGAACGTCATTTTCATGACAGATTCCGGGCGTTCTGCTCGCGTCGCATTCGGACGGTCAAATGACCGGATTCCCGTAGCCAAAGGTTTACCCATGTCTCTGCGAACGCTCGTCTTTTCGGGTCTCGCCGTAGCGGTCATCGCCATCGGCGGCACACTGGCCTTCTCCCCTTGGAACGCACCGGGGCAGGCTCAGGTTCAAACAGCTCAGACGCAGGCCGAAGCGCCCCCGCTCGCCGCCGCGACGCGAACCGTGCCCACCAGTCAGCCGCAGGTTCAGCTCAGCTTCGCCCCCATCGTCCAGGCCGTCTCGCCTTCGGTGGTCAATGTCTATGCCACCCGCATCGAATCCCAGGCCACGTCGCCTTTCGCCAATGACCCCTTCTTTTCCCGCTTCTTCGGCGATCAATACTTTCAGACCCGCCCGCGCGAATCCCGCTCGCTGGGTTCCGGCGTCGTGGTCGATGGGGCAGGGGTGATCCTCACCAATTCCCACGTCATCAACGGCGCCACCGACGTCCGCATCGCTTTGAGCGACGGCCGTGAGTTCGCCGTGGATGTCGTCGTCGAAGACAAGCAGACCGATCTCGCCGTCCTTCGCGTCCGCGACACCCGCGGCGTCACCTTCCCGGCCATCACCTTCGCCGATAGCGACGCGCTACTCGTGGGCGATCTCGTCCTCGCCATCGGCAATCCCTTCGGTGTCGGCCAGACTGTCACCTCAGGCATCGTCTCCGCTCTCGCCCGCACCGGCGTTGAAAGCTCCGACTACGAATTCTTCATCCAGACCGATGCCGCCATCAATCCCGGCAATTCCGGCGGCGCCTTGGTCGACATGCAGGGGCGTCTGGTCGGCATCAACACCGCCATCTATTCCCAGTCCGGCGGCTCCGTCGGCATTGGCTTCGCCATTCCCGCCAACATGGCCAAGCTCGTCGCCGATGCCGGCGTCAATGGTGGCGAAATCGTCCGCCCCTGGTTCGGCGCCAAAATGCAGGCCGTCGATTCCGACATCGCCAACAGCCTCGGCATGGACGCCCCCCACGGCGCCCTCATCACCGACGTCGCCCCCAATGGCCCCGCTGCCCGCGCCGGCTTCCAGTCCGGCGACGTTATCCTCTCGGTCGACGGCCAGCGCATAGACGACCCCAGCGCCTTCAACTTCCGCCTCGCGACAAAACCGATCGGCCAAACAACCAAGCTAGAACGCCTGCGCGGCACCGCAACGGACACGCTCGACTTCCCCGTCGAAGCCGCCCCGGCACCAGCCGACAGCGCCATCGCCACCATCTCGGCCGACTCCCGCTTCTCCGGCGTCACCGTCCGCCAGCTCGACCCGGCTTTGTCAGAGAGCAAAAACCTCCCCTACGACGCCACTGGCGTCCTCATCACCGCCATAGCCCCCAACTCCCCCGCCGAAGCCATGGGCCTCCAGGTGGACGACGTGATCCTCCAGCTCAACGACACCGACATCAAAGACGCCCAGACGTTCAGCACCACAGCATCGCAGCGGGTCAGGACGTGGCAGATTATTTTGCAGCGGGATGGTCGGGTGAGCAGGGCCATCGTCAGCGGATAGGCCGGCGCGCATCGTCCCCGAAAGTCGTCACCCTCGGGCTTGACCCGAGGGCTCTACACTTCCCGCAAGTGAAGTCTCCTCGGGTCAAGCCCGAGGATGACGGCCGATGGCGCAGCGCTCCCCACACCCACCGTGTCATTCCCGCGAAAGCTGGAATCTCTGTTTGAAAGCCAGTGGGTGCCCCCCCCTCCCGGCCTCCCCCATCTAGGGGGAGGTGAAGGGACAGTGGCTCGGGCAGGATTGTGCACCACGCGCGATGCGACACCTCCCCCTAGATGGGGGAGGACGGGAGGGGGTGGGGCCGCACGCTCTGAATCAATCTCTCAATCCAAGGCCCCAACCCACTGAATCCTCAGCCCTTACTCCACCACCACTTCCGGCAATTCCATCACCGCCAGCGCCTCAATCGTCCCCATCCGCCAGCCCTTCAATCCCCTCAGCAACTCACTCGCCCCCTCGTCATACCCCCGCCGGCTGATCCCAAACATCGCCACCCCATCCTCCAGCGGCACGTATCGATACGCGTTCCACTCCACGATCACCGTCCCACTGCTGTCATCACTCATCAGAAAATCCAGAATGATCTCTCCCGTCGCCTCATTCTCGATCAGCGCAAAGTTCACCACCGGATCAGCCGCCTGCCTCTGCTTCAGCCCATCGACCATGGTCCCGGCCGCGTCCCGAACCGAAATCCCATTGGTCAGCACATCCACCATGAACATCTGCTCATAAGCCTCAACGCTCTGCCCCTCAGGCACATATTCCTGCTTGTAGAACGTGTCCGTCGGGTGGCTCGTCCATGCGAGTTCAAAACTCTCCCCCTCAAGCACAAACGGCCCCGGCGCTCCCACCGCATCCTCCTGCGCCATCACAACCGACCCCGACAGACAAACCAGCGCCACAGCGGCGACCAAACGACCAAGCATGTGCAATCCCTCTTCTCCAGGCACAGTTGAACCCGTCGCCCGACCCATGGCAACAGCGCGATGCGGCAACTATCCTCCGCCCGCTGAACGGCAACTGAACCGTCACGAAGCGGGTGCGACGCGCCGCACAATTTGCTATTGAGCCCCCATGTCCGATCTCTTCGCCGCCGATCCCAACGAAACCGACAAGGCCCGTCCGCTTGCGGACCAGTTGCGCCCGCGCGCCCTCGATGAAGTGATCGGCCAGACCCATCTCCTCGGCCCCGACGGCACGCTCACCCGCATGCTCGCCTCCGGCCGCCTCGGCTCGCTCATTCTCTGGGGCCCACCCGGCACCGGCAAGACCACCGTGGCGCGTCTCCTCGCCGACCAGATCGGCTTCCGCTTCGAGCAAATATCGGCCATTTTCTCCGGCGTCGCCGACCTCAAGAAGGTCTTCGAGAAAGCCCGCTTCGAACGCCTCTCCGGCCACCGCACTTTGCTCTTCGTCGACGAGATCCATCGCTTCAACCGCGCCCAGCAGGATAGCTTCCTTCCGGTCATGGAAGACGGCACCGTCGTCCTCGTCGGCGCCACTACCGAAAATCCGTCCTTCGAGCTCAACGCCGCGCTTCTGTCCCGCAGCCAGGTCCTGCGCTTCGAGTCGCTGGGCCAGCCCGATCTCGAACTGCTCCTCCAGCGCGCCGAAACGCTCCTCGGCTCCTCACTGCCCCTCACCGATGAAGCGCGCCAGACCCTCCTCGGCCTCGCCGATGGCGACGGTCGCGCGCTTTTGGGGCTGGTCGAAGAGATTTTAGCATCGGCTCGCTCCGATGAGACGCTCGATGCTAACAGTCTGCTAACCGTAGTGCAGCGCAGAGCGCCGATTTACGACAAGGCGCAGGACGGTCACTACAACCTGATTTCGGCCCTGCACAAAACCATCCGCGGCTCCGATCCCGACGCGGCGCTCTACTATTTCGCCCGCATGATCGATGCCGGCGAAGACCCGCTGTTCCTTGCTAGACGCTTGATTCGTATGGCTTCCGAGGACATCGGCAACGCCGACCCCCAAGCGCTCCCTCTCGCCATCGCCGGCCGCGACGCCTACCAGATGCTCGGCTCTCCCGAAGGCGAACTCTCCCTCGCGCAAGTCGTCGTCTATCTCGCCCTCGCGCCAAAATCGAACGCCGTCTACACCGCCTTCAAAGCGGCGATTTCACTAGCGAAATCAACCGGTTCGCCCATGCCGCCCATGGTCATCCTCAACGCCCCCACCAAGCTGATGAAGGGCGAAGGCTATGGCGACGGCTACCAATACGACCACGACGTCCCCGACGCTTTCTCCGGCCAGGAATACTTCCCGGAAAAGCTTGGCCGGCAACAGTTTTATCATCCGGTCGAACGCGGTTTCGAGCGCGATCTGAAAAAGCGCATGGACTATTTCGCCCGCCTCCGCGCCGAAAAATCCCGCAATCGCAATGGCCTGGACGAGTAATCCCCGTGCCACCGTCGTCGTGCTATTCTCGCCTCAGATCGGACCAGCCATGAACGGCTTCCTCCTCGTCGGCGCCGGCGGCGCCTTGGGCGCCATGGCCCGCTTCGGCTTTTCGAGCCTCATCGGCCGCCTCTGGCCCATGGGCTTTCCGCTCGCGACGCTCCTCATCAACATCATCGGCTCCATCGCCATGGGCCTCTTCGTCGGCCTCATGGCCAAACTTCTCCCCGCCAATCAGGAGGAGCTAAGGCTCTTTGTCGCCGTCGGAATTTTCGGCGGCTTCACCACCTTCTCCTCCTTTTCCCTCGACACAATCGTCCTCATCGAGCGCGGCGAACTGTTTCAGGCGATCACCTATGTCGCCTTGTCAGTTGTAGTTTGTCTCATAGGCCTATATCTCGGCCTTTTGATAACCAGAGGCAGCCCCGCATGAGTGGCGTTCAACATCGGGAAGTCACAGCAGACGAAGACGGCATGCGTCTCGATCGCTGGTTTGCCCGGCATTTCCCGCAGGTCGGTTTCGGCCGCCTGCAAAAACTGATCCGCAATGGCGAAGTGCGCGTCGACAAGGCCAAGGTCGAGACGAGCACGCGCCTCGCCGCGGGCCAGGCTATCCGCATTCCGCCCGTCGATGATCCCGGCACCGTTCGCCCGGTCAAGGTCAATCAGGAAGATGTGAGATTTCTCAAGGACATAATCCTCTATGAGGACGATGACCTCTACGTCTTCAACAAGCCCCACGGCCTTGCCGTGCAGGGCGGCAGCGGCACCGTGCGCCACCTCGACGGTCTTCTTAAGAGCCTGCCCAACAAGCTCGGAGAAGCCCCGCGCCTCGTACACCGCCTCGATCGCGACACGTCCGGCTGCCTCGTCGTCGCCAAGACCGCCGCCGCGGCCACGCATTTCGGCAAGGTCTTCATGTCGCGCTCGGCCCGCAAGATCTACTGGGCCCTCGTCGCCGGCAATCCCACGCCGCGCCAGGGCGAAATCTCCTGCTTCCTCGCCAAGCGCGCCACCGAAGATGGCGAGCAGATGGTCGTGGTGAAAAACGGTGCCCCCGGCGCGGTCCACTCGTCGAGCTACTATTCGACCACCGACACTGCCAGCCGCCGCTTTGCCTGGGTTACGCTGAAGCCGGTCACCGGCCGCACCCATCAGCTGCGCGTCCACATGGCCCAGCTCGGCACGCCGATCATCGGCGACCCCCGCTATTTCAATATCGAAAACTGGATGCCGGCTCCCGGCCTCGGCGAAGGCCTGCACCTGCATGCTCGCCGCATTGCCCTCCCGCTGCGCAATGGCAAACGCCTTGATATTTCAGCGCCTTTGCCGCCGCACATGCGCGAAAGCTGGGATGCCCTGGGCTTCGACGCCGAGCGCTTCGACGTGCAGGACACCGACCCTGAGGACAATGCATGAAGCTGATCATGTTCGACATGGACGGGACGCTGATCGACACAGAGGCCCTGATCGTCGAACACATGACCACGACTTTTGAGGCCGCCGGCCTCACGCCTCCGACCATGGCGCAATCGCGCCGTGTCATCGGCCTGTCCCTGCCGGTCGCCATCGCCACCTTGCTCGGCACCGAAGTGACTCCACTGGCCGAAAAGCTGGCCGACGACTACCGCAGCCGGTACCGCGCCTCGCTTGTGCAGGCCGAAGGCCGCGAAGGCCTCTTTCCCGGCGCCCGCGAAGCCCTCGATTTCCTTGCCACCTGGCCCGATACCCTGCTCGGCATCGCCACCGGCAAGGGCCTCAATGGCGTCCATCGCCTAACCCAGCTCCACGGTATCGCCGGGCACTTTGTCACCTTGCAGACGCCGGATCATAATCCGTCAAAGCCGCATCCCGGCATGATGCTCCGCGCCATGGCCGAGACGGGCGCCGAAGCCCGTGACACTGTCATCATCGGCGACACCACCTTTGATATCGAGATGGGGAAGTCCGCCGGCACCAAGGCCATCGGCGTCACCTGGGGCCACCACGATCCCCATGAATTGCTTGCTGCCGGCGCGGATCTGCTGGTCGACACCTATGCCGATCTGCCTCTCGCCATCAAGAAAGTACTGGAACACTGACATGCGCGATCAGCTGGAAGATGCCCTGAAAAATCAGGAGTTTGGCTACGGTCAGGCGCAGCACATCAATCAGGTCGAGCTGCCCAAGCGCTTCTACAAGGAAGTCGACGTCGCCCGCGTCGAAGGCGGCTATGCCGTTACGCTCGACGGCAAGCAGACCCGCACGCCGGGCCGCAAGCTGCCTGTGATCGTCCCCGCCCTCTCTATCGCGCAGGCCATGGCCAGCGAATGGGCTGCGCAGGACAAGTACATCGACCCCACCACCATGCCCATGGTGCGCCTGATCAATTCGGCTGTCGAAAGCGGCGACGAAAACGTCCCCGCCTTCCGCGCCGAAATTGGCAAGTTCGCAGGAAATGACCTGCTGCTCTACCGTGCCGACACGCCGCAGGAACTGGTCGACGATCAGGAACTGCATTGGGATGGCGCGCTGGTCACGCTAGCCCGCCACTTCGACGTCGCCTTCCAACCCACCATCGGCATCATCCACCAGCCCCAGCCGGTCGCGACGCTGACCAAGCTCGATACCGCGCTCGAAGAGCAGGGGCTTCTCTCACTGACAGCTCTCGTCTCCATCACCGGCATCACCGGTTCCGGCCTCCTCGCCATCGCCCTGCTGCATCAGCTGCTTAGCGCCGAGCAGGTCTGGACCGCCGCCCATGTCGATGAAGACCACCAGATTCGCCTCTGGGGCGAAGACGAAGAAGCCATGACCCGCCGCGCCAAGCGCCGCGTGGAATTCGACACTGCCGTTGCTGTCGTGGACGCGCTGCGGGCTTAAGCCCGCGCCGCGATCCACTCCGCCGTCTCGGGCGAAATCTCGCGCAGCGGCACCAGCACAAAATCGCGCGCATGCGCGTGCGGATGGGGCAGGGTCAGCCGCCCCGTCTGCATTTCCACCCGCTCATAGGCGATGATATCGACATCGATCAGCCGCGGTCCCCAAACCTCGTGCCGCACCCGCCCCATTTCGCGCTCGGTATCGAGCGCCACATGCAGCAGGTCGATGGGCTCGAGATCGGTCTCGACCTCCGCCGCCATATTGGCAAAGTCCGGCTGATCGGTCTTGCCCCAGGGCTTTGTCGCAATCACCGACGATTGCTTGACCACTTCAATATTCGGATGCGCATCGAGCAGCCGAATGGCTTCGGCCAGCTGCGCTGGCGGATCGCCGATATTGGCGCCAAGACTAAGCCACGCCTTCGCCATCACGCCGGCCTCACGCGATGCAGTTCGACCGCCGCTTCGCCCCGTACCATGGCGATCGGGGCCTCGGGCTTGCGAATGCGGATGATGATCCAGTTGATGTCGTCAAAACGCGCGAACAGCGCCGTGACGATGTTCTGCCCCAGTGCCTCGATCAGCTTGGTCCGCTGGCTTTCAAAGGTCGCTTTCACCACATCGTAGATGTCGGCATAGGAAACCGTGTGCCCGATGGCGTCGGTCTCGCCCGGCGCGGTCAGGTCGACCCCACATTCGAGATCAACGAAAAAGCGCTGGCCCAGCCGCTCCTCTTCGGCAAAGAAGCCATGGTAGCCGTAAAAGCCAAGATCGCGGAGAATGATGCGGTCGCCCGTAAAAGGTGCGGTCATTGAGATGGTCCTAAGATTTAGGGGCCGTAAAGGGTCGCCTGCGCCACGCGCAGGGCATCGCGATTGGCGGCAACGTCGTGGACGCGAAAGATATGCCCGCCGCGCTCATAGCCCTGCACGGTGGTGGCAATTGTCCCCGGCAGCCGCTCGCCCGGTTCATTGTTCAACAGCTTGCCGATCATCGATTTTCGCGATGTGCCGACGAGCACGGCATGCTCGGGATAGGCCTCCACCAGCTCCGGCAGCAGCCGCAGAATCTGATAATTCTGCGCCAGCGTCTTGGAAAACCCGAAGCCCGGATCGAGGATCAGCTGTGTCCGCGCCAGCCCCGCTGCATCAGCAATGGCAAGCGTCCTCGCAAAATAGTCGACCATCGCCGGCAGCGGCAGCGTCTGCGCGTCCCAGCTCTTGTCCCAGTGCATGGCGATCACTGGCGCGCCATAAAGCGCAGCCACCTCCGCCATTTCAGGCGGCCCCTGCAACCCATAGACATCATTGATGATATCGGCCCCAGCCTGAATGGCTTGGTCGGCCACCAGCGGCTTGCACGTGTCGATGGAAATCGGCGCCGTGATCCCGGCGCCGCGTAGCGCATCAATCACCGGAATAACGCGATCCAACTCCTCCTGCACAGCCACGGTTTCCGAGCCCGGTCGCGTGCTTTCCCCACCGATGTCGATGATATCTGCACCTTCGTCCAGCATGGCGCGGGCATGGGTCACTGCCTGGTCAAGCGTGTTGTGCAGCCCGCCATCTGAAAAGCTGTCCGGCGTGACGTTGAGGATGCCCATGATGAGCGGGCGCGGGCCCAGTTCCAGGGCAGGGCGATGGGGCAGGGGAACGATATGAGTCGTGTGCATTGCAAATCCTGCCCCTCGCTTAGGGGCGCCAAGGCTTCGGCTCAAGCGTATTCTTGCCGGGCAGCGCGCGCCGCTCCGCGTCTGTCCTCAAAACCTATCAGAACCAGCGTCAAAGCCGCTAGCGGCGTTCCCAGCTCTCAAGCATTGATTTCAGCACCAGCGTGATCACCGCGATCAGCGCCAGCGTCGAGGCGGCCGCGAAGGAGCCGGCGATATTGAAATCGTTGAAAAGCAGGTTGATCTGCAGCGGCAAGGTATTGGTTTGCCCGCGGATTGAACCGGAAACCACCGAAACGGCGCCGAATTCGCCCATCACGCGCGCATTGGTCAGCACCGCGCCGTAGACGAGTCCCCAGCGGATATTGGGCAGCGTGACGCGCAAAAACATCTGCCAGCCATTGGCGCCAAGCGACAAGGCGGCTTCCTCGTCATCCGTCCCCTGCTGCCGCATCAGCGGCACCAATTCGCGGGCCACATACGGCGCCGTCACGAACAAGCTCACCAGCACGATGGCGAGCGGGGTGAACATGATCTGCAACCCGACCGATTGCAGCAGCGGCCCCAACAGCCCCTGATTGCCATAGAGAAACAGGTAGACAATGCCCGCCACGATAGGGCTGACGGCGGCCGGCAGCTCGATAATCGCGACCAGCAATTGCTGCCCGCGAAACTTGAAGCGAGTCACGAGCCACGCCAGCGCCGCGCCAACCACCATGTTGATCGGCACGACGATCACCGCGGTGATCACCGTAAGAAAGATCGCATGCAGCGTATCGGGCTTCAGAATGGCGTCGAAATAGGCGCCGAGACCTTCGCGCAGCGCGAAGCTGAAGATCAGCGCCAGCGGCACCACCAGTGCGAGGGCCACAAAGACAAAGGAAAGCCCGATAAGGACATTTGCGCCGATGCTGCGCTGGGCCGAGTGGCTCATCAGGTCTGCCTCTCGACATAGCGCACCTGCCAGGCGGCGAGCAGGTTGGTGGCGATCAAAGTCAGGAAGGCCACTACCAGCAGCACGAAGGCAAGCGCCGCCGCGCCTTCATAATTGTACTCTTCGAGCCGGATGAAGATCAGCAGCGAGACGATTTCCGTCAGCCCCGGCAGGTTGCCGGCGATGAAAACGACGGCACCGAATTCGCCCAGCGAGCGCGCAAAGGAGAGCACGCAGCCGCCAATGAACGCCGGCAGGATGGTCGGCCAGATGATCCGCGTGAAAACCTGCCAGCGCGAAGCGCCCAGCGTCGTCGCCACGCTTTCGAAGTCCACATCGACCTCTTCCAGCACCGGCTGCACAGCTCGCACCACGAAGGGAATGGAGGTAAAAGTCATCGCAGCAATGATGCCAAGCTGGGTGTAGTTGACCTTGATGCCATTGGGCTCAAGGAACTGCCCATACCAGCCGGTATCGGCAAAGAGCGTCACCAACACGAGCCCCGCCACCGCCGTCGGCAAGGCAAAAGGCAGATCGACCAGCGCATCGAGAATCCGCCGCCCCGGAAAACGGTAGCGGGTAAGAACCCAGGCCAGCAGCAGCCCGACCACGCCATTGATGATCGTGGCAATGAAGGCCGAGCTGAACGTCACCCGATAGGCCGCCAGCGCCCGGTTCGAGCTGACGATCCGCCAGAACTCGGGAAAACCCATGCCCGCAACCTTGAGCAACATGGCAGCGAGCGGCAGCAGGATGATGAGCGTCAGGTAGAACAGCGAAATGCCCATGGACAGCCCGAAACCGGGCAGCAGGTGTTTGCTGCGATGCTGTGCCATGCGTTCCTCGAAATACGATACGGCGCGACCGAAGTCGCGCCGCAAAAACTGGTTTGGCCGGGGCCGTTACTGGTTCACGAAAACCTTGTCGAGCAGGCCACCGTCAGCGAAGTGGTCGGCCGCAACCTTGTCCCAGCCGCCAAAGGCGTCTTCGACGGTCACGAGACGGATTTCCGGGAAGGTCGCGGCGTGGGCTGCGGCAACAGTTGCGTCCTGCGGGCGGTGGAAGTTGGCAGCAGCCACTTCCTGGCCTTCCGGCGTGAAGAGGAAATCGAGATAGGCCTTGGCGAGATCACGGCTGCCGCGGGCATCGACGACCTTGTCGACCACAGCCACCGGGAATTCTGACAGGAAGCTGACCGAGGGAACGACGGCTTCATACTTGTCGGCGCCAAGCTGCTTCACGACGGCCAGGGTTTCGGCTTCGAAAGTCACCAGCACGTCGCCCAGCTGGCGCTCGGTGAAGGCGGTGGTGGCTGCGCGGCCGCCGGTTTCGAAGACCGGAACGTTAGCGAAAAGCTTGGTGAGGAATTCCTCGATCTTGGCTTCGTCGCCAGCATAGGCCTCGGTCGCCCAGGCGCGGGCAGCGAGATAGGTGTAGCGGCCGTTGCCCGAAGTCTTGGGGTTCGGGAAGATCACCTGCACGCCTTCGGCGGCGAGATCGCCCCAGTCCTTGATGGCCTTGGGATTGCCCGAGCGCACGAGGAAAGACGGGAAGGAATAGAAGGGCGCAGCATTGTTCGGGAAGTCGCTGGTCCAGTCTTCCGAGACATAACCGCCTTCGACCAGCTTCTGCACGTCAGTCACCTGGTTGAAGGTGACGACGTCGGCCTGCAGGCCTTCCAGAACGGCGCGGGCCTGGGCCGAGGAGCCGGCATGCGACTGGTTGATCGTCACGGTCGCGCCGGTCGCTGCATAGGCAGCGTTCTCGGCTTCGAACAGTTCGCGAGCGATGTCGTAGGAGGCGTTGAGAATGTCGGTGGGCTGAGCCAGAACAGGGCTGCTGGCAAGAGCGAGCGCCGCAACGGCAGACAGGAGAAGCTTGTTCATTGTGACGCTATTTCCGTGAAAGCGAAGGCATTGGTCACAGGTGATGCGACGCCGCTTTTTGGTCGTAAAGCGCTAAATGATTGGCTCGGATGACTAATTTACAGGCTAGGAAAGCAGGGGAAAGCCGTTGCGCTCCCCGCCGCTAAGGCGCGATTTTGTTTCGGCACCTCAGGCCCCGGGACGCAGCTTCTCGCCATATTTGGCAACGCCGATGCCCGAAACCACCAGCAGCAGCGACAACACGAGATAGGGCGTCAGATCGGCGATCCCGAGCGCAACCAGATAGACTGCCGTCAACACCGGGGTGAGAAAACTGACCACGCCGATCAGCTGCGCATTGCCCTGCTTCATCCCAAAATCCCACATCGCATAGGCCAGCGCGAAGAAGATCGAGGCCGACGCCACGATGAGGACGCTCGAAACCGGCGCCGGCGGTGCCCCGAGGGCGAACAACCACACCGAGCCATTGATGAGGGCGCTCGCACCGAAAATGACGCCAAGGAAATTGCTGCTGCTCGCCGGATAGCGCGCCGCCATGGCCGAAAACACTGCCCAGGTGACAGCCGAGATGACGGCCCAGAAATGCCCCGGCATGAGGTGAAAGCCACCGACGGAGAGCCCTTTGCCGAGCAGCAGCGTGACAATGCCCGCAAGCCCCAAGACACCCGCAACCGCATGGAACCAGCGGAACCGCTGGCCCAGCGAGATGGTGGTGAGAATGACCACCAGCAGCGGCCAGGTATAGATGATTAGCGTCGCCTCGAGCGGCGGCGCCTGCTGCAGCGCAGCCACCCAGGTCAGGTTGTGGCCACCAATGCCGATGACACCCAGCGCATAGAGCCAGATGGGAACCGTCCTGAGCTCGGGCAGCGGATTCTGGCGGCGCAGAATCCACATGGCGATGAACACCAGCGCGCCGACGCCATCGCCGAGCCCAACATAAAGAAACGGATCAACACCAACAGCCGATGCCACAATCGGCGCCGTCATCGACCAGATGAACACTGCCGCAACGCCGCCCGCCGTTCCCCAGCTGGACTTGGTCCCGCCGCTCGTCGCTGTGCTCAATTCCATGACGTCACGCAAAAAAGAATCCCCGCTTTCGCGGGGATGTTGTGGAGGTCGCGGTGGATCAGGCCTTCGCCGGTTCGGCGAAGAGATCGTATTCGTCGTTGTCGGTCACGGTGACCGAGACGATGTCGCCGATCTTGATGCCGGTGGCATTATCGACGATCACCTGGCCGTCGATCTCCGGCGCGTCCCATTTGGAGCGGGCGATGGCGCGGTTCTGCTCGGGCTGCACGTCGTCGACGATCACGTCGATGGTCCGGCCGACCTTCTTCTGCAGCTGGTGGAACGAGACGTTCTGCGCCACTTCCATCAGCTGGGCAAAGCGCTCTTCCTTGACCTCGTCGGGCACGATGCCTTCGAGTTCATTGGCGGTGGCGCCGGTCACAGGCTCGTACTTGAAGCAGCCGGCGCGGTCGATTTCGGCTTCCTCGATGAAATCGAGCAGCATTTCGAAATCTTCCTCGGTTTCGCCCGGGAAGCCGACGATGAAATTCGAGCGAACGGTCAGGTCAGGAACCTGGCGCTTCCAGTCGAGAATGCGGTTGAGCGTCTTTTCCTGATGTGCCGGACGGCGCATGGCCTTCAGCACATTCGGCGACGCATGCTGGAACGGAATGTCGAGATAGGGCAGGACGAGGCCTTCGGCCATCAGCTCCATCACCGGGTCGACATGCGGGTAGGGGTACACATAGTGCAGGCGCACCCAGGCACCCAGTTCGCCCAGTTCCTTGGCGAGGTCATAGAACTTCGCCTTCACATCGCGGCCACGATACTTCGAGGTCGCATACTTGAGGTCGAGACCGTACGCGCTGGTGTCCTGTGAGATGACAAGCAGTTCCTTGGCGCCCGAACGGATCAGCCCTTCGGCTTCGGAGAGAATGCCGGCGGCCGGGCGCGATGCCAGATCGCCACGGATCTGCGGAATGATGCAGAACGAGCAGCGATTGTTGCAGCCTTCGGAAATCTTCAAATACGCATAGTGCCGCGGCGTCAGCTTCAGCCCGCTCTCCGGCACGAGGTCGACAAACTTGTTCGGCACCGGCGGCAAGTGGTCATGCACGGCCGAGACGACGTCTTCATACTGATGCGGGCCGGTGATCGCGAGCACATTGGGGTGCGTTTCGCGGATCATGCTCTCTTCGACGCCGAGGCAACCGGTAACGATCACGCGACCGTTTTCGTTGAGCGCTTCGCCGATCGCCTCAAGGCTTTCCTTCTTGGCGCTGTCGAGGAAACCACAGGTATTGACCAGCACGATATCGGCGCCGGCATAGTCGCGACTGAACGAATAGCCCTGCGCGCGCAGGGTCGTCATGATGCGTTCGCTGTCGACGAGCGCCTTGGGGCAGCCGAGGCTGACTAAACCGATTTTGGGCGCCTGAGTCATGCGCGTGCGAAGGTCCGGAATTGCGTTGGATGGCGCGTCATACAGAAAGTTTGACGGTTACGCAATGTGACTGACCCTCGTGCGGGGCTTGGCAGACCTTCGCCAGGCGGTGGACACGCACTCTTGAACATCACAAACAGCGAACAGTGCGTTACCAAATGTTCACTTTTTGGAACCGGAAGTCTGAGTTAGGCGTCTCCTTCTGGCGTCAGTTCGGCGCCGCACACGGGAGTGTTTAAATGTCCGATCGTCTCTCCGCCTACGCGCCGCAGGCCCTCGCCGTGCTGCGCATCATGACTGCCCTGCTGTTCCTCGCCCACGGCACGCAGAAGCTCCTGGGCTTCCCCGCTGCCGAATTCGCACCGCCCGCCTTCTCGATCTTCTGGATTTCCGGCCTGATCGAAATCGTCACTGGCGTGCTGATCGCCATCGGTTTCTTCACCCGTCCTGCCGCGTTCCTCGCCTCCGGCACCATGGCGGTCGCCTATTGGATGGCGCACGCCCCGGTTAATTTCTTCCCCGCCAACAATGGCGGCGACGCAGCAATCCTGTTCTGCTTCGTCTTCCTCTATCTGATTTTTGCCGGTCCGGGCGCCTGGAGCGTCAACAAGAGCTGATTGCTCACCGAGTAACAAAAAGGCCGCCTGGAGTGATCCGGGCGGCCTTTTTGTTTCAGGTGATTGGCGAAGTCGGCGGCGTCCGTTTTGCGGTCCGCTTTGGCTTGAAAGGCTCGCCCGCCGTGCTGGAGGGCTCGCGCCTCACGCTATCGCCTTCGGGCGTGATCTGCGGTGGAGGCTCGGTCGCCGGGGTGTAATACTCATCAGCCTCGGCATAGTCCGTTTCCTCGCCATGTTCGGCAAGGTCGCGAATAGCGTCGCGCACTTCGTCGAGCAGCGAAGCCGAATAGCGCGAACGGTTGACGGTTTCGCCAGCTGCTTCATGAGCCTTGAACCAAACCAGCAACGCTTCGCAGCCGATGCGCAGCGCTACGATGCCGGCAAGCCCGAACACGGCAATTTCAAGCAGCCCCCAAAGCCCATCGCCAAAACTGCTGCCGAAGCGGAAGAAGAAATGGCTGACGGCCCAGAGCAGGATGGAAGCCAGGCCCAGCGCATAGAGAATCGGCACGAGGCGGGGCGACAGGATGGCGTCGAGCCGGAACAGCGTCTGGCGGGTGAGAAGGCGTTTCAGGTCGTCCGTGGTCATGCCGGGCTCCTCGATTCGGGATTTGCTCAGAATTAGAGGCTCATGCGACGCTGGCAAGTGCAGCGGACGCATAGGTAGTGGGGCCGAAAATGGTCTCGAACGTGCTGCGCATCACGGAATCAACTTCCGCCATGGAAACGAGCTGTCCCAGATCTTCAAAGCTGGTCACGCCCTGATCGGTAATGCCGCAGGGCACAATACCATCATAGTGCCCGAGATCCGGGTCCACATTGAGCGAAATGCCGTGGAACGTCACCCACTTGCGCACCCGCACGCCGATGGCCGCAATCTTGTCCTCGCGCCCAGAACCCTTGTCCGGCCGCTGCACCCACACCCCGACGCGACCCTCGCGCCGCTCACCCTTGATATTGTGCGCCTCAAGCGTGTCGATCACCCACTGCTCCAGCCCTTTCACGAGGCAGCGGATATCGCGCCCGCGCTGCGTCAGGTCGAGCATGACATAGGCCACGCGCTGGCCAGGGCCATGATAGGTATATTGTCCGCCGCGTCCTGCAGGGTAGACGGGAAAGCGTGGATCGATAAGGTCTTCGGGCTGCGCCGACGTACCACCCGTATACAGCGGTGGATGCTCGAGCAGCCACACCGCCTCGGGCGCTTCACCTGCGGCAACGAGAGCCGCGCGATTCTCCATCGCGGCGAGCGTGCTCTCGTAATCCATGAGCCCTTCGAACTGCACCCAATCGACCGGCTTCCGATCGGCTCGATGCAATTTCGAACGAATTTGGCACGCCTCATTGGCCGTTGTTAAGACTTCCATAACCAAGCCTGAGCAATCCTTAATTCACGAAGCCCCCGGCATTCCGCGAGCGGCCCTGTCATAAGACCCTTATTTATGAACACCCTCGACAATATTGAAGTCGATATCACCGTTGAACTCGGTGCAACCACCATGCCGATCCACCACCTGTTGCGCATGGGTCGCGGTGCTGTGATCGAATTGGAGCAGGGCGAGAACGATCCGCTCTCCATCTATGCCAACCATACGCTCATCGCTCGCGGCGAGGTGAATGTCGAGGATGGGCAGCTTCGCGTGCTCGTCACGGAAAAGGTCTACAAGCACGGCTGATTTTTTGCGTCTCTCCACAGGCTTGAAAGAAATCTCGATTTAGGTGCTTGAGGTTCGCCAAGTCCTTTGCTACATCCCCACTCGCTTCAGGCGCTTCGGCGATTGAAGCTTCTACCACAGATGTGCGGTCGTGGCGGAATTGGTAGACGCGCAGCGTTGAGGTCGCTGTGCCGCGAGGCGTGGAAGTTCGAGTCTTCTCGACCGCACCATTCTTCCTCCGGGGGAGAAACAAAAAGCTGCCTGCGGGCGGCTTTTTTGTTTTCTGGGCCTCAGATCACCGCTTCTTCCTTGATCTCGATATTGGGCACCTTGAAGCCCATGGCGATCCAGGCCGTGAGGAGCTTCCCGTAAAAGCCCATGGTCTGCCACGTGCCGGACGGAATCGCATCGTCCAGCATGACATCCGCGCCGCGGTCGCCTGTGACAGTCCGGATTTCTGGTTTTGGCGCCTGTCCTTCCGGCCAGAGGCTCGAATAGAGGCTCAACCAGTGTCCGCCCTTGAATTCGAGAAACAGCGGGCTGTTGCAGCATGCCGCGACTACGCGGCGCGTCGGGGCGGTCGAACTCAGCCGATAGCCACGCAGCAGGTCCTTGCCCCTGGTGATTTCGAATCGATCCTTGCGATAGAGGACGAAACGCGTACCCCCGTTCTCCTCCATCATGGGCCTCGCCAGGGGGAGCTTTGCCATGCGTTCCCCCGCGTCACGGCAACTGTTGCAGTGACATTCCGTGGTGATGAAGGGCTCGCCGGTAACAACCATTTCGAGCTTCCCGCAGGCGCAGGTCAGATGGGTCGTGCTGGTCATCGGCTAGGTGTCCTTCTTCTCGGGCGGTTTCCGGCCCATTGGTGCCTTGAACTGCCAGGCATCTTCCAGCCGCAGGCTCAGTTCTTCGTCGTCGATGGCCGCCAGCCGCACCAGCACCGCGTCATAGCCGACATAGTGGTCGGTCTCGAAATAGATGGCCGGAGAAATCTCCATCAGCAGCACCTTCTGTTCGAGGGGACACTGCAGAACGATGGTCTCTTCGTCGAGTAGCCGCACAAAGGTCCGGTCCTCAACCTTGAGGGCAGGGGTGCCATAGCTCGTCGACCGGGCGACACGCGCCAGACCCCTGGCCTCCGCTAGCGCCACTAACCGGTCGAAGGCGGCATCGAAAGCGTCCTGGCTCGACATGACCATCTCCATCCCTTGGTCGCACCGGCAGCATCGTCTTGCCCGTTGCAAAATTGGAAGAAAACTTCGCAGACGCAGTCTGGCGCCTTTATTGCTGATTGGCTACTGCTTGCCTTGCCCCTGAAACCCCCAGGACACACAAAGGGCTCCCTATGAGCAGCGATTTCGAGACCGAACTCGGCACGGAGGCCGAGATGGACCCCAGCGCGTTCCGCGATGCGGACGATCGCATCAGTTCGCTTTGGCTCGAACGCTTACGGGCCTTCCTTGCGGCCGGTCGCTCGGAAGACGTGGCTCTGGTCATGGAGCCCCTGCACACGGCCGACGTCGGCGACGTGCTCGAATTGCTCGATCACGACGAGCGCCTGGCCCTCGTGCGCCTGCTTGGGGACGAATTCGATTATTCCGCGCTGACCGAGGTCGATGAGAGCATCCGCCTCGAACTGATGGAGGCGCTGCCTAACGCTGAAATCGCCCGCGGTGTGGCCGGTCTCGACAGCGACGACGCGGTGGCGATTCTGGAGGACCTCGAAGAGGAAGACCAGAATGAGATTCTCTCGGCCCTGCCGACCTTCGAGCGCCTGAGCCTCAAGCGCAGCCTCGATTTTCCCGAAGATTCCGCCGGTCGGCGGATGCAGACTGAATTCATCGCCATCCCGCCCTTCTGGACGGTCGGGCAGATGATCGACTACCTGCGCGCCGAACGCGACCTGCCGGACGAGTTCTTCCAGCTCTACGTGGTTGATGCCGGCTACAAAGTTCTCGGTACACTGCCGCTCGATCGGGTGCTGCGCGCGCAGCGCGCCACCAGAATCGAATCGATCATGAATACCAATCTGGTCCTGGTTGGAGCCGACGAGGATCAGGAAGAGGCCGCCCGCGCCTTCGAACGCTATGACCTCGTGGAAGTCGGCGTTGTGGATGAAAACGGGCGCCTCGTGGGCGTCCTCACCATCGACGACATGGTCGACGTCATCACCGAAGAAGCCGACGAGGACATCAAACTCCTCGCCGGTGTGGGCGACGAAGACGTGTCCGACACCACCTTGGACACCGTCCGCAGCCGCGCGCCCTGGCTCGCCGTCAATCTCGTCACGGCCGTTCTGGTTTCCCTGGTCATCGGCCTTTTCAATGGCACCATCGAGCACATGGTGGAACTCGCCGTGCTCATGCCCATCGTCGCCTCCATGGGCGGCAATGCCGGCGCCCAGACCATGACCGTCACCGTGCGCGCCATCGCCATGCGCGAACTCGAGGGCGGTCGCCTTCGCCGCCTCATTCGCCGCGAAATGGTGGTCGGCTTTTTCAATGGCGTCATTTTCGCCATTCTCATCGGCCTCGTCACATGGGTGCGCTACAACAACGTGCAGCTCGGCGCGGTCATCGCGATGGCGATGATCATCAATCTCGTCGTTGCCGGCACCGCAGGAATATTAATTCCGCTCACCCTCGATCGCTTCAAGGCGGATCCCGCGATCGCCTCAGCGGTCTTCGTCACGACCATCACCGATGTCATTGGATTCTTCGCCTTTTTGGGCATTGCCGGCCTCTGGTTCGGACTTTTCTAGGATCCAAAACCGGTTATGCACTGTTGCAGATGGGTCACTTGCAAAGGTTACGTGACACAGTTAACGCTTGCTGACTGGCCCCTCGCAGCGTCCTGAGCGGGTCGGAATGGACGGCTGACAAGGAGCGGCAAAATGCGCAGTCAACCGAAGACCCTGGCCTGGCATTCCATTAGCTGGGCCCTCGTAGCTCTTCTCTCGATGGGGCTCGTTATCTCGGTGGTCGCCGGCGTCTAGCTGGCATTCTGCACCGAAAAGATTTAGGGAAGGGCGCCCTTTGCCACAGGGCGCCCTTCCTTTTGCAGTAAGGTTTTTCGCATGAAGCTGCTCATTGGAAACCGCAACTATTCCTCCTGGTCGCTACGCCCCTGGCTGGTGCTGCGCCACTTCGATCTGCCCTTTGAAGACGAGGTGTTGATGCTCTCCGGCGAGGGCTGGCGCGATGTGCTCGCGGCCCGCTCACCCACCGGAAAAGTGCCAGTTCTGATCGACGAGGATCTCGTCATTCCCGAGACCCTCGCCATCATCGAATATCTGGCGGACAAGTTCCCCGAAAAGCAGATCTGGCCGGCCGACCGTCGCGATCGCGCCCTGGCGCGCTCCGCCGCCTCCGAAATGCATGCCAGTTTCACCGCCCTGCGCAGCAATGCCCCGATGAACCTGCGCGCGTCCCATCCCGGCAAGGTCGATGCCGACCTCGTCCGCCAGGACTTGCACCGAATCGAGCAGCTGTGGGGTGAGTTTCTGTCGCGCTCCGGCGGTCCGTTCCTTTTCGGCAGTTTTTCCGCCGCCGATGCCATGTTTGCCCCGGTCGCGACCCGCATTCGCACCTATGCGCTGCCCATTTCCGACACGGCCGCCGGCTATGTCGAAGCCATCTACAGCCTGCCCGCCTTTCAGGATTGGCTCGCCTTGGCCCGGCACGAGCCATGGATCGTCGACAACGACGAGATCGATGTCATTCAGGGCCGTATTGCCCCCGGAACTATCGCATGATCCATATGGTCAAACTCTGCGTCGGCGTTTCCAGCTTCGAAGAACTGGAAAGCTACCGCGACGAACGCGCCCATTGGTGGGATGCCGACTACGGCGAGGACGTGCATGTGCATCGCACCCGCATGATGCCCAAGCGCGTCGCTGAAATGGAAGGCAAGGGGTCGATCTACTGGGTTATCGCCGGGTCCATCGTCTGCCGGCAGGTGATTCAGCGCCTGGCGCCCTTCACCGACGCCGAGGGCAAGAACTACTGCGACATCATCATGTCGCCCGAGCTCATCCGCACGATTCCATACCCTAAGCGTCCATTCCAGGGCTGGCGCTACCTTGAGCCCAAGGATGCCCCGCCCGATATCGCGGCCAATGACGTCGAAAACTCCGTCGAGATCGCCGCGGAACTGGCCCGTCTCGGCCTGTTGTAAACCTGCAATCGCGCTGCATTAATCGTTTAACGATTGTTAATCTTCGCCCCACTTGTGCATAAGGCGTGAAGAGTCGAGAATCCGACGACTGATTTGGGGGCGTGATGGTTCGGCAGGCGGCGCATGTTATCGTCGTTGGCAATGAGAAGGGTGGGTCGGGCAAATCGACCACGGCCTTCCATCTGGCTATCTACCTGCTTTACCAAGGCTACAAGGTCGCCTCCATCGACGTCGACAGCCGCCAGCAGACGCTGACCCACTATGTGCGCAATCGGCGCGACTGGGCCCGCCAGCGCGGCCTCAGCCTGCCCCACACGACCCATTTCCACCTGCCTTTGGCCCGCGGCGATTCCCTCAAGGAAAACAACCGCGTCGAATTCGACCTTTTCCGCCAGGCCATTGCCGAGGTGGAGCAGTCGAGCGAATTCATCGTCATCGACACGCCGGGCTTCGATACCAACCTGACGCGCCTCGCCCATTCGCTGGCGGACACTCTGGTGACCCCGGTCAATGACAGCCTCATCGACCTCAATGTCATGGCCCATGTCGATCCCGTGACCGGCGAACCGCGCGAACTCAGCCACTATGCCCGTCTCGTGCAGCGCGCCCGGTCCGAGCGCCTCGCCATCGATGGCCGCACCATCGACTGGGTCCTGGTCCGCAACCGCATTTCCATGCTCTCGTCGCGAAACATGCGGCAGGTGCAGACCATGCTCGAGCGCATCGCCATGCGCCTCGGCTGCCGCGTTTCCGATGGTATCGCCGAGCGCGTGATCTTCCGCTCGCTCTTTGCGACCGGCATGACCGTATTCGACCCCCTGGACGACGAACTGCTCGGTGGCGTCCCGTCCATGTCTCACACGAGCGCTCGTCAGGAATACCGCGCCCTCGTCGCCGCCCTGAACCTTCCCTTCAGCCGCCGCGCCGAAGCGCGCCGCGAAGTGCTGGAGGCAGGAACGCGCGGGAACGACGCCAATCGCTTCGTGCACATGGCGCCGTCCGAAAGCTGATTTCTGGAGTAGGCTAGGGCCATGCCGCCACACGCGCATGCCAAATGGATTGCCGGGACAAGCCCGGCAATGACGATGTGTTGTGAGGTTGGGAAGCTAACCCGCTACCTACTGCCCGCGAGCATAAGCAATCTTGCGTGGCTCCGCCGCTTCAACGGCATGCTGGCGCTGATCATAGATGTCGCGCGCATCGATGATGGAATGGTGGTTTTCCGCCGTCCAATCCCAGAGCGCGTTGATCGGTTCCTGCAGGGTCTTGCCCATTTCGGTCAGGCTATATTCCACCCGTGGTGGCACCTCGGGATAGATCGTGCGGCTCACGAGCCCATCGCGCTCGAGATTGCGTAGCGTCAGCGTCAGCATGCGCTGCGAAACGCCGTTGATCATGCGCTTGAGTTCGTTGAAGCGCAGCGTGCCGTTGCGGCTCAACATGCCCACAACCATCACGCTCCACTTGTCGCCAATGCGGCTCAGCACATCGGACATCGCGGAGCAATTTGCGTGCTTGGATGTATCGGTCAGTGACATGGCTGTGCCTCCTTGTTGCGGGTACTTGGGCACTAATATAAACACAGTTACTAGTTGTGACTAGTGCGACACGTCGTCCGCAGGGGGAAACGACCTATGAACAAATGGAATATCGGGCTCTGGGTGGCCCAGGCTGTTCTGGCAGCCGTCTACATCATGGCGGGCTTCATGAAGCTCACGCAGCCAATCGATGCTCTGGTCGCCTCGGGCATGTCCTATGCGGGCGATTATCCCGAATTGCTCACCCGCTTCATCGGCACCATGGAAGTAGCAGGCGCCATCGGCATCATCCTCCCTGCCGCGACGCGCATCGCGCCATTCCTGACGCCACTCGCCGCTCTCGGCTTTTCCGCCATCCAGGTCCTCGCCATCGGCCTTCACAGCATGCGCGGCGAATTCCAGGTCCTGCCGGTCAATTTCGTCCTGCTGGCCCTCTCGCTCTTCGTCCTCTGGGGGCGCCTGCGAAAAGCGCCAATCGCGCCCCGCTGAGTAGATTTACCACAGGTAGAACGGTTGACAGGCCCACGCGGGGCCTGTCTTTCTTCGCGCCAAGAGTACGCCCGGAGGAGAATACGGTGACCGATCGCATCGAGCAGCTTTTGTCGGAAATGACGCTTGAGGAGAAAGTGTCCATCCTCTCCGGCGAGGATTTCTGGTCCGTTCCCGCCATCGCCCGCCTCGGCATCGGCAAGCTGCGTGTTACCGATGGCCCCAACGGCGCCCGCGGTGGCGGCTCGCTCATCGGCGGCGTCAAATCCGCCAGCTTCCCGGTCGGCATCGCCATCGGCGCCACCTGGAATGTTCCACTGGTCGAGGAAATCGGCGCTGCCCTCGCCGACGAAGTCAAATCCAAGGGCGCGCATATGCTGCTTGCGCCCACGGTCAACATCCATCGCTCGGTCACCAATGGCCGTAATTTCGAATGCTATTCAGAAGACCCATTCCTCTCGGCCCAACTCGCTGTCGGCTACATCACGGGCCTGCAAGGGCAGGGGATCGGCGCCACCATCAAGCATTTCGTCGGCAATGAAAGTGAGATCGAGCGCACGACCATGTCGAGCGAGATCGACGAGCGTTCGCTGCGCGAAATCTATCTCATCCCCTTCGAATGGGCGGTGAAGAAGGCCGGCACCTGGGGCGTGATGAGCTCCTACAACCGCCTCAACGGCACCTTCACCTCGGAGCACAACTGGCTCCTTTCCACTGTCCTCCGCGACGAATGGGGCTATGACGGCATCGTCATGTCCGACTGGTTCGGCTCCCACTCGACCGCCGAGACCGTCAATGCCGGCCTTGATCTCGAAATGCCGGGCCCAGCCCGCGACCGCGGCCAAAAGCTCGTCGATGCCGTCAACTCAGGCGAAGTCTCCACGGAAACCCTCGACAAGCGCGTAACCGCAATGTTGCGCCTGATGGAACGTGTCGGCTCTCTCGACGATCACCGCCCGCATCAGGAACACGCCAACGACCGCCCCGAGCACCGCGCCCTGATCCGCCGCGCCGGCGCCGAAGCCGCCGTCCTCCTCAAGAACAACGGCGCCCTGCCGCTAAAGCCCGAAAGCCGCATTGCTGTTATCGGCCCCAATGCCAAGCGCGCCCAGATCATGGGCGGCGGCAGCGCCCAGCTCAACGCCCACTATCGCGTCTCGCCATGGGAAGGCCTCGTTGCCCAGCTCGGCGATGAGCAACTGAGCTACGCCGTCGGCTGCGGTAATGACCGTTTCGAGCCGCTGCTCCGCGGCACGCTCACCGTCGAATACTTCGCCAATGAAAGGCTCGCCGGCGAGCCGGTCCATATCGGCACCCAGGAAGACGCCCAGGCCTTCTGGATCGGCAATGTCGCCGACGGCAAGGTCGATCCGCTGCACTTCTCGGCCCGCGTCCGTGCCACCTACGCGCCCGAAAAATCCGGCACTCACCGCGTCGGCATCTATTCCGCCGGCTTCGCCAAGGTTTTTGTCGACAGCAAGCTCGTCGCCGATGCCTGGACCAATTGGACCAAGGGCCGCACCTTCTTCGAAGAGGGCTGCGACGAAGTCGTCGGCACCATCGACCTCGAAGCCGGCCGCACCTATGACGTGACGATCGAATTCGCCACCAAGGACTTTGCCACCCTCGGCCTCGCCGCCTTCGCCTGCGGCATCGGCCTACCGCTCGGCGACGCTGACATCGCCGAAGCCGTCCGCGCCGCCCGCAATGCCGATACTGCCGTGGTCTTCATCGGCCGCAATGGCGAGTGGGACACCGAAGGCAGCGATCTCCCCGGCATCGAACTCCCCGGCCGCCAGAACGAACTTGTCGCCGCCGTCGCCCAGGCCAACCCGAACACCGTCGTGGTCCTCCAGACCGGCGGCCCCATCGAAATGCCGTGGATCAATTCGGTCCGAGCCGTCCTCCAGGCCTGGTACCCAGGCCAGGAAGCCGGCAACGCCATCGCCGACGTCCTCACTGGCGTCGCCGAACCCGGCGGTCGCCTGCCGCAAACCTTCCCGGTGCGCTGGTCCGACAACCCCGCCCACAGCCAGGACCGCGAAGTCTATCCCGGCCTCGAAGGCAAGGTCCGCTACGAGGAAGGCATCTTCGTCGGCTACCGCCACTACGACCGCCTCGGTATGACCCCGCTCTATCCCTTCGGATTTGGCTTGGGCTACACGACCTTAACTGTCAGCGATCTCACCGTCGACGACGGCGCTTTCGAAGCCGACGGCAAGGTCACCGCGACCGTGAGAGTTACCAACACCGGTGCCCGCGCCGGATCCACAGTCGTCCAGCTCTACGTCTCCGACGAAGAATCCTCGTCGCCCCGTCCGGCGAAGGAACTGAAAGCCTTCGCCAAGGTTGCCCTCGCACCCGGGGAGAGCCGCCAGGTTACGCTCACCCTCGACGCCCGCTCCTTCGCCTTCTTCCGCACTGAAGCAAAGCACTGGCTGGTCGAATCCGGCGACTTCACCCTCCGCGTCGGCCAATCCTCGGCCGACCTACCGCTGACGGCGACGATCAAGCGCGACACGATCCTGATGCTGCCCGTCTAAGGTGTGTGGACGGGAGCCGTGCTCTCCCCTCCATCGTCATTGCCGGGCTTGTCCCGGCAATCCATCTCGTCTCCGCATGGGACCGCCGGGACAAGCCCGGTGGTGACACCCGCTGCGAGAGCGTCACTCAAGTTGGCCTCTAAGCCGCCTTGTGCTCGGTCCCATAAAGCCCGAGATAAAAATCCATATCGCCGTTGCGCATGCCGAGCGATTCAAACACCGCGCCCATGAAACTGACGGGCGCGGTGCCCGGCGCCGTAATGATCTTGCCGGCCAAAACCGCTTGCGGCTGATCCCGATAGTGCTCCACGCCCTTGTAGCCCGTATCCGGCAAGCTCTCCGGCCCGTTGGACGTATGCGCCACCTCGTCGAGCAACCCCGCCCGCGCCAGCGCCAGTGTCCCGTCACAAATCCCGCCCACCGTCTTGCCGGCGGCGTGCGCCTTTCGCAACACATCGGCAATATCCGGCGCACAAGGCGTGCTCCAGATCGTGCCGCCATTCACCAGCAGCGCATCGATTTCTTCGACATTGATATCCGCCACCGCCATATGCGGCGTCACCTTCAGCCCGCCCGAGGACACGACTTCCTCGCCGTCCGGCGTCGCGAAAAGCGTGTTAATCCCATAGTAGCTGCGGGCTGCGGCATTGAGCAGCGCGGTTTCCCAATCGGCATAGCCGGGCGTGAGAATGGTAACGAAAGTGGTCATGGCGTAATCCCTTAGTGGTTCGAGCCTCACGATTTCGCTTCTCCGCGACAATCTGCGTCAGCAGCCCATTCACGGTCGCGTCAAACTTTGCCCCATTTCTTGAGGCTTCAGAAGGACGCTGCTAAGAGTGGCCGCGCCCCCGTAAGACCTGCTTAAGAGATTCCCCGTGCTGTTGTTGCGCCGTATCGCCATTGCCCTTGTCCTGAGCTGCGCAAGCCTGGTGCCGGCATGGGCGACCCCGCTCCTCCTCGTCGATCGCGATACCCTGCAGGTCCTCTACGCCGAGGATGCCGGCCAGCCCTGGCACCCGGCCTCGCTCACCAAGCTGATGACCGCCTATGTCGCCTTCGAGGAGATCGCCAAGGGCACGGTGACGCTCGAAACGCCGGTCACGCTCTCCAAATATGCGCTGAGCCAGGCCCCAAGCCGCTCCGGTCTCAAGGTCGATACCTCGGTGTCGCTCGAAGACGCGCTCTACATTCTCATCGTCAAGTCGGCCAACGACATGGCCGTTGCCATTGCCGAAACCATTGGCGGCAATGAAGCCAGCTTCGTTGCCAAGATGAACGACGTCGCCCAGCGCATGGGCCTGACGGCGACCCATTTCGTAAATTCCAACGGCCTGCACGACCCGCGCCAGGTGACGACGGCCCGCGACCTCGCCATTCTCTCGCTCTATATCGAGCAGAGCTTTCCGCAATACATGCAGATGTTCCGCACCAGCGTTGTTCGCATCAACGGCCAGAAGCTGGAATCGCAGAACGAAATCCTGACAACCTTCGCCGGCGCCATCGGCATGAAGACCGGCTATGTCTGTGCTTCGGGCCTGAACCTTGTCGCCGATGTCGACCGCAACGGTCGCCGCCTCATGGCGGTGGTTCTCGGCGGCTCCTCGGGCCGCGATCGCAACGAGCGCGCCGCCGAACTCCTCCTCAAGGGCCTTTCGGGCTCCGCGTCGGGCACCGGCCAGAACGTCCTCACTCTTGCCAACGCTGTCGGCGCAGCGCCGGTTGATATGCGCCCCAATATCTGCGGCAAGGGCGCAGCAGAATATGTGAAAGCCCAGGAAGCAGTCTTCCCCATGGGTCTCAAGGGCCAGCCGAGCTATCTCACCGACACCATTGCCGCGGTGGAGCACGTCGCCACCGATCTTGGCCGCATGCGCACCGGCATCGTCCTGCCGCGCCCGCGTCCGGCCCACATCCCGGCCTTCCCGGTTCAGGACGTCGCGGAAAACACCGCCACCGAAGCCAGCCTCCGTCCCGGCCTCGAACTGGCGGGAAATCCCGGCATCCCCTATCCGCGCCCCCGGCCGGTGTTCAGGTAATCTTAAGGCATCGCGTCAGTTGCCCACTCTGTCACGGCGTCATTCCCGCGAAAGCGGGAATCCCTGACTTGAAACAAAGATCCCCGCTTTCGCGGGGATGACACTGCGCAAAGTTGGACGGTAGGGGCTCTACCCAGCCACGATCTCGAACCGCAGCACCTCGCCCTCTGTGCTGGCCTCGCAGGCATGCCCGCGCTGCCGGCAGTAGAGTGGAATATCAATCGCAGCCATCGGATCGGTCGCGAGAACGCTAAGCAGGCTGCCGTGCGCCAATCCTTCCAGCTTCTTTTCCAGCTTCAGCACGGGCAGGGGGCATTTCAGCCCCCTGGCGTCGATCAGTTCGGGCTCAGTTGGCAACGACGAGCACCCAATAGACCCCGTAGCTGGATGCGGCATTGTAGGCCACGCCAAGGCCCGCCTTGCTGCCCTGCGCCACAAGACCCGCCGCATCGGCGGGGCTATTGCGCCAGCCCGAGAACGTATCCGCGAAGGTCGCATACCCCGCGCTGAGCTTCATCACGGTCATGCCAGCCGGCGTCGCCGGAGCCGTGCCCGTCTGGGCATACTGATTGGCCAGCGCCTGTGCCGTGCCATCGAGACCCGCATCTGCCGCCAGCGCGGGAACGCCACGCGTCGAGCGATAGGCATTGACGAGGTTGATGGCCTGCGCCCGATCAAGGCGCGCGTTCGGCTGGTCCATGCGGGCCGTCAGGCCCGAGGCAAGGGCCGTCGGCGCAGCGCCGCCGCCGCCCATCATCGAGCATCCGGCGATGGCAATCGTGGCCGAAAGGGCAACACCGATGGCGGCGATACGAAGAAACGAGGTTTTCATTGGAATCCTTTTTGGGCTCGTGGGGCCGATTGCCGCCAAAATCTCACGGCGAGCCTGATGTGAGGTTAATCCGCTCTGCTTCGGCATTGCCGCGCGTAAAACCCCCAATTATGGTCGCCCCTGCCTTGTCCGCCACATTTGCGGCAGGGTCTTGGCAGGGCACATCTTTCCTGCCGCTGGAGGGGAAGAAATGTCGGGCTCGGTCCACGAAGTCATCGATGAGCGCTTTCGCGATCTCATCATCCGCAGCGCCCAGCTTGAGCAGCTCTATACCGGCTGCCGCTGGGCCGAAGGGCCGGTCTGGTTCAAAGATGGCGACTATCTCCTCTGGAGCGATATCCCCAACCACCGCATGATGCGCTACCAGCCCGACGGCGCGGTTTCCGTCTATCGTGCCGATTCCAACTTTTCCAACGGCAATACTCGCGACCGTCAGGGCCGCCTCGTTTCCTGCGAACACGGCCAACGCCGCGTCACGCGCACCGAATACGACGGCACAATCACCGTCCTCGCCGACCGTTTTGAGGGCAAGCGTCTCAATTCGCCCAATGATGTCGTGGTGCATTCAAGCGGCAGCGTCTGGTTCACCGACCCCACCTACGGTATCCTCTCGGATTATGAAGGTTTCCAGGCCGAGCCCGAACAGGCAACGCACAACGTCTATCGCCTCGATCCCGATACCGGCACCCTGGCCGCCGTCGCCACCGACTTCCTGCAGCCCAATGGCCTCGCCTTCTCGCCCGACGAAAAGCGGCTTTACGTCGCCGATTCCGGCTCCAGCCATAAGCTAGACCACCCGCGTATCATCCGCGTTTTTGACGTGATCGACGGCAAAACCCTCGCCAATGGCCGCGAGTTCTGCACGCTCGCGAGCGGCATTCCGGACGGTATGCGCGTGGACGTCCACGGCAATGTGTGGACCAGCGGCGGTCCCGCCGTTCACTGCTACGCCCCGGACGGCACGCTGCTCGGCCGCATCAACGTCCCGGAAGGCGTCGCCAATCTTACCTTTGGCGGTCCGAGGGGCAATCGGCTCTTCATCACCGCCACCACCTCGGTCTACTCGATCTATCTCGCTACAAAGGGTGTCCAGACGCCCTAGGGCAGTCTCCTGCAGTGGTCACCGGCTTCAGGACAAGGACATGCTCTTTAGTGCCGGAATTCTTCGCTGCCGGCCCAGTGGTCATCATCTGCTGGGCCGTCTTCGTCTTCCTCGTAAAAGCTGTCTTCGCCATCGTCCTGCGCTTCGCCGGAAAGCTCCCGCAGCGCATCCTCGTCATCGGGCGAGAGGGCGTGGGAGTGATTTGACGGGTCATCGAGCATCGTGTCCTCGATGCCGAAATTGGCATCGCTGGCTTCGCGATCTCCGCTCAGTTCCTCGATGGCCCGGTCGATTTCCTCGAGCATGGCCGCGGGGTCTTCATCCCCCCAGTCGCCGCTTTCGCGAATGGCCGTTTCTTCGCGCATCTCGCGAAGCCGCGCCAAACGTTCATCGACCGGCCGGTCGTCGCCATAGAGCAGGTCTTCGATTTCGCTCTGGCTATAGGGTTGAGCAATGCCCGCCTGGTCGGCATTGTCAAAATTGGTTTCCTGCGGCACCAGCCCGCCGCGATGATGCATCTGCGCCATTTCTCGTCTCCCTATCTGTGCGAGATGACGGCACAACGCCTCGGCAGTGCGCGAGTTCGCCTGCGTGATGAAATGTGATCTGGGGAAGGGCGGGCCCGAAGGCCCGCCTTGCGTGCTCAGCCCGGCTGGCCGGCGATATTGACCATCCAGCTCACGCCGAATTTGTCGACCAGCATGCCGAACGTGTCACCCCACGGCGCCTTTTCGAGCGGCATCATGGGCTGCCCGCCGGCCGAAAGACCGTTCCAGTAGCCGCGCAAGGTGGCTTCGTCGTCCCCGCTCAACGACACCGAAATATTGCTCTCGTCGGGGATGGGCATGCTGGCCGGTGCATCCGAAATCATCAGCGTCATGCCATTGGGTGCGTCGAGCTGCCCATGCATGATTTTCTGCGCCTCGGCCGGATCATGCGGCATGCCGCCCTCGGCATAGGTCGACAGGTTCAGCTCGCCACCAAAGATCGAGTGATAGAAGGCAAGCGCTTCGCGGGCATTGTTGCGGAAGTTGATATAGGGATTGAGACGTACGGTCATGGCTGTCTCCTCTCGCTGGCCGATGGCCCAGCCTAAACCTGTCTTGTGACGGGAAATAGGTGGCTAATCCGTCGCCCGAAAACCCCGCCTCTGCCGCGCGATCACCCAGAACACAAAAGGCGCCATGACCAGCCCAGCCCACCCATAGGCCGGGAGGATGCCGACCCAATCGGCCAAAAACCCAAACGCCAGCGTCGCCGCGATGCCCACGACATTCTCGGCCATCACCAGTGCCGAAGTCGTCGTCGCGCGGCTCTTGCCTTCCATGATCTTCTGAAAGCGCGCCTCGGCCAGCACCGTCACTGGAGCAACCACGATGTAGCCGGCGGCAAGGAGCAGTACATAAGGCGCTGTCTGCCCCTGCGAAGCCGCTATCAGCAAAACCCCGCCCAGAGCCGGCAGCGTCCAGGCGAGCCAGGGACGCCCCGCCAGTCGATAGGCATGAATGCTGGCCAGCGCAAAAATGGCCTCGACCCCAGCCGCCACGATGCCCCAGGCCCAGACCGGTAGCGACACGGCGAGGTAGTAAAGCTCGTCAAACTCTTCGAGCACCTCAAAGACCAGCAGGCCGGTCGCAATATAGGTGGTGACAAAGCGCAACTCCGCTCGCTCGCGGAACTCGCGCCAGGCGTGGACGAAATGCGTGAAGTAGCCACCTTCCACATCAGCCTCGTCCTCGGCACCACCATTGCGCCGCACATCCTCCAGCCAGAAAGCCAGAATGGCAGCAACCAATAGCGGGGGAATAGAGAGCCAGATGGCCCACTCAAAGCTCCAATAGGCGACAAACCCGCCAAACAGCGTGCCAAGCCCAATGCCCAGCCCTTCGGCGGCATTGTCCCGCCCCAGCACCTTGTCGAATTCGTCCGTCCGCCCCTCGGCAGCCATCCGCTCATAGAGCAGCGCCTCGCGCGAACCTGATTGCAGCGCCTGCCCAAGGCTCCAGAGCAGAAAGCCCGCGCCGTAGATCCAGAAATCGCCCTGTGCGAGCCCCCAAAGCACAAAAGTCCCGGCCTTCGCCAGCGGCGCCAGCGCCAGCAATACGCGCCGATCAAAATGATCCGACAGCGCCCCCGACGGCATTTCGAGCACAATTGCCGAAGCCGACCAGAAGGCCAGCAGCACGCCGATCTCACTCGTGCTCAGCCCTTCGAGCGAAAACAGCGCCGTATAGATGGCATAGGCAAAGATGAAGTCGAACAGGAAGGCATAGGCGTAATAGACTCTGAGAAAAGCAGAAAGCCTCACCCCATTCTCCTCCCGTGCCATTCCTGCCTGCGCTCGCGCCAAGTTGCAGCCAAAATGCGTCGCTTTGGTCTAGGCTCCTCGCGGCGAGCATGATAAACCGCCAGACAAATCGTTCCTGTTGAGCGGAATCGTCTCGTGGCCAAGTCTGATACCAAGCAATTCCTCACCGAAATCTTCGCCTGGTGGCGCGGCCAGACCTGGGGAACGCGTCTCTGGATCAAGCGTTTCGGCAACTATGTCGGCTCCGACGAATTCGGCAACCGCTACTATCAGGACAAGAAGGCCAACCGCCGCTACGTGACCTATGCCGGTTACGCCGACGCTTCGGCCATCCCGCCCGGCTGGCACGGCTGGATGCACTACCGCACCGACGTTGTCCCGACCGACGCAAACTACAAGCCGCGCGACTGGGAAAAGCCGCATCAGGCCAATCTCACCGGCACGGCGGAAGCCTATCGCCCCGATGGCAGCCTGCTCAAGAGCGGCGAGCGTCCGCGCGTCACCGGCGACTATCAGGCCTGGTCGCCCGAATAAGGGCCCATGCCTCTGCGCTTCCTCTCCCGCCTTTTTGCTGCGCTAGCCTTCCTCGGGCTGGCGCTTGCTGTTGTGCCCGCCAGCGCGCAACCCATGGCCCATCCCGTCGCGACCCTAGCCGGCCTCGACAAGATCACCGGCCGCATCACGCGCTTTGACGTCTATATCGACGAAACCGTCCTCTTCGGCGCCCTCGAGATAACGCCACGCGCCTGCTACGACCGTCCCGCCACCGACACCCTGCAGCGCACCTCGGCCTTTCTCGAAGTCGACCAGCGCTCGCTCGACGGCACCGCCAAGCGCATTTTCACCGGCTGGATGTTTGCCGATAGCCCGGCGCTCAACGCCGTCGACCACCCGGTTTACGACGTCTGGCTGATCGAGTGCAAAACCAGCACCAACGTCCCCCCACCAGACCAGCGATAATTCTTCAGAAGCCTGTCTAAATCTCCCATCCTCGCCCGTCGTGGCAGGAGGCGGCTACGGCCGCGCATGGGAGGACGATCTATGCTGCTCAAGGGAAAGACCGCCATCGTCTATGGCGGCAGCGGCGCCGTCGGTGGCGCGGTGGCAAGCGCCTTCGTCCGCGAGGGGGCGGTGGTCCATCTGGCCGCCCGCGGCCGCGAACGGCTAGAGGCATTTGCCGAGGAGCTGCGCGCCAAAGGCGGCACCGTTCACGTCGGCACCGTAGACGCGTTGGATCGCGCCTCGGTCGAAGCGCATCTACAAGACGCAATCGGCAAAGGTGGCCCCATCAACGTCGTCTTCAGCGCCATCGATTGGGGCGATGCGCAAGGCACGCCGATCATCGACCTCGAATACGATCGCTTCATCATGCCAGTCGAGCGGGGCCTCAAATCCTGGTTCAATATCGGCGCCACCACGGCCCGGCACATGGGCGAGAACGGCGGCGGCGCCATTCTCGGCATTACCGCCAATGCCGCACGCGAGGCCTATACCGAAATGGGCGGCTTCGGCATCGCCTGCGCTGCGGTGGAACACTACCTCCGCCATCTCGCTGCCGAGAACGGCCCAAAGGGCGTCCGCTGTTGCTGGGTCCGCTCCCCTGGTTCGCCCGACGCTCCCGGCGTGCGCGAGGCCTGGCTGATCCACGCCCGCGAAAAGGGCATCACTTTCGAGGAAATGCACGCCGAGGTCGCCAAGGATACCCCGCTACGTCGCATCTCCTCGCTGGGGCAGGTGGCTGACGCGGTGGTCCTGCTCGCCAGCGACCTCGCCTCCAGCATGACCGCCACGCTCGCCAATGCAACCGGCGGCGCGCAGGTCGATTGAACGCAGAACAGGAGAACCGCCCATGCTGACCCTGCCCAAAACCGAGCAGCGCGCCGCGCAGCCCTATATCTACGTGCCCTTCACCGTGACCATGCAGCAGATGCAAAAGCCGGCCCGCGAAGGCTTTCCGCAGCTCTTCGCACACCTCGAAAGGCACGGTCTCAAGCCTGCCGGCGAGGCCTTCTACAACTATCGCCGGATCAACATGGAAGACACGCTCGATGTCGAAGCCGGCATCGCCGTCGAAGCCCTCGGCCCCGAAGAGGGGCAGGTGAAGAACGGCACGCTCCCTGCCGGCAATTTCATCGGTCTGAGCTGGACCGGCCACCCCGACAAGCTGATCACCGTCACCGGCATGCTGATCGGCTGGGCAAACCTGACCCAGCAGAAATTCGACATGGAAGAAAGGCCCGACGGCGACCACTTCGCCTGCCGGCTCGAGATCTACGAATCCGACCCGGCCGAGGTGCCAAACATGGAAGACTGGGTGACGACCCTGGCCTTCAAGCTAAAGGACTAAAACAGCTCGTCCATCGCGCAATAAAACGCATAGCGCTCCGCATCGAACTCCGCCCCATAGGCGGCGAGGAAATCGGCAACGTAATTCTCGCCGCCATTGAACTCCATGCTGCGGCACGCCAGCGCCAGGTCCTGCCAGCGATCCGATACGCCCAGCCTGGCGCAATCGACCACACCGCCGAACCGCGTCCCATCCGCCAGGAAATTCGGCAGGCAAGCATCGCCATGCGTCACCACCCGATTGGTCTCGTCCGGCCGATTATTCGCGAGCCAGTCGAACACTTGCTGCGCCGTCCAGCCATCGCGCTCATCGTCAAAATCCGTCTCGTCGATCCGCCCCGCCAAAACATTGGCTTCAGCATCGGCAAGCCGCTTCGTAAGATTATGATCGAACGGACAATTGGCCGGATCAAGCGCATGCAACCGCTTCAAACCATCCGCAAGCACCTGAATCAAAACCTGAGGTTCATCCCCCAGGTGAGTCAAATCCCTGCCTTTTACCGCCGTCATGAGAAGCCAGTTGAAGTCGTCGGCCATGATATGATCGACCACGCGCGGCGCCGGAAAACCCATCTCGGCAAGATAATCGAGCCGCAGCAATTCCTCGCCCATTTCGTCGAGTGCATGCGCCGGCTCGGCCTTCAGAAACAGCGCACTCTCACCCATCGGAACACGCCACACCGAGGCCTGCGACTCCCCGATAGTGATCGGCTCCCACTCCCGCGCCTGCAAAGCCTTCAATTGCAGCGGCAGTCGCTCACGCGGATTCATCCCAGGCTCCCCAATTCCCCTTGACCGCCAGCGCTTGCGCCAGCCTGTCCTCATAATCCGCGCGCTCGATCTCTATACCCCCCAGCGAAGCCAGGTGCGGCGTCACGAACTGCGTATCAAGCAGCTGAAACCCTCCGGCATTCAACCGCTCCACCAGATGCGCCATGGCCATCTTGCTGGCATCGGTCCGCCGATGAAACATGGATTCCCCAAAGAACGCCCCGCCAATGGCCAGCCCATAAAGCCCGCCCACGAGATCGGCCCCGTCCCAGACCTCCACCGTATGCGCCACCCCGCGCCGAAACAGCTCGCCATAGACCGCCCGGATCGTCCCATTGATCCAGGTCGTCGACCGGTCCTCGCCAACGGTGGCGCAGCCCTCGATGATCCCGTCCCAATCGGTATCGACGCGAATATCCCAACCCGATTTCCGCATGGCCTTGCGCAGGCTCTTCGACGCATGAAAGCCGTCGAGCGGCATGATCCCGCGCATTTCCGGGCTCACCCAGAAAAGGTCCTCATCCGCCGCATCTTCCGCCATGGGGAAGATGCCGGCGCGATAAGCCCGAACGATCAGCTCGGGCGTCACCTCGATGTCGAAGGGATCGGTGGGGCGGGCCATGCTCAGTCAGCAAAATGAAAAAAGGGGCGCAAAGCGCCCCTTTAAATTGTCAGGCCTTGTTCTCGGCCAGGAACTTTTCCAGCCAGTGAATATCATAGTTGCCGGCAATGATATCGGGCTGCTTGATCAACCGCTGGAACAGGGGAAGGGTAGTCTTCACCCCATCCACCACGAATTCGTCGATCGCACGGCTCAGGCGCTTGAGGCACTCCTCGCGGGTGCGGCCATAGACGATCAACTTGCCGATCAGCGAGTCATAATAGGGCGGGATCTTGTAGCCTTGGTAGACCGCGGAATCGACGCGCACACCCACGCCACCGGCCGGGTGATAGAAGGTGATCGTGCCCGGCGAGGGCGCAAAGGTCTGCGGATCTTCGGCATTGATACGCACTTCGATGGCATGGCCATAGAACTGCACCTTGTCCTGCGTCATCGACAGCGCTTCGCCCGAGGCGACACGAATCTGCTCATAGACGATGTCGATGCCCGTGATGCGCTCGGTAACCGGGTGCTCCACCTGCAGGCGGGTGTTCATTTCAATGAAATAGAACTCGCCGTTCTCGTAGAGAAACTCGATCGTGCCCGCGCCCGAATAGCTCAGCTTGCGCATGGCCGCGGCGCAGATTTCGCCGATGCGATCGCGCTCTTCCACCGTAATGGTCGGGCCGCCGGCCTCTTCCCACACCTTCTGGTGGCGACGCTGCAGCGAGCAGTCACGCACGCCCAGGTGCACGGCATTGCCCTGACCATCGCCAAGCACCTGCACTTCGATATGGCGCGGCTTGCCGAGGTACTTTTCCATATAGACGGAATCGTTGCCGAAGGCGGCCTTGGCTTCCGAACGGGCGGTCGACCAGGCGACCAGCACGTCCTTCTCGCTCTGCGCCACCTTCATGCCGCGACCACCGCCACCGGCAGTTGCCTTGATCAGCACCGGATAGCCGATTTCCTTGGCAGTCTTGAGCGCGTCGGCTTCGGTTTCGACCGCCCCGGCCGAACCCGGAACCACGGGAATGCCCAGCTCGACCGCCGTCTTCTTGGCGGTGATCTTGTCACCCATGATTTCGATATGGTGCGCCGAAGGACCGATGAAGGTCACATTGTGTTCGCCGAGAATCTTGGCGAAACGGGCGTTTTCCGAGAGGAAACCATAGCCCGGATGCACGGCATCCGCCCCGGTGATCTCGCAGGCCGCAAGGATCGACGGGATATTGAGATAGCTGTCCTTGGCCGCATTGGGGCCAATGCAGACGCTTTCGTCGGCAAGGCGCACATGCATGGCATTGGCGTCAGCAGTCGAGTGAACCGCAACGGTCTGGATACCCAGTTCCTTGCAGGCGCGCAGGATGCGCAGGGCGATTTCGCCGCGATTGGCGATCAGGACTTTCTGGAACACGTGAAAGTCCCTCCTTACTCGATGACGACGAGCGGCTCGCCATATTCGACCGGCTGCGCGTCGTTCACGAGAACACGGGTCACCGTGCCCGAGCGATGCGCCGGAATCTGGTTCATGGTCTTCATGGCTTCGATGATGAGAACCGTCTGGCCTTCGGTGACCTTGGTGCCGACATCGACGAAAACCGGCTTGCCCGGCTCAGGCGAGCGATAAGCGGTGCCAACCATCGGCGAGGTCAGGGTGCCGGGGTTGGAGGTCAGGTCTTCCTTGCTCGCAGGAGCGGCAGCCGGAACGACCGAAGCGGGGGCAGCAGGAGCAGCCGGCGCGGCGGGCGGCGCATAATACTGCGGGGCAGGGGCATAGGCCGGTGCTTCAACCGGATAGGAGCGGGTGACGCGGACCCGGAGGTCCTCCTGCTCGATCTCGATCTCGGCGAGATTTTCCTTGTTGAGCAGTTCGGCGATGGCGCGGATCAGGTCCTGATCCACCTGCGATGACTTGGTCATTCTTGTCGGTCTCCCGGCTTCCAGTCGAAGCGTTATGCGAGTTTCTGAGCCATGGCTTCCAGGGCCAATCTATACCCCAGCGTACCAAAGCCGCAAATGACGCCGAAGGCGACTGCCGACACATAAGAGTGGTGTCGGAAGGCCTCGCGTTGATGAATGTTGCTGATATGGACTTCTGCCACGGGCAACGAGACGGCCTTGAAGGCGTCATAGATTGCCACCGAAGTGTGCGAATAGGCGCCGGGATTGATCAGGATGCCATCGGCCGTGCCGAGCGCTTCCTGGATCCAGGTGACCAGTTCGCCTTCGTGATTGGATTGGCGGAAATCAATGGAAAGGCCGAATTCGTCGCCGGCGGCGCTGCAAATGGCCTCCACATCGGCCAGGGTCTGAGCGCCGTAGATTCCGGGCTCGCGCTTGCCGAGCATGTTGAGGTTCGGGCCGTTGAGGACGAGAACGTGCTTTGCCATAGTCTTTTCGTTGTGCACCGGCTCTTTCCGGCGGTGCAAGGGCGGTTACACGAATTGCACCGAAAAGGCGAGCCTCCTCGGTGCTTTCCGCGCGTCTAACGGGAGAGTCGGGCGAGATTCGGGCTAACTGCACACCGACTGGCCGCAGGCCCGCATATTCGCAATGCGCGTCCGCAGATCATCGACACCAATGGCACCCGGAATGATTTCATTGCCGATGATATAGGTCGGCGTTCCGGTAATCCCCAGCGCCTGTGCAATCTCATAGGAAGTCTGAATGGTCTTGGCCACGCTCGGCTCACCCATCTTCAGCTCCAGATCAACCTTGCTCAAGCCCAGCGCACCAGCGGCGTCCAGCGCAACGGCCTTGTCCACCTTGCCACGGCTCGAAAACAGCGCTTCGTGGAAAGCCCAGTAATCGACATCGGCTTCCCCGACGAGCACGCCCACGCGCGCCGCATCGATGGATTCATTGGAGAGAATGGGGAATTCCTTGAGAATGACCCGCAGGTTCGGGTCTTCCGCCAGCAGCGTCGCCAGATCCGGCAGCGCCGCACGGCAATAGCCGCAGTTATAGTCAAAGAACTCGACCAGCGTCACATCGCCGTCCGGATTTCCCAAGACCACCTGGCCGGGATCATTGAAGATCTTGTCCTGCATCTCGGTGATCGCGACCTGCGCCTTGGCGCTTTCCTCGGTGCGCAACGTTTCATCAAGCGCCACCGACAGCCGCTGCAGTAGCTTGGGGTCGCTCATCAGGAAGCTTTCGATCATCGGGTTGAGAACCGCCGGATCGATCGCCGCCACAGCCTGCGGCGCCGCGCTGGCAGTCGCTTCGTGCTCGGAAAGAACGCTCTCGACGATGGCGCGCACCGCGACCGTATCTGTCTGCGGCTCCGGCCGGTTGAGCTGGGAATAGCCCAACGCCCCCGCGAGAATTCCCGCCACGGCGGCCAGCACGATAGACAGACGATTCATCGGACGGATGCTCCCAGAGATTCTGCGCATGGGCCTTCTAGCAGACCTCGGCCCAATCTGGCACCGGACAATTGCCGCAGTCTAAAGCGCTGCTTCAATTGTTGTTGAGTGAACCCGCGCTTCCGGCTAGTCCCCATGGACCAGAAGGAGCCGCCTATGACCCCCGCAGCCGACGGCCTCATGCCGTTTCTCGCCATGGACATTCTCAACCGTTCCAAGGTGCTCGAAGGGCAGGGACGCACCATCTGCCATCTGGAGCTGGGCGAACCCGGCCATCCGCCCGCCCCGAAAGTCATCGAAGCTGTCGCCCGCGCCTTGCCCGACCCGCAAGGCTACACTAGCGCCAAGGGCCGCATCGACCTGCGCGAGGCGCTTTCGCGCTACTATGCCGAGCAGCACGGCGTCTCCGTAAACCCGGAAATGATTCTGGCCACAATGGGTTCGTCGGCCGGCTTCATCCTCGCCTTTCACGCCGCCTTCCGCCCCGGCGCCCGCATCGCCATCACCCGCCCGGGCTACCCCGCCTATATCAACACCCTCATCGGCCTCGGCTTCGAATATGCCGAAATCCCCGTCACGGCGGCCAACAACTGGCATCTTACGGGCGCCGACATCGAAGCCGCCTATCGCGAAATCCCCTTCGAAGGCCTCCTGTTCGCCAGCCCCGCCAATCCCACAGGCGCCGCGATCGATCGTGCCGGCCTCGCCGACGTCATCGACACCTGCCGCCGCCTCGGCGTCACCCTGATCTCGGACGAAATCTACCACGGCCTCGACTATCGCGGCCCCTCAGTGTCGGCGCTCGAGCTGACCTCGGACGCCATCGTCATCAATAGCTTTTCCAAATACTACTGCATGACCGGCTGGCGCATCGGCTGGATGGTGCTCCCCGAAGCACTGATCCGCCGCGCCGAAATCCTGCAGCAAAACCTTTTTATCTCGGCGCCCACCCTCAGCCAGATCGCCGCGACCGCAGCGCTCGATGAGCGCGACTATTCCGAAGAGCAAAAAGCCAGCTACGCCGCCAACCGCGCTGCCCTGACCACTGGCCTCCAAAATCTCGGCTTCGACCTAGCCTCACCAGCCGATGGCGCCTTCTATGCCTATGCCGGAACATCGAGGTTTTCCAACGACTCCCTGGCTTTTTGTGAATCGATGCTGGAGCAGGCGGGCATCGCCGCTACCCCCGGCGTCGACTTCGACCGCGTCAACGGACACGGCTTCGTCCGCTTCAGCTATGCCGGCACACGCAACACGGTCGATCTCGCCCTCGACCGCCTCAAAACCTTCCTGGCAGCCGGATCATGATCATCCCAACGCTCGAAACACCACGCCTCATCCTCCGCGCCCCGCGCATGGAGGATTTCCCGGCCTATGCCACCCTCATGGCCTCGCCTCGCTCCATCTACATGGGCGGCCCATTCGATCACCGCGGCGCCTGGGGCCTGTTCTGCCACGACGTCGCCCTGTGGTCCCTCTACGGCCACGGCGCCCTGATGATCGACGTCAAGGAAACCAGCATTTGCGTTGGCCAGGTCGGCATCAACCACGGCCCGCTCTTCCCCGAAAAGGAACTCGGCTGGCTCCTCTATGACGGTTTTGAAGGCCACGGCTACGCCACCGAAGCCGCAGAAGCCCTGCGCGATTGGGCCTTTGCCAACCTGAACCTGCCAACCCTTGTCAGCTACTTCGATCCGGAGAACCACCGTTCCATGGCCGTCTCCGCCCGCCTCGGCGGCACCCGCGACGACAACGCCCCGCTGCAAGACGAAGGCGACGTCGTCTACCGCTACCATCCAACAAAATAGGCGCGGCCAAAGCCGCGCCCAAGAAACTCACCGTGGGTCTGCCGCTCGCGCGAAAACCCTGATCCGGTGCCCATCGGGGTCTTCCACCACGAAGGTAAAGCCGAAGTCCATGGCCACCGGTTCCTGCAAAACCTTCGCCTTGCCCGACCAGTCCGCATAGGTCGCTCGAACCGCTGCGTCGTCATCCTCGCTAAACGTCACCTCGACCCCGCCAACCGGCAGCGGTTTTGGCTCGATCTCGTCCTTGATCCAGAGCCCCAGTTTCATGCCGTTGGGCAACACGTAGAGCACGAAGGTCGGCGAGTTCTGAACCGGTTCGAGCCCCAGCAGGTTTGAATAGAACTGCTTGCTTGTAGCAGGGTCAGCAACGGCCAGCAGGATGTAGTTGAGGGTGCGCATGGCGTTCTCCTTTCGATGGAGAACACCTATCAGCCGGGACTGCCAGTTTCCGGCAGTGGCTCACGGCGGCGCAATTCCCTCGCGCTCCCGCCACTCTTTCAGCATCACTGCGCGCCGCTTCGGATAGCGCTCCTCGGACACGGTCATTCCACTGATCCGATCCACCCGGAAACTGCGAAAATCCTGCCGCATCTCGCACCAGGCGGCAACAATCCGCACCTTCTCGAAAAAACCGATCATGAACGGCCAGATCACCCGCTCCGTCGCCGCGCCGCTGAGATCATCATAGCGAATAACCAGCTTGCGCTCGTTCCGAATGGCGAGCCGTATCTGCCCCGCATCCACCTGCGCCGGCTCCAGCCCGATCCGCGCCACCAGCAGGTTCGTCGCCTCGGCCCGATCGCGCAGATCAGCCGGCAGCACCGCCAATATCTTGCTCATCGCCTGCCTTGCCGAAGCGCTGAGCCTGGTGTCATCCGCCCGTGCCGCCACCCAGCGCGATCCCAACACAATCGCCTCGATCTCATCGGCTGAAAACATCAGCGGCGGCAGCGTAAATCCCGGCCGCTGCACATAGCCCAGCCCCGGCTCGCCCCGAATATCGGCCCCCTGCGCCTGCAAGGTCGCGATATCGCGATAAAGCGTCCGGATAGACACACCCAGTTCGCGCGCCAGATCAGGCCCCGTCACCGGCTGGTGGCGGTTCCGCAGTAATTGCAGGAGATCGAGAAGACGCGCAGCGCGGGACATGAGACAAAAAGGGCGGCCCGAAGGCCGCCCTCAAAAATCCTAGCCGAGACCGAGGCGCCGCTGCCACCAGCCGACCTTCTTCTTCTTGTCCGGCTCAGCTTCGCCTTCGCCCTCCGCGGGCGCAGCCTCTTCAGCCGGCTTGGCGCTCGACGAAACCACCACGCCTTCCGGCGGCAGCTCCTTCTTCTGGCGCTTCGGACGGGTTTCCGTCGCTTCGGCGACAACCGGCTCTGCTGCCGGAGCAGGGGCCTCCGGTGCCGCTTCGGCCGGAGCCTCGACGACCACTGCAGCTTCTTCCGCCACAGGCTCAGCCTTCTTCCGCGTGCGCGGCTTGCGCTTGGGCTTCTCGGCAGCCTCTTCAGCCACCGGTGCTTCCACCGCCGGAGCTTCAGCCGTCACTTCCACCGGTGCTTCAGCATCAGCCGTCTTCGCCTTGCGGGCACGCGGCTTGCGCTTCGGCTTTTCGGCAACAGCTTCTTCCGCCACGGCTTCCACAGCCTCAGCTACAGGCGCAGCTTCCTCGGCAACCTCTGCCTGAGCCAGCACCGCCTCAACGACGGCAACCTGCTCGGCGTCACCGGCGGCCGGTGCAGCAGCTTCGCCGCCCTCGGCCGCGACTTCGCCTTCCTGGTCCCGACGGTTACGGCGACCACCGCGACGGCCGCGACGACGGCGACGGCGGGTTTCGCCATCAGCGTCAGCAGTCGGCGCCTCTTCGCCCTCGGCCTCGCCACCTTCGTCGGCGCTGTCTTCGTCGCCCGCCTCGGCATCGCTCTCGCGTGCCTGAACCGGCGCCCGTTCCTCGTTGCGCTCGCCATTGGCGCCGCCACGGCGACGACGGCGGCGACGACGACGACCATTGCCGTCACCTTCGCCAGCATTCTCCTGGCGGGCTTCGGTGGCTTCTTCTTCGATCTCTTCTTCTTCGACGATTTCCTCGTCGATCTCTTCGATCACGGCGCTGTCGACACGCACATGGCTCGCCGCGCGCTGGTCGACATAGGAGGAGACGCGGGTCTCACCCTTCTCGATCGAGAACTGGTGTCCGGTCAGCTTGCTGTCGGCGGTGATGGTGATCGAAAGCGAGTTGCGCGCTTCGAGCGCAGTCAGCGTGTCGCGCTTGTAGTTGAGCACATAAAGCGCCACGTCGGTCGGCACGCGCACATTGATCGACTGGCCCTGCTTGCGCAGCACGTGGTCTTCCACATGGCGCATGATCATCAGCGCCAGGCTTTCCGTCGAACGCACCAGACCCGTGCCGTCGCAGATCGGGCACTTGTGGGTCGAGCTTTCGACAACGCCGAAGCGGATACGCTGACGGCTCATTTCCATGAGGCCGAAATGCGAAATGCGGCCTACCTGGATGCGGGCGCGATCGTCCTTCAGCGCGTCCTTGAGACGACGCTCGACGGCACGATTGGAGCGGTTCTCCATCATGTCGATGAAGTCGATGACGATCAGGCCGGCGAGATCGCGCAGGCGCAGCTGGCGCGACACTTCATCGGCAGCTTCGAGGTTGGTCTGGAGCGCCGTGTCCTCGATATTGTGCTCCTTGGTGGAGCGACCCGAGTTCACGTCGATCGAAACGAGTGCTTCGGTCGGGTTGATGACGATGTAGCCGCCGGAGGGCAGGGTGACGACCGGCGAGAACATCTGGTCGAGCTGGGACTCGATGCCATACTTGGAGAACAGTGGCTGCTCTTCGCCATACGGTTTCACGTTCTTGGCGTGGGACGGCATGATCATCTTCATGAAGTCCTTGGCTTCGCGATAAGCCGCGTCGCCAGCCACCAACACTTCGTCGATGTCCTTGTTATAGAGATCGCGAATGGTCCGCTTGATCAGCGAGCCTTCTTCATAAACGAGGCACGGGGCCTGGCTCTGCAGGGTCAGCGTGCGCACGCTTTCCCACAGACGCATCAGATATTCGAAATCGCGCTTCACTTCGGCCTTGGTGCGCGTCGCGCCTGCGGTACGCAGGATGACGCCCATGCCCTGCGGTACTTCCAGGTCCGAAGTGATTTCCTTGAGACGCTTGCGGTCGGCAGCGTTGGTGATTTTTCGCGAGATGCCACCGCCACGAGCGGTATTGGGCATCAGCACCGAATAGCGGCCAGCGAGCGACAGATAGGTGGTGAGAGCTGCGCCCTTGTTGCCGCGCTCTTCCTTGACCACCTGCACCAGCATCACCTGCCGGCGCTTGATCACTTCCTGAATCTTGTACTGGTGACGGCGCTGCTGGCTGCGCTGGCGACGCTCCGGCACTTCCTCGAGCGCATCCGCCCCGCCGATCGACTCGACGGGTTCAGTATTGGCCGGAGCCTGCTCGATATGGCTCTCTTCCTCAGTGTCCTGAGGATCAGCCTCTGCTTCCGTTTCGGCCACACCTTCAGGCACGGAGACAGCGTCTTCCGTTTCCTCGTGGTGGTCTTCCTCGTGCTCTTCATCGCGCAGCAGGGCTTCGCGGTCGGCGACGGGGATCTGGTAGTAGTCCGGGTGGATTTCGCTGAAAGCGAGGAACCCGTGGCGATTGCCGCCATATTCGACGAAGGCCGCCTGTAGCGACGGCTCGACGCGCGTCACCTTGGCGAGGAAGATATTTCCCCGCAACTGGCGGCGGGACGCCGATTCAAAGTCGAATTCTTCCAGCCGATTACCGGCTGTAACAACAATCCGTGTTTCTTCCGGGTGGATGGCATCCACCAGCATTCTCTTGGTTGCCATAGTAAACTCCGCGCACCCGCGCGCCAAAGGGCGTCGGCCGGCGAACCGGAGAACCTGGCTCGGCGCGTTGCGGGGCGAATGTGTTGAAAACAATCGGGCGCGAACCTCTCACGTTCTGCGCACCGGCAAATTCGGTCATGGCCGGGAGAAAGGGCGAAGCAAAACGGCAATCGTTCGTATCGATCGCGTCGCGCTTTGTCCGCCTGCGGGCCATATGACCTCTTCCTATTGGATGGCCGGTCCCAAAGACCCGCCACCGTCCGATCCCTGTGAGGGACCGAAATTCGTTTGCGAAGGCGCTGAAAATCGCCGCTTTCATTCCGGGCAGGTGCTTGTGTGGCACACTGGCCGGCTGGGGGTCCGCAGCGGCGCGAAGGGCAATTCTGAACCCTCTCGCTGGCGCTCGCGAAACTCCTGCGCCTTCATATAAGCGTGTATGGTGGTTGCGCCAGATTGGCAACAGGAAAGTCTAAATGTGAGGAATATCGGGCTTTTTGCCGGGTGCCATTCTTTGCGCCCTGTTGCAAATCATCGCATAAGCCGAAAATGCCGCAGAATCGCCCGAAGGGCATGTGACACGGTTTTGCCATACGCATGGGGCCCGACCAGTTTTGAATCTACGCGTCATCCGCTCGCTCGTCCTCGGGCTCTTCCTGGCTTTTGCCCCGGCCCCTGCGCTCCACGCACAGGAAGCGGCGCCCGCTGCCATTCCGGTGGGCCTGCCCAACGTCATCGATGTGCGCGTCACCGTTGGTGAAGACCGCGCGCGCCTCGTCATCGACCTCGCCTCGAAAACCGAATTCTCCTTCGTTTCGCTGTCCGAGCCCAACCGCCTCGCCATCGACGTGCGCGCCGGTACCTTCTCGGTGCCCGAGCCGAGCGGCGCACCCTCCGAGACCACGCTCATCGAGTCCTACCTCGTAGAGCAGGCCGCCTCCGACCGCATCCGCACCACCCTCACGCTGTCGGCGCCCGCCCAGGTGCAGCAGGCCTATGTCCTCGATCCCTTCGAAGACCAGCCCGCACGTCTCGTCGTCGACATCATCCCCGCCGATGCCGAAACCTTCGCCGCCAATGTCGAGCGTGATAAGGAAACCTCGGCCGTGGTCGCCGAAACGACAGCCGAGTCCACCCCGGCCGGCGGCTCCGAACTCCCCATCGCCACCCGCCCGCTCGTTGTCATCGACCCCGGCCATGGTGGCATCGATAGCGGCGCCGAAGCCCCCAATGGCGTGCGCGAAAAGGACATCGTCCTCGCCTTCTCCCTGCGCCTGCAGGAGCTTCTCGTCGAATCCGGTCGCTTCGACGTCGCCTTGACCCGCGAAGACGACACCTATCTCCGCCTCGAAGAGCGCGTCGATCTCGCCCGCACCAACAAGGCCGATATCTTCCTCTCCATCCACGCCGACAGTTTTCAGCAGCCCGAAATCCGCGGCGCCAGCGTCTATACGCGCGATGAAAACGCTACCGACGTGCTCGACAAGGTTCTCGCCGACACCGAAAACAAGTCGGACGTCATCGCCGGCTTTGCCATGCCGCAAATGGCGCCCGAGGTCGTGGACATCCTCCTCGACCTGATGCGCCGCGAAATGCGCAAGCAGTCCTATGTCGCCGCGCAATCCATCGTGCACCAGCTCGAGCCCAGCGTCGCCCTGCGCCGCTTCCCAGTGCGCCAGGCCGATTTCTTCGTGCTGCAAGCTCCCGACGTACCTTCGGTGCTCATCGAATTGGGTTTCCTCTCCAATGTCGACGACATCACCAACCTGACCCAGTCCGATTGGCAGAACCGCACCGCCGAAGCCATTGCCCGCGGCATTTCCACCTATTTCGACAGCGTCGAAGCCGAGCCCTAAGCAAAGTGATTAAGCGCCCGCGCCCGCTCTGCTATTGTTGAAAAATGCAGGGAGAGTCTCGGCGACAACCATGTGGATCTATCCACCCCCACGGTGTCATTCCCGCGAAAGCGGGAACCCCTGTTTGGGAACTGAGGTCCCCGCTTTCGCGGGGATGACACGGTGAAAACTACAACGACGGTGGCCGCCGAACGTAACCGGCGTCCGTGGAGTATCTGATCGCATGTTTCGTCTACTCGGCTGGCTCTTCGGTTTCGGCATGTTCGTGGCGCTTGGCGGCGTCGCCGCTGCCGCCGTGTACCTCGCCACCGTTTCCGCGCAATTGCCCGACTACACCGTCCTCAAGGACTACCAGCCGCCTGTGACCACCCGCGTCCACGCCGCTGACGGCACCTTGCTTGCCGAATACGCTAGGGAACGTCGCCTCTTCCAGCCGATCGAAACCGTGCCGCCGCTCCTCGTCCACGCCTTCCTCTCGGCCGAAGACAAGGACTTCTACTCCCACAACGGCATCGCCATCGACGGCATCGTCCGCGCCCTGCGCGACAACCTGCTCGCCCGCATGGATGGCAACAGCTCCATCCAGGGCGGCGGCTCCAGCATCACCCAGCAGGTAGCCAAGAACTTCCTGCTGACTTCGGAGCAGACCTGGGATCGAAAGATCCAAGAAGCGATCCTTGCGATCCGCATCGAGTCGACCTTCACCAAGGACAAGATCCTCGAGCTCTACCTCAACGAAATCTTCCTCGGCCTCAATTCCTACGGCGTCGCCGCTGCGGCCCTGAATTATTTCGACAAGGCGCTCTATCAGCTCACACTGCCCGAAGCTGCCTACATCGCCGCGCTCCCCAAGGGCCCGAACAATTACCATCCCTTCCGCCGCCCGCAGGCCGCCATCGAGCGCCGCAACTGGGTGATCGATCGCATGGTCGAAAACGGCTACGCGACCCCCGAGGAAGCTGCCGCTGCCAAGGAAGCTCCCCTCAACGTCATCCCGCGCGCCTCCGGCAGCCAGGTCTACGCCGCCGAGTACTTCACCGAAGACGTGCGCCGCGAACTGGCAAAGCTCTATGGCGAAGACCAGCTCTATGGTGGCGGCCTCTCGGTCCGCACCACGCTTGAGCCGCGCCTCCAGGAATACGCCCGCCGCGCCCTCATGGATGGCCTGATCGAATACGACCACACCCGTGGTTTCCGTGGCCCCGTCGCCAGTATCGAACTGGGCGAGGACTGGGGTCTCGACGTGGCCAAGATCAAGCCGCTGAGCGACGTCCCCGAGTGGCAGCTCGCCGTCGTGCTCGCCGTCTCCGGCAATGAAGCCCGCATTGGCCTCCGCCCCGAAAACGACGTCGACGGCGCCTCGAGCCCCGCACGCGTCGAAGGCACATTGTCCGGCCCCGAAATCCGCTGGCTGTCAAAGCCCGTGCAGGAACTCGTCAAGGTCGGCGACGTCGTCTACGTCTCCCCGGTCGCGGGCAAAGACGGCATCTTTACCCTCGAACAGGTGCCCGAAGTCGAAGGCTCGCTCGTTGCCATGGACCCGCGCACCGGCCGCGTCCTTGCCATGGTCGGCGGCTTCTCCTTCGCCGAGTCCGAGTTTAACCGCGCGACCCAGGCCCTGCGCCAGCCCGGCTCCTCCTTCAAGCCCATCGTCTATGCCGCCGCGCTCGACAACGGCTACACCCCGGCCTCCGTCGTCCTCGACGCCCCGGTCGAAATCCGCAATGGCGACGGCTCCATCTGGCGCCCCGAAAACTACGCCCAGGAATTCTACGGCCCGCAAACCCTTCGCCGCGGCATCGAGCGCAGCCGAAACGTCATGACCGTGCGCCTCGCCCGCGATATCGGCATGCCCCTGATCGCCGAATACGCCCGCATGTTCGGCATTTACGACGACATGCAGCCGGTTCTCGCCATGTCCCTCGGCGCTGGCGAAACCACCAATATGCGCATGACCTCGGCCTATGCGACCATCGCCAATGGCGGCCGCAAGATCGTGCCCACCCTCATCGACCGCATCCAGGACCGCTACGGCAACACGGTCTATCGCCACGACGAGCGCATCTGCGAAGGCTGCTCTGCCGAGGACTGGCACGGACAGGGCGAGCCCCGCATCCTCGACAACCGCCCCCAGGTTCTCGATCCGATGACCGCCTATCAGATCACCTCCATGATGGAAGGCGTCGTCCAGCGCGGCACCGGCACCGCCGCCCGCGCCCTCAACCGCCCCGTGGCCGGCAAGACCGGCACCACCAACGACTACAAGGACGCCTGGTTCGTCGGCTTCACCCCCGAATTGGCCGTCGGCATCTATATCGGCTACGACCAGCCGCGCTCCATGGGCTCGGCCTCCACCGGCGGCGGCATGTCCGTGCCGATCTTCACCAATTTCATGGCCAAGGCGATGGCCGGCAAGCCGCCGACCCCGTTCAACACGCCCGCCGGCATGACCACCGCCTGGATCAATCCCAGCTCCGGCGTGCAGGCCTTCGAAGGCGAAGCCGGCATCCAGGAAGCCTTCAAGCCCGGCACCGGCCCCAACCTCATGACCTCGGTCATCGGGGTCGATGTCGAGGGCTATGACGCGGCCCAGCGCCAGATGCAGATGCAGCAGCAATATGGCGGCGCCGTCGTCACCCAGCCCAGCAGCAATGGCCAGTTCCTCGATCCAAGCCTGGGGGCAGCACAAAGTCTGTCGGGCAACTAGAGCGCACAGTCCCTCTCTCGTGATTTGCACCCGGCACACCAAGCGCCCATCTTGAGGTCATGAAAACGAAACGCCTGCTCCTCGCCATCCTGCTCGCCGCCTGCGCCATCGTGCCGGCCTCGGCCGCTTGCCCGGCGCCGATGGCGGGTGACACCGCGGCCGCCTTGGAAGCCAACCAGCAGAGGCTGGTCTGCATGCAGCGCGAACTGGCGCAGACGGCCGAGCAGTACCAATACAAGGTCGAAATCAACACGATCGAGCGGAAGATCGACGACATCCAGCTCCAGCGTCGCTTCGATCAGCTCAACTTCCCCAAACCCGTCACCCCGGTTTTCTAGGCAAACTGGTCCGGTCCGCCGTCAGGCGGTCTAAACCTTTGTGCGGCCTCATAAAGAAAGCCTTCACGCTGACCCCGGCTTTCCCTTTTCATCCCTCGGTCCATCCCTATGGTGCGCCCGTAGATTTTAGGAAGAGGGGCGTACTTTGCGTTCACTAACACTTTTCAGCCTGCTGACTGGCCTGGTTGCCGCCCCGGCGCTCGCGCAGGATATCGTTACGTTTCCGCAAGACGTGGAGGTCGAAGCGCTGACGCCAGGCGCTGCCGCCGGACCAGTCCTCGGTGAACATCGCTTCGTCCTGACCTTTGAGCCGAGCAATATTCGCGAGATCGGCCTCGTCCGTACCAAGTTCGAGAAGGATGGGCTTTTCGCCGACGTTCTCGATGAACTCGCCGACCAGATCGCGCTGCCGGTTGACGTCCCGGTCACCTTCACCGATTGCGGCTATTCGAATGCATATTGGAGCCCCAGCGAGCAGAGCATCACCTTCTGCTACGAGCTGATTGCCGACTACAACCAGTCCTACGAATACCTCGAAGGCCAGGATGGCGAGTTCTTCCGCTGGGCCGATCAGGAAACCGTTCTCAGCGGTACGACTCTTTTCGTGCTCCTCCACGAACTCGGCCATGGGCTGACGGCGCTATATGATCTGCCGATCACCGGCCGTGAGGAAGATGCAGTCGATCAGTTCGCGGCGCTCACCCTGATCGGAGCCGACGAGGAGGGCGATGCCTTCGAGGATCGCCCCTCCCGCATCGCGCTCCTGGGCGCCTATTTCTTCAAGCAGCTTTCCTTCGCGCCCGAAGACATCTCGCGCTCCATTCTGGCCAATGAGCACAGCCTCGGCCAGCAGCGCTACTACGACGTCATGTGCCTGGTCCTCGGTTCCGACATGGATACCTACGCACGCATCCTGGCCCCCGGCATGGTCATGGTCTTCGAGACCATCGACAAGAACCCGGAGGCCTTCGATCAGGACAAGGTCATGGACTGGCTCAAGAAAACCGATGCCCTGAACATCCTGCCAGCCGCCCGCGCCTTGCGCTGCCCGCAGGAATTCGCCCGCTACGATGCGAGCTGGGACTACATCGTCGACACCTTCATGACGGTGCAGGCAGACTAAACCTGCCTAAAAATCCTGGCGCGTCACTCGCGCGCCAGGATGATAAGCCGATCATGCTCCGAATAGACTTCGGCAGCCGACTTCGCAGGATTGATGAGAATGCCATTGGCCGCCGCATCCGGCCGCGGCCGGTGATAGCCAATCGCCACTTCGCCCCTCAGGCGAGCCGCCTCTGTTATCGTATAGAAGCTCACCGGCACGCCCAGCGCCACATAGTCGCCGGCCGGGCGCATATAGAGTTCCGATCCCTCTTCATCCAGAAGATCGTCAAAGATAGCCGTCAGTGCGTCGTTTTCCGAAGCCTGGGCCAGCATCAGGCTGACGAGCTTGTTGGACACCACGAAATCGTCTGCCCTTGTGACCTCGGCCAGCTCGCGATTGCGCACGTCCACCATCTCCGAAACCACCTTCACGCGGCGCCCCGTCGTCTCGGCGATCTTGCGCAGATGCAGCAGTGTAACCAGTGTGCGCGTATCCGTTGGCTGCGGCGCCAGCAGGTCCGAATAGCCCAGCACCAGCACGTGGTCGTAGCTGGCGATATCGAGCCCCTCCAGCGCCTTGCGGCTGGTGATATCCGTGCGGCCGAAAAAGATCTGCAGATTGGTATTGGCCACCGAAAGCGCCGCGACATCGTCTTCCAGCGTCGGCGTATCCGCAGCAATGGTCAGCACCGAACCCGGCTCGACATAGCGGCTGAGTTCATAGGCAATGATCGGCGCGCGCCGATTCCATCCCAGCAGCAGCACGCGCTCCGGCTGCGCAGCGGCGCGGGTCGAAGACCGCATCTGCGTCTGGTCGGGCAGGGTGCCCGCCGCCTTGATCTGGATGGCCGCGTCGTCCTCTGCGATGATCACGGCACGATCCCCGGCCACGATACGCCGCGCCATGGGTGGATTGAGCTCCACCGCCCCATCCGCCGCGACAATGCCGATCAGCGTGGAAGTGTCATAGACCATCAGGCTCTCGCCAAAGGTCTTGCCGACCAGCCCTGCCTGCTCGAGCGTGTAAATCTCGCAACCCTCGAAATCGAGCAGTTCGGAATAGACCGCCGAAAGGCCTGCCTGCCGGCTCGAATGCACCACGATGCGGCCGATCAACTCGTCCGCCAGCACCAGCTGCGCCTCGCGCCCGCCAACCACGCGTGCCACCTCGACATTCGCCGTATCGCGAATCTCAGCGGCAATGCGATAGGGCTCCGCCCGGCGGCGCGGGTCATGCACCAGCGCCAGGATCGTCTTGATGACGCTGCTATCGGCGTCATCCATGCTGCCATCCTCGCCCTCGGGCGACAGGATGACGATCGAGCGCGCCGATTGCGGCGTTACCAGCGACAGATCGTAAAGGTCCGTCGGGTCGCCACGACGGCAGATGATGCGCGTATTCCCGAGATCGGCCACCTTGGCCGATATCTCGTCTTCCATCTCCACCTTGTCGCGATTGGCCATGATGACGATGCGCGGCCGATGCCGGCTGCGATTGGCCACGACAAGTTCGGAGATCACGTCGAAGATCGACGGGCTCCAGTTGAGAATGATCGTGTGATCCTTCTCGAGCACCTGGCTGCGCCCCTTGCGCAACTCGTCGAGCTTGCCCTCGATGCCCGAAGACAGCACGCCAATCAGCGTCGAAAAGATGAAAATGCCGGCAATGGTGACCAAGAGCCCCACCATCCGGAAGCTCCAGCCCGTGTCGCCCGCGACTGTACCGGCGTCCATCGAGCGCATCAGCGATTCCCAGGCGGCCTCGAGGAAGTCCACCGGCTGCCCACCTTCAGGCGCCAGTTGGAACAGCACGAGCACGACCGAGGCCACGATGATCACCACCAGCGACAGCAGGGCCAGCCAGCCGATCAGGGCCACGGGGCCCGCTGACATGGATTTGTCAAACTCGTAGCTCAGGCGCGCACGAATTGAACGCCTTTTGGGGGTGGTCATAATGGGAAATCTCCGGGCCAGACGCGGCCGCGCGGAGAGTCTGTTATCGCAAGAGCTTCAACCGGCCAACGGGTCGCTCAAAAGAAAGTGAACGCCGGGGGGCATGGACCGAAAGCGCAGTACTGGCAGCGATGTAGGAGTGAAATGGTGCCCCCCGCCGGACTCGAACCGGCACGCCTCGCGGCGGAGGATTTTGAGTCCTCTGCGTCTACCATTCCGCCAGAGGGGCACGGGCACGGTTCCTAGCCTAGAGCGGTGCGGCTGGCAACTGCCTGGTCGTGTTTATCCAGCGACCAGCAAGCGCACGACGTAAACCGTGGCAACGCCCGTCGCCATGGCCGCAAAGAGATTTTTCGAGACGATGAAGACCGCCGCCGTCGCCGCTGCCGCAATGGCCTCGGCCACGCCGCCGGTCACCACGGCCGGCGCCACCAATGCCGCCAGCACCGCGCCGGGAATGTGCCGCAGCCAGGCGGCCGCAAAGCCGTCCCGGGGCAGGCGGTCGGCCAACAGGAAACCACTGGCCTTGATCGCCATGGTCACCAAAGCCATGCCGAGAATGGCCGCGACGGCCTCAGGACTTGTCAGCATTTTTCCGCGTCTCCAGGAAGGCACCGACAAGGCTGCCGACCACGCCACCCACCAAAATGTGCCAGCTTCCCTCGACAAGCCACGAGGTCACAATGGCCGCCAGCGCCGCCACAAGCCAGGGCACGAGATCGCCGCGGCCCTTCCACATGCCCAGCAGCAGTGCCAGGAACGTCGCCGTAAAGGCAAAGTCGAGCCCCCATCGCGCCGGATCGTCGATAGCCGAACCGAGCCCGTAGCCAACGAGATTGGTGCACATCCAGGCCATCCAGGCGAGCGCGCCGCCGCCCATCAGAAAGGCAACCGAACCCTGTCCGCGCGCCATGGCGGCAACTGTCATGGCCCAGTTTTCGTCGGTCACCAGATACATGCTGAACGCGCCGCCGAGGAGCCCCTTGGTCGGATAGAGCGGCCGCAGCGTCGCCGTCAGCAGCAGATAGCGCAGGTTGACGATCAGGGCCGCCAGCACCAGCGCGCCGATCGGCAACGCGGCCGGCGTCGTCGTCCAGAGATCAAGCGCCACGAATTGCGCCGAGCCAGCAAAAACCAGTGCGCTCATCATGATGACTTCGAGGAGGCTGAGGCCAGCGCCCCGCGCCAACACACCCCAGACCAGGCCATAGGCTGCCACGGAAATGGCAACGGGCACGCAGGCGCGGGCGCCTGCGAGAAACTGATCCATCCTGGAATCGGGGCTGGCTGCAATATCTGTCATGCGCCATTCTCTAGCACGGAGATGTGCGGGGACATCGATGACAAGTCCTGATGACTCCCATCGCCATCTTTGATCACACGGCCGTCATCGCGGCGTTGACGCTCCTGACGCGGCGGCGTAGACAACCTGCGTGTCATTGCCAAGCCTCCAGCGCCCGTCCAGCCGGCACCTCGTTTTTGGGGTGTGAATTGGTCCCTCCGGCCATCTGATTTGTTCAGTTCCGCCGGTTCGGGGCCTGCCGCCGTGACGATAGCCAAATGACGTGTTCTCCTGGAGCGTTCCTATGGATCCCCATTCCACCCGCCCCCTCTGGCAGCGGTTCGCCATCTTTCTGCTTCCCCTCATGGCCTCGAATATCCTTCAGGCCCTCTCGGGAACGTTCAATTCCATTTTCATCGGCCAGATGATCGGTGTCGAAGCCCTCGCTTCGCTCGCCACCTTCTTCCCGATTCTGTTCTTCCTCATCAGCTTCATCATCGGCCTTTCAGCCGGCTCGACCATTCTGATCGGTCAGGCCTGGGGCGCGCGCAATCTCGTCCGGGTCAAGCAGGTCACCGGCACCACCATGACCACGGCTATCGTGCTCGGCCTCGTCGTCGCCATCATCGGCGGCATCTGGATCGAGGACATCATGTCCGTGCTCGGCGCGCCGGAAAACATCCGCCAGACGGCGGTCGACTACGGCCGCATCATGTTCCTCGGCATGCCGGGCTTCTTCCTGTTCCTGATCGTCACCTCGATCATGCGCGGCGTCGGCGATACCATCACGCCGCTCTTCTCGCTGGTGCTCTCGATGATCGTCGGTGTGATCCTCACACCCGCCCTCATCCAGGGCTGGTGGGGCCTGCCACAGCTGGGCGTCAACGCCGCCGCCTGGGCGTTCATCGCCGGCTTCGTCGTCGTGCTGGTTTTCCTGTTCTTCTATATGCGCGCCCGCAAACTGCCGCTGGCGCCGGACATGGACCTGCTGCGTGCCCTCAAGCCCGATTTCGGTCTTTTGAAGCTCATCCTCAAGCTCGGCGTCCCCGCCGGCCTGCAGATGGTCGTGGCCTCCGTCGCCGGCATCGTCATCGTAGGTCTCGTCAACCGCTTCGGCTCCAACGCCACCGCGGCCTATGGCGCGCTCAACCAGGTGCTGAACTATGTCCAGTTCCCCGCCATGTCGATCGGCATCGCCACCTCGATCTTCGGGGCCCAGGCCATCGGCGCCCGCCGCATCGATCAGCTCCAGGCGATCACCCGCACTGCATTGATGATGAACCTCGTCATCACCGGCGGCCTCGTGCTGATCGCCTATCTCGCGAGCGGCTGGCTGGTGTCCCTGTTCATCACCGATCCTGAAGTCATCGAACTGACCCAGCACCTCCTGCACATCGTGCTCTGGGCCATCGTGCCCTTTGGCTTCGGCGTGGTGTTCTCGGGCATGATGCGCGCCAGCGGCATGGTCTATGCGCCCATGCTCCTCGCCCTTGCCGGCATCCTGCTCATCGAGCTGCCCGGCGCCGTCTGGCTCAGCCAGACCAGCCTCGGCCTCTCGGGCATCTGGGTGGCCTATGCGGCCAGCTTCACCGGCATGATGATCATGCAGGCTGCCTGGTACCACTTCGTCTGGAAGAAAAAGAAGATCGTCGCGCTCGTCTGAGCGCCAAGGGGAGGGCGCTTCGGCGCCCTTCCACTCCTAACCTCGCAGGTGCGCGCCTATCAGATCGGCAACAGCGGGCGCATGCGTCTGGGCCAGATCGTGTCCTGCGCCCGCAATCACATGCAATTCCGATCCCGCCAGCAATTTGCTGAGCCGTTCCCCGACCGCGATTGGGCTGATCGGATCGCTATCGCCCCACAGCAAAAGGGCCGGCGCCTTGATCGTTTTGATCTCGTCGGAGAGGTCAACGCCCGGCGCAGCTATCCACCGAGCCGCCGATGGAAAGGTCCGGTAGTAGTCACCACGCCAGTCCGCCGCCCCCAAATCGGCAAGCGGCAATCCGCCCGATGTGACGGCCAGTACCAGTTTCTGAATAAATTGCGGCTTGGCGAGTGCCGCCCGTATCGCCACGACGCCGCCCATCGATTGGGCGACCAAATTGACCGGGCCGTCTATGTGCTCGACCACCATCGCCACGAGATCGTCGAGGCTGGTGATAGCCGGGTCGGGCGCTTCATTTCCAAGTCCCGGCCAGGAAAAGAACGTGCCCTCGATCCCCAAGCGATCCGCCACGGGACGCCAAAACGAGGCACTGCCACCCGCACCGGGCAGGAAAAGGGTCTTTTCAGGCATAAGCAGGGATTGCGCCCCTACTTGTCGCCCAGACGCATGACCAGCGCGCGCTTGCCACCCGGGGCAAATACGTCGAGGTCGATATTGACCGGCTCCTGCACCATGCGGCGCGTACGGGCCGACAAGGTGAGAACCACGTTCATCAGGTCGCCCACCGAGCGCCGCTGCTTGGGCAGCAGGCGTTCCGTCATGCCCGACAGCGCTTTGTTGCGCGAGCTCATATCGGGCGAGGCGAGGGGGGAGCGGCCGATAAAATTGGCCAGTTCCACCAGGGAATTGCGTTCGCTCATTGGGCTACTCCAAACACAGGCACCAAACTGCTTACACAAGAGGCGGCAGGCGAACGGCCCGTCGCGTCACTATCCGTCGGGGCATCAGCCCTGCATCGCCAGACACGCCATATTGGCGTCCTTGAGGCGGTTGCACATGGCCGTCGCATCGTCACGGTCACCAAAACCGACGAAGCGGGCGCGATAGAAAACCTGGCCGTTCTTTTCGAAGCGCTCGACATAGGAGCGGAAGTCACCAAGACCACCGACCTTGCCTGCCGCGTCCGAAAGCATCGAGCGTGCGCTGTCCTCAGAGGGGCCGGCGCCGATCTGCACGATCCACGCCCCATTGACGAGGCCGGCGGTATCGACGGTGCCGCTGGTCATGAGGTCGATTGGCTGCTCGGCCGGGGCGGGAGCCGCGCCGGTGCCGACATCGCTTGGCGGAGCCAGCGGCGCGGAAGGACGGGTCGAGCCAAGCGCAGCCGGCGGCGCGCCGAGATTATAGGTGTCGCTCAGCCAGGCGCCGATAATGTCCTGGCTGGGATAAGCCGGGGTCGGCGCCTGCGTCGGTGCCGCAAGCACCGCAGCAGCCTGCACAGCCGGCTGAAGACCGATATCGGCGGGCGCAGCAGCCGGAACCGGCGCAGCGGAAGCCACGACCACCTGCGGCTGCGCAGTACCATTCTGTGCCGCTGCAAGCTCGGCAAGGCGGAAGCCGGGCAGGGGCATGGGCATCACGAAAACCGGCTGCGTCGGCTGGGCCACGGCAACCTGCACGTTCGAATTGCCCTGGCGACCCGGCTGGGGAACCATGGCCGTCTGCAGATAGTCGCCACGACGGCCCTTGGGCAGGTAGTTGGCAACGAGCTGGCGCACCTTCTCGTCACGTGCGCCGGCCGAGTTGAAGCCGAATGCGACGATGACGATGTGGCGGTTGTCCTTGCGGGCGGCCGTAAGAAGGTTCGAACCGGCGGCATTGATATAGCCGGTCTTGATGCCGTCGACGGCACCCATATAGCCAAGCACGCGGTTGTGGTTGCCATAGGTCTTGCCGTTGTAGCGGAAGGCCGTGGTCTGGAAGAATTCGTAGTATTGCGGGAAATGCTGATAGATCGCGATACCGAGAATGGCCTGGTCGCGCACCGTCGTCACCTGGCCGCCATCGGGCAGGCCCGAAGCATTGCGATAGGTGGTGTTGCGCATGCCCATGGCACGGGCCGTAGCCGTCATGCGCTCGGCAAACTTGCTCTCGGTACCCGAAATATGTTCGGCGATCACGCGGGCCATGTCATTGGCCGACAGGGTCACCAGCGACTTGATCGCATCTTCCACCGCAATGGTCGAACCAGCGCGGAGGCCAAGCTTGGTCGGCACGGCCGAAGCCGCGTGCTTGGAAACCGTCATCTTGGTGGAAAGGCTGAGATTGCCTGCACTCAATTCCTGGAAGAGCACATAAAGCGTCATTACCTTGGCAACTGAGGCCGGGTAACGCTTGGAATCGCCGGCTTCCTCATAGAGGACTTCGCCCGATTTGGCGTCGACCACGATGCCGGCATATTTCCTGAGATTTTCGATGGCGTGCGCCGGGGCCGCAAGGTGCAGGGAAAGGCCCAGCACGAGGGCAATCGCAGCGATGGCGCGGACAAACGAAGCGCGCCAAGGGGTCATGGCCTGGAAGGTCAACCCGGAACTCCAACTTTACTCATCGGGCTAAACTGCCCGTACGCAACTGAAACACGGCCTCGCAGATCGAGGCCCCCGCCCGATCCATGCCATTGATGCAGAATAGGCCCACCCCGTTACCATTCCGTAAAATGCCATCGATTTCTGTCTCAGAGTCGCAATCCGGTCACGCCCGACCTTCTCTCTTGCCCGTGCGGCAAGCTCTTGGCGAAGCCCGGATAACGGCGCTCAACTTTTCGGGATCATGTGCCCCTTAACACGGGGACCTTTTTGCCTACATAATGGGTCCGAAGAGCTGCTTCGGTTCCTCCCAGAAATGCCGCTATGAATATGACACGTTCCACCAGCCATTCGCCGTCTGACCGTCCCGCCAAAGGCTTCGAGCTGCCCCTCGGAAAGCTTGTGGGCGGCCCGAAGGACGATGATGGCGGACGTAAGGGAGACGGCGGAAACAGCTTCGAGACCGGGACCGTCACAAAAACTCGTCCCAAAACCAAACGGCCGAACCTTTATCGGGTTCTGCTGCTCAACGACGACTACACGCCGATGGAATTCGTCGTTCTGGTCCTGCAGGACGTCTTCAACAAATCACGCGAAGACGCCATGCAGATCATGCTGCACGTTCACCAGAAGGGGGTCGGTGAGTGCGGCGTATATCCATACGAGGTTGCCGAAACCAAGGTGACCCGCGTCATGGATACGGCACGCAAGAACCAGCATCCGCTGCAATGCGTGATGGAAAAGCAATAGGAACATCATATGCCCTCATTCTCTCGCGGACTCGAAAAGGCTCTGCATCAGGCGATGAACCTGGCGCGCGAGCGGAACCATGAGTTCGCAACGCTTGAGCACCTCTTGCTGGCCCTGACCGACGACCGCGAAACGATCGCCGTGCTCAATGGCTGCGATGTCGATATCGACGCGCTCAAGAGCGATCTTGAAGACTTCATCAATGAGGAACTGGACAGCCTTGTCGTCCAGAACGGCCAGGATGCGCGCCCGACAGCCGCATTCCAGCGCGTTATCCAGCGCGCCGTTATCCACGTCCAATCATCCGGCCGCGAGGAAGTGACCGGCGCCAACGTGCTAGTCGCGATTTTCGCCGAGCGCGAGAGCCATGCCGCCTATTTCCTCGAACAGCAGGACATGAGCCGGCTCGACGCTGTCAACTTCATCTCCCACGGAATCACCAAGTCCGGCCCCGCCGAAGACCGCAAGGTCCGCGGCACCGAAGAAGGTGAAGGCAATGGGGAAGGTGGCGCTGCCGAAGGCAAGAAGAGTTCGGCCCTGGCCGATTTCTGCGTCAACCTCAACGAGAAGGCCCGCGCCGGCAAGATCGATCCCCTGATCGGTCGCGACAGCGAACTGCGCCGCACCATCCAGGTGCTCTGCCGCCGTTCCAAGAACAACCCGCTCTATGTGGGTGACGCTGGCGTCGGCAAGACCGCCATCGCCGAGGGCCTCGCCCGCAAGATCATCGAAGGCGACGTGCCCGAAGTGCTCAAGGAAGCGGTCATCTACGCCCTCGACATGGGCTCGCTCCTTGCCGGCACCCGCTACCGTGGTGACTTCGAAGAACGTCTGAAGTCCGTCATGAAGGAACTCGAGAAGATGCCGAATGCGGTGCTCTTCATCGACGAGATCCACACCATGATCGGCGCCGGCGCCACTTCCGGTGGCGCGCTCGACGCATCGAATCTCCTGAAGCCCGCCCTGGCATCAGGCGCGATCCGTTGCATCGGCTCGACCACCTACAAGGAATATCGCCAGTTCTTCGAAAAGGACCGTGCCCTCGTCCGTCGCTTCCAGAAGATCGACGTCAACGAGCCGACCGTTCCGGATGCCATCGAGATCGTGAAGGGCCTGCGCCCTTACTTCGAGGAATTCCACAAGATCAAGTACACGGACGAAGCCCTCAAGGCCGCCGTGGAACTGAGCGCGCGCTACATCAATGATCGGAAGCTCCCCGACAAGGCCATCGACGTGATCGACGAAACCGGCGCCGGTCAGATGCTTCTGCCGGAAGACCAGCGCAAGAAGATCATCGATGTCGAAGACATCGAAGCCACGGTCGCGACCATCGCCCGCATCCCGCCAAAGTCGGTGTCCAAGTCAGATGCCGAACTGCTCTCGGGTCTCGAACAGAGCCTCAAGACGGTCGTCTTCGGTCAGGATCAGGCGATCACCGCGCTCTCCTCGGCCATCAAGCTCGCCCGTGCGGGCCTGCGCGAACCGGAAAAGCCGATCGGCTCCTATCTCTTCACCGGCCCGACCGGTGTGGGTAAGACCGAAGTGGCCAAGCAGCTCGCCGATACCCTCGGCGTTGAACTGCTCCGCTTCGACATGTCCGAATATATGGAACGCCACACGGTTTCGCGCCTCATCGGTGCGCCTCCGGGCTATGTCGGCTTCGACCAGGGCGGCCTTCTCACCGACGGTGTCGACCAGCACCCGCATTGCGTCGTGCTGCTCGACGAAATCGAAAAGGCCCATCCGGACCTCTACAACATCCTGTTGCAGGTCATGGACCACGGCAAGCTCACGGACCACAATGGCAAGTCGGTCGACTTCCGCAATGTGATCCTGATCATGACGTCAAACGTTGGTGCATCCGAACTCGCTCGCGCGCCCATCGGCTTCGGCCGCAAGCGCGAGCAGGGGGACGACGAAGAGGCTGTTAACCGCACCTTCTCGCCCGAGTTCCGCAACCGCCTCGACGCCATCATCTCGTTCGCGCCGCTCCCGCGCGAAGTGGTGCGCCGCGTGGTCGAAAAGTTCGTGCTGCAGCTCGAAGGCCAGTTGGCCGAGCGCGGCGTCACGATCAACCTGACCCCGGAAGCCGCCGATTGGCTGGCCGAACACGGCTATGACGAACGCATGGGCGCGCGCCCCCTCGGCCGCGTGATCCAGGAATACGTCAAGAAGCCGCTGGCCGACCAAGTGCTCTTCGGCGAACTCGTCAACGGCGGCAACGTCACCGTTGCCGTGGTTGGCGAAGGCACGGAAGCCAAGCTCGAACTGATCGCGGTCCCCCCGCGCCCAGCCAAGCCCAAGGCCCTCCCGAAGCCCAAAAAGCCCAAGGCCACGGCCGACAAGAACAGCTAAGCCAAAAGGCCGGGAGCGATCCCGGCCTTTTTCTTACCCACTCTCTGTCACCGGGCGCAGCGCCGGGTGAGGGGCGTTGCGCGCAAATGCCCCACCACCCCACGGTGTCATCCCCGCGAAAGCGGGGATCTCTGTTTCCTCGGACACGCCCCCCTCGATCGTCACCACCGGGCTCGTCCCGGTGGTCCACGCCGCCGCACGCTGGATGGTGGCTCCCCTGAATCATCCGCTTGCTATCACTTTTCCCTTTTCCACCACCCCTCGTAACGCAAGCCTCCCATCCACACCCACGCCTTGCCCCGACTGCCTCCGCCCCCTAAACCATCCAAGCCGAAAAGACGTCGCCGGTTGGTATCCCGGCCCCGCATCCGCGGTTTCGACGCTTCCGCGTCCCACAGGCACCATACCTTCAACCCTGAAGATGGTGCTGACCGGGACTTTTCTCCGTCAGCCTCTTCACCGACGGAACCTCAATGCCCAAGAAAACCCTCTTCCTCGCCCAGCTCTTCATCACCTTCGGCATGGCCTTCTCCATGTCCGGCATCATGGGCTTCATCTCCGTCGGCCCCGATTTCCTCTCCCATTGGCCGCTGAGCTTCATCACCGCCTGGCCCATCGCCTTCATCATGACCCAGGTCGTCACACCGCTCGCCTTCAAGCTGGCGCACACCATCGCACCCGCCCCGCGCGCCTGACACGTCACCCCGGCGAAAGCCGGGGCCCATCCTGAGATGACCAGGCCTTGTCATCAAACCTCTACAGCACCACGATATCGGCTAGTTCCCTCCTGCCGCCGATCACCCCGTGCCCGTCACCCTCCGCTATCTCATCGTCCTCGCCATCGGCCAGAATATCGGTTGGGGCACCGTCGGCCTCCTCGCTGTCCTCGGCAGCACCATGGCTGCCGATCTCGACATGCCGCAGCCGGTCATCTTCGCCGGCACGTCCGTCTTCTACGTTACGATGGGCCTCTGCGCCCCGCTCCTCGGCTCCGCCTTCATCCGCTTTGGCGCCCGCACTCTGCTCGCCGCCGGCTCCCTTATGTCCGCGCTCGGCTTCATCCTTCTCGCGGCCAGCCACGGCACCATTCCCTATTTTCTCGCCTGGGCCATCCTGGGCCTCGCGGGCTCGGCCTCCCTCTCGACCGCCTCTCACATCGCCCTCAACGAGGCCCTCGGCGCTCGCGCCAAAAACGCCATCGGCCTCCTTATGCTGGCCTCCGGCCTTTCCGGCACCATCTTCTGGCCCACCACGGCCTATCTCGCCGGCCTCACCGACTGGCGCACGATCTGCCTGATCTTCGCAGCTCTTCTGCTCTTCGCCGCCGCCCTCTACGCCCTAGGCCTGCCGCACCCTCAAACCGCCGCCGCCCCTCCGGCCAAAACCATCGAACCCGCAGCGGCCCCAGCACAAACCACGTTCTATCTCGTCGCGGCAGCCATCGCCCTCAACGCCTTCGTCACCTTCGGCTTCTCCGCCATCCTGATCGAGCTGCTGAAAAGCCTCGGCGTACAACCAGACCTCGCCGTTGGCCTGGCCTCATCCCTCGGCATAATTCAGGTCGCCGCCCGGGCCCTCGATCTTCTCGGCGGCACCCGCTGGGACGGCCTCTCCACGGCCCTCGTCGCCGCGCCGGCCCTTGTCCTGTCGCTGATCCTGCTGCTGGTCTTCGGCACCTCATGGGGCGGCGTCGTCAGCTTCATCGTGGTCTACGGCATCGGCGCCGGTGCCCTGGCCGTCGCCCGCGCCACAATGCCACTCGTCTTTTACGACAAGGCCGAATACGCCCGCGCCCTGACGCGCATCGCTCTGCCGCTCAACCTGATCTCCGCCGCCGCGCCTCCAGCGCTCATCGCGCTGCTAGACGGCATCGGTCCTCAAGCTGTTCTCATCGCTTCGTTAATTTGTTCAGGTCTGGCGCTGGGGCTTCTAGTTCTGCTCAACCAGCGTCGACCGACCTAGATCGCCCCGATCGGCAGCGCCGAAACCACCGTGCCCACCTGCTGCCCCGGATCGAACTCCGGCTGCACAATCAGCGCATCTGCTGCCGCCAGCGACGATGTATGCCCGCTATCCGTCTCATTGATTGGCAACAACCCGGTAACGCCATCGCGCACCAAAACCCGTGCCCGCATAAAATGCCGCCGCGCCGTATTGGGTGGCGTCGACCCCAGCAGCGGCAAGCGCAGCGGCTCCAAATCCGCCAATCCCAGCCAATGCCGCAGCGCCGGCTTCACAAAGAGCTCCGCCGTCACCATGGCCGAAACCGGATTGCCCGGCAGCCCGAACACCAGCGTCTTGCCCCGCGTGCCGAACATCAGCGGCTTGCCCGGCCGCATATTGATCCGCCAGAAATCCAGCGTTACCCCATGATCCAGCAGCGCCGCCTGCACGAGATCATGCTCGCCAACGCTCGCCCCACCTGTGGTCACCACCACATCAGGCTCGCTGGCAAAAATCCGCTCCAGCACCGCATCGAGATCTTCGCGTCTATCCCGCGCAATCCCGAAATCGGTCACCACCTCGGCAAAGGGCGCCAAGGCCGCTGCCAGTCCAACGCTATTGGAAGCAACAATCTGGTCCGGCCCCAATGCCGTCCCCGGCAGCACCAGCTCATCACCCGTCGCCAGCAGCGCAATCTTTGGCCGCCGAGCAACCGTCACAGTTCCCGCATTTGCCGCCGCGGCGACCGCCACCTGAAACGCCCCCAGCCGCGTCCCGCGCTCGAGGATCGTCCGGCCAACCGCAAAATCATAACCCTGCGGCCGCACGCTATGACCCAGCCGGGCAGGGGCCGTGAAGCGAACAAGATCCCCGTTCCGCTCCGCCTCTTCCTGCATGATGACGGTATCGGCACCCTCCGGTACCGGCGCGCCGGTAAAAATCCGCACCGCCTCGCCGACGCCGACCGCGCCGGCAAAACCCGCGCCCGCCTGCGACATGCCGATAATTTTGAGCCAGACACCCTCGGCCACGTCGGCCGCCCGCATGGCATAGCCATCCATGGCGCTGGCATTGAACGGCGGCTGGTCATGGCTCGCCACCACCGGCTCGGCCAACACGCGCCCCGCCGCCTCGGCCAGTGCAACACTCTCGCCGACCACATCCGGCACCCGTGCCAGAATGCGATTCAACGCTTCATCAACCGGAAGCAGGCTCATGATTCTCTTCGATAATCGCCCGATTTGCCGCCCGATTTCTCGATGAGGCAAATGTCTGAAATCACCATGGCCCGGTCGAGCGCCTTGGCCATGTCGTAAAGCGTGAGGGCCGCGGTCGTCGCCGCCGTCAGCGCCTCCATCTCGACGCCGGTCTGCCCGGTCGTCTCGGCAACAGTCCGAATGAGAATGGTGGTCTCATTCTCGCCCTCGATCTCCACGCTCACCTTGGTCAGCGGAATCGGATGGCAAAGCGGAATAATATCGCTGGTCTTCTTGGCGCCCATGATCCCGGCAACGCGCGCCACAGCCAGCGCATCACCCTTCTTGAGCCCGCCACCGAGAATGGTGGCAATCGTCTCTGCCTCGCCGCTCAGCCGCGCCTGCGCCACTGCCCGCCGCCGCGTGATCGCCTTCTCGCCGATATCGACGATATGCGCCTCGCCCTTGGCATCGAGATGGGTCAGGCGCCGCTCGCTCATCAGCGCACCGTCTCGGGCACGCCCTGCAACAGCGCCCGCGTCGCCGCCACCACATCGTCCTGCCGCATCAAGCTCTCACCCACGAGGAAGGTGCCGATTCCGGCCTTCTCATCGAGCATGCGAACATGGTCATGATTGACGATGCCGCTCTCGCTCACCAGCAGCACATTGCTGGGCACGCCCACGGCGAGCTGCACCGAAGTGTCCAGCGTCGTCTCAAACGTCCTGAGATTGCGGTTATTGATGCCGATGAATTTTGAATCCAGCGCCAGCGCCCGATCCAGCTCGAGCTGGTCGTGTACTTCCACCAGCGCATCCATGCCCCATTCTTCCGAAGCATCGAGCAGATAGCGCGCCACGTCGTCGCCGACCGCCGCCAGAATGATCAGAATGCAGTCCGCCCCCCAGGAGCGCGCTTCCGCCACCTGATAGGTCTCGAACAAGAAGTCCTTGCGCAGCACCGGCAGCTTCGTCGCCGCCCGCGCCTCGATCAGATAGCTCGGCGAACCCTGAAAGCTCGGCCGATCCGTCAACACGGACAAACAGTCCGCCCCAGCCGTCTCATAGTCCCGCGCAATCTGCGCCGGATTGAAATCGGCCCGAATGAGCCCCTTGGACGGGCTAGCCTTCTTTACCTCGGCGATCAGGCCATATTGCCCCTTCGCCCTTTTGTCCTTCAGCGCCTTCAGAAAACCGCGCGGCTTGGGCTGGTCATGCGCCTGGGCGACGACTTCCGCCCATGGCCGCATCGACTTTGCCGCCGCGATTTCCTCGCGCTTGTAGGCTTCGATCTGTTTGAGAATGTCGGTCATGCATTCTGTCCGTTGGAAACGGCCACGAGCTTGGCCAGGGTCTGTTTCGCCGCGCCACTGTCGATGGCTTCCTTCGCCATGGCAACGCCTGATTTGAGATCGTCCGCCTTGTCGGCCACGATCAGCGCTGCAGCGGCATTGAGCAGCACGATATCGCGATAAGCGCCCTCGGCGCCATCAAACAGCGCATGGATCGCCGCCGCATTCTCCTCGGGCGTGCCGCCGAGAATATCCTTCAATTCGTGCCTTTTCAGCCCCGCCTGTTCCGGCGTCACTTCAAAACTGCGCAAGTCACCATCGGCAATCTGCGCCACAAAGCTCGGCCCAGTCACGGTAAGCTCATCGAGTCCATCGCTGCCATGCATCACCCAGGCTTTTACCGCCCGGTTCGCGAGCAGCGCCGCCGCCACCGGCTCCACCCACTGCTCGGAATAAACCCCAAGCACGTAGCGCCGCACGCTCGCGGGATTGGACTGTGGCCCCAGCAAGTTGAACATCGTCCGTACGCCGAGTTCAGCGCGGGCAGGGCCCACATATTTCATCGCCGGATGATGCGAAGGGGCAAACATGAAGCCGATCCCGGCCTGCCTGATGCATTCGCCAATCTGCGCCGGCGTCAGATCGAGTTTTACCCCCAGCGCCTCAAGCGCCTGCGACGAACCCGATTTGGACGACAGCGCCCGATTGCCATGCTTGGCCACCGGCACACCCGTTGCCGCCACCACGAACGAAGCCGCCGTCGAAATATTCAGCGTGCCGACGCCGTCGCCGCCCGTGCCGACGATATCGACGGCATCCTCGGGCGCATCCACCGGCACCATCTTTTCGCGCATGATCGAAACCGCGGCGGCAATCTCGCCCACGCTTTCGCCCTTGATGCGCATGCCCATGAGGAAAGCACCGAGCTGCGCCGGCGTCGCTTCCCCCTCCATGATCAGCCGCATCACCGAGCGCATTTCCTCGCCCGCGAGATCTCGCCCTTCGGAAATCTTGTGCAGAGCCTGCTTGATATCCATCACGCCGCCCTCTGCCCGTTGAAGTCATGAGCAATGTTCAGAAAATTCTGCAGCAGCGCATGACCATTTTCCGAGGCAATGCTTTCCGGATGGAACTGCACCCCGTGCAGCGGCAGCGTCTTGTGCTGCATGCCCATGATCAGCCCATCATCGGTCGTCGCCGTCACCTCAAGCACATCCGGCAGCGTCTCGGCCTTGACGATCAGCGAGTGGTACCGCGTCGCCTCAAAACCCGCATTCAGCCCCCGGAAAATACCCTTTCCGGTATGGTTGATCTTGCTGGTCTTGCCATGCACCAGATGCGGTGCGCGAATGACATCGCCGCCCAGCGCCTGGCCCATGGCCTGATGCCCCAGGCACACGCCCAGCATCGGAATCTGCCCCTTGAACCGATCGATCACGGCAAGGCAAATCCCCGCCTCGGTCGGCGTGCACGGCCCGGGCGACAGCACGATCGCCTCCGGCGCCATGGCGGCTATTTCTTCAAGGGTAATCTTGTCATTCCGGCGCACGGTGATCTTGGCGCCGAGCTCGCCCAGGAAATGGACGAGGTTGTAGGTAAAACTGTCGTAGTTATCGATGACGAGGGTTTTTGTCATTTTGGGGCCTTCTCCAATCCACGGTGTCATTCCCGCGAAAGCGGGAATCTCTGTTTCAGAGCTGACCCCGCCATCGATTGGAGATCCCCGCTTTCGCGGGGATGACGCCGAGTGCTTCCACACTCACCGTGTCATTCCCGCGAAAGCGGGAATCCCTTGCTTCAAAACACACAAAACTCACTGTCCCACTCCCGCTTCGCCGGCATAGCGTAGCGCTTCTTCTGCCGCGCTGAAAAGGGCACGCGCCTTGTTCTCGCATTCGAGCTGTTCCAGCTCGCGCTGACTATCGGCCACGATCCCGGCGCCCGACTGCACGTAAAGTTTGCCGTCTTTCACGATGCCGGTGCGCAGCACGATACAGGTATCCATGGTCCCATCGGCACCAAAGTACCCGACGCAACCGCCATAAATCCCGCGCCGCGACTTTTCGAGTTCGTCGATGATCTCCATCGCCCGCACCTTCGGCGCCCCGGAAACCGTACCCGCCGGGAACCCTGCCGACAGCGCATCCACAAAGTCATATTGCGGATCGAGCTTGCCAACCACGTTCGAGACGATGTGCATCACGTGCGAATAGTATTCGAGGAAGAACTTGTCGGTGACCTTCACCGAACCCGTCTCCGCCACGCGACCCACATCATTGCGCCCGAGGTCCAGCAGCATCAGATGCTCAGCCAATTCCTTCGGATCGCTCAGCAGCTCCGCCGCCAATTCCTGATCCCGCGTCGGCGTCGCGCCACGCTTTCGCGTCCCGGCGATCGGCCGAATGGTCACTTCGCCATTCTGCACCCGCACCAGAATTTCCGGGCTCGACCCGGCCACGGCAAAATCCCCGAAATCGAGGAAATACATATATGGCGAGGGATTGGTCCGGCGCAGCGCCCGATAGAGCGCCGTCGGCGGCAACGTGAAATCAGCCGAAAACCGCTGGCTCAACACCACCTGAAAGATATCGCCGGCCGCGATATAGTCCTTAGCCCGCGCCACCATCTCGAAATATTCGTCGCGAGACGTATTGCTGGTCACCTCGATGGATTCGAGATCGGGCAGGGCAGGGGTGGCCGGCAGCGCCCGCCCAAGCCGGGCAATCGCATCATCGATCCGCGCTTCCGCCGCTTCCAGCGCCTGCCGCGCCGAAACGCCAGCTTTCACGTAGACGGGTGCCGTCAGATAAAGCTCGTCCTTGACCGTATCGAAAATCGCCAGCAGCGACGGCCGCATCAGCACAGCTTCCGGCGTCTTGAGATCGTCCGGATTGCTGTTGGGCAGCACTTCCATGTAGCGGACCATCTCATAGCCGAGATAGCCATAAATCCCGGCCGATTGCGGCGGCAGCCCCGGCGGCACTTCGATCTGGCTTTCCGCCACCAGCCCCCGCAGCGCGTCGAGCGGCTTTGCCTCCATCACCTCAAAGGCATCTGGGTCAAGCTGCGCCTGCCGGTTGACACTCGCCGTGCCGTCCTCGACCCGAACGATCAGGTCAGGCAAGAGCCCGATGATCGAATAGCGCCCACGCGTCGTCCCGTCCTGCACGCTTTCCAGCAGGAACGAATGGGTCCGTTCCTGCGCTAGCTTGAGATAGGTCCCGATGGGCGTTTCGAGATCGGCCACGATGCGACGCCAGACGATCTGCGATTTGCCGGCTTCATATTGCTCTGCAAAACGCGTGGAAAAATCGTCGCCCATCGTGGTCTCTACGGTTGGTGGTAAAGCGGCTCGGTTCTATTGGCCGAAGTTGAGAGTTAGCAGTTGCTGCAGCGCCTGCTGGTTGATCCTCAGGCCTGCATCATCACGCACAGCACCGACGAAGTCGCCATAGACCCCGTTCTTGGCTTCGTTCTGCAGGTTATCGGCTGCCGCGGTTTCGAGCGGTTCGGTCGGCACGGTGTTTTCCACCACCTCGAAGACGATGAATTCGCCCGTGCTGCTCACCACCGAGCCCTTGTGCTCCGGTCCGCCATTGAACGCGGCCTGCGCAATGACGCTATCGATGCTGCCATCATCCGAGCCGAAGCGCGAGAAGGGCGGCGAAAGCTGCGGGAAGAGGTTGAGCGTCAGCGCCAGGTCGGCCAGCGTCGAACCGCCCTTGAGCTGCCCGACGATTTCTTCGCTCTTGGCGAGCAGCGCATTATTGGTCCGCTCGGCAATCAGCGTCGCGGTCAGGTCTTCGCGCACTTCGTCCAGCGTCTGGTCGCGCGCCGGCAGCACTTCGACGAGATCGAAGAAAACATGCGCATTGCCGCTCAGCGGAATCGACGGCGTCAGCTGGCCAGCGGTCGCCTTGAAAATGGCCTGGCTCACCTTGGTGCGCTCTTCGGCCTGCAGGTTCGGCAGGATTTCCAGCTGCGTGCCGCCCGAGGTCACGTCGGCCTCATAGAGATCGAGCCCAAAACGCTCGGCAATTTCCGTCAGCGGCCGGAAGGCTGCGCGGAGTTCTTCGATCTGGTCGAGAATGTCGTTGATTTCGTTGCGAGCCGCAGCCATCGACAGCGAGGTCACGATCTGCTCGCGCGCTTCTTCCAGCGTCGGCTGGCCGGCTGCCTCGATCGCGGCAACGTGCACGGCACGCTTGCCGGTCACCCCGTCGATCAGCGTCACACCACCTTGCGCAAGGCCAAAGGCAGCAGTTGCAAGTGCCGTGTCGGTCACCTGCGCCTGGGTCAGTGTGCCAAGGCTCGTCGCCGTAAGGCCGTTTTCGGTCAGCAGCGTCGCAAAATCCTTGCCCTCAGCAAGGCCAGCCTCGAAAGCGGTCTGCTGCTCCGCATTGAGCACGACCTGCTCGATGGTGCGCTTTTCCGGCGTCGTCAGCGTTGCCTTGATGCGTTCATATTCGGCGACAATCGCGTCTTCTTCGATCGTCTTGGTCGCTGCGAGCGAGGCCAGCGACAGGTCCAGCATCTGCACCTTGCGCGTTTCCACCGTGCGATACTCGGCCTGGTGCTCGGTGAGGTAAGCCGTCAGCTCTTCCTCGGTCGGGGCAGCCGGCGTCTCGATATTGGCATCGGTCAGCGTGATATAGTCGATGGTGCGCTGCGTACCGGCATAGTCGTTGATCAGGCCCTGGGCCACGTCGGGCAGGGTCTTTTCGGCAAAGAGCGCCGAGATCAGCTGCTCGCGCTTGGCTTCATTGCCGCGCGTCTCGAAATATTCGGACTCCGTCCAGCCGCTGGCCTGCAGAACCTGCGTAAAGATCGCCGGATCGAAATTGCCCAGCGTTCCCTGGAAGGACGGGTCGGCGCGCAGCATCTCGCCCAGCTTTGCGTCAGAAACGCCAAGCCCGAGCTGGTTGGCGAGCACATTCATCGCCTCGCCCTGCGAAATGTTCATCAGCACATAGGTCGGCAGACCCATGGCCTCGGCTTCAGCCACGGTCGGCACGCGGCCGATCTGGTTGGCGAGGTTGTTCGCCTGGGTCTGATAGGCCCGCAAGAATTCGCGAGAGGTAATTTCCTGGTCGCCTACGCGTGCCACGGTATTGCTGCCGAGATCGGTGATCACGTTGTTGATACCGAAGCCGGCCACACCCACTAGCAGAAATGCCCCCAGGATTTTCCCCGGCCAGGATTTTGCAAAGCTACGCAAACCATCGAGCATTTCGAACGTTCCAGTTTGGGGTCTGAGGCTTTACCCGAAGGGTCACCTGAGACTAGTAAGACTTTCCGACAGCCGGGGTTAGGGCAAAGCCCACTTTGGCGCAAGAGGCAGGAGTATCTAGATTGACCACCATCTCACCGCTGATCGCCGGCAATTGGAAGATGAACGGGGTGTCCCAGTCGCTCGACGAGCTGACTGAACTGGCCCATTTGCTCACGACTGGCGAGGCTCCACGCGCTGTTGTCGTCATCTGCCCGCCGGCGACCCTCGTTGCCGCCGTCGCGGCGCAGGGTGCATCGAGCGGTATCATGGCCGGTGGCCAGGATTGCCACGCCAATGCATCCGGCGCCCATACCGGCGACATTTCCGCCTATATGCTGGCTGATGCTGGCGCCCAGTTCGTCATCGTTGGCCATTCCGAGCGCCGCGCCGATCATGGCGAAACCGATGATCAGGTTCGCTCCAAGGCCGAAGCTGCCATCGGCGCTGGTTTGAAGCCGATCATCTGTGTTGGCGAAACCGAAGCCCAGCGCGATGCAGGCCAGGCCGAATCCGTCGTCGCCGCCCAGCTCGCCGCCTCCATTCCCGATGGTGCCGGCCAGCACGAAGTCATCATCGCCTATGAACCCATCTGGGCCATCGGCACCGGCCGCACCCCCAGCAATGACGACATCGCCCAGATGCATGCCAGCATCCGCGCCCGCCTCGTCGAGCGCTTCGGTCCGCGCGGCCAGGAATTCCGCATTCTTTATGGTGGTTCGCTCAAACCCGTGAACGCGCGCGAAATTCTCGCGGTCGAAAACGTCAATGGCGGGCTCGTCGGTGGTGCCAGCCTCTTGGCAAAAGACTTTTACACCATTATCTCGGCGGTATGACCGGACGGCATAGGCGGTTGTCGCGAATTTCGCGGCAACGGTCTGGCCTTTGCCGTTTTAGGCGTGTATGACGCCGCATCCTTTCTGACTGACGCGAAGACCAAGACCTCATGGCGAACGTCCTTATTGTTGTCTATCTGCTGATCGTTGTGGCCCTTATCGGCGTCATCCTGATCCAGCGCTCCGAAGGCGGCGCGCTTGGCATCGGCGGTGGTGGCGGCGGCGGCCTCATGACGGCGCGTGGTTCGGCAAATCTTCTGACCCGCACCACGGCAATCCTGGCAACCCTGTTCTTCGCCACGGCCATTGGCCTGACCATTCTCAATGAGTTTGATCGCGGCACGTCGAGCATTCTCGATAGCGCCACGACCACCAATGAAGATGGTACGGCTCCGTCGAACGTTCTTGATGCGCTGAACGCGCTTCAGGGCGACTCGACCTCTGATCTTCCGGTTCCGGCCGACGCTCAGGCTCCTGCTACGACGCCCGCTCCGGCTACAACTCCTGCGGCTCCCGCGCCGACCAGCGACCTGCCGGTCCCCGCGGCAACCCCGGAAGCTTCGCCCGCGGCTCCGGAAGCTTCCTCTGAAGCGACCCCGGAAGCTTCTTCCGAAGCGACCCCGGAGGCTCCGGCCCCAGCGACTGGTACGCAAACGCCGGCTACGACAACCGGTAACTAAAGCGCCGAAAGGCGACCGCCGAAAAAGGGGATGGAAACATCCCCTTCTTCTTTTTGTGTGGACCGCATCATGCGGCTCTGCGAATCGTTCATGATGTGCTTATGGTGATCGCCCATGGCTCGGTACGTTTTTATCACCGGAGGCGTGGTTTCCTCCCTTGGCAAAGGTTTGGCTTCAGCGGCACTTGGCGCTGTGCTGCAGGCGCGCGGCTATAAGGTCCGCCTGAGGAAGCTCGACCCCTATCTCAATGTGGACCCCGGCACGATGTCGCCGACCCAGCACGGCGAGGTCTTCGTGACCGACGACGGCGCTGAGACCGACCTCGACCTCGGCCACTACGAGCGCTTCACTGGCCGCGCGGCCAACAAGCGCGACAACATCACTTCGGGCCGCATCTATTCCGACCTGCTCAGCAAAGAGCGCAAGGGCGAATTCCTCGGCGCGACCGTGCAGGTCATTCCGCACGTCACCGACTCGATCAAGAATTTCGTCCTCGAAGGCAATGAGGACTACGATTTCGTCCTCGTCGAAATCGGCGGCACGGTCGGCGACATCGAAGGCCTCCCGTTCTTCGAAGCCATCCGCCAGCTCGGCAACGAACTGCCGCGCAATCACGCCGCTTATCTCCATCTCACCCTCATGCCGTACATTCCCTCGGCCGGTGAGTTGAAGACCAAGCCGACCCAGCACTCGGTCAAGGAGCTTCGCTCCATCGGCATCGCCCCCGACGTGCTTCTGGTCCGCTGCGATCGTCCGATTCCGGAAGGCGAAAAGAAGAAGCTCTCGCTCTTCTGCAACGTCCGCGAATCCGCCGTCATCCAGGGTCTCGACGTCGCCTCGATCTACGATGTGCCCGTCGCCTATCACAATGAAGGCCTCGACCGCGAAATCCTCGCGGCTCTCGGCATCACCGATGCGCCCGAGCCGGATATGTCCGCCTGGGACGAAGTCTCCCGCCGCTATCACAACCCCGAAGGCGAAGTGAACATCGCCATCGTCGGCAAATATACCGGCCTCAAGGACGCTTATAAGTCGCTCTCGGAAGCCCTGACCCATGGCGGTATCGCCAACAAGGTCAAGGTCAACCTGCAGTGGATCGACTCGGAAGTCTTTGAACGCGACGATCCGGCCCCGTATCTCGAACACGTCCACGGCATCCTTGTGCCCGGCGGCTTCGGCGAGCGTGGCTCTGCCGGCAAGATCGAAGCTGCTCGCTTCGCCCGCGTCAAAGACGTGCCCTATTTCGGCATTTGCTTCGGCATGCAAATGGCCTGCATCGAGGCCGCGCGGAACACCGCCGGCATCAAGGCCGCATCCTCCACCGAATTCGGTCCCACCAAGGAGCCGATCGTTGGCATGATGACCGAATGGGTCAAGGGCAACGAAACCGAAACCCGCGACTCCTCCGGCAATCTCGGCGGCACCCTGCGCCTCGGCGCCTATCCCGCCCAGCTCACCCGCGGTTCCCGCGTTGCCGACATCTACGGCTCGACCCGCATTTCGGAACGCCATCGTCACCGCTACGAAGTGAACATGGACTACCGGAAGCTCCTCGAAAAGAACGGCCTCCTGTTCTCCGGCGTCTCGCCCGATGGCAAGCTGCCCGAAATCGTCGAACGCACCGACCACCCGTGGTTCATCGGCGTCCAGTTCCACCCGGAACTGAAATCCAAGCCGTTCGAACCCCATCCGCTGTTCACGAGCTTCATCGCAGCAGCAATGGACCAGAGCCGCTTGGTCTGATGCAAAAAGAAAGGGGGCACAACTCGCGCCCCCTCCCATCCATCGTCATTGCCGGGCTCGTCCCGGCAATCCATCTCGCCTCCGCATGGACCACCGGGACAAGCCCGGTGGTGACGGCAGAGGTAAGTCCTACGCCGGAATGAACTTCGCAGCATTCTCCGCCACATAAGCCGCCAGCGTCCGCGGCTTCTTCCCCGTCAGCTTCTCCACCGCATCCGTGGTCGCCGCCGTCCAGCCCTCGCGCACCGGATAGAAGATCGCCGCCAGCATCTGCGCATAGTCCTGCGTCAGGCCCGCCGAAACGAGGGCAGGGACGAACTCCGCGTCATCGACCGACCGATAGGCAACATTCCGCCCCGCTGCCTTGGAAATCAGCGCTGCCGCCTCGCCATAGCTCAGCGCCTCCGGCCCCGTCAGCGCAAAAGCCTGCCCATCGAACTTGTCCGTCGTCAGTGCCACCGCAGCCGCCGCGGCAATATCCCGGCTATCGATAAAACTCGACTTGCCTTCGCCCGCCGGCACGCGGATTTCACCGGCCAGCACATCGTGGCCCCAATAGCTCTCAAAATTGTCCGAGAACCAGTTCGGCCGCAGGATCACATAGGGCACGCCCGACTTTTCGAGCCGCAGTTCCACCTGCCGGAACGGGATATTGTCGTCCGCCTCGACCCCGATGGCTGTCTGCAACACCACTTTCACCCCGCGCTCCGCCGCCGCATCCACCACCGGCGCCAGCAGCCGCACATGATCCGCCTCGCCAGCGGGCGCCAGCACGAACAGCCGATCCACACCCTCCAGCGCCGGCCCCAGCGTTTCCGGCTTGTCGAGATCGACCAGCACCGCCTTGGCCCCGGAAACCGAAACCTTCTCCGGCCGCCGCGTCCCCACGCGCACCGTCTCGCCCTTTGCCAGCAGTTCCTGTACCAGCGCCGCGCCGACATTGCCGGTCCCGCCGATCACCAAAATCTCTTTGCTCATTTGCACTCTCCACATTGCAGCTAGTACCCAAGAGAAACTAGCTAGTGAAATTGCACTTAAACCATTTCTGGAAAGCTGGTAAGAAGGCACTACCGGGTGATAAGGTCACCGCACGGAAACTTGGTGCCGCCATGAAAATCCCAAACGTCTACGAAAAGGATTGTCCCACGCGGCTGGTCCTCGACCACATCGCCGACAAGTGGACCGCGCTGATCCTCTGGAAACTTGTCGATGGCCCGCTGCGCTTCAACCAGATCCGTCGCATCGTCGAAGGCATCTCGCAAAAGATGCTGTCCCAAACCCTGAAACAGCTCGAGCGCGATGGCCTCGTCTCCCGCCGCGCCTTCGCCACAGTGCCGGTTACTGTGGAATATTCCGTCACGCCCCTGGGCCACAGCCTCGCCGAAAAAATGGCTGCTGTTTCCCTCTGGGCGCAGGACAATATCGATAGCGTCCTCACGGCCCAGGCAAACTATGATGCCGGAGTCGGCGAGAACGCCTAGGAGCGCCAAAATGGGTGAAGTCATCTCCCTGTCGAAAGCCCGAAAAGCCAAGGCCCGCACCGAAAAGGAAGCGGCGGCCGAAGCCAACCGCCAAAAATTCGGCCGCACCAAAGGCGAAAAGCTGAAAGACGCGGTCGAAAAGATCAGCGCCGAAAAGCACCTGGACGGCCACAAGCTCGACGAGTAGCCCCAGCGCTATCGGACCCACCGGCCGTCATCCTCGGGCTTGACCCGAGGACACTTCACTTAGCGATGGCAAGGCAAGTGCAAAGCCCTCGGGTCGAGCCCGAGGGTGACGATCCCTAATGATCGTAAGCCCTCCGCCAAAACCCCTTGCCCTCAACCGTACTCTGCGGTACTCCCCAACCCAATCGTTGGCTATGGCGCGGACTATCGGGATGGAGGCGCGCTATCTCCGCGCCCAATTGTCAAACCATCCCGGACTACCATGACCATCGCATCAGCATCGTCCCCGGCGGCCGCGCCGAGGAATTCCGCCCGCCGCGTTCTCGCTGCGAGCATGATCGGCACCACGATCGAATTCTTCGATTTTTACATCTACGCCACCGCCGCGGTGATCGTCTTCCCGCATCTCTTCTTCCCCTCGACCGACGAAAACTCGGCGCTGCTCTCCTCGCTCGCCACCTTCGCCATCGCCTTCCTGGCGCGCCCCATCGGTGCCGCCTTCTTCGGCCATTTCGGTGACAAGGTCGGCCGCAAGGCAACGCTCGTCGCCGCGCTCCTCACCATGGGCATTTCCACCGTCCTCATCGGCGCGCTCCCGACCTATGAGCAGATCGGCATTTTCGCCCCGCTGCTGCTGGCGCTGTGCCGCCTGGGGCAGGGCCTTGGTCTGGGCGGTGAATGGGGCGGCGCTGTCCTCCTCGCCACTGAAAACGCCCCCGAAGGCAAGCGCGCCTGGTACGGCATGTTCCCCCAGCTCGGTGCTCCCGTCGGCTTCTTCTTCGCCACCACCATCTTCCTGGTCCTCGCCCATTTCCTCGGCGATGAGGCCTTCATGTCCTGGGGCTGGCGCGTGCCGTTCCTTGCCAGCGCAGTGCTGGTCATTTTCGGCCTCTTCATCCGCCTGAAAATCACTGAAACCCCGGAATTCGCCAAGGCCGTGGAAAAGTCCGAGCGCGTCGAAGTCCCATTCTTCGACGTCTTCAAGAGCCACAAGCTGAGCCTGCTTTTGGGCACCATGGCCGCTCTGGCCACCTTCGTGCTGTTCTACATCATGACAGTCTTCTCGCTCAGCTACGGCACGGGCACCCTCGGCTATAGCCGCGAAGAATTCCTCATCCTGCAGATGGTCGGCGTCCTCGCCTTCGGCCTCTTCATTCCCGTCGCCGCCGTCCTTGCCGACCGCTTTGGCATGCGCAAGGTGATGATCGGCGTCTCCATCGGCATCGCCCTCTTCGGCCTCATCCTCGCCCCGCTCCTCGGCTCGGGCAATGTCGTCGGCGTCCTCGGCTTCCTCTGCATCGGCTTCGCCCTCATGGGCATGACCTACGGCCCACTGGGCACCGCGCTCGCCGCGCCATTCCCCACGGCCGTCCGCTACACCGGCGCCTCGCTGACTTTTAATCTGGGTGGCATCTTCGGCGCATCTTTCGCGCCCTATATCGCCACCTGGCTCGCCAGCACCTACGGCCTACACACCGTCGGCTACTACATGATCATCGCTGCTGTGATCACGCTCGTCGCCTTCGGCTTCATCCGCCAGACTTCGGAATAGGGCCACCCATCGCGCGTCATCCTCGGGCTCGACCCGAGGACACTTCACTTAGCGAACGTGCAGCAAGCATAAGGCCCTCGGGTCAAGCCCGAGGGTGACGTTCGAGAAGATCACAATTCCCCCTCCATCGTCATTGCCGGGCTTGTCCCGGCAATCCATCTCTCCTCCGCTGGGGACCACCGGGATAAGCCCGGTGGTGACGATCAGCTGGGATGCAGGGCGTGGACAGGCTACCCCGCCACCTCCTCCAAAAACCGCGCCCGAAACTCACTCGGACTGATCCCCACCTTCCGCCGAAAATGATGCCGAAGCGTGTGCGCACTTCCAAAGCCCACTGCAGCCGCCACATCCTCCATCCCCGGATCGCCCTGGGTAAGAAGCCTCTTGGCCTCGCCAACCCGCTCATCAGCCAGCCAATCCCCCGGCGATTGCCCCGTCGCCTCGGCAAACCGCCGCAGAAAAGTACGCAGGCTCATCCCCATCTCATCGGCCATCCGCGCCACGGTCCAATCGGCCTCAAGACTCCCACGAACCTCCTCCAGCAACGGCCCGATCTCCGTGCCCTCGCGCACGCCCACCGGCCGCTCCAGAAACTGCGCCTGTCCTCCCGCCCTATGCGCCGGCATCACCAGCCGCCGCGCCACCGAATTGGCCGCCGCCGCCCCAAAATCCTGCCGCACGACCTCAATGAGCAGATCGATCCCCGCCGCACTCCCCGCCGAAGTATGGATCCGGTCATGGATGCGATAGAGCGAAGCATCATCCACCAAAATATCCGGATACCGCTCCCGCAGCTTTTCAGCGTAGCGCCAATGCGTCGTCGCCGTCCCGCCAGCCAGCAAGCCCGTCGCCGCCAGCACAAACGCCCCCGAACATATCGAAGCCAGCCGCGCCCCCCGCGCATGCGCCGCCCTCAGATGCTTCGCCAGCGCCTCGGGCACGGGTGCATCCGCACCCTTCCACCCCGGCACGACAATGATATCCGCCTCGGCCAAAATCTCCGGCCCATGATCGGCCACCACAGTCAGCCCGCCATGCGCCCGCATCGGCCCTTCATCCACGGCACAACTGGCAAACCGATACCACCCGGTTCCCATTTCCGGCCGCGACAGCCCAAAAATCTCGGCCACGATGCCGAATTCAAACGTGCAAAGCCCATCGTAGAGCAGGGCGACAACAAGGGGACCGGTCAAGTTTGGCATGATATCTATGCATATTGTCATTCACGCCAATTCTCAACGGGGCAGGGCGCACCTATCCAAGAGGGCGAAGGAGAACCACATGCCCACTTCCGTCGCCGCCACCCCCGCCGCCCCCAGCGTCCTCGCCCGCGAACACTTTGCCGCCCAGTTCGCTTTCGAAACCGATTGCTGGGACGTCCACGACGCCCTTTCGAAAGGCCCGGACTTCGTCCTCCTCGACGTCCGCAGCCCCGCCATGTTCGCCCGTGGCCACGTCCCCGGCGCCATCAACCTGCCGCACGGCAAGATCATCCGCTCGAAGATGGAGCAGTACCCCGCCGACACGCTCTTCGTGACCTACTGCGCCGGCCCCCACTGCAACGGCGCCGCCCGCGGCGCCCTGCGCCTCGCGGAACTGGGACGCCCGGTAAAGATCATGGCCGGCGGCATCACCGGCTGGATCGACGAGGGTTTTGAATTGGAAATGAGCGAGGAGGTGGCGGCCTAGTCACCACCAGCGCTTAAACAACCGCCGCGCGCACAAATCTCTCCCCTCCATCGTCATTGCCGGGCTCGTCCCGGCAATCCATCTCGCCTCAGCATGGACCACCGGGACGAGCCCGGTGGTGGCGATAATTGAGAAATCACAACGCGCTTTTCTCTCCGTTTTCTCGGTGTCATCCCCGCGAAAGCGGGGACCTCCGTTTCGAAACAGGGGTTCCCGCTTTCGCGGGAATGACATCGAGCATGGAGATAAAACGTAACTCCGACCTTACCAATCCACCTGACAAACCACCCCATCCGGCCCAAACTGCATGCTGTCCGGCGTGTATTCAAAAATCTCCAGCTTCACCCCACTCGGATCCGCCAGCCAGGCCTGCCAGGTATGATCCACCCCCAGCTTCTTCTCCGTAATCGCCACACCATGCGATTTCACATGCGCAATGAACCCATCAAGATCATCCGTCTCAAAACAGATGTGGTTGATCTGGTTCGTCTCCTCAAAGCGCGACTCGCCCTTGAGAAACACCTCAACAAACGTCCGATTGCCGAAATCGAGATAAAACCCGATCCGCTTGTCGCCCCGCTTGAAGTCGAATTTCGGCTTGATGCCGATCACATCGCGATAAAACGCCTCCACGGCGTCGAGATCCCTGGCGAAGACACAGGTATGGGCGACCTGTTTGACGAGCGGCATGTTGATTCCTCCGTTTTTTGTAACGTTACAGTTCTCGATCGTGCCGCGAAACGGGGCAGGGGCGAGAAAATTTCGCTTCGCCTCTTTCCCTTGTCACAAGCGCAGTCTAGGAGAAGCCGAATAGCCTCGAAACACCGCAGGGAAAGGCCGAAAATGTCTTCAATTATCCACGTCCAGGGTCGCCAGGTTTACGATAGCCGCGGCAACCCCACCGTCGAAGTCGATGTGGTCCTGGATGACGGCAGTTTTGGCCGCGCCGCCGTTCCCTCGGGCGCTTCCACCGGCGCCCATGAAGCTGTCGAACTGCGCGATGGCGGCAAGAAGTACAACGGCAAGGGCGTCACCCAGGCCGTCGAAAACGTCAACACCGCCATTTTCGAAGAAATCCAGGGCATGGATGCCCTCGATCAGCTCGGCGTCGATCAGGCCATGATCGATCTCGATGGCACCCCGAACAAGTCGCGCCTCGGCGCCAACGCCATTCTCGGCGTCTCGCTCGCCGTCGCCAAGGCCGCTGCCGAGTCGAGCGAACTGCCGCTCTATCGCTATGTCGGTGGCCCCAACGCGCACGTCCTGCCCGTCCCGATGATGAACATCATCAACGGCGGCGAGCATGCCGATAACCCGATCGACATGCAGGAATTCATGATCCTGCCCGCCGGCGCCGAAAATCTTGCCGATGCCGTCCGCATCGGTTCGGAAATCTTCCACACTCTGAAGAAGGGTCTCTCCGCCGAAGGCCACAACACCAATGTTGGCGACGAAGGCGGCTTCGCCCCGAACCTCGGCTCGGCCGATGAAGCCCTCGGCTTCATCATGCGCTCCATCGAAAAGGCCGGCTACAAGCCGGGCGAGGATATCTTCCTCGGCCTCGATTGTGCCGCCACCGAATATTTCAAGAACGGCAAGTACGAGATGGTCGGCGAGGGCAAGTCGCTCTCTTCCGAAGAAAACGTAAAGTTCCTGGCCGATCTCGCCGCCCGCTACCCGATCATCACCATCGAAGACGGCATGGCTGAAGACGATTGGGACGGCTGGAAGGCCCTCACCGACGCCATCGGCAAGAAGGTGCAGCTCGTCGGCGACGATCTCTTCGTCACCAACACCCAGCGCCTCGTCTCGGGCATCAAGATGGGCACCGCCAACTCGATCCTCGTCAAGGTCAACCAGATCGGCTCGCTCTCTGAAACCCTCAACGCCGTCGATACCGCGCACCGCGCCGGCTACACCTCGGTCATGTCGCACCGCTCGGGCGAAACCGAAGACTCGACTATTGCCGACCTCGCCGTCGCGCTCAACTGCGGTCAGATCAAGACCGGCTCGCTCTCGCGCTCCGATCGTCTGGCCAAGTACAACCAGCTGATCCGCATCGAAGAACAGCTCGGCTCTTCGGCCAAATACGCCGGCTACTCGGTCGTCAAGGGCCGCTAAGCATGATGCGGGCCCTCGTTCTTGAGCGATACGGCCCGCCAGAACAGGTTCTGCGGCTGGAGCAAGTGCCCCGGCCGCAGCCCAAACCGGGCGAAGTCCTCGTCCGCGTAAAGGCCGCTTCGGTCAATTCCTGGGACTGGGACCTCGTCGCCGGCACCCCCATGGGCCGCATCTCGGGCCCCTTCAAACCACCCCACAAAATCCTCGGCGCCGATATCGCGGGCACGGTTGAAGCCATAGGGCAGGGCGTTACCGCCTTCCAACCCGGCGATCCCGTCTTCGGCGATCTCAGCGAAGGCAAATGGGGCGGCTTCGCCGATTATGTCTGCGCCCCCGCGAAAACCCTCGCCAAAATCCCCGCAGGCGTCTCGTTCACCGACGCAGCCGCACTTCCCCAAGCCGGCGCGCTCGCCCTGCAAGCCCTGCACAGATTCGAAGGTCTTGGCCCCAGCCACACGGTCCTCTTCAACGGCGCCGGCGGCGGCGTCGGCACATTGGGCATCCAGCTCGCCAAGGCCAAGGGCGCAAAAATCATCGCCGTCGACCGCGCCGAAAAGCGCGAAGCCGTCCTCGCCCTCGGCGCAGACAGTTTTATCGACTACCGGTCCCAGGACTTTACGGCCGTGCCCGAAAGCTACGACCTCATCATCGACGTCGTCGCCAACCGCCCCGCCGCCCACTATGCCCGGTGTCTGAAACCCGGCGGTCGCCTCATGCTCATCGGCGGCACCTATGGCAGCCTGATCCGCGTCGCCCTGGCTGGCCTTTTCCGCCGCGACAAATCCCTCGGCGTCCTCGTCTACAAAGCCTCCCCCGCAGACAATCTCGCCCTGGCCGAACTCTGCCGCGCCGGCACGCTTCGCCCCATCATCGACGGCCCCTTCTCCCTCGAAGACGGCGCCCAAGCCCTCCGTCGCATCGGCAGCGGTCTCGCCGTGGGCAAGGTCGTCATCTCCCTCTAGTCCCTCGACGTCGTCATTCCCGCGAAAGCGGGAATACGTCCCTATGTACTGCCCAAAAACTGGGCATAAGATGACAAGTGTAGAATCATCTGCGCTTGGGGAGTCTCTGGTATGATAAAGCGTCTATCTGCCGAAGCATTTGGTACATTCTGGCTAGTATTCGGCGGCTGTGGCTCTGCCGTTCTTGCTGCCGGTATTCCTGAACTTGGTATCGGCTATGCCGGCGTTGCTTTGGCCTTCGGCCTCACAGTGCTGACCATGGCCTATGCCGTGGGCCACATTTCCGGCGGCCACTTCAATCCCGCCGTTTCCCTCGGCCTCGCCATCGCCGGCCGCTTCCAATACAAGGACCTCATTCCCTATTGGGTCGCCCAGCTCGTCGGCGGCATCCTAGGCGCCGCCGTCCTCTTCGCCATCGCCTCGGGCACAGCCGGCTTCACGGCAGGCGGCTTCGCCTCCAACGGCTACGATGCCCTTTCGCCCCATGGCTATGGCCTCGTCTCCGTGCTGATCGCCGAAGTCGTGCTCACCGCCTTCTTCCTGATCATCATCCTCGGCTCGACCCACGGCAACGCCCCCGTCGGCTTCGCGCCCATCGCCATCGGCCTCGGCCTGACCCTGATCCACCTGATCTCGATCCCGGTCAGCAATACCTCGGTGAACCCGGCCCGCTCCATCGCCGCCGCCATCTTCGCGCAAAACGGCGCGCTCGGTCAGGTCTGGCTCTTCATCGTCGCGCCCCTCGCCGGCGCCGCCATCGGCGCCATCCTCTGGAAAGCCCTGCTCGATCGCGACTGACGCAACGAAAAAGGCCCGGTGGAACAAACCGGGCCTTTTGCTTGTCGGGTCAGAAGAGGGACGCCCTTACTTCCGCTGATAGGTCAGCGTCTGGCAAAGCAGTTCCGCCTGGCAGCCTTCAATGTCGATAGTATCGGGGCCTGTCTGCGTAACCGTCGCTTCAGCGCTCAGCCCCCCGGCATCCAGCGCCCCTTTCCATGTGTTCGGCGCCGTCTGCTGCGCCTGCATCACCTGCTTTCCGACATAAGCAAGGTTCTCTTCGGTCGCAGAGTCACCCTGCAGAACATCCAGCGTCCCGCACAGGTCGGTCCCGGATCCGCAGAGGGAGAACGTGAACGTCGTGCCCCACTCATCGGCAAAGGAGCCCGAGGGATCGAGCGCGGCGTCCTGCGACATCGCTGGCGCCGCGAGCATCGCGCTCAGTCCAGCGATTGCAGCTAGGGCGGTGATTTTGTGCATTGAGGTCTCCTGCCATTTGCGTGGCAACACACCGGCAGTCCAATAAGCCGATGGGAGCCAACGCAGAGACAGGAGTTGCGGTTCACTCGCCGCTAAAGTCGTGATCCAGTGCCCGGCAGCAGTCAGCGGTGATCGATGAGCTTCTTGAACAGAGCTTTCTTGGCGATGCCGCTGGTCGCATGGCCCTTGGTCTTGCTCAGATTGATCACCAGCAGCACGTCGCCATCCTGCAACGCGACCGCCGAGGTGATCTCGTCTTTGAGCCCCACCGAGTTCCGGGTCGAATTCAGCAGATAAAACGACGCGGTTTCCGACCAGACCTCGCCATCTGCCGCCTGCTCGATGGCCTTGGCCAGCGCAGCATGGCGATCGTCATAGTCGCTTCCGTCTTCGAGCATGAAGCTTACGGCAAAAAGCGCCAAAGCATTCTCCTATGGGATTTGTATGGTGCCCGCACGCGAGCGCCTATCAGGACCAGACAGTATAGTCCTCGCCTGCATGGCCCTTTTCCCAGCCCTCGTCCCAGTTGGCTTCGTCGTCATTCTTCTTGCCGCGGTGTGGATTGGTGTTCTTGTCTTTTTCCGTGGCCCCGGCCGTCCATCCGGCCAGCCGCACCTGTTCATCGTGACGTTTATCGTTCGCCATCTCTTGCTCCTGTAACACTAGTCCCGACGCTATCCGTAACCGCTCCGTTACTGGAACGCCGTCTCCGCAAAACTCCGCAGTTTTCGTGAATGCAGCCGCTCCGCCGGCTGATCCCGCAAAATCTCCATCGCCCTCAGCCCAATCTGCAAATGCCGATTGACCTGTGTGCGATAAAAATCCGAAGCCATGCCCGGCAGTTTCAGCTCCCCATGCAACGGCTTGTCCGAAACACACAGCAGCGTCCCATAGGGCACGCGGAACCTGAACCCGTTCGCCGCAATCGTCGCGCTCTCCATATCGAGCGCCACCGCCCGCGACTGGCTCAACTGCCGCACGATCTCCGTCTGGTCCCGCAATTCCCAGTTGCGATTGTCAAACGTCGCCACCGTCCCGGTGCGCATGATCTTTTTGGTCTCGATCCCCTCGGTCTGGGTGATCTCCTCCACCGCCTGCTCCAGCGCCACCTGCACTTCGGCCAGCGCCGGCACCGGCACGGTCAGCGGCAGGTCCGCATCGAGCACATGGTCCTCGCGCACATAGGCATGCGCCAGCACATAGTCGCCCAGTTCCTGGCTATTCCGCAGCCCCGCACAATGCCCCAGCATGATCCACGCATGTGGCCGCAAAACCGCAATATGGTCGGTAATCGTCTTCGCATTGGCCGGCCCGACGCCGATATTGACCATGGTAATGCCACGCCCGCGATCACCCACCAGGTGATAGGCCGGCATCTGCGGCGTCCGCGGCGGCGGCGACCCGGTCACCGCGCCCCCGGTCAGCATATTGTCGGTCGACACATTCCCCGGCTCGATAAACCGCTGATAGTGCGAATGACCATCGGCCATCCACGTCTTCGCCACCCGGCAGAATTCGTCGATATAGAACTGGTAGTTCGTAAAGATCACAAAGTTCTGAAAATGCTCGGCCGCCGTGCCCGTATAGTGCGCCAGCCGGAACAGCGAATAGTCCACCCGAGGCGCCGTAAAGGCCGAAAGCGGGTAGGGTCCACCCCGCGGCGGCACATAAGTGCCATTGGCAATCTCGTCGTCCGTATTGGCCAGGTCCGGCGCGTCAAAAACATCGCGCAGCGGAATATTGAGCGCATTCAGCGCAGCCCCATCCACATGCTCATGCGGCGGCAGTGCAAAATGCAGCGGTATCGGCGTGTCGCTCTCACCCACATCGATGGTGCCACCATGATTGCGCAGCAGCACGGTGAACTGTTCTTCAAAATAGGTCTTGAACAGTTCCGGCGCCGTCACCGTGGTGCGATAAATGCCCGGCGTATGCAGATACCCATAGGGCAGGGTGCTCTCATGCTTGGAATAGCTGGTGGAACGCACTTCCACCTGCGGATAACAGGCCCGCACCCGACCCTTCGGAATCTCTCCCCGCGTCAGGCTCGCCAGTTGATCGCGGATGAAATCGCAGTTCCGATGGTAGATGTGAGCGATATGCTCCCAGGCGGCCTCTGGATCGGTAAAGCTCTGGGTCTCAAGGCGCGGCGGGCAAATCGTCGTCATGAACCATCCTCATCTGCCGGCCACATCAGGCCGGCGGGCGCTCATTGGAATCGCGCCGGTTTGACCGTTCACTATAGGGACCGCATGACACCTTCTCAACGGAGGCCGTGGGGGCCAAAACAGTCTTCACACTTCGGTGAGCCGTACTTTTATTGCCGCAATTGCCTCCCATCTTTTCACTCAGTTCATCGGCAACTGCAAACGACCCATGCACCGGTGAGCAGGATATGGTTGGCCGCTTGTCCCCCAAGCCCTCAACAGCGCGGCGGACCATATCCCCCAAGGCCGTCCGGCAGAGATGTCGGACGGTCTTTTTTGTTTTGCCTGGTTTGTTTCGCTTGGAGAGCGCGCAACCTTTCCCTCTCGTCGTCACCACCGGGCTTGTCCCGGTGGTCCATGCTGCCAAAGACTGGATTGCCCGGACAAGCCGGGCAATGACGATCGACAAGGGTTGTGTGTTCATGCGAAGCGCAGCACCCTGTCCCTTCAGTGTGACAAACGGAGCATCCAGTGAGCGTAGCCTTCACCAAAGAAGACAGTGCTGAAACTGCCTCGGAATCCGTCCTGCCCGATCGCCCCATTCCGCCCGGTCTCAACCTTGTCACCGAAGCTGGCCTCAAGGCGCTCGAAGCCCAGGTGGAATCCGCCCGCACCGCCTTCGAAGCCGCCCAGGCCACCGATGACATCAACGAGCGCCGCCGCCAGTCCGCCGTCCCGCTCCGCGATCTCCGCTACTTCTCCGAGCGCCTGCGCACCGCCCAACTCGTCCCGGCCCCCGCCGACACAAAAACTGTCGCCTTCGGCAGCACCGTCACCTTCAGCCGCGACGACGGCCGCGTGCAGACCTATCGCATCGTCGGCGAAGACGAAGCCGACCCCAAGGCCGGCACCATTTCCCACGCCTCTCCCATAGCGCAGGCCCTCCTCGGCAAGAGCGTCGACGACGTCGCCACCCTCGGCGCGCAGGAACTGGAAATCATTAGGATCGGCTGAGGGGGGAGTCGCGCTCGGGCACATTGCCCCCACCCCCACCAGCTGTCACCCCGGCGCAGGCCGGGGCCCATCCCCCACCGAATGTGAGCCCAAATAGCTCAGTTAGCTCCGTGCATCTCAAGATGGGCCCCGGCCTCCGCCGGGGTGACGATCGAGGTAGGAAATACTGCGGCGAAGGAGCCCAAGCTCACCCATAAGCCTTCCGCAGTTCCCCCACCGAAATCTCCGCCAGCTCCCTCAATACCCCCACGTCCACGTCGCTCAGCCGCTTCACATAAAGACAAGCCTTGCCCATCCGGTGCTTCCCGAGCCGCGCCAACAGCGCCTCCCGCTTTTCCGCCACCTCCGGAAAATACGTCCCCATAAGATAAATGCTGAATTCCGCCTTGCGCGGCGCAAAGCCGACAAGAAAGCTGTCGCCCTCGTGCCCCGTCTCGTAGCGATAGTGGTACTGCCCAAAACCCACCATCGTGCCCCACAGCACTGGCGGTTCCCCCGAAACCTCGCTCATCAGTGCGATCAGCGCCTGCGCGTCGGCCCGCTTGCCCGCGTCCTCGATCCCCTCGATGAACGCTGCCACATCACCGCTGCCGGGCTTCGTCTTCTGTTCCGCCATTCCCGACCTCCGTCCCGTTACTCCGTATAGTCGACCACAGTCTCCGGATTGCTCTCGCCATCATAGCTGGCGTCGATTTCGTAGCGCTGCAGCGTCCATTCGCCGTCATTGAAATTCCAGGTGCCCGAGGAGCTGGCATCGCCAATGCCGCGCCAGAGCGAATAGTCCGAAATCGTCCGCGTCTTCGGGTCATATTGGGAATTGGTCAAAATGATCGTGGCGTTGAACCCCAGCACCGTCAGGTCTTCGAGCTTACCCTCAATGGGCTCGTCGTCCTCATAGGTCGTCTCATAGGCCGGAACCGCGAAGCTGAGTGGCGCAAGCCCCTCATAGTTGCGGTAGGTGTAATAGGCATGCACCTCGTTATAGGCGCCCGTCATGCACCAGATGCGGATGAGGGTGATTTCCTCCTGGTCGGAAGCAGCGCCCGGATAGAGATCGTAGCTGAACGTCCAGCTCTGATAGGCGCTCTCCGCATCATGGGCATTTTCGAGCGGCTCGCAGTAGCCCCCGCTCGCCAGCGCGTGCAGTTTCCTGGCCTGCTTCTCCAGCCCGTCCGGCTGGGCGGTCGCAGGCGTCGCTGCAAGCAAAAGCGCCGCCAAAGGCAAGCAAAGCAATGGACGGATCATGACGCATCCCTTATGTCGAAGCCGAAACGCGGGAGCACCTTCCCGCGCCTCTATCCCCAAGAAAACGAGGCCACTATGACCGCAAAAATCATCGACGGAAAACTCTTTGCCGAGAATCTGCGCGGTCGTATCGCGGGCCACGTCCAGCGCCTCAAAACCGAGCACGGCATCACCCCCGGCCTCGCCGTCGTCATCGTCGGCCACGATCCGGCCAGCCAGGTCTATGTGTCCAACAAGGCCAAGCAGACTGCCGAAGTCGGCATGAATTCCTTCAAGCACGAGCTGCCCGCCGACGTCTCGGAAGCCGACCTGCTCGCCCTCGTCGCAAAACTCAATGCCGACCCCGCCGTCCACGGCATTCTCGTCCAGCTCCCGGTTCCCAAGCACATCGACCCCAACAAGGTCATCGAAGCCATCGACCCCATGAAGGACGTCGACAGCTTTACCCCCGCCAATGTCGGCAAGGTGCAGATCGGCCTGCCGGGCCCCGTATCCTGCACCCCGCTCGGGTCGCTCATGCTGCTGCGCGATCACCTCGGCAAACTCGAAGGCAAGAACGCCGTCATCATCGGCCGCTCCAACCTCGTCGGCAAACCGATGATGCAGCTCCTCCTCCGCGATAACTGCACCGTCACCGTCGCCCATTCGAAGACGCAGAACCTCGCCGCCGTCGTCCGTCAGGCCGATATCGTCGTCGCCGCCGTCGGCCGTCCTGAAATGATCAAGGGCGATTGGCTGAAACCCGGCGCCGTCGTCATCGATGTCGGCATCAACCGCGTCCCCGCTCCCGAAAAGGGCGAAGGCAAGACCAAGCTCGTCGGCGACGTCGACTTCGCCTCCGCTGTGGAAGTCGCTGGCGCCATCACGCCCGTTCCCGGCGGCGTCGGTCCCATGACCATCGCCTGCCTCCTCGCCAATACCATCACCACCGCCTCGCTCATCAACGGCCTCGTGCCCCCGAGCGATCTCACGGCATGAGCCAGACCTCTCTCGACCTGGGCGATGACACCGCCCACGATCCCGGCGGCAAGGTGCGTCTGCGCCTTGGCGCCGGCGTCCACGGCGATGCGGTCATGAGCGAAGACGGCCGCTACCGTCAGCTCATGCGCCGCTGGCTGGGCGACTCGTTCCCGGAAAACTACATCCTCTTCATCGGCATGAATCCCTCCACCGCCGATGCGACAGTGGACGACCCCACCTGCGCCCGCGAATGGACCTTTGCCCGCCGCGAAGGTTTTTCGGCCATGGTCAAATGCAACGTCGGCGACTACCGCGCCACCGATCCCAAAATGCTGATCCAGCCGGGCGTGGTTGCGGTCTCATCCGCCAATATCCCCGCCATCCGAAAAGCGGCCAATGGGGCAGGGCGCATCGTCCTCTGCCACGGCAAACTCAACAAAGCCCTCGCCCCCGCCGGCCGCGAAATCGTGGAAACTCTCCGTGCCGACGGCCTGAACCTCTGGTGCTTCGGCACCAATGCCGACGGCTCCCCCAAACACCCGCTCTACCTACGCGCCGACACCGCCCTCATCCCATTCCCAGTCTAACGCGAAGCGCACCTCTCCCTCTGAGAAGCGTGAACTGGGCGGAAGCCGCGCCGGACTAAGCGGCGCAGCTTCCCAAGCCCACTCATCCCGCGTTGGCCACCTTCAACACTTCCACGCTATGCGCGGCGCCGCCGGCATCGACCCATGCAATGATCTGCCCGGGCCGCAGCCCCAGCAGCGCCGCCCCATGCTTCGAGGTCACCGACATGCGATAGGCCTCGCGCCCGGCGACATGTTCGGGCAGCACCAGCTTGATCGTCCGCTCTTCGCCCGAAGCCACGCGAAAGCGCACCACGCTGCCGAGCCGAACAATATCAGCCGGCAGCATCGTGTCCTCCACGATCACCGCCCGATCCAGCTCATAGAGCAGAAAGTCCACCTGATCGGAATCCTGCTCCACATCGATCAGCGCTGCGGTGGTCAGCCGTCTATGCTCCCGCGCCCCGATCATGATGTCAGGCGATTGCGACCAATCCTTCAGCGAAAGCGTCGTCATCGCGCGTCCTCCCTCTGCGTCCGCAAACCACTTCTGCCCTCCGGCGCATCGAAGAGATGCTCAGGCAGGGCCTTGGGACCATCATAGTCCCGGTGACACCACGGACAGCGCTGCGCCGTCCGCGGTCGTGGACCGGCACAAGACCGGCAAAATCTGAGTGCTGGCATGTCCCATCCTCACATCTGCGAGGATCGGGCAAAGGCCTGCAGCAGCAACTGCCGCTCCTCGAGCGAAGCCATGCGTATGGTCATGGTTTCGGTCTTGATCGGCGTCTGCGGCGGCAGGCGGTAGCGCACGGCAGGCACATGCTGCTCGGCCCAATCCTTGAACCGGCTGAGCTTGTTGCCGCCGCTGATGGGGAGGGTCACGGAATACTTGAAGGTCATCACAATTGTCTCGGACAAGCATGCCAAAACGCGCCCACGAACCGCGGGCGCTTGTCAGGCATGAAAAATGTAGGATTGGGTTAGAGCCTCCTGGTGCCGCTCTTGCCTAAAAGGCAGGTAGCAACACCAGGCAATCAGCCTGCCAGGCGATGACCGTCGCGTGTCTGGGGGACGAAAATGAAATCCGTGCTCATGCCGCCCATCATGGCCATATTGCCCGCCTTGTCAAATTCGCCCCGGAAAACCCTCTTTACCGCTCGTTTACCCAATTCCACGCAATGCGGCGCCGAATGCTAACAGTCTGTCAGCATTAACGTCCCCTCAACCAGCCTGACGACATTTTGCGAAGAACTGTACGCGCGCTGTGTAAAAACGCGCGCCCTGACCCAAGCGTGTTGAGTAAAGAGTACCGTGACCACTTGGCGCAACCTCGTCCGCACAGTCGCCCTGTGCGCGCTAATCGCCCCGACCCTTGCCGCCTGCATGGGCGGCGGAGGCCTCGGCGCCACCGTCAAGCGCGGTGCCTTCACCTCCAAGGAATATGGCGTCGCCGTCTCCCCGCGCGTCACCAATGATCCCAATCCGCCGCGCGGTGGCGGCCGCTATCAGGTCGGTCAGCCCTATACCGTGCGCGGAAAAACCTATGTGCCGCAGCACGATCCGAACTATCAGGCCGCCGGTACGGCCTCCTGGTACGGCTCCGATTTCCACGGCCGCCGCACGGCAAATGGCGAAATCTTCTCCGCCAATGCCATCACGGCCGCTCACCCAACCCTGCCTCTGCCGTCCTATGTTCGCGTCACCAATCAGGACAATGGCCGCTCGCTGATCGTCCGTGTGAACGACCGCGGCCCCTATGTCGCCGGCCGCGTCATCGATCTGTCGCACCAGGCCGCGTCCATGCTGGGCTACGTCAACAACGGCTCGGCCAATGTCCAGGTCCAGTATGTCGGCGCCGCCCCGCTCGAAGGCGACGACACCCGCACCCTGATGGCCAGCTATTCCGGCCCGAACGATTTCGACACCGGCAACATCCGCGTCGCATCGGCCGAGAGCAATCGCAGCCTCGTGGGCATGACCACCAATTTCTTCAATGGCTTGTTCTCCTACGCTGACTCGACACCTCAGGAAGTCGACGCCGGCATCGGCACGGCTTTCGCCGCCGTCAATTCGATGGCCGCCGGTACGCCCGATCTGCAGGCTTGGGCCAAGAGCGTCGATGCCGATAGCCGCGCCTTCAAGCTCGGCCTCGGCACCTTCTCCAACCCGACCAATGCTGTCGCGCTCGCCGAACGCTTCGCCATTCTCGGCGCGGTCGACGAAGAGCAGGTGCTGGTCAATGGCCACCCGGCGACCCGCCTAACTCTCAGCTATTTGAAGCCCGGCGCCACAAAAGAGGACGCTCTCGCACTGGCGCGAGAACTTGGACTTGGCGACATAATTCTCTATTAAAATAGGGGTCGATCGCCGAGCCGAATCCGGCCAGGACGGCCGAAACGCAAGGTATTGCCCGTGAGACTGCTTCTTGCCCTGCTCATCGCTTTCGCCAGCGCCTTTCCCGCTCTGGCGCAGGCAAATTTCGAGACCAATGCCCGCTTCGCGGTGCTGATGGACTATGAATCGGGCACGGTGATTTTTCAGAAGGATGCGGACGCGCAGCTCGAGCCGGCCAGCATGGCCAAGCTCATGACCCTGGCCGTCGTCTTCAACGAAATCCGCGCCGGCCGCGTCCATCTCAACGATGAGTTCTTCGTCTCCGAACACGCCTGGCGCACCGGCGGCGCCTCCTCGGGCGGCTCCACCATGTTCGCGGACCTGAATTCAAAAATCCGCGTCGAAGACCTCGTCCGCTCCGTCATCATCCAGTCCGGTAACGACGCCGCTATCATCCTCGCCGAAGGCATCGCCGGCACCGAAGGCAGCTTCGCCGCCATGATGAACGAGCTGGCCCGCAATATCGGCCTCGAGGGCTCGCATTTCATGAACCCTACCGGCCTGCCGGACCCCGACCAGTATTCGACCGCCCGGGACCTCGCCGATCTCGGCAGCTACCTGATCCGCGAGTTCCCCGAATATTACCACTACTTCTCCGAGCCCGAGATGGAGTGGAACGGCATCAAGCAGGCCAACCGCAATTCCCTGATCGAAGTCGGCATTGGCGTCGATGGCCTCAAGACCGGCCACACCGAAGCTGCCGGCTACGGCGCCGTCATCTCCACCGCGCAGGGCGATCGCCGCCTCGTCGCCGTCGTCCACGGCCTAGGCTCCATGCGCGAGCGCGCCGAAGAGGGCCGCAAGCTCCTCACCTGGGGCTCCCGCGCCTTCGAGCGTTTTGAAGCCTATCCAGACGGTGCCGTGGTCACCTATGCCGATGTCTATGGCGGCGCCATCTCCAGCGTCGGCCTCGTCGGCAATGGCGAAATCGCCCTCTATCTGCCGCGTGGTTCCCGCGATTGCCTGTCGGCCAGCGTCCACTATGTCGGCCCGCTTCTGCCCCCGGTTTCAGCCGGCCAGCAGGTTGCCGAACTGCGCGTCTTCTGCAATGACGAACTCGTACAGAGTGCGCCGCTCTACGCCGCCGAAGATGTGCCGCAAGGCGATCTCGTGCGCAGGGCTACCGACGCGCTCAAACAGCTCGCGTTGGGCTGGCTTTGAGCCGATCTGAAGGGCAAATTTGCTCCATTGGAGCCCGCCCCACCCACGGCGTCATTCCCGCGAAAGCGGGAATCTCTGTCTCCGCGCTGGAATGACACGGTGGGAGTGACAGGGGCAAACATAAGCCCCATCGTCATTGCCGGGCCCTGTCCCGGCAATCCATCTCAGGGAGGCATGGACCTCCGGCCTAGTCCCCTCCAAACCTTTCCCCACCTCCCGAGTTGCCCTAAAAGAAATCGGACCAAGGAATCAGCCTACCCATGCTCGAAGCGCCAAATCGCAGACAGGCCCGCTTCATCACCTTTGAAGGTGGGGAAGGGGTGGGCAAATCCACCCAGGTAAAGCGCCTGCTCGCCAATCTGGCCAGCGTTTCCATCGACGCCGTGCGCACCCGCGAGCCCGGCGGTACGCCCAAGGCCGAAGCGATACGCTCCTTCATCCTGCAGGGCCGCAGCGAAGCCTGGGGTTCAGGCGCCGAAGCCGTGCTTTTTGCCGCCGCCCGCTACGATCACGTTACGCAACTGATCGCCCCCAATCTCGCCAAAGGCACCTGGGTCATTTCCGACCGCTTTTGCGATTCTACCCGCGCCTATCAGGGTCTCACCGGCGGCGTCGATACCAAGCTCATCGACGCCCTCGAAGACCTCGCCCTCGATGGCCACACGCCCGATCTCACCATCGTCCTCGATATGGACCCGGAAATCGCCTTCAAGCGCGTCGCCGAGCGCGCCATCGAAGACGGCCTCGCCCTCACTGGCGACCGCTTCGAAAAAGAAGAGCTCGACTGGCACAAGCGCCTGCGCGACGGTTTCCTCGATATCGCCCGCAACAATACTGACCGCTGTGTGGTGCTCTCCGCCAATCAGGCCGAAGAGGGCCTTGAGCGCGAAATCTGGAACACCGTCCAGTCGCGCTTCCCGGAACTCCAGACCGGTATCCCGGCGTGACCGATCCCTCTGCGCTTGCCGGTCTGCCGCTGCCCGAAGAACGGCACGGCGCCATCGGCCATGACGCCGCCCGCGCGGCCATCCTTGCCCAGCTCCACGAGCACCGCCTGCCGGGCGCCATCATGCTCCATGGCCCCCAGGGCATCGGCAAAGCCACCTTCGCCTTCGAACTCGCTGCCGCCATTCTCCTCGCCACCGGCGACGAAAGCCCCGAGCGCGTGCAGGAGCAGATCACCGCGCTCTCGCACCCGAACCTCTTCGTGCTGCGTCGCCGCCCCAAGGACGCCAAAGGCTATTACACTATCATCCGCGTCGAAGACGTCCGCGAACTCCGCGATGCGCTGCATCACACGCGCGGCCGCGCCGGCCACCGCATCGCCATTCTCGACTCCATCGACGACTGCAATCCCTCGGCCGCCAACGCGCTCCTCAAAACCCTCGAAGAGCCGCCCGCCGACACGACCTTCCTGCTGATCTCACATCGCCCCGGCCAATTGCTCCCGACGATAAAATCGCGCTGCCACAACCTGGCCCTGCGCCCGCTTGCCGATAGCGATGTCGCCGAGATCGTCACCGCCAGCATGCCCGGCATTGACGAGGAAACCCTGCAACGTGCCCTCGGCCTAGCCGGCGGCCGCCCCCGCCGCGCCTTTGAAACCCTGGCACTCTCACCAGAGTCCCCCGTCGGCGCCCTCATTGCCTGGCTGCAATCGCCCCAAAACCTGCCGGCCGGCACCGCCATCGCGCTCGCCGACGCCATCGGCTCTGACCCGCAGGGGCCGGACACGTCCTTCGCCCGCGAAATCCTTCTCGATTGGCTTTCAGACGAGGCGCGCAATGCCGCAATGCAGCCCGGCGAGCGGTTGCGGCTTGCCTCGGCAACTGACCTATGGGACAAGGCAAACGCGCTTCTGAGCGAAGCCGATAGCGTCAATCTCGACATGAAGCAGACGCTGTCCGTGCTGTTCGACGCCATAAGGAAGCACCGAAACACGACTGCCATCCCCACAGAGTCACAATGACCGCAAAGCCCTTTTACGTCACGACCGCGATTTCCTATCCCAATGGCGCCCCGCATATCGGCCACGCCTATGAGATGATCGCGACCGATGCCATCGCCCGCTGGAAGCGGCTCGAAGGCCGGGAAGTTTACTTCCTCACCGGTACGGACGAACATGGGATCAAGATGGTTCAGACCGCGGCCAAGGAAGGCATTCCGGTCCGCGAACTGGCAGACCGCAACTCGGCCGAGTTCAAGAAACTCGCCGCGGCGCTGAACCTCTCCAACGACGACTTTATCCGCACGACCGAGCAGCGCCATTACGACGCTTCGCAGGCCATCTGGAAGAAGATGGAAGCGAGCCACAACGGCGACATTTTCCAGTCCACCTACAAGGGCTGGTACTCGGTGCGCGATGAGGCCTATTTCGACGAGAGCGAGCTGACCGAAAAGAACGGCAAGCGCTTCGCCCCCTCGGGCGCCGAAGTCGAATGGGTCGAAGAGCCGACCTATTTCTTCCGCCTCTCCGCCTATCAGGAAAAGCTGCTCGCACTCTACGAAGCCAACCCCGATTTCATCGCTCCCAAGGAGCGCCGCAACGAGATCATCTCCTTCGTGAAGGGCGGCCTGCAGGATCTTTCTGTCTCCCGCACCACCTTCGATTGGGGCATCCCCGTTCCCGGCGCCGAAGGCCATGTGATGTATGTCTGGGTCGACGCCCTGACCAACTACATCACCGGCGTTGGCTACCCCGACGAGCAGAGCGAACTGTTCAAGAAATTCTGGCCCGCTGACCTCCACGTCATCGGCAAGGACATCATCCGCTTCCACACCGTCTACTGGCCCGCTTTCCTGATGAGCGCCGGTATCGAAGTGCAGCACCGCGTCTTCGCCCACGGCTTCCTCACTGTCGATGGCCAGAAGATGAGCAAGTCGCTCGGCAACGTCATCGACCCGTTTGAACTGGTCAAAACCTTCGGCCCCGACGCCGTCCGCTACTTCTTCCTGCGCGAAGTGTCCTTCGGCAACGATGGCGACTATTCCAACGAGAAGCTGGTCAACCGCGTCAACGCCGACCTTGCCAACAACCTCGGCAACCTCGCGCAGCGTTCGCTGTCGATGATCAACAAGAACTGCGACGCCAAGGTGCCCGAACTCGGCGCCCTGACCGACGCCGACAACGCCATCATCGCCGAAGTCACCGAAGCGCTCGAAGCTGCCCAGAAGGCCATGGACGAGCAGCTGGTGCACGAAGCGACCGGTGCCCTCATCGCCGCCCTGTCGTCGGCCAACAACTATTTCGCCGGCCAGGAACCCTGGGCGCTGAAGAAGACCGATCCCGCCCGCATGGCGACCGTCCTCTACGTCACCGCCGACACCGTTCGCCGCATCGCCATCCCGATGCTCGCCTTCGTTCCGGCCTCGGCAGCGCGTCTTCTGGACCAGTTGGCAGTCCCCGCTGACCAACGGACCCTGTCGGCTGCGCTCAATGCTAACAGTCTGCTAACCAATACTGACCTACCAGTGCCGCAAGGCGTCTTCGCGCGTCTCGAAAAGCCGGCCGAGTAAGCCATGCTGATCGACAGCCACTGCCATCTCGACTTCGAGGCGCTTTCGGCCGACATCGACGGCGTGATGGCCCGCGCCGCTGCCGTCGGCGTCACCGGAATGGTGACGATTTGCACACGTGTGGATAACTTTTCCACGTACACTGCCATCGCGGAACGTTTCCCGAACGTTTGGTGCTCGGTCGGCACGCATCCGCACAATGCCGATCAGGAATTGCATATACAAACGGATGATCTTGTCCGGCTAAGTGCCCATCCCCGTTGCATTGCTATCGGCGAAGCGGGCCTCGACTACTTCTACGACAACGCCCCGCGCGAGGCCCAGGCCACCGGCCTCCGCCGCCATATCGCAGCCTCTAGGCAGACGGGTCTTCCACTGGTTATCCACAGCCGCGCCGCTGACGAAGACATGGCCAACATCCTCGAAGAAGAAAGCCGGGCAGGGGCCTTCCCCTTCGTGCTCCACTGCTTCACCGCCGGCCGCAATCTCGCCGATCGCGCCCTGGCGCTAGGCGGCTACATTTCCTTCTCCGGCATCGTCACCTTCAAGAATGCCCAGGAAATCCAAGAGGTTGCCAAGATCGTCCCCGCCGATCGCTACATCGTCGAGACCGACGCCCCCTACCTCGCGCCGATCCCCCATCGCGGCCAATCCAACGAACCCAGCTTCGTCCGCCACACCGCCGAAAAAGTCGCCGAACTGCGCGGCATTTCCCTCGAGCAACTGGCCCAGGAAACCACCACCAATTTCGGCCGCCTCTTCTCCAAATCCGGCGTAAAATAATGCCCGCGCCCGACCGGATCATCGCGACCATTCTGGGCTGCGGTTCTTCCGGCGGCGTGCCGCGCATCGGCAACGATTGGGGAATCTGCGATCCGCACAATCCCCGAAACCGCCGCCGCCGCTGCGCCCTTCTCATCGAAGGTTTTCTTGACGGCGAGTCCCAACCCACCCGCGTCCTCATCGACACCGGCGTCGACCTTCGCGAACAGCTCCTCGATGCCAAGGTCGATCGTGTCGACGCCGTGCTCTACACCCACGAGCACGCCGACCACACCCATGGCATTGATGATCTTAGAGTTTTAGCCCTCCACAATCGGCGCCGCGTCGACGTCTACTTCACCAAGGAATGCGGCTACCGTCTCAACGAAGCCTTCGGCTACTGCTTCACGACGCCCGCTGGGAGCGCCTATCCGCCTATCCTGAACGCGCATATCATCGAAGCAGGCCAGTTGCTTAAGGTAGAAGGCCCCGGCGGTACGCTGGAGGTCCAGTCCTTCCTGCAAAACCACGGCGACATCGACTCCCTCGGCTTCAAGATCGCCCGCACAGCCTATTGCTGCGACCTCTCCGGCTTCCCCGAAAGCGCCGAACCCTACCTCGCCGATCTCGACATCTGGATCATCGACGCCCTCCGCCAGACGCCGCATCCGAGCCACCTGAGCCTGCCCGAAACCCTAGACCTCATCGAGCGCCACAAACCCCGCCAGGCCATCCTGACGGACATGCACATCGACCTCGACTATGCGCAGACGGACGCCCATACCCCGGGCAACGTCACCCCGGCTTTCGATGGCATGCAGATCGACGTGCTGAGCGGCCGAATTCTGAACCGCTAGGTTCCCCCCAGGTTTCCCCACACCCACCGCGTCATTCCCGCGAAAGCGGGAATCCCCCTTTCGGCGCCCAAAAACAGAGATCCCCGCTTTCGCGGGGATGACATCGAGACCGGGAGTGGAGCCGGACGCCTAGACGTCCAGATCCATCACAAACTCTGCATTCTCCTGGATAAACTCAAACCGCGCTTCCGGCTTGGTCCCCATCAGCCGATCGACCGTTGTCTTGGTCGCCTGATGATCATCCAGCACCTTCACCTGCAGCAGCGTCCGCGTCTTGGGCGACATCGTCGTCTCGCGCAGGTGCGCATAGGGCATTTCGCCGAGGCCTTTGAAGCGGGTGATATCGGCCTTGCTCTTGCCCGTGAACTCAGTCGCCATCAGCTCGTTCTTGTGCGCGTCGTCGCGCGCATAGAGCGTCTTGCCGCCCTGGCTGATGCGATAGAGCGGGGGCAGGGCCAGGTAGAGGTGTCCGTTCTCGATCAGCCGCGGCATTTCCTGGAAGAAGAACGTGATCAGCAGCGACGCAATATGCGCACCGTCGACGTCGGCGTCGGTCATGACGATGATCTTGTCGTAACGCAGATCATCCTCGGTATAGCGATCGCGCGTCCCGCACCCGAGCGCCTGGATCAGGTCCGAGATGAGCTGGCTTGCCGCCATCTTCTCACGACTGGCACCTGCCACGTTGAGAATCTTGCCACGCAGCGGCAACACGGCCTGGTTGGAACGGTTGCGCGCTTGCTTGGCCGAGCCACCAGCCGAGTCACCTTCGACGATGAACAGTTCCGCGCCCTGCGCCGCATTCTGCGTGCAGTCAGCCAGCTTGCCCGGCAGACGCAGTTTTCGCGTTGCGCTGGCGCGGTCGATCTCTTTTTCCTTGCGTCGGCGCAGCCGCTCTTCGGCGCGCTCCACGGCCCAGTCGAGCAGTTTGCCCGCTTGCTGCGGCGAAGAACCGAGCCAGTGGTCAAAAGCATCGCGCAGCGCATTTTCGACGATGCGCGTCGCTTCGCCTGAAGCCAGCTTGTCCTTGGTCTGGCCCACGAACTCCGGCTCGCGTACGAAGACCGACAGCATGGCATTGCAATGCCCAAGCACGTCTTCTGCCGTCAGGTTCGCCGCTGCCTTGTTCTTGGTCAGCTCGGCATAGTTCTTGAGCCCGCGCAGCAACACCAGCCGCAAGCCGGCCTCATGCGTACCGCCATCGGGCGTAGGCACCGTGTTGCAGTAGGACGAAACGCTGCCATCCTCGATGGTCCAGGCCACAGCCCATTCCACCGATCCATGGCTACCCGGCCGCCCGGTCTTGCCGGCAAAAATATCGTCGACGATGCGCGTCTCGCCCTCGATCCGCGCCGTCATGAAGTCCTTGAGGCCATCCGGATAATGGAACACGGCCTTGGCCGGAACCTCGTCACTGGCAAGGCTTTCATCACAGCTCCAGCGCAGTTCCACGCCGCCAAAGAGATAGGCCTTGGCCCGCGTCATGCGATAAATGCGGCCCGGCGAGAAATGCGCCGTTGGCCCAAAGATCTCTGGATCAGGATGGAACCGCGTCGACGTCCCGCGCCGGTTTTGCACCCGGCCGATATTCTCGACGTCCTGCACCACCTTGCCGCGCGAGAAGATGATGCGATGCAATTGCTGGTCGCGCGCTACCTCGACGACCATGTCGTCCGAAAGCGCGTTGACCACCGACACACCAACCCCGTGCAAACCGCCCGAGGTCTCATAGGCCTTGGAGTCGAACTTGCCGCCGGCATGGAGGATCGTATGCACGATTTCCAGCGTCGATCGCCCCGGAAATTTCGGATGCTTTTCAACCGGAATGCCGCGACCATTATCGGTAACCGTCAGGTAGCCGTCGGCCCCCAGGTGCACTTCAATGCGCGTGGCGTGGCCGGCAATGGCCTCGTCCATGGAATTGTCGATCACCTCGGCGAAGAGATGGTGATAGGCGTTCGAATCCGTGCCGCCGATATACATGCCAGGGCGACGCCGTACCGGCTCGAGCCCCTCAAGTACCTCGATATCGGATGCACTATAGCTGTCGGTCGCCGGCGCGGGGGCCTTGGCGACTGGCTTTTCCTTTGCTGGCTTAGGGTCTTGCGGCTTGGGTTCGGCCCCGCCGCCAAAGAGATCGTCTGCTTGCATGCAACAGGATTTCCAACAGGTCGATTCGAATCAGGCTGGTAGACTATGTAGCATATCGCAGGCCGGCATCCGGACGCCGGTTTGCCGCGGTTTTCCCCCGAAACCGGCCGATATGAACGGCAAATGAACGGGCGATTGGCGAGGGGTTCAGGAGCCAAAGCGCATCATACCCGTTTGGTGGGCAGGATCGGTCGAAAAGGAGCAATGTCATGGTCAAGAAAATTATCGCTGCCGCAATGCTGTCGGCGCTGGCACTTGTCCCGATGCCTGCCTCGGCGCAGGTCAGCTTTGGCTTCCACTTCGGCGATGAGCCGCGGGATTTCTACCCCCAACTGCCCATGTGCCTCTCGGATCACCAGATTCGCGAAGCGATCGCCCGGCGTGGCTACACCAATATCTCGCTCAATGTCGCCAATGAAAAGCGCATCCAGGTGCGCGCCACGCAGGATGGCTGGGTCTATCTCATAGACTTCGATTTCTGCGCCGATCGCATTCGTGGCCAGAAGGCCCTCCGGCCTGCAGGCTGATCGGCGGGCGATCGGTAAAACCCCGTTTCAACTTGGGCCGTCGCGTTTACTCCTCGTTTGCTTCTTGAAAGCACTTTCTTAAGCGCGCGCTGTTAGCGTTCAGGCATACGGTTTTTGTATGGAGTTGCCGTATGCGAACCCGAAATGGGCCCAGTATTGCGTATTTAGTGCCCCATTTCGGTTCATCTGCTGGCGTTTGGCCAAGAGCCGGATTTTTGAGTATTGCGTACCGGCTGGCCCAACTCCACGTCCCGCGTTTTGGGGCGACCCTGCTTGCGAGCCTTGTTTTCTATCTCGCCTGACGCTTGCTTTCGGCCAAAAGGTCGATTAGCTCTGCTTTTGGTCGTAGGCCAAATCGTCCAACACGAAACGGGGAGGGATGCATGATCTATTTCACTCATCATCATCAGTATGGCCCCGTTCACGCCCTGTGGCTCAAGCTGCAGGGCTGACCAGCCCGGTTCGGACGTCATCTTCCGTCATTGATCCTTCTGGTTTGCCCGTCACGGCATTCTGACCTCTGTCAGGATGCAAAATGATGGACTAGGCGCGCGTCGAAACGCAGCGCTTGCCGCCCAGAAAGACTACAAGATGGCAAATCTCAGCCTCCGTAATGCCGGCCTCCGTTCGGGCCATGTGCTTTTCTCCAATCTCTCCCTGTCGCTTTCCGATGGCGATCGCGTCGGCCTTGTCGCCGCCAATGGTCGCGGCAAATCCACGCTGCTGCGCGCTTTCGTGGGCGAGGCAGAACTCAGCGAAGGCGAACTCTCCCGCTCGCGCGGCCTGACCATCGGCTATGTCCCGCAGGACGTGCCGCCGGAAGCATTGGCCATTCCGCTGCGTGATTTCGTCGAGCAGGCCCTGCCGCAAGCCGACCGCGAAAGCGAGGGCTGGCGCGCCGACGTGGCTCTCGACGAACTCGGCTTCCCGCTCGATCTCGTGCAAAAGCCAATCGGCCAATTGAGCGGCGGCTGGCAGCGTCTGGCGCTGATCGCCCGCGGCTGGGTCACCCAGCCGGACCTTTTGCTCCTCGACGAGCCCACCAACCATCTCGACCTCGGCCGCATCCTCGCGCTCGAAAACTGGATGGCCGCATTGCCGCGCCAGACGATCGTGGTCATGGCCAGCCACGACCGCCAGTTTTTGGATAGCGTCACCAACCGCACGCTCTTCCTGCGGCCCGAAACCTCACATTTCTTCCCGCTCGCCTACAGCGCCGCACGCAACGCCCTCGACGAAGCCGACGAGGCCGCGGAGCAACAGCGCCAGCGCGACCTCAAGGAAGTTGCCCAGCTGCGCAAGCAGGCGGCCAAGCTGACCAATATCGGCATCAACTCCGGCAGCGACCTGCTGACGGTCAAATCCAAGCAGCTTCGCGAGCGCGCCGAAAAGATCGAGAACCAGGTCGTCTCCGTGCATCGCGAGAAGACCGGCAAGGTCATGTTGGGGAACAGCGGCGCCGAAGCCCGCGTCATGCTCGCCTTCGAGAACATGGCCGTGACGACACCTGATGGGCGTCCGCTGTTCTCCATCGATAAGCTGCACGTTTTCCAGGGCGATCGCGTCGTCCTGCTTGGCCGCAACGGCACCGGCAAATCCCAGCTCATGCGAAAAGTGGCGGCCGCGCTCGGAGGCGAGGCTGTGGACGGATTGCGCCTCAGCCCGCAGATCGTGCCGGGCTATCTCGATCAGGCTCTCGATTGGTTGCCGCTCAAACAGACGCCGCTGGACTTTATTGTCTCGCGCTACAATGAAGGCGACCGCCGCAGTATCGCGCTGCTGGCTGGCGCGGGCTTTGATCCCGACCGGCAGGACAAGCAAATCCGCATGCTGTCCCTCGGCCAGCGAGCACGCCTGGCACTGCTGGCCCTACGCCTGCAACGGCCGAATTTCTATCTGCTCGACGAACCCACCAACCATCTCGATATTCCCGGCCAGGAACAGCTTGAGCTGGACATTGCCGAGCATGGCGCGACCTGTCTCCTCGTCTCCCACGATCGAGCCTTCCTGCGGGGCGTGGGGACGCGCTTCCTTCAGATCATTGGCAGGCGCTTGCGTGAGGTCGAAGGGCCGGAAGACTTCTTCGCGGAAATGGCGGAAACGCCCTAGAGCCGATCCTGGCTCTGCAATCTGCTTCCGGTTGCAAGGTGTAAGCGAACGGGCGTCATCACCGCCCGATCTTTGCCCTCGCTCTTTGCCCGGTAGAGCGCCTGGTCGGCGAGGGTCATCATGCCGGTCAGAGACTCGTGGCTATAGCTGAGGTGAAGCCCGATGCTGAGCGTAACGGGGTAATTGCTCGGCAGGCCGGCAATCGTCACCTGCGCCAGCGCAGCGCGTATCCTGCGGGCAATTTCCTGCAGTTCGGCCCGATCGATGTCGTTGTAGTAGAGGGCGAACTCCTCACCACCAGTGCGCGCCGCCAGAACAGCCTCGCCATGCCGCGCCAATGTGCGGCCCACGGCAACGATCACGGCATCTCCAACCTTGTGCCCAAACGTGTCATTGACCTTCTTGAAGTCGTCGATATCGGCCACGAGCATTGCGGGTTGGCGTGAATTGGCAAAATCCCGGGTCACGGCTTCGTCCCCGGTCGTCTCGAAGCCACGCCGATTGAGAAGGCCCGTCAGATAATCTCGATCTGCCTGACCCTTGAGGTGTCCAATCACATCGAGGCCAATGGCCACGGTAAAGAGCGTCGCGACGATGATCGACATGATCGGGGTAAAGGCCCTGATCGATGTCCAGTAGTCCGAGGCGGTGAAGCCGGCGGAGCTCTCTATGTCCAGGGCCCCCGTCAAAACTAGGCCGGGCCGGAAAATGGCGACGAAGAAGGCGAGACCGACGGCGGATGCAAACAGGTTGTCGGCGACCGTCCTGTCCCGCTGGCGAACGAGCCCGACAAAGGTGATGCTGGTCACGCCGGCAAAAATCGCCGACGTGATCACGATGCGCGCCAATATGGAAGGTTCGACCAGCAGATACCACGCGAAGGGCAGGGCGCCCGAGGCTATGACCGCCAGGAAGAGCAAGGTGGGAGGCGGTTGGTTCTTGCGCAGAAACGTGCTGCTGCACGCCAGGGTTATGGTGGCGACGTAGAGAATGTTGGCGCCGACATTGATGTCGCCCGGCCACACCAGAATGCGAAAGTCGTAGAAGATGAACCCGAGGCCGAGGCAGAGGAAGGCCGCGGAGAGGACCGGCAGATGCTTGTAGTCCCGCCACCGCAGCCAGATGAGCGCGAAGCCGAGCGAAAACAGCAGTGCGATAATCGGATTGACGAGTGCAAAGAAAAGCTGGCCATGCACCATCGTCGAGGTTCCAAATGTGTCCTGCATCCCGTCGCGAAGTCTATTCGTCGCGATGCAATAACAGGTTAACCGTTTGTCGCCGCCGGCTGGCCAAAAAGAAAGGGCCGCCCGAAGGCGGCCCTACTAAACCATGAGTCGCACCAATTAGTGGTGATGCTCTTCCGGCACTTCGTTTTCGTCGGCCTGGATGAGCTTGGCCAGCTCGTCGCGCGACATCTTCTTCTCGGTCTGTTCGGCAAGGCTGGCGACATAGTCGACGACCTTGTTCTCGAACACCGGAGCGCGGAGGCTGGCGAGAGCCTGAGCGTTCTTGCGGTAGTAGTCGTAGACCTGCTGTTCCTGGCCGGGGAAGCGGCGGATTTCAGCAAGCAGGGCTTGCTGGTGCTCGTCGTCGGTCACCTGGACTTCGTTCTGGTTGCCGATTTCGGCAACGACGAGACCCAGACGCACGCGGCGCTCGGCGATACGCTGATACTGTTCCTTGGCTTCGGCTTCGGTCGTGCCTTCGTCTTCGAAGGAGCGGCCGTGGCCTTCAACTTCATGCTGAACGCGCTGCCAGATGGTGGCGAATTCGGCTTCGACCAGCTGGGCCGGAACGTCGAACTTGTGGCCTTCGTCGAGGGCGTCGAGAATCTGACGCTTGACGTGCTGCTTGCTCATGGAAACGAGTGCGGCTTCCATCTGCTCCTTCACGGCCTTGCGCAGGCCGGCAACGTCTTCGACGCCGAGGCGCTTGGCGAATTCGTCGTCGAGTTCACCCTGGTTCGGGCCATCGACATGGAGGATGGTGACGTCGAAGGTAGCTTCCTTGCCGGCGAGTTCGGCATTGCCGTAGTCAGCGGGGAAGGTGACCTTGATGGTGCGGGTTTCGTCCTTCTTCTGGCCAACGAGCTGTTCTTCGAAGCCAGGGATGAATTCGCCGGAGCCGACGGTCAGGTGAGCATGGTCGGAGGTGCCGCCCGGGAAGGCAACGCCGTCGATCTTGCCAACGAACGAGAGACCGAGACGGTCGCCCTGTTCGACAACGGCGCCATCGCCCTTGTCGGTGAAGCCACGGTTCTGGGCGAACACGCGATTCACTTCGGCGTCGATTTCTTCTTCGGTGACTTCAACGACCGGCTTGTTGAGCTTCAGGCCCTTGAGGTCCATCAGCGAGACCGGCGGGAGAACTTCGTATTCGACTTCGAATGCGAGGTCGGCCTTGCCGTCGAGCACGTCGTTGATCAGCGTCTGGTCCTGCGGCAGGTCAACCTTGGGCTGGGCTGCGGCGCGTTCCTTGCGACCGTCGAGCGTGTCGGACACGGTCGAGTTGATGGCGTCGGTCATCACTTCGGACATGGCCGAGCGGCCATAGACCTTCTTGAGGTGAGCGGTCGGAACCTTGCCCGGACGGAAGCCCTTGATGCTGGCCTGGCCCTTGAGTTCTTCGAGCTTGGCATCGAGGCGCGACACGAGGTCAGCGGCCGGAATGGTGACGCTGAGCTTGCGCTTCAGGCCTTCGTTAAGGGTCTCAGTTACCTGCATTGGGGTTTATCCCGTATTGGTTCATCTCGTTCGGCCGAGGCCGCTATGGTGCGGGTGAGAGGACTCGAACCTCCACGCCTTGCGGCGCTGGAACCTAAATCCAGTGCGTCTACCAATTCCGCCACACCCGCAAGGGTCCCCGTCGGCCGGGTTGGCGATGCATCTATATGAAGTGTTGAAGCCAGTCAAAGCCTAGCTTGGCGATTTGGCCGGAATGAAGAACACTTGAGCGATCAGCCCATCCTCGATGACGAAGACCACGGATGTCTCGATAGGCTCCGGGCCGAGTCCATGGATCAGTTCATGATCGATGACCTTGTTCCCAACCACCATTCGATTCAGCAGCTTGGCGTGCAATCCCTCATGCACGAAGCGGTTCGCCGCATAGAACTCGCCGAGGGCCGCTTTTCCATCGATGGTAAGAACCATGTCGGGCAGGCGATAGCAGCGGACGTTTTCGGCAAAAGCGGTCAGGAAAAGCTCGAGATTTCGCTCGTTATAGGCCGCGAGCTGAAGTTCCACGCATTCGAGTGGTGTCATTTTGGTCAATTTGCTCCTCCGAAGGAAGTCGATAGCAATTCCGGGTCGGAAATGACAGGCAGGACGCCGGATGGCGACCTGCCTGGGTTCGCTTAGCGCTCGCTCCAGCCGATATCGAGGGCTGCGTTACCTTGCCCCATCCAATCCCATGCCGGCCTGGCCGCCCGCGGCGCTGAGCGCGACTTCTCCTGCGCCGGTTTCGCCGGCTCGCGGCCGCGCGGCCCGTCGTCGACCACGAAGACCTCGACGATTCTGTCGAGTTCGCTCGCCTGTCCCTCGGTCTGCTCGATCGCTGCATTGGTCTCTTCGACGAGCGCCGCATTGTGTTGCGTCATCTCGTCCATCTGCCGCACCGCCGTGGCAACTTCGGAAATCGCGCCCGATTGCTGGCGGCTGCCGCTGGCAATGCTGTCCATGAGGCCGCTATTGTCCCGCACATCACCCAGCATGCTGGCAATGCGCTCCGCCGCGTCGGAAAGCAGCTTGGACCCCGTCGAAATTTCCGAGGATGATCGCTCGATCAGCGCCTTGACGTCCGAGGACGCCTGCGCCGCCGATTGCGCAAGCCGGCGCACTTCCACCGCAACCACGGCAAAGCCCTTGCCAGCGTCGCCCGCCCGCGCCGCCTCGACGGAAGCGTTGAGGGCGAGCAGGTTGGTCTGGAAGGCAATATCGTCGATCAGGCCGACAATGTTTGAGATCTGCGACGAAGACGCCAGGATTCGTCCCATGGCCTCCTGAGCCTGGCTCATGACCTCGCCGCTCTGCTCGGCGGTCGTCGAGACGGCCCGCGTCTTGCCGCTGGCCTCTTCAGCCAGCGCTGCATTCTCCTCCACCGTGCTCGCCAGGTTCCTCATTGCGGCACTCGTTTCCTGGATCGCCGAAGCCTGCCGCGAGGTGCGCTCGGCAAGATCATTGGCGCCGGTCAGGATCTCGGCCGTTGCCGCGCGCAGCGTGCTCGACGAGCGCCGGAGCCGAGCCACGATCTCGGCAAAGCGGTCAACAGTATTGTTGTAGGCGAGCCGCACGGCATCGAGTTCGCCCTTGAACGGCGTCTGGATGCGGGCCCGCAGGTCGCCCTGGGCTAGTTTGGCCAGCTCGCTGCCCAGCAGGTTCACTGCGCGCTTCCGATCAGTAACATCGGTGGCATATTTGACGATCTTGAACACCTTCCCATGGTGGTCGAAGATCGGATTGTAGGTCGCCTGGATCCAGACTTCCTGCCCACCTTTGCCGACGCGCAGATATTCCGCCGCCTGAAACTCGCCCCGCCCCAACCGGCTCCAGAACTCCTGATAGGCACTGGTCGATGCTTCCGTCGCCGGCACAAAAATCTTGTGATGCCGCCCGCGGATTTCATCGAGCGAATAGCCCAACGCCTGACAGAAATTGTCGTTGGCGGTAATCACCTCGCCCTTCGGTGTGAATTCGATGACGGCCTGTGAGCGCGAGATCGCGGCAAGCTGGCCGGCGCTGTCCGCGGCAACCAGTTTTGCTGCCGTAACATCGGTCGCAAACTTCACGATCTTCGTGGGCTTCCCATCGCGCCCGAAGACCGGATTGTAGGTCGCCTGAATCCAGACATCCCGTCGGCCCTTGCCGATGCGGCGATATTCTGCCGCCTGGAATTCGCCCTTGGCCAATTGCTCCCAGAACAGCTTGTAGTCGGGCAGGGCGCTCTCCGCCGGGTCGACGAAAATGCGGTGATGCTGCCCGCGAACTTCTTCGAGCGTGTATCCCATCACGTCGAGGAAGTTCTTGTTGGCTGTCCGGATCGTACCGTCGAGTTCGAATTCGATGACTGCCAGCGCCCGCGAAATTGCGTCGAGTGTAGCTTGGTTCTCTTGCGCCAGAACCCGGCGCTTATTGCTGAAGAGGCGGACGTCCACAGTATCCCCCAGGGTTGAAAGTGGACCGACGTTAACAACTTCAGATGAGCACTATCTTTCGGCGTTCGACCCTTTTGGGCCCCTGTCGGAGTACGTATTTCTCCCAATGCGCCGACTTCGCTACTTTTCTGCTCAAGGGCTGAGAGAAATAGTTTCATTGATCCAGATCAAGTCATCCCCACGAATCTTGTCGCTAGTCTCAAAAAAACGATCGCCACGGGCACTTGCCATGGCCCAGGTTTTCGAAGAAAGACAACACGCGGCACTTGATGATGCCGCAGAGTCCCTGACTTCGTCTGGCCAGCTCCTGCTGTGCGGTTAGCGGATGCGAAAAGCATCCGATGGAGAGAGGGACATGGCAGAACGTAGTCCGGGTATCCGGCAATCCGACGAGTGGGTGCGCGCGGTCGAAGCCAGGCTTGGCGTTGGCTTCTGGTCCTGGGATATCGCCAATGCGCGGCTTCATTGTTCGGCCGGGCTCTACGCTCTGGCCGGCATCAATCCGGCCGGCCTCCACCTCGACCTGGCCTTCCTCGAAACCCTTGTGCATCCCAAGGATCGCTTGCCCGTCGACGATCTGCACGGCTTCGTCACCGATTCTCGTCAGACCGACCGGCAGTTCAGGATCATCCGCCCGGACGGCCAGTTGCGGCATCTGCGGAGCGAAGCCCGGCGCCTCTTTGATCGCGACGGCAATGCGACCCGCGTCGTCGCCGTGGTCTCCGACATTACCGAGCGGCAGGATGTCGGCGAACGCCTCGCTAACACGCGCGCCCTCCTGCAAAACATTTCCCGCCTCATCGGTGCGATCCTGTGGATCGCCGACGAGGAGGGGCGCCTGATCGAGCATTTCAGCAGCGATCTCATCGACACCGGTGCTGTGCCGGATGGCGATGTCAGCAATTGGCGCGCGAGCCTCCATCCCGACGATCTCGAACGCCTGCCCGACCACTGGCGCGAAGCGGTGGGAAATCGGAAGCCCTACAGCTTCTCGCCGCGCCTGCGTCTCACCAATGGCGAGTACCAGCAGTTCCACATCGAAGGGCTGCCTTTCTCCTCCGAAATGTCCTCCAGCCTGCTCTATGGCGGCATTTCGAGCAGTAACGCCCGCATTACGGCTCCGCGCTCGACAAGGGATGATCTTGCCTCCCTGACGCCGGCTCAGGTCCGGGCCTGCCGCGCGCTTCTCGATTGGACCGCCGAAACGCTCGCCCAAAATGCCGGCATCTCGGTTTCGACGGTTCGCCGCATCGAGAGTGCCGAAGTCCCCGGGCAGGGCGACAGCCTGCGTCTGGTCCTGCTGGCCTTCCGAGAGGCTGGTCTCACCATCTGGCGCGACGAGCGCGGCCGCTTTGCCGTCTCCGATCTCGCCTGAATGCAGCATGTGGTGAGATTTTGGTCAGCCGCGGCGCAAGGAATGTCCGAAAGCGGCAATTGCGTGCATAAAAAATATGCAGATAGCTCGAAAAACGATCAATCATGCTATCGTGACCACCCGGCCGCATCTCGCCCGCCCTGGCCAAGTCCATGCAACGGTTAATGTTTTCCATGCTTTGGCACGCTGGCATGGCCCGTGCATACAGGTTGGCGGTAACGGCCTAAGACGCTCAGTGGAGGCACAGTTGAAAAAAATCGAGGCTATCGTAAAGCCCTTCAAGCTCGACGAAGTCAAAGAGGCACTGCAGGAAGTTGGCCTGCAGGGCATCACCGTGACCGAGGCCAAAGGCTTTGGCCGCCAGAAGGGGCACACGGAGCTCTATCGTGGCGCGGAATATGTCGTCGATTTCCTTCCCAAGGTGAAGGTCGAGGTGGTTTGCCCCGACGAGCTCGCCGAAAAGGCGATCGAGGCGATCCGCAATGCCGCGCAAACCGGCCGCATCGGCGATGGCAAGATTTTCGTTTATTCGATCGAACAAGCCATCCGCATCCGTACCGGCGAATTCGGCGACGACGCACTCTAAGCGTCGCGTCACAACACCAGCAACAAGCAGTGCGATTACAGGGGAAGACCTGATGACTACCGGAGCAGACATTATCCAGCGCATGAAAGACGAGAACATCAAGTATCTCGACGTGCGTTTCACCGACCTGCGCGGCAAGCTGCAGCACGTCACCATGGATGCGTCCGTCGTTGACGCCGACATGTTCGAAGATGGCGTGATGTTCGACGGTTCCTCGATTGCTGGCTGGAAGGCCATCAACGAGTCCGACATGGTGCTGATGCCCGATCCGAACTCGGCTTACATCGACCCCTTCTTCGCGGCCTCGACCCTCGCGATCAACTGCGACATTCTCGAGCCGGCAACCTACCAGCCCTACAACCGCGATCCGCGCTCGATCGCCAAGAAGGCTGAGGGCCTCGTGAAGTCCTCCGGTATCGGCGACACCGTCGTGTTCGGCCCCGAGCCCGAATTCTTCATCTTCGACGACGTGAAGTACTCGACCACCACCTACAAGGTTGGTTTCTCGGTCGATCACTCCGAACTGCCGACCAACAACGATGCCGACTACGAGTCCGGCAATAACGGTCACCACATCGGCATCAAGAAGGGCTACTTCCCGGTTCCCCCGCTTGATAGCGCGCAGGACATGCGCGGCGAGATGCTCGAAGCCATGGGCCAGATGGGCATCATCATCGAGAAGCACCACCACGAAGTGGCTTCCGCCCAGCACGAACTCGGCCTGAAGTACAAGCAGATGATCGCGTCGGCTGACGACGTGCTGATCTACAAGTATGCCGTTCAGCAGGTTGCCAATGCCTATGGCAAGACCGCAACCTTCCTGCCGAAGCCGGTTTATGGCGACAACGGTTCGGGCATGCACTGCCACATGTCGATCTGGAAGGACGGCAAGCCGCTCTTCGCTGGCGACCAGTATGCCGGCCTTTCGATGGAATGCCTCTATTACATCGGCGGCGTCATCAAGCACGCCAAGGCGATCAACGCCTTCACCAACCCGACCACCAACTCCTACAAGCGTCTGGTGCCCGGCTTCGAAGCTCCGGTTCTGCTGGCCTACTCGGCCCGTAACCGTTCGGCTTCCTGCCGTATCCCCTTCGGCCAGTCGCCGAAGGCAAAGCGCGTTGAAGTCCGCTTCCCCGATCCGCTGGCAAATCCGTACCTGGCCTACACCGCGCTGCTGATGGCCGGCCTCGACGGCATCAAGAACAAGATCCACCCCGGCGAGCCGATGGACAAGGATCTCTACGAACTGCCCAAGGACGAACTTAAGGAAATCCCGACCGTTTCCGGCTCGCTCCGTGAAGCTCTGGAAAACCTCGACAAGAACCGCGACTTCCTCAAGGTCGGCGGCGTCATGGACGACGATTTCATCGATGCCTATATCGAACTGAAGATGCAGGAAGTCCTCCGCGTCGAAATGACCCCGCATCCGGTCGAATACGAAATGTACTACTCGGCCTAAGAGCTGCAGTAGCGAAGAGAAAAGGGCCCTCCGGGGCCCTTTTTTACGTCGGCACCTACATCGTGGATGCGAGAGCCGAAGTTAAGGAGTATCGTTCGTTTCGAGGGTGGCCTTTCCTGCGATGGAGACGCCTGATGTCTGTCCAAACGATGCAATTCGTCGACGGCAAAAGCTACGAAACGATGATGGGCCTCTGGAGCGCGGAGGTCGGAAACGCCTTTCTTGACTGGCTCGACGCACCTTCCGGCAAACGCTGGATCGATGTTGGCTGCGGCAATGGCGCGTCCACGGAATTGCTGGTCAGGCGCGTAGCGCCGGCACATATCGAGGCACTGGACCCATCCGCCCAGCAGCTCGACTTCGCCCGGCAGCGCCACCAGTCGGGCGTCGCCAATTTCAGCATCGGTACGGCAGACGATCTGCCTTTTCCAGACGATGACTTCGATATGGCCCTGATGGCCCTCGTGATCTTCTTCGTGCCCGATGCCAATGCGGCCGTGGACGAAATGGTTCGCGTCGTGCGGCGAGGGGGCAAGGTCACAGCCTATGCGTGGGATATTTTGGGCGGTGGCTTTCCCTATGAAGCGATCCACAGGGCCATGTCAGCGGCAAGCATAACGCCCATTCTGCCACCCCATCCGGAGGCAGGCGATCTCGCTGTCCTGGAAAAGCTTTGGACTGCTGCGGGCCTTGCTGACGTCGCCACCAAAACTATCCACGTATCGCGCATCTACCCAACCTTCGATGAATATTGGGCCGTCGGTACCTCTGCGCCGGGCATAAGCCAGGTGCTCAACCAGTTGAGCGCGCAAGATGTGGCAGGCATCCGCATCAGGGCGCAGGAGATAACAGGGCAGGGCCCGATCACCATCAAAGCTCGTGCCCACGCCATCAAGGGGACGGTGGCCCACTAGATGCGGTCGCGCGCTTCGGCATGTCGGAGACGAAGAGGGGCCTGTTCGGGCCCCTTTGCTTGTCCACGTCGCCGGCCAAATACCATGCACTCCGAAAAGTTGAGTATAATCAGGGGCGAACATCGGCTATAGTCGTCCCTGCCTCCAAGTTGCGAGTATCTGTGACGGACCAGCGCTTTTTCGGTGACGACCTTGCCCAGAGCCTTCGCCTCATGGATAGAGGTGATTGTGCCGGTGCGATGCGCCACGCCAAGTTGGCCTTCGTGTCGGCGGAGCAAAAAGGCGACTCCGAGGCGCTTGCCCGTAGCATGAGCCAGATGGCCTGGTGCTGCATGCGGCTGGGCGATCCGGAGGCGGGTCTTGAATGCGCCGTTGCGGCGAGACGGCTCTGGAGCCAGCTTGGCGACGCAGTGGAATTGGCGCGTATCGAGGCGGTGGAAGCTTTCCTCCTCCTCGATAATGGCCTCAGCGACGACGCCTTCGAGATGGCAACGCTTGCCGTTGCTACCGCCGAAAGCGGCGTTGACCCCTCTGTCCTGGCTTTTGCACTCAATGCCCGTGGCGTGACCCTCGCGGTTTGCCGGCAGGTTTCCATGGCCGTTCCGCTGCTCCAGCGCGCCATATCGGTCGCTGCCGAGGCAGGGGCCCGGGGGCACCACGCTTTCGCCCTGCTCAATCTTGGTTTTTGCCAAGTGAAGCTGGCGGAGGAGGCCGAGGCCAATGAAGATGCGGCCTCCATGGACCTCTGGCTCGATCGAGCCATCGCCGCCACCACCGAGGCCATAGAAGCGGCGGAAGACTTTGGCGACCTCTGGATTCTACGCGTCGCGCTCGGCAATTGTGCCGAAATGTACGCCCTTCGCGGCGATGTTCCGTCGGCCATGGCGCATCTCGATCGCTCGGCCGCCGTGCCCGGCGAGGGCGGCACGAGCCTCCGCATCCACTACCTCTACACACTTGCCACGGCCCGCCTGCGCAGCGGCGATCTCGCGGGCGCCCAGGAAGCAGCCCGGCAATCGCTCGATCTCGCTGACAAAACCGGCCAGATCGACCACCAGCTCAATGCTGCTTCCCAACTAGGCCGCGTCTTCGAGGCGCAGGGCCGGTTCGAAGAAGCGCTGGCTTTGCAGAAGCGCTATCACGCGCTCTACGTGCGCCAATCCGGCGAAACGACCCACCGCCTCGCCAAGGCTGCAGAGTTGCGCGCCGAAACACGCGAACTGCGCGCCCGCGCCAGTGCTCTGGCGGCCGAGGCCTTGATGGATGCCCTGACCGGCATGCCAAATCGGCGCAGTTTTGAGCGCAAGGTGGAAGACCTTGCCGGCAGCGCTTATGCGCTGGCCATTGTCGATCTCGACCACTTCAAGGCCGTGAACGATCAGTATTCGCACCTCGTCGGTGACGACGTCCTGCGGCGCGTGTCGCGAACTCTGGAAGTGCACATGGCGGAGCTGGGTTTTGCCGCTCGCCTCGGCGGCGAGGAATTCGTCCTGCTCCTGCCTCACCACGACACCGAAGCAGCCGTCGCGGTGGTCGAGAATGTGCGCCTGGCGCTCCGCGACATCGACTGGGGCGACGTCGCGCCCGGCCTTTTGACCACCGCCAGCGTTGGCCTCTGCTCGACGGCAGAGACCAGCCACCACACCGATATCATGATCACCGCCGACATGCGTCTCTACGCGGCCAAGCGCTCCGGCCGCGATCGCACCGTCTGGCGCGACGCCGATCAGCGCCGCCACGTCGGCTGAGAGCGCCTTCCAGCCTCTAATCACTCCGCCGCGCCGTTTCTTTGTCTCATTTTCGGTCCAACCCGCTATGAGATAGAGAGCACCGACTCGCAGCGAGGCACAAATGGCCCACACCGATGCCCTTCTCACGCCTCAGGAAATGGCCCAGGCCGATCGTCTGGCCATCGAAGGAGGCGTCCGGTCCTTTCGCCTGATGGAGGCAGCCGGCAAGGCGGTGGCCGAAGCCATAATCGAGCGCTACTACCAGCGCTCCGTCCTCGTACTCTGCGGCACCGGCAACAATGGCGGAGACGGCTTCATTGTCGCGCGCCTCCTGCAACAGCGTGGCTGGCCCGTGCAGGTGCGCCTCCTCGGCGAGCGCGATTCCCTCCGGGGCGACGCGCTGGTTGCTGCAGAACAGTGGACCGGCCGGATTGACGCGCCGAGCGAAAAGGACATCGAGGACGCCGACCTCGTCGTCGACGCCATCCTCGGCGCCGGGCTCGATCGCGATGTCGAAGGCGAGATCGCCAGCATCATCACCACGGTCAACGGTTCCACTCTCCCCGTCGTCAGCGTCGACGTGCCAAGCGGCATTGATGGCGCCACCGGCGCCGTCCGCGGCATCGCCATGATCGCCGACATGACCGTCACCTTCTTCCGCCTCAAGCCCGGCCATGTCCTGCTGCCTGGCCGCCAACATTGCGGCGAGGTCGTCCTCGCCGATATCGGCATTCCCGACGCGGTCCTGGACCGTGTCAGCCCGAAAGCCTGGCAGAACACACGCGAACTCTGGGCTATGCCGCAGTCCATGGCCGACGGTCACAAATACGATCGTGGTCACGTCATCGTCGTATCCGGCAGCGAGTTCGAAACCGGCGGCGCGCGCCTTGCCGCCCATGGCGCTTTTCGCGTGGGGGCAGGGGTCGTTTCCCTTGCAGGCGAAACCTCCGCGTTACGCGTTCACGCCGCCCACGTGACGGCCATCATGCTCAAGCCGGCCGAAAATGCTGCCGAGCTGTCCGAGCTTCTGAGCGACAAACGCATGAATGCCGTGATTCTCGGGCCCGCCGCCGGCATTGGCCAGGCTACCCGCGAAAAAGTGCTGGCTACGCTGTCCTCTGGCGCCGCAACCGTCCTCGACGCCGATGCCATCACCAGTTTCGCCAGCGAGAGCGAAACCCTCTTTGCCGCCATCAAGGCCAATACCGATCGCTCCGTCGTGCTCACGCCCCACGAAGGCGAATTCCAGCGCCTCTTCGGCAATGTGCCCGGCGGCAAGCTCGAGCGCGCCCGCGCCGCCGCGCAGCACTCCGGCGCGGTCATCCTGCTCAAGGGCAGCGACACCGTCATCGCCGCGCCCGATGGCCGCGCCGCCATCAATGCCAACGCCCCCAGCTGGCTCGGCACAGCCGGCTCCGGCGACGTCCTCGCCGGCATTATCGGCGGCCTTCTTGCCCAGGGCATGAGCGGCTTCGACGCCGCCTGCGCCGGCGCCTGGCTCCACGCCGAAGCCGCCAATCGCTTCGGCGGCCCCGGCATGATCAGCGAAGACATTCCGCCACTGCTGCCTGGTGTGCTGGCAGCCCTTTAGGTCCGCCCGTCCACCGCCCAGCTACCCACCGTCGTCATTGCCCGGCTTGTCCGGGCAATCCATCTCGCCGCAAGCATGGACCGCCCGGACAAGCCGGGCGGTGACGACCCGTCCTTCCGCCTCAGTCCCAGCGCACCATGAGCTTTTCCAGCCCATGGAAGTGGAACACGTCGTTGTAACTCGGTTTTTCCGCCGGCCGCAGCTTCGGCAGCCGCTGGAACAGCACCGACATCGCCTCCTGCAACTCGATCCGAGCCAGCGGCGCGCCGATGCAGAAGTGAATACCCGCGCCAAAACTGACATTCGCGCCATCCGTCCGGAACGGATCGAACCGACCGGCATCGGCAAAGCGCGAGGGATCGCGATTGGCGGCACCCAGCATTAGCCCAATCACGTCACCCTTACGTAACGGAATCCCTTCTACGTCCATGTCCGTCAGCGCATAGCGGGTGAAGAGATGCAGCGGTGCATCGAAGCGCAGGCACTCTTCCACCGTCGCCTCGGTCTGCTCCGGCGTCGCAAACAACGCCTGGGGATCGAGCCCGCTTTCAAGAATCGATTTCACCCCATTGCCGGTCGTGTGCACCGTCGCCTCATGCCCGGCATTGAGCAGCAGAATGGCGGTCGACATCACCTCATCGTCGCTCAGCTTTTCGCCGCCCTGCTCGGCGGTGAGCATGTGAGTAAGAAGGTCCTCGCGAGGCACCCGACGCCGCTCGGCAATCACATCGCGCAGATAAGTCATGAAATCGGCCGACGCCTTATTGGCATCGAGCTCGGTCTCATAGGTCACGCCATACATGTACATGGTGACCATGCGATTGGACCAATTGAGCAATCGCGGCGCCGCCTCTGCCGGCAGCCCGATCATTTCTGCAATGATGATCGCGGGCAGGGGCGCAGCAAAAGCCTTGATCAGGTCAACGCTGTCCTCGCCCTCGAACCCATCGATGATCTCATTGGCCAGCTGCCGGATACGCGGCCGCAACTGCTCCACCTGCCGCGACACGAAGGCGCGATTGACCAGCATGCGCAGCCGCGTGTGCCCCGGTGGCTCCAGGTTCAGCAGCGAGTATTTCTCGGTCAGGTCAAAATCCGCCACATGCGGCTTTGGCTCCGGCAGGCCAATCTCCTCCCGCGTCGCCACATGCAGGATTTCGCGGCCAAACCGCTTATCGCGTAACAAGGCGCTGACCGATTTGAAGTCGGCGAAACACCAGTGCCCATACTCTTCCCAGAAGAAGGCCGGATTGCTCGCATGCCGCTCGGCATAGAAAGCATAAGGGTTCTGGAAGAATTCTGGGTCGCGCGGGGCGGCACTGGCGCGGCTGGTGTCCGGAACATTGGTGATCGGCTTGACTTGAATAATGGCGGCCATGGTCGTCCGTAGGGCTTGTACCCCCTCACCTTAAGCTGACCCCATCGCCGTGCAAATGCCTCTGGTGGCTCAACGAAAAAAAGCTCAGAAAATTAGTCGAGCCCGTGAACGGGCATTCGTCGCGTCGCTGTCCAACCACGGAGACCGAACATGAAATTCCTCTGTCTGTTCCATTTCGCCCCCGATGCCTTCGCCGGCGTCACGCCCGAAGAAATGCGCCGTCTCGACGACGCGACCATCGAGCATGACCAAAAACTGCGCGCCAGCGGCCACCTGCTCCTCGCCTCGCCCCTGGCTGACGTTTCAACCGAACAAGTGATCGACCGCCGCCGCCCCGTGCGTATGAACGAGACCGACGGCCCCTATGCTGAAACCAAGGAAGTGGTCGGCGGCGTGGTGCTGGTCGAAGCCAGGGACATGGACGAGGCAAAATCCCTCTTCGCCGATGACCCCATCGCCGCCCATTGCCGCATCCAGATTCGTCCACTGCGCGACGACGACCGCCACAGCGAGACCGGCGAGGGGCGCCCCGAATTCAAGCTGGTATGAAGGGCATCTGCGGGTTTGGGAGCTAGCTTCTCGCTCTGGCGCCTTCATCCACTCGGCGTCATCCGCGCGAAAGCGGGGATGTCTGTTTCCTCAAACGGGGGTTCCCGCTTTCGCGGGGATGACACCGAGATTAGGGTGAAAACCCTTGGCAAAAGGCCCGCAATGATGTCTTGAGAGCGCCAAAACGCGACGAAGGAAATACGCACGTGAGCGACATCACCGTTTCCGCAGCGATCGATGCCATCTACGCCTCGATCAAGAACAACAACGAAGACATCGATCTTCACATTGCAGCGCTCAAGGCCGCCATGGCACGCGAAGGCGCCAAGGAAGCCGTGTTCGAAACCTCCAAGCTCGCCCAGCCCAATCGCCAGGGCCGCAAGCTCATGCAGGCCTATTTCAAGAAAAAGGGCATTGCCGTCTCGTTCTCCGGCGGCGCCGAATAAATTTCTGCGGCGGGAAACACTTCCCGCCGCATCTTTCCTAGAGCGTATAGGGTGCCGGGTCCGGTATGCCGGCCTCGGTGATAGACCAATGGGTCTGGATGATCCGCCACACGCCGCCACGGCGGCGGAACACCTCGGTGCAATTCCAGCGCAGCGCATTGCCGTCATTGTCCCATGAGACAAACCTGAACGTCAGCACCGCCGCGTCGCCGATTTCCTGCACCAGCGGCTCGATGAATTCGTAACGGTCGGCAAAGATCGTTCCTTCGATCTCGGCATACATGGCCACAAGGGCCGCCTTGTTGAGCCGACTCGCTGTCGTTGGGTCGAAATAAACGACATCCTCATCGAGCAGGTCGACGAAGCCTTGCGTTTCGCCCCTGCACCAACGGGCCATGGCAGCGCGCTCCAGTTCCAGAACCGGATGATCCATATAGTCCTCCCTCACAGATCGCAGATTGACTAGAACAAACGAGGAACAAAATCAACCAAGGTCTCAAACCGGTTTGCGCGCAGCTGACCCAACTTCGGCAAACATCCCAAACGCCGCATTCACCTTAGTGTCACTGTGACGGAGACGGTCTATTGAAGCCGGCCCCATTGCCGCCTATTTGTCCCTTTACCGCCCGTTAAGGCGGCATAGCTGCAATCGGCCAGTCGCGCCGATTCGAATTTCACCTGCGTTTCTGCCTTGCCATGTGCGCGTTCGGGGCAGGGGCGTGGGCCAACCAACTAAGCCTGCCGTCCGCTTGCGACGCCGACGGGGGCCAAGGGGCAAAATATGCGGGATCCGCACGATCTTTACATGAACACGCTCGTTCCCATGGTGGTCGAGCAGTCGAACCGTGGCGAACGCGCTTTCGACATCTACTCGCGCCTGCTGCGCGAGCGCATCATTTTCGTGACCGGTGTGGTCGAGGACAATATGGCCTCGCTCATCGTCGCCCAGCTTCTGTTCCTCGAATCAGAGAATCCGAAGAAGGAAATCGCCATGTACATCAACTCGCCTGGTGGCGTGGTGACGGCTGGCCTTTCCATTTACGACACCATGCAGTTCATCCGTCCGGCCGTTGCCACCATGGTCATGGGCCAGGCCGCATCCATGGGGTCGCTGCTCCTCGCCGCTGGCGAAAAGGGCATGCGCACCTCGCTGCCGAACTCGCGCGTCATGGTTCACCAGCCTTCCGGCGGCTTCCAGGGTCAGGTCACCGACATCCTGATTCATGCCAAGGAAGTCGAGGGTTTGAAGCGCCGTCTTAATCAGATTTATGAAAAGCACACGGGCCGTACTTACGAGGAAATCGAGAACGCTCTCGAGCGCGATCGCTTCCTGAGCCCCGAGGAAGCGCAGACCTTCGGCCTCATCGATTCCGTGTTCGAAAAGCGCGCCGTCCCCGAGGCATCTGCCTGATTTGACGCGCGTTAAGCACATTGCTGATGCGCCGTGGACTGTGATCCCCAGGCAATTGCACACAGCCGGAACGGCCTTTAAGGTCGTTTCGGCTTAGACTTTCTTTATGTCTTCAGCGTTACGGTTTCCGATAACGCTGATTTTGGGGGCCAAAAGTCCCCGGGAGTGACTAGATGTCCAAAGAGACAACGAACGGCGAAACCTCCAAGAACACGCTGTACTGCTCGTTCTGCGGCAAGTCGCAGCATGAGGTTCGCAAGCTGATCGCCGGGCCGACCGTATTCATCTGTGATGAATGCGTCGAACTGTGCATGGACATCATCCGCGAAGAGAACAAGACCTCCATGGTCAAGTCCTCCGATGGCGTGCCGACCCCTGCCGATATCTGCAAGGTGCTCGACGACTACGTCATCGGCCAGGGTCGCGCCAAGCGCGTCCTTTCCGTGGCCGTCCACAACCACTACAAGCGCCTCCACCACGCGACCAAGAATCAGGACGTCGAGCTCTCGAAGTCCAACATTCTGCTCATCGGTCCCACCGGTTCCGGCAAGACCCTGCTCGCGCAGACGCTCGCACGCATTCTCGACGTGCCCTTCACCATGGCTGACGCCACGACCCTGACCGAAGCCGGTTATGTCGGTGAAGACGTCGAAAACATCATTCTCAAGCTCCTGCAGGCCGCCGACTACAACGTCGAAAAAGCCCAGCGCGGCATCGTCTATATCGACGAAGTCGACAAGATTTCCCGCAAGTCGGACAATCCGTCGATAACTCGCGACGTGTCGGGCGAAGGCGTGCAGCAGGCTCTCCTCAAGATCATGGAAGGCACCGTTGCCTCCGTGCCTCCGCAGGGCGGCCGCAAGCATCCGCAGCAGGAATTCCTGCAGGTCGATACGACGAACATCCTCTTCATCTGCGGCGGCGCTTTCGCTGGTCTTGAAAAGATCATCTCCGCTCGCGGCGAAGGTTCGGGCATCGGCTTTGCGGCCACCGTGAAGGATCCGCAGGATCGTCGCGTCGGCGAACTGCTCAAGGACGTCGCTCCGGAAGATCTCGTCCGTTTCGGCCTGATCCCGGAATTCATCGGTCGTCTCCCGGTCCTCGCGACCCTGGAAGACCTCGACATTCCGGCCCTGATCGAAATCCTCACGGCCCCGAAGAACGCTCTCGTCCGCCAGTACCAGCGCCTCTTCCAGATGGAAGAAGTCGAACTGACCTTCCACGAAGACGCCCTCAAGGCGATCGCCGAGAAGGCCATCGAGCGCAAGACCGGCGCCCGCGGCCTCCGCTCGATCATGGAAGCGATCCTCCTCGACACCATGTACGATCTGCCCTCGCTCGAAGGCGTCGAAGAAGTGGTGATCTCGGAAGAAGTGGTGAAGGGCAAGGACGTCCGTCCGCTCTACATCTACTCCGAACGCAAGAAAGACGAAGAGCCGGCATCTGCCTGATCGCCAGCTGCGCAAGTGATTGAAACGCCGGGCAGTGCCCGGCGTTTTTTTTGTTCCGCGATTGCCTGTCTGCATGTACTTGCGAAGAGTGATGAGGTCGCGGGGTATTGGGGGCAGGGCGCGTGTCACGGCGGTTTTTCTGGCTACGGCGGCTTTTCTGGTTGACCCGCTGGCGTCTGGCGGCGGTCTGGGCGAGGCGCCTAAGTCCGTCAGCTTCCGCTCGTCTGGCGGTAAGCTTGCACTTGCGGTCAGGAATGCCGTCGGCATGGCCCCTGATGCGGCACAGAAATGGATATGTGCGCGAGGCCGCCCTCAACGCCCTCGAGGTTCCAATTGTTTCTGCCGAAGAGTTGCGCGAGCTTGCTGACAGGCTCAACGACTGGGTGCCGGAAGTAAGGACTGCAGCTCTTGCCGCAGCGAGGAGACTGTTCGCGACCGCAAGTACGGATATCGTCGTGGCGGCGGCGCCATATCTGCTATCTCGTTGGTCGCTCTGGCAGCGTTGGGAGCCACCGGCAATTGCCGAGGTTGACGCACTGTTGAGCCGGCCTGACGTTGCAAAGCAATTGGCTTCGGGTTTGATGAGTGCCCGCAATGGCGGGGTGGGTCGCCAGCTCCAACATCTGCTGCGGCATGAATGGATAGACGGATTTCTTGTCGAGCTGGCTCGAGGTGCTGTTCAACCTCAGGTTCGAAAGGTTGCGTTTAAGACGCTGCTTGCTGGCGAAGCCAGATGGCGGTCTCCTCACGTTAAGAGGGCCGAAGAACTTCGCTATGCCATCTATAAAAGCGGCTTGACCTTCGAGCATCGCCCGCTGACCGTCCATGTCGATCGTAACGTACTAGTCGAAGCGGGCCTGCGGGACCGCTTTGCATCTGTACGCTGGCTCGCGGCAGGGGCACTGGTTGAGAGTTCTGTCCAAGTCGTAAGGGAAGAGCAGGCAATCGCTCGGCTCCTCAAGGACAAGAGCCGCTCGGTCCGCGAGCGCGGACAATTCCTGGCCCGTCGCGCTTCGGTTGCCAATGGGGATTGAAGGAAGGCCCGTGCCTAGTCCTCGCCCGTCACAAACTCCACCGGCCCAGGCTCCTCGCCCATGATCGACCGCCCGAAAAGGCTCGCCACCAAATCCACCAGCAGCGTCGCGCTCTTGCCGCCGTGGTCGACGAACGGATTGAGCTCGACAATATCCAGCGACCCCACCACGCCGCTATCGTGCAGCATCTCCATGATCAGGTGCGCCTCGCGATAGGTTAGCCCGCCCGGCACCAGCGTACCACCGCCCGGCGCCAAAGCCGGGTCGACCACGTCCACGTCAAAACTCACATGCAGATGCCCATTCGCCGCCTTCACGCGGTCAAGTATCGGCTGCATCAACCCGACCACGCCGGTCTGATCAATCTTGCGCATGTCGATCACCTCGACGCCCCGCGCCTGCAACAGCCGGCGCTCCTCGCGATCGATCGAACGCGCCCCAAAGATCGTCACATTGCGCGGCTCGATCTTCCCGAGCCAATCACCCCTAAAACTGTCGTCGAATCCCGGCTCGCCACAAAGCAGCGCCAACGGCATCCCATGCAGATTGCCCGACGGCGAGGTATCTGGCGTGTTGTAGTCGGCATGCGCATCGACCCAGAGCACATGTATCGGCTTGCCCTTGGTTTCACTGTACCGCGACACAGCTGACAGCGACCCCATGGCGATCGAGTGGTCGCCGCCAACAAAGATCGGGAAGTTGCCATTGGCGAGAATGTCATAGCCCGCCTGGCTGGTGCGCTCGGCAAGCTCCAGCACATCGGCCTTGCGCTCATCCGGCAGTCGCCAGCTCGACGGGTTGGTGCTGATCTCAGGATATATGCGCCGAAAGTCGCCGTGGTCGGCAATCGGATGCCCAAGCTCAACCAACGCCTCAAGCAACCCCGCCACCCGCAGCGCCTCCGGTCCCATGCCGCAGCCGCGAACCGAAGCGCCCGAGGCCGTTGCTACGCCCAGAATGTCAATCCGTTTGGGTTTGGTTACCATTGTTTGGTCCTCATTTTGGGGCATGGTTGTTGGCAAAGCATGGCACAGCTTCCTGTCACACCCAATCTATAGGGTGCGACACAGTCTTCCGAATGCGCAAAAGACAGATTCTCCTTTGCATCCAAGGCACACGCCTGTTCCTGCCTTGATATGCATGCCTCCTGTGCGAAGCGGTGCAATAGGTCACAAAACCGCAATGATTGACTTGCGGCGAGGGTAGTCCACCCTATTTATTAACCTGAATCGCCCAGCCTTCCAGGATTGGGCAGTCGCAATACGGGCGCGCTACTCCAATTCCTCCCGGCGCGCCCCGGAAAGGAAATATGATGTCGGACGTCAATCCCACCGGCGAAGTGAGCCGGGACCGGGTTTACCCGGTTCTTCCCCTGCGCGACATCGTGGTCTTCCCCGGAATGATCGTGCCGCTGTTTGTCGGTCGCGAAAAGTCGGTCAAGGCTCTTGAAGAGGTCATGCGCGACGACAAGCATATTCTTGTCGTGACCCAGAAGAACGCGCAGGACGATGATCCAGCTCCGGACCAGATTTATGGCACCGGCACCATCGCAACTGTGCTCCAGCTTCTGAAACTTCCAGATGGTACCGTGAAGGTCCTCGTGGAAGGCCTCAGCCGCGCGACCATCGACAATTATCTGCAGACGGAAGAGTATTTCGAAGCTGAAGCCAGCCCGCTTCCCGAGCCCGAGGAAGACGCGACCGAGCTTGAAGCTCTGGCGCGCTCCGCTCAGAGCGAATTCGAAAACTACGTCAAGCTGAACAAGAAGATCTCGGCAGAGGTCGTGGCTGCGGTCGGACAGATCGAGAGCCCGTCCAAGCTCGCCGATACCATTGCCAGCCACCTCGTCATCAAGATCCCGGAAAAGGAAGACCTGCTGTCGACCATTTCCGTCGTCGAGCGCTTCCAGAAGGTCATCGGCCTCATGGAAGGCGAGATCGGCGTGCTGCAGGTCGAAAAGCGCATCCGCTCGCGCGTCAAGCGCCAGATGGAGAAGACGCAGCGCGAGTATTATCTCAACGAGCAGATGAAGGCGATCCAGAAGGAACTCGGCGACGGCGAAGACGGCGCCAACGAGATCACCGAACTGGAAGAGCGCATCGCCAAGACCAAGCTTTCCAAGGAAGCTCGGGCGAAGGCCGATGGCGAAGTCAAGAAGCTCAAGGCTATGAGCCCGATGTCGGCCGAAGCCACCGTCGTGCGTAACTACCTTGATACGCTTTTGGGCCTCCCATGGGGCAAGAAGACCAAGGTCAAGCGCGACCTGGCCCTGGCTGAAAAGGTGCTGGACGAAGACCACTACGGCCTCGAAAAGGTCAAGGAACGTATCCTTGAATACCTGGCCGTGCAGGCTCGCACCGGCACGCTCAAGGGCCCGATCCTGTGCCTCGTCGGCCCTCCGGGTGTCGGCAAGACCTCGCTCGGCAAGTCGATCGCCAAGGCGACCGGCCGCGAATTCGTGCGCATGGCGCTCGGTGGCGTCCGTGACGAAGCCGAAATCCGCGGTCACCGCCGCACCTATATCGGCTCCATGCCCGGCAAGATCATCCAGTCGCTCAAGAAGGTCGGCAAGTCCAACCCGCTCTTCCTGCTCGACGAAATCGACAAGATGGGCCAGGACTTCCGCGGCGATCCGTCTTCGGCTCTGCTCGAAGTGCTCGATCCCGAACAGAACAATACGTTCGCCGATCACTACCTCGAGGTCGACTATGACCTTTCGGACGTGATGTTCGTGACGACTTCGAACACGCTGAACATCCCCGGCCCGCTGATGGACCGCATGGAGATCATTCGCCTCTCGGGTTACACCGAGCAGGAGAAGCACGCGATCGCCAAGCAGCACCTGATCCCGGAAGCCGCCAAGGAAAACGGCGTCGCCCATGGCGAGTTCGTGCTCGACGACGATATGCTGATGAAGGTCATTCGCGGCTATACCCGCGAAGCCGGCGTCCGCAATCTGAAGCGCGAAATCTCCAAGCTGATGCGCAAGGCGGTTACGGACATCGTCCGCACCAAGACCAAGTCGATCACCATCGATGAGGAACGTCTGGCCAAATATCTCGGCCCCTCGATCTTCACGCATGGCGAAATCGAAGCCGAATCGCAGGTTGGCCTGGTTACGGGCCTCGCCTGGACTTCGGTTGGCGGCGAGCTGCTGACCATTGAAGGCGTGATGACGCCGGGCAAGGGCCGCATGACGGTCACCGGCAACATCAAGGAAGTGATGAAGGAATCGCTGACTGCGGCCACGGCCTATGTCCGCTCCCGCTCGATCGACTTCGGCATCAAGCCACCGATGTTCGATACCCGCGACATCCACGTCCACCTGCCGGAAGGCGCAACGCCCAAGGATGGTCCGTCTGCCGGTATCGGTCTTGCGACCGCCATCGTCTCGGTGATGACCGGCATTCCGGTCCGCAATGATGTCGCCATGACTGGCGAAATCACGCTGCGGGGCAGGGTGCTTCCCATCGGTGGCCTCAAGGAAAAGCTCCTTGCAGCCCTCCGCGGCGGCATCAAGACGGTGCTGATCCCCGAAGAGAACGTTCGCGATCTCCAGGAGATTCCGGACATCGTCAAGGAAGGCATGGAGATCGTCCCGGTCTCCCGCATGGACCAGGTCATCGAACGCGCTCTGGTGCGCAAGCCCGAAGCCATCGAATGGAACTTCGATGAAGCTCCGGCCGTCGCCAAGACCGACCCGGCTGCCGACGACTCCGCAGCCAGCCTGACGCACTGATCGACCCGATAGACATGAAAACGGCGGCCCCTCGGGCCGCCGTTTTTCTTTGGGCTCAAGGCTGCGCCATGGATGTTAGGGGGCCAAAACTCTTCCTGTCGAATTCTGTCAGCACCATCCGTCATAGGGGCGGGCTTGTAACAATCTCGTCAACATCCTACGTCCCCTTACCGGCCGGTGAGCCAACAGGAGCACTCCCTTGAACAAGGCCCTCGTCGTTATTCTCGCCGCCGTGATGCTCGATGCCATCGGCATCGGCCTTATCTTCCCGATTCTCCCGGCACTGCTGCGCGAAGTCGGGCACACATCCGACATTTCGATCCTGCTCGGCGTCATGCTGGCGCTCTATTCGGCGTGCCAGTTCCTGTTCTCGCCGATTCTAGGCGTGCTCAGCGATCGCTTCGGGCGGCGTCCAGTGCTTCTGGTCTCGCTGGCGGGCGCCGCCATCGACTATCTCATCATGGCCTTCGCCCCGCATCTCTGGATGCTGGTTATCGGCCGCGCCATTGCCGGCGTCACCAGCGCCAACATGGCCGTGGCGACCGCTTACATCACCGACATCACCACGGAAGAAGAGCGCGCCCAACGCTTCGGTCTCTTCCACGCCATGTTCGGCATCGGCTTCATCATCGGCCCGGTCATCGGCGGCATTCTGGGCGAATGGTGGTGGCTCCATGCCCCGTTTCTGGCGGCGGCCGTGCTCAACGGCGTGAACTTCGCCCTGGCACTCTTCGTCCTGCCCGAATCGCGGCCCGGCAAGGCCGATGCGCGTTTCACCTGGGAGACCCTCAATCCCTTCAAGCCGCTGGCCTGGGCCTTTAATTTCAAGGCTTTGGTGCCGCTGATGGCCATCTTCCTGATCATGAATTTCGTTGGCACCGTCTACGGCACGGCCTGGGCACAGTTCAGCGAAGATCAGTTTGCCTTTTCCGGCCTGACCATCGGTCTGTCGCTTGGCGCCTTCGGCGTGTTCCATGCCCTGGCGCAGGCTTTTCTTACCGGCCCCGCCGTTGCCTGGCTCGGTGAACGCTGGGCTCTGGTCGTCGGCATGGCCTTCGAAACTGGCGCCATGCTCACCCTGGCCTTTGCCGGCCAGGGCTGGCTGCTTTTCGCCATGGCCCCGATCTTCGCCCTGGGCGGCATCGGCATGCCTGCGTTGCAATCATTGACGACACAGCAGGTCGATTCTGATCGTCAGGGTCAGCTTCAGGGCGTGCTTGCCAGCATCGTCAGCCTTGCCTCGGTCTTTGGGCCGCTGCTCTTCAGCGCCATTTACGCATCGGTGCGCCACGATTGGCCCGGAATGATCTGGATCGTCGCCATCTGCATCTACTGTCTTGCCCTGCCGCTCATGGTCGGCATCCGGAGGGCGCCGGCTGCGGCAAAAAACCCGGCGGAATGATGGTGGAAAGGCCGGAAAACCTGATAGTTCGGCCTTGTCGGTCCCGAATTTCCGCGGCATTAACATTCCCGTACCGTTCGGCCTCGCCAAAACGGCGGAAACACTTGCGCTTCAGCTAGAATCGACCAAGGGTTGCCGCCACCAAGCTTCGCCAGCGAGGGCGGGCATTCACTGTGAGGATACGCAATGAACAAGAACGATCTGGTTGGCGTCGTTGCCGACAAGGCTACGATCACCAAGGCTCAGGCCGCTGAAGCGGTTGACGCAGTGTTCGAAGCAATCACCGCCGCCCTTAAGTCGGGTGACGAAGTTCGTCTCGTTGGCTTCGGCACCTTCGCCGTGTCGCAGCGCAAGGCATCGACTGGCCGCAACCCGGCCACCGGCGCAGAGATCCAGATTCCGGCCTCCAATCAGGCCAAGTTCAAGCCCGGCAAGGGCCTGAAGGACGCGATCAACTAAAAGCACCGCTTTTAGCGCTTCAAACAAACGGTCCCGCGTTCACTCGCCGGGGCCGTTTTGTTTTTTGGGGGCAGCGGGCCGGGCCTTCGCGCGCGTGCTCCCATCCCAATCCCCTCCGTCGAGGGGAGTGATTGCTCCGGACCGCTCTGCCCTCTGATTTCCATCCACGGTGTCATTCTCGCGAAAGCGGGAACCCCTGTTTGAAACGGAGGTCCCCGCTTTCGCGGGGATGAAACATAGAAAGTGAAAGCATCCGCGTGCGTCCAAGGGGAACAGGCCCTCCGCCAATGGGAGGCACTGCAACCGAGACGGAGACGCGATTTGCGCGATATACACTACGCCGCGACCCGGTCTCCGCCCGCCATCCCCACAGCTCGAACCACCCATCGGCAAATTGCCTGTTGACGGGCAAGGGCAGGGGCCCTAATCAGAGCGCCGTTCCAGACCATTGTGTCGGACGGGCGATTAGCTCAGTTGGTAGAGCGTCTCGTTTACACCGAGAATGTCGGCGGTTCGAGTCCGTCATCGCCCACCATTTTTCGTTTCCCGACCACTCCCGCTCAGCCGGAGGGTGCGAAACGGAAAATCAGATGCCGTGGCCTGCCACGCGCGTCGGCAAAGCCCCAATCCTTCTTCATCTCAGCTACAGACACCCCGGCCGATGCCCTTCGAGAGCGCATCAGCTCGCGTTCCTGTTGAGAAAACGCGCCTTGTGGCTTGAAGCATAATAGTTTTCCACAGGCTCAGACGCCTCTGTGAAGTTTTTATGCCGGATGCGGAAAGGGGCGCTTGACTTAGTCAGGGGCGCTGGGTACATCAGCGTCACGTTCAGCGGGCCACACGGTTCGCCGATGCGGGAGTAGCTCAGTTGGTTAGAGCGCCGGCCTGTCACGCCGGAGGTCGCGGGTTCGAGCCCCGTCTCTCGCGCCACCCTTTCTAGAAGGTGTGGCCACCACGGCGCCCATCGGGCGCCTTTTTTGTTTGCTCTCTTCTTTGTGTGTAACGCGCTGGATGCGGCCACCGTATCTGCTGGTAGAATAGCCAGTAGGAAGGTGCTCCAATGTCGCCACGTTTTCCCGATTTTGCGTTTTCCCGTCGTAGCCTGCTCGGCGGACTTGCTGCGGTGTCGGTCCTCGGCTTTGCGGCAAGACCCAGCTCGGTCTTTGCGCAGGAAGAGCCCGTGGTCATCCCGCCGCCCGACAAGGATCTGGTTGAATCAGCGGCCTCGGCGGTCGCCGTTTTCGCCGGCGGATGCTTCTGGGGCGTGCAGGGCGTGTTCCAGCGAGTGAAGGGCGTCACCAATGCCGTATCCGGCTATTCCGGCGGCGCGGCCAACACAGCCACATATGAGCAGACGACAAGGGGAGACACCGGTCACGCCGAGACGGTCGAAGTTACCTACGATCCCAAGGCCGTGACCTTCGGCAAGCTGCTGCAGATTTTCTTCTCCGTTGCCCACAATCCGACCCAGCTCAATTTCCAGGGTCCGGACCGCGGCACGCAATATCGCTCGACCATCTTCCCGGTAAACGAGGATCAGGCCGAAGTCGCCAAGGCCTACATCGCCCAGCTCGATGCCGCGAATCTCTTTTCTGGCCCGATCGTCACCACGCTCGAGCCGTTCCAGGCCTTCTATCCTGCGGAGCAGTACCATCAGGATTTCCTGACGCTCAATCCGACCTGGCCCTACATCGTGCGGAACGACCTTCCCAAGATCGCGGCCCTGGCGGCTCTGTTCCCGGATGTCTATCGCACCGAACCCGTACTGGTCGGGGAGTTGCCCGCCGCCTGAGCGGTGTGACTCCAATGCAACGGCGGCGCGGTGCCTTGTTTTGGCCCCTCAATGGGCGGCTTGCAGCCGGATTGGGTGGCGAACTTCCTTGCCGGTCGCCGGAGTCGGTGTTGCACATCGGCATCGCCCGGCGGTCATGGAAAATCAGTGGTGGAACGCGCGGATCATTCTTCCGTTCTTCTCCCACCTGCTGGTTGTAGTGCTAAGGAGAAACGCGATGCGCTCGTCTCACAAGATCGCCCTGGCAACGCTTGCCACCGCCCTGATGTCGGGCTCGGCCTTCGCCGCCGACTTGATTACCGTGCCCACGAGCACACCGGCAGCATTGCCCATCTATGAAGAAGCAGCCGGCTTTGACTGGAACGGCTTTTATGCCGGCGTCTATGGCGGCATCCAGAATAGCCCGGTTGGCGGCATGCAATATGGTGCCGGCGCCATGGCCGGTGTGAATGCCCAGTTCGACTTCTACCTTCTGGGTGCTGAAGTTGCGGTACAGGGGATCACCGGCGGCAACACCAATACCAGCTATGGCCAGATTCTCGGTCGTGCCGGTCTCGTCGTTTCCGACAATGTCGTCGTTTATGCAGCCGGCGGCTATGGCATCGATCTCGGCGTGCCGGAAGAAGATGACGTCCTGCTCGGAGGTGGTGTCGAACTGGCCGTGACCGACAATGTCTCGGTTCGGGCACAATACCTTCACGGCTTCCCGCTCAATGGCGGCAATGCCAAGGATCAGTTCACGGTTGGGGCGGCCTTCCACTTCTGACCCGTTCCGCAGCCACGATTCGTCGGTAGAATCGGCGAATCTGATCGAATCTCTAAAAATGGCCCCGCAATTGTTGCGGGGCCATTTGCATTTCGGGCAACAATGTGGCAGCGTGCCCTCCAACAGCCATATTTGGGCTGGTGTCCGGTCACAAATTCGGGCGCTGATCCAAGGCTGAATGCGTCAATTTGTATCAAACTGGACCAATTCCGAGACCTAAAGGCAACACTCGGGTCGTTTTGGTCATGAAAACTTATCCGCACCGCCCAATATGTGTTGGCGCGGGGTTGCCTCTTTTTCTCCCTTGAGTCATTAGTCCGGTCGACTACGGTTAACTCTATGGGAGTGCAAGATATGTTTGTACGTTCTCTCTCGCTCGGCGTTGCTGCCGCTGCACTCATGGTTGGTGGCGCTCAGGCTGCTGATCTGATCATCCCGACCACCCCGCAGCCGATCTATGAAGCTGCTGGCTTCGATTGGTCCGGTCTCTATGCTGGTGTCCGCGCTGGCGGCCAGTGGACTGGTGCAAACCAGTACGCAAACACCACCATCAACACCACCTATGGCGTTGTCGGTGCTGCTGTCGGCGTGAACTTCATCCCGGTTGACCCGTTCCTGATCGGTGCTGAAGTCACCGGTGACTGGACCTGGGCAAACAACACCTCGTCGGGTGAATTCTTCGCCAACCTCCGCGCTGGCGCTGTCGTCACCGACTCCGTGCTCGTCTACGCCCTCGGCGGCGTTGGCGTGAACACCACCGGCAACACCACCGAATCCGTCTACCAGCTTGGTGGCGGCGTCGAAGTTGCTGTGACCGATGCAATCACCGTCCGCGGTGAACTCGTTGGCCAGGGTGACTTCTCGAACGTTGCTGGCGACCAGTTCTTTGAGTCGGCCAAGGCAACCGTCGGCGTCTTCTACCACTTCTAAGACACTATTTTTCGCGACGGCCCAGGCCGTTGCGGAACAAGTCTTGCAAACCCAGGCGGCGAACCGGTTTCCGGTTCGCCGTTTGCGTTTATTACCAATGATTTAACAAGAGCGAAGTTTGGTGTTGTCGATTGGCTACACTTGCCGAAAAGCCGACACGTTTTGGGCGATGTGAAGGCCAAACCCATTGCGGGGCGCCTGTGGCTCTGTCAGGTTAGAGTAAGTTACCAACGAAATCTTCGAGGGCTTAAAATGTCTGTTCGTTCTCTGCTTATTGGCGTGTCGATCGCCGCTCTTGGTACCGCCGCCGCTTCGGCAGCGGACCTGATCATCCCGACCACCCCGCAGCCGATCTACGAAGCTGCTGGTTTTGATTGGGAAGGCCTCTACATCGGTGCTCGCGCCGGTGGTCAGTGGACCGGCACCAATGCCTACACCAACCACACCCTGAGCTCGACCTATGGCGTCATCGGTGCTGCCGTCGGCGTGAACTTCATCCCCGTCGATCCGCTGCTGCTCGGCGTTGAAGTCACCGGCGACTACACCTGGAACAGCGTCAACTCGGGCGGCGAATTCTTCGCCAACCTGCGCGCTGGTGCTGTCGTGACCGACGCTGCCCTGATCTACGCAATCGGTGGTGTTGGCGTTTCGACCGTCGGTGGCGGTTCGGAAGGCGTGTACCAGCTTGGTGCTGGTGTTGAATTCGCCGTTACCGATGCGATCACCGTCCGCGGTGAAGTCGTCGGCCAGGGTGACTTCTCCAACGCTGCTGGCGACCAGTTCTTCGAAGCCGCCAAGGCAACCGTCGGCGTCTTCTACCACTTCTAAGATTTGGCTGGCGGGTTCGTCCCGCCATCCTCCAGTCTTGCGAACGGCGAGTCGGTATCGACTCGCCGTTTTCGTTTATTCGCGACATAATCGGGCGCCAATTGCGCTTGCAGCCTGTTTCAAAATTCGCGTTGCGCGCGCCAATATTTACGTCAAACTCACGTCTTCAAAGTCATAACCTTTCTCAGCCATGCGGCTTAGATATATGATTTTTCAGGTCATATTTTCTTTCCCTTGAAACCATTTAGGGGAAGGTCTAAGCCCTAGCCATCAACTGACGCGGTGGTCGGCTCGCCCCAATTGCTTGCTCGCCTCGCGGATCGCCGGGACCCTCCGACCGGCTCGAACCTTAGGCTGCCGCATGACTGACTTGCTCAGCAATTACCTGCCAATCCTTCTCTTTATCGGACTTGCCGCCGTCATCGGTGGTGCGCTCCTCGTGGCGCCGTGGCTTGTTGCCTACCGCAAGCCCGATCCGGAAAAGCTGTCCGCATTCGAAGCAGGCTTCGATGCCTTCGACGACGCGCGCATGAAGGTCGACGTCCGATTCTATCTGGTGTCGATTCTCTTCATCATCTTTGACCTTGAAGTGGCGTTCCTCTTCCCCTGGGCCGTGGCTTTCCACGACATCGGGTGGTTCGGCTTCTGGTCGGTGATGGTCTTCCTCGGCGTGCTGACCGTCGGCTTTATTTATGAATGGCGCAAAGGAGCTCTGGAATGGGATTGAGCCCCTCCAACGCGACGCTGGTGACTCCTCGTCCCACCGGCGCTCTCGACCCGGCAACCGGCAAGCCGTTCGGCGCCGAAGATCCGTTTTTCGTAGGCGTGAACAACGAGTTGGCCGACAAGGGCTTCCTCGTCACCACTGTGTCGCAGCTCATCACCTGGGCCCGTACCGGCTCGCTGATGTGGATGCAGACGGGTCTGGCCTGTTGCGCCGTTGAAATGATGCAGATGTCGATGCCGCGCTACGACATCGAACGTTTCGGCACTGCGCCGCGCGCTTCGCCGCGCCAGTCCGACGTCCTCATCGTCGCCGGCACGCTGACCAACAAGATGGCGCCCGCTCTGCGCAAGGTCTACGACCAGATGCCCGAGCCGCGCTATGTCATCTCCATGGGCTCCTGCGCCAATGGCGGCGGCTATTATCACTATTCCTATTCGGTGGTGCGCGGTTGCGATCGCATCCTGCCCGTGGACGTCTATGTCCCTGGCTGCCCTCCGACCGCCGAGGCGCTTCTTTACGGCATCCTGTTGCTGCAGAAGAAGATCCGCCGCGACGGCACGATCGAGCGATAGGGCCCGGCCATGACCGACACTGTTGAAACCGTCGAGCCCGTCATCGAAGTCCACCCGCTGGTCGCCCTCGGCGAACACATCGTGGCTTCCCTTGGCGATGCCGTCACCGGCTTTGAGACCGCCTTCGGCGATCTCACCATCACCGCCAATCGCGATTCCATCGTCGACGTCGTCACCTTCCTGCGTGATGACGCAAAATGCCGTTTCATCTCCTTTGTGGATGTCTGCGGCGCCGACTATCCATCGCGCGAATTCCGCTTCGACGTGGTCTATCACTTCCTCAGTCCCCACCTGAACCAGCGCATCCGCGTCAAGGTTCAGGCTGACGAAGCTACGCCCGTTCCTTCGATCACTGGCGTTTTCGCCGGTGCCGACTGGTTCGAGCGCGAAACCTACGACCTCTACGGCGTGCTGTTCTCCGGCCACCCCGACCTGCGCCGCATCCTCACGGACTATGGCTTCGATGGCCATCCGCTGCGCAAGGACTTCCCGCTCACTGGCTTTGTGGAAGTGCGCTACGACGAAGAGCGCCGCCGCGTGGTTTATGAGCCGGTCGCTCTCGCCCAGGAATTCCGCTCGTTCGATTATTTGTCGCCCTGGGAAGGTACGGATTACGTGCTGCCAGGTGACGAGAAGGCGAAGAACTGATGTCTGAAGTCGACGTCCGCAATTTCACGATCAACTTCGGCCCGGTTCACCCCTCGGCCCACGGCGTGCTGCGCATGATTCTCGAGCTCGATGGCGAGCTCGTTGAACGTGTCGATCCGCACGTCGGCCTGCTGCATCGCGGCACCGAAAAGCTGATCGAATACAAGACCTATCTGCAGGCGGTTCCCTATTTCGACCGCCTCGACTACGTGGCCCCGATGAACCAGGAGCATGCCTTTGCCCTGGCTGTCGAGCGTATGCTCGGCATCGAGGTGCCGCGTCGTGGCCAGTTGATCCGCGTGCTCTATGCCGAAATCGGCCGCCTGCTCGCTCACCTGATGAACGTGACCACCCAGGCCATGGACATCGGCGCGCTGACCCCGCCGCTTTGGGGCTTTGAGCAGCGCGAAAAGCTCATGGTTTTCTATGAGCGCGCTTCCGGCGCCCGCATGCACGCTGCCTATTTCCGTCCCGGTGGCGTCCATCAGGACCTGCCGCAGGCGCTCGTCGACGACATCGGCACCTTCTGCGACGAATTCCCCGCCGCGCTGGCCGACATCGACACGCTGCTGACTGACAACCGCATCTTCAAGCAGCGTAACGTCGATATCGGCGTCGTCCCGCTGGAAGAAGCGTGGGGCAGGGGCTTCTCGGGCGTCATGGTCCGCGGCTCCGGCGCTGCCTGGGATCTGCGCAAGGCGCAGCCCTATGACGCCTATGCCGAAATGGATTTCGATATCCCGACCGGCTCCAATGGCGACTGCTACGATCGCTACCTGATCCGCATGGAAGAAATGCGGCAGGCCAATAAGATCATGAAGCAGTGCGTCGAGAAGCTGAACGCGCCGGAAGGCAAGGGCCCTGTGGCCTCTGTTGACGGCAAGGTCGTTCCGCCCAAGCGCGGTGAGATGAAGCAGTCGATGGAAGCACTGATCCATCACTTCAAGCTTTACACCGAAGGCTTCAAGGTTCCGGCCGGCGAGATCTACGCCGCCGTCGAAGCGCCCAAGGGTGAGTTCGGCGTCTATGTGGTGTCCGATGGCACCAACAAGCCCTATCGCTGTCACATCCGCGCTCCGGGCTTTGCCCATCTGAGCGCCATGGACTGGCTCTGCCGCGGCCACATGCTGGCAGACGTCACCGCGATCCTGGGTTCGATTGATATTGTGTTCGGAGAGGTTGATCGCTGATGAGCGTGCGACGCCTTGCAGACGAGTCGGTTCAGCCGGCAAGTTTCGCCTTTAGTGATGCTAATCAGGCCTGGGCCGAAAAGCGCATTGCGCTTTACCCGACCGGCCGTCAGCAGTCTGCCGTTATCCCGCTGCTTATGCGTGCGCAGGATCAGGACGGCTGGGTTTCCCGCGCGACCATTGAAAAGGTCGCCGAGATGCTCGGCATGGCCTATATCCGCGTGCTCGAAGTCGCGACCTTTTATACCCAGTTTCAGCTGCAGCCCGTCGGCACCCGGGCCCACGTTCAGGTCTGCGGCACCACGCCGTGCATGCTGCGCGGGGCAGGGGAACTGATCGAGGTTTGTAAAAGCAAGATCCACCACGATCCCCACCATCTCAACGAAGATGGCACGCTCTCGTGGGAAGAAGTCGAATGCGCCGGTGCCTGCGTCAACGCACCGATGGTCACCATCTACCACGACACCTATGAAGACCTCACCGCCGGTCGCCTCGAAGAAATCATCGATGCGTTCCAGGCTGGCAAGGGCGACACCATCAAGCCGGGCACCCAGATCGAGCGCCTGAACGCTGCCGCCGAAGGCGGTCAGACGACCCTGCTCGAAAAGCCGACTGCTAAGCGCGAAAAGTTCGTGCCGCCCCCGCCGCCGGAAAGTACAGCGCCAGCTACTGCAGGCGCGCCCGCTCCAGCGGCCGCTGCCCCGGCTCCGGCCGCTGCGGCTCCCGCGCCGACCACGGCTGCCAAGCCCAAGGACGTTTCGGAAGAATCCGCGCCTGCCCTCAAGGGCACGCCCAAGGAAGCCAAGGTTTCCGAGGCCAAGGCCGAAGGCGAACGCAAGGCTGCCAATGCTTCGGCAAAGGCAACCGGCAAGCCCGCCAAGGAAATGCGCGAAGACGCTGTCGGCGCCGAATCCAAGGCGGCCAAGGTCGATGGCGGCAAGGCCCCCGGCAAGAAATCTGCCGATGCCCCTGCCGGCGACGCTGCCGCCACCTCGGTGAAGAAATCGACCAAGAAGGTCGTTGCTGCTCCCGCCGAAGGCCTGAGCCCGACTGCTGAGACCGGTGGTCCCACGCCCCTGTTCCAGAAGCAGGAAGGCCCGGCTGACGATCTCAAGCTGATCTCGGGCGTCGGTCCGGTCCTCGAAGGCAAGCTCAACGCAGTTGGCATCACCAAGTGGAGCCAGGTTGCGACGATGACGCCGGACCAGATCACGGCTCTGGAATCCAGTCTCAACTTCAAGGGTCGCGTAGCGCGTGACAACTGGCTGCAACAGGCCGACGTCCTCGCCCGCGGCGGGGTTGAGGAATATCGCAAGGTGTTCGGGAAGGACCCGCGCTAATGCTCGCTGATAAAGACCGCATTTTTACCAACCTCTACGGCCAGCATGACTGGCGCCTCGAAGGCGCGCGTGCGCGTGGCTCCTGGGTTGGTACGAAGGAATTTCTCGATCAGGGCCGCGATTGGATCACCAACGAGGTCAAGGGTTCGGGCCTGCGCGGCCGTGGCGGCGCCGGTTTCCCCACTGGTCTCAAGTGGAGCTTCATGCCCAAGGTCAGCGATGGCCGTCCGCATTACCTCCTTGTGAACGCTGACGAATCCGAGCCCGGTACGTGCAAGGACCGCGAAATCCTGCGCCACGATCCGCATCACCTGATCGAAGGCTGCCTGATCGCCTCGCGCGCCATGGATGCGCACCTGGCCTTCATTTATGTCCGCGGTGAATTCATCCGCGAACGTCAGCGCCTCGAGGAAGCCGTTCAGGAAGCCTACGACGCCAAGCTGATCGGCAAGGACAATATCCACGGCTGGGATCTGGACATCATCGTCCATCACGGCGCCGGCGCGTACATCTGCGGCGAAGAAACCGCGCTGATGGAATCGCTCGAAGGCAAGAAGGGCCAGCCGCGCCTCAAGCCGCCGTTCCCGGCCGGCATGGGTGTCTATGGCAACCCGACCACCGTCAACAACGTCGAGTCGATCGCCGTCGTCCCGGAAATCCTGCGTCGCTCCGGCGCCTGGTTCTCCTCCATCGGCCGTCCGAACAATGTCGGCACCAAGCTGTTCATGGTCTCGGGCCATGTGAACAAGCCCGCGACCTTCGAGGAAGCCCTTGGCGAAAGCTTCAAGGACATCATCGAAAAGCATTGCGGCGGCATCCGCGGCGGCTGGGACAATCTCCTCGCCGTTATCCCGGGTGGCGCTTCGTGCCCCGTCGTGCGCGGCGAAGACATGATGACCGCTGTCATGGACTTTGACGGTCTTCGCGAAAAGAAGTCGTCCTTCGGCACCGGCGGCATGATCGTCATGGACAAGTCGACCGACATCATCCGGGCCATCTGGCGCATCGCTGCTTTCTTCAAGCACGAGAGCTGCGGCCAGTGCACGCCGTGCCGCGAAGGCACCGGCTGGATGATGCGCGTCATGGAGCGCATGGTCGAAGGCCGCGCCCAGAAGCGCGAAATCGACATGCTCTTCTCGGTCACCAAGCAGATCGAAGGTCACACCATTTGCGCCCTTGGCGACGCGGCCGCTTGGCCGATCCAGGGCCTGATCCGCAACTTCCGTGACGTGATCGAAGCGCGGATCGATCAATATACCTGGTCCTCGACCAGCGACGGCGCCGTGCCGTCGATTGCGGCGGAGTGAGCCGATGGCACAGATCAAGGTAGACGGCACGCTCGTCGAAGTCCCTGATTACTACACCCTCATGCAGGCGGCCGAAGCTGCCGGCGCGGAAATCCCGCGCTTCTGCTACCACGACCGTCTTTCGGTCGCGGGCAACTGCCGCATGTGTCTCGTCGAAGTGAAGGGCGGTCCTCCGAAGCCGCAGGCTTCGTGCGCCATGGCGGTCAAGGACCTGCGTCCCGGCCCGAATGGCGAGCCGCCCGAAATGTTCACCAACACGCCCATGGTCAAAAAGGCCCGTGAAGGCGTGATGGAATTCCTGCTGGTCAATCACCCGCTGGACTGCCCGATCTGCGATCAGGGCGGCGAGTGCGACCTTCAGGACCAGGCCATGGCCTACGGTGTAGATAAGTCGCGCTTCCACGAAAACAAGCGCGCTGTCGAAGACAAGTACATCGGGCCGCTGGTCAAGACCTCGATGAACCGCTGCATCCATTGCACGCGTTGCGTCCGCTTCACCACCGAAGTCGCCGGCATTGCCGAAATGGGTCTGCTTGGTCGCGGCGAAGACGCCGAGATCACCACCTATCTCGAAAAGGCGCTGTCGAGCGAACTCCAGGGCAATGTCATCGACCTTTGCCCGGTTGGCGCTCTGACCTCCAAGCCGTACGCCTTCAACGCCCGTCCGTGGGAGCTGACCAAGACCGAATCCATCGACGTGATGGATGCCGTCGGTTCGGCCATCCGCGTCGATAGCCGCGGCCGTGAAGTCATGCGCATCATGCCGCGCGTCAACGAAGCCATCAACGAAGAGTGGATCTCGGACAAGACCCGCTTCATCTGGGATGGCCTCAAGAACCAGCGCCTCGATCGCCCATATGTTCGCAAGAACGGCAAGCTCCAGGCCACCACCTGGGAAGAAGCCCTCTCGGCTGTTGCCGCTCGCGTCAAGAAGGCCGGCAACAAGGTCGGCGCCATCGCTGGTGATCTCGCTGCCGTCGAAGAAATGTACGCGCTCAAGGGCCTGCTCGCTTCGATCGGTTCGGGCAATACCGACGTCCGTCCTGCCATGTCGGGTATCGATCCCTCGATGCCGCGCTCGGCCTACATCTTCAATCCGACCATTGCCGGCATTGAAGAAGCTGACGCCGTGCTGATCATCGGCGCCAATCCGCGCAAGGAAGCGTCGCTGATCAATGCGCGCATTCGCAAGACCTGGCGCGCCAAGAATATCCCGGTGGGCGTGATCGGCGAACGCGCCGACCTCACCTACACCTATGACTATCTCGGCGAAGGCTTTGAAACCCTCGTTGACGTTGCTGCCGGCAAGGGCTCCTTCGGCGAAATCCTCGCCAAGGCCCAGCGTCCGATCATCATCGTCGGTGAAGCCGCTGTCTCGCATGCCAACCTCGGCAAGCAGGTCGGCCGCGACGTCATCGCGATTGCCTCCAAGCTCGCCACCGGCGCCAATGTCGCCGAAGGCTGGAACGGTTTCGCGCTGCTCCACAATGCGGCCAGCCGCGTTGGTGGCATCGACATCGGCTTCGTGCCGCATGACGGCGGCGTCTGCTCGGCTGACCAGATCGCTCTGGCCGGCAAGGGTGAACTCGACGTCCTGTTCCTGCTCGGCGCCGACGAATACGACATGTCCGCCATGGGCAAGGCATTCGTCGTCTATGTCGGTTCGCACGGCGACCAGGGCGCACACCGCGCCGACGTCATCCTGCCGGCAGCGACCTATACCGAGAAGTCGGGCACCTATGTGAACACCGAAGGCCGCGTCCAGCAGACCGCCCGTTCCGTGTTCCCGCCCGGCGACGCCAAGGAAGACTGGGCTATTTTCCGTGCCCTGTCCGGCGCCATCGGCAAGCCGCTCCCGTACAACTCGCTGGCCCAGTTGCGTTCGGCTCTCTATGCCGAATTCCCGCACCTGGCCAATGTCGACGAAATCGCTCCGGGCAAGGTTGCCGATCTCGGCAAGCTCGCCAAGGCCGCTATCAAGACCAAGTCGGCGCCGTTCGGTTCGGCCGTCGCCGATTTCTATCTCAGCAACCCGATTGCACGCGCTTCGGCCGTCATGGGTGAATGCGCCGCGCTGGCTGCCGGTCTCCGGCAGGCCGCGGAGTAGGGGACCACAATGGATTTCGTTACTACGGCCCTCGACTATCTGCTCGGCATCCCCTTCCTCGGTTGGGGCGTGCAGATCGGCTTTATCTACAAGGCCCTGGCCTTGCTGGTTGCCCTGCTTGTCTTCACGGCCTTCATTCTTCTTGCCGACCGCAAGATCTGGGCTGCCGTCCAGATGCGCCGCGGTCCCAACGTCGTCGGCCCCTTCGGCCTTCTGCAGTCCTTCGCTGACTTGCTGAAGTTCGTCTTCAAGGAGCCGATCATTCCGGCCGGCGCCGACAAGGCCCTGTTCCTGCTCGCGCCGTTGCTCACGGCCACGCTGGCTCTCGCCGGCTGGGCCGTCGTGCCGGTCGACAATGGCTGGGCCATGGCCAATATCAACATTGGCATCCTGTACCTGCTCGGCATTTCCTCGCTCGGCGTCTATGGCGTGATCATCGGCGGCTGGGCCTCGAACTCGAAATACCCCTTCTTCGGCTCGCTCCGCGCCGCCGCCCAGATGGTGTCCTACGAAGTCTCGATCGGCCTCGTCATCATCACCGTGCTGCTCTGCGTCGGTTCGCTGAACCTCAATGACATCGTCGTTGCGCAGAAGGAAATGGGCCTTGCCCACATGCTCGGCGTGCCGTGGCTCTCGTTCCTGAACTGGTTCTGGATCCCGCTCTTCCCGATGTTCGTGATTTTCTACATTTCGGCGCTCGCCGAAACCAACCGTCCGCCATTCGATTTGGCGGAAGGCGAATCCGAACTCGTCGCCGGCTTCATGACCGAATACTCGGCTTCGCCCTACATGCTCTTCATGCTTGGCGAATACATCTCGATCCTCCTGATGTGCGCCATGACCACCATCCTCTTCATGGGTGGCTGGGCTGCGCCGATCGATCTGCCGCCCTTCACCTGGATTCCGGGTGTCATCTGGTTCTTCATCAAGCTGAGCCTGGTGTTCTTCATGTTCGCGATGGCCAAGTCCATCGTGCCCCGTTACCGCTATGACCAGCTCATGCGGATCGGTTGGAAGCTGTTCCTGCCGCTCTCGCTGATCATGGTCGTGATCGTCGCCTTCGTCCTCAAGCTCACGGGCTGGGGTTGGCACGGAGGAATCGTCTGATGCGCGCTGCACAAGTCGTCAACACGCTCCTGCTCAAGGAGTTCGTATCGGCCTTCTTCCTGGCCATGCGCTACTTCTTCTCGCCGAAGCCGACCATCAACTATCCCTTCGAAAAGGGTCCGGTGTCGCCCCGCTTCCGCGGTGAGCATGCCCTGCGCCGTTATCCCAACGGCGAAGAGCGTTGCATCGCCTGCAAGCTGTGCGAAGCCATCTGCCCGGCCCAGGCCATCACCATCGAAGCCGGCCCGCGCCAGAACGACGGCACCCGCCGTACGGTGCGCTACGACATCGACATGGTGAAGTGCATCTATTGCGGCTTCTGCCAGGAAGCCTGCCCGGTGGACGCCATCGTCGAAGGCCCGAACTTCGAATTCGCAACTGAAACGCGCGAAGAGCTCTACTTCTCGAAGGAGAAGCTCCTTGCAAACGGCGATCGTTGGGAGCGTGAAATCGCGTCCAACCTTGCAGCCGACGCGCCTTACCGCTGAGAGGGAAGAGGATGACCCTTCCACTATTCTTTTTCTACCTCTTCTCGGCTGTTGCTGTCATTTCGGCCTTCATGGTCATTTCGGCGCGCAACCCCGTGCATGCGGTGCTGTTTCTCATCCTGACCTTCGTCAATGGCGCAGGTCTCTTCATGCTGGCCGGCGCCGAGTTCCTCGCGCTGATCCTGATCGTCGTCTATGTGGGCGCGGTCGCCGTGCTCTTCCTCTTCGTCGTCATGATGCTCGATATCGACTTCGCTGAAATGCGCCAGGGCATGCTGCAATATGCGCCCATCGGCATTCTGGTCGGGGTGATCCTGCTGCTCGAGCTGCTGCTCGTTGCCGGCAGCTTCTTCATCTCGCCAGAAGTCGCGAGCGGGTCGGGTCTGCCGATCGATGCGGCCATGGACAATACGCGTCAGCTCGGTCTCGTGCTGTACACGCGCTACTTCTTCCTGTTCCAGGGTGCTGGTGCAATTCTGCTGGTCGCCATGATTGGCGCCATCGTGCTCACGCTGCGTCACCGCGCGTCGGCAAAGCGCCAGGATCCGATCAAGCAGGTTGCTCGTCAGGCGAGCGAGACGCTGAAGGTCGTCAAGGTCAAGAGCGGTCAGGGGCTATAGGGGTTTATCATGGGCTTGGAAATCGGGCTCGGTCACTACCTGACCGTTGCAGCCATCCTGTTCACGCTTGGCGTGTTCGGCATCTTTCTCAACCGCAAGAACGTCATCGTCATCCTGATGTCGGTGGAATTGATCCTGCTTGCGGTCAATCTGAACTTCGTGGCCTTCAGTGCTCACCTGCAGGATCTGCAGGGCCAGGTCTTCGCGCTGATGATCCTCACCGTGGCTGCTGCTGAAGCCGCCATCGGTCTGGCCATTCTGGTCATTTTCTATCGCAACCGTGGTTCCATCGCGGTTGAAGACGCCAATCTGATGAAGGGCTAAGAGCACCGCTATGATCATTCAGGCGATTGTTTTCCTGCCCCTCATCGGGGCGCTTATTGCCGGCCTTTTGGGCCGGTCCATCGGCCACCGGCCATCTGAGTTCATCACCACCGGCCTGCTGCTCATCGCAGCAGTGCTGAGCTGGTTCGTGTTCATCCCCGTCGCTTTTGGCGATGGCCTTGTCGGCGCCGTGGGCGATGGTCATACGGCCGTGCTCAAGGTCGAAGTCATGCGCTGGATCCAGGTCGGCGACATGGACCTGCGCTGGACCCTGCGTGTCGATACGCTCACCGCCATCATGCTGGTGGTCGTGAACACGGTTTCGGCCCTCGTGCACGTCTACTCGATTGGCTACATGAGCGAGGATCCGCATCGTTCGCGCTTCTTCGCATACCTTTCGCTCTTCACCTTCGCCATGCTCATGCTGGTGACGGCTGACAACTTCCTGCAGATGTTCTTCGGCTGGGAAGGCGTGGGTCTGGCGTCCTACCTGCTGATTGGTTTCTGGTACACCAAGCCCTCGGCAACCGCCGCCGCCATGAAGGCCTTCATCGTCAACCGCGTCGGTGACTTCGGCTTCGCCCTCGGCATCTTCGGTGCCTTCCTGGTGCTCGGTCACATCGATTTCGACGGCGCCTTCCACGCTGCCGACGAATTCGCGACCACCGGCCTGCCGGTCATCAAGTTCCTCTCCTGGAACCTCGATGCCATGACCGTCGTCTGCCTGCTGCTCTTCATGGGCGCCATGGGTAAGTCGGCGCAGTTCCTGCTGCACACCTGGCTTCCGGACGCCATGGAAGGCCCGACCCCCGTGTCGGCGCTCATCCATGCCGCAACCATGGTCACGGCCGGCGTCTTCATGGTCGCCCGTTTCTCGCCGCTGTTCGAGCTTTCGCCTTTCGCCCTCAATGTCGTGATCGTCATCGGCGCCATCACCGCGTTCTTCGCGGCGACCGTCGGCCTCGTCCAGAACGACATCAAGCGCGTCATCGCCTACTCGACCTGTTCGCAGCTCGGCTACATGTTCGTGGCGCTTGGGGCAGGGGCCTATTCGGCCGGTATCTTCCACCTCTTCACCCACGCCTTCTTCAAGGCTCTGTTGTTCCTCGGCGCCGGCGCGGTCATCCACGCCATGCACCATGAGCAGGATATGCGGAACATGGGTGGCCTGCGGAAGAAGATCCCGATCACCTATGCGATGATGCTCATCGGCACCCTCGCTCTCACCGGCGTCGGCATCCCGGGCACCAACTTCGGCTTCGCTGGCTTCTTCTCCAAGGACTCGATCATTGAAGCGGCCTATGCGGTCGGCGGCAATATCGGCAGCTTCGCCTTCTGGCTCCTGGTGATCGCGGCTCTCTTCACGAGCTTCTATTCCTGGCGCCTTGTCCACCTGACCTTCCACGGCACGCCGCGCGAAGCCGCTCACGGCCACGACGATCACGCTCATGACGATCATGCGCACGATGATCACGCCCATGATGACCACGCCCATGATGATCATGGGCACGGCCACGGCCACCACGGCTCGGCCTATGACAACGCCCACGAAGCGCCCAACGTCATGCTGGTACCGCTCTATGTGCTGGCTGTCGGTGCGGTGCTCGCCGGTGTCGTCTTCTACGGCATGTTCTTCCATGACGTTGAGCACATCGAGCACTTCTTCGCCGGTTCGATCTTCATCGACCACGAGATCATCGAGGCAGCGCACCATGTGCCGACCTGGGTGAAGTGGAGCGCCACGGCGTCCATGATCATCGGCTTCGTCGCCGCCTGGTACATGTACATCCGTCGTCCGGATATCCCGGGCAAGCTGGCCGCCACCAATCCGGGGCTCTACCAGTTCCTCTTGAACAAGTGGTACTTCGACGAACTGTACAACACGATCTTCGTGCGCCCCGCGCTCTGGATCGGCCGCGCCATCTGGCATGGGTTCGATGACTGGCTGGTCGACGGCAAGATCGCCGAGGGCCTCGGCCGTCGCGTTCAGAACGTCACCTCCTGGGTTGTGAAACTCCAGTCCGGCTACCTCTATCACTATGCCTTCGCCATGCTGATCGGCATCGCGGCGCTGCTGACCTGGGCCATCGCGGCCGGGGGACTGATCTGATGACCTTCGAGAACTCTATCCTCTCAATCGTGACCTTCTTGCCGCTCCTCGGCGCGGCACTGGTTCTGGTCACGCCCAAGACGGCGCTTAACGCGATCCGCTGGACGGCCCTGGTGACGACCCTCGTCACCCTGGCCCTCTCGCTCTGGATCTGGGCGGCCTTCGATCCGTCCAATCCGGGCTTCCAGTTCGTCGTCAACTATCCCTGGCTGGGCGACAGCATCGGCTATCGCGTCGGCGTCGACGGTATTTCCGTGCTCTTCGTGGTGCTGTCGGCTCTCCTGATGCCGTTCTGTATCCTGGCGAGCTGGGAAGCCATCGACAAGCGCGTCAAGGAATACATGCTGGTCTTCCTGATCCTGGAAGTCCTCATGATCGGCGTGTTCACCACGCTCGATCTCGCCATGTTCTATGTCTTCTTCGAAGGCACCCTGCTGCCGATGTTCCTCATCATCGGTATCTGGGGCGGCAAGCGCCGCATCCAGGCGAGCTACAAGTTCTTCTTCTACACCTTCATCGGTTCCGTCCTGATGCTCCTGGCCATCATGGCCATGTACTGGAACGCCGGCACCACCGACATTTCGCGCCTGCTGACCCACCAGTTCCCGGAAAGCATGCAGATCTGGCTGTGGCTGGCCTTCTTCGCCTCGCTGGCGGTCAAGATGCCGATGTGGCCGTTCCACCGTTGGCTTCCTGAAGCCCACGTGGAAGCGCCGACTGCCGGTTCCGTCATTCTGGCGGCGATCCTGCTAAAGCTTGGCGGCTACGGCTTCCTGCGCTTCAGCCTGCCCATGTTCCCCGATGCTTCGGCCCAGCTCTCGAACTTCGTGTTCCTGCTCTCGGTCGCCGCCATCATCATCACTTCGCTGGTCGCCCTCGTTCAGACCGACATCAAGAAGCTCATCGCTTACTCGTCGGTCGCGCACATGGGCTTCGTCACCATGGGTATCTTCGCGGGCAACGCGCTGGGCATCCAGGGCGCCATGTTCCAGATGATCTCGCATGGTCTGGTCTCCGGTGCGCTCTTCCTTTCGGTTGGCGTCATCTATGACCGCATGCACACCCGCGACATCGAAGCCTATGGCGGCCTTGTCGAGCGTATGCCGCGCTATGCCTTCGCCTTCATGGTCTTCACCATGGCGAACGTCGGCCTTCCGGGTACTTCGGGCTTCGTCGGTGAATTCCTCACCATGCTCGGCGTCTTCCAGGTCAATACCTGGGTCGCGTTCGGCGCCGCCTTCGGCGTGATCTTCTCGGCCGGCTATGCCCTCTGGCTCTATCGCCGCGTCGTCTTCGGGGCACTCACCAAGGAAAGCCTCAAGGGCATTCTCGATCTGAACCTGCGCGAAAAGATCATTCTCTACCCGCTGATCGTCCTGATCATCGTGTTCGGCTTCTACCCGTCGCCGATCCTCGATACGACGGCCGCTTCGGTCAACAATCTGGTGTCGCACTACGCCACCTCGATTGGCCTCGACCCTGCCGTTTCCCTGGCTGATGCCCGGGCCCCCCTCGAATACGCCGCGCCCACGGGCGAGGCCGCGCCGGCCGCAGAACATGCGGCTGAGCCTGCTGCGCACTAGGAGAGCACCGTGAACTCTGACGTTATTGATTTCGCGAGCGTTGCGCCTGCCTATCCCGAACTGCTGATGGCAGTCGGCGCCCTGGTCCTTGTGATCCTGGGCGTCGCCATCAACAAGGAGAAGTCGGCCCTCATCTCCTGGCTCGCCGTCCTGCTGATCGCCGCCACCGGTGTCGTTGCTCTGCTGAACCCCGCCGACGCGGTTCTGTTCAACGGCGTCTTCATCGCCGACGCCTTCGGCCGCTACATGAAGCTGCTGGTTCTCGGCGGCGCTGCGCTCTCGCTCATCCTCGCCATGCCCAATTCCGAGGCAAACGGCGTACACAAGTTCGAATATTCGATCCTCGCCGTCCTCGCGACGCTGGGAATGATGATCATGGTGTCGGCCAACGACCTCATGAGCCTCTATATCGGTCTCGAACTGCAGTCCCTGGCGCTCTACGTCATGGCCGCCATCAAGCGCGACGACAAGCGCGCTTCGGAAGCGGGTCTGAAGTACTTCGTCCTCGGCGCGCTCTCCTCGGGTATGCTGCTCTACGGTGCCTCGCTGGTCTATGGCTTCACCGGCCATACCAACCTCACCGAGATCGTCGGCGCCATCGCCATGGAAGGCCGCTCCATCGGCCTCGTCTTCGGCATGGTGTTCCTGCTTGCCGGTGTTGCCTTCAAGATTTCGGCCGTGCCGTTCCACATGTGGACGCCGGACGTTTATGAAGGCGCTCCGACGCCCGTGACGGCCTTCTTCGCCATGGCTCCCAAGGTGGCCGCTATGTCGCTGATGATCCGTCTGGTCATGGATACCTTCCAGCCGATCTCGCACGATTGGCAGCAGGTCGTGATCTTCCTCTCGATCGCCTCCATGGTCCTCGCCGCCTTCGCGGCCATCGGCCAGCGCTCGCTCAAGCGACTGATCGCGTACTCCTCGATCGGCCACGTCGGCTTTGCTCTCGTCGGCCTCTCCTCCGGCACCCAGGTCGGTGTCGAAGGCGTTGCGATCTACATGGCGATCTACGTCACCATGACCGCCGGCCTCTTCGCCTGCATCCTGTCGCTGCGCACCGAAGAAGGTTACGTCGAGAACATCGAAGACCTCGCTGGCGCTGCCCAGACGCGTCCCTTCGTTGCCGCCATCATGGCGATCCTGATGTTCTCGCTGATCGGCATGCCGCCGCTCGCCGGGTTCTTCGCCAAGTGGCACGTCTTCCTCGCCGCCATCGAAGCCAACCTCTATGTCCTCTCGGTCATCGGCGTTCTGGCGTCGGCCGTGAGCGCGTACTACTACCTGCGCGTCGTCAAGACGATGTACTTCGACGAACCGAAGTCGACCTTCATCGCGGTCCCGAATGAGCTCAACATCATTCTCGCGGTCAGTGCCTTTTTGGTCGTTACGTACTACTTCAGTGTTGGCAGTGTGCTAACCAATTGGGCACACATTGCCGCGGGAAGCCTGTTCTAGGTGGCCGAGTTTTCACTCGGCCCAAAGGCCCGGTCTGCCGGTTATCGGCTGGCCGGGTTCGATGAAATAGGGTCCACCAATTCAGAAGCGCTCGCGGCCGCTGCCGCGGGCGATCAAGGCGGCATCTGGTTCGCCGCTCTCAGGCAGACCGCCGGCCGTGGCCGTCGCGGACGCGCCTGGGAAAGCCCCTCCGGCAACCTCGCCGCCAGCCTCCTCATTGTCCCCGACGCCGATGCCAACGTCTTGGCAACACTGGGCTTTGTCGCCGGCGTCGCCATGCAGAACGCCTTCGCGCGCATCCTGCCCCAAGGCGCCGTCCGCATCGGCATCGATGGCGCCGACGCCATGAACGGCTCCGGCCGCGTCGCGCTAAAATGGCCCAACGACGTCCTCGCCGATGGCGCAAAAGTCGCCGGCATCCTGCTTGAAATGGGCAAGACCGCCGGCGGCCGCCACGCAATCGTCATCGGCATTGGTGTCAATGTCATTGCAGCCCCCACCGGTTTGCCCTATCCCGCTACCAGCCTTAGAGATCTTGGCTACGAGCGCAGCGCAGAAGACGTCTTCGAAGCGCTCTCGGAAGCCTGGGTCGATGCCTTCTCCCTCTGGAACGAAGGCTCTGGAATCACTGAGATTTTGAACCAGTGGCGTGGTTCGGCCGCGGGCATAGGTGCCCCGGTCGCTGTCTCGCAGGACGGTATAGTCCGGCGAGGAATTTTTGAAACCATCGACTCGTCCGGACGACTGGTCATGCGCGACGACGATGGCGCGCGGATCGTGATCACGGCCGGCGATGTGCATTTTGGGGCAACGGCCAGCGCCCGAAGCTGACCACAACATCTGCGCGACGACCAGCGACCAAAGATCGCCAGGCGCCGCGCGCAAAAAGGAAAAAGAAAACCCATGGCTAAGAACCAAAGGGATGAACTCGTCTTTGTGCCCCTCGGGGGCGTCGGCGAGATCGGCATGAATATGGGTGCCTATGGCTTTGGCCCCGAAAAATCCCGCAAATGGATTGTCGTCGATTGCGGCGTCAGCTTCGGTGGACCGGACCTGCCGGGCATCGAACTCATCATGGCAAACCCCGAATTTCTCGAGGAAAATGCCGATGACGTCCTCGCCCTGATCCTCACCCACAGCCACGAAGATCACTATGGCGCCGTGCTCGATCTCTGGCCCGTCTTCGACAAGCCGGTCTATGCGACCCCGTTTACGGCTGCCATGCTGGCAGCCAAGCGGGCAGGGGACGGCATCGTCGAAAACGTCGACGTCCGCATCATGCGCCCCGGCAAGCCGTTCGATATCGGCCCCTTCAAGATCGAAGCGATCAACGTCGCCCACTCGATCCCTGAATCCAACAGCCTGCTCATCACGACCCCCGTTGGCCGCGTGCTGCATACCGGCGACTGGAAGCTCGATCCGACGCCCGTCGTCAGCGCCCCGACCGACGTGGAACGTTTCAAGGCCATCGGCACCGAATCCGATCTGCCGCTGGCGCTGATCTGCGATTCCACCAATGCCCTCAAGGACGGCGAAAGCCCGAGCGAAGCCGAAATCGGCGCCACGCTCGCGGCCCTCATCGCCGAGGCCCCCAATCGCGTCGCTGTCACCACCTTCGCCTCGAACGTCGGCCGCGTCGTCTCCATCGTCCGCGCCGCCCACCAGGCCGGCCGCCAGGTCGTCCTTTCCGGCCGCTCGCTGCACCGCATCATGGGCATCGCCAAGGAACTCGGCATGCTCGAGGGCCTGCCGACCCTGCACGACCAGGACGCCTACAAGACCATCGCGCGCAACAAATGCGTGCTGATCTGCACCGGCAGCCAGGGCGAAGCCCGCGCTGCCATCGCCCGCATTGCCCGCGGCGAGCACCCGGTTATCGATCTCAATGCTGGCGACCGCATGATCTTCTCGTCTTGGGCCATCCCCGGCAATGAGCGCGAAGTCATCGACATCCAGAACCTGCTTATCGACAAGGGCATCGAGGTCATCACCCAGAACGACGCGCTCGTTCACGTCACCGGCCACCCGCGCCGCGACGAACTGCGCCGCCTCTATTCCTGGGTCAAGCCGCAGGTTCTCGTGCCCGTGCACGGCGAAGCGACGCACCTTGCCGCCCACGCCAAACTCGGCCGCGAAGAAGGCATTCCCAATGTCTGCGAAGCGCGCAACGGCGACATGGTCCGGCTCTTCCCCGAACCCATGGCCTATCCCGCCGAAGTGCGCACCGGCGAACTCTATCTCGATGGCCTCGTGCTCTGCACGCCCGAGGAATCAGGTGTAAAGGGTCGCCGCCGCCTCTCCTTTGGCGGCATGATCATCGTCAGCCTCGCGGTCAATTCCAGTGGTCAGGTCGTCTCCGGCCCGGACTATGTCATCGAAGGCCTCCCCGAGACCGAAGACGAGTCGCTTGTGGAACTGGTGGAAGACACCGTCACCAACACCATCAAGAGCCTGCCGCCCAAGCGTCGCACGGATCCCGATGTGTTCTCGTCGGCGCTCTTCAAGGCCATCCGCAACGAAGTGAATGGCTTTTGGGGCCGCAAGCCCAACGTGAACGTCTTCGTACACAGGGTCTGAAGCCATGCAGTGGGGATCGATCGCCGCAGTCTTCTTCGTCGTCTGGTGGCTCTGCTTCGTCGCAGTGCTGCCCATCGGCGCACGGAGCCATCACGAAACAGGCGAAGCGCTCGTGCCGGGCGCCGACCCCGGCTCGCCGGTCGCCCCGCGCATGGGCCGCAAACTTCTTATGGCCACCGGCCTCGCCATTTTCTTCACGGCGCTTTTGTTGTGGGTGCTCACCAACGAAACGCTGATGGCCTACTGGAATCGGTAGGTCGTGCGCTTCGCGGCAGCGAGCAACCGACCTAATGCGATCCCCGTCCCATCGTCATTGCCGGGCTTGTCCCGGCAATCCATCTTGCGACAGCCCGCCATCCCGCGTGTAGAGTGGACCACCGGGACAAGCCCGGTGGTGACGATTGAGGGGCAAGAGACGTCTCAACGCCGAGCGTTAGCTTTTCTTTGCCGCACCGACCGCGTGCACATGCGCCATTTCAAGCGCCGCAGCGACATCGTCCTCGGTCGCCTTCGCCAGCCACATCGTCGTCCAGCCCTGACGACCCCAGCCATTGTCGATCGCCTGAAACACCTCCGGCGCGAGCTGGCATTTGAATTCCTGCTCATCCGGCGTGAATTTTAGGTTTGCGCTCAATCCGTCAGCTGCAAGCGTCGCAAACGTGCGTTTCACCTTGAACGCCGTGCGGTCAAAATGCGGCCCGCTGGTGGCGCCGGGCAGGGCGAGGGCAATTCGTGTGAAACTTTCAGAGTCAGCCATTACGTCTTGATTCCGAAATAAAAAAGCAGGGCACGAAGGCCCTGCTTTATAGTTGAATCGACAATACGTTGGTCTTAGGCTCGCTCTACAGCGTGCGGCCAACGCTCCTCCCTTGACGTTGTCGACCGTTGGCGGTTGGACCGCCTTCGTTTTATTGTGACAGGAACCTAACAACACATTTTCTTCCTGTCACGCAGATTCTGCATAGCTTGCATGCTTGAATCGTATGGACGGTTGGGCTCTGAGTGGGCATCAACAAAAGTCTTGAGTCGAAGCACGAATTTCGGAGTTCCCATGCGCCTTTCCCGCTATTTTCTGCCGGTTCTGCGCGACGTTCCAAAGGAAGCCGAGATCGTCTCGCATCGGCTGATGCTGCGCGCCGGCATGATCCGTCAGCAGGCCTCCGGCCTCTATTCCTGGCTGCCCATGGGCTACAAGGTGCTGATGAAGGTCCAGAAGATCATCGAAGAGGAGCAGAACCGCTCCGGCGCGATCGAGCTTCTAATGCCCACCATCCAGTCCGCCGATCTCTGGCGCGAATCGGGCCGCTACGATGCCTATGGCAAGGAAATGCTGCGCATCGAGGATCGCCACGAGCGCGAATTCCTCTATGGCCCGACCAATGAGGAAATGGTCACCGACATTTTCCGTACCTACGTAAAGTCCTACAAGGACCTGCCGCTGAACCTCTACCACATCCAGTGGAAGTTCCGCGACGAGGTGCGTCCGCGCTTCGGTACCATGCGCAGCCGCGAATTCCTGATGAAGGACGCCTATTCCTTCGATCTGGACAAGGATCGCGCCGTCGCCGCCTACGAACGCATGTTCGTCGCGTATCTGCGCACCTATGCCCGCATGGGCCTCACCGCCATTCCGATGCGCGCCGATACCGGCCCCATCGGCGGCGACCTCAGCCATGAATGGATCATCCTGGCCGACACCGGCGAGAGCCAGGTCTTCTGCCATCGCGACCTGCTGGACAAGCCCATCCCCGGCCAGGACACGGATTTCCGCGGCGACCTCAAGCCGATCTTCAACGATTGGACCTCGCTCTACGCGGCCACCGAGGACATGGTTGACCACGCCGAGTTCGAAGCCTCCGTGCCGGAAGACAAGCGCGTCTCGGCCCGCGGCATCGAAGTCGGCCACATCTTCTATTTCGGCACGAAATATTCCGAGCCTATGAAGGCCTCGGTCACCGGCAATGACGGCAAGGAAACCATCGTCCACATGGGCTCCTACGGCATCGGCCTGACCCGTGTCGTCCCGGCCATCATCGAAGCCAGCCACGACGAAAACGGCATCATCTGGCCGGTTTCCGTCGCGCCCTTCGAAGCGGTGCTGATCAACCTCAAGGCCGGCGATGCCGACACCGATGCCGCGTGCGACAAGCTCTATGCCGAGCTGACCGCAGCAGGTCTCGACATGCTCTATGACGATCGCGATCAGCCCGCCGGCTCCAAGTTCGCCACGGCCGATCTCGTCGGCATCCCGTACCAGATTATCCTTGGGCCACGCGGCCTTAAATCGGGCGAAGTTGAGATCAAACATCGCAAGACTGGCGAGCGCGAGACGCTGCCGCTCGCCAATGCGGTCGAGCGTCTCAAGGGCCTTATCGAACCTCAGCGGATGAACGACATTTGACCCTTAGCGCGCAGCAAGCCCCGGCCGGCCGATCCACTCGGCCGTTCTCCCGGTTTGAGTGGATGATTGCTGGGCGCTATTTGCGCGCGAGGCGGAAGGAGGCGTTCATTTCGGTGATCGCCAGCCTCACCATGGTCGGCGTGGCGATCGGCGTCGCGACGCTGATCGTCGTCATGTCCGTCATGAACGGTTTCCGCGCCGAACTGCTCACGAAAATCCTTGGGCTCAATGGCCACTTCACGGCCTTCCCCATCGAGAGCAAGTTCACCGACTACAAGGACGCCGTGACAACCCTCGAGGAAGTCCAGGGCGTCAAATTCGCCGTCTATTACGTCGAAGGCCAGGTCCTCGCCTCCGGCCGCGGCGGCTCGACCGGCGTGTCCGTGCGCGGCATGGATGCCGAGAATCTCGAAAAGCTCGACCTGCTGTTCAATTCGGCAGAGCAGGGCGGTTTCGATAGCTGGGACGAAAACGACGGGATCGCCATCGGTTACCGATTGGCCCAGACGCTGGGCGTCGGCCTCGGCGATCAGGTGCAGATCATCAATCCCGACAGCGGCGCCATGACGCCCTTCGGCTCGACCCCGCAGATCAAGTCCTACCCGGTCCGCACCATCTTCAATCTGGGCATGGTCGAGTTCGACAGCCTCTTTATGTATATGCCGCTGAAGACGGCGCAGGACTATTTCAAGCTCTACGAAGACGTCCTGAAGCCCGGCCAGCCCCCGCTCGATCCCATGGCCTCGGACGAAGAAATCGACGCCGCCTATGAGCGCATCTATCAGGCGACCGCCGCGGAAATCTTCATCGACAACCCCGACGCCATTCCTCTGATGCGCGAGCGTCTCGCGGCGGCTACCAACATCCGCCCCTTCATCCTCACCGATTGGCAGCAGCGCAACGAGACCTTCTTCTCCGCGCTTCAGGTCGAACGCGTGGTGATGTTCACCATCCTCTCGATGATCGTCCTCGTCGCCGCCTTCAACATCATTTCGAGCCTCGTGATGCTGGTGAAGGACAAGAGCAAGGACATCGCCGTACTCCGCACCATGGGTGCCACCCGCGGCGCCATCATGCGCATTTTCTCGATCACCGGCACGACCATCGGCGTCGTCGGCACGCTGAGCGGCCTCGTTCTCGGCCTCATCGTTGCCGCCAATGCCGAAGCCATCCGCGCGGCCATTTCCAACACGCTTGGCATTGCGCTTTTCCCGCCCGAGGTCTTCTTCCTCTCGGCCCTGCCGAGCAAAACGGACCCAACCGAAGTGACTGTCGTGGTCGTCCTGGCCCTGACCTTGAGCTTCCTCGCCACGCTTTATCCCGCCTGGCGCGCGGCCCAATATGATCCCGTCGAGGCGCTGCGTTATGAGTAATTCCTATCTGCGTCTCTCCGGCGTCCATCGTCACTATGGCGAGGGCGCAACCCAGGTTCGCGTGCTCGACCAAGCTGATCTCGTTGTCGAAAGTGGCGAACTCGTCGCGCTCGTCGCCCCGTCCGGCGCCGGCAAATCGACGCTCCTGCACCTCTGTGGCCTGCTCGAAAGCCCGCAGGCCGGCGAGGTTGAAATCGTCGGCAACAAGACCAGCAAGCTCAGCGATCGCAGCCGCACCCAGCTTCGTCGCAATACGGTGGGCTACGTCTACCAGTTCCACCACCTGTTGCCCGAATTCTCAGCGCTCGAAAACGTAACCATGCCGCAACTGATCGCGGGCAAATCGCCTGCCGACGCAGACAAACGCGCCATGAAACTCCTCGACATTCTCGGCGTCGCTCCCCGCGCTGCTCATCGTCCCGCCGAACTCTCGGGCGGCGAACAACAGCGCGTCGCCATCGCCCGTGCGGCGGCCAACCATCCGCGTGTCATCCTCGCCGATGAGCCCACCGGCAACCTCGATCCGGACACTAGCGACCTGGTCTTCCAGGCCCTGCAAAGTCTTATCCGCACCGAAGGCGCCGCCGCCCTCATCGCGACGCACAATCACGACCTCGCCAAACGCGCCGACCGCATCGTCACCATCAAGGCCGGCAAGGTCGTTCCGCATAGTCTCTGACGCCTTCCCCTCAGGGGAGAGGTCGCCGCGAAGCGGCGGATAGGGTGCCCTCGGCAAGCCTGGCTTCCGCCCCTCCATCACCGCGTCATTCCCGCGAAAGCGGGAATCTCATTGCCCGAAGCAGAGATCCCCACTTTCGTGGGGATGACACCGTGGAGGTGGGGGCTGCAAATCTATCCCTCTTATCCCCGCCCGCAAAACCCGCGCTATTCTCCCTCTCATCCAACCTCGCGTGGACGGTCTGCAGACGACAGTAGCGAGGGGGCCCGGCAGGGGATCGTCTCCCATGCACGTTCGGGGCTGGCCGCTTGCGACGAGCGATCAAAAGTCGCCTTAGTTCCCGCCCGAAAAGAGGGCACCCCGGAGCGGTATGCGCTTCAACTACTAAAAACTTCGAGGCGAATACCGCTCCGGGGTCCGTCCACTGCATCTCCGGAGGTTCCAGGCCATCCGGCGCTTCCGCACGTCCGAATCCTGCACGTCGCGCCGCGCGGCTTCTAACGAATCCCTAACGCGTTAACCCTGTCCCCGCTTTCCCCGATCATCCCACTGGACCAGAACAAAGAGAAAACATATAAGAACATTATAGCAACACGGGAGCTAAAGATGATTGATTTCCTCAAGGACTTCGCCGCCTTCGTGACCCTCGGTGCCTTCACCATCGGTTCGCTCACCTGGATGGACCTGCTCACGCATTTGGGCTGATCGCCTGTGGATTGGGGGCCGGGTGATTTGACCTCTGGCCCCGACAGGCTAAGACTCCTTTCAGGAGACCTATATGCGCGGCCCCGGCTTCATCCACCTACATGTTCACTCGGCGTTCTCGCTCCTCGAAGGGGCGGTCCAGCTTGAGTCGATTCTCAAACTCGCCGCCGCCGACGCTCAGCCGGCGCTTGGCCTGGCCGATACAGCCAATCTATTCGGCGCCCTGGAATTCTCCGAAAAGGCGACGAAGAAGGGTATCCAGCCGCTGATCGGCGTCGAACTCGCCATCGACTTCGCTGCAGCCGAAGAGCGTGTCAGCGAACGTGGCCACGTCGCCTGGAACGGAAAGTCCAGCGTCGTCATGATGGCCCAGTCCGAAGAGGGCTTTGCCAATCTCTCGCGCCTCGTTTCCCGCGCCTATATGCAGGGCGAAAACGGTCTGGCGCGCGCCAAGCTCGATTGGCTGACGCCCGATTCCCTCGCCGGCATGATCTGTCTGTCCGGTGGCCCCGAAGGCGCCATCGACATGCCCTTCGCCCATGGGCAGGACGCCAACGCCATCCGCCGCCTTGACCGCCTCGCCGATCTCTTCGGCGATCGCTTCTATATCGAATTGCAGCGCCATGGCCGCGCGCAGGAAGTCACTGTCGAGCCGCGCCTGATCGACTACGCCTATCGCAAGGGCATCCCGCTGGTCGCCACCAACGAGCCCTTCTTCAAGTCCGCCAAGGAATATGAAGCGCACGACGCGCTGCTCGCCATTGCCGGCAGTTCCGTTCTGGCCCAAACCGAACGTCGAAAGCTCAACGACCAGTACTATTTCAAGACCCGCGCGGAGATGATCGAGCTATTTGCCGATCTCCCCGAAGCGCTCGATTCCACCATCGAGATCGCTCGCCGCGTTGCCTATCGCCCGCGCACCCGCGGTCCCATCCTGCCAAAATTCGCTGCCGGCTCGCACGATACCGAAGAAGCTGTCGTGGCCGCCGAAGCTGCCGCCTTGCGTGAGATTTCGGTTACCGGTCTGAATGCCCGTCTCGCCGCCCATGGCCCGGGCCCGGGCAAGACCGAGCAGGAATATCGCGAGCGTCTCGATTTCGAGTTGGGCGTCATCGAGAAGATGAAGTTTCCCGGCTACTTCCTCATCGTGGCCGACTTTATCCAATGGGCCAAGGCGCAGGGCATTCCGGTCGGACCGGGCCGCGGTTCCGGTGCCGGCTCGCTTGTGGCCTATGCCACCACCATCACCGACCTCGATCCATTGCGCTACAATCTGCTGTTCGAACGCTTCCTCAATCCTGAGCGCGTCTCGATGCCCGACTTCGATATCGACTTCTGCCAGGACCGGCGCGAAGAAGTCATCGAATACGTGCAGAAGAAGTACGGCGCCGAACAGGTTGCCCAGATCATCACCTTCGGTTCGCTCCAGGCGCGCGCCGTGCTGCGCGACGTCGGTCGCGTGCTGCAGATGCCTTATGGTCAGGTCGATCGCATCTGTAAGCTCGTGCCCGCTAACCCGGCCGACCCCTGGACCATTGAGCGCACCATGAACGAGGTGCCGCAGTTCAAGCAGATGGCCGAGGAAGACGAAACCGTCGGCCAGCTCGTTGAAATCGCCAAATCGCTCGAGGGCCTCTTCCGGCACGCGTCCACGCACGCCGCCGGTATCGTCATCGGCGATCGCCCGCTGCAGGAACTGCTGCCGCTCTACCGCGATCCGCGTTCCGAAATGCCGGTGACGCAGTACAACCTGAAATGGGTTGAGCCCGCCGGCCTCGTGAAGTTCGACTTCCTCGGCCTCAAGACGCTGACAACGATTCAGTACGCTGTCGAGATGGTACGCAAGCGTGGCGTCGAGATCGACATCGACACCATCCCTATCGACGACGCGGCCACTTACAATCTTTACGCGCGTGGCGACACCTACGGCATCTTCCAGTTTGAAAGTGGCGGCATGCGCCGGGCCTTGATGGACCTCAAGCCCGACCGCATCGAAGATCTCATCGCTATGAACGCGCTCTATCGGCCTGGTCCGATGGACAATATTCCAAGCTTCATCGATCGTAAGCATGGCCGCGAGGAGGTGGAATATCCCCACCCCAAGCTGAGCGAAGTGCTCGACGAGACCTATGGCATCATCGTGTATCAGGAGCAGGTGATGCAGATCGCCCAGCTTCTGTCGGGCTATTCGCTCGGCGAAGCCGACATGCTCCGCCGCGCCATGGGTAAGAAGATCAAGGCGGAGATGGACAATCAGCGCGTGCGCTTCCGCGAGGGTTCCGGCCCTCAAGGGGTTAGCGAAGCGCTGGCCGATCAGATTTTCGACCTGCTGGCCAAGTTCGCCAACTACGGCTTCAACAAGAGCCACGCCGCCGCCTACGCCTGGGTGTCCTACCAGACGGCCTATCTCAAGCAGCATTTCCCGCACGAATTCTATGCCGCCTCGATGACGCTCGATATGGCGCAGACCGACAAGCTGTCGGATTTCCGCCGCGAGGCCGGGAAGAAGAAGATCGAGGTCGTTCCGCCCTGCGTGAATGCCTCGGAAGTCGTGTTCTCGGTGAAGAATGACCGCATCCACTACGGCCTCTCCGCCGTGAAGGGCGTCGGTCGCGCCGTTGCCGAGCACATCGTCGAGGTCCGTGGCGACAAGCCGTTCAAGGACCTGGGCGACTTTGCCCGCCGCGTTGATCCCAAGGCGATCAACAAGCGTACGCTTGAAACCCTCGTCAATGCCGGCGCCTTCGACTCGCTGGTCGAGCGTCGCGAAATCGCCTTCGCTGCCATGGACCAGGTTGTGGGCACCGCCCAGGCCCTGACCACGGAGCGCAACGAAGGCCAGTGGAACATGTTCGCCTCGAGTGAACCTGAACCGTTCCGCCTGCCCACCGGCGTCCCTGCCTGGAATTCCACCGAGCGGGCCGACCGTGAACTCTCGGCCATCGGCTTCCACCTCTCGGCCCATCCGCTCGATGCTTATTCCGACCTCTTTGAGCGCCTTCGCGTCCAGCGCTGGAGCGATTTCGAGCGCGCAGTGAAGGATGGCGCCTCCGCCGGACGCATGGCCGGGACCATCTCATCGCGTAACGACAGGCGAACGCGTAAAGGCACGCCGATGATGATCCTGAGCCTCTCGGATCAGAGCGGCACCTTTGAAGTCATCGCTTTTTCCGAGCAGATCACCCAGTTCGGCGCTATCCTGCAGCCTGGCAATTCGGTGATCCTCGAAGTCGGTGCCCAAGAGCGCGCGGAAGGCATCAGTCTCATGCTCAACGGCGCCAAGCCCATAGAAGGCCTGGCAGAAAGCATCGACCGACGCCTTACAATTTTCACCGCGAACGAGAAGGCCCTCGGCCCCGTCAGTGCGCAGCTGAAGCGTGGCGGCAATGGCACGGTGAGCTTCGTGGTGATCCGCGACGCCGGCGCTCGCGAATATGAAATCGAACTCCCCGGCAAGTATTCCGTCAGCGCCGAAGTCGCCGGCGGCATCAAGGCGCTCGATGGGATCACCGACGTCCGGTTCAATTAGGGTAGGGGCCAGACAAGCGCAGAGGAGGTGAGCGCAAAGCTCTTCCTCCTCCGCTCAGGGGCTTTCACCCTGTAGCCCCACGTCTGGGCGCGGGTCCATGTGGGAGCAACGAGTAATCCACGGATCGGTTCGTTGACGATCCCGTGAGTGACTTTGGCGGGTTGCGCTCGGGTAAGACTTCGCTTATATCGCCCACGCGTCCAGCAGTTTGGCTGGCGCGATCTCACACACGAAGCAGGCCCTCCGTTTGGAGTGCCATCCGGTGGCGGGCAACCGTCGCAAGGCTTCGTGGAGGCATCAACCGGTAAAGGAATACCAAATGGCTCTGCCAGAATTCTCCATGCGCCAGCTCCTCGAAGCAGGCGTGCACTTCGGCCACCAGAAGCACCGCTGGAACCCGAAGATGGAACGCTTCATTTTCGGCGTTCGCAATGACATTCACATTCTCGACCTGTCGCAGACCGTGCCGGCCCTGAGCCGCGCCCTGCAGCTCGTGTCCGACACCGTCGCCGATGGCGGCCGCGTTCTCTTCGTCGGCACCAAGCGCCAGGCTGCCCCGCTCGTTGCTGAAGCTGCCAAGCAGTCCGCCCAGTACTACGTCAACTCCCGCTGGCTCGGCGGCACGCTGACCAACTGGCAGACGATCTCGAACTCCATCTCGCGTCTGCGCGAACTGGAATCGATGAGCGAAGAAGACCTGAACCTGCGCACCAAGAAAGAGCGCCTGATGATGTCCCGCGAGCAGGAGCGTCTTGAGCGCGACCTCGGCGGCATTAAGGACATGGGCAACGTTCCCTCGCTCCTCTTCGTGATCGACACCAACAAGGAAGCCAACGCCATCAAGGAAGCCCGTCGCCTGGGCATCCCGGTCGTTGCTATCGTCGACACCAATTGCGATCCGGACGTGGTCGACTACGCCATCCCGGGCAATGACGACGCCAGCCGCGCTCTCGAACTCTATGTGTCGCTGATCTCGCGCGCTGCCCTCGACGGTATCGGTCGCTCTTCGAGCGCTCTCGGCCAGGATCTCGGCGCTTCTTCGGAAGCTCCGGCTGAAGATCTTCCGGGCGAAGGCGCAGCTGTCAACTAAGTCCGGTATGTCCGGAATCGTTTGAACGAAACTATGCGGCCCCAGACTGGGGCCGCCGAAAGGTGAACCCATGGAAATCACTGCTGCACTGGTTAAGCAGCTCCGCGACTCGACCGGCGTCGGGATGATGGACTGCAAGAAGGCCCTGGCCGAAACCAATGGCGACATGGAAGCTGCCGTCGATTGGCTGCGCACCCGTGGCCTCGCCAAGGCCGCCAAGAAGGCTGACCGCGTCGCCGCTGAAGGTCTGGTCGGCGTTGCAACCTCCGGCACCAAGGCTGCTGTCGTCGAAGTCAACTCCGAAACCGACTTCGTTGCCCGCAACGAGCAGTTCCAGAACATCGTTGGCTCGATTGCCAAGCTCGCTCTCGACGCTGATGGCGATGTCGCCAAGCTCGGCGAAATGCCGTTCCCCGGCGCTGGTCACTCGGTCCAGGCCGAACTGACCGAAGCCATCGCCAAGATCGGCGAAAACATGAACCTGCGCCGCACGCTGACCGTTTCGGTCGCCGATGGCGTGGTGGAAAGCTACGTGCACAACGCCGTCAAGGCTGGCCTGGGCAAGATCGGTATTCTGGTCGCCCTCGAGTCCACCGGCGACAAGGCTGCCCTGTCGGCTCTCGGCAAGCAGCTTGCAATGCACATCGCTGCCACCAACCCGCTGGCGATCGACTCCAGCGAGCTGGATCAGGACGTCGTGGCTCGTGAACGCGCCATCATCCTCGAGCAGGTCAAGGAATCGGGCAAGCCCGCCGACATCGCCGAGAAGATGGTCGAAGGCCGCCTGCGCAAGTACTACGAGGAAGTCACTCTCCTCGCTCAGACCTTCGTGATCGACGGTGAGACCAAGGTCGCCGACGCCATCAAGAAGGCCGAGAAGGACGTTGGCGCCCCGATCAAGCTGACCAAGTTCGTGCGCTATGCGCTCGGCGAAGGCATTGAAAAGGTCGAAACCGACTTCGCAGCCGAAGTCGCCGCGACCGCAGGCGTCAAGGCCTGATGACTTTTGGACGGGCCTCAATGGCCCGTCCATCGCTCTCCAGTGCGGCTGGATCGAGCTTCATAAGTTTTACATTTACTTCCTGCGTGGCTTAGCCTTCAGCTTGTGGCAGTTTTGCCCTAGTGTCCCGAAGGTCTTGCAGAGTCGCGAGCCCGCAGTCTCACATGAGGTCTTCCGATGGCGTCGAGCTACAAGCGCATTCTGCTCAAGGTTTCGGGCGAGGCGCTGGCGGGAGATAACTCCTTCGGCATCGAGCCGCCCTTTCTCCAGGCCGTAGCCAAGCAGATCGCCGATGCGGCGCGCTCCGGCATCCAGGTTGCCATCGTCGTTGGCGGCGGCAATATCTTCCGCGGCATGGCCGGCGCTGCCGACGGCACCGATCGCGTCACTGCCGACCTGATGGGCATGCTGGGCACCATGATCAATGCCCTCGCCCTTTCCAACGCCATTACCCGCCAGGGCGTGAAGTCAAAACCCTTCAGCGCCGCGACCATGCCGTCCGTGGCTGATACCTTCACCGCGCGCGATGCCAAGCAGGCGCTTGAAGAGGGTTTCGTGGTCGTCCTCGGTGGTGGCACCGGCAATCCGTTCTTCACGACCGATACCGCTGCTACGCTCCGTGCTATCGAGCTTGAATGCGACGTCGTGCTCAAGGGGACCAAGGTCGACGGCGTCTATTCCGATGACCCGAAGAAGAACCCCGATGCCGTCCGCTATTCGCAGATTGGTTATGACGAAGTCATCGCCCGGAATTTGAAGGTGATGGATACGGCTGCATTCGCGCTTGCCCGCGACAGCCACATGCCCATTATTGTATATGCTCTCGATGAGCCTGCTGGCCTTTCCGGCATCCTGGAAGGCAAGGGCCTGTCTACTCGAGTTGGCGACCCGATTTAGGGCAGGGCGGTTTTCGCCCATTGCACCTTCCCGGTGCGAGTTTAATAGAGAAGCGCGCCCCATGCTGGCAGCGCCAAATGACTGGAAGGACCACGGCAATGGCCTATGATCTCACCGACATCAAGAACCGCATGCAGAAGTCGATCGGCTCGCTCAAGGACGAACTGGTGGGCCTGCGCACCGGCCGCGCCAGCGCCAGCCTGCTGGAGCCTGTGACGGTTGAAGCCTATGGTTCGCGCACGCCGCTTAGCCAGCTCGCTACCGTGACCGTTCCGGAGCCGCGCATGCTCTCCGTGCAGGTCTGGGACCGCGGCTTGGCCAACGCTGTTGAAAAGGCCATCCGCGACAGCGGCCTCGGCCTTAACCCGATGGGCGAAGGCCAGGTCATCCGCGTTCCGCTCCCGGAACTCAACGAGCAGCGCCGCAAGGAACTCGCCAAGGTTGCTCACACCTATGCCGAACAGGCCCGCGTCGCTGTGCGCCATATTCGTCGCGATGGCATGGACGCCTTGAAAAAGGCGGAGAAGGACGGCGACATGAGCCAGGACGACGCCAAGAAGCAGACCGAGCTCGTGCAGAAGGCTACCGACGACGCCGTCAAGGAGATCGATGCGATCGTGGCGGCCAAGGAACAGGAAATCATGCAGGTCTAAAGACCTGCATGGAACGCCGCCGGGAGGGGCGTTGATGGCAAGCGAGACCGCCGCAAAAATGAGCCCGGACCTCGGTTCGGGCCTCCGTATTCCGGTTCACCTGGGTGTGATCATGGATGGCAATGGCCGTTGGGCCAAGGCCAGGGGCAAGCGCCGTACCGAGGGGCATATTGAGGGCGTGCACGCGCTCCGTAACCTCGTGCAGTCCTGCATCAAGCACGGCGTCGGCTATCTGACGGTCTTCAGCTTTTCGTCCGAGAACTGGACGCGCCCGGCGGAAGAAGTCTCCTTCATCTTCGGGCTTTTGCGGCGCTTTGTGGCCTCTGATCTGCAGCGGCTCATTCGCAACAATGTTCGCATTCGCATCATTGGTACGCGGGCAGGTCTCGAACCATCTCTCGTTCGTCTTATCGAGGACGTGGAAGCCAAGACGGCATCCAATACGGGCCTTGTCCTCGTCGTCGCCTTCAACTACGGCGGTCGAGCCGAAATCACCGATGCCGTCCGTAGCCTGGCGAGGGATGCTGCGGAAGGCCGCATTGATCCTGCCGATATCGATGAGGCGGCGATTTCGCGCGCGCTCTATACCGTCGACTTGCCGGATCCCGACATCATCATCCGGACGAGCGGCGAACAGCGCCTTTCCAACTTCCTGCTTTGGCAATCGGCCTATGCCGAACTCGTCTTCGTGCCGGAAAACTGGCCGGACTTCGACGAGGCAAGTTTCCTCCGCGTTCTTGAAGCCTATTCCCTGCGTGATCGGCGTTTTGGCGGTCTGGGGGCGACCGGGAGTTGATGGAGCCAGGCGCACCTTCACCCAAGCCTCCTGAACCCCAACGTCGCAATTGGGCAGATGTCGGCCCACGTTTCGCGTCGGCCATGGTGCTGATCGCCGTTACAGCGACCGCACTCTATCTTGGCAGCTACTTTTTCTCGGGCGTGGTGGGGGCAGTCTATGCGGGCGCCTATCGCGAATGGGAGACAATGGTTTCGCGGGCGCCGCTGACCATGCCGGGCATGGCACTGATCGGGCTGGTTGGTCTCTCCGGGCTGATTTTTCCGTTGCTGGGCGTTTGGGGGCTCGTTGGAGCCATCGCGCTTGCCTGCGTGGTTGCTGCCTTCATGGGACGCGAACTTTTCTTCTGGCGGGCCGCCGGTCTCGTCCTGTTCGGCGTGTTGATTCTGTCGGCCGTGCTGATGCGTGGCGACGGCGTGGCGGGCATTTGGGCAGGCATATTCCTTGGCACTGTCGTCTGGATGACGGATTCCGCGGCTTTCTTCACTGGTCGCCAGATTGGCGGCGAGAAACTGGTTCCGAGCATTTCGCCCTCAAAGACATGGTCAGGCGCTCTAGGCGGCCTTGCTCTTGGCTCCGGGGCGGGCTTGCTGGTCTGGATCGTCCTGACCGATTCCCCCTGGTGGATAGGTCTGTTGATCTCGTTGTCGATCAGCATTCTCGGCCAGCTGGGTGACCTCAGCGAAAGTGCCGTGAAACGGCATTTCCGGATCAAGGACAGCGGCGACATTATCCCCGGCCATGGCGGCTTGATGGATCGGCTTGATAGCCTCACATTCGGCATCATTCTGGTCTTGATCGTCGGCGCATTGCACGGCGGCATCGGCTCGGTGGCCGAGGGACTGCTCTATTGGTGATCACCGCCCAGGTGGCGCTGCTGCCTCAGATCGGGAATGACGATGTTTGAATTTGTGGCCTGGCTTCTGTCCTACGTCATTCCGTTTCTGGCCGTTTTGACCGTCATCGTCTTCGTCCACGAAATGGGGCACTACCTTGTCGCGCGCTGGAACGGGGTCGCCATTCAGGCCTTCTCCATCGGCTTTGGCCGCGAACTCATCGGCTGGAACGATCGCCACGGCACGCGCTGGAAGATTTCGGCGATTCCCCTTGGTGGCTATGTCCGGTTCGCCGGCGACATGAATGCGTCAAGCATGCCGGACCCCAATGCAGCAGAGCTTCGGGACCCGGAGCTGGCGCCGCGGCTGTTCGTCAATAAATCCGTCTGGCAGCGCATCGCCATCGTGGCGGCAGGCCCGATTGCCAACGTCCTTCTGACATTCCTGATTCTCTACGCCCTACTGCTCGGCTACGGACGCGAAACCGTGCCTGCCGTCATCGGCGAGGTTGTCTCGGGCTCTGTCGCCGAAGCCGCCGGCTTTGAGCCCGGCGACACGATTCTATCCGTCGACGGCTATGTCGTTCGTGGTTTCGAGGATTTCCAGCGCTACGTCGCTACCAGCCCGGCCCGTGAGGTGGTGATCGAAATCGAGCGCGGCGGGTCGAAGGACACGCTTCGGCTCGTGCCTGAGCCGGTGGTGATTCAGGATCGCTTCGGCAATGACCAACGCATCGGCCGGATAGGCGTCGCTCGAAATATTGAAGCAGCCGATATCCAGCTTTATCGCCCCGGACCCGTCGAGGCGATTGGCATGACATTCGAGGAAATCCGTTTCATCGTGCAGCGCACGGCCGCATTCCTGGGCGATTTTTTCGTCGGTCGGGGGGATGTCCAGCAGCTGAGCGGACCGGTGAAGGTCGCCAAGGTTTCGGGTGAAGTGGCTACGCTGGGCGTCATCGCCCTTATCAACCTGATGGCGCTTCTGTCTCTGAACATTGGGATATTCAATCTTTTACCTGTTCCCATGCTCGACGGCGGCCATCTCTTGTACTATCTCATCGAGGCCGTTCGCGGACGCCCTCTCAGCATGCGCGTGCAAGAGATAGGATTTCGCTTCGGCTTCGCCCTGGTGCTGGCCTTGATGGTTTTTACCCTGTTCAACGACACGGTTTTCGACCATTTTGGCATCTTGCGCTAAACCTTGGTTAACCTTGGTTCGCAAGGTGTTGCACGAATACACGCGCGCCAATGAATTGCTAACTGCGTCCGGGCTTACCGCTTGTCCGTGGTTAAAAAAACAGTAAAACACTCCAATGGAGTTAGCTTGGGGGGGCGGCGTATGACGATTCTCCGGGCAGGTCGCAGAAGGCAATAACAATATGATTAACCCCAAGCTGTTGCGTGGCGCTGTCTCGGTGATCGCGATTATGGGTGCGAGCCCAATGGTCGGTGCCGGGATCCCCGTGCTGGGCGTCGTCGCTGCGCAAGCTCAGGAGCAGTTGGTCGGTTCGGTCCTGTTTGAAGGTAACCGGCGCTTCTCCGACGCGCAGCTCCTTGCAATGGTCGATGTCTCTGCCTCCGGCATCTATACCTCGCAGCGCGTTGCGGCTGACGTCGAAAGCATTCGTCAGGCCTATGATCGCGACGGCTTCCTCGGCGTGACGGTGACGTCGCGTACGGAGCCGACTGCTGATGGTCGCGTTCGCGTGGTCTTCCAGGTCAATGAAGGTGAACGCGCGGGCATCGCAGCGGTCAACTTCACCGGTAACAATGCAATCAGCAGCGGCAACCTCAAGGGTGCCATGCTCACCAAGGAAACCGGCATTCTGAGCTGGCTCCTTCGTGATGATACCTATGATGAGCAGAAGCTGGCGGTCGATCGCGAGCGTCTCCGTCTCTACTACGCGAATCGCGGCTATCCCGACGCGCAGGTGACCTCGGTTGCCGAGTATGATGCTGCGCGTAACGCGTACTTCATCAACTTCACGGTTAACGAAGGCCAGCGCTACCAGTTTGGTAACGTCGGTATCGAAACCAGCATCAACGGCCTGAACACCGATGTGCTGCGCTCGACCGTCCAGACCGGCAAGGGTGCTCAGTACTCCGTCTCGAACCTGCAGGAAACCATCGAGGACATGGCTTACGAAGCCACGACTCAGGGCTATTCCTTCGCGGACGTTCGTGCCCGCCTTGATCGCGACGTTGCCACCGGCACCTTCAACGTGACCTACCTGGTCGACGAAGGCGCGCGCATCTATGTTGAACGCATCAACATCACCGGCAATACCAAGACGCGCGACTTCGTTGTTCGCCGCGAACTGGCCTTTGGTGAAGGCGATCCGTTCAACCGCTCCATGGTCATCCGTGGTCGCGAAGCCATCCAGAACCTCGGATTCTTCTCCAAGGTTGAAGTCACGACCGCGCCGGGCTCTTCGCCTGACAAGGTGGTTCTCAATATCAACGTGACCGAAACCTCGACGGGCGAATATGGCGCCAGCGCCGGCTATTCGACCAGCGACGGCATCCTGGGCGAAGTTTCGCTGACCGAGCGCAATTTCCTTGGTCGTGGTCAGTACCTGCGTGCCGCTATCGGCGCATCGCAGTCGGGCCGTACCTTCGACTTCTCCTTCACCGAGCCGCGTTTCATGGGGCTTAAGGTGTCGGCTGGCTTTGACGCCTATCACCGTATTTCGGACGAGACGACGGCTAGCTTCTACGGTTCGCAGTCGACTGGTGGCCAGGTGCGTTTCGGCGTGCCGATCACCAGTGCACTCAATGCGACGCTTTTCGGCGGTTACGAGCGTAAGGTCATCTCCGACGTCAAGGACAACCCGGCCTATAAGTCGGCCCTGGTCAATGATGCTCAGGAATTCAACAAGGCCTTTATTGGCTATACGTTGACCTGGAACGGCCTTGACGACGTCAAGGACCCGACCGAAGGGCTCTACGCAACCTTCACCCAGCAGTATATTGGCTGGGACCACAACCTGCTGAAGACCGAAGCACGCGGCCGTTACTTCTTGCCGGTTCTCGACGATAGCGGCATCGTTGCCAGCGTTCGTGGCCAGGCCGGTGTGGTCAACAGCCTCAACGGTGGCTCTGTTCATGCTGTTGAAGCGTTCATGCCGGGTTCAAGCATTATTCGTGGTTTCGAAGGCCGCGGCGTTGGCCCGCGTTTGGCAGCAAACGCATCGGGTAACAGCGAATATCTCGGCGCGACCATGTACGCGGCCGTTTCTGCCGAAATCGAGTTCCCCATTCCGGCTCTTCCCGAGAGCTACGGTCTGAGCGGTGCGCTTTGGGCTGACGCTGCCTGGATTGACGGTCTGCCGGGCACTGGTTCCGGCACTCTAGATCCGCTGAGCCAGGATGTGCCGCTTCGTACCTCCATCGGTGCATCGCTTATTTGGGACTCGCCGTTCGGCCCGCTGCGCGGCGACGTCTCGCACGTGCTCAACAAATCGACGGCAGACCGTACCCAGGTCTTCCAGATCACGCTTCAGACCTTGCTCTAGTACGGGCAACGTGAAAGAAGTCATCAAGCCGCGGGGCGGTAGCTCCGCGGCTTTTCTTTTGAAGTGATCTCATGGTCGATACTCGATTTCACCGATTTTCCGGACCGATTGCTGTTGGCGCGCTGCTGACCGAACTCGGGCATGCCGACGTGGCTGCAGGACTTGCCGAAGCAGACCGTGTAGTAGGCGGCGTTTCCGAGCTTGAACTTGCCGGACCCCAGGATCTCGTACTTGCCGCTCATGTATCATATGCCGAAGACCTGCGCCGGACGGCGGCGGGTTTTGCTATTGTGCATCCGTCCCTAAAGGACAGCGTGCCACCCGGCGCCGTGGCCATCGTGGCGCCGCGAGCGCATCATCTCTTCACCGAAATTCTGGATCGTCTTTATCCGGCGAGCACCAGGGCAGCTATCGCGGGTGGCCGCGAGGACCTTGGCGCGCCGATATTCGAGCGTGACGTGACCATTGGTTCGAACGTCGTCATCGGCAATGGCGTCGAAATCGGCCGCGGCACGATCATCGGGGCCAATACGGTTATCGGCCCGGGCGTCACCATCGGGCGCAACAGCATCATCGCCGCCAATTGCACCATTGATTGCGCGCATCTGGGTAATGATGTCGTCCTGCACTCCGGTGTACGGATCGGTACAGAAGGCTTTGGCTGGCTCGACCACGGCATGGCCAACCGCAAGATCCCGCAATTGGGTCGGGTCATCATTCAGGATCGTGTCGAAATCGGTGCAAATAGCACGGTGGATCGCGGCGCCCTTGGCGACACGGTTATCGGCGACGGCACGAAGATCGATAATCAGGTGCAGATCGGACACAATTGCCGCATTGGCCGCAATTGCCTGATTGCCGCCCAGAGTGGTCTGTCCGGATCGACCATCGTGGAAGATAGTGTCCTGATGGGCGGCGGCGTCGGCACCTCGGGGCATTTGCGTATCGGCGCGGGTACGACTATTTTCGGCCGCGCAGCAGTAACTAAGGACTGGCCGGCAGGCTCCAAACTTGGTGGCGCGCCGGCGCAGGAGTTGACGGATTTCTGGCGAGAGCTCGCCACGTTGCGGAAATTGGCAAAAGGGAACAAGCGGGGATGACGGACACCGTAGGCGCGACGACTGAACTCGATGCCATGAGCATTCAGGATATCCTCCTGGCTCTGCCACATCGTTATCCCATGCTGATGATTGACCGCATCGTTGATATCAATGGCGACGAGTCAGCCGTCGGCATCAAGAACGTCACCTTCAACGAGCCGATCTTCCAGGGTCATTTCCCGAACAATCCGATCTTCCCCGGCGTGCTGATCCTCGAAGGTATGGCGCAGACGGCTGGCGCTATTGTCATCAAGTACGACGCGACGGCTGATAGCAAGAGCATCGTCATGTTGCTTGGCATTGACAGTGCCCGCTTCCGCAAGCCGGCAGGGCCCGGCGATACGATCGAGTATCACATCTCCAAGCTGCACCGTCGCCGCACGGTGGGCCGCTACAAGGCCGAAGCCAAGGTGAACGGCGCCGTTATCGCCGAGGCCGAGCTGACTGCCATGATTGTCGAGGCGACCGAGTGAGCGATATCGTTGTTCATCCGACAGCGATTGTCGCTAGCGGCGCGCAACTTGGGGCCGGCGTCAAGATCGGTCCTTACTGCATGGTGGGCGAGCACGTTGTCCTGCGCGACAATGTCGAACTGATTTCCCACGTTGTCGTTGAAGGTCATACGACCATCGGCGCCGGCACGAGGATTTTTCCTTTCGCCTCCGTCGGTCACCAGCCACAGGACCTGAAGTTCCACGGCGAAGCATCGCGCGTCGAAATCGGCGAACGCTGCACCATTCGCGAGTCGGTGACCATCAATCCGGGCACCGAAGGCGGCGGTATGCTGACCAAGATCGGCAATGACTGCCTGCTGATGGCTTGCAGCCATGTCGCGCATGACGCACATGTCGGCAACAATGTCGTCCTCGCGAACTATGTTGGCGTCGCCGGACATACGGTCATCGGCGATTATGTCCGCTTCGGCGGCATGTGCGCCGTGCACCAGTTTGTGCGCATCGGCGCCCATGCCTTTATCGGCGCCCATAGCATGATCGACAACGACGTCATTCCCTATGGCATGGCCATCGGCAATCGTGCCCGCCTTGCAGGTCTCAATCTGGTAGGGCTCAAGCGCTCCGGATTCGACCGCGAAGCCATCCACACGCTGCGTGCTGCTTATCGCATGATCTTTTCAAGCGAAGGCACGTTGCGCGAGCGCGTCGACGACGCGGCGGTGATGTTCAAGGACGCGAGCCTCGTACAGGACGTGGTAACGTTCATCGCAACCGCAAAAGACCGCCCGCTCTGCCTGCCGCGTGCAGGCTCGGAAGAGGAATAAGTGTCGCCCGAGCTGCGGCTTTTTGTTCTCGCCGGCGAGCCTTCGGGCGATCGGATCGGCGCCGACTTGGTGAACCGACTGCGCGAACAGGTGGCGGTCGACGTTAGCGGTGTCGGCGGGGATGCTCTCGCAGCGGTCGGCATCAAATCGCTCTTCGACATGAACGAGCTGTCGGTCATGGGCTGGGCGGATGTGCTTCCGCGGCTCCCCAGGCTTCTCTGGCGCGCTCGGCAAGTCGCGAAGGCCATTGTCCGTACGCGGCCCGACGTGGTTGTGCTGGTCGATGCGCAGGTCTTCTCCTCGATCGTCGCCAAGCAGGTCTACAAGGCCGCTCCCGATATCCCCGTTCTGCTTTGCGTGGCGCCGGCCGTCTGGGCCTGGAAGCCGGAGCGGGCGCAACACCTGAAGCCGCATTTCCGCGAAGTGATGGCGGTCTTGCCTTTCGAACCCGCTTTCATGCGCAGCGTCGACGGGCCGGAAACGCATTATGTCGGCCATCCCGCCGCCAGCGCCCTTGCGTTCCGCTCGGCTGTTCCTGAGCGCGGACCGATGCTGCTTCTGCCTGGTAGCCGCGATGGTGAATTGCGGCGCCACTTGCCGATGATGCGGGCCGTCGTCGAAAACCTCGCGTCTCATCCCCGGATCAGCGGTTTCGTTCTGCCCACGCCGCGCCGGCTTGAAGCTACGGTGAAAGGGCGGGTGGCCGATTGGCCCGCCAAAGTCGACGTCATCACCGGCGAAGAGCGCAAAGCTGCGGCCATGGCAAGCGCCGTGGTTGCTGTCGCCGCCACCGGAACCGTGACGCTCGAACTGGCCCTGGCCGGGGTGCCCATGGTGACCACCTATGTCGCCGACAAGGGCCAGGCGAGGCTTTGGGTGAGATTCAAGGTCAAGTATGCCTCGCTGCCCAATATCTTGCTGGATAGGCCATTGGTACCCGAGATCCTGCAGCTGGAACCGGATGCCGACGCGCTGGTTTCAGCAGTGCGCAGCCATTTGGATGATGGTGAAGGCCCTGCCCAGTTCGAAGGGTTCAAGACGATCCGGAAGATGATGGAAGACGGCACGGAAGAAGACCCGCGTGTCAATCCGGCAGAGCGCGTGCTGCACCACTGGCGCGACGCTCCCTGAGCCATCTGGCCAGCATAGTTCGAGAGCCCAAAACAAATGACCCCGCCGAAGCGGGGTCATTTTTATTTTGGCGTCGAGATCAGCGGGTGCCGATCTCGGAATAGTCGCGCGCCACCGAGCCGTTGTAGAGCTGGCGCGGGCGGCCGATCTTCTTTTGCGGGTCGCCGATCATTTCCTTCCACTGGCTGATCCAGCCAACGGTGCGGGCCACGGCAAAGAGCACGGTGAACATCGAGGTCGGGAAGCCGATCGCGTCGAGGATGACGCCCGAATAGAAGTCGACGTTCGGATAGAGCTTGCGGTCGACGAAGTACGGGTCCGACAGCGCGATACGTTCGAGTTCCTTGGCCACCTGCAGCGTCGGGTTGTTTTCGACGCCGAGCAGATCGAGCACGCGGTTTGCAGTTTCCTGCATGACCTTGGCGCGCGGATCATAGTTCTTGTAGACGCGGTGACCAAAGCCCATCAGGCGGAACGGATCGTTCTTGTCCTTGGCGCGGGCGATATATTCCGGAATGCGATCAACCGTACCGATTTCGCGCAGCATGTTGAGCGCGGCTTCGTTGGCGCCGCCATGGGCAGGGCCCCAGAGGCAGGCAACGCCGGCAGCGATACAGGCGAAGGGGTTGGCATCGGACGAGCCGGAGAGGCGAACCGTCGAGGTCGATGCGTTCTGCTCGTGGTCGGCGTGCAGGGTGAAGATCAGGTCCATCGCACGCGCGATTTCCGGGTTCACCTTGTATTCTTCCGCCGGCACCGAGAAGCACATGTGGAGGAAGTTCGAGGCGTAATCGAGATCGTTGCGCGGATACACGAAGGGCTGACCGACCGAGTACTTGTAGGCCATTGCCGCGAGCGTCGGGATCTTGGCGATCATGCGGATCGAGGCGATCTCGCGCTGCTGCGGATCGTTGATGTCGGTCGAGTCGTGGTAGAACGCCGCCATGGCACCGACGACACCAGTCATCACGGCCATCGGGTGCGCATCGCGACGGAAGCCGCGGTAGAAGTAGTGCATCTGCTCGTGCACCATGGTGTGGCGCGTCACGAGCTCTTCGAATTCCTTGAACTGCGCCTTGGTCGGCAGGTTGCCGTAGAGCAGCAGGTAGCAGACTTCGAGATAGTTCGACTTTTCGGCGAGCTGTTCGATCGGGTAGCCCCGATAAAGGAGTTCGCCCTTGTCACCATCGATATAAGTGATGGCACTGTCGCAGGCCGCCGTCGAGGTAAAGCCCGGATCGTAGGTGAACAGCCCCGTCTTGGCGTAGAGCGAGCGGATGTCGACGACATCCGGACCCACGGTTCCGCTCAGGATTGGAAATTCGACGGTCTGGTCTCCGACGATGAGTTTGGCGACTTTTTCGGTCATTGAGCTCTCCTCGTTTTGCCCACGCTCCGAGGGAAGGGAGGTGAAGCGGGGCAGCACCTCCAGCGGTGCCGATTGATGACCGCAGAGGTATCAGTTTTTGCCCCGCACAAGCAACCGATAGGTAAGCAGACGTTACCCTCTGCGGCCCCGTTTCTTAAGCGATTTGGTCACTTAAACGTGCCATCGATTCTTCGCGGCCGATGAGCACCATGACCTCGAAGATTCCCGGCGAAACCGTACGTCCCGTAAGGGCTGCGCGCAGCGGCTGTGCCAGCTTTCCGAGCTTGAGACCCTTGGCTTCGGCCAGTTCGCGCATGGCGCCATCGATGGCCGGCACTGACCAATCGGCAAGGCCCCCTAACGTTTCGGCAATACCGGCGAGAACCACCTTGGCTTCCGGCGTCAGCAGTGCCGCCGCAGCTGCATCAGGCGTGATCGGGCGCAGGGCATAGATGAACTGTGCGAGGTCGATCAGCTCCAGCACCGTCTTGGCGCGCGGCTGCAACTCGGGCAGGGCGGCAAGGACCGTGTTGTGGTTCGCCATCAGCCCCTTGGCGTCCTCGTCGCGGCCCACTTCCTTGGCCGTGTCGATCATGACGTTGTAGAGATAGGTCGGGTCGGCCTCGCGGATATAGTGGCCGTTGATGTTCTCGAGCTTGACGAAGTCGAAGCGCGCCGCGCCCTTGTTGAGGGCTTCGAGGCTGAACCACTCCACCATCTGCTCGGTCGAGAAGATTTCCTCGTCGCCATGGCTCCAGCCGAGGCGAGCGAGATAGTTGCGCAGCGCGGCTGGGAGGTAACCCATCTGGCGATAGGCTTCGACGCCAAGGGCGCCATGACGCTTGGAGAGCTTCGCGCCATCCGGGCCGTGGATCAGCGGGATATGCGCCATCTCCGGCACGGTCCAACCCATGGCGTTGTAGATGATGATCTGGCGGGCGGCATTGGTCAGGTGGTCGTCGCCACGGATGATGTGGGTGACACCCATGTCATGATCGTCGACCACCACCGCATGCATATAGGTCGGCGTGCCGTCCGAGCGCAGGATGATGAAGTCGTCGAGGTTCTCGGTCTTGAACACGACCTTGCCCTGCACGTGATCATTGACCACGATTTCTCCAGTCAGCGGCGCCTTGATGCGGATCACCGGGGAAATGCCTTCCGGCGCCTCCTTCGGGTCGCGATCGCGCCAGAAGCCATTGTAGCGCGGCGGCTTGCCGGCAGCGCGAGCCTCTTCGCGCATCTGGTCCAGCTCTTCGGGTGAGCAGTAGCAATAGTAGGCGTGGCCCATCTTCACGAGCTCATGCGCGACCTCGGCATGACGCGAGGCGCGTGCGAACTGGCTGATCGGATCGCCCTCCCAATCAAGGCCCAGCCACTTGAGCCCGTCGATCAGCGCGACGACGGCAGCTTCGGTTGAACGTTCGCGATCGGTGTCCTCAATGCGCAGCAGCATCTTGCCGCCCTTGTTCTGGGCATAGGCCCAGCTGAACAGGGCCGTACGGGCGCCGCCGATATGCAGGTACCCGGTAGGGGAAGGAGCAAAGCGAGTAACAACCTGGGACATGATAACCGGAACGAATTGAGGGAATTTCGGGCCGTGTGTAGCATAGGCGGGCTTGAGCGCAAGGGCAGGGGCGCACGGTGCAGGGGCAGGGGACCGGCAGAGGGCAGATTGTGCTGGGGGCATCGGGCATTGCACGCCCGCGCCTCTGGCATGCGGCCGGCTGGCTCACGCTTGTCTGGCAGTCCCTCTATGAGGCCGTTGTCGATGCTGCAGAGCAACGGCGCCTCTTCGTGCTTCTGCCCTTCAGCCTGATTTTCGGGCTTGCCGTCTATGCACTGCTACCCGCTGAGCCCGAGGCCTTCCATTTCATCATTGGTTCGCTCTGCGTTACCGGATGTCTGGTGCTGGCAACACTGTCGCACTCGCTCGCTGGTTTGCGTGTGGCAACTCAATTGTGCGCGGCCTGGCTCGGCTTCTGTCTTCTCGCCCTGCATGGACTGGCCTTCGGTACCGCCATGCTATCGGTGCCTGCCTACGGCACCTATGAGGCACGAGTTGACGAGGTTCTGTCGGCCGATGCAAGCGGTATCCGCGCCGTCGTCTCCTCGATGCGTCCAATCGAAGACGCGCGCGAACTGCCGATCAGACGCGCTCGCATCCTTCTGCCGACGGAGCCAAGAGTCGAGGTCGGCGACCTGATTGAAACGCGGATCCGGCTGGCCTCCGTGCCGGGCCCGATCTTGCCCGGGGCCTTCGATGGGCAGTTCCACGCCTACTTTTCCGGCATTGGCGCCTACGGCAACGCAATCGGCACGGTTGAAATTGTCGCCCAGGGCGACGACGGCGACATCGCACGTCGAGTGCAGGCGCTGCGCAACCATATTGGCGAGCGGATCGATCTCGCGCTGGAGGGCTCCAGCGCAGCGATTGGCCGCGCCATCATGATGGGCGACCAGAGTGCCATCAGCGATGAAACGCGCGATGTCATGGCCGCCTCGGGCCTCGCCCATGTCTATTCGATCTCCGGGCTCCACCTGTCCATCGTCGCTGGCGGCATCTTCTGGCTCTTGCGTCTGGCGCTGGCGAGCTTGCCTATGGCCCTGACCTGGCCCAACAAGCAGATAGCGGCGATTGCTGGCCTGTCCGCCGCCTTCGGCTATCTGCTTCTCGCGGGAGGCATGGACAATGTTCCGGCTTTCCGCTCCACCCTTATGCTCGCCCTGATCTTTGGCGCCGTCCTCGCAGGACGCCGCGCCCTGACCATGCGCAACGTCGCTATTGCCGCCCTGGTGATCATCCTCATCGACCCCGCCAGCGTCTTCCGCGCCAGCTTTCAGCTCTCCTTCGCCGCCGTGGTCGCGCTCATCGGCATCTACGAACTGCCGCGCCTATCCCCTCCGGGAACCGGCGGAAGTGTCGAGCGCCTGTTACGCTTCATTTCGGCAACAGCGTGGACCAGTTTTGTGGCCGGTGCTGCGACACTGCTCTTCTCCGCCTACCATTTTCAGCAGACAGCGCCGCTTGGAGTACTCGGCAACGTGCTGGCGCTCCCCTTCGTCGGCCTCATCATGTGGTTCGGCGTGCTCGCCATCCTTGCCATGCCTTTCGGCCTGGACGGTCCCCTTCTCAAGCTGATGGGCTGGAACATCGACCGCATGGTGGACGTGGCGGGACTGGTTGCGGGCTGGAGCGCAAACCTGACCGGTAACCCCATCTTGGCGGGGTGGACGCTGCTGGCAGGTCTCGGGGCTTTTGCCTGGTTCGCCTTCATCGACGGGCGCTGGCGCCTGTTGGTCCCGGTCATAGTGCTACCTATCGTTCTGCTATTCGGCTTCTCGCCTCGGCCCGACGTGCTAATCGCTGATACGACCCAGGCCGTCGCGGTCCGCGATGGAACGGGCATGGGCCTTGTCACCGGACGCACGGGAAGCTTCGCCGTCGATGTCTGGAGCCAACACTACCAGACCGAGATTGCTCCGACCCATTCAGGCACCCATTGCGACAGCGTTGGATGCATCGTGAAGACAGAGAGATTCAGCATCGCAGTGATCCGAAACGCGGCTGCCTTTGCCGAAGATTGTGTGGGACAAGATCTGGTCGTTGCCCGAATTTTGGCGCCCAAAGGCTGCGGCGCATCCGGTCAGATCATCACGGCAAATGACCTCGCGAATGGTGGTGTCCAGTGGCTGCGTTGGGATGAAACGGCCGGACGGTTCGAAATCCGCCCGGCCATCGAAACGCTCAGCCGGCCTTGGCGAGTTTTGCCACGGTGACACCGGCGGCCGGCACCTCAGTGCCGCCAATCACATAGCCGCTCTCGTCGGCGGCCGGGCTCAGAGTGGCGCCACTGGCCGAATAGTTCACGTAAATGCGGAAGCCGCCGCGGCTGCGGGCGCGAACGCCGGCCGGCAGGCTGAGGATCGGCAGGTCGGCCTCGGCAATCAGATAGTCGGCGATCCGCTGCATCAGGGCCCGATCGCCGCTGGCGGTGAGGTAGAACAGCTTGCCCTGCGAGATCAGCACCGGCACGCCTTCATTGTCCTCCATCACCACTTCGCCGCGGGTTTCGACCTTTTCGCGCCACAGGCGCGTCGAGCCACCGCCCTTCACGGTGACCGAAACGTGTGCGGGAATGCTGTCTACCCGCATCACGCGGGCATCGAGAAGGTTAGGCGACAGGTCCGGACCAAGGCGGGCAGGAATGGAGAAGTTTTTTGTCTTCGAGCCCGAGCGTGGGCCGATCAGCAGATGACCTTCAAAGGCGGCCACGGCCTCGCGCAATTCCTCCGTCCAGGCAAAGAGCGCCGGGATTGCCACGATGTCGTAGCCGGCGAAGCTCTTGGTCTTGGGCGAGAGAATGTCGATGTCGACGCCGTGCTTGCGGAAGGCGGCGTAGATGTCTCGCACATGCGCGCCGTGCTTGAAGCCCTGAGCCTGCGGTTGCACTTCCCAAGCCCATTCGCTGTCATAGTCGAAGACAAGCGCGACGCGTGCCTTGCCCACGGGACCATCGAGGCCGGTGAGCTTGAGTTCCTCGGCGACCTGGCTTGCTTCGCCATAAGCTGGCGCGGGCTCGCTGTCCGGGCGCAACAGGCCGGCATGCATCTGCTCCTGCGCGAAGGGTGCCTGCCGCCAGCGGAAGTAGGAAACGACTTCGGCGCCATGCGCAAAGGCTTCCCACGCCCAGAGGCGGGCCATGCCGGGCAGGGGATCAGGATTGAACTTTGCCCAATTCACCGGGCCGGGCTGCTGTTCCATGACCCACCAGCGGCCATGGCCGACCGTGCGGTAGAGATCGTGATGGAAGGCCGCATTGTCCGGGTCGCCCTGACGCATGTATTGGCGCTTCATGTCCTCGGTCTCGTCGCTGACCGCGAGGTGACCGATGGGGTAGGAGTCCCAGCTCGCGACATCGAGCGTTTCGGCCAGGTCGTAATGGTCGAACTCGGTGTATCGGCTCATGAAATTGTGGATGACAGGCAAGTCCGGTCGCTTGGCCTTGAGGATGTCGTACTGCACCTTGTTGAAGGCACTGACCTGATCCGAGGAATAGCGACGGAAATCGAGGTCGTGAATCGGGTTGGGTTCGCACACGAGCAGGTTCGGCAGATCGATCTGGTCGAAGCTGTTGTATTCCATCGACCAGAAGACATTGCCCCAGGCCTGGTTCAGCGCCTCGATCGACCCGTAACGGTCAGCGAGCCATTTGCGGAAGCCTTCGAGCGCTGCGGGCGAATAGGAATAGGTCGTGCCATGGCAGCCATATTCGTTGTCGGTCTGCCAGCCGCCGAGCGCGGGATGATCGCTGAGCGCATCAGCAAGAATCTGCGTGATGCGCGCCGATTCCTCGCGATAGGGCAGGTGCGAGAAATCGTAATGGCGGCGTGAGCCAAAGCCCTTGCGCTGCCCGCGGGCATCCACCGCCAGCATGTCGGGGTGCTTGTCGACCATCCAGCGCGGTGGTGTGGCGGTCGGCGTGCCGACGACGACCTTGAGGCCGTGCTTGCCAAGCACGTCCATGGCCCGGATCATCCAGTCGAGCTGTAGATCGCCCGGCGTCGGCTCCAGCCGCGACCAGGCGAATTCGCCGATGCGGACATACTTGATACCCACTTCGGCCATGCGGGCAGCGTCCTTGTCCCACCACTCTTCAGGCCAATGTTCGGGATAGTAGCAAACGCCGAGGGTGGGACTGATGGACATGGCTTAGGCTCAGAGCTTTATGGGAGTTTCGGGAAGGCCGGGCACGTCGACCTCGATGGCAAAGACGCCACCGGCCACCTTTTCGGCGGCGAGTTGTTCCGGCGTCAGTGTCTTGGCCGCGGTGGTGATGAACAGCGTCTTGAGGTCCTTGCCACCAAAGGCGGGGCAGGTGACCTGGCTGACGGGGACTTCCACGACGCGATCAATCGATCCATCGGGCGCGAAACGAACGACGCAGCTGCCGCCCCAGCGGGCGTTCCAGAGATAGCCTTCGCTATCAACCACGGCGCCATCGGGCCAGCCGCGGTGGTCCGACACGTCAGCGAACAGTTCCCATTCGCCAACCGGCAGGCCGGTTTCGGGATCGGTCGCGCATTTCAGGATCTTCTTGGTCGGCGTGTCGGTCCAATAGGCGATGCGGCCATCGGGCGAGAAGCAGGTCGCATTGGGAATGGCGACGTTCTCGATGATCTTTTTGAGCTGGCCGGCGCGGTAGTGATAGACGGAACCTTCCTTTGGTCCCTCTTCCTTGACCATGGTGCCGATCCAGAAGGCGCCGGACGGATGAACGCGGCTGTCATTGGTCCGGTTGGCCGGTACCTCGCGCTCGATGTCGTGCAGGCGATTCATGCCGCCCACGCTAAGGTCGAACTCGATCAGGCCGTTCTCGCTGGCGATTGCCAGCCGATCCCGGTCGATGATCGCGGCTGCGGCCACGGTCTCGTTGAAGAGCCAGCTTTCCTCGATTTCACCATCCGCGTTGGCAGCGAACAGCGACTGTTCGTTGATGTCGAACCAGAAGAGCTGCTGGCGTTCGCCGTGCCAGATAGGGCCTTCGCCCAGCTCGCACTTGCTGTCGATCAGGAGGCGTGCCGTATCGCTCATGCCTTGGCTCCCTTGTCATAGGCGGCGACGGCAGTGGCGGCGCGCTCGGCGACTTCGGCAACGCTCATGCCGGGCTTGTAGATGTAAGTGCCAAGGCCGAAGCCGGCGCAGCCGACGGCGAAGAATTCATCGAAGTTGTCGGGATTGGCTCCGCCCACAGCGTAGAGCGGGAGGTCAGGCGGGAGCACCGCCTTCATGGCCTTGATGCCCTTGGAGCCCAATACTTCGGCCGGGAAGAATTTCAGCCCGGTCGCGCCGGTGCGGATCGCCTTGAAGGCGTCGCTGGGCGAGAAGACGCCTGGATAGGATTTGAGGCCAAGTTTTACAGTCTCGGCGATGACGGCTTCATTCGTGTCGGGCGAGACGATGAAAGTGCCGCCAGCGGCCGCGACGGCGCGTACGCTCTCTTCGGTGAGAACCGTACCGGCGCCGATTTCCGCGCGGTCGGACAGTGCCTTGGCCGCCCGCGAAATGCTCTCGAGCGCATTGGGCGAATTCAGCGGCACTTCGATGAGGGTGATACCGGCTTCGACGAGAGCCGTGCAGACCGGCGCGGCCTCGTCATTGGTGATGCCGCGCAGGATGGCGATGATGTGGCGGTGGGACATGGCGTGTTTCCTTAGGCGGCGTAACGAGCGGCCTTGAGGCCGGCCAGTACGACAGCAGTAGCATCGACGGGGCGACCGGCAGCGCCGGCCATTTCCAGCACCTGGCCATAGAGGGCGCAGAGCACATGCGAACCGATCAGCGGAACGGGTTCGTTACCGATCTGGTGGCGATTGGCTGATATTTCGGTGCCGATGAGCAGGCCCGAGAGATAGCCGGCGCACCAGGCAGGCTGACGGTTCGAGACAAGGGCACTGGCGCGGACGCGGAACAATTGGCCGAGGAGGTCGGCCGGGTGCTCGAGACCGTCCCTGGCGCCGGCCGCGAATCCTTCGACGCGCTCAGGGGTGTCGAGGTCGCCGCCGAGCGAATGGCGCAGCACCGAATGCGTGGAAAGGATCTCGAACATTTCGCCGGTCATTGCGGTGGTGAAATGCTCGATCTTCGTGCCGTCAAGCAGTGCCCATTTCGAATGGGTGCCGGGCATGCAGACGAGGCCGGAATAGCCGGGCAGGGTGCTTGCGAGGCCCAGCAACTGGGTTTCCTCGCCGCGCATGACGTTGTCGGCTCCCTGCTTCTGGCAGACGCCGGGCAGGATCGAGACTTTCAGCTTGTCCGAACCGCTATGGGGGTGAACGGCACCCTTGAGGAGGCCGCGCAGGTCAGTCGGCGCTTCGAGATAGGGCGCTTCGAGCCAGCCCTGGCGGGCACCGGCCATGCCGCAGACGAGAACGTCGGTCGGGCCAGCGAGATCGACGCCGGAGAGGAGCTCGGCCAGCGCTGCCGGGAATTCTTCGCGGGTGAGCTTGCCCATACCCTTGGGCGAACTGCGGGACGCAAGGACGTTGCCGTCCGCATCGATCGTCCAGCCTCGGAGATTGGATGTGCCCCAATCGACGGCAATCCACGCAACAGATTCGCTCAACCCAAACTCTCCTCGACGAACGCCTAATGAATGCGGCGCGACCCTAATGGGCTTCGTCCGCTCTGAACAGGGCGTTCCGCTGCACCCGCTACCCGAGCGAGGAGCAGTGATCTCCTCGATTGGTAAGATTTTCAGCGCGTTCCGGCACATCTGGGGTCTGTTGCGCCAGCGCAATCAATTGTATGATTTTTTCGTTTGGAGCCGTTCACACCGGCGTTTGCCGTGCTAGAACGGGGTCAACCAAGGCCCCACGGTTCGCTGCGGCGGACGGAAAAGGAATTTGACGATGACGACTGACAATGGCGCCGGTGCCCCCAAGAAGCTGCGCTCGCGTGCATGGTTCGATAATCCCGAAAACCCGGACATGACCGCGCTCTATCTCGAGCGCTACATGAACTTCGGCGTCTCGCGCGAAGAGCTGCAATCGGGCAAGCCGATCATCGGCATTGCGCAGACCGGTTCCGACCTCAGCCCCTGCAACCGTCACCATATCGTCCTGGCTGAACGCGTGCGTGAGGGCATTCGTGAAGCCGGCGGTATCGCCATCGAATTTCCGGTGCATCCGATCCAGGAAACCGGCAAGCGTCCGACCGCAGGCCTTGACCGCAACCTTGCCTATCTCGGCCTCGTCGAAGTGCTCTATGGCTACCCGCTTGATGGCGTGGTGCTGACCATCGGCTGCGACAAGACCACTCCGGCCATGCTGATGGGCGCGGCGACCGTGAACATCCCGGCGATTGCCCTGTCGGTCGGCCCGATGCTGAACGGCTGGCACAAGGGCGAACGCACCGGTTCGGGCACTATCGTCTGGAAGGCCCGTCAGATGATGGCCGCCGGCGAAATCGACTACGCACAGTTCATCGAACTCGTTGCTTCGTCGGCTCCGTCGACCGGCTACTGCAACACCATGGGCACGGCCACCACGATGAACTCGCTGGCCGAGTCGCTTGGCATGCAGCTGCCCGGTTCGGCCGCGATCCCGGCGCCCTACCGCGACCGTCAGGAAATGGCGTACCGCACCGGCAAGCGCATCGTCGACATGGTGCACGAGGACCTGAAGCCGTCCGACATTCTCACCAAGGACAACTTCATCAACACCATCGTCGTCAATTCGGCGATCGGTGGCTCGACCAATGCGCCGATCCATATCCAGGCCATTGCCAAGCACATCGGCGTCGAGCTGGAACTGCAGGACTTCCAGACCTACGGCCACAAGGTGCCGCTGCTGGTCAATCTGCAGCCTGCCGGCGAATATCTCGGCGAAGACTACTACCACGCTGGCGGCGTGCCGGCGGTGGTCAACGAGCTGATGAAGCAGGGCCTGATCCGCGAGAACGCACCGACCGTCAACGGCAAGACCATTGGCGAGAATTGCCGCGCGACGACGATCCAGGACGACAAGGTCATTCGTCACTTCGACAACCCGCTCAAGGTCGATGCCGGCTTCCTCGTGCTGCGCGGCAACCTCTTCGATACCGCCATCATGAAGACCAGCGTGATCTCGACCGAGTTCCGCGAGCGTTACCTGAACAATCCCGAACACCCGGGCATGTTCGAAGGCAAGGCGGTGGTCTTTGATGGTCCGGAAGACTATCACCACCGCATCGACGATCCCTCGCTCGAGATCGACGAGCACACGTTGCTCTTCATGCGCGGCGCCGGCCCGATCGGCTATCCGGGCGCTGCCGAAGTCGTCAATATGCGACCGCCGGCCTACCTGATCAAGAAGGGCATCTCCTCGCTCGCCTGTATTGGTGACGGTCGCCAGTCGGGTACTTCGGGCTCGCCTTCGATCCTCAACGCGTCCCCGGAAGCTGCTGCCGGTGGCAACCTTGCCATCCTCAAGACCGGTGACAAGGTGCGCATCGACCTCAACAAGGGCGAGGCCAATATCCTGATCTCGGCCGAGGAAATCGCGACCCGTCGCGCCGCGCTTGAAGCCGCTGGCGGCTACAAGTTCCCCAAGCACCAGACGCCGTGGCAGGAAATCCAGCGCGGTATCGTCGGCCAGCTTGGCGACGGCGCTATCCTGAAGCCCGCCGAGAAGTATCAGCGCATCGCCCAGAACGAAGGCTTGCCGCGCGACAACCACTAAGCCTGATCGAGGCGTAACCACGCTTTGACCAAAGGCCGGGCAGCACAAAGTGCCGCCCGGCCTTTTTGTTGGCGGCGCGGTTGCACGGTCGCGGCGCCCATCGGGCGCACGGCGGAAAGCGGCTTTCGCCCCGAAATGTGGATGAAAAGAAGAGGCGAAAGCCGCTTCCCACGATCGGGATTTTTTGCGCACGCCTCGAGCGGTCCCCTTTTGAGGTTTTACGGTCCAGATCGCCGTCGGAAGCATCCCAAGATGCAACGGGGGCTCACTGCCGCTTGACCGGTGGTCGGCATCCACGCACCCGCCTGAGCGACCTCAAGCAGCCCGTCTTCCCACCCGGCACTTCGTCGGTACCGCGTGTTGCGGTGGGAACAGTGGGATAGTGGCATGACGGGCGGGGGCCGGGGATAAGTTTGGTGGTGGCCGCGAAAGGCATTGGCCGATGGGACCCTGGCGGTGGTGGATAGCGGGGAGAGTTTTTGGGGCGGGAGGAAGACGCGCGCACCGGCGTTGCGCCGTTTAGCTGTGCAACGGCGAATGCCTATGTGCCGCGTTCAACGAGACAGATCGCGAACTGGGCGGACGTGATCCTCGAATGGCACATGCCGCCGCTGAAACCTTGCGCCTTCGTCGATTGCCGGCGTGCTGATCCGGTCCATACGAAAGTGACGGAAGTCCTGGCGTGCCGGATCCCAGGCCACCAAATACCATAGCGGTGGCAGGATCAGCATGGCCTGCGGTTCAACATTTCGGTGGGACAAGATCCCTTTTGCATCACGGTATTGGAAGCGCAGATGCTGCCGTTGCAGAAATGCCGTCTCGAATGCCGGTAGCAGCGCGGGGTCCATCGCGCCCATATCCGATATGTCCACCTGCGGTGACAGTTGCCCGACATAGAGGCAGCCCAGGAATCGGCGCAGGTCGCGCAACTTGTCCGGCGGCAAGGCTGCCTCGATTTTGGAGAGCCCGGCATCGGCGAGATCCGAAAAGGGAAGGTTTCCGGCTGCACGCATCGATGCAACGCTGATGAGAAGCGCGAAGACTTCGGCGACCGAGAGCCGCGCTGTGGTCTGAAGCGATTGCGGATCGAGTTGCAGGCCGCCCCCGCGCCCGGGCTCCGAATGAATGACGAAACCCTCATCGCGCAACGCGCTGATGTCACGCAAAACAGTGCGCCGGGATGCGCCAACCGCTTCGGCGAGGTCGGCGATTGTCGACGTGCCGTTTCGGCGAAGGCTGCGCACGATGGCGTCTTGTCGGAGGCGAGCTTTCATTCGGAGAGGATGTCATTCAATGGTGTCAAAGTTTGGCACCATTCACTTTTAGGCAGCGGTCGCAACATCAGCAAGGTGAATGACCAATGCCCAATATGATCGACTTTCCCAAGCCTTCGCTTGTTTCCGTCAACGGCGTGAAACTCGAAGTCTTCGAGGCAGGCCGGGAAAATCACGGAAACCCGATTGTGCTCTGTCACGGCTGGCCGGAGCATGCTTTTTCCTGGCGCTACCAGGTGCCCGCCCTTGTCGCAGCGGGCTACCATGTCATCGTTCCGAACCAGCGGGGCTATGGCAACTCGTCCCGTCCGGCCGAAGTCTCAGCCTATGACATCGAACATTTGGCGGGTGACCTCGTCGCCCTTCTCGATCACTACGGCTACGACCAAGCCACCTTTGTCGGGCACGATTGGGGTGCGATGGTCGTTTGGGGGCTGACCCTGTTGCATCCGAGCCGGGTCAACAAAGTGATCAATCTGAGCCTGCCCTACCAGGAGCGCGGAGAGCTGCCCTGGATCGAGTTCCTGGAGCAAATCCTTGGTAGTGAGTATTATTTCGTCCATTTCAATCGGCAGCCGGGCGTGGCCGACGCCGTGTTGGACGAGAATGCCTTCCGGTTCCTACGCAACCTCTATCGGAAAAACGAGCCCTTCAAGGAGCCCGAGCCGGGCATGGCGATGATCAATCTCGCCAGGGCAGAAACGCCGCTCGGGGAGCCCTTGATGAGCGATGGCGAGTTGGCGGTTTTCGTCTCGGCCTTCGAGAAAACGGGATTTACCGGCAGCATCAACTGGTACAGGAATCTTGATCGCAACTGGCATCTGTTGGCCGATGCGGATCCTATCATTCGGCAACCAACACTCATGATCCACGGCGCGCGCGACGCGATTCCGCCGTCCGATAAACTGGCTACGTTTGTTCCGAATGTAGATGTGGTCATGCTCGATTGCGGGCACTGGATTCAGCAGGAAAAACCGGAAGAGACGAACCAGGCGATATTGGGCTGGCTGGAACGGCAGAAGGCTTCCTAGTCCAAGGGGGGCTGCACGCAGAGGACGCCCTCCGGTTCGGCCGGAGGGCGGAAGCGACGCCCGAGGCGATAGACCGATCGCCATCGCCTCAGCTTGCAGCGAGCGAAGGGCGACCAGTTTCCTTTTTATGCAAGGCGTCTATTGGCGCGGCCAGACCAATCGCTGACGACGGCGTTTCTTCCGCTGGACTTGGCCTGCAGAAGCGCCGCATCGGCCCGCTGCATCAGAGTGGCTTTGGGTCGATCATCTTCGGTGGACGCTATGCCGATGGAAACGGTGACGGTTCCCAAGGGCTGCCCCTGATAATCGATCGGCGCGGTTTCGATGGCATGCCTTATCGCTTCCGCGGTGTGGAGCGCCGCAGTTGTGTCCTGCTTTCGAAGGATGATTGCGAATTCTTCGCCGCCATATCGATGCACGACCCCTCCGGGTCCAGCGATACTGGTCATGATGGCCGCCACCTGACCCATGACGAAGTCGCCGGCGTCATGTCCGAACTGATCGTTGAAGCGCTTGAAATGGTCGATATCGATCATCATCAGCGAAGCGGAACCGTCTTCACTGCTCTGGATCAACTCCGCCAGATTCTCGTCAAGCGAGCGCCGATTGAGCAGTCCAGTCAGAGGGTCCTTCACGGCGAGGTTGGCAAGTCGATCCCGCAATTGAAGATTGGCGATCGCCAGGGCCAGATTTTCTGCGATCAACTCGACATATGTTCGTGCTTTCGCGAGGGCCGCGCTGCCTTCGGCTTCCTCGAAGTACAGTGCACCGACCGTGTCCCCGCGCGCTGAGAGCGGAACGCAAAGAGCCGAGCTTGAACCTTGTTCGAGGTGGAGGCATCTGACGTCACTATTTGCGCCCTCGCTAAAATGCGCTCTGCCTCTTCGAATTCCCCAGCATTCATGAGCGGCGAATTCTTTGCCGGACAGGGTGGGTGTGCCCCAACTGCTTTTGGCGATCAGCGCTGTCCTGCCCGTGTTCATCACGAAGAGATGGCCGGAAAGATCCGGAAAAAGCTGCGAGGCAAACAGGGACACGACCGGGGCAAGTTCTCCTTCCAGTCGACAGGCCTGGAGACGATGCATCAGTTGCAGTATCTGGTCCTTGGTCTGCTGATCCTTGCGCCGTTCGGCGTCCAGGCGCTCTCTTTCGAGGCCGTTGTCACGAAATATCTGGATCGCCTGGTTCATGTCGCCAATCTCGTCGCGACGACCGTCTGTCAGAAGCTGAACATCATAGTCCTGCTTGGCGAGGCGCTGCACGACATTGCTCATGCGAAGCAAGGGGCGCGTCACACGCCGCGTCAGGACAAAATAGAGCACGCACAGGAAGACCACTGCGGTCAGGGCGAGCATCGACTTGGCTATCGTTCCCCAAAGAGCTGCCTGAGCGCTTGCCTGCTCCACTTCCCCGCGGGTTCGCGTGGCAACGAGATCGACAAAATGGCTGACACTGCTCAGGAGGCCGAACTGGGCCTCTTCGTGCTCGGGGGAGAAGAGAGCCGCTTTGGCTTGAGCTTCGGCTCCGTTGGCAAAGTCTGCAACCGCGCTTTCCTCGATTGCGTCCAGGATTTCGGCGTTTGCTTCTATCGCACGAAGCGCTGCCAATTCCTCTTCGGGCAGCCCCCGTTCTCGCAATACGCGAACCGCGCGTTCCCGTTCACGCTCTTCGGCCAGGGCAGCCTGAAACGCCTGTTGGTATCGTTGCTCGCCCGTGAACACGTAAAGCCGGGCGTCCTCCGTGGTCAGCTCGGCCGCCCGAGCCAGCGCTTCGACACTCTCATCAGCCTTCCATGCCGTATCGAGGGCGTCACGCTCGCGATCCGCGTAGTGCGTTGCAATGATGAACGAGCCGCCCGACAACAAGGTCAGGCCTACGGTCAAGGCATATGCCCAATTGGTAATCGTGCTAATGCGCATCGCGGTCCTCGTTCCAATTAGGGGGCCTAGATTCAGGCTAGAGGATGCGCGATGGCGCTAAAAATCGGCTTAAACTTTGCCATTTTTGTTCGGGTCGCGATGCCGCAGGCTGGGTGGCGCAGCGACGGAAGGTATGGATGCGCGGAGAGACTGGTCCCGGTTGAGACACGCCTTGAGGGCGAAAGCTTCGCCGTCGCCGCGGCAACGCCCTCGTTTATGGAGCACGAGTGCCAGAAGCGGCTCCAGTTACTTCGGAAAAGCGCTCAGGTGTTCGTGCACAATGCGCCAGCCATTCTCGCTTTTGGCAAGAACCGTCGTGCCGCGACCTTTGCCTTCGGCGCGTTGACCGTCGATCGTAGCGTGCCAATGAAAGCGGTATGTACAGCTGGCGGCTTCCGCGCTTCTGGCGATCCAGACGAGGTCTTCCAGCCAATAGGTTTCGTTGGCGAGACGTCGCCAAGTACGCTCGAAGGCTTCGCGCACCGCCTCGTGGCCCTGGTAGGTGCCAGAACTGAACCAGAAGCTGGCTTTGGGGTCGATCAGGGGGATCAGCAGCGCAAAATCGTGCCGGTTGATCAGGTCGGCATAAGCCGCCATCACCGCTTCAGGTGTGGCGGCCACGCTAATCAATATTTCCGCAGGAGCCCAACGAGCCGGCCCTGCACCTTGACGCGGTCGGGCGGGAAGATGCGGGTTTCATAGGCAGGATTGGCAGCTTCAAGCGCCACGGTATTGCCCTTGCGGCGCAGGCGCTTAAGGGTAGCCTCCTCGTCATCGACGAGAGCGACGATGATCTCGCCGGTCGAGGCTGTGTCTTGCTTCTTTATGAGCACCGTGTCGCCGTCAAAAATGCCGGCTTCGATCATCGAGTCGCCGCGCACTTCGAGCGCATAGTGTTCGCCAGCGCCGAGCATTTCCGGGGGAACGGCGATGGTGTGGGAATGGCTCTGGATCGCCTCGATCGGCGTACCGGCGGCGATGCGGCCCATGACGGGGATCGAGATCGGGCGGGCATAGTCGTCGGTGCTGCGCGCGGGGGGCGAGGCGACCTTGCCCAGATTGCCCTCGATCACGGATGGCTCGAAGCGGGACTTGCGGCCGCCAAGCGAGGGGTTCATCGAATCGGGGAGCTTTACCACTTCCAGCGCGCGGGCCCGGTTGGGCAGGCGGCGGATGAAGCCGCGCTCTTCAAGCGCGGTGATCAGCCGGTGAATGCCGGATTTGGAGGCGAGATCGAGCGCGTCCTTCATTTCATCGAAGGACGGCGGAATGCCGCTTTCCTTCATGCGTTCATGAATGAACATGAGAAGTTCGTGTTGTTTGCGCGTCAGCATTGCCCGGCGACCCCAGAATCGGAACATAGACGGAACGACTATATGTGTTCCACCTATGTTCCGCAAGAGTCTTGGGGTTTTGGTGTTTTCCGGGCGCTAGAGCGCTGCCGCAATGTCCTTGGCCAACTGGGCCAGTTCGCCATCGTCGGCGCGGCCGGTGGCGTGGGCGCCAAGGGCAATGCCCTCATAGGCGGGAATGATGTGAAAATGCAGGTGGAAGACGGTCTGGCCGGCCGGGGCTTCGTTGAACTGGGCCAGACGCAGGCCGTCGGCCTTGGTGGCGGTCTGGACAGCCTTGGCGACGCGCTGCACCAGCGGGATGACTTCCGCGAGAGCCGCAGGATCGGCATCGAGAAGGTTACGCGAAGCGGCCCTGGGAATGACCAGCGTGTGGCCCCTCGACTGGGGGAAGATGTCCATCATCACCAACGCAGTCTCGTCTTCATAGACCTTGTGACAAGGCAGTTCGCCCTTGAGGATTTTGGCGAAGATATTGGTCGGATCGTAGCTCATTGGCCCCTCGGATTATTCGGCTGCGGCCAGCGTTTCGTCGCCGGCATTGTTGGCGTAGCGGAAGCGGAAGAAATTGAGGACGGCAAGGCCCGTCAATGTCACCGGAACATACTTGATACCGCGTGTGATGAAAAACAGCGCGATGTTGACGGCCGTTTCCGCTGACATCGCGCCCTTGCCCATGGCGGAGGTGAAGGACGAGGGGACGATGTGGCGGTAAATGAGATCGTCGGAACGATAATAGTGGCGAGCGCGGGCCGCAAAGGCGCGCTTGGAGCTGGAATAGTCCTTGAGTTCATCCAGGCCCATATCGCCATGAAATTCGACTTCGGAGCCCAGCGCCCAGACTTCGGGTGGCGCCAGGCGGCCTTTGCCGATGGCGGTGAAACGCTCGATGAGATCGCGGAAGGTGACGTAATTGGCGTTCCAGCAATCGTCGGTCTTGGCGCCGTGGGAGAGCACGAGGACATCGGCGCGCGCGAGCTTTTCTTCTAGTCCGGCATAGCTGCCCGCGGAAAAATCGACACCTGACTTTGCCACTTCGACAATGGCGCCGCGCTTTTCCAGCGCCCTGATCATGGCCGAGCCGAAGGCGCCACCCGAACCGGTAACGAGAAAGCGCCGCCCCTCGATCTGGCAGGTCGTGCCCGCGACGAGATCGAAGACATTGGTGAAGGAGGAGAAGAAGTTGTGCGGATAGACATGATGCATCGCGTGGTAATTGTTGTTTACCCACAGAAGGCCCTGCTGGCCTCCCACGCGGTTCATGGACATGTGGTTGAAATCGAGCCCTTCTTCCCGCAGCGTCAGGCCCAGCATGATGGTGCGCACCACGGCGACCAGCGCGATCGGCGGCCAGGGAAAGACGAAAAGGAACAGCAGAGTTCCCAGCATTGCGGTGAGGTATTCGGGCAGGACGTGGAACCAGATATTGGCCCGGACATAGGCCGGGTTAACCTGCATATCGAGCCCGAGGAACTTGTGGTGAACCCAGTGCCAGGAGGAGAATTTCCTCAGCCACGGATTGGGAGATTTTTCCCAGCGGTGCAGCAACCAGTGGAGCGCATCGAAAAGAGCCGTCGAAACGACGAAGGCGAGCGCGGCTTGAAGCAAAAAAATGAAAGCGTCCCAAAACATAAGACGGTTTTAGAATCGATCGCCGGGGAGGGAAAGGTGCTTTGCCGCCGCACGCGATCAGCGATCGGTGCGTTCGCCGCGTCGGTAGGGTGAGAAAGTTTCGAGCACCGACTGCTCGTGGGTTACCGCAGGGCGTTCTGCCTCGAGATAGTCAGCAACGGCCTCCCTGAGGCCCGGATGGGCAATCCAGTGCGCCGAATGCGTGCTCACCGGGGTGTAGCCGCGCGCGAGCTTGTGTTCGCCCTGCGCGCCTGCCTCGACAACCCTGAGGCCATGGGCGATGGCGTAGTCGATGGCCTGGTAGTAGCAGACCTCGAAATGGAGGAATGGCACCTCGCGGGTAGCGCCCCAATTCCGCCCATAGAGCCGGTCCTTGCCGATGAAATTAATAGCGCCGGCAATGGGCTCGCTGCCATCATAGGCAAAAATCAGGACGATCCGGTCGGCCATGTATTGGCCGAGCAGCGAGAAGAATTTGCGGTTGAGATAGGGCTGGCCCCACTTCCGAGAACCGGTGTCCTCGTAGAAATCGAAGAAAGCATCCCAGTGATGCTCCTTGATGTCGGCTCCGCTGAGCCACCGAATGCTGATGCCCTCGGCCAATGCGTCGCGGCGCTCGCGACGGATCACCTTGCGCTTGCGCGAGGAGAGGGTTTCGAGGAAGGCGTCAAAACTCGAAAAGCCGTCATTGTGCCAGTGGAACTGTGTGTCGACGCGGCTCAGCCAGTCCGAGGCTGTGGCCGTGGCGGCATCTTCGTCGGGAAGGAAGGTGAGGTGGACGGACGAGGCATTGCGCTGGCGGGCCAGCTCTTCGGCAGTCGAGAGCAAGGCAGCGCGGATTTCGAGACTGTCCGAGGGGACCAGCAGCTTTGGGGCGGTCACGGGCGTGAAGGGTACGGAGCCCTGCAGCTTGGGATAATAGTGTCCGCCGGCGCGTTCGAGCGCCTGGGCCCAGCCGTGGTCGAAGACATATTCGCCCATGGAATGGGTTTTGAGGAACAGCGGCAACAAGCCCACGGCAGTGCCGGCTTCGTCCTTGATGAGGATGTGCTGCGGCTGCCAGCCGGTGCGGCCGTTGGCGCAACCTGATTCTTCGAGCGCGAGAAAGAAGGCGTGGTCGAGGAAGGGATTGTCGGGCACCCCATCGGTGCCCGGCACAAGGGAATTCCACTGCTCGGCCGGAATGGAGGCCGTCGAGGGATGGATGGTTGCTGAAAGCTCTTTAGGAGACACTGTCCGGGTTGAACCCTTCGAACACGATCTGGTCGATGTAGGGGGCCGCGGCCTCCGCTTCAACCTTAGACCGGATCGTCCAGGCGGTCACCGGCTTGCCGAGGGCGCGCCAGAATGTGATCGCGGGCAGCGTCAAAGCGTTCTTGTCGCAGGAAATGAAGTCGAACTGCGTCTCGTGCCAGTGGAGGAGGTGGCGCAGCGTATAGCGCTCGTCCTCGGTGATCCCAGGCGGATAGTCTTCGCCTTCGTAGTCATAGGTGATAATGCCGCGCGGGCCGGCAAAGCCGTATTCGCGGATGAGAGCGATGAGGCGCGGATCGAAGGATTCGACCGTGGTCGGACCGGAATATTTGGCGAGCGCTTCGGCCGCAACCGTCGCGAGGCGGCGCGTGGCATCAAGGCTCGGCTGGTGCTTGAGCTCGACCTGGAGGAGGGCTCGTCCCGAGATTTGCTCGAGGAAAGTGTCGAAGGTCTGCGGACGGTCGCCGGCGGCGCTGTCGAGCAGTTTCATGTCGGTCATTTCGGCGAGGGTAAGGTCGCTGACAAGACCGGTTTCGCCCGTCAGCCGTTCGAGCTTCTCATCGTGAAAGACCAGAGCGTGACCGTCGCTCGTAAGCTGGAGATCGCACTCAATGGCGAAATTGCCTGCAATGGCGGCGGCAAAGGCGCTGGCACTGTTTTCGATGACGCCACTGGCGCGATCGTGCAGGCCGCGATGAGCGACAGGGCGGGGAAAGAGCGGTGCGGTCATGAAAAATCTGCCGTGAAATCGGAGGCGTCCGGTTCGCACGCCTCCGTGACAGTGCAATTACAGGCGGGTGCTAGACTTCGACGACAGCGTCGATTTCCACCGCTGCGCCAAATGGCAGCGAGGTAACGCCGAAGGCGGCGCGGGCGTGCTTGCCCTTGTCGCCCAAGATGCCGACCAGCAGGTTCGATGCGCCATTGGCAACGAGATGCTGTTCGGTGAATTCATTGTCGGAGCAGACGAGAACCGTCAGCTTCAGGATCTTCTTGATGTCCTGCAGCGGTACGCCTGCGGAATAAACGATGTGCGAAAGGACGTTGAGGATGGCGAGCTCGGCAGCATTGCCGCCCTGCTGGACGTTCATTGTGTCCCCCAGACGTCCGCCCACCACGCCGTTCTCGCCGGTCGAGATCTGGCCCGAGACATAGAGGAGATTGCCGCTGCGGGTGACGGGCACATAGCTCGCGACGGGCGCCTTGGGCGCGGGCAGTTCGTAGCCATATTCGCGGAGCTTTTGGATCGGATCGGTCATCTGGTCTTGCCTTCCAGGTCTTCTGCTTCTTCTTCGGATGCCGGGGCCGAACTGGTTTCGGGCCGGCTAGTATAGAGTTTGCCGCGGACGACGGCGGCGCGGCCAAAGCGGGTACGCACGCGGTCCATGGCCCGTTCCGCCGCTGCCTTGCGGGCAACCTGCGGTTCGAGAAGGTCCGTTGGATCGGACCCGTCGGCCGCTTCGATGCCCGAAATGCCGATGCCGATCAAGCGGAACGGCGTGCCATCTGCCTCTCGCTGCAGGAGGTTTAGTCCTGCCTCGTAAAGCACATTGGCGAGCTGTGTCGGCATCATCAGGTGTCGAGCGCGCGTGCGCAACTTAAATCCAGCTGTCTTGAGCTTTAGCGTCACCGTGTCGCCGACGATATTCTTGGCCTTCAGGCGCTCGGAGAGGCGTTCGCAACATTGGAGAAGTTCGGTGGACAGCTCCTCGAGCGTCGCGAGATCGCGGTTAAAGGTTGTTTCGGAGGAAACGGTCTTCATCTCGCCATCGATCGAGACGCGGCGACTGTCCTGTCCAAGGGAAAGGCGAGCGAGGCGTGCGCCCGATTCGCCGTAGAGGCGCATCAGCTGGAGGGGGTCGGCCTCCTGCAGCTGGCCGATCGTGTGATAGCCGTCCTTCTTGAGGGTCTCGGAGAAGACCTTGCCGACGCCAAAGATCAGACTGATGGGTTTTGGCGCGAGGAATGACAGGGTTTCAGCGGCACCGATGACGGCGAAGCCGCGCGGCTTGTCGAGGTCGGAGGCGACCTTGGCGAGGAACTTGTTGTGGCTGAGACCGACGGAGATGCTGACGCCGACCTCCTGCTCGATGGTGCGGGAGAAACGCGCCAGGGTCAAGGCGGGGGGCGCCTTGTGAACCCTCTCGGTGCCCGTCAGGTCGAGGAAGGCCTCGTCGATGGAAAGCGGTTCGACGAGTGGCGTCAGCGCGTCCATGTGGCGGCGAATCTGCCGGCTGACTTCCACATATTTGGCCATGTTGGGCTTGATGATCACCGCGTCGGGGCAAAGCTCGCGCGCCCTATACATGGGCATGGCGGAGCGGACGCCGGACTGGCGAGCAATATAGCAGCAGGTGGATACGACACCGCGCACGCCGCCGCCGATGATCAGCGGACGATCGCGCAGGCTCGGATCATCGCGCTTTTCGACTGAGGCGTAAAAGGCGTCGCAATCGACATGGGCGATGGAGAGGGCAAAAAGCTCGGAATGGCTGCGGATTCGGGGCGAGCCGCATTGCGGACAGCGGCGGGGTTCAGCCGCCGCCGTTCCGGAACTGAGGCAGTCGCGGCACAGCCAATCCATCGCCTCGGGTCATCCGTTTGGGTTGAGCTTGTGCCACAGGCGCATGAACGATTCCGGGTTCATGCCGGCATTTGCGCAGAGTGCGAGCAGAATCGGTTCGTTTGCTGCAAAATAGTCGATGAGCCCGGTTTGCAGGCGCTTCGTACCGATCGCGGAACGAAGAGATTGCGGATCGAGCCCGGCATGCTGCATGAAAGCCAGCAGCTCATCGGGGTTTTCGGCAAGGTAACCGAGGCAGGCCCCGGCGACCTCTTCGAGGTCCAGCGATGACGGTTTTGCGAGCGGCAAGTCTTGGCCTCATTTGAGGTTTTGTAACGGATTGAATGATACCCCAAGGCGATGGGGAAGCGAAGGGCCGTGGTGCTGGGACCGGGGATAGTGCCGGTGCCAAAGGCACGCAAGTGAGGACCAATGTCCAAGACAGTCATGATCGTGGAAGACAACGAGCTGAATATGAAGCTCTTCAACGATCTGCTCGAATCGCGCGGCTACCGGGTCATCCAGACCCGCAATGGCCTTGAGGCACTGGATCTGGCGCGGGCGCATATGCCCGATCTGATCCTGATGGATATCCAGCTACCGGAAGTTTCAGGTCTTGTGGTCACCAAGTGGCTCAAGGATGACGAACAACTCGCCCATATTCCCGTCATCGCCGTTACGGCTTTCGCCATGAAGGGCGACGAGGAGCGGATTTTACAAGGCGGGTGCGAGGGTTACATATCGAAACCTATCTCCGTGGCTCATTTTCTGGAAACCATTGCCCAATATATTGGGCCTGCCTGACGGCGCCCGAGACGGTCAATGTTTAGGCGGACTTCTCCCGGTAGCCAGTTGGCATCGGGATGATTTGGTTTGTTTGGGGGATATGCGGTGACGGCGCGCGTTCTGATTGTCGACGACATTCCGACGAATGTTCGGCTGCTCGAAGCGCGGCTTACCGCCGAATATTTCGAGGTGCTGACTGCCAGCTCCGGGCCGGAAGCGCTTGAAATTCTTGAAGGAACCGACGTCGACATCATTCTGCTCGATGTGATGATGCCGGTGATGGACGGCTTTGAAGTTTGCCGTCTCCTCAAATCCAACCCTCGCACGCATCATGTGCCGGTGTTGATGATCACCGCGCTCGACCAGCCTTCCGACCGCGTGAAAGGCCTTGAGGCCGGAGCAGACGACTTTCTCACCAAGCCGGTCGATGACATGCAGCTCATGGCGCGTGTCAAAAGCCTGGCGCGGCTCAAGTCGCTGACGGACGAATTGCGGGCGCGTGCGTTGACTGGCCAGCAATTGGCCATCGAGGACGCTCTGCGGGCGATGGACACGATCTCCGCCCAAGGCGGGCAGGTGTTGATCATCGACACCGACAAGCGCCACGCCGAGCGCGTGCAGGGCTATCTTTCGGAAGAACACAAGGTCGACATCCTGCTCGAGCCGGCTGATGCCGTGTTCCAAGTGTCTGGCGCGCAATATGAATTGGCGCTGGTCAGCATGTCGCTCAATGACTTTGACCCGCTGCGCGTCGCCTCGCAGATCCGGACCGTCGAGCATTCGCGCAACCTGCCGATCATCCTGATGGCCGACGATGGCGACAAGCCGCGGGTGGTGAGGGCGCTTGATCTCGGGGTGAATGATTTCATCAGCCGGCCGATCGAGCGGAACGAGCTGAAGGCGCGGGTACGCACGCAGATCCGGCGGCATCGCTATGCCATGGAGCTGCGCGAAAGCGTCAACAATTCCATCGCCATGGCGGTGACGGACGATCTGACCGGTCTCTATAACCGTCGCTATTTCGATAGACATCTCAATGTCTTGCTGAGCAAAGCCCAGGAGCAGGAACGCAACCTGGCGGTGATGATCCTCGATATCGACCACTTCAAGTCGGTCAACGATACCTATGGTCACGACGTCGGCGACGTGGTGCTCAAGGAATTCTCGGCGCGGATGAAGCGCAATATCCGTGGGGTCGATCTGGCTTGCCGGTTCGGCGGCGAGGAATTCGTGGTGCTAATGCCCGATACCGATGTCAGCAATGCCGAGCTGGTGGCTGAGCGTGTGCGCCAAGCTGTTGGTGAGAAGACCTTTGAAATCAATGGTCAAAGGCCGCTGACGGTCACGGTTTCCGTGGGCGTATCGTTCAACGAGAGCCTTGCTGATACCTCGGAAAGCCTGATCAAGCGGGCCGACCTGGCGCTCTATCGCGCCAAGCGCGAGGGGCGTAATCGGGTGATCCTGGACGCCGCTTGATAAAATGCCCGCTATTAGGGTTATCTGTTATAATTAACAAACGGTTATCGGTCGCTTTTGACTGGATTTCCTTGAGTTTCCCCGGGCCCATTGTAGGGTGATTTCAGACGGCGACGGTCGCAAAACGACTGATGCCTCCGAGCTCCCTACGGCTTTTCTCAGGTCCGCCGCAACTCCTGAGTTCCGTAGGGCGGTTGGTCCGGATGCGGTGAGAGTGGCCTCTTCGACGTACCGCTCCGGACCAGCCACTCTCTCTCCCGAAATCGTTATAGAACTGCGCCCCGACGCTAGCAGACTGTTCGCGTCGAGCGTAACCGTTCGCACAATTGGTTGGTCCAAATGCGAAAAGGCCCCGCACGATGTGCAGGGCCTTCAAACGCTCAGAAGGTCAGATCAGATTACTTGATCTTGGCTTCCTTGAATTCGACGTGCTTGCGGACGACCGGGTCGTACTTCTTGAAAGCAAGCTTTTCGGTCTGGGTGCGTGCGTTCTTCTTGGTGACGTAGAAGAAGCCGGTATCAGCCGTCGACACGAGCTTGATCTTGATGGTGGCGGCTTTTGCCATTTTCGCAGTCCTTCATAAAAGAAAGGCGCTGCGAAACGGCAGCGCTGGAATTTGGGCGCAAACTACGGATTTGCGGACGATTGTCAAGCGGAGGTTCAGTCCCGCTGGCCAGTGCCGAAGCCGTACATCCTGGTAGCCCACTGCAGGCCGACGATCGAACCCTTCGTCGAGGGCAGAATCGCGAGCGGCAGGACGATGGCCAAGGGAATCATGGTGATCACATAGGTGATCGGCTGGACGTGATAGGTCATGTCCATGTGCAGCATCAGGAAGATGATGATGTGGCCCACGATGGTGATGGCGATATAGGGCGGGAAGTCGTCGGCACGATGGTGCTTCAGCTCTTCGCCGCAAACGTCGCACTGGTCCGCGACCTTCAAATAGGCGCGGAACATCTTGCCCTTGCCGCAATGGGGGCACTTGCAGAGCGTGCCGCGCCACATGGCCTGGCCCACGCTGCGATTTTCGAGAGTTGTGGCGTTCTCGGTCATGGAACTACCTCTTTCTCCGGCCCTTGGGACCGAAGCTCTTAGATGGTCGCTTTTGCGGGCGCCGACCAGATGGCGGATTGCCGCGGGTGCCTTCCGACAGAAGTTCAAAGCGTAGCGCGCCGGCTACTGGTGCAGCTTCAAGGAGGCGCACGGTGACACGGTCGCCAAGCGTAAAAGTTTCGCCGCCGCGCTCGCCGATCATCGCCTGCCGTTCTTCGACATAGCGATAGTAGTCCTCGCCGAGGGTGGAGGCGGGAACAAAACCGTCCGCGCCGGTCTCGATGAGACGGATGAAGAGGCCCGAACGGGTAACGCCGGAGATGCGGCCCTCAAAGCGGGCGCCGATTTTTTGCGCCAGAAATTGCGCCAGGAGGCGATCGGAGGTTTCGCGTTCGGCCACCATGGCTCGGCGCTCGGTGGCCGAGATGTGCTGGGCAATGCCCTGGAGTTTTGTTGCTTCCTGGTCGGTGAGGCCGTCGTCGCCAAGGCCGAGTGCCCGTACCAGCGCGCGGTGCACGATGAGGTCGGCATAGCGGCGGATGGGCGAGGTGAAGTGGGCATAGCGGTCGAGGTTGAGACCGAAATGACCATAATTCTCGGCGGAATACTCGGCCTGCGCCTGGCTGCGCAACACCATTTCGCTGACCTGCTCCACATTGCCGGCCTTGCGGGCCTGGCCGAGGATGCCGTTGAAATCCGACGCGCGGACGGAATCGGATTTTTTGACCGCGATATCGAGGCTACCGAGGAAATCGCGCAGGCTCTGCAGCTTTTCCGAACTCGGTTCATCGTGGACGCGATAGAGCAGTTCGCTCCGCTTCTGCTCGAGCGTTTCGGCGGCGGCGACGTTGGCCGCGATCATCATCTCTTCGATGAGACGATGGGCTTCGAGACGCTCCGGAATGCGGATATCGGCGACCATGCCCTTGTCGTCGAGGATGATCTTTCGCTCCGGCAGGTCGAGATCGAGCGGGCCGCGCCTGTCGCGGGCGCCGGCCATGGCGTCATAGGCGTCCCAGAGAGGCCGCAGGATGGGTTCGAGCAGTGGGCCGGTCTTGTCGTCGGCATTGCCGTCAATCGCTGCCTGGGCCTGCTGGTAGCTGAGTTTCGCCGCCGAGCGCATCAGGATGCGATGGAAGCTGTGGCTGATCTTGTGGCCGTCGGCATTGAGCACCATGCGCACAGCGAGGGCGGCGCGGGGCTCGCCTTCCTTCAGCGAGCAGAGCTCATTGGAAATGCGCTCGGGCAGCATGGGCACGACGCGGTCAGGGAAATAGACCGAATTGCCACGAAGATAGGCTTCGCGATCGAGCGAGGTGCCGGGGCGGACATAGGCAGCGACGTCGGCGATGGCCACGGTGACCACATGGCCGCCGGGGTTTTTCGGATCGTCGTCGGGCGCGGCGTGAACCGCGTCGTCATGGTCCTTGGCGTCGGGCGGATCGATGGTGACGAGCGGCAGGTCGCGCCAGTCTTCGCGGCCCTTGAGCGTTGCTTCCTTGGCCTCTTCGGCCTCGCGAATGACGCTGGTCGGGAATTTGTAGGGAATTTCGAGATTGTGGATGGCAATCATCGAGACCGCGCCTTCGGAGGCGGGGTTGCCGATGACGGAAGTCACACGGGCGCGCGGAATCATCAGGCGGCCGGAGAGCTTCACTTCCACTTCAACGAGATCGCCATCTTGGGCTTCGCCGAGATCGCCCAGCGGGATGCGCATTTCTTTCTGCTTGCGATCAACCGGGATGAGGCGGGCGCCTTCATTGTCCATGCGGACAATGCCGATCTGGCCGCGACGGGGCTTGTCGAGCACCTTCATCGGCTTGGCGGTATAGAAGGGAATTTCGCCATCGCCGGCATCGATGCGGGCAAGAATGCGGTCGCCTGGGGCTGGGACGACGCGGGAATCCTTGCTGACAAGGATTTCGACGCGGGGCTTTTCGCCTTCTTCCGGGTTCCATTGGGCCGGGAAGGCGTGAAGCGCGTCGGGATCGGCATCCGAAGGGATGTCGAGGACGGTCACATGGGGCAGGGCGGCTGTGCGGCGCAGCGCCTTGCGGGTGCGCGTGATGACGCCATCGCCCTCAAGCTCGGCCAGCATGGCCTTGAACGGCCGGCGCATATCGCCGCGAATGCCGAAGACTTTTGCAAGGTCGCGCTTGCCCTTGATGTCGGCGTCTTGCGCCAAGGCTTCGAGCAGTTGTTCGCGCGTGGGCAATTCACCGGCGCGCGGTTGTGCGCTGCGCTTCGGGCCCGAGGTGTTTTTTGGTTTTGGTTTTTTGGTGGTCATGTTGCCCGATATGTAGGGGATTGCAGGGCTTTTGCCAAATTGGCTCGCCACGCCGAACAAAGGCCGCTTGAATGGGCGCTTCAACCCAAGGCGATTCCATGACGATTCCATTCTTCGACGGACACAATGACACGCTGTTGCGGCTGCTGGATGACCCGCGGCCCAACAAGGTGGAACTGTTCACAGAGGGCATGGCCGAGGCGAATATTGATCTGCCGCGGGCGAAGGAAGCCGGGATGGCTGGCGGGTTCTTTGCCATGTTCCCGCCGCCGCTGAAGACGAATTTGACGGCCGTGGCAGCGAGCCCGACGACATCGGGCGGGCAATTGCCACCGGAGCTCGACATCGCCGAGGCGCAGCGCTCGACCAATGCCATGGCGGCGCTGATGTTCCGGCTGGAGAAGGCCGGGGCGCTGGCCGTGTGTCGGACTGAGGCGGAGCTGCGGGCGACGATTGCGGCGGGGAAGCTGGCAGCGATCTATCACCACGAGGGCGCCGAGGCGATCGACACCGATTTCAATTCGCTGGAAGTGCTTTACGCGGCGGGCTTCCGCTCGCTGGGGATTACCTGGAGCCGGGCCAATGCCTTCGGAACCGGTGTGCCGTTCAAGCACAATGCCGATCCCGATATCGGGCCGGGGCTGAGCGATGCGGGCAAGGAGCTGGTGCGGGTGTGTGATCGGATGGGGGTCATGATCGATCTCAGCCATCTCAATGCCGCCGGCTTCCGCGATGTGGCTGATATTTCGACGAAGCCATTGGTGGCGACGCATTCCAATGTCTTTGCCATCTGTCCTTCGACGCGCAACCTGACGGACTGGCAGCTGGCGGCGATCCGCGAGAGCGGCGGCGTTGTCGGGCTCAACTATGCGACGGGTTTTTTGCGGCCGGATGGCAAGATGGAGCCGGACATGGAGATCGAACTGATGGTTCGCCATGTCGACGCGCTGGTGGAAGCGCTGGGCGAAGAGGGTGTGGCGCTGGGGAGCGACTTTGATGGCGCGGTGATGCCGGCGCCGATCAAGGATGTCACCGGCGTGCCGAAGCTGCTGCAGGCGCTGCTGGACAAGGGCTATGGCGAGGTGCTGGTCCGCAAGATCGCCCTGGAGAATTGGCTGGGGTTGGTCGGAAGGACGATGGGATAGCGGAACCGGGGTTCATGGGAGTCGTTTTCCCAACTCAAAGGAGAACGGTCATGAACGCGAACCAACAGAGTATCGTCGAACTCGAGACCAGCTTCTGGCAATCCATGGTGGACAAGGATGCCCGCTTCGCCAAGACGCTGATCGCTAAGGATTGTCTGATCACCGGGCCGATGGGGTCGATGAAGATCGACACCGATGCCTATGAGAAGATGACCAAGGAGGGCAAGTGGACCCTCGACAGCTTCAAGTTCAGTAATCTTGAGGTGATCTTCCCGTCGGACGATACCGCCGTAATCGCCTACAAGGTGCACCAGAAGGGCGACATGGACGGCAAGCCGATGGACTTGAAGTGTGCTGACAGCACAACCTGGGTGCGCGACGGCAAGAGCTGGAAGTGCGCCCTCCACACCGAGACCACGCTGGAAAACTGAAGAGTGACCCGCCTCAGAACGGCGGGTCTTCTTCTGTCACGGTCGCCTTGGCGGCCTTTTTAGCCGGTGCCTTCTTGGCGGCCGGCTTCTTTTCGGCGGTTGCCTTGGCGGCAGGCTTTTTGGCCGCGGCCTTTTTCGCCGGCGCCTTTTTCACCTTGGTGCCGGTGGCTTCGGCGCGGGCGGCGATCCACTGGACGGCCTGTTCGACCGTGACGTCCTCGGGCTTTACGTCCTTGGGGATGGTCGCGTTGACCTTGCCCTGGTTGACGTAGGGGCCGTAGCGTCCGGCGCGGACGGTGATGGGGCCGTTGTCGTGCTCAAAAGTCTGGATGGCGGCGACTGCAGTGCCGCCGCCGCGCTTGAAGCCGCCTGCGGCCTTCTGGGCGAGGAGGTCGACGGCGCGGTTGAGGCCGACAGTGAAGACTTCTTCGACATCGGGCAGGTTGGCGTACTTGCCATCATGCAGGATGAAGGGGCCATAGCGCCCGAGACCGGCCGAGATGGGGAGGCCGGTTTCGGGGTGCAGGCCGACTTCGCGCGGCAGCGAGAGGAGCTGCAGTGCCTTTTCGAGCGTCAGGGAACCCGGCTCCCAGCCCTTGGGCAGAGACGAGCGCTTGGGCTCCTTGCCTTCGCCGAGCTGGACATAGGGGCCGAAACGGCCCGATTTCAGGTGCACTTCCTCGCCCGATTCCGGATCGGTGCCGAGAACGCCATCACCCTGAGCGGCTTCCGAAGACTGGCCGGAGGCTGCGTCGGAGAGCTGCATGGTGTGCTTGCACTCGGGATAATTCGAGCAGCCGATGAAGGCGCCGAATTTGCCCAGTTTCAGCGAGAGCGTACCGGTGCCGCAGGTGGGGCAGCGGCGCGGATCCGAACCGTCTTCCTTGGGCGGGAAGATGCGGCTGGCGAGGAGGTCGTTGAGGGCGTCGAGGACTTCCGAGACGCGGAGGTCCTTGATCTCGTCGATATTGCCGGTGAAATCTTTCCAGAAATCGCGCAGCACCTGCTTGTAGTCGAGCTTGCCGTCGGAGATTTCGTCGAGCTGCTCTTCGAGGCCGGCGGTGAAGCCGTATTCGACATAGCGGGTGAAGAAGCTTTCGAGGAAGGCGGTGACGATGCGGCCGCGATCTTCGGGGTGCAGGGCCTTGCCTTCGAGGCGGACATAGTCGCGATCCTTGAGGGTCGAGACGATGGCGGCATAGGTGGAAGGACGGCCGATGCCGATCTCTTCCATCTTCTTGATCAGGCTCGCTTCGGTGTAGCGGCTCGGCGGCTGGGTGAAATGCTGCTCGATCTCGACCTTTTCGAGAGTCGGCTTGTCACCGACCTTGAGCGGGGGCAATTCGCGGCTGTCTTCGTCTTCGGTCTCTTCGTCGGATTTGACCTCGACGCCGTAGAGTTTGAGGAAGCCTGGGAAGGTGACGACGGAGCCGACGGCGCGCAGTTCGACATTGCGGCCGGGTACGTTGACGGCGATGTCGACGGTGGTGCGGTCGATCTCGGCCGACTTCATCTGCGAAGCAAGGGTGCGGCGCCAGATCAGGCCGTAGAGCTTGGCCTGATCGGCATCGAGCGAGAGCTGCTCGGGGCGCTTGAACATGTCCGTCGGGCGGATCGCTTCGTGCGCTTCCTGGGCGTTCTTGGCCTTGGACTGATAGATGCGCGCCTTTTCAGGCAGGTACTCGTCACCGTAATATTTGCCGATGACCGAGCGGGCCATCGCAATGCCTTCGGGCGCCATCTGCACGGCGTCGGTACGCATATAGGTGATGAGGCCGTCTTCGTAGAGGCGTTGGGCGATCTGCATGGTGCGCGAAGGCGAGAGGCCCAAGCGCGAGGAGGCGTCCTGCTGCAACGACGAAGTCGTGAAGGGCGCGTAGGGGTTGCGCTTGGTCGGCTTCTTTTCAACGTTGGAAACGTTGAACTGGCCGGATTCGATGAGTTTTTTCAGCGCAGCGGCGTCTTCACCGGTCTTGACGTCGAGCTTGTCGGTCTTCTTGCCATCGACGGAGAACAGGCGGGCCACAAAACCCTTGCCGTTCTGGGCGAGCGAGGCCTCGACGGACCAATATTCGTCGGCCTTGAACTTTTCGATCTCGGCTTCGCGGTCGGAAACAAGGCGCAGGGTGACGGACTGCACGCGGCCAGCAGAGCGGGAGCCCGGCAGTTTGCGCCACAGGATCGGCGACAGGGTGAAGCCGACGAGATAGTCGAGGGCGCGGCGGGCGAGATAGGCGTCCACCAGCGGCATGTCGAGTTCGCGCGGATTGGCCATGGCCGCAGTCACGGCATCCTTGGTGATGGCATTGAAGACGACGCGCTGAACCTTTTGGTCCTTCTTGATCGCCTTCTTCTGCTTGAGCACGTCAAGGATATGCCAGGAGATGGCCTCGCCTTCGCGATCAGGGTCGGTTGCGAGGATCAGTTCATCGGCGCCCTTGAGGGCATTGGCAATGTCGGAAACGCGCTTCTTGGAGGCCGTGTCGACCTCCCAGGACATGGCGAAATCTTCGTCAGGACGAACCGAACCGTCCTTGGCCGGCAGGTCGCGGATATGGCCGAAGCTGGCCAGGACTTCATAGCCCGAGCCCAAATACTTGTTGATTGTCTTGACCTTAGTCGGACTTTCAACGACGACGACCTTCATGGATGACCCGTTCCGCAACGCTGTAACTGAGAGCGCGCAACATGGTGAAGCGAGGGGGCGGTGTCAACGGGGACTGATTTTGTTCACGCGCCGCGCAGTGCGACAAGCTGTCCGGACGACCACTCGATCTGTCCGGCGAGATCGAATTCGAGGAGCAGGATCTGCATGGCCTGGGGCGATATCTCGGTCTGGGCGAGCAGTTCTTCGATATCGGTAGGCGTGGTCGAGAGGGCGCTCAGGAGACGGGAACGGTCGTCAGCGCCAGGAGGGGCGTCGACGGGGCCGATGTCTGGTTGCCATTCGGTTTCGAAGAGCAGGGTGCGCGAGGGATCGGCTGCGGACAGGGATTCGATGATGTCGGCGGCCGAGGTGATGAGCTTGGCGCCCTGCTGAATAAGGGCATTGCCGCCTTCGGCGCGCGGATCGAGTGGGGAACCGGGGACGGCGAAGACGTCGCGGTTTTGTTCTAGGGCCAGACGGGCGGTGATGAGCGAGCCGGAGCGTTTTGCGGCTTCGACGACGACGGTGCCGAGGGATAGGCCCGATACGATGCGGTTACGTCTTGGAAAGTCGCGGGCGCGGGGTTCCCAGCCGAGCGGCATTTCGGTGACGAGGGCGCCGCCATAGCCGAGGATTTCACTGGCGAGCGGAATGTTCTCGTCGGGATAGATGCAATCGAGGCCGCCGGCGAGAACGGCAATGGTGCCGGTCGTGAGGCTCGCGCGATGGGCCGCAGTGTCGATGCCGCGGGCGAGGCCCGAGACGACGACATAACCGGCTTCGCCGAGATCGGTGGTGAGTAGGCGCGTCATCTTGGCGCCGGCAGCGGAGGCATTGCGGGCGCCGACAATGGCGACGGTGCGGTGCCAGTTGAGGTCCTGACCACCGGCGATGGTCAGGAGCGGTGGGGCGGCGGGGATATGGGTCAGGTGCTCGGGATAATCGGCTTCGCCCATGGCGACGACGCGGGCATTGAGGCGGTCGAGCGCGGCGATCTCGTCTTCGGCCTGGGCCCGCGAGGTAATGCGGAAGGGGCGGCCGGCGCCGCGCATGAGCGCGGGCAGGGCATCGAGGGAGGCTTCCACCGAGCCGAAGCGATTGACGAGCTGGCGGAAGGTGACGGGGCCAACATTGTCGCTGCGCACGAGACGCAGCCAGGCGGTGCGCTGGGCCGGCGTGAGCATGGGCATCACGCGGGCCCGCATTGTCAGCCGGCCTTCTTGTCGCCGCCGATGGTCGACTCGGTGCCGCTCATGAGCCGACCGATATTTTCGCGGTGCTGGAAGAAGAGCAGGAGGGCGAGGCCGAGAACGGTCAGAGTGAGGCCGGTGCTGCCAACGACGACATAGGCGAAGATCGGCGCGGTGGCGGCGGCAGTGAGCGCGGCGAGCGAGGAAATCTTCCTTGTGTAGGCGATCAGGAGCCACACGGCGCAGAAGATGAGGCCGACGGGCCAAGCGAGCGAGAGGAGCGAGCCGATCATTACGGCGACGCCCTTGCCGCCCTTGAAGCCGAGCCAGACGGGGAAACAGTGGCCGAGGAAGGCACCGACGGCGGCGAGCATGGCGGCCTCTTCGCCCCAGAAATAGCGGGCGACGAGGACGGGGATGGCGGCCTTGAGAGCGTCGAGAACGAGAGTGGCGGCGGCTACAGGGCGATTGCCGGTGCGCAGCACATTGGTGGCGCCGATATTGCCCGAACCGATCTTGCGGATATCGCCGAGGCCGGCGGCCTGGGTGAGGATCAGGCCGAAGGGAATGGAACCGGCGAGATAGCCAAGGACGAGCGCCAGAATGAGCGGCAGGATATCGATCGGCATGGTTTCTCCCTTATTATCGGAAGGAGTAGCGCCGGGGCGGGGATGGGGCAAGAGCCCGATGATGGGGAGTTGAGGAAAGTCTACCCCAGCGCGGTGTCATCCCCGCGAAAGCGGGGATCTCCGTTGGTTCTCAAAACAGGGATTCCCGCTTTCGCGGGAATGACACCGAGAGTGTGGATGCGAAGGCAGATCAGCCCAGATAGTCCCGCTTGCCGATCGGGACGCCCTTGTGGCGGAGGATGTCGTAGGCGGTGGTGATGTGGAAGAAGAAGTTCGGCAGGCCGCGGTTGAGGAGGTAGGTGTCTCCGGCGATCTCAACGTCCTGGCCACCGATTTTGATGGTGACATCGCGCTCGTCCGAGCCCGCAAAATCCTCGGGCGTGAAGGTGGCGAGATAGTCGATGCCCTTTTGCAGGCGTGCCTTGAGGTCGGCCCAGGTCACTTCGTCATCAGCCCAGCTTGGGATAGGCTTGCCGGCGAGACGCGAGGTTACGCCCTTGGCGCCGTCGGTCGCGATCTGCACCTGGCTGCGCGGCGGGTGCATGTCGGCGGCGAGGCGGGTTTCGACATAGGTCTGCAGGTCTACGCCTTCGGCTGCCGCAAAGGCTTCGGCCTTTTCGAAAATGGCCAGCAGGTTCTTGAGCATGCGCGAAAAGACCGGCACCGAGGCCGAATACATGGACAGCGTCATTGGGAACACCATGAAAAGAAAAGCACGGGAAGCTCAATGCCGCCCGTGCCGCAAGATAGGGTCTTCATGTGCGCCCCGGAAGGGCGGCCGCTAGTCCTTATGCAAAAATACCGTCTCGCCGCCGACGATGGTCCGCATGACCTTTCCGGCGAGGCGGGCATTCTCGAAGCTCGTATTGCGCGAGCGCGAACGAAGCTCGTTCTCGTTTACCTGCCAAGGATAGTCGAGATCGACGAGGATCAGGTCTGCCGGGGCGCCCTTGGCGATGCGACCGGCTTCGAGGCCGAGGATTTCCGCCGGGCGGCTGGTCATGGCCTTGAGCACCGTAAGCAGCGGCACATCGTCGGAATGGACGAGGCGGAGCGCGGCGGCGAGCAGGGTTTCAAGGCCAATGGCGCCGTTGGAGGCTTCGGCAAAGGGCTGGCGCTTGACTTCGCTGTCCTGCGGATCGTGATCGGAATGGATCGTGTCGATGACGCCCGAGCGCAGGCCATCGATGACGGCGCGGCGGTCGTCTTCGCTTCGCAGCGGCGTGCCGAGCTTGAAGTAGGTGCGATAGCGGCCGATGTCGTTTTCGTTGAGGCAGAGATTGTTGATCGAGATGCCGGCGGTAATCCGCGGGTTACGCGATTTGGCTGCCTTGACGATCTCGACCGAGCCTTCGGTGGAGATTTGCGCGGCGTGGTAGCGGACGCCGGTGAGGGCCGCCAGTTGCAGGTCGCGCGACAGCGGAATGGTTTCGGCTTCGCGGGCAATGCCCTTCAAACCGAGCACGGTGGCAAAGAGCCCGTCGTTCATGACGCCTTCGCCGGCAAGACTGGTGTCCACCGTGTGGTGGACGATCGTCATGTCGAAATTGGCGGCGTAGGACATGGCGGTGCGCAGCAGCGCCGTGGACTGAATGGAATTGCGGCCATCGGAGAGGCAGACGGCGCCGGCCTCGCGCATGAGGCCGAATTCGGTGAGGTCTTTGCCGGCAAGGCCTTTGGTGATGCCAGCGGCGGGGAGGATGTTGACTTTGGAGGTCGCCTTGGCGCGGCGGACGAGGAAGTCCACAACGGCGCCGTCGTCCACAGCCGGCATGGTGTCGGGCATCATGACGAAAGAGGTGACGCCACCGGCGGCGGCGGCTTCGCCGGCTGAGGCGAGGGTTTCGCGATATTCCCAGCCGGGCTCGCCGGTGAAGACGCGCATGTCGATGAGGCCGGGGGCGAGGACGAGGCCGTTGGCATTGATGACCTCGGCGCCATCGGGGACGCCGACGGGACCATCTAGGGCGAGATCGGAAATGCGGCCGTTCTCGATGAGCACGGCGCCGCGCTGGTCGGTGCCCGAGGCGGGATCGACGATGCGGGCATTTTCAATGAGCAGGGGTTTTGTCATGCCTGATCTCCCGAGAGCAGCGCGTCGAGGACGGCCATGCGGACGGCAACGCCCATTTCGACCTGATCGGTGATGACCGAGCGGGCGCCATCGGCGATGGCCGGATCGATCTCGACGCCGCGGTTCATGGGGCCGGGATGCATGACGATGGCATCGGGATTGGCGAAGGCGAGCTTTTCGGCATCGAGGCCATAGAAGCGGTAGTATTCGCGGACCGAGGGGATCATTTTGCCGCTGGCGCGCTCGTGCTGGAGGCGCAGCATCATCACGACATCGACGCCTTTGAGGCCCTCTTCCATGTCGGTAAAAACTTCGGTGGCGAGGTGTTCGATGCCGGGCGGCAGCAGGTTGCGCGGGGCTATGACGCGGGTGCGCACATGGAGCGCGCCGAGCAGCAGCAGATTGGAACGGGCAACGCGGGAATTGGCGATGTCGCCGCAGATGGCGACGGTGAGGCCGGAAATGCGGCCCTTGTGACGGCGGATGGTCAGGGCGTCGAGGAGGGCCTGGGTCGGGTGCTCATGGGCGCCGTCGCCGGCATTGATGACGGAGCAGCCGACTTTCTGGCTGAGAAGCTCTACTGCGCCGGCAGCACCGTGGCGGACCACCAGCACATCGGGGCGCATGGCATTAAGCGTTGCGGCGGTATCGACAAGGGTCTCGCCCTTGGAGACCGAGCTTGTCTTCACCGACATGTTCACCACGAGCGCGCCAAGGCGCTTGCCGGCGATCTCGAAGGACGATTGCGTTCGGGTGGACGGCTCGAAGAACAAATTGATTTGGGTTTTGCCGGAAAGCGTGGGGAGCGATTTGCGCTCCTGCCTGCTTACGGGGACCATGCGCTCGGCGCGATCCAGCAGGTCAATTATTTCGTGCTGTTTGAGATCAGCAATGGAAATGAGGTGTCGTTGGCGGAACGGGGGGAAGTCGCCGGAGGTGCTGGCGGGTGTGTCGGCCATGCTCGGATCCCTTCAGATTTGCTGCGGTCTATCCGAGGGGGGCGACACGTTCAACCCATGATTGGGTTTTCAACGGATGTTGGGGGCGCCGGCCAGTGGTCGGCGCCGGGATTTTCAGGCCGTGGCGGTGCGGCGCTGGGCGATGAGTAGAACCGCCGCGGCGAGGCCGAGGGCGAGTTCGAAGGCACCGGCGGCGAGAAGGGCGCTGGATGGGACGCCGTCCAGGGCCAGCGAGAGGGTGCGGGCGGTGGCGTAGCCGAGGTAGAAGACGGCGGCGGTCCGGATGGCCAGACTGCGCCATCGGGGTGAGACGATGCCATAGGCGAAGAAGAGGCCGACGGTGGTCAGCAAGACTCCGGGAGAGCGGAGTTCGCTGGCATGGCTCGGGGAGAGCGTGGGGTCGATGCCGTAGCTGCCGTAGAAGGCACTGGGCATGAACAGCATGCTCAGGCCAACGTAGAGAGCAGTGAGGGCGGCAAGGCCGAGATAGGCTTGCGTGAGCCGGATCATCACGCAGCCTTGCGCCAGGCGCCGCGGGCGGTTGCGGCTTTCACATAGTCGGAAAAATCGCGCGGGGGGCGGCCGAGGGCGCGCTGCACGCCATTGCTGAGGCGTTCGTTGCGACCGTCAAACACTTCGGCGCAGAGATTGGTCATGAGATCGGCGATTTCGGGGCCGACGGCGGGGAGCAGGGCGGCGTGGAAGGTGGGGCCGTCGATGGGGACATAGCTCACTGGGAGACCGCTGGCCGCGGCGATCTCGGCAGCGGCGTCGGCAAAAGTAAGAAGGCGGGGGCCGGTGACTTCGTAGGTTTCGCCATTGTGCTTGTCGTCGAGGAGCGCGGCTACGGCGACTTCGGCGATGTCGTCAACATCGATGAAGGGTTCGAGGCGATTGCCGGCGGGCAGGGCGATGACGCCATCGAGGATGGACGAATGGAAAAAGCCTTCGTCGAAATTCTGGTTGAACCAACTCGCGCGGACGATGGTGAAACCGAGGCCGCTCTCGCGGATCTTTTCCTCGGACAGTTCCGCGCCGTGTTCGCCGCGGCCGGAGAGGAGGACGAGCTTCTTGAGGCCGGCCGATTTTGCCGCTTCGGCGAAGCGGCGGATGTTTTCCTGGGCTTCGGGGGCGGCGAGATCGGGCACATAGGTGATGTAGGCGCTCTTCATGCCTTCGAGGGCAGGCGCCCAGGTTTCGGGCTTTTCCCAATCGAAGGCGGGCTCGGAACGGCGCGAGACGGCGCGGTGGCGATGGCCCAGGGCGGCGAGGCGGGAGGCGACGCGGGCGCCGGTCTTGCCGGTGGCGCCGATGACGAGAATGGGGTTGTCGGTTGTCATGGTGAAAAAGTCTCCTCGTGATGACGGGGGAGATTTCGGAGCGGTGATTTGGACTATCAATCACGTGAAGTCCGCAGTATTTTGCAGATCGTCCAAACTGACGGTGTTGCCATGGATTGCTTTCAGCCGGTGCCGCTTTCCGATCCGCTGGGCGAGGTGCTGCATATGCTGCGTCTCACCGGGACGCTTTATTGCCGGGCGACCATGACGGCGCCCTGGGGCATCGACATGCCGCGGCTCATCGAGTCGATGATGTTCGTCATCGTCACCGAGGGGCAGGGCGTGGCCGAGGTGGATGGCGAGGAGATTATGCTCAAGGCCGGGAGCATGCTGGTGCTGCCGCATGGACAGGAATTTCGGCTGCTGAGCGGATCGGGCGTGGCGAGCGTGCCGCTGTTCGATCTGCCGGTCGAAAAGATCAGCGAACGCTATGAGATCATGACGCTGGGTGGCGGTGGTGAGCTGGTGCGGGCAATGGCCGGGGTGGTGCAGTTTGACCATGTGGCGGGAAAACGGCTGCTCGATCTCCTGCCGCGGAAGATTCTCATACAGGCTTGGGATGAAGCGCTGGATGCCTGGGTACAGAGCACGCTTGGGCTGATTGCGCGGGAGGCGACATCGCTGCGGCCCGGCGGGGAAACGGTGATGACGCGGCTGGCGGATATTCTGGTGATCCAGGCTGTTCGCGAATGGCTCGATACGGCGCCTGAAGCGCGGCAGGGGTGGCTGGCGGCGTTGCGCGATCCGCAGATCGGGAGGGCACTGGCGCTGATCCATCGGCGGCCGGAGGCGGATTGGTCGCTGGCTGGCCTGGCGCGGGAGGCGGGCATGTCGCGCTCGGGCTTTGCGGCGCGGTTCACCGATCTCGTGGGGCAGCCGGCGATGACTTATCTCGCGCAATGGCGGTTGCACCTGGCGCGGCTGAAACTGGTCGATACGGGGGAGCCAGTATCGCGGATTGCGAAAGCCAGCGGTTACCAGTCCGAGGCGGCGTTTTCGCGGGCGTTTCGAAAGCTTTTTGGCGAGGCGCCGGTGGCGGTGCGTCGCTTAGCGGCGTAGGCGATCCAGCGCACCCTGCAGGATGTAGCTGGCGGCGAGCTTGTCAACGACCTCAGCGCGGCGGTCGCGGCGGAGGTCGGCTTCGATCATCATGCGGGTAACGGCGGAGGTGGACAGGCGCTCGTCCCAGAAGGCGATGGGCAGATCAAGTTTCTGCGCGAGATTGCGGGCAAAGGCGCGGGTCGATTGGACGCGCGGGCCTTCGGTGCCATCCATATTGAGCGGCAGGCCAAGGATCAGGGCGACGGCATTGTTCTCCGCAACGAGCTCGATAATGCGTTCAGCGTCCTGGGTGAATTTTGTGCGCTTGATGGTTTCGAGGGGGCTGGCCGAATAGCGCATGCCGTCCGACACCGCGACGCCGATGGTTTTGGTGCCGAGGTCGAGGCCAAGGATTTTTCCCATGGCGGGGATGGCTTCTAGCGGGTCGGTCTCGGTCACATGGGGCTCGCGGTTGTGGCTCGGTCTGTCCTATAGGCTCATGGGCAGACTTTGGCGATGGGACTGACGGATGAAACTCACCTGGTTCGGAGACAACACGTTTCGCATTCATGCGGCGGGAGCGATTGTGGTGGTCGAGGGTGAGGGGGCTTTGCCGGGGGTGGATCGGGCGGAGCTGGTGAGTGGGGCTGATCTCGTCGTGGCGTTTGCCGGGGCGGTGGGTGGCGCGAAGGGGGATTGGAAGCCGCGGGCACCGTTGCGGATGCTTGAGGTGGATGAGGCTATGCGGCAGCCGGAGGTGGTTGGGTTGGGGCATGGCGCGCTGGTGGTCGATGCCGATGGGGAGGCGCCATTGGTGTTGGCGCGGGAGGATTTTGCGGCGGCCGGGCGCTGGTTGGGGCAGGCGGTGGTCGTGCTGATCGGCGAGGGGCTGGCGGAGCGCGGTGGAGAGCTGCTGGAGAGGGCGGCGCCGCGGTTGATTGCGCTGGCTGGGGCCGAGTCGGAGGTGGACTCGGCGTTCGATGCGCTGCGGGATCGGCTCGATGGGACGGGGCTGATTGCGCTGGAGCGTGGATTGGCTGTGGAAGTCTGATCCCTGCCATAAGGCATTTTCATTGTCTTTTGGGCCGCTGCATTGCTAATGAAGCGGCAAAGAAGGCCTTATTCGCTGGAGTTTGCCATGTCTGTCGACGCCACCACCGTCAAGCGCATCGGGCGCCTTGCCCGTATCCGTATCGAGGAGGAGGAAGTTGCCGGCTATCAGAATGAACTCAATGCCATTCTGGGCTTCGTCGAACAGCTCGGTGAAGTGAATGTCGATGGCGTTGAGCCGATGACTTCGGTGACCCCGATGCAGCTGCGTCGCCGCGATGACGTTGTGACCGACGGCGGCTATCCCGAGAGAATCGTCAAGAACGCTCCATTGACCGAAGACAATTTCTTCATGGTGCCCAAGGTGGTCGAGTAAAAATGGCGATCTCGATCGCCATTGAAACCCCGCTTCAGGACGACGTGCGCGGGCTCGTCGACCGCCTCAACGACCATTTGCTGCCGCTGTCGCCGCTGGAATTCCAGTTCAAGATGACCGTGGAGCAGATGGCCGATAGCGATACGACGCTGTTCGTGGCGCGGGACGAGACCGGCGCTGCGGTGGGCATGGGCGCGCTCAAGGCGCACGGGCCGGAGCTGGGTGAAGTCAAGCGCATGTATACCGTGCCGGAAGTGCGCGGGCAGCGTGTCGGCCGGCAGTTGCTGGAGCGGATCGTCGAGCTGGCGCGCGAGCGGCGGATGCCGGTCGTGATGCTGGAAACCGGCACTGGCGACGGCATGCTTGAAGCGCATCGGCTCTATGAACGTTACGGATTTGTGGCACGCGGACCGTTCCTCGACTATCCCGATAGCGAGTGGTCGGCCTTCTTCGAGCTGCGACTCGACGAGGAGAAAGCCGCATGATCCGTCTTGCCCTTGTTTCCCTGTTCGCCCTGACGCCGCCTGCCTTCGCGCAGGAGGACCTCAGCATCGACCAGACCAAGATCTATGTCAGCGACGCCAAGGCGTGCGGCGTGATCGAGGACAAGGGCATCGACGCTTTCATGGACCTTGACTTCCTGGCCCTCGATTTTTCCAAGGGTATCCAGTCGATGGAGTTTCACTGCAACTTCTTCGACGTCAAAAGCCGGAAAGGCTCGACGCATCTGTTCATTGATGCAATCTGCGAGCTTCCGGGCGAAATTTATCCTGACATCCTGGCCGTGACGCCGTATTCGGAAACCGAGATACAGGTGGCGTCCTCCGCAGATATCATGTGGGCGATGAACTTTGGGCCCGAAGAAGCGGAATCGGCCGACGCCATGGTGCCCACGGGCACAACCATTTATACGCGCTGCGACAATCTGAGCGAGATTACCGTTGACTGAACTGACCAAGCTGAGCCTCGCCGATGCCCGCAAGGGCCTCAAGGACAAGAGCTTTACCGCTCTGGAGCTGACCGAGGCCTATATCGGTGCCATCGACGCTGCCAATGACAAGCTCAATGCCTATGTGGCGACAACGCCCGACCAGGCGCGCGACATGGCCAAGGCCAGCGACGCCAAGCTGGCCAAGGGCGAGGCTGGGCTGCTCGAAGGCATTCCGCTCGGCGTAAAAGATCTCTTTGCGACCAAGGGCGTGCATACCCAGGCTGCGAGCCACATTCTCGATGGCTTTAAGCCCGAATACGAATCGACCGTGACGGCCAATCTCTGGCGCGATGGCGCCGTGATGCTGGGCAAGCTGAACATGGACGAATTCGCCATGGGTTCGTCCAACGAGACGAGCTACTATGGTTCGGTGATCAACCCGTTCCGTGCCGAAGGCAGCAATGCCAATCTCGTGCCGGGCGGCTCTTCGGGTGGTTCGGCTTCGGCTGTGGCCGCATGGCTCTGCGCCGGCGCGACCGCGACCGATACCGGTGGTTCGATCCGCCAGCCGGCGGCGTTCACCGGCACCGTGGGCATCAAGCCGACTTATGGCCGTTGCTCGCGCTGGGGCACGGTGGCTTTCGCCTCCTCGCTCGATCAGGCTGGTCCGATTGCCCGCACCGTGGAAGACGCCGCGCTGATGCTGCAGTCCATGTCGGGTTTTGACGTCAAGGATTCGACCAGTGTCGATCTGGCGGTTCCAGATTTTGCCGCTGCCGTCGAGCGCGGTGTAAAGGGCCTCACCATTGGCGTGCCGCGCGAATATCGCATGGACGGCATGCCGTCCGAGATCGAGGCGCTGTGGAACCAGGGCCTCGAATGGCTCAAGGCCGAAGGCGCGACGGTGAAGGACATTTCGCTGCCGCACACCAAGTATGCCCTGCCGGCCTACTATATCGTGGCCCCGGCTGAAGCCTCGTCCAACCTCGCGCGCTATGACGGCGTGAAGTATGGCCTGCGCGTTTCGGGCAAGGACATCACCGACCTCTACGAACTCACCCGCGCTGCCGGCTTCGGCCGCGAGGTGAAGCGCCGCATCATGATCGGCACCTATGTGCTCTCGGCTGGCTATTTTGACGCCTACTACGTCAAGGCGCAGAAGGTCCGCACGCTGATCAAGAAAGACTTCGAGGACGCTTTCAATGCGGGCGTCGACGCGGTGCTGACCCCGGCGACGCCGTCGGCTGCCTTTGCCATCGGCGACGAGGCTTTGGCGGCAGACCCGGTGGCCATGTATCTCAACGACGTCTTCACCGTGACCGTTAATATGGCTGGCCTGCCGGGCATTGCGGTGCCGGCGGGCAAGGACGGCAAGGGCCTGCCGCTTGGCCTGCAGCTGATCGGCAAGCCGTTTGACGAAGAGACGCTGTTTGCGGCCGCCCGCGTGATCGAAAAGAGCACCGGCACCGACTTTTCGCCCACCCGCTGGTGGTAAGCGACAAGACGTTCGGAGACGGCGGCGCTTGATTGCGCCGCCGTTCCGCACTATTTGCGCGCCATGCACAAGTTGAAACTGGTTGTGACGCGCCCTGTGGCAGCGTCCGGGCCGACAGGAATTTCGCCGATGGCCATTGATATTTTCACGACGATCGACTGGTCGGAGCCGCCCAAGGATATGGGCATGCCCCTGCAGGCACTATGGTGGCTGAAGAAGGGTGAGCTGCGCGTCGGGCCCGAATGGGAAAAGGCGCACAATATCGTTCAGGCGATGGAAGGCGTGCAGGCTTTCGACTGGGTGCACGCGCTGATGCACTGGATCGAGGCCGATATGGGCAATGCCGACTATTGGTATCGCCGCGCCGGCAAGCGCCGGGCGACAGCGAGCGTCAGCGCGGAATGGGAACACATTGCCGCGGCGTTGAGCGAAGTGACCAAGCACTAGAGCGCTCGCAGCGAAATTTGGGCCGCAGGACAGTGTGTCCTGCGGCCTTTTCTTTTCACAATAATGCCCGATCAGACGCGCAGCATTTCGAGGCCTTGCCTCGTAATGCGATATGGACCGCCACGCGTGGACGAGATGACCTTTTTGGACCGCATGCTTTTGAACATGTCCAAGGTGCAGTCCGTCATCACCCATCCTTCGCGGGTGTAGCATTCAATATCTGTCGTCCTGCCGTCATCATCGCGAATGAGACAGATGCGGCCGCCAAGCGCCAAAACGCCGAGCACGCGGCGTTCGAGTCGAGAAATGTTCATTGTCTTTGAGGTGTCTAGGAGCGGCGTGCCATAAGCACGGTCGCGAACAAACGGGCCCGGCCGCTGGCATCACGCACAGGGGGCCGGGTGGTTCATTCTGCCCCGTCGCGATTGGACGGGGTCCTATGCAATCTCAGACTGGCTAGACATGGCGTATCGTTTACCGCCGCTCTGCCGTTGCGTCCAGAATCTCCGAAAGCAGCGGTTGAAATCGCCGCCATGGCGGTGCAAACCAGCAACAGACGCATGACTTGAGGATAGACCGTGACCGCTGCCGCCAAACTGCCCGCCGAATGTGAAAGCAAGGATGATGTGCGGGCCGAGATCGACCGTATCGACCAAGCGCTGTTGACCCTGCTTGCCGAGCGTCACCGCTATGTGACAAGAATGGCCGAGATCAAAACCGATCCGCACGAGGCCTATGATCCCCAGCGCATCGAAGCGGTCATTTCCAAGGTTCGCACGCGCAGCGGCGATCTTGAATTGGACGAAGACCAGGCCGAACTCTTGTGGCGGACCCTGATCGACTGGAACGTAAACTACGAAAAGGGCATCATTGCCGCTCGTCGCCGGGCGCGGTGAGATATCGGGCGTAACTGAAGCGTAACGGGAGCTGGGCGTGGCGGTGATCGAAATTCGGAAGGCCGAAATATCCGACGCCCCACGCATGGCCGACATTGCCTTCGCCGCCTGGGACACTGGTATTCGTCCATTGCTCGATGAACAGCCGGGGCAGCGCGAAAACGAACGTGCGCGGCTTTCGCAGGCTTCCGCCATGAATTGGCAGAACACCATTGTCGCCACCATCGATGGTATCGTCGTTGGCTGGTGTTCCCGCTCGGCGCGGCGGAGCTATATCCCCTATCTCTTCGTGATGCCCGACATGCAGGGCCATGGGATTGGCGCGAGCCTGCTCGGCCGCATGGAAACGATCCTCGAGCTGCAGGGCGCGAGCAAGGTGCATCTCGAAACGCCCGCCGACAATGTGCGGGCCGTGCGGTTTTATGAGCGGCAGGGTTATCACATCCTGGCACTGCGCGGAGAGCCGCGCGGCGGGCATGATCCGTTTACGAGTGTGCACCTCGAAAAGCAGCTTCGGCCCTATGAGGGCGAAATCGACGAGGATTGAAGGCCCCGAAGCCGGGCTATTCGGTTGCATCCCCGCGCCAACATAAGTAAGCACTTACCTAGATTTGCCTCGCCTTTCAGGACATTGAATTGACCCTCGTCGACACCCGCACCCCTGACAAGAAGCGCCTGATTTCCGGTTCGACCGGTGATTGGGAAGTGATCATCGGCATGGAAGTGCACGCGCAAGTCACGAGCGAGTCGAAGCTCTTTTCGGGCTCCTCGACGGCCTTCGGCAATCCGCCCAATGCCAATGTGAGCTTTGTGGACGCGGCCATGCCCGGCATGCTGCCAACGATCAACGAGGAATGCGTGCGCCAGGCTGTGCGCACCGGCCTCGGCTTGAAGGCCAAGATCAACAAGCGCTCGGTGTTCGACCGGAAGAACTATTTCTATCCGGATTTGCCGCAGGGCTACCAGATTTCCCAGTTCAAGGACCCGATCGTTGGCGAGGGCAAGGTTTTGCTCGACGTCGATGGCGAGCAGATCGAGATCGGTATCGAGCGCCTGCACCTCGAGCAGGACGCCGGCAAGTCGATTCACGACCAGCATCCGAACATGAGCTTTGTCGACCTCAACCGGTCCGGCGTGGCGCTGATGGAAATTGTGTCGAAGCCCGATCTGCGCTCGTCGGAAGAGGCCAAGGCGTATCTAGGCAAGCTGCGCACCATTCTGCGCTATCTCGGCACCTGCGACGGCAATATGGAGCAGGGCTCCATGCGCGCCGACGTGAACGTGTCGGTGCGTCGCCCGGGCGGCGAGTTCGGCACGCGCTGCGAAATCAAGAACGTCAACTCGATCCGTTTCGCCGGTCAGGCCATTGAGTATGAAGCGCGTCGCCAGATCGATATTCTGGAAGACGGCGGCTCGATCGATCAGGAAACGCGGCTGTTCGATCCCAAGCTGGGTGAAACGCGCTCGATGCGTTCCAAGGAAGAAGCGCATGACTATCGCTACTTCCCCGATCCCGATCTGCTGCCGCTCGAATTCGATGATGCTTTTGTCGCGGAGCTTGGCAAGCACCTGCCGGAATTGCCGGACGAGAAGCAGGCACGTTTCATCGCTGACTATGGCGTGACGGCCTATGACGCGATGGTGCTGACGCTCGATCGCGAAACGGCGGACTATTTTGAAGCCTGCGTCGCCTTTGGTGGCAGCAAGCGCGACGGCAAGGCCGTGGCCAATATCCTCAATGCTGACGTCGCGGCCTATGCCAATAGCCAGGGTCTCGCCGTGTGGGAAACGCACTTGCAGCCGGCCCAGATTGCCGGGCTCGTTGATCTCATCGCCGGCGGTACGATTTCGTCCAAGGGCGGCAAGGACGTGCTGCAGATTCTTATCGCTGAAGAGCCCGAAGGCAACCCGGCCGAGGTCGTTGAGCGTCGCGGCCTCAAGCAGGTGACCGATCTCGGCGCGATCGAGAAGATCGTCGACGAAATCATTGCGGCCAACCCGGATCAGGTGGCCAAGGTTCTGGCCAAGCCGACCATGATCGGCTGGTTCGTCGGCCAGGCCATGAAGGCTTCGGGCGGCAAGGCCAATCCGCAGGCTCTGAACGATCTCATGAAGAAGAAGCTCGGCATCGAATAAACCATTCTGGAGGGGGCATGGCGAAAGGCTATTGGGTGGTTCGGGTCGATGTGACCGATCCCGAACAGTTCAAGATCTACCAGGCTTTCGTCGGCCCCTTTCTAGCCGCCCATGATGGGCGTTTTCTGGTCCGCGGCGGTCGCCACACCATTCCCGAGGGCACGGCGCGGCAGCGCACCGTTGTCGTGGAATTTCCAACCTACGAGGCCGCGCTAAAGGCCTATGATTCCGCCGAATACCAGGGCGGGATTGCTATGCGCGAAAATGCGTCCGTAGTCGATTTCGTGGTCGTGGAAGGCTACGAAGGCTAATTTTCACAGTGATATCGCGGCCCGGCTCCGGCGCCTAAACCTATGCCTCGCTCATCCGCGGTTCGTACCCCGGATCGGACGGAAAATCGGGCGTGGTGGGATTTTCGATCGGCTGGTCCGGCGGCGGAAATTCCTCCGGCCCCGGCGGATAGGGATTGATTGGCTGCGGGTTCGACGGTTCGGGCTGCGGTATGATTTCAGGGGTCGGGCGCGGATCGATATCGGGTCTCGGTTCGGGCATGGCACACCTCCTTGAAGCCAACGTGAGGCCTCAAGGAGAGTTCCGCGTCAACTCGCAGACTTGACCTGCCTCGGTCGCCAGCGCTGCACCAGCCGGCCGTCCATGAAGATCAGGCCGATGAAGATCACGACGATGCCGGCGACATGCACAGGCTCGAAGCGTTCGTGGAGGATCAGCACGCCCAGAAGGATCGCCGAGATTGGCGTGATATAGGTGTTGAGCGAGAGATTGGTGGGGCCCACGCGCGGTAGCAGCCAATAGACCAGCAGGAAGCTGAAGCTGGTCGAGAACGTTGCGATGGCAAAGAGCGCGCCCCAGGTTTCGAGACGAGTAATGATCGGCAGGCCCGAAAAGATCAGCGCGATTGGCAGCGAGACCAGCGCGGCGCCGGTCAGCGAGCAGGTGGCGACGACGGCGGGCTCGATGGCTTTGAAGCGCCGGGCATAGTTGAGCGTCACCGCGTAGCAGACGGTGGCAAGAAGTGCGGCCAGGAGCCCGATGACCTGGGCCGAGGCGCCGGCGCCGAGCGAGGGCAGGGCGAGGATCACTGCCCCGAGGAAGCCGATCACCACACCGACGACCTTGTTCCAGGTCGCCTTTTCGCCGCCCGGCCAAAGCTGCGAGACGATCACCGTGCTCATCGGGGTCAGGCCATTGATGACGCCCACGATGCTGCTGGCGACGGTGTGCTCGGCAAAGGGGAAGAGCGAGAAGGGGATGGAGTAGTTGAGAATGCCCAGGAAAAGCAGCTGGCCATAAATCTTGCCGTCTCTAGGCAATGTCTTGCGGGTGGCGAAGAAATAGACCCAGCAAATGGCAGCGCCGATGCTGACGCGACCGGCCGAGACCCAGAGCGGGCTGATTTCGCGAATAAGAACCGCATTGAACAGGAACGAACTGCCCCAGACCGCGCCCAGCAGAATGATCAGCAACCAATAGCGTAGTGGCACAGGTGTTCTCCCTTTGTGCTGACGGTAGCGGGCAAAAGGAGTCGCGTCGAACCGATTTTGACGATGGGGGTCATCAATTGCGGTGATGCGGTCGGTCTGCCTGCGGAGACTGAACGTCTTTCTGCTGACAGTCCATGTCAGCGACGTCTGTTGCCTTCGGCGGAGGCGGTTGAGCGAGGGACGCAAGCATGGTGGCACACCTAAGATATTCGGGGCTCGATGCCGATATGCAGCGGCAGGTCCTCGTCGACATTATTGCGGATGATCCGGTGTTGATGCGGTTCCTGAGGGGCATGGCGGACCTTGGTCTTCCCGATCCGCTGCTGGGCTCGGGGGCGATCTACAACACGGTCTGGAATGTCCTCACCGGTCGCGAGCGGTACGCGGGAATCAAGGACGCTGACATCGTCTATTTCGACCCGAGCGACCGAAGCTATGAGGCGGAAGACAGAGTCATTCGCCGAACGCAGGCCCACTTCGCGGACAGCCCAATTCCGGTTGAAGTGCGGAACCAGGCGCGGGTGCACCTCTGGTTTCCCGAAAAGTTTGGGCTGGTCTATCCCGAGCTCACGCGAAGTGCGGACATGCTGCTCTATTTTGCCACCAGGACTCACGCGGTCGCAGCACGGATCGAGAATGGAGAGATCGTCATCTTCGCGCCCTTTGGGCTGGATGATCTGTTCTCGTTTCGGCTGACGCCCAATCCTGCTCTGCACAATCGTGCCACGCACGAAAGCAAGGCGGCACGGGCCATGGTGCTTTGGCCGGAACTGCAGTTCGAACCCTGGCCGGATTAGTCAGCTCGGTGCTTGACGGCAAACCTACTAGAAGGTAGGTAGCTTGCATGACCGAGCTTTCCAGTACTGCCGAAGAAATCCTCCGCCGCACGCGTCCGCTCATTCTCTTGGGCGGATATGACGGATTCAGCTATGCGGATATTTCCACCATCGTCGGCATCCGCAAGGCCAGTATTCACCACCACTTTCCGACCAAGGCACAGCTGGTGCGCATTCTGGTGGAGCGGTATCGGCGGGAGGCCATTGAAGGGCTTCAGAAAATGGACGAGGTCATTGCCGACCCGGCGGAAAAGCTGCGGGCCTATACGGGCTATTGGCAGTCCTGCATCACCTCGGGCTCGGAGCCTTTCTGCGTTTGCGCCTTGTTGGCCAGTCAGATGCCGGCTTTGCCTGATGAGGTTGCTGCCGAGGTGCGGGTGCACTTTCGGGCGCTGGCCACGTGGCTGACCTCAGTGTTTCGGGATGGTTTGGAACAGGGAAGCCTGCACATGGCCCATGATCCCGAGATAGAGGCGGAGGTCTTTGTTGCCACGGTGCACGGGGCCATGCTGTCCAGCCGGGCTCATGGCGATCCCGCCGTTTTTGAAATGATCGTCCGCCCCCTTGTGGAGCGCTTCGTTAGATAAGGGCAGGGGTGAGCATGCCGACCTTCGGCAATTAAGCCTACCAACTAGTAGATATATGTTGGGCGCATTGTGCGTCCTCTTCAATGTGAAGGACTAAAAATGTTCGGTATTTCTCCCATCGGCTGGTTTCACACGCTCGGCAGTCTGCCGGCGCTCGTCGTGGCTGCCTATATGCTGGCGCGGCATGGCCGCATCGTGCCGCGTTCCGTACCGGGCGCGATCTACTTTGCTTCAATGGTTTTGGGCGGCGCCACGGCATTTCTGGTGGCAAAGCAGCCGGTGAGCTATGCCATTGGTGGCCTGACGCTGCTTTTGATCGCCGTGGGCTATGGCGTGCATCGCGTGACCTTCTTGGGGCGCCTGCGGCGGTATATCGAAACCGTCAGTCTCAGCTTCAGCGTCTTGTTGCTGCTGGTACCGACGGTGACGGAAACGCTCACGCGCGTGCCTGATGGGGCGCCGCTGGCGTCGAGCGTTACCTCGCCCATCGTGCTGGGATCTCACGCGGCGCTGTTGCTGGCCTTCATCGTCGGGCTGATCGTGCAGATCATCGTGCTGCGGCGCGAAGGCCGCATGCCGGCTTACCGCTAGAGCGAAACTTCGCCGCGGGCGAGCATTGCTAGCGCCTGCGGATAGATCTTGTGCTCTTCGACGAGCACCCGGGCGGTCAGCGTCTCGGGCGTATCGCCCGGGAGGACCGGGACGCGGGCCTGGAGGATCGCGGGGCCTTCGTCGAGGCCGGGCGTGACGAAATGGACCGTGCAGCCATGCTCGGCGTCGCCAGCGGCGAGGACGCGGGCGTGGGTGTCGAGGCCCTTGTAGAGGGGCAGGAGGGAGGGGTGGATGTTGACCATCCGCCCCTGCCAGCGCAGCACGAAATCTTCGCCCAGGATGCGCATGAAGCCGGCGAGGCAGACATAGTCGACCTCCCAGCTCTCAAGAATCTGGGTCATCGTGTCCTCGAACATTTCCCGGCTTGGGAACTTGCTCTGGGCCAGTGAGGCCGTGGCAATGCCGTTTTCCTGGGCCGTCAGCAGACCCGGAGCGGCGGCCCTGTTCGAGAGCACGCCGACGATCTCGGCCGGATAGTCCGGGGACTTCGTGGCCTCGATCAGCGCGGACATGTTGGAGCCGCGGCCGGAAATGAGGACGCCGACCTTTTTTCGGCTCACAGGGCGAGCTTTCCGCGGAAGGTGACGGGCTCGCCGGTGCGCGGCGTCAACTGGCCGACAATGGCAGCGGTTTCGCCCGAGGCGGTGAGGTTTGCGACGAGCTTTTCGGCATCTTCCGGGGTGACGGCAACGAGCATGCCGACGCCGCAATTGAAGGTGCGCAGCATTTCGCGCTCGCTCATGCCGCCGACTTTTGCCAGCCAGCCGAAGACGGCGGGCACGGTGACGGCGTCGAGATCGACGTCGGCCGCGAGATCATCGGGCAGGACGCGCGGAATATTGTCGATGAAACCGCCGCCGGTAATGTGGGCCAGGGCCTTGATGCCGATGCCGGCCTTGAGGGCGGCGAGCAGCGGTTTTACGTAGATGCGGGTCGGCTCGAGGAGCGCTTCGGCGAGGGTCTTGCCAGCTTCGAAGGGCGCGTCGGCGGTCCAGGCTAGGCCGGAGAGATCGACGATTTTTCGCACGAGCGAATAGCCGTTCGAATGAACGCCGGAGGAGGCGATGGCGACGAGCGTGTCGCCGGCGGCAATATCCTTGCGCGGCAGGAGCGCGTTGCGTTCGGCAGCGCCGACCGCGAAGCCGGCGAGATCATAGTCGTTGCCGTGATACATGCCCGGCATTTCGGCGGTTTCCCCGCCGATCAGGGCGCAGCCGGCGAGGCGGCAGCCATGGGCGATACCTTCGACAATGGCCGTGCCTTGGGCGACATCGAGCTTACCGGTGGCGAAATAATCGAGGAAGAACAGCGGCTCGGCGCCCTGCACCACGAGGTCGTTGACGCACATGGCGACAAGGTCCTGTCCAATGGTGTCGTGCTTGCCGGTATCGATGGCGATCTTCAGTTTCGTGCCGACGCCATCATTGGCGGCGACGAGAACCGGATCGACAAAACCAGCCGCCTTGAGATCGAAAAGACCACCGAAACCGCCGATTTCGCCATCGGCGCCGGGGCGGCGAGTGGAGCGTACGGCGGGCTTGATCGCCTCGACCAGAGCATTGCCAGCATCGATATCGACACCCGCCTGCTTGTATGACAGGCCGTTTGATGGCAGGTTTTGCGCGTCGGACATGAGCCTAAAGCCATTGCTGGGGATATCGGGAACGCTTTGGCTACCGAGACCCGGTCTGGTTGAACTTAACGGTGCTGGCCGCTAGAGCTTTTCGTGCGATCCTCGAATCGCGTGATGCTCCAGGTCTTTGTTTTTGCGGCGGTTTCAAAAGCGGAAAGTGATAGATGCTTTCCGCTGAATTCGCCTGAAGGCCTGATAGCTTCTTGGATAGTCAGACGCAAGGGCCGCCCGGCACCATGAACCTTAGAAATCAAGTGCTGATCTGGATCGGCTTCCTCGTCTTCCTGATCCTGGCTCTCTGGATATTCCGCGGAATTCTCCTGCCCTTCGTGGTCGGCGCGGCGCTAGCGTATCTGCTCAATCCGCTCGTAAACCAGCTTCAGAAGTGGCATTTCAACCGCAGCTGGGCCACGGCGGTCGTGCTGCTCTGCGTGGTTGCCATTATCGCTGGCATCTTCGTCATGATCGTTCCGATGGTGGCGCAGCAGATCGTGGGGCTGGTGCAGCGCCTTCCGGGCTATGCGGCCGATCTTGAAGCCATGGTGCGGAAATGGGCGCCGGAACTCAACGAGTGGCTTGGGCCGGAGCGCGCGGCGCAGGTGGAGCGCACGGTTTCGGACATGCTGGGGCAGATCGTCGGATTTGCCGGCGTCGTCACATCTGAAATTCTGGCCTCCGGCATGACGCTGATCAGCGTGATCGGCTTCGCCATTTTCACGCCCGTCGTCGCCTTCTACCTGCTGCTCGACTGGGACAGCATGGTGCGCGGCGTGCATGACCTGCTGCCGCGGCGGCATCGGGCGGAGATTCTCGGCATCCTGCGCGATATCGACAGCTCGATGGCCGGCGTGATCCGCGGGCAGGGCGGTGTGCTGGTGATCGACGCCGTGTTCTATGCGGGTGCGCTTTCCCTCGTTGGCCTTAACTATGGCCTCGCCGTCGGGCTCATTGCCGGGCTTTTGAGCTTCATTCCCTATGTCGGGTTCGGCGTTGGCTTTGCGCTGTCCATGGGTATCGCCACCGTGCAGTTCTGGCCGAACTGGTGGATGATTGCCCTGGTCTTCGGCATTTTCATGGGCTGGCAGTTTGTCGAGGGCAACGTGCTCTATCCCAAGCTCGTGGGCAGTTCGATCAACATCAACCCGGTCTGGCTGATGTTTGCACTGTTGGCTTTTGGCGCGCTATTCGGCTTTGTCGGGCTGTTGCTGGCCGTGCCGCTGGCGGCGATTGGCGGGGTGCTCGTGCGCTACGGCATTCGCAAGTATAAGGGTAGCAGCCTCTATCTCGGATCAACCCATGGTGGCCAGGGTGGTAACCCCACTGCGTAACGACAGGCTGCGGCAATTGCCGCTCGAGTTCGAGCATACGCCATCCCATGCCGCAGACGATTTTCTGGTGGGGGAAGGCAATGCCTTGGCCCATGGACGCATCGGCGCCTGGCCGCATTGGCCCGATGCCGTGACGCTGCTGATCGGCCCGCCGGCTTCGGGGAAATCGCATCTGGCGCGGATTTTTGCCGATCGCAGCCATGCACCCATGGTGACGCCCGAGACGATCGCTGCCATTGCCGAAGCCGATGGGCGCGGGCCGTTGGTTGTCGAGGACGTGGATCGGCTGGGTTATGATGAGCCGAGCCTGTTTCACCTGCTCAACCAGGCCATGCGCGGCAACCGGACGCTGCTGCTGACGGCGCGCGAAGATATCGCCAAGTGGCCTCTGGCAACGGACGACGTGCGGTCGCGCGTGCGTCGCGCTCCGGCCTTCCGGCTTGAGGTTAGCGACGACATAGAACTGTCACACATGTTCGCCAAACTTTTCGGCGATCGTCAGATCAAGGTCGACCCGAAAATCATCCACTATCTTGTGGCGCGCATGGAGCGCAGCCCCGAGGAAGTGGCCGTTTTAGTCGACCGCATGGACAGGCTGGCCCTAGCAAGGGGCACGGCCATTACCCGAACGATTGCAGCAGAGGCCCTGGCGCTCCGGGAGGCGGAGCGCGACGGTGGCAGCCAACAGGACTGGGACCCTTTAAGCGATGAATGACATGAGCGAGATCACCGAGGCAGAAGGCGCTGGGCCGGACGTCGAGGCGTTGCGAACCAGCCCGGCGCGGTTCGTCAACCGCGAGGTGAGCTGGCTGCAGTTCAATATGCGCGTGCTGGAAGAAGCCGGCAACGAGGCGCATCCGCTGCTGGAGCGCCTGCGCTTCGTGTCGATCTCGGCCAACAATCTCGACGAATTCTACATGGTGCGCGTGGCGGGTCTGAAGGGTCAGATCCGGGCGGGCCTGACGAAGCAGAGCGCTGACGGGCTGACACCGGCCGAACAGCTCGAGGAAATCGCGACGCTGGCGCAGCACTTGCAGCGTGATCAGCAGGATCATTGGGAAACGCTGCGCGAAGAGCTGTTTGCGCAGAACGTCGTCATCCACGAATCCAACGATCTCAGCGAAGAGCAGGTGGCTTACCTGCAAAAGCTTTTCCGCGAAGAAATCTTCCCGGTTCTTACGCCGATTGCGGTCGATCCGGCGCATCCGTTCCCGTTCATTCCCAATCTCGGTCTGGCGCTGGCGTTTGAACTGAAGCGTCCTGACAGCGATCAGCCGCTGACGGCGCTGGTTCGCATTCCGGGCAATCTCGATCGCTTCATCAACCTGCCTAACGAACTGGTTTCGGAAGGGCGCAGCGAAGTCGTGACCATCGACACGCTGGTCAAGCTCTTCTTTCACAAGATGTTTCCGGGCCATGAGGTCGTGGGATCGGGTGCTTTCCGCATCATCCGCGACAGCGAAATCGAAATCGACGACGAAGCGGCAGACCTCGTCGTGGAGTTCGAAAGCGCCCTGCGCCAGCGTCGCCGCGGCCAGGTGATCCGGCTTGAAATCGAACGCTCGATGCCGCGTGCGCTGCAGCGCCAGATCGGCGAACAGCTGGGCATCAAGGATGCCGATGTGTTCGAAGTTCACGGCTTCCTCGGGCTCGCCGACGCGCGCAAGGTTTGCGATGTGGATCGGCCCGACCTGAAATTCACGCCCTATATCGCTCGCTTCCCCGAGCGGATCCGCGACTATAACGGCGACAATTTTGCCGCGATCCGGGCCAAGGATATTCTGGTCCACCATCCGTTCGAGAGCTTTGACGTCGTTGCGCAATTCCTGATGCAGGCGGCGCGCGATCCGGACGTTGTGGCGATCAAGCAGACGCTCTATCGCACCTCGTCGGATAGTCCGATCGTCAAGGCGCTGGTGATGGCGGCCGAGGCGGGCAAGTCGGTGACGTGCCTGGTCGAACTCAAGGCGCGCTTCGACGAAGAAGCCAATATCCGCTGGGCGCGCGATCTCGAACGCGCTGGTGCGCAGGTGGTTTTCGGCTTCATCGAGTTGAAGACCCACGCCAAGCTGAGCCAGGTGGTGCGGCGCGAGAAGGGCAAGCTCGTCAGTTATTGCCATATCGGCACGGGCAATTATCACCCGATCACGGCCAAGATTTATACCGATCTCAGCTATTTCACGATCGATCCCGCGATCACCCGCGACGTGGCGCGCGTCTTCAACTTCATCACCGGCTATGCGCGGCCGACCGAACTCGAAACCATCGCGGTTTCGCCGGTCAACCTGCGCGAGACGCTGGTCAACAATATCGCCCGGGAGATCGAGTTCGCGCGCTCGGGCCAGCCGGCATCGATCCTGCTCAAGATGAATTCGCTTGTCGATCCGCAGGTGATCGACGCGCTTTATGACGCGAGCCAGGCTGGGGTGAAGGTCGACCTCATCGTCCGTGGCATCTGCTGCCTGCGGCCGGGCATTCCGGGTTTCTCGGATAATATCCGGGTCAAATCGGTGGTCGGACGGTTCCTCGAACACAGCCGCATCTATTGCTTCGGCAATGGCGAATCCATGCCGTCGGCGCGGGCGCTGGTCTATATTTCCTCTGCGGATTTGATGGGTCGGAACCTTGATGGTCGCGTCGAGGTGATGGTGCCGATTCTCAACAGAACCGTGCACAAGCAGATTCTTGACAGAACGCTAGTTGCCTATTTGAAGGACAATCAGCAAAGTTGGGAAGTCTTGCCAGATGGCAGTTCCCATCGCTTGCGCGTTGCCGAAGGGGCGGAACCTTTCAATGCGCATGACTATTTCATGACCAATCCGTCGCTGTCTGGACGCGGCAGCGCCGGGATTGGAGACGACGAGGGCTGAGTTTGACACAATTCTGGGGCGTAGACGCCGATCCTACGGCCCAGGGCCGTCTCAAGGGCGCCCAGCCGGTTGCCGTCCTTGATATCGGGTCGAACTCCGTTCGCCTTGTCGTTTATGAGCGCCACGCGCGCTCCCTGACGCCGCTCTACAACGAAAAATCGGCCTGCGCGCTCGGCCGGGGCATTGCCCAGAGCGGGCGGCTGGCCGACGCCAATGTCGAAAAGGCACTCGACGCCATCAAGCGCTTTGCGCTGGTGGCGCGGATGATGCGTGTCGGCAAGGTCCATGTGCTCGCCACCTCGGCCGTGCGCGATGCGGCCAATCGGCAGGAATTCGTCTCGGCCGTGGAAGCGATCATGGAAACGCCCGTTCGGGTGCTTTCGGGCGAGGAAGAGGCCCATTTCGCTGCGCTCGGTGTAGTCGCCGGCATTCCGGGATTTGCCGGTGTGGTCGGTGACCTAGGCGGCGGCAGCCTCGAATTGTCTGTGATCACCAATGGTCGCGACGCCGACGGACAATCGCACGAGCTGGGTGTCATTCGGCTGCAGGACGATGCCGACGGGTCGCCTAAAAAGGCTGCGGCCCTGGTCCGGGAAAAGCTCAAGAAGTCGCTGCTCGCGGGCATCGAGCCGGGCGGGCGGTTTGCGGCCATTGGGGGCACCTGGCGATCCCTCGCGAAACTGCATTTGGAATTGCGCGACTACCCGCTCCACATGGTGCAGGACTATGTGGTACCGGCGGCCGAAATGATTGCGGTCTGCGAAGACATCATCGCGGCCGAGTCGCTCAAGAGCTATCCGGGCTCAAACAGCGCCAGCAATTCGCGCCGCGAACTCGTGCCGTTCGGCGCCGCCGTGCTGGCCGAGGTGCTGCGCGCAGGCAAGTTTGATAGCGTCGTATTCTCGGCATTGGGCGTGCGCGAAGGCTATCTGCATGGGTTGCTTTCGGAGGCCGAACAGGCGGTCGACCCACTGATTCAGGGCGCCGAGGAACTGTCGGTACTGCGCTCGCGCTCGCCGGCTCATGCTTCTGACCTTGTGGAATTTACCGCCCAGTATTTTGCGGCGACCGGCACTGTGGAAACGGCCGAGGAAAGCCGGTTGCGTCAGGTGGCATGCCTCCTGGCCGATATCGGCTGGCGCGCGCATCCGGACTATCGCGGGCCGCAAAGCGTCGATTCGGTGGCCTATGGCTCGCTGACCGGTGTCGACCATCCCGGCCGCGCCGTGCTCGCCCATGCCATTTCGGTGCGCTATGACGGGCTGAAGAGCAAATCGGCCAATACGCTGATCCCACTGGCTTCGCCGGAAATGATCAAGCGGGGAAGGCTGATTGGCACGCTGTTCCGTGTGGCCTATCCGATGACGGCCGCCATGCCGGGAATTCTGCCGCGCATCCGTTTCCGGCTCGATGGCGATGTGCTGGTGCTGCAACTGCCGACGGACTTTGCCTTCCTCAATGGCGAGCACCTGCGCAACCGGCTGAGCCAGTTCGCCAGCTTCGCCGAGCACGCGGACGCGCGAGTGGAAGTGGGCTGAGAGGCTACATCGTTTCACGCTTTGATTGGGCGCAACAATGACTTCCCATCCCACCGGATGTCATCCCGGCGAAGGCCGGGAGCCATCATGAGATCTGGGGATGGGCCCCGGCCTTCGCCGGGGTGACATCGAGTGTTGGGATGTCTCAATCGAAAGAAGAGACGCTATTGTGCGCCGGGTCATCAAAAAACTCGGATCAAATCGGCCTGAGTTTCTTTGACGAAACTGTCGTCCAAGCTTCGCTTCATGAAAATATTCGCGGGCAGGCCGGTGTCGTCCGTGACGATGTGGCCAATGCCGACGATCTTCAACATCGAGAATGACTGACCGTCGTTGACCTCGATCATGAGGTCTACATCGCTGTCGGGCCGGTGATCGCCGCGGGCTCTGGACCCGAACAGAGTCATATGCGTTACGCCGTCCCGCTCAAAACGGGGGCGCAATCGCCTCAGCCTCTGCAGCAATTCATCGCGGGCAATATTCTGCATGCCTTAAGTATAGGACGCTACCCGCACTTTGCTACCGTGGCTACTCAGCCGCTTCTGCCTGATTGACCGCGAACTCGATAACGCCCTTGCGAGTGGCCACGAGGCCGATGCGGCCGTGCTTTATGGCCAGGGCCTTTTCGCCGAAGAGTTTTCTGCGCCAGCCTTTGAGGGCCGGAACGTCGGCTTCGTCATCGAGCACGAGGGCATCGATGTCGTCGGAGGTTGCGAGGATGCGGGCGGCGACGCCGTGCTGTTCGGCCACGGACTTCAGAAGTACGCGAATGAGATCGCCTACGGCGCCCTTGGGCGAGGGGCCGCGGTAGCGCTCGGGCAGGGTGGGGAGGTCAGTCTTTTGTAGAGCCTCGACGCCCTTGAGGAGTTCGATGATTTCGGCGGCAGCGGAACTGCGGCCAAAGCCGCGGGGGACGGCGCGCAGTTTGTCGAAAGCATCGGGCGTCAGGGGGCGCTGCATGGCGAGGTCGAACAGCGCGTCATCCTTGAAGACGCGGCTGCGCGGCTGATCTGATGTCTGCGCTTTGCGCTCGCGCCATTCGGCCAAGACCTTGAGGGCGGCGAGATCGCGCGGGCGGTTGATCTTCATCTTGAGCCGTTCCCAGGCCTCTTCGGGCTGGACGACATAGGTATCGATGCTGCGCAGAACGGTGAGTTCGTCTTCAACCCAATCCCAGCGGCGAGTCTGTTCGACCTGCTTGCGCAGTTCGCGGTAGATGTCGCGCAGATAGGTGACGTCGGCGAGCGCATAAAGGCGCTGCTTTTCCGAGAGCGGGCGAGCCGACCAATCGGTAAAGCGCGAGGACTTGTCGAGCTCGACCTTGCAGATGGCGCGCACGAGGCTGTCATAGGACGCGCTATCTCCAAAGCCGCATACGCTGGCTGCGATCTGCGTGTCGAAAATATTGTGCGGCACGGCGCCGGTCAGTTTGACAAAGATTTCAATATCTTGCCGCGCGGCATGAAACACCTTGGTGACCGATGGATTGGCCAGAAGCGCAAAGAACGGCTTGAGATCAAGGTGATCGGCGAGGGGATCGATGAGAACGGCTTCGTCATCCGTCGCCACCTGAATGAGACAGAGACGCGGCCAATAGGTGGTTTCGCGCAGGAATTCGGTGTCCACCGTCACGAAATCAAACTGGGCTGCACGCTCGCAAAATGCCGAGAGCGCCTCTGTGGAAACAATCAGGTCCATATGAATACCGTCTCAAAATAGTCACTATCGTTCCTAGCAGGTGCTGAAGGATTGCTCCACCTCGGATTTCCGCCACGGACCGGGAAAGCCCGGGTGCTTGACAAGCGGGGTGCTCCATGCGCTTTTCCCGCCCGAGAATCCGGCCCTTTTTGCACTTTTTCGGAAAAGAAAATGACGACACATCGCTACCGTACCCACACCTGTGGCGCTCTCACGGCGAACGATGCCGGCAATAACGTGCGTCTGTCCGGCTGGGTTCATCGTATTCGCGACCATGGCGGCCTGCTGTTTATCGATCTCCGTGACAACTATGGCATTACCCAGTGCGTGATCGACCCTGATTCCGCGGCCTTTGCAGACGCCGAAAAGGTGCGTTCGGAATGGGTGTTGCGTATCGACGGTGAAGTGAAGCTGCGCGACGCTGCGGCTGTGAACACCAACATTGCCACCGGTGGCATCGAAATCTTCATTCGCGAAATCGAGGTTTTGTCGGTCGCCAAGGAGCTGCCGCTGCCGGTTTTCGGCGACGCCGAATATCCGGAAGATATTCGCCTGCGTTACCGCTTCCTCGATCTGCGTCGTGAGAAGCTGCACGCCAATATTTTGAAGCGCACCAAGGTCATCTCGGCCATGCGCGCCGGAATGGGTGATGCCGGTTTTACCGAATTTTCGACGCCGATTCTGACGGCCTCGTCGCCGGAAGGCGCGCGTGACTTCCTCGTGCCGAGCCGTATCCACCCCGGCAAGTTTTTTGCCCTGCCGCAGGCGCCGCAGCAGTATAAGCAGCTCCTCATGGTGGCCGGCTTCGACCGCTACTTCCAGGTGGCGCCGTGCTTCCGCGACGAAGACCCGCGCGCTGATCGCCTGCCTGGCGAATTCTACCAGCTCGACCTCGAAATGAGCTTTGTGACGCAGGAAGACGTGTGGAGCACCGTCGAGCCGGTGATCACCAACGTTTTCGAGAAGTTTGCCGACGGCAAGCGCGTTACCAAGAGCTGGCCGCGCATTCCCTATGACACGGCGATCCGCAAGTATGGCTCGGACAAGCCCGACCTGCGCAACCCGATCGAAATCGACGCCGTGACCCAGCACTTTGCCGGTTCGGGCTTCAAGGTTTTCGCCAACCAGATCGAAACCGACCCCAAGGTTGAAGTCTGGGCGATCCCGGCCAAGAACAAGGCTGGCGCCGAGCCGATCGGCCGCGCCTTCTGCGATCGAATGAACGCTTGGGCGCAGGGCGAAGGCCAGCCGGGCCTTGGCTATATCTTCTTCAAGGACGGTGCAGGCTCTGGCCCGATCGCCAAGAACATTGGCGAAGAGCGCACGGCAGCGATCAAGGCGCAGTTTGGCCTTGAGGACGGCGATGCCGTGTTCTTCGTCGCTGGTCGCCCGGAGAAGTTCTACAAGTTCGCCGGCGAAGCCCGCACCAAGGTTGGTACCGATCTCGGCGTGGTGGATACCGAGCAGTTCGCACTGTGCTGGATCGTCGACTTCCCGTTCTATGAATGGAGCGAGGAAGAAAAACGCATCGACTTCGCGCACAACCCGTTCTCGATGCCGCAGGGCGGTCTTGAGGCGCTGAACTCGGCTGAGCCGCTGTCGCTGAAGGCCTATCAGTATGACGCGGTTTGCAACGGCTACGAAATCGCCTCCGGGTCGATTCGTAACCAGGAGCCCGAGACCATGGTCAAGGCCTTCGAACTGACCGGCAAGTCGCGTCAGGAAGTCGAAGAGCAGTTTGGCGGCCTCTACCGTGCGTTCCAGTATGGCGCTCCGCCGCATGGTGGCGCGGCCTTCGGTATCGACCGTATCGTCATGCTGCTTTGCGGCGTGCAGAACCTGCGCGAAATCACGGCCTTCCCGATGAATCAGCAGGCCGAAGACCTTCTCATGGGCGCGCCAAGCCCGGCTTCGGCCAAGCAGATGCGCGAGTTGAGCATCCGCCTCAACGTGCAAAGCTGATTTCGGCGCACTAATTTTCTTTCAAAGGCAGGCCGCAAGGCCTGCCTTTTTCGTTTCCACGGGCGGTTAAAATCCTGGTTAACGGGTCTTTAAGATCGCAGCGTTAACAATGGGATAGAGCTGATAGAAGTGGATTGGTCGGTGAAGGCGAAGTTCTCGCACGTACTTATGTTGCTGGGCGCCTTGTTGGCCTTCGTTCCCATAGTCTCTGTCGACTACCTGCTCGACGCCTATGCAAGGAATAAGGAAGTCGCCGCGCTGCAGACGCGGATCGATGCCCTCAGCTCCGAAATCAATTACAACGCGGCCAATGCTGTTGCGGCGCTGCGACAGGTGGTTGCCGATAGTCCATCGTTCTGTACGCCGACCTTTAGCGGTTTTGCTCAGACGGCAATCGACAACAGCTTCAATGTGAAGCAGATCCTCGTCGAGAACATGGATGGGGTGCAGTATTGCGACGCCTTCGGTCGCAATGTCGCCTATTCGCCGCTCTCCGAGTCGCTGCCTGTGCCGGGCCTCACCGAAACGATCACCGTCGTCAAATTCGCCGAGATGATCATGCCCGCCCTCAAGGTTACGCAAACCCTGGGCGGCGTGCGGCGCATTTCGGCGTTTACCCCACTGATGGCGACGACGCAGGAAGCGCTCGCTGACAATCTGCCGGATGGCGCCATGCTGGACATCGCGCTGACCAGTGGCCTGCCGGTTCTCTCACTTGGTGCTTCAGTGGATTTCGATCGCCAGGCGGCGCGCGGGGACTATCTGGCGGTGCAGAGCTTTGCCGGCGAACTGCCGATCAAGGTTCGCTATCTGCTGCCCTTCGCCGAGGCGCGCGCGGGCTACGCCGATCTCGATGTGCTTTTCACCATTCTCGGGTGCTTGCTGAGTGCGGGGCTGCTGCTCCTAACGCTGCGCTATGCTCGCCGCTCACGGACGCCGTCTTTCGATCTTGAGCGCGCCATCGGCCGTAACGAAATCAAGCCCTATTACCAGCCGGTCATCAACCTGCGCACTGGCGGCCTTATGGGTTGCGAAGTGCTCTGCCGCTGGGAAAAGCCGAGTGGCGAAGTGGTGCCGCCGGGCGTCTTTATCGACTATGCAGAAGCGTCGGGGATGGCCATTCCGATGACGCTCTCGCTGATGCAGCAGGTGCGCTACGACCTGAGCGATCTCTCGCAGAAAATCCCGGGCCTGAAGATTTCGATCAATCTCTTCGAGGGCCACTTCCGCGATGTCGGTATCGTGGACGACGTGCAGGCGATTTTCGGCAATTCGCCGATCTCCTACGATCAGCTTGTGTTTGAAATCACCGAGCGTCGTCCGCTGGAAAACTCGCTGGCCGTCAATAGCGTCATCTCTGGCCTCCACGCGCTCGGTTCGCGTATTGCCATGGACGATGCGGGCACGGGGCACTCGAACCTTGCTTACATCGCGACGCTCGGCGTCGACGTGATCAAGATCGACCGCATCTTTGTCGACATGATCAAGCCGGGCACGACTCAAGTGCCGGTGCTCGACGGTCTCATCGCCATGTCCAAGGATCTCGATTGCGAAATCGTGGCCGAAGGCGTCGAAACTGAAGCGCAGGCTATCTACCTGCGGTCGCGTGGCGTCGTCCAGGCGCAGGGCTACATCTTCGCGCCGGCCCTCAAGGTGGGTGCATTCAAGGAACTCGCGCTGGCACTCGCTACGAGCCCGGCCCGCTATTCCGATACGCAGGATACGTCTGAAATCGTTACTGACGCGGCTTGATCGCGCCTTCTACGAATTGCCTATGGCGACGGCCTCGATTCTTGGCTTCACGAGGTCGCAACGCCCCTTTCCTTCGGCGCTGATTGGTGGCAGGTACGACGCCATCTAAGCTGTGCCGGAGGAAAGCGTGTCGACTGATCCTAATGAACAACGCAAGGTTTTGCGCGACGCTGCTCTCCACTTCCATGAGTTCCCCAAGCCCGGCAAGCTGGAAATCCAGCCGATCAAGCCGCTTGGCAACCAGCGCGACCTCGCGCTCGCCTATTCGCCTGGCGTTGCGGCGCCCTGCGAAGAGATCGCCCAGACCCCGGAGGCCGTGGCCCGTTACACTTCGCGTCAAAATCTCGTCGCGGTGATTTCGAATGGCACGGCAGTGCTGGGTCTTGGCAATATCGGCGCGCTGGCCAGTAAGCCGGTGATGGAAGGCAAGGCGGTTCTGTTTAAGAAGTTCGCCGGCATTGACGTCTTCGATCTTGAGATCGACGAGATCGAGCCGAAGAAGTTCATCGATGCCGTGGCGCCGCTCTGGCCGACCTTTGGCGGCATCAATCTCGAAGATATCCGCGCGCCTGACTGCTTCGAGATCGAAGAGACGCTGCGCGAGCGCATGCCGATCCCGGTATTTCATGACGACCAGCACGGTACGGCGATCATCGTCGGTGCCGCTGTGCTCAATGGGCTCGAACTGACCGGCAAGAAGATCGACGAGGTGAAGATCTGCACCTCGGGGGCAGGGGCTGCGGCCATTGCCTGCCTCAACGTGCTGGTGGCGCTGGGCGCCAAGCACGAAAATATCTGGGTCGCCGACAAGGACGGCCTCGTCACCCACAAGCGCAACGACGTCAATGACAAGTGGCGCGGCCAGTTCCGCCGCCAGAGCGATGCGACGACGCTGGCTGAAGTGATCGACGGCGCTGACGTGTTTCTGGGCCTGTCCGCTGCCGGCGCGCTGAAGCCGGAAATGCTGCAGAAGATGGCGCCCAAGCCGCTGATCTTGGCGCTGGCCAATCCCAATCCGGAAATCATGCCGGAAGTGGCCAAGGCAACGCGGCCTGACGCCATGGTCTGCACCGGGCGCTCGGACTATCCCAACCAGGTCAACAACGTCCTTTGCTTCCCCTTCATCTTCCGCGGTGCGCTCGACGTGCATGCGACGACCATCAACGAAGAAATGAAGCTGGCGGCGGTTCGCGCCATTGCCAAGCTGGCGCATGAGCCGGGCCTTGAAGTCTCGCCTTCGGGCGCGCCGGCCGTGTTTGGGCCGGACCACATCATTCCCAACCCGTTCGACCAGCGTCTTATCCTGCGCATCGCGCCGGCCGTGGCGCGGGCGGCGATGGAATCGGGCGTGGCCAAGCGCCCGATTGCCGATTGGGACGCCTATCAGGACCAGCTCAACCGCTTCGTGTTCCGCTCGGGCCTCGTGATGAAGCCGATCATCGATCGGGCACAGGGCAAGAGCAAGCGCATCGCCTTTGCCGATGGCGAAGACGAGCGCGTGCTGCGCGCCACCCAGGTGCTGCTCGAAGAGCGGATTGCCCGCCCGATCCTGATCGGCCGTCCGGCCGTCATCGAGGCGCGTATCGAGCGCTTTGGTCTTGGCATTCAGCCCGGTCGCGATTTCGAGGTCATCAACCCTGAAGACGATCCGCGCTACCGCGACTATGTCAGCTTGTTCCACTCGCTGGTGGGGCGCAACGGCGTGACGCCGGACACTGCACGCACCATCGTGCGCACCAATACGACGGTGATCGGGGCGCTGGCGGTGAAGCGCGGCGAGGCCGATGCGCTGATCTGTGGTCTCCAGGGCCGCTACATCAAGCATGTCCGCGATATCCGCTCGATCATCGGGCTCCAGGACGGCGTGAGCGACGTTTCGGCGCTCTCTATGCTGATCATGCCGCGCGGTGCCTTCTTCCTCGCCGACACCTATGTGAACCAGAATCCTTCCGCCGACGAGCTGGTCAGCATTTCGCTGCAGGCAAGGGATCACCTCAAGCGCTTCAACATCGAGGCGCGCATGGCGCTCTTGAGCTATTCGAACTTCGGTTCGCGCGATGGCGACAGCGCCTTCAAGATGCGCGAGGTCTATGAGAAGCTTAAAGTCGCCGCACCGGACCTCATTGTCGAAGGTGAAATGCAGGGTGACCTTGCGCTCAATTCTGAGCTGCGCGAGCGTTATGTGCCTGAGACCGCACTGAAGGGCGAAGCCAACCTCTTGATCTTCCCCGATCTCGATGCGGCCAACCTTTCGATGACGCTGCTCAAGGAAATGAACAACGCCCTGGCTGTCGGGCCGATCCTGATGGGTACGCGGGCGCCGGCGCATATTCTGGCGCCGTCGGTGACCAGCCGCGGCATCGTCAACATGGCGGCCATTGCCGCCAATGAAGCCATCGGAGCCGAGTGATGATCCGTCACACTGTCGTTTTCTCGCTCAAGCATGCGGCCGGCTCGGAAGCCGAAGCGGCCTTTCTGCGCGATGCTCTGGTGCTGGAAGGCATTCCGGGCGTGCAAAAATTCGAGCGATTGAAGCAGGTGAGCCCCAAGGCTGACTTTGCCTATGGCTTCTCGATGGAGTTCGCCGATCAGGCCGCCTATGACGGCTACAATGTGCATCGGGACCACGTCGCGTTCGTGCGGGACCGTTGGGTGCCGGAAGTCGAAAGATTTCAGGAGATCGACTACGTTGCGCTCTGAGGCTGCGTAGGCTAAGACCGCCGCATAATCCTTACCGCCAAAAGCCGAGGAAGTTCCATGAACCAGATTGCTGTGTTCAGTGGTAGTGCTCACCCCGACCTGGCTAAGGAGATATGCGCCGATCTCGGCGTGCCGCTGCTCCCGACGCGGGTCAAACGCTTCTCCAACGACTGTATCGAAGTGCAATTGCAGGCCAATTGCCGTGAACAGGATGTGTTCCTGGTCCAGACGCTCAGCGCGCCGGTTCAGGAGCACCTGATGGAGCTGCTGCTGATGCTCGACGCGGCACGCGGGGCTTCGGCGGCGCGGATTACAGCGGTCATTCCGCACTATTCCTATGCACGCTCCGACAAGAAGGACGCCCCGCGCATTTCCATCGGCGGTCGTCTGGTTGCCGATCTGCTCAAGACCGCCGGCGCCGATCGCGTGCTGACCATGACGCTGCATTCGCCGCAGGTGCATGGTTTCTTCAGCGTGCCGGTTGATCACCTGCACGCATTGCACGAGCTGGCATCGCATTTCCGCCGGTTTGATCTCAGCAATGCGGTCGTCGTCTCGCCTGATCTTGGCAATGCCAAGACCGCAGCCGCCTTTGCTCGCAGCCTTGGCACTCCAGTGGCGGCGGGCGCCAAGGAGCGAATTACCGATACGCAGGTGCGCATCTCAGCCATCATTGGCGAGGTGCGGGGCAAGGACGTCATCATTCTTGACGACGAAATCGCCAGCGGCGGGTCGATCCTTGAATTGCTGAAGCACCTTCGCGCCAATGGCGCACGCTCGGTGCGGGTTGCCTGTACGCATGGCATTTTTGGTAGCGACGCGGTTGCGCGTCTGGCCGCTGAACCTGATGTGATCGAAATCGTCTGCACCAATACGCTGCCCAACGCGGCACGGCAGGCCCATGGCAAGCTGACGGTGCTGTCGGTGGCGCCGGCGTTGGCCGAGGCCATGCGGCGCATCAATAATGGGGAATCGGTCAGCGCGCTTTTCGAGGAAGGCGTGGCCCCCGAACGGGTCGCGGCGGAATAGCTAAACCGGGTATTAATGCCTTGTACGGCATAGTGAAGGTCCATAGACCGGTCCGTACATGCCCACCAGACTCAAACGCCCACCATTCTGGCGTCCCTTGGCCCTAGCCGTGACACTCCTGGCTTTTCAGGGCTATCTCGGCTATTCGGCCATCAGCGGTCAGTTCGGCATCGAAGGTCGCGACGAAATTCACGCCGATATTCAGGTGCTCAAGGACCGTTCGTCGGCCCTGCAGGCCGAAATCGACAGTTTTCGTCACCGCAATTCGCTGATGAATCCGCGCCATCTCGATCCTGATATCGTGACGGAGCGGGCCAGGGCGCTGCTCAACATGGCCAATGCGGATGACATTCTGATCATGGTCGATCCGGCGACGGGTAAACCGATTTCCGGTAAATTCCAAGAATTAATCGATGATCAGTTAATCAAGATTATCGAAGCGGATTCAACGCTCTAGCACCCATTCCAACACGCTCCTGGAGCAATATTATCCGCGGAGCGCTTGCGCTATAGTGCGAGAAGTGGCCTGATCGGGCCAAGCGGCAAATTCCATTTCTACACCGGGAGCCCCCTATGGCGCGCAAGGCGACGGCCACCAAGGCCAAGACGCAGCCCAATGCCCCTCAGTTCACCAACGAACAGGATCTCGAAGCCTTCCGTGAAATGCTGCTGATCCGGCGTTTCGAGGAAAAGGCCGGCCAGATGTATGGCATGGGTCTGATTGGCGGCTTCTGCCACCTCTATATCGGCCAGGAAGCTGTCGTTACCGGCATCACTATGGCCTCGGAAAAGGGCAAGGATGCCCAGATTACCGGCTACCGCGACCACGGCCACATGCTGGTCATGGGGCTCGACCCCAAGGGTGTGATGGCCGAGCTGACCGGCCGCCAGGGCGGCCTGTCGAAAGGCAAGGGCGGCTCGATGCACATGTTCTCCAACGAGCACCGCTTCTACGGCGGCAACGGCATCGTCGGTGCGCAGGTTTCGCTCGGTACAGGTCTGGCCTTCGCCTCGAAGTACAAGGGCGACGGCTCGGTGAGCCTTGCCTATTTCGGCGACGGCGCGGCCAACCAGGGCCAGGTCTACGAAAGCTTCAACATGGCCAAGCTCTGGAAGCTGCCTGTTGTCTTCGTGATCGAAAACAACAAATACGCCATGGGCACCTCGATCGAGCGCGCCGCCGCAACCACCGATTTCTCCATGCGCGGCGCTTCGTTCGACATTCCGGGCGAGCAGGTCGACGGCATGGACGTCCGCATGGTCTATGATGCCGCCAAGCGCGCCATCGAGCATGCCCGTTCGGGGCAGGGGCCGTATATCCTCGAAATGCTGACCTACCGCTATCGCGGCCACTCCATGTCCGACCCGGCGAAATATCGCTCCAAGGACGAAGTGACCAAGTATCGTCAGGAACGTGATCCCATCGAACAGGTCCGGGCGCGTCTGCTCGAAACTGGTGTGATCACCGAAGACGATCTCAAGAAAATCGAGACCGACATTCGTGCCATCGTCACGGAAGCGGCGGATTTTGCCACCAATGATCCGGAGCCCGATGCTTCGGAGCTGTGGACCGATATCACGATCGAGGCCTGATCTCACGATGAGCATCCTGCTCGGCGTCATCATGCTGTTTGCACTGCTCTCCGCCGTTCTGGCGGCGGGGCAGGCGATCGCCATCAGCCGTCTGGCCGCAGCGAGCGGCCCGAGTTGGCGCGAATGGCTTTTCGGCTGGTGGCGCTTTGAACGCGTCGCCGGCTGGGCTGGTCTCAGCGGCGAAGTGCAGGCTGCCATCTACAAGCGCGCTGTCATTGCCTGCCTGGTCTTCGTGATCCTTGGCCTCATCCTTAGTGGCTGGGCGGTCAACCAGCGCCAGTCCGCGGCGCCCGTTGCTGCTTCTGCCCCTATAAACGATTGGCGCGTGCTGCCCGCCGCGCAATTTGCCGAACAATTCGAACTTCGCCGCGTGGCCCCCATGCCCGGCACTACCATTCTGGAGAGCTGATATGCCCCAAATCCTCATGCCCGCCCTGTCGCCAACGATGGAAGAGGGCAAGCTCTCCAAGTGGCTGGTCAAGGTCGGTGATACCGTCAAGTCCGGCGATGTGCTTGCCGAAATCGAAACCGACAAGGCGACGATGGAAGTCGAATCTGTCGATGAGGGCGTCGTTCGCGAAATCCTCGTGGCCGAAGGCACCGAAGGCGTGAAGGTGAACACCCCGATCGCGCTGGTTCTGGCCGAAGGCGAAAGCGCTGGCGCTGCTCCAGCTGCGGCCCCTGCCGCTGCGGAAGAGCCCGCGCCGAGCATGGTGCAGGCCGAAGCTCCGGCTGCGGCTCCCGCCGCTGCTGTTCCGGCCGCCCCGAAGTTCGAAGCCCAGGCCGATCCGGATCTGCCGGAAGGCGTCGAAATGGTAGAACTGACGGTTCGCCAGGCGCTCAACGAAGCCATGGCCGAAGAAATGCGCGCCAACCCGGACGTTTTCGTCATGGGTGAAGAAGTCGCGGAGTATCAGGGCGCCTATAAGGTGACCCAGGGCCTGCTGCAGGAATTCGGTCCGCAGCGCGTCATCGACACCCCGATCACCGAGCACGGTTTTGCCGGTCTCGCCGTTGGTGCGGCTTTTGCCGGTTTGAAGCCGATCGTCGAATTCATGACCTGGAACTTTGCCATGCAGGCAATCGACCAGATCATCAACTCGGCTGCCAAGCAGCTCTACATGTCCGGTGGCCAGGTGACGGCGCCGATGGTGTTCCGTGGCCCGAACGGCGTTGCCTCGCGCGTTGCCGCCCAGCACAGCCAGGACTATTCGGCATGGTACAGCCATGTCCCGGGCCTGACCGTCATCGCGCCCTATAGCGCAGCTGACGCCAAGGGCCTACTCAAGGCAGCAATCCGTTCGCCCAACCCGGTCGTCTTCCTCGAAAACGAAATTTTGTACGGTTCGACCGGCCTTGTGCCGAAGGTCGATGACTATGTCCTGCCGATCGGCAAGGCCCGCATCGCCCGCAAGGGTGCCGATGTCACCATCGTCTCCTTCTCCATGGGCATGCGCTACGCGACCCAGGCGACGGAAAAGCTGGTTGCGGCCGGCGTCGACGTTGAACTGATCGATCTGCGCACGCTGCGCCCGATGGACAGCGACACGGTCATCGAGTCGGTCAAGAAGACCGGTCGCCTCGTGACGGTGGAAGAAGGCTGGCCGCAGGGCGGTATCGGCGCTGAACTTGCTGCCCGCGTCATGGAACAGGCTTTCGATTATCTCGATGCGCCCGTGCTGCGCGTGACCGGCAAGGACGTTCCGATGCCCTATGCCGCGAACCTCGAAAAGCTGGCACTGCCCAATGTTGACGAAGTGATCGCGGCTGTGAACGCCGTGACCTATCGCTCGTAAGGAGACCCGGTATGCCTATCGATATCACCATGCCGGCGCTCTCTCCCACGATGGAAGAGGGCAAGCTCGCCAAATGGCACGTCAAGGAAGGCGACTCTGTCTCCTCCGGTGACGTGATCGCCGAAATCGAAACCGACAAGGCCACGATGGAAGTCGAGGCCGTGGATGAGGGCAAGATCGGCAAAATTCTCGTGGCCGAAGGCACCGAGAACGTGAAGGTCAATGCCGTCATCGCCGTGCTTCTGCAGGAAGGCGAAGACGCCAGCGCCGTCTCCGCTGCCGCGCCGAAGGCGGAAGCGCCCAAGGCTGCACCGGCTCCGGAAGCCCCGAAGGCTGTTGCTCCTGCACCGGCCGCTCCCAATGCCAATACCGGTTCCAGCGCTCCGGCTGCGGCCAAGGCTCCCGCGAAGTCGGAAGGCGGCCGTGTGTTTGCGTCGCCATTGGCAAAGCGTCTCGCCAAGGACGCCGGCATTGACCTGTCCAGCATTGCCGGTTCGGGTCCGAAGGGCCGCGTCGTCAAGTCGGACGTGGAAGCTGCCAAGTCGGGCAAGGGCGTCAGCAAGCCTGCTGCCGGTGCTCCGGCTGCCGCCGCTGCGCCTGCGACCGGCATGAGCAAGAACCAGGTCATGGCGCTCTATGAGGAAGGCTCGTACGAAGTCGTCCCGAATGACGGCATGCGCAAGGTCGTGGCTGCACGCCTGACCGAAAGCAAGCAGACCGTTCCGCACTTCTACCTGACGCTTGATTGCAAGATCGACGCGCTCATGGCTGCCCGCGAGCAGATCAATGCCGCCGCGCCCAAGGGCAAGGACGGCAAGCCGGGCTACAAGCTCTCGGTCAATGACTTTGTCATGAAGGCCTGGGCCGTTGCTCTGCAGCGCGTGCCGGCCGCTAATGCGACCTGGGCCGGGGACTCGATCCTCTACCACAAGCGTTCGGACGTGGCCGTTGCTGTGTCCGTGCCGGGTGGTCTCTTTACCCCGGTGGTGAAGTCGGCTGATACGAAAACCCTTCGCGAAATCTCGGAAGAGGTGAAGGATCTGGCGACCCGCGCAAAGTCGAAGAAGCTGGCGCCGCATGAATACCAGGGCGGTTCGTCCTCGGTGTCCAATCTGGGCATGTTTGGCATCAAGCACTTTGCCGCTGTGATCAACCCGCCGCATGGCACGATCCTCGCGGTCGGCGCCGGTGAAGAGCGCGTTTATCCCGAGAATGGTCAGATCAAGATCGGCCAGTTCATGACCGTCACCCTGTCCTGCGATCACCGCGCCGTCGACGGTGCGCTCGGTGCGGAACTGCTCGGTGTGTTCAAGGGCCTGATCGAAAATCCGGTGATGATGCTGGCCTAGGGGCAGGGCGCATGAAGACCATCCTCGCCTTTGGCGATAGCCTGACCTTCGGGTACTCACCCGAAGGGAATGGCGTTCGTCACGCCTATGAGGATCGCTGGCCGAGTGTTCTGGAAGCCCGGCTGGGCGGCGGCGCACGCGTGATCGCTGAGGGGCTCAACGGCAGAACCACGGCCTTCGACGACCATACGGCTGCCGCAGATCGCAATGGTGTAAGGGTGCTGCCGACTCTGCTCGACACGCATCACCCATTGGACCTTGTCATCATCATGCTCGGCTCCAATGACATCAAGACCTTCATAACCGGCTCGGCTTTTGCGGCCGCCGCCGGGATGAAGCGGCTGGCCCAGATTGTGCGCACCTATCCCTATAGCCATGGCGGCGTGCCACAGGTCCTGCTTGTGGCGCCGCCGCATTTGGTGCCCTCGCCGTTGAACGGGCCTCCGGCACTAGTGTCGCCGCGCACAGAGGACGACAAACTTTTCGGTTTCTACTACGAGCGTGCCGCCGCTGAAATCGGCGCTCACTTCTTCGACGCCGCGACGGTGGCTCAGGCCGATCCACGCGACGGCGTGCATCTCGATGCTGCCAATACTCGTGCAATCGGCGAGAGCCTTACCCCGCTCGTCAAACAAATTCTGGGTCTCTGACCCGACTATTTCTGGAGGCCCTCATGGCTGACCAATACGATCTTCTCGTCATCGGCGCCGGTCCCGGCGGTTATGTTGCTGCCATTCGTGGCGCGCAGCTTGGCATGAAGGTGGCCATCGTCGAGCGCGAGCACATGGCTGGCATCTGCTCCAACTGGGGCTGTATCCCGACCAAGGCGCTGCTGCGCTCTGCCGAAATCTACGGCCACATGGGCCACGCCAAGGACTATGGCCTGACGGCCGAAAAGTTCGGCTTCGATCTCGACGGCATCGTCAAGCGTTCGCGCGCCATTGCAGCGCAGATGAACAATGGCGTGCAGTTCCTGATGAAGAAGAACAAGATCGACATCATCTGGGGCGAAGCGACGATCACCAAGCCGGGTGAGATCAAGGTTGCCGCTTCGAAGAAGCCGATCGTGCAGCCGCAGGGTCCTGTGCCGAAGAACGCACTCGGCGATGGCACCTACAAGGCCAAGAACATCATCATCGCCACCGGTGCGCGTCCGCGCGTACTGCCGGGCATCGAGCCCGATGGCGACAAGATCTGGACCTATTTCGAAGCGCTGAAGCCGGCTGAAATGCCGAAGTCGCTGGTGGTCATGGGTTCGGGTGCCATCGGCATCGAATTCGCCTCCTTCTACCGCTCGCTGGGCGCGGAAGTGACCGTCATCGAACTGCTGCCGCAGATTCTGCCGGTGGAAGACGCCGAGATTTCGGCTCTGGCTCGCAAGCGCCTCGAAAAGCGCGGCATCAAGATTCTCACGGAGGCCAAGGTCGCCAAGGTCGAAAAGACCAAGGACGGCGTTGTGGCTCACGTCGAGACCAAGGACGGCAAGACCCAGCAGATTGCTGGCGACAAGCTGATCTCGGCCGTTGGCGTGCAGTGCAATATCGAAGGCCTGGGCCTCGAAACGGTCGGCGTGAAGACCGAGCGCGGCGCCATCGTGATCGATGGCTACGGCAAGACCAATGTCGACGGCATCTGGGCTATCGGCGACGTCGCCGGCCCGCCGATGCTGGCGCACAAGGCCGAGCATGAGGCAGTCATCACGGTCGAGAAGATTGCGGGCCTCAAGGTTCACGGCCTTGAAAAGCTGAAGGTTCCGGGTTGCACCTATTGCGAGCCGCAGGTGGCGAGCGTGGGCTTGACGGAAGCCAAGGCCAAGGAAGCCGGTCGCGAGATCAAGGTTGGCCGTTTCCCCTTCGTGGGCAATGGCAAGGCTATCGCGCTGGGTGAACCCGATGGCCTCGTTAAGACCATTTTCGATGCCAAGACTGGGGAACTCCTCGGTGCTCACATGATTGGTGCTGAGGTGACCGAACTCATCCAGGGTTTCGTCGTTGCGATGAACCTTGAAACCACCGAAGAAGAACTCATCCACACCATCTTCCCGCATCCCACGCTGAGCGAAACGATGAAGGAAAGCGTGCTCGACGCTTACGGGCGCGCGCTGAACATCTGAGCCGGCGGCTCCATTCACACGACGTCATTCGGGCGCCTGCCCGGGTGACACCGACTGCGGGGCGATACCCAAACCAGAGGAGTTATCCACATGGTCAAGGCAATTCAGATCGGCCTCGGACACTGGGGTTTTAGCTGGACGAAGGAAGTTATCCCCAAAGTTCCCACTGTTGAGATGGTGGGCTATGTGGATACCAGCCTCGACGCGACGGCGCGGGTGCAGACTGAACTTGGGATCGACCCGAAACTCTGCTTTTCGAGCCTTGATGAGGCCGCCAAGCACACGGATGCGGTACTCGCGATCTGCACGCTGCGCACCGAGGCGCACTATCCGGTGGTCAAGCGCTGCCTGGAACTTGGCTACCATGTGATCGTCGAAAAGCCTTTCACCACGACCATTGCCCAGGGCAAGGAACTGGTGGCCCTCGCCAAGGCGAAGGGTAAGGTGCTGATGGTCAGCCAGAACTATCGCCACCAGCCAGCGCCGATCGCGGCGGCCAAGCTGATCGCGGAAGGTAAGTTTGGTGCCATGAACATGGTGTCCATCGACTTCCGTCGGCATGGGCCGAGCCAGGGTTACCGCTATTGGGATATGCCCGATCCGCTACTGGCCGACATGTCGATCCACCACTTCGACTTGATGCGCTACGTGCTCAATGACGAGCCGGTCCGGCTTTCCTGCCGCACCTGGAACCCGCCGGGCAGCCCGTTCCATTTCCATCCGAGCGGCGCGGCGTTGATCGAATTCTCCAAGGGCACGATGGTTTCCTATCGCGCCAGCTGGATGAATTCGGGTCCGGTGACGCCTTGGGCTGGCGAATGGGTGATGGATGCGGCCGAAGGCCAGATCCACTGGACTTCGCGCGATCATTTCCGAGAGAAGACCGGTCCGGATGTGGTTACGCTTCAAAAGCTCGACGAGAAGCCGGCGCCGGTGAAGCTGGACGCCGTGGAATTCCCCGATCGACGCGGGACGCTCAATACCATTGCCGGGGTCATCGCTACTGGCAAGGTGCCCGTTGGCTTCAGTTCGGGCGAAGACAATCTCGGCTCGCTGGCGCTGGTGCAGACCAGCATTCTCTCCGCCTCGCGTGGGGGAGACTGGACCGAGATTTCTGAAGTTTTAGGCTAGCGTTCACGCAAGCCTGCTTATCACTAAGGCCGGGTTGAACCGGCTGCTCTTGGGAGCGATATAGGGGCAAGCCCCAGACAGGACTATCATGGTCACGCTCATCGACAATTCGGTTGCAAAACCGCGCCACCCGGAAAAGGCCAATCGGCCAGACAGCATCGTGCTGCGCAAGCCCGACTGGATCCGCGTCAAGGCGCCGGGTTCGCCCGTTTACAAGGAAACCCAGCAGATCGTGCGCGAGAACAATCTCGTCACGGTGTGCGAGGAAGCCGGATGCCCCAATATCGGCGAGTGCTGGAGCAAGAAGCACGCGACCATGATGATCATGGGCGAGATCTGCACCCGCGCCTGCGCCTTCTGCAATGTGCGCACCGGCATGCCGACTGCTCTCGATCCGCATGAGCCGGAAAATGTCGCCAAGGCTGTGGCAAAGCTCGGCCTTGAGCATGTTGTGATCACCTCGGTGGACCGCGATGACCTGGCCGACGGCGGCGCCCAGCACTTTGCCGACGTCATCCTGGCCATTCGCGCCCACACGCCCAAGACGACGATCGAAATCCTGACGCCGGACTTCCTGCGCAAGGAAGGCGCGCTGGAGATTGTCGTGGCGGCCAAGCCAGACGTCTTCAACCACAATCTCGAAACCGTGCCGTCGAAGTACCTCAAGGTCCGCCCGGGCGCCCGCTACTTCCACTCGATCCGCCTGTTGCAACGGGTCAAGGAAATCGATCCGTCGATCTTCACCAAGTCCGGCATCATGGTCGGCCTCGGCGAAGAGCGGAACGAAGTTCTGCAGCTCATGGACGATCTGCGTTCGGCCGATGTCGACTTCCTGACCATCGGCCAGTACCTGCAGCCGACCAAGAAGCACTATCCGCTGCAGCGCTTCGTGACGCCGGAAGAATTCAAGTCCTACGCCACTGTCGCCAATGCCAAGGGTTTCCTGCTGGTGTCTTCCAGCCCGCTGACGCGCTCGTCGCATCATGCCGGTGAAGACTTTGCTGAGCTCAAGGCCGCACGTCTGGCAAAACTGGGTCACTGATGAAGCGGTTCTTCGAGCGGCATGTGCCGCATCTGCCCCGGCCGATGTTCGATATCGTGTCTGATCTCGAGCGCTACCCGCAGTTCATCGCCAACTGCCGGGCGATGGACGTGCGTCCCGATCCGGCGGCGCGGGGGCGGGATGTGCGCCTGGCCAAGATGACGCTGAGTTTTGGGCCGATCACCCAGGCCTATACGAGCCGGGTGACTGTCGATCCGGAGGCGCTGACCATAACGGCCAAAGCCGTGGATGGGCCCTTCGCCTATCTCGATAGTGTCTGGAGCTTTGAACCCGAAGGGCAGGGCACCCGCGTACGCTTCGAGATCGACTTCAAGATCTCCAATCCGCTGATTGCGGCAGTTGCCGAACCCGCCTTTGCGGCCAAGCAGGACGAGATCATGCAGGCCTTTGCCGATGAGGCCGATCGGCGCTTCGGCGGCTGACGCCGGGCGTATTTTCCCAAATCTTTCCCAGTTGCAGGCACTTGCGCACCGCGAGAGCCCGCGGCATCGTGTGGAAATTGAGAAAACCTTTTCGCAATTTCGGGGGGAAGATATGCGAATGGTGGGAATGGGCGCCGTCCTGACGGCGCTGTTGAGCTTTATCGCGCCGGCAAGCGCTGCCGGCATTGTCGAATACGATCTGGAAGCGCCGAGCCCGACGCTGGGACGAACGATACCCTATGCGGTCTACAAGCCCTTTCCGTTTCCGGCCGAAGGCGAGCGTTGGCCGGTGGTCTATTTGCTGCATGGCCTGACCGGCGCGGATGGGGATTGGTTCACGTGGGGGAATCTCGCACCCATTCTGGACCGTGCCATCGCGGATGGTCGTATCCCGCCGATGGTCGTGGTGGCGCCGGGGGCCGGCGACAGCTGGTATGTCGACAATCCCGATCCCGGCGGTCTGGGCCTGATCGACACGGCTTTTGCCGTGGACCTTGTTGCGGCCATCGATGCGAGCCTGCCGACGGCGGCTTGTCGCGAAGGTAGGGCGATCGGTGGCGTGTCGATGGGCGGCGCGGGCGCAATCTTGCAGGCGATCAACCATCCGCGGACCTATGTGGCGGCGATGAGCTTTTCGGGGGCTCTGCACCGCCCGATGCAACCCAACGATCCAAGGCGCTGGATTCCTGATCTCTATGGAAATGCCTTTGGAACGCCATTCGACACGGGCAGGTTCAATGCGGCTAATCTGTTCACGAAGGCGAACAGCCTGCGGTCGATGGCTGAAAAGCCGGCCTTCTACCTCGCCATCGGGGACGACGATTTTCCCGATCTCATCGAAGCCAATGCGGGTTTCCACAACCTGCTGGTGACCACGAAGGCAGAGAGCAGCCTCCGGATCGGGCCGGGGCGCCACTATTGGGACAGCTGGCAACAAGCCATCGTGCCGGCGCTGGAATGGCTTGCGCCGCGTCTCGACAGCACCTGCGGCCGCTAAACCTAGTCCTGATCGCTCGTCAGCACCTGCATCACCAGCTCCAGGGCCGCCGCCACTGTTGCCTTGCGCACCTCGTCGCGACCGATGTCACCAAAACGATGTTCGATGACGACGGTGGCGAGATCAGTCGAGACCGCGACATAGACGAGGCCTATCGGCTTCTTCTCGCTGCCACCATCGGGGCCGGCAATGCCGGTGGCCGAAACGGCGATGTCGACGCGGGCTGTGTTGCGGGCGCCGTCGGCCATGGCGCGGGCCACCTGGTTGCTCACGGCGCCATAGTCATGGATCAGGCGCTGCGGCACCTGGATCATGCGGGCCTTGGCTGTGTTGGAATAGGTGATGAAGCCGCCATAGAGCGCTGCCGAGGCGCCGGGGATATCGGTGAGGGCGGCGGCGATAAGGCCGCCAGTACAACTTTCGGCCGTGACGATTGTCTTGTTGCTGTCACGCAGCAGGTCGATGATGCGTTTGCCTATGCTGGGCTGAGGGGATTTGGCCATTTACTCATCCCTCGGTACTTCGACGCTTGCACTTGCCATGGCCACGATACCTTCCTCCCGCCCGGTAAAGCCGAGCCTCTCACTCGTTGTCGCCTTGATCGCCACGCGATCTGGCTTGATCCCCAGAGTCTGGGAAATCACAGTGCACATCGCCGGAACGTGTTTGGCAATCCTCGGTGCTTCGCAAACGATGGTCACATCGAGATTGACAATGCGCCCGCCGCGCTTTGCGACGAGGTCGCCGGCATGTTTGAGGAAGACAGTGGAGGCCGCGCCGCGCCACTGCATGTCGGTGGGCGGGAAATGGACGCCGATATCGCCTTCGCCGATGGAGCCCAGGATTGCGTCGGTAAGGGCGTGGAGAGCCACGTCGGCGTCCGAATGGCCGACGAGCTTGGCGGTATGTTCAATGCGCACGCCACCAAGCCAGACGGCATCGCCCGGCTCGAAGGGGTGAACGTCAAAGCCGGTGCCGACGCGGGTTTCCATGGCCTTGTCTCCTGAAATATGCCGCTCTGCCCGTCGAAAATCTTCCGGATGCGTGATCTTGAAATTATTGCGGTCGCCCGCGGTCATGGCGACGCGCAGGCCCGCCCATTCGGCGATTTCGGCGTCGTCAGTGAATTCCCTGCGGACGCTCTCAGCCCGCATATGGGCGGAGAAAATCTGGCCAAAGCGGAAGCCTTGCGGGGTCTGGGCCGCAAAGAGTGTGCGGCGGTCTTCGGTGGTCAGGACCAATTGCCCGTCCGGCGCGCGCTTGATCGTGTCCGTAAGGGGCAGGGTGGGCAGGGCACCGTCGTGGGAGGCGAGGGCCGATATGACCGCCTCGATCTGTTCAACCGAGACGAAAGGTCGCGCGGCGTCCTGGATCAGCACAAGGTCAGGTCGCGACGCAGCGATAGCCTTGAGCCCTTCGAGGACCGATGCCTGCCGGCTTGGGCCTCCGGAAACGGGCTCACGCAGCCGCTCATTCTCGAGTCCGAGGGCCGCATAGCGTTCCGCGTGGTCCGCATGAATAACCGGCACAACCGCAGAAATGGCCGGGTGCGCCAGGAACGCGTCGACGGTGCGCGCCAAAACCGGGCGCCCGCCGACGCGGCGGTATTGCTTGGGTTCGGCAAAATCCCCTGTTTGCGCACGCTCGCCTTTTCCGGCGGCAACAATGATGGCGGCTATGAATTTTGGACGTGTAGACATATAGGCAGGGGAACTCGGACCGTCATTTGTCTGATTGGTCTAGCCTCCACCTTGGCATGCGGCAAGAGCAGCGCTGGTTCCCACCCAGTGAGGGGGCGCTAACAGTTGCGCACCGCCTCAAAATGATTATTGTGCGGGCACCTTGCTTAAATTGACCATTTCAGGGGCAGTCATTGTCGGGTAATGCCTTTACATTGAGCATTGGCGGGCATGCTGTCCGAAACCGCGCCTTCCTTGCCCCCATGGCTGGAATCACCGACCGGCCCTTCCGCGAGATCGCGGAGCGTCATGGCGCGGGCATGGTCGTGTCCGAAATGATCGCCAGCGCCGCGCTTGGTACTGGCCATGTCGATATGGTCCGGAAACTCCGCCGCGCCGGCGACCTGCCGCATATGGTGCAATTGGCCGGCTGCGAGGCCGGCTGGATGGCCGAAGGCGCGCGCATTGCCGAAGGGGCGGGGGCCGACATCGTCGACATCAATTTCGGCTGCCCCGCCAAGCGCGTGACCAATGGCTATGCCGGCTCGGCGCTGATGCGGGTGCCGGACCAGGCGCTTGCGATTGTCGAGGCGGTTGTTGGTGCCACAAGCCTGCCGGTCACCGTGAAAATGCGGCTCGGTTGGGACGACGATAGTCTCAATGCGCCGCAGATCGCGCGGATGGCCGTGGATGCCGGTGCGCAGATGATTACCGTGCATGGGCGGACGCGGCAGCAGTTCTACAAGGGCACTGCTCGCTGGGAATTGGTGCGCGCGGTCGTAGAGGCCGTCCCGGTGCCTGTCGTGGTCAATGGTGACATTCTGGACGCCGAGAGCGCCCAAACTGCCTTGGAGCAGTCTGGTGCTGCCGCAGTGATGCTCGGGCGTGGAGCGCAGGGGCGCCCGTGGCGCGTTGGGCAGATCGGTGCGACCTTGGCCGGCGAAACGCCTCAGGCAGCGCCGAAGGGCACAGAGCTCATCACGCTGATCCAATCTCACTACGAAGAGATGTTGGTTGAATACGGCACCGAGGTTGGGTCGCGGGCGGCCCGCAAGCATCTCGACTGGTATGCCGAAGCGGCCAATCTCGAACTCGACAAGCCGACCCGCACGGCCCTTTTGAACAATGATCAACCCGCCGAGGTCATCGACCTTATCGGCCGGGTCTTTTCGCCTGAATGGAGAGTGGCTGCATGAGTGCTGCCATATCGGCCCCCGATACACTGCCTTCCCGCTCGGTCCTGCAGGCGCTGCCGCAGCCGATCATCGTTCTCGATGAACAACGCAAGATCCAGTTCGTGAACTATGCCGCCGAGGCTTTTTTCGGCGCGTCGCTGAGCGTTCTCACGCGCCAGACACTCGACGACCTCATTGCCTTCGGCTCGCCGATCATTTCGCTGGTCGAGACGGTGGTGCAACGCCGCGCGCCAATGACGGAATATCGCGTGCGCATCGGCTCCTCCCGCTTTGGTGATGAACGCATCGCCGACGTTTTTGCGAGCCCGCTTTCGGATGTGGATGGGCGCGTAGCCTTGCTGATTCAGGAACGCACCATGGCCGACAAGATCGACCGGCAGATGGTGTCGCGTGGCGCCGCGCGGTCAGTGACCGGCCTCGCCGCCATGTTGGCACATGAGATCAAGAACCCGCTCTCCGGCATCCGCGGCGCGGCGCAGTTGCTTGAGCAGACGGTTTCGAGCGACGAAGTCCCGCTGGCGCGGTTGATCCGTGAGGAGACTGACCGCATCGTGGGCCTGATCGACCGCGTGGAAGTGTTTGGCGACGAGCGCCCCATGGAGCGCGAGCCGATCAATATTCACGTCGTGCTCGATCGCGTAAAACTGCTGGCGCGCAACGGCGTTGCCCGGGGCATCACCTTCTTCGAAGAATACGATCCTTCCCTGCCGCCTGTCTTCGGCAATCGCGATCAGCTCATTCAAGTCTTCCTCAACCTCGTTAAGAACGCGGCGGAAGCACTTGAAAGAACACAAAAACCGGAAATTCGCCTGTCGACGGCTTTTCGGCCGGGTATCCGCATCAGTGTGGCTGGTGTAGCCGAGCGCATTTCGTTGCCGCTCGAGATTGTCATCGAGGACAATGGTCCGGGCGTGTCGCCCGATACGCTGCCTTTCCTCTTTGATCCCTTCGTGACCACCAAGACCAACGGGTCGGGCCTGGGCCTGGCGCTCGTGGCAAAAATCGTGGGCGACCATGGCGGGGTGATCGACTGCGACAGCCGTCCGGGCCGGACGCGCTTCCGCATTCTGCTGCCGGTCGCCAGCGGCGCCTTCCAACAAAGTTCGTATGAGGTATCGACGAAATGAGCCATGTCGTTTTGCTCGCTGACGACGATGCCGCCATCCGCATGGTGCTCAACCAGGCGCTGACCCGCGCCGGATATGAAGTGCGCCCGACCGGCAATATTTCGACAATGTGGAACTGGGTCAGCCGCGGCGAGGGGGACGTTCTGATCACCGACGTCGCCATGCCCGATGGCAATGCCTTCGAGGTGATGCCGAAAATCAAGAAGCTGCGTCCTGATCTGCCGATGATCGTGATGTCGGCGCAGAACACGTTCATGACGGCGATCCGGGCTTCGGAAGTCGGCGCTTACGAATATCTACCCAAGCCTTTTGACATCACCGAAGTGCTTTCGGTCGTGTCGCGGGCGCTGGCCGATGCCAAGAAGCCGGTCAATGCCGAGCGCAAGGTCGAGGAAGCCGGCGACACCATGCCGCTCGTCGGCCGTTCGGCGGCGATGCAGGATATCTATCGCGCCCTCGCGCGGCTGATGCAGACCGACCTTACGGTGATGATCACCGGCGAAAGCGGCACAGGCAAGGAACTGGTGGCGCGGGCGCTCCACGACTTCGGCAAGCGCCGCAATGGGCCATTCGTCGCCATCAACATGGCGGCCATTCCCCGCGACCTCATCGAAGCCGAACTGTTTGGTCACGAGAAGGGCGCGTTTACCGGGGCCAATACCCGCTCCTCAGGCCGCTTCGAGCAGGCCGAAGGCGGCACGCTTTTCCTCGACGAAATCGGCGACATGCCGATGGATGCCCAGACGCGCCTGCTGCGCGTGCTGCAGGAAGGCGAATACACCATGGTCGGTGGCCGCAATGCCATCAAGACCAATGTCCGCATCGTCGCCGCCACGCACCGCGACCTCAGCCAGATGATCCGGCAGGGGCTGTTCCGCGAGGACCTCTACTACCGCCTCAACGTGGTGCCGATCCGCCTACCGCCACTGCGCGAGCGTATCGACGACATTTCCGACCTCGTGCAGCACTTCTTGCGGGCGGCAGAGCGCGAGGGCGAAGCGCCAAAGACGCTGTCCTCCGAAGCGATCCGGCTGATGCAGAACTATTCCTGGCCGGGGAATATTCGCGAGCTCGAAAATCTCGTGCGTCGCCTCTCGGCGCTTTATGCCGATGAGAGCATTTCGGCCGAGATCGTGCAGAACGAACTCAATATCGCTGATCGTCCCACCGTCACGGCTGCAACCGGCCCGGTGGATGTTTCGACGGCGGTCGAAAGCCATGTCGGGCAGCTCTTGCGCGAATATGAGCCGAACTTGCCGCCGGCCGGCCTCTACCAGCGCGTGATCGATCGGGTGGAAGCGCCGCTCATCGCCATGGCGCTTAATGCCTGTGGTGGCAATCAGATCAAGGCGGCGGACTTGTTAGGGCTAAACCGCAATACGTTGCGCAAGAAGATCCGCACGCACTCGATCGAGATCGTCAAGCACAGCCGGCGCAACTAGCGCCGCATCTGCTCGCGGCGGGTGCGGTGCTCGGTCCAGGCCAGCATCAATCCGGCGGCGATGACAAGAGCGGCGCCGGCATAGACCGAGGGCAGGGGCGTTTCGCCCCAGAAGAGATAGCCAAAGACGAACGCCCAGATCAGTGCACCATATTCTACGGTCCCGAGCACGCTGGCGGGGACCAGCTTGGCGGATTCGACCAGGATGAATTGGGCCACGCCGCCGATGAGACCAGCGGCGAGAATGAACATCAACTCATATGGCCCTATGCCTTGCCAGAAGGGGATGCTGACGACACCCATGACCACGGCGTGGATGAGGTTTTGCGCAAAAACCTGCACGAGGGCGCTATCGGACTTGGAGATGGTCCGCATGAGGATCATCGCTATCGCCCAACTCAAGGCGGCGAGCAGGACCATGATTACCGGCAGGCTGAGAGTGAAGCCGCCGGGATTGGCCGCCACGATGACACCGAAAAAGCCGATCGACGCGGCGCCGATGCGGGCCAGCGTCAGGCGTTCCTTGAGGAAAATGGCAGCGAGAATGGTGGTGAGCACGGGCGCAAAATGGTAGAGCGTCGTCATCTCGGCGAGCTGCAGGTCGCGGCCGGCGCTATAGTACATGACCCAGGCGGCAAGGGTGAGCAGGCCCCGGCCAAGGATCATGCCGCGGTTGGACGATGCCCAGAGTTGTCCAAACATGAAGCTGCGCCCAATGACCATGCAGAGCACGACGATGATCACGCCACGCACGAACAGAATCTGGGCGGCCGGGAGCACGTGGATGATGCCCTTGATAAAGGCGTCGTGCACGGCGAACAGCGTATAGGCGAGAATGCCCATAGCCATGCCTTTGAGGCTGGCAGTGTCGGTATTGGTCAGGGAAGGCGTGGTCACGGGAGGCTCGCGGGGCGATTTCGGCCCTCTTTGCCCTTGCCCGGTGCTATTGTCCAGTGACGAACTTTTGCCCCGACCTTTCCCCAGCCGAAGGCGTACTGTCACATTTCGGCAACAATTATCTTGAAGGGTCCGGCGAATTGGGTCAGGCTTTGCGGCCTAAAGCATCACTCGCGTCCTTTTTGCGTTACGCAGTGGTGCCTTTGCTGGAACAGGAAAGCCGGAGAGTACTGAGTATTGCATGACTGAGGCGGTTAGCCGAGACATCGACGCCCCCGCCAAACCCATGGCGAGGACGACTGTAGGACGTTCGCTGTTCTCCGCCGAGGGGAATGGTCCCTTGCGCGTGCTCGGCTTCCTGGTGGTGTTCGCCTCGGTGCTCTTGTCCTCCGTGTCGTTCCTCATCCTCTCCGGCACGACCAATATCGAGCCTTCGGCCGAAGTCTGGACCGTGATCTGGGTGGCCACCGGCATTCTGGTGCTGCTGGTTCTGGCGCTGGTGGTGACCGAGGCGGTTCTGCTCGTGCAGGCAAGAATGCAGCGCGTGCCGGGCTCGGCCCTGCAGATGCGCATGGTGGCGATGTTTGCGCTCGTCGCCGGCATTCCCGCCATTCTCGTGGCTATCGTCGCGACGATCGCGCTCAACCAGGGCCTCGACCAATGGTTCTCCGAACGCACGCGCTCCATGGTGGAAAGCAGCCGTCTCGTGGCGCGTTCCTACATGCTCGAACACGCTCAGGTGCTGCGCGACGACATCATCTGGGTCGCGACCGAGCTTGAGCAATCGCATGCGACCTATGTCGACGATCCCGCGCGCTTCGAACGCATTCTTACGGCCTTGGCGGTAACGCGTTCACTGCCCTTCACTGCGCTGATCGATGGCGAGGGCACCATGTTGCAACGCGCCCAGATCAATGTTGCCGGCGGCTATCCACGTCTCCCTGAAGGCATTACGCAGGGCGTGGTGGAGGGCATTCCCACGGCCATTTCGCCCGGCAGTACCAACCTCGTCGGGTCGGTCATCAAGCTGCGCGGCTATGACGATGTCTTCCTCTTCGTGGCGCGCCCCGTGGATGCGGAAGTACTTCAATATATGCGTCTAACTGACGATAATATCACGGAATATCGTCAATACGCTTCCAATCGCTTGGTCTTCCAGATCACCTTCACCATCATGTATGTCGGTCTCGTCGTGGTGCTGCTGCTGGCCGCGCTCTGGATCGGCATCGCGCTTGCCAACCGGTTCGTTGACCCGATCCGGAATCTCATGATCGCGTCGCGCCGCGTGAGCGGCGGCGACCTTGATGTGCGCGTGCCGGTGCAGCAGGGGCGGGGCGACTTCCGCGACTTGTCCAACGGCTTCAATCGCATGACCGAGCAGCTCAAGACGCAGCGCGAAGAGCTGCTGATGGCCAACGAGGTCAATGAGAAGCGCCGTCAGTTTACCGAGGCCGTGGTGGAAGGCGTGTCGGCCGGCATTGTCGGTCTCGACCCCTTTGGCGCCGTGACGCTGGTCAATGCCCGCGCCTGCCAGATGCTGGACAAGACCGAAGTCGAGATGATGGGCGAGCGTATGGAAGAGATTCTGCCCGAGATCGCGCCGACGATCGAAAAGGCGCGTTCGGCCCGTCGCGGCCAGGTTCGCGACCAGATTCAATTGGGTAACGAAACCAATCGGCGCATCTACCAAATCCAGCTCACTCGCGAAGGCTCGATCACGGAGTCCAAGGGCTATGTGCTGACCTTCGATGACATTACCGATCTCGAATCGGCGCAGCGCACCAGCGCCTGGGCCGACGTGGCGCGCCGCATTGCCCACGAAATCAAGAATCCGCTGACGCCAATCCAACTCTCGGCCGAACGCCTGCGCCGTCGTTATGGCTCCAAGCTCGAAGATGACCGGGAAGTCTTCGACAAGTGCATCAATACGATCGTCCGCCAGGTGGGCGATATCGGGCGCATGGTCGATGAATTTTCCGCCTTTGCGCGCATGCCGGAAGCAGCGCCAGAGCGCGCCGACCTGTCAGATACGATCCGCCAGGCCGTTTTTCTCGAGAGCGTACGCTTGCCGGAAGTTGCCATTGCCACAGAATTGCCCGATGAAGCGATCTATGCCTGGTTCGACACACGACTGGTATCGCAGTCGCTGACCAACTTGATCAAGAATGCCGTGGAGGCATTCGAGGGGCTGGACGTTGGTTCGGGGTGGCAGCCGGGTATCAAGGTCGAAGCGCATTACGAAGGTAATCATGCCCGCGTGTCGGTTTCCGACAACGGCAAGGGATGGCCCAAGGAGAACCGCCAGCGGTTGCTTGAGCCCTATATGACGACACGGGAAAAGGGGACCGGACTGGGTCTCGCTATTGTTGCCAGGATCATCGAGCAACACGGCGGGATTGTGGAACTGGTCGACGCCGAACCCGACGAACAGGGCAGGGTGGGTGCCTGCGTGACTTTCACGCTACCCCTGCGCGCCCCCCAAACGACAAGTGAAAAGGACGATTCGGTCCAAGTCGAGCCCGAATTGCCCCAAGAGGAGGAGTCGCTGTTGCCAGCGATTGTCCAGAAGTAGATGGCTCTAGATATTCTCATCATCGACGACGAAGACGATATCCGCGACCTCATTGCCGGCATCCTCGAAGATGAAGGCTTTGAGACCCGCCAGGCGCATGACGCCGATAGCGGCCTCAACGAAATCGCCCGCCGCCGGCCCAGCCTGGTTTTCCTCGATATCTGGATGCAGGGATCGCGCCTCGATGGCTTGCAGCTCCTGGACGTTTTCCAGAGCCAGCATCCGGATATGCCCGTGGTCATGATCTCTGGTCACGGCAATGTCGAAACCGCGGTCTCGGCCATTCGCCGTGGCGCCTACGACTATATTGAAAAGCCTTTCAAGATCGACCGGCTGCTGCACGTGACCCAGCGGGCCATGGAAGCGACGCGCCTGCGCAATGAAGTGGCCGAGCTCAAGGAGCGTTCTGCCTCCAAGAGCGCAGACATGGTCGGCAGCTCGCCTTCGCTTCAGCAGGTGCGCGGCCTCATCGACAAGTCGGCCCCAACAAATTCACGCATCTTCATCGCCGGCCCGTCGGGCGCTGGCAAGGGACTCGTGGCGCGTCTGATCCACCAACGCAGCCCGCGAAACGATGCGCCCTTCGTTGAGATCAATGCCTCGCTCTATGCGCCAGACGAAGTTTCAGTGGTGCTCTTCGGCCGAGAAGGGCGCGACAAATCCGGCCTGCTGCAGGTTGAGGTCGGCGCGCTGGAACGCGCCCATGGTGGCACACTTTACCTCTCCGAAGTCACCACGCTGCCCGCACAGGTGCAGACGGCTCTGCTCCGGACGCTGGTCGAGAATCGCTTCAACCGCGTGGGCGGCGCCCAGGCGGTGCCGATCGACGTGCGCATCATCTCATCGAGTTCGCAGAACGTTTCCGGGCTGACCGAAACCGGTGAATTCCGTTCCGACCTCTTCCATCGCCTTGCGATCGTGCCGGTGCAACTGGTGCCGCTCAAGGAGCGTCGCGAGGATATCCCGCCGCTGGTCAGCGTCTTCATCGAACAGATCTGCCGCATGCATAACTTGCAGCGCATGGCCATCGGCGACGATGCCATTGCCGTTCTGCAGGCGCAGGATTGGCCGGGCAATGCGCGCCAGTTGCGCAATTCCATCGAGCGCCTGCTCATCCTGATGAAGGACCAGCAGCCCGAGGATGGCGTGATCACGGCCAGCATGCTGCCTTCCGACATCGGCGAGGTGCTGCCCACCGTGGGCGACACGGACGCGTCGGCGCACCTGATGAGCCTGCCGCTGCGCGATGCACGCGAAGTCTTTGAACGGCAATATCTTTTGGCTCAGATCGAGCGCTTTGGCGGCAACATTTCGAAGACCGCCGAATTTGTCGGCATGGAGCGCAGCGCGCTGCATCGCAAGATTAAGTCGCTGGGGCTTTGACACTGCTACGAAAATGGCAGTGTGCCATGCATTTGCCGCGGGTAGGCAGGACGGCCGATTTGTGGCATAGTTGATAATGTATGATAATTCCGGGGGACGGGGACTGGGCGGCAGTCTTCACAGTCCGGACGCAAGCGATTGCGACAAAACAGCGACAATAAATGCCGCGGCAAGAGGCCTGAATGCCCAGTGAGAAGCAGCAAAATCTGCAAGATTCCTTCCTCAATCACGTTCGCAAACAGAAGGTGCCGGTCACGATCTTTCTCGTGAATGGCGTCAAGCTGCAGGGTGTGATCACCTGGTTCGACAATTTCTGCCTGCTGCTGCGCCGTGACGCGCAGTCGCAACTGGTCTATAAGCACGCCATCTCGACGATCATGCCGGGCGCGCCGATCCAGCTGTTCGATCCCGAGCAGAACACCGACCACGACTGACGGACCATATGGACGACTTTGACGACGAGGACGGCCGCCAGCCTGGCGGCCCAAAGCCCTTTATCGACCGGCAAGAGCAGCCGACACGAGTGGGGCTTGTTTGTCCCGATGTGCGTGGAAAGTCGTCCTATCACAGCCTGGAAGCGCGCCAGGCCGAGTTCGAGGGCCTGGCTGGGGCCATCCGACTCGATGTCATCTTTTCCGATGTGGTGAAAGTCCGTGAAATTCGTCCGGCCACCTATCTCGGTGCGGGCCACGTCGAGGCAATCGCCGTCAAGGTGAAGGCTGAAGACATCGAACTCCTGCTGGTCGATGCGGCGCTATCGCCGATCCAGCAGCGCAATCTTGAGCGCGAAACCAACACCAAGGTGCTCGACCGCACCGCGCTGATCCTCGAAATTTTCGGCGAACGCGCCGCGACCCGTGAAGGCGTGTTGCAGGTCGAACTTGCCCATCTCAATTACCAGAAGGGCCGCCTCGTGCGGTCATGGACCCACCTTGAGCGCCAGCGTGGCAGTGGCGGCACCGGCTTTATGGGTGGTCCGGGCGAAACCCAGATCGAAAGCGACCGTCGGCAGATCACCGATCGTATCGTGCTTCTGGAAGACCGCCTCGACAAGGTGAAGAAGACCCGCGTCCAGCAGCGTCAACAGCGCATCCGCGCCGCCATCCCCGTGGTGGCGCTGGTCGGCTACACCAATGCCGGCAAGTCGACGCTGTTCAACAAGCTGACCGGGGCAGGGGTCTTTGCCGAAGACCTGCTCTTTGCCACGCTCGATACGACCGTCCGCAAGATCGAACTGCCGCACGGCCGCGAAGTCATGCTCAGCGACACCGTGGGTTTCGTTGCCGACCTGCCGCATGATCTCGTCGCGGCGTTCCGCGCGACGCTGGAAGAGGTCGTCGACGCCGATATCATCCTGCATGTGCGCGACATCGCCAATCCTGATCACTCGGCCCAGGCGCAGGACGTTCTTACTGTTCTCGATGAGCTCGGCGTTTCCTCGGAAACGACCCCGATTATTGAGGTCTGGAACAAGGTCGATCTGCTCGAAGAACCTGCATTGGTGTTGGCCGCGGCCGCGCCGGCCGGCAAGGTGCTGGCGAGCATGCCCGTCTCCGCACATACGGGGCAGGGCATCGAGGACCTCCTCAACCTCGTCGAGCGTTCTCTCGGTGAGCAGAGCCGCACCTACCACGTCCACATACCCCATAGCGCCGGCAGCGATATCGGCTGGCTCCACTCGCATGTGGAAGTTGTTTCCCGCGACGAGCCGACCGAAAAAGGCATGGACTACGTTGTTCGTGTCGACCCGCGCCACAAGACGGCGTTTCTTGAACGCTTCAACGGCCGGATCGCGCTGTCCGACCTCTAGCTACTTGCCTTTGTCGGCGGCGCGGATTTCGTTCCAGTAGCCATCAAGACGTTCGAGCCCGGCATCCTTGGGCTCGATCCCGTCTTCGCGGCTGCGGGCTTCGACGTAGTGAAACCGGCGGGTAAACTTGGCATTGGCATCGCGCAAGGCGGCTTCGGCATCGACGCCCGCGTGACGCGCCAGATTGGCGACGGCAAACAGCAGATCACCGATTTCCTCATGCGTCGCCGCGCTATCGCCGGACCGCTGCGCCTCGCCCACCTCGGCGACTTCCTCCTCGACCTTGGCCATCACCGAAGCAAAGTCGGGCCAGTCGAAACCGACCTTGGCGGCCTTCTTGGTCAGTTTTTCGGCACGCGCCAGGGCAGGGAGCACCTGCGGTACATCGTCGATGGCGGAGGTCGCCGTATTTCCCTTTCGTGCGGCTTTGGCGGCGCGCTCCTGCACCTTTATGGCCTCCCAATTGACCTGAGCGCCGGCGGCGCTGTCGGCGATGATGTCGCCGAAGACGTGGGGATGGCGGCGGATCAGCTTCTCGGTGATGGCGTAGATGACGTCGCCAATATCGAAATGGCCGGCCTCCTTGGCCATCTGCGCATGGAAGATTGGCTGCAGCAGGAGGTCGCCGAGTTCTTCTTTCAGGTCATGAAAGTCCTCGCGCTCGATGGCGTCGGCGACCTCATAGGCCTCTTCGATCGTGTAGTGGCGGATCGTCGAAAAGTCCTGTTCGAGATCCCAGGGGCAGCCGCCATCGGGATCGCGCAGCGCCGACATGATTTCGATGAGGCGGGAAATGTCGCGCGAAGGTTGCATAGGAGCGGTCCGTGAATCGTTTGCGCCACCATAGCAAAGCACGGCGACCAGAGGGAAAGTCTGGGCGGGGCCGGGGGGAGCAAACTCAGAAACGTGACAACGGACCCCGCTGGCGCGGTGCTATAACGTCGCCGGCCCAGTTGGAGAGGATACCCCGAAGTCGCACTCGTCAAAATCGAAACTGGGCAAACAAGGAGGACTGAGAATGAAGCCAATTGCCTTGGCTGCATCAGCAGCACTACTTTTGGCCGGCACGCCGGCTACCTTTGCCCAGGACGCGATGAGTTTCTTCGTGACCAGTGTCGGACTGGGAGATGGCGCCAATCTGGGCGGGCTCGAGGGCGCCGATGCCCATTGCCAGCAGCTCGCGGAAGCTGCCGGCGCCACGGGCCAGTGGCACGCCTATTTGAGTGCCGAAGGCGTGAATGCGCGAGACCGGATCGGTTCGGGCCCATGGACGAACGTGAAGGGCGAGGTCGTCGCCAACTCGATCGATGAACTGCACGGCGACAGCAACAATATCACCAAGGCCACGGCGCTTACCGAAACCGGTGGTACGGTCGCCGGGCGAGGCGATGAGCCGAACCAGCATGACATTCTGACCGGTTCAAACGCCGATGGCACACTTTCTTCCGGCAACACCTGCGGCGACTGGACCCTGAACGGCGAGGGAACCGCCATGGTCGGTCACCATGATCGGATGGGGCCGGAAGATCTTGCCACCGGAAAATCCTGGAACGCGGCTCATCCATCCCGCGGCTGTGGCCAGGAAGCGCTGATCGGGACGGGCGGCAACGGCTACTTCTATTGCTTCCGCGTCGAATAGGCGCCTGCGCCTCACTGATCGGTTCCGTTGGGGCCGATCAGTTTTTCGGTCGGGTGTTCGCGACCTTATAAGATTACAATCTCGTGGCGGGAAACCCCAGGAAATCGACAAAATAACATCTCATAAGCCTACAACCTCTTATCAGCAGAAATACAACCGACGTGTGTTCACATCGCAAAAGCATACAACCTTGCGCGATTTCGACGATCGCTGCGACGGCGCGCGTTGCAAACGCCCGGCCCGTCTGGGTGGATTTTTAGGATCGGGAACACGAACCGATAAGGATTCTAGGTTACGTGGCGCGCATGGGAAAAGCGCCTGCGATAACCGACGAGTTCTCGACGCTCTTCAGCGAGTTCGAGCGTCATCACGTTCTGAAACACCGCAAGAGCAAAAGCTCGGCTGCCTACGTCAGGCAAGCGACCTTGCAACTGGCAAAACATCTGCAGGAGGACGCTGCCGTGCTGTCTTCCTCGCCGCTTTTCGAAGTGAATCTACAGGAAGTTGAGCGCTTCCTGTTTGAGGTGAAATGTCACGTCAAACCCGGGGTCCGGACAAGCCTGGCCAGTCGCCTGCGATACTTCTTTTCGTTCTTGGTGGATCAAAAAGGATTGCCAAGCAGTCCGGTGGGGGCTGTGTCTGCCCAGCGTATGGCACCTGTCTATGATCGATACACAGACGAAGAAGTCCGGACGATCTTCACGCTGATCGTTGATGAAGAGTCCCAGCGGTGGATTGCTGCCAGGGACTACGTGGTTCTGTCGCTCTACTATGAGCATCGGTTGACTGGTGGGCAGGTCGAACGAATTACCGCAAACGACTTTGACGGCAGGACCCTTCGCGTTTCGGCAAAAGGTGTGCGCGACGTCATTGAGCTAAGTGACCCGATCAGACGTGCGCTTAAAGACTATCTTGCCAATTTGCCCATCAGTCTCGAAGGCGACGACGTTCTCTTTCGTAGCCAAACAGGGTTCTGGCCACTCCGTTCGGTATCCCACATTGTAGCCCTCAATCGGCGAACGAAGATCCACGGCATCACAACGTCGATACCGAAGCTTCAGAACAGCTCGCCATTTTTCGACGCCAAGCATGCAGACTGGTTCAAATTGCAGCCGCACGACGAAGTGGGCCTGACATCCGAATTGGTGCTCAGCTTTAGGGGCAAGCATACGCGTTGGTGGCCATGACGGAATTTGAAACGCATCTCACGCTTTGGCGCCAGGCATCCGTTGACAGGTATGCCCCCGAATACATCAAATCAATGGAGCGACATCTCAAAGCCTTTGGTCGGTGGTTGAGCCAAAATGCCCTTAGTGCAGAAAGCGCTACCGAGACTGACATTCTCAGTTTCATGGCGCACCACAACCGAAAAGGCGGGGATACCGCACGTGGGCTAATAAGTTTTTACGAGTGGCTTGTGCAGTGGGGTGTCGTGGAACAAAGCCCCGCAGCGGGCCTATCGCCGTTCAAAAAAAGTAAAATGGCACGCGCCGCCCTCACTCCAGAGGCCGTCAATGAGTATCTGAACCAGTGCTACGCTCGCATCGATGACCCCACCGGCAGACTTGTGACGTGGATCAGGAGGGTAAAAGTCTGGGCAATGGCGGAACTCATCTTTTCGAGCGGGCTGACGACGGGCCAGCTCTGCGAAATCCGGCCGGAAGATGTGAATCTTAAAGAGCTTACACTGAGGACTGGTTCGAGGATCATTCCAATAACCAGGCAAGCCGCGTGGGCCGTAGCGTATTGGCGCCTCATAGACATTGCTTTTCAGAATTCTAGTCCGACCTACCTGTTCCGCCCTAGTCGCATTGGCGCAGTGAAAATCTCGGCTCACCATTTGACTAGTGATTTTAAGGCGATCGGACGCGAAATCGGCGAAGAAATCAGTCCGTTAGACCTTCGATATGCGTTCATCGTTTCAATGCTCGATCGGAACTTCTCCAAGGAGGACATGGCTTACATCCTGGGATTGACGAGGCTAGACAGTCTTAGAGACATTGGTAACTGAGGGGTTTCCAGTCGATCGATGGCGACTGCGCTCCGCATTGCTCGTAAGCACGTGGGAAGGCGAGCCTCTACACCAAACCAAGGTGAGACCAAGCGTTGAGTGGTGATAAGAGACATGTTTCCCGATCAAGGCGATGATGTATTTGGAAGGCAGGCCTTTTGAGATCCGTTGATTTCATGGCAGACCACCTGGTGGGGCGTGTGTGGCATACCACTCACCCGTCACGGTTGGCTGCGATAAGTGCAGCCGGTGCTCTCCTGGTCGAGCCTCCTATCTCAAATTCGGAACGGTGGAAGACGACCCGAGGTCCGGATTACTTCCCGTTCGTTCGGCATCTTGGCGGGGTTAGCCTTTTCGATTTCGACGGGTTCGACGGCGATGCCTATGACGAGAAATACGTAATGAGCAGCTGGCGGACGTTTGTGCCCTGTCGCCGGGATTGGGCATCGGCCCTCTGGATCGAATTCGACCGTGATGCGATTGCGGACAAGCTTGTTGCACCACCTCAGCTGCTGGATCGTTGGAAAGCGACCGCCAGTTATCGATACACAATTATGCCAGGCATCGAGGCCGGCTATCTGGGCGACCTTTCGCTCTGTGCAGCGAGATCAATCTTAGTGGTGTCGTCAGCCGGAGACCAAGTTTCGCACCTCGATCTCAGTCGGTTCGAGCATGGCGACCTCGCTCACTGAGGACAAACGCCGCCGATTGTCCCCTGTACCTTCGGCATTTCGTTGTGCTCGTTCAGGGCATGGCGCTGGGGAGCTTTGGTGGTTGCGGCGTTGACTTGGATGGCGGTCCAGATCGAACGGCCGCGGGTCTCTAGATGAAGAGCGGGACCGTAGGTTCTGCGAATATGTGCAAGCCCTTCCAAGGCTTCTGCGCCGTTTGCCTTTTCCTCAATTCGGTGGTGTCCTCGCTGCGGCAGACTCGAGATTCGAATGTTTCGTTCCAAGACCGTACTCGTAATAGGGGCAGGCGCGAGCTTTGAGGTTGGACTGCCTGTGGGAACGACTCTCCTCAAGACCATCGTTGAAATGGTCGATATCAGGTTTAGCCGATACCAGCAGACCCAAGGGAGCGGGCCGCTGTATGAAGCTCTCAAGCTCGCTGTGGGCTCGACGAGCGGTGATGTGCTTCAGCCGTATATCGAGGCGGGCGCTCAGCTCGCCAAATCGGCAAGGCAAGCAATGTCGATCGACAACGTGATCGACGCGCTGGAAGACCGAACTGTTGAGCTCATGGGCAAGCTGGGTATCACCCAGGCGATATTGGAAGCAGAAGGAGCGAGTCCTCGGTTCGTGCTTCCCGACGGTTCGTCTGCATCCTTGGATATGACGAAGTTCGAAAGCACCTGGTATAACAGCCTTAGCAAGCTGCTTACGGAAAACGTACGCAAGAGTGAGATCGACCGGATTTTCGACAACGTCGAAATCATCAACTTTAATTACGACCGCTGCCTCGAACACTACCTGCCATATTCGCTCTCTGAGTACTACGGCGTCTCGCTGGACAAGGCTCGTTCTGTGGTTTCGACGCTGCGGATGCATCGGCCTTATGGGTCGGTAGGGCTTCTTCCCTGGCAAGAGAAAGAGGGGCCCAAGGTCGATTTCGGTCAGCCTTCGCCTAGAGCAGTCGCTCAAGTATCTGGGTCAATTCGCACGTTCACGGAACAGGAGCGCAACGAGGAGGCGCTTCAGGAGATCAAGAGAGCAATCTCAGCTTCCGACCAGGTCGTATTTCTAGGCTTTGGCTATCATCGACAGAACGTCGAGCTCTTATCTAATCCTGTAAGCTTTTGGGCCGCCGTCTATGGAACTGCGATGCAGATTTCCGAGAGCGATCGCAGCGTTGTGCAGAAGGAGTTGCGCGTCGCATTCAAGATGAATCCAACCCAGTTTCGGAACCAGATCCTATTGGCCGACATGACCTGTGCGCAGTTCTTCAGGGAGCATTGGCGTTCATTGACGGCAGCATCCCAAGGCGGCGCCGCAACCTCGCGTAGACGCTGACGTCAAGCGTTCACTGCAGTTACCTTCCCGCAAGTACCTGTCTTGTAAGCATTGGACCAACGGGAAATCGACGTTGGAATCCAGTAAGCATGGCGTCTTCTTCGCAACAGCACCTCGGCGGACAAAACAATCTCAAAGGGAACATTTTCGAGGAGTCGTATCTGGCCCAAGAGCTCTGTCGGCTTGGAGTGCGGTGCAGGTTTGATGAAGGATACCGCGACACGTCGTTTGAGCTCTCAATCGCCACCCCTGTTGACGACCTCGTAATTCACGGAACTGCGGTGAGAATTCACGTGCAGCTTCGCAACAGGGCTAGGCAGTTTTGGGATGCCGCCCTTCGCCGCAAATTTGCGGAAGAACGGCAGAATTGGCCGGACGCTGATCTCCGGTTGATCATATCGTCGGACTACAATCTTCACCGACTTCGACGACAAGCTCCTCACAGCGTGTTCGTGGGAATCCATCCCGCGGATGGATACGAAGTTGCCATTTTCTCGTCGCCGGATTGGCTTTCCGATATCGGCGACCTTGCTCCGAACGCCGTCGACCGCGAAGAACAAATCTTGTTTGTCGGTTGCATGTTGGCGGGATGGCGGGCAGCAGGTCGTGTAGGTCCGCTGAGCGAAATTGTGCGGATCGCCAGCCGCTTCACGTTTCATCTAAGGAACCACGCTGCGGAGACCGAGACAATTAGTGCAGCGCTGGAAAACAAGCTGCGACGCGGAGGTTTGGATATTTCGATGGATGGCGATAGGCTTCGGTACCAGTTGAACGATGGCAGATGGTTCTACGCGCCATGGCCATGCGGCAGTGAAGACTGGAAACTGTTTGAGCGAGCGATCATGTCGCAGACTGATCCATCGACGAGAGATATCTTGGACGCGATATGGAGGCGACCTGATGTGGAGTAGGGACGTATCCGTGGTTCTTGAAGATGACGCGATCACAGCGATATCGCGCATTAAGGGCCGACCCAGGCTGGCTTCGCTCAAGACAGTTGCGATGCTCGCTGGAAAGAAGCTGGGGCAGGCCATCGTGGGCAGGGGTGGGCTTCAGCGGGAGCCAATTCTGGTTCTTACGAGTGCAGAAGACGCAGATGGCTTCACACAAGGAGTTTGTGCTGCACTAGCTCGAGCAGGCCACAAAACTCACATCTGGTGTATGTGGACTCGCGAGATCGAACTCGGGTTCGGAAATTTTCCTCGACTTGCTGAGGTTTTCGGTGAGTACAGAGACGAGCTGGACGACAGCTATCAGCTCGCGATTGTCTCCCGATCATTCGTTACCAACCCCGCTGTCCTGCGGGCTCTACTTTCAAAGTTGGAACACGATGGTCGCAAAATCTCGGAAGTCATAGTCGCGACGGCATCACTGGGCCTCGGTCAGGACGAAGAGATGTCGACGATAATTCCTTACATGCGAAGCAAGTCGAGTTTTTTGACCGGCGTTCTCGATCCTTCGAATCTGGTTCGCGAAGAAATCGGCGACGACCTCCATCAGGCGCTGGATCTGAATATGGCCGATCTCATCATCGATACACCGAGGCTCGTTCAGCGGCATACGGCGACGGCCAAGACCTTTGGAATGTGAGGAGTTCTTTCATCCATCTCGTTAGGAAGTACGATGGATGGGTAGCCTTTCACGGCTAGTCGATTTCCGATGCCCAATTGAAGAAGGTGCGAAGAAATAGGGATTCGGCACCGTCAATTCGTCGTCGATTACGCCATCGAGGATACGCAATCGAAGGCAATCCTGCTCACTGGATGTTTTTTGGCGCCATGGTATGCAGACACGATGGCGATAACTCAAAAATCGATCAAGATTCTCTGGGCAGCGGCCGGCGGTCGCTGCTCATTCGAGGGCTGCAAGGAGAGGCTCTGCTACCACGAAGCAGCAGAGGCGGCTCCTTATTTGCTCGGGGAAATGGCTCACATCTGCGGCGAAAAGCCAGGGGCCAGTCGCCACAATGCTGAGCAGACAGACGTACAGCGCGACCACTACCAGAACCTAATGCTACTCTGCCCGACGCATCACACGCTGATCGATCGGGAGGAGAACGAGGCAGTTTTCACTGTCGAGATATTGCATTCGATGAAGGCGGCGCACGAAGCGGCGGTGATGAGGCGGCTTGATGTGGACCCACAGCCGACCAAAGGCGACGTCACTGCCTCAATTTTGCCGATCCTGGAGGAGAACAGGCAATCCTGGGCTCAGTACGGGCCACTGTCAGAGCTAGCCAGGACACAGCCGCACAACGAGGCGGCACACGCGGTGTGGTTGTCTGAGCGACTTTCGGTGATCGTGCCCAATAATCGGAAAATTGCAGAGCAGCTCGTGTTACATCGCGGGCTGTTCGCGGCGGCGGAGCAGGCGGCGATTTCGGCCTTTCTGCTGCATGCCCGCGGGTATGAGCAGTGGGTTGAAGACACAATTCCGTATGCAGCGGTGAAACGTTTCCCCGCCGAGTTTGACAGCCTAGTTCGTGGGGATACTGATGGCGGCGCGTAACGAGAGTTTCCCTTGGACCAGCCACTATGGTCATTACAAATTTTTTGAAACCAAGATGGCAGGTCACGGTCAGGTGGTTTCGTTGACCCCGCTTGGCGATGGTGTTTACGAGCTGGTGCGAACAAAGGGTGACACACTGCGTGTCTTCATCTGTGAGTGCTACGCCTTTGGCGTCGCCGAATTCATGGAGACCGCGGACAAACTAGGAAAAGTCGACGCGGTCATCATTAATTCGATGTGGTGCGGGTTCACACCCGATGCCAAGCGATTCTGCCGGGACCAAAAGGTTGGTCTATTCAGAATTGTAGAGTTCATGAGCGCGTTGCACCGTGACGACTATTGGTTCTTCCTCACTGATGAGGAAGACGCGTACTTCCGAAAGCTGGGCTGGCTTTGACACTCAGCGTGTCGGTCTATGGCTTCGGCTCCGCCTATTCAGGCGCAAAGGGAGCTCGAGACATTGACCTGTTGCTGCTTCATGAGAGCATTGATCGCAACTCGTGCCAGTTGGCCATTGCGTGCAAGCGAGGGCTCTCCAAACGCGTGCCGGAGGCGGACATCACGATGCTGTCCGCTGCGGAAGAGAAACATTTGAGATTTCTTGAGACAGCTAGCGCCGTTCACATTGGGACGCTGCGAGCTGATCAACTTGAGGATGATCTGCGGATCCTTGTAACCACTATCCAGGCCGTGGTGGAGGGAAGCAGATAGCGCGGTCGCAAATAATATGCGGCGCCTCCGATCTGCAGATACTTCCTATTTTGGGTAGGCGATAACCGAGACGAAACTACCCCTCCTAAGTGACCCTTAGGTTGTTCTTGTATTGTTCTGATATTATCTTTTTTGAAGTGATTCCGTCGTAGCTTGGCGAGTATGAAAAAAATCCGGTATCGGACTACCTGCACCGTGTACCTGGGTTGACTCGTGCCGACATCCAAACTTGGCTGTATTGGCCCTAAATCGGGGCGCCCCCATTGAGAGAAAGGAGCGATGGAATGTCAGCAAAGCAGTTTATCGCTCTTCTCAATTCTCATGTCGCCGGCAATGAGGACCAGTTTCTTACCATTGCGCTTCAGATCGCTGCCCAGGAGGCCCGCCAGGGTAACACCAGCGATGCCGAGAAGCTTAAGCAGTTGGTGCAGTCCGCCCGTCAGAAGGGACGCTCCGGTCACGATAGAGGCCAGGCCGTCATTCCATTAGCTCGCCCACGGGGCGAGCTTCAGGAGATCGTAAGCTCTAGCTATCCTAAGACCCACCTTTCAGGGATGGTTCTCTCGGAAAGCATCCGCCTTCGTCTCACGAAACTGGTGAGGCAGCAGAAGGAGAGGGCAACCCTGCGGGACCATGGTCAATCGCCCGCAACCCATCTGCTCCTCGTCGGTCCTCCTGGAACCGGTAAGACGATGACGGCGTCGGCGCTCGCAGGGGAATTGCATCTGCCACTGTTTGTGGTTCGCCTTGACTCCGTATTCAGCCGGTTTTTCGGCGAAACCGCGTCCAAGCTTCGTCTGTTGTTTGACCAGGTCAATCAGACGCGTGGCGTGTACCTTCTTGACGAGTTCGATGCGATCGGCTCGCGGCGCAGTGATACAAACGATGTCGGCGAAATTCGACGTGTACTGAATTCGGTACTGACGTTTATGGAAGAGCCTAACAGCACCGACAGTCTTGTGATCGCCGCCACCAACCATCCAGAAATTCTGGACAAGGCTTTGGCACGTAGGTTCGACGAGATCATCGAGTATGACATGCCAGATGCAGATGCCGCAAAGAAGGTGCTCAGTCAGCGACTTGGGAAACTAAAGCTCAAGTCCAATCAATGGCAAGAAGTGGCCCCATTGACACAAGGCTTAAGTCAAGGCGAACTCGTTCGAGCAGCAGATTCGGTCATTAAAGATGCGATTCTGGAGGGCAGCTCGAATTTGTCAGTAGAGGCGCTTAAGTCGTCTCTGCAGGATCGGCAGTCATTCCGGAGTCGTTTTACCTCTATCCGGTAGTGAATGGCGCAGGACGACGATTTTAGTTCACACGACTATCCTCATGTCCGCATTGAGCGTTTCCTGACGTCTGCTCAGTATGTCTATCCTGCCTCGCCGAGAGACGAGCCCGTGCTGAAAAAGGATCCCGTCCAGCACTCGGCGTTCCTAGTCCAACGACTTGCAGCAGCGCTTGGCCCGCTTCCACAAGCTGCCGTCGACCAGCGCGTCGAAATTCCCGGCCACGTGAAAGGCGTAAACGTTGAAATTGAGACGACTGCGCCTGACAGCGACCGAAAGGGCCCTGCAAAGACGCCAAACCTCGATTTCACCGCTCAAAACATCAAGGTCTTGCAGTCGTCGAGAAACGATGATCGAAGCGAAACCGCTTTGGTTTTTGTACCAGACGACGCAAGACAGTTCCTGAGAGGCAGGATCCAGGCCTACGGCGCGCCAGTCGTAGGCAATCGGAAGCGGCCCGAGATCGACGTTTTCGAGCCAATCGATGACGTCAGGCCTGCCCCCGCCCATAGCTTGTTTTTTGGCCCGATAGATTTCACAGAACAGGCGCCTTTCTGGTGGGAAGTTTGGATTAGTCCCAAGAGCCACGCGCCAGCGGTCTGCGCTGCCGCCAGGGCCGCCAATCTGGTTGTTCACGATCAACGGCAGAATTTCCCGGAAATGAGCGTGGCGTATGTCAGGGCTAGCGCCGAGGCACTGGTAACCTTCCTGCAACGCATTCCTGGCCTGGTTTCCGAGGTTCGCAAAGCGACCGGCAACATTGCGCCTTTCTTGGAGCTGGGTGGCCTGACAACGCAGCACGAGTGGGTTGACGACCTGGTGGGGCGCCTCGTTGTCCCGAATGTAGCGTTCCCAACTGTGTGTGTTCTGGATTCGGGTATCAACGTTGCTCATCCTCTTATCCAGCCGGGCCTAGCAGGCGCATGGACCGTCGACGAAGACTGGGGTACGGACGACCATCACCCCCATGGCGGCCATGGCACACCGATGGCTGGAACAGTGTTGCACGGTGACTTGTTTTGGCCAATGAACGGCACATCTGAGGCGGTATTGACCCACACGGTCGAGTCCGTGAAATTCCTTCCGCCGTCGGGGTTCCCGCCGACCGAACCTCCCAAATATGGTGTCATTACTCAGGCCGCGGTCGCCATCGCGGAGATCGCGCGACCTGAGGCTGTGCGCTCATTCTGCATGGCTGTATCGACTGCCGAATTCCCGCCCAGTGGACCATCGAGCTGGAGCGGTGCGATAGACCAGATCGTAAGTGGCTCCATGCCCGGCGATCATCAGGAAAAGGTGGCCGCAAAGGACTTACCCAAAAGACTTTTCATGGTGGCCACCGGGAATCGCGCCGGTGGAATAAAGTCCGAAGTGCTGACCCACCAATCTCTCGAGGACCCGGCGCAAAGTTGGAACGCACTTTCAATCGGTGGGTATACGGCCAAAGACGTCGGCCCTGCCGACGACATAAGTCTCACTCCGCTGGTTGAAGCTAACCACAAAAGCCCATTCAGCTGTGGTTCCCAAGCTTTGCCGACGGATCTCACGCCCATCAAGCCGGAGGTCCTTTTCGAGGCTGGAAACATGGTGGTGGACCTGGCAGATTATTGCGATTGGCATGAAGCTGTGTCGCTCCTTGCCACCGGTGCCGACGTCGTCAACGAGCCACTTGTGCCTTTTTGGGCGACAAGCGCCGCTACCGCAGTCGCTGGCAATTTCGTAGGGAAGCTTAAAGCGGCGCTGCCGGGATTGTGGCCCGAAACTTACCGGGCGTTGATCGTCCAGTCGGCCGAGTGGCCGGAACCAATCAGGTCCAAATTCATAGGGAAGGGTGCTCACTGGAGCACTGGAAAGACATCCGGCAGCAAGGCGGCGAAACAGTCCTTCTTGCGTGACGTGGGCTACGGCGTGCCAAACCTGGCGAGGGCTATCGCCTCTGCCAAGAGCGATGTCACTCTGATGGCGCAAACGGACATTCAGCCTTATGCGATGGGGAAGGGTGGTCCTGTTTTCAACGAGATCCACTTCTACGACCTACCATGGCCACGTCAGGTCCTCGAGGATTTGGACAATGCCATCGTCACCATGAAGGTCACCCTGTCTTATTTCATCGAACCAAACCTCACGGGACGAGCAGCGACCAGGCCGGACACGTACCGGTCCTATGGCCTGCGCTTCGCGCTGAAGAAGCGTGGAGAAACGCCCGAACAATTCAAGGCACGACAAAGCGTGTACGAGGACGAACATGCTGAGGGCGACGGCGGCGGTGTGAAGGAGGCGAGTTATTGGCTTCTCGGGTCAAAGGCAGTGCAGGCAGGGTCGCTGCATTGCGATCTCTGGCGTGGCCACGCAATTGATCTTTCACTCCACGACCATCTGGCTGTTCACCCTGTCGGAGGTTGGTGGAAATCGCACCTGGGGCAACAACGGTACGCAGACCGCGGCCGTTACGCTCTGCTGATCTCGCTGACAGCGGATGATGATGGCGTGGATCTTTATTCCGAAGTCGCCACGGTGGTCGACGCACACATCGCGGCCGAGGCCGCGGCGGAAATCGAGGCTTCCAGCATTTAGGCCTAATGTTTCAGCCGACGCGGCCTAGGTTCACAACGTCCTTCTAACCTCAACCAGGCGGGTGGCCTTGGCGATCACATTCGAAAATCTGGCGACAACGATTCCTGGGTGGGTGCCGAACATTCATCAGAGCCAGCCTCTAAGCTACGCCTACCGCTCTGGAAATTCCTTCGTCTCGATCTACGGCGCTAATGCCGGTCTTTTTGGCATAAGCTCCGGACTGACGGTCTCAGAAACGACGACAACCGATGACTTGAACGCCTGGGCACTGAGGACCTTTTCGGGCCGGAATTTTCGGCCGATGCAGCGGCCCCATGGGCATGCAGTCCAAGGGGTTTGGCGGCCAGGGCTTTATTACACGGCGCAGGTAAATCAGGCGCTAGGCGTTACCGATGCCGACAGGCTCTCCGCGGAGCAAGCTCTTCACTTACTCCTGGAGCGTCTTTACGACCTATTCCTGTACGTGCAGCCAACCGCGCAAGGCCTGTTGAGTTTTGGCCATAAGAGTCGCGAGTTGCTTATCCTGGCTGCCACCGAAGTTGAGAACTATTGGCAACGGCATGCGCGTGACGCCGGCCTCACCGGAAATGGGGCTCGAAGCCTGAAAACCACGGACTATGTGCGGCTAAAGGAACCGCTGTACCTGGCCGAGTACGAAGTCACCCTCACGCCTTTCGCGTCGGTGGCACCAATCAGGCCATTTGCCTCGTGGTCAGCGCAGAGCCCCACTCAGTCAATTCCTTGGTATGACGCTTACAACAAGACCAAGCACGATAGGGACTCTTACTTTCATGATGCATCGGTCATGCGATGCATCGAGGCCGTTTGCGCGGCGATCATCCTTTTCTGTGTGCGGTTTGGTCCTTTTTCGCTGGTGGAAGGGACTAGCATCACGTCGTCCCACTTCAAGCAGCTCTTTTCTATCGCGCTTGCGACCCCGGATACCACTTCATTCTACACTCCCTGCATCGACGTAACTGACCGGCGTCCCGATCTCGTCTGTGGTGACGGGGTGGTTTTGCCATGGGTTACCGACACCCTCACGCTGTAGCGGGGGGTAGCGTTCGCCACAGAGCTACTCCAAGTCAGGAACGTCACCAGCTTGGTAGAGGACCGTCGGCTCGCCGAATTCGCCGACATCAGGCTTGGCCGGCCGGCTCCACGCGATAACACCGGCATAGGAACGTGCCATCAGTTTTGCCCGACTAATCGCCGCATGCTCGCTGGGCGCCTGCTGCGCTTCAAACGCGGCTCGGAGTTCGCCTTCCTCATCACGCTCGAAGGCGAGGACCACGTGCAGCGTGGTCGATTTTGCCGTCGGTTGTTCCCCGCTTTGAGCCCGTATCTTGGACATCGTGATCCACTCTGGCTGGACTTCTCAAGTTTCATTGCAGTAGAACATATCAAGAACAACTGACAAGGCATTTCGATGCGTTTCGATCCTCGAACCGTCAAAATCGGCGACTACCACCCGAAAAAATTTCGGATCGATTGCTTCAGGTGTCAGCGAAATGCAGATCTGGACCGACACGACATGCAGCGACGGTTCGGCCCGGATATGACGCTCGCGGAATGTGCGAGACAGATCGCTGCTAGGGCAGGGTGCAATCTTGCTGCGATCCATGGGGGGCCCGGGTGTGACGTGCGCGTCGTGGAGGTTGCTGTCTGGACGTGGGCGACATTAATGGATGCCCGCCTCGGCGGATGGCAGGGATATCTCACCTGCCAAAGGCGCTTCGCATCCTTGAAATCGGAAGACTCCTGCCCCGAGGCCTTCCAGCTCAACGTGCTGACGTTGATTGCGGTGCTCGGCGACAATTTCACCCTGGAGAAGTTGCGTACAAAGGTCCGGTGCCCACTGTGTGGCACCGGCAGCGTCGAGATCGAGTGGTTTGTCCCAGTCGAGCCAGACTCGCCGGCACCGATCCAGGACAGGCCACCAGAACCACTTCGACTGCGTCCTCGCGGGGCAGATCTGGCGCGCACTAAGCTAGGCGTAGTGAAGGGCTAGAACAGATCTGGTTCCGACGCGGGCTCGCGCGGGGGAGGAGGATCTTCCTTGTGTCCCCGCGACACAATCTTGAGAACGCCGTCGGGTAGGGGACGCTGTAGCTTTTGGGCAATGTCCCAGTCGGCCGTCATCCAAATCTCGATTTCTTCGGGAGTGCGCAGGATAACCGGCATGGCTTTTGGGTGAACGTTTTCGACCTCGGCGTTGGGTTCGGTGGTAAGAAAAGCGAAAAGATCGGTCGTCACAACACCTTCCTTGACCTTGCGCACTCCCTTCCATTGCGGCGCCCACAGACCTGCGAAAAATGCGAGCGGCCGCTCGTCGCTAAACGCGAACCAGACATCGCCACCTTCTTCCCTGTTGAACTCTGAGAAGCTGGTGAAGGGAACAACGCATCGAAATTCAGGCGCGAGCCACGGTTGCCAGTGCTTACTGCGGGTATTTCGGATGTTGGTCGTGCCTTTGTCCGGCTCCATCGACAGGAGTTGCTTGAACTCCTCGGGGTCCAGCGTACGCCCTTGCTTTTGCTCGATCTTCTGTGCGCGCTTTTTTGTAGCTTCGAACTGGGCGAACGACGAGGAAGGCATACCCCAGCGGACGGTTGTCAACTCTCTTCGGTCTTCGAAATTTCTCACGATTGGCGCGACATAATCGGGGAAGACCCCAGTCATTGGCGGCATGTTGCCGATGACCATCTCATCGACGTGCATGTCGCGAATGAAGGCCCTGATCGCCTCAA